>CAVTUQ010000046.1:0-11671 GCA_963737905.1 uncultured delta proteobacterium | reverse complement strand
TACTACTCATTCAACCACATCAGCTTCGCCGGATTGTTTTTGCAACATCACCTTGCTTCGTCGGCTTGATGCCGAAGCCGAGCAGCGCGCGGATAAATACGCGCATACCGTCGACTGCATCCATGTGCAGCACTTGGCCGAAGTCGCTGCCTATAATGCAGCGGTCGGGGCCGATCTCTTTGATCGTGCGAATGGTTTCCATTGGATCGGCGACGGGTTGATACAAGCTCGGAATCATCGGCTGGCAGTAAGTGCCGACGTAGACACCGAGGTCGCGGAGCTGCTTCATCTCGTCCAGTAAGAGTTTATTCAATTCCAGCAGCGGATGGTCCAAAGTCGCTCTGACGCCGATCTCTTTGGCGAGTCGGCCCAACGGTAACAGCTCCTGAAAATCGGTATGGCCAAAGCCGATGCCGACTTTCTTTTCCCCCGCCATCTCCATGATCTCTTTTACCTCGGGCAAGACCTTGCCGTCCTCGCTGCACAGCCGCACGCCTTCATGCTCCGGATGGCCGGCGCCGCGCCAGAAGCCGTAGGACGTGAAGGTCGGAAACCAGATCATCTTGAAGTTGGGATATTGGAGTCCTACGCGCACGTAATCCGGCCTCATGCCGAAACACATTCCTACGCCACCGTAAACTTCGACGCGATTGGCAAGTTCGCCTCTGGCGATCATATCGTCGATGTGGCGCTGCGTCAGGTAAGCCGACGTTGCGCTGATGTTCCAGTGGTCTTTGAAAGCGATCGCCCGCATACCGCACTTGGAAGCCTCGATGGCGATCTGGATCATGTCCTGCGAACGATGGACGAAGTCGGGAAAGGCGTGAATGTGACAATCGATGGCGCCCTGAAGCAGCTCGTTCTCGATGCCCGGATAAATCTTCAGCATCTCCGGGTTGTCTTTCAACATCTGATAAAAATAATCCTTGGCGTTGAGCTCGCGCACCCGCGCCACGCTCAAAGTCCGGCCGACCATTAACTGTTCCGCGGCCGCCGCATCTGCAGCAAAATCACACATAGAAAATCTCCCTTCGTTCGATTTTCAGTTCAAAAGTTCAAGGTTCAATGTTCAAAGTTGGACTCACGAAAACCGGTGGCGGCATTGCATTGTCGACTCTTAACGTTGAACCTTAAACTTTGAACGTTGAACCCGCGCGTAAGCGCGCCGCGCTACGCGCTGCCCCATGCTTCAAAAAACTTCCTCGCGTCCTCCACCACCGGCTCCGTCACCGGCACGTACGGAATAACCATCCGGGTCACGCCGGCTTCTTCGAATGCTTTCATCTTTTCTTTGATCTCTTTGATACTGGTTGCGGGAACCACGGGGAGCTTGTCCATATACTCGTCGGTCAGTGCGCCCATGGCCGCTTTGAAGCCGCCTTTTTGAAACGCCTCATGAATCGCGTTGACTTCTTTTTCAAAACCCATGCCCCTGAGCATGTCGCTGTAATGATCGGCGATGTTATAGAACGTCAGTACCTGGCGAAGCTTTGCGCGAGCTAAGCTCCTGTCGGGATTCAGCGAAACGCGACTCTTGGCAACGATTTCAATTTTGCTCGGATCGCGCCCCGCCTCTACCGCCCCATCGCGCACCCGCGCGGCGATTTCTTTGACTTTCGCCGGCGTCGCCATGTTGATAAAAACACCGTCGGAAACCTTTCCGACGAGCTTCGTCATCTGCGGGCCGAGGCCGGCAAGGTAGATGGGAAACTTCGGCTGGCTCGGCTTCCACGAAAGCTGGAAGCGTTTGCCGGTCTGATAGATCTCGCCTTCATATTCGACGCGCTCGCCGGCAGCCACTTTGCGCACGATATCGATGTATTCTCGCGCGCGCTTCAGCGGACGGTCAAAGATGCCGCCATGCCAGCCCGCGATGCTCTTGTTGGCGACACCCAGTCCCAATAGCAACCGCCCGCCGGAAAGGTCCTGCAAGGTCGCTGCCTGGATGCCCAACGTGACCGGGCTGCGGCCATAGATGTGGTAGATGGCCGTGCCCAGTTTTATGGTCTTCGTCCGGCTCGCCACGGCGGAAAGCATCACGATCGGATCGGTGCTGTTCGACTCCCCTTTCCAAAAAGCTCCAAAGCCGACCTGTTCGGCCAATTCAATCAGACCCGGCACGTCGGCGGCCGGATAGTGCGCCGCTGAATTGATTTCAACGTCGTAGATCATAGTTCCTTCCCTTCAAACTGTAGTGAAAAAAAAGGTTTTCGCGCCAAGCATGCCCTGAGCAAAGTCGAAGGGACGCTAAGCACGCAAAGAAAATTCTTTCTTCTGTTCGAACTTGGCGCCCTTTGCGCCTTTGCGCGAGATACAGTTTTTCCGATCTCCTTTTCATTCAGAATTGCAAATATCTTTGGCTAGATTTTTGGATTTTCGATTGCGGATCCGGGCAAAATCCGATCTCTCTAAAATCCTCTAAGTCTGAGCACGCTTGGTAATTCCCTGAGCAACAAGCTTTTCAACATCGGCTGGATCGTATCCCAGCTCTTTTAGAATCGCCGCCGAGTGTTCGCCGAGCAGCGGCGGGGGCGTTGATTGTTCTTTTGTTAGTCCATCGTAACGTACAGGACCGCCGACAAATTGCAACTTTCCCGCCTGCGGATGAACCAGCTCCTCGACCAGGTCAAGATGGCGTACCTGGGGATCCGCGAGCACTTCGGCCACGTTGTACAGAGGAACGACCGGGACGTCGTTGGCTTCCAGCCGCTCCAGCCACTCGGTCCGGCTTCTCGTCAAAAACACCGGCGCCAGAGTTGATTCCAGCGCTGCGTAATTTTGCCTGCGGGCGTCCCGAGTTTTAAATCTTGGGTCTTCCGCAAGATCCATACGGTCGGCTGCCTTGAGCAATGCGAGCCAAAACTTTTCCGGCACCGAGCAATGAATCGCTATCGGCAGCTTGTCCTTGCACACAAAAGCAAATGCGTGGGCGTTTTTCACTCTGGCCATTCGGTCGGGAACCAGGCCGGTCTTCATATAACCGGCTGCCGTCTCGCCAATAAACGATAGCGTGGCCTGAAGCAGCGACGTCTCCACTCTGCAGCCATCGCCGGACTTCTCCCGCCCCAGCAAAGCGCCGAGAATCCCATAACCTGCCGACAGGCCGGTGACATAGTCCGACACCGCCATCCCCATCACCTTCGGCTCATCCGGATCAGTCAGCAAACTCAATAATCCGCTCACCGCCTGGCCCAACGTGTCAAACCCCGGCTTGTTCGCGTAGGGTCCGCTCTGGCCGAAAGCCGAGATAGAGCAATACACCAAACGCGGATTGAGGGCGCGTAAAGTTTCGTAGCCGAATCCCAGGCGTTCTGCCGTGCCGGGACGGAAATTCTCCACGAACACGTCCGCCCGCTTGAGCAACTCGAGACAGATCTCTTTCCCCTTGGATGATTTGAGATCCAGAGCCAGACTTTCTTTATTCCGATTCAGGTGGGCAAAGTTGAAGCTGAAGTACGGGTCCGGCGCGAAATAGCGATACGGGTCGCCATCCGGCGGCGACTCGATCTTGATCACGCGCGCGCCAAGATCGCCTAGCAAAAAAGCGGCGTAGGGACCGGTAACAAAGGTCGAACATTCAATCACCGTGATATCTTTGAGAAAGATGAAAGGCATGCCCTAGCCTGCATTGTTTACGGAAGAGTGACCGAGAAGCAAGCCTCTCCGGTTGCGGGCAATGGGCCGGTGTCTTGAGCACGCCTGCAAATTGCAGTGGTAAAGCGAAGGGTGCAAAACCAATGCGAGCTTATTGCCGATCCCCTAGAAGTCAGCATAGCTCTACGCTCCTGTGTCCGCTCGCTCCGATGCTTACTTCTCGGTCTACAATCTGTCGTGCCTTTTCCTGGGTTCATGAATAGTTCGGACTGGTGTTCTGAAATATTGAGGCGCCCCACCTTCTCAACGCGGTGCCACGAGGATCTCGTCGCGCGGGAAATAATCCATGATCTCCGCGCCGTTTTTGGTCACCACGAGCATGTTTTCCAATCTCGTGCCGCCGACCCGTGGCTCACCTTCGCGGGACTCCACGGCGATCGTCATGCCTTCTTCGAAAACCTGCGGATGATCGAAAGACCATAACCGATTGATAATCGGCATGTCGTAGCCCGTGCTAGTCCCGAGACCGATGCCGTGCCCGATCTCGCTGGCGAGGATCTCCACTTCGCTCTTGTAGCCCCATTTGGTTGCCGGCGGAAAATGTTTCGCCGCGTCGGCTGTCGTCTTGCCCGGTTTTATTTCGCCGATGACGGCATCGATGCGCTCGCGTACTTGTTTATACCAGTCTTTTTCTTTGGCCGTCGCGTCGCGGCCGACGATGAATGTCCGATAGGTGCAGCTTCCGTATCCCATGTAAGTGGCACCGCAATAGGAACCGTAGACCAGATCGCCGACCTGGATGATCCGGCTCGTGGCATGGCAACCGCGGTCGAAGGTCATGGGCCCGGTACGCCAACCACCCGGAACCGCGGCTTCCAAGCCCAACTCATAACCCGCCGTGGATCCCAGGGTCATCAGGTCGGTATCCTTCATCCCAGGCTTCAAGTTCTCCCACACGCGGAACCACACGCCGTCGACCATCGCAGCGCAGGTTTTGAGGCAGCTAATCTCATCTTGATTCTTAACCATGCGAGCTTCCAGCATGAGATTTCGCGTATCGACGATATTTTTCACGCCGGCATTGATCAACGCTTCCCGCCCGGTGCCATCAAAACTTCCCAGGCCGAGTTTCTCGCCAAGCAAACCGCGCTCCTCGAGCTCCGCCTTGATCTCGGCGGCAAATGCCTTTGCTTCCACCGCGCTGGCTTCAGGACCGGGGGAACCCGTTAACCAAGAACGGGCGGGCCGCCACTCTTTGATCCAGGGACACTGGTCGGGCATCTGGTGATAGTAGCCGTCATGTTCATACATCACCGGGTCCTGTTCCGCGAAGAACAGGACATAGCGACACATGGGATAGGCGAAACCTTTAAGCGCGGTTAGATAGCGGATGTTTTGATGATTCGCTTCGAGGATTGCGGCAATCCCGTATTTGCGCATGAGCATCTGCGCACGCTCCACCCGCTGCCGGCGCATGCGATCCGGGTTAAGTCGCTCTTGCCAATCCGCCGTTTCAGGACCGAAGGTTAGCTTGGGTGAATATTGCACCATGACCGTCCTCCTTACTGAAAGAAAGGCATCGATTTTTTCGCCAACTGGCGCGACTGTATATTGAACGCCGCGCCGCTTGCAACAGGAACGCCTCGACCCGATAACCACGAAGATCACGAAGGCCACGAAGGCTTCGGATATTTTTGATCATAAACTTCGTGCCCTTCGTGTCCTCCGTGGTCAAATCTGCTTGTCTCTTCTAGCTTGCCTTGACGGGCGGTCAAATCGCTTGCATTATTTCGGCCGCCTGGATAGACAGCAACTAAAGATGATAAAAATAACAACGGATACAATTTGAGAGGCTATGCTGGCTAACAAAATGAGGGACTGATGCGAGTAATCGATATCGATGGACACGTGCGGGAAGCCGATGATTTGTGGGAACGCTATCTCGAGCCGCCCTTTAGCTCCCGTGCCCCGAAAATTCAACGAGTGCCAAACGGCCAACTCCTATTTCTGCTGGAAGGCAACCGCCACCACCGCAAACCCGATGAGTCTCCTTTCCAGGTGAAGCCCGACGGCTCTCCGGTCAACGAACATCGCGATCTGGCCACGGATCCGCGGGAGAGGCTCAAAGACATGGATCGTGACGGCATCGAACGCGGCATGCTGTTCCCGTCGGCGGGTCTCTATCTCCCTTCCGTGGAGGAAGATACCTATGCCACTGCGCTTTGCCGTGCCTACAATAATTGGCTCTACGATTACTGCGGCGCGGATCGAAAACGGCTCATGGGCGTGGGTGTGATTCCGGTACAGGACATCGACGCCGCCGTTGCCGAAACGCACCGGGTAATTGTCGAGCTGGGATTCAAAGCAATCTTTCTTCGACCGAACCCGGTGAAGGGCAGAACCATCGATGATCCCTATTACGACCCGCTCTACAAAACGATCCAGGAACTGGGTGTTCCACTAATGCTCCACGAAGGCTCCGGCGCCTATCTCCCCACCGCCGGCGCGGATCGCTTTCCAGGACAGTGGTTTTTTACCCACACGGTCTCCCATCCATTCGAACAGATGCTCGCCAGCTTGAGCTTGATCTGCAAAGGGGTGTTGGAGAAATTTCCAGGGCTCCAAGTGGTCTTTCTCGAATCCGGTGCCGGTTGGCTGCCCTACTGGCTCTGGCGGATGGACGAGCACCACGAGATCCTCCCTTTTCAGGTACCGTGGCTGAAGATGAAACCGAGCGACTACTTTCGCCGGCAATGTTATATCTCCTGCGAGCCGGAAGAGGAACGTTTGGGAGAGGTCGTAAAAGCCGTCGGCGCCGAGCGAGTTCTGTTCGCCTCGGATTATCCGCATTGGGATGCCAAACTCTCCGGTTCTCCCCAGATGATTATTGGACGCAAGGATCTCGACGACGAAGCCAAGAGAAAAATTATGGGCGAAAACGCCGCCCGGCTGCTTCGGCTGGACTAACTGACTCCAGTCTAGGGTTTCGAGTCTTGTGTCTCGCGTTTTTCGAGCAACTCGAAACCCAAAACCTGGAACCGGAACTGCGAATCCTTTCTTCTGCCTGTTGACACGCAGCGTCCCTTTCTCATATCTCTCCGGTATCCAATACGCAGCGACATAGGAGGATTCGCGGATGGCCGAAATACCTAAACTCGTCTCGTCCATGGGCAAAGCCGAGTTGGATCGGATTTTTGTCCGCGGCTACGATCTCAACGAAGAACTTAAAAGGAAGGGGATTGCATGAATTTAAGAGTACCCGCGGTTTTACTTGTCGTCTCGCTCTTTGTTTCTCTCGGGCTCAGTTTTCCGGTGAGCGCGCAACTACGCAAGCTCAACATCGCCTATACCGCCACCAGTCCTTACCAGGCGCCGCTAATTATCGCGAGAGAAGCGGGGCTTTTTAAAAAGCATGGTCTGGATATAGCCGCAATTCTTACCCCAGGGGGCTCGCTTGGATTTCAGGCGATGATGGGAGGCGATGTATCAATGGTTTTAGCCGATGGATCGGCAGCCGTCACCAGCAGCCTCGCCGGCGCAGATCTCGTCATCATCGCGAGTTTCCTTAACACGTTTCCCTACAGCCTGATTTCTTTGCCGGAAATCAAGAAGGTCGATCAGCTGATCGGCGGCAAGGTAGCCATCAGCCGCTTTGGCAGCGCAACCGATCTCAGTGTACGGATGGCACTGGCAAAGGTGGGCTTAGCCGAAAAAGATGTTGTTTTGTTACAAATCGGAACTCAGACCGCTCGAGTCGCGGCTTTGCAGTCTAAGAACGTTCAAGCGACCATCATCACACCGCCCTTTACGTTGACTGCGCGCAAGATGGGATACAACACGTTGATCGACATGGCTCAACTTAACATCCCCTTTGAACTGACCGCGATGCTAACGACACGGGCTTTCATCAAAGCGCAGCGCGAGACTGTGGCGTCCGTTATCACCGCTCTGGCCGAAGCCATTCACTTTTACAAGACGGAGAAGGAACCCAGCATCAAGATCTTGAGCAAATATCTTCAAACCACCGATCGCGAGGCTCTGGAAGAAACGTACCGCGAAATAGCCCTCAAGGTGATTCCCGAGAAACCCTACCCGACGCTCCCGGGTATTCAAACCATCCTCAATGAGCTAGCCGTTAAAAATCCCAAGGCGAAAGCCTCTAAACCGGAGGATTTCGTCGATTCGAGCTTCGTGAAAAAGCTCGATGACGAGAAATTCTTTGAGCGGCTTTATAAACGATAGCTTTTCGTCCATCCTTGCACTATTGCTGCTCGGCAAGTACTAACCTCAAGGAGACGCATTATGCTCAGTCCAATTCAAATCGACAAGCGAATCAACGGGTTTCTCGGCAAACCGGCGGGCAGTGGTAGACGTCCCGCGGTCATTCACCTTCACGAGCGTTACGGCATCGTCCAGCACACCACGGACTTGGGCCAGAAATTTGTCGAAGCCGGCTATGTAACAATCGTTCCCGATCTTTTCTCACGCTTCACTGGGGATCGTGAAGCACTGGCGCGCGGCGACGAGCACTGCGACTTGAGCGACGAAGAGGTCTTACGGGATATCGATGCCGTGGTTGATTATCTCCGCACCCTGCCAGAGGTGGATGCAAGTAAGATCGCCATGTCAGGCGTCTGCCAGACCGGCCGTCAACCCCTGCTCATCTCAGCGAAACGAAATTGTCTCTCCGCTGCCGTCGTCCTGTACGGCGCGGTTTACCCCAATGATTGGCAGTCCCACCCGCTTCGCCCGGAACCGATCGATAAATTATTGGCGGCCGTATCTTGTCCGGTCGTGGGAGTTTTCGGCGAGCTTGATAATCTGGTCCCCTTGGATAACGTCCTTCGTATGTGCAACCTGCTTGCGCAGGGTAGAAAGAGCTTCGACGTTCGTGTTTACCCGGACGCGCCGCACGGTTTTTTAAACGACACGATGCCCGGCCGCTATCGCCAGTCACAAACCCAGGTTGCCTGGCACCAGATCACGACGTTTCTGCAATCAGTTTTCAATGGCGAGTGGAGTAAAGACCGTGCCCTTTGGCGCTTTGAGAGCGATTCCTCCATCCACTACGACTTCACGAAGCACAAACGCTGGGAGTGATCTCGCTGTGGCGAGGAATGCCGGGTTTTCTATGAAGAAGTAATCACCACAGAGGCACCGAGTTCGCAGAGATCGGAGAATTTTTGATCAAGTACTCTTTACTCTGCGTCCTCCGCGCCTCCGCGGTGCAATCTCCGAGTCCTGCTTCACAGGAAAGCATGAAAACCCCAATAACAAATGGCAGATCTCGAATCGAGATTTGAAATCTGAGATCGCGAAGCGCTAGGGGCGCCCTTGACAGCCGGCGCCGGGGGCGAATAGATTTGGCTTCACAAGAGAGGAGCACACTACGGCCAAACCAGACACCTCGTTAGAGGCGATATCGGTTGACGGATCAAAGCCTCTACCCAGTTACACGTTGGCCATGCGAGTTCGGGACATCGCTGCCAACTGGCTCGGCGTGCTCGGAATCCTCGGTTTTTTCTTAGCCTGGGAGCTCGCCACACGCTTCGAAATTCTCAACCCCTTCTATTTCCCGCCATTCAGCAAGATTATTGCTAAAGGCGTCGAACTCTTCGCCAACGGCACGATCTGGCAGCATATGTGGTTCAGCCTCACGAATTTTGCCGTTGGTTTTATCATCGCCGTTGTGCTCGGCGTGATCGCCGGTGTGCCCATGGGCTGGTACAAAGGCCTCAGCAGAACCTTTGATCCGCTGCTATCGGGAATTTACGCCACGCCGCTCATCGCGTTACTCCCCTTGATCATCATGCTTTTTGGCCTCGGGCCCATGTCAAAAATCATCATGACTGTTCTCGCAGCGGTTTTTCCGGTCCTCATTAATACGATGGTAGGAATAGCCAACACGGACCCCCGCCTGATCACGATGGCGCGCGCCTTCGGCGCCCCCGACAGCACCATTTTCCTGAAGGTCTCGGTCCCGGGCTCTCTCCCCTACATCGTCGCCGGTATGCGAGTCGCTTTGGGACGCGCCCTGGTCTACATCGTCGTTGCCGAGCAATACGGCGCGGCCATGGGATTGGGCTATCTGAGTTCCGTCGCGGCGCAGCGTTTTCAGATGGCGGCAATGTTTGTCCCGATTGTTATCATCGCCTGTCTCGGCGCCGGGCTGAACGAATTGCTTAAAGTCGTAGAGAACCGGCTGGAGAAATGGAAGCCTGAGAAATCAAAGTGATTGGGAGGAGGACAAGTATGAAGCTGACAACGCCTGTCGTCTATTTGCCGCTGGTTCTCGCGATGGCGTTATTCGCGAGCTCGGCCGAAAACGCTCACGCTCAAGGCGCAAAGATGACCGTAGGCCAGACGGGAACCAATCCAGGGACCGCGCTTTTCTTTATCGCTGAAAAGGAAAACTTGTTCGCCAAGCATGGACTGAACGTAAACATCATCAAGTCGAACACGGCGGCTGCCGTGCAATCCATGCTCGGCGGAAGCATGCAAATGACCACTGGATCGGGCGCGGCCGCTTTTACGACGGCGACCCTCGAAGGCGCGCCACCTTTCGTATTAGTCAGCTCTTGGGTGAATGTTTTCCCGTATAAGGTGATGGCCCAGAAAAATATTACAAAGGTCGAAGACCTCAAAGGAAAGACCGGTCATATCGGAGCCCCGTTTGGGACCATCCCCGACACCGCGTTGAGATTCGCTCTAACCAAGCTGAAACTGGATCCGGAAAAAGATGTCAAGCTTGTTCAAATTGCCAGTCCCGATCCCGCGACGATCATCGCGTCCATGGATAAAGGAGACGTTCAGTTCGGTATTCTCGCTGCGCCGTTCGATCGCATTGCGGAAAAGCGCGGCTATCGAACCCTGCTGGCCCTGCCGGACCTCGGCATCCCCTGGCAACAAAACGGCGAATGGCTGCAGCGATCCTATCTCAAGTCGAACCGCGAAAACGTTGTTCGTTTCGTAAGAGCGATATCCGACTCGATCAAGTTTTACTTTGAGCAAAAAGACAAAACCGTGGCTTATTTGACCGAGTTCATCGGCAGCAATCGCGAGGATACCGAGTATGCCTACGAACTCTTTGCGAAGTGGGCCGATCGCAATCCCAGACCCAAAACTGAAACAATCCGCACAACTCTCGAGGCGATCAAGAAAAACACGTCCAAAGCGGCATCCGCGGATCCCGGATCTTTTATCGATACCAGTATCGTGGACCAGCTCGCCAAGGAAGGTTATTTTAAATAAGAAAGAAATAGGAAAGATGACAACGGAAACCAAGATTCGTTTTGTTACTTCATCCCCTCCGTTTTTTCCTGATAACGATTTGAACGATTTGAACGTCTGGAACGACTTGAACGATTAGCGCGATTTGACCGAGTCGACTCGCTTTGTTAGCATCCGCCCAGGCTGAATGAAGGAGAATTTATTAGTGAAGATTTATAACTTTGACCTGCTCGCCTATCCTCACGTTCCGAAGGAAGCGCCGCGCACGCCCGTACCCAGCAACTATTTCGATCCGGTCAAAGGGACCGCGAACTACAATGAGCACCTGGAAGAAATGGCCTACTGCGAGGAGCTCGGCTTTGACGGCGTGGTTTTCAACGAGCACCACTACAGCGCCTATGGAACGATGCCCTCCCCAAACCTGATCGCTGCCGCACTGAGTCAGAAAACCAGCCGTATCAAGATCGGCGTCCTCGGCAATATCCTGCCTTTACGCAATCATCCCGTTCGGGTCGCCGAAGAGTATGCGATGATCGATTGTCTATCGAACGGCCGGCTCATCGCCGGGTTCGTGCGGGGCATTCCGCCGGAATACATCTGGTACGGGGTGAATCCGGAAGAATCTCGTGGGCGTTTCGAAGAGGCCTATGACCTGATCATGACCGCCTGGACCCAACCGGTCTGGAGTCACGAAGGAAAGTTTTTCCAGCTCAAAGACTGCGCGATCTGGCCGCGCCCGTTGCAGCAACCCCACCCGCCGATCTGGATCGCAGCCCGCAGCGCCGAGTCCATTGAATGGTGCGTGAAGCGTCACCTGCCGACGGCTCAGGTCTACCAGACAACCGGC
>CAVTUQ010000045.1:0-62355 GCA_963737905.1 uncultured delta proteobacterium | reverse complement strand
GTAGTATTCGAAGATAAGATCCGGCAGCCACCTGGCGATGGTGAAGCCTTTGTATTTGCCATCCGGGATGGGCTCTAGAAATCTGGGGCCGACGTCTTGCCAGTCGAAGTCGGCGATCCAGCCGCGCTGGGTGCCGAAGACGCTCTGGAGAATCATACTGCGATGGCCGGCTTCGAGGGCTTCATCCAAAGTGAACTTCCAGCCGGTGATGGCGTTGAATGCATCGACGATGCTGTTCAATCCATCCGGCTTTTGGTTCATCTGCGCGAACCAGCAGCCGCCGAAGATGCCGGTGAACTGGCGGTACTGCTCAGACAGAACATGGGACCAGGCCCAGCCATCGGGGTTGTCGGCACTGAGCGGGCCCCAGTTTTCGCGATAGCGCAGATCGGGAGGCGGTTTAGTCGAACCGCCGCCCTGGGGCTTCATGCCGCCGCTGGCCACCAGCTCGCGCAGCATTTGACCGAGCATCGGACGCCACTCATGCATGGCCGGCGTCCCGCCTTTCGTGTGCACAGCCCAGTTCGGCGCGTCGCCGCCAATAGCTTCGGCGAGCTGTTTAGGACCCTCCGCCAGCAGGTTGCCGAGCCAACCTTCGCGCTGCGCTGCCATGTCGAGGAGCTTGCCGACCGCTTCGACGTTGCCCCATTCGAGCTTCAAGCCATTGGTCTTCTCAGGACCGAGGAGTCCCTTTTCCCAGGCCTCGAATGCGACGCCGGCGCCGCAGGAGAAGTGGCTGCACTCGATGCCGAGATTGTTGATCTTCTCCGCGAGGTACAAAACGGCGTTGCCTTTGATCCCGAGATTGAAAAAAGTATCGAGCCACTCGCCGCCGGCGTTGAAGTGAACGACGGTTCCTTTGAATTCGCCCTCGCCGAGTTTTGCGTCCCAAGGGCACATGCGGGCGCATTGAAAGCAAGGCCGGAGAACCACATCATTCTCGCCGAAACCGTGAATGTGTGCGGGCGATAGCTCGGTGCTGCGCCAGTTTAGATTATTCAACGCGCCCCAGGCTTCTCCATGCCCGTACTTGGTTTTTTTCTTTTTCACATCGTGCTGTTGCAACGTTGTGCGCCAGCGCCAGCCGGCGTCGACCAACTTCGCCTTATCACGAAAACTCGGCCGTCTTGTGCCGTGAACCACGATGGCCTTGAGCTTCTTCGATCCCAAAACCGCGCCGCCGCTGTGGGCAGCAAAGTGATTGTAGTCGTTGGCGAGCATGGCGGCGCGATTCAGGTTTTCGCCGGCGGGTCCGATGCAGAGAACTCTTGCTTCCTGGTGTCCCACCGCTTCGCGCAAACGATCCTCCGTCGCGCGCGTGCCGAGGCCCCAGAAATTCGCGGCGTCACGCAGCTCAGCCTTGCCTTCGTCGATGTAAAGATAAACGGGCTTGGGAGAAGCGCCGGTGAGGATGATGCCGTCGTATCCTGCCGCTTTGAGATAGGTTGCCCAAAAACCGCTTGTCGCCCCGCGTCCGAGCGTCCTGTGGGTGAGTGGGCTCAAATACACGGCGGTCATCTTGGTGCCGCCGGGGGTGAAGCCGTTGCCCGTGAGCGGGCCGGTCATCATAACGACGATATTCTCCGGCCCAAACGATGTGGCGTCCAGGGATAATTCCTTCAACAGGATGTAAGTCGCCAATGCCTGCCCACCGATGAATTTTTTCAAGATGGGCTCTTCGGGCAGATTCTCATCGCCGAGCGACCCCCTGGTAAGGTCAACGCGTAAGATTTTGCCCATGTAGCCGCCGGGTAGGGGGGTGGCGCGTTGGGCCGGGAATAGACTCATAGTTAGATAAGCCTCTTATGCATTTGCACAGTTCAAGCCGTTCAAAACGTTCCAGTCGTTCAAGCCGTCAGAAATCGATTTGAACGATTTGAACTGCTTGAACGCTTTGAACCCTCGCCGTTATCGCGCGCCGAAGATTGCCCGCATTTCTTCGCCCGCCGGTCCATATTCTTTCGCCAAACCCGGATCACTGGCGAGGAGCTTGACCTGCCGCAGCGAGAATACTTTTGGATCGATGTCGCGGTGGGCGGGGATTCTTCCCTGGTCGCGCAGCATTTTCTGGCCGTCGGCGGAAAGAATGAAGCTCATGAGTAGTTTGCCGGCGTTGGGATGAGGAGCAGCCTTGGCCAAAGCGGCCGGATGGACATAAGTGATCACCGGCTCATCAAAGACATATTGGACGGGACCGCCTTGCCCTTTGATACGCGCCAGAATGTGCGCGTAGGTGTTCGTCACCACATGAAATTCGCCGGCAGCGAGAAGCTGGGCGGTGATATTATGGCCGTCGCGCAAGCCGGGTTGCTGGGCAGCGATGGCTTTGAGAAATCCTCTGGCTTTCTCCTTTCCCATGCGCCGCTGCAGGTTCACATACCACTCCGGATCCTGGAGATTGACGCCGATTCTTCCCCTCCACTTCGGCGCGAGCAGGTCTTCGTATTTTTTTGGCGCATCTCCCGGCCGCACCAGCTCGGTATTGTAGCCCATGGTATTGAGCAGGGAATGGACATTTACCCAATGGCCGTCCGGGTCTTTGAATCCATCGTCGTAAGCGTTTGCTTCCAAAGGAACAAACCTCTGAGTGAGGCCGGCCTCCTTCATGAGCTGTACCTGAAAGCCGGCGGAGGTGAGAACATCCACCGCAAACCGACCCGCCTTTGCTTCCGTTATGGCGCGTTGCAGAACCCGCTCGCTCGTCCCGCGGTAGAAGGACGGTTTGATAAACGGATATTTTTTCTTGAAGGCTTCGACAAGGGTGACGATCTGCTCGTTGTTCAACGAGCTGTAAAGAACGACTTCAGCCTCGGCTCTAGCGGACTCCTCGATCGTCGCCGCCATAACAAAACGTGCTGGCAGTAACCACACCAACAGCAGGAAAAAGACTGAGAGCATTATTATTTCTCTAATCGGTTGTTTCCACCGAATTAGTTCAACCGGGCAAAAACACTCTCCAGCGGTAACTCTTCGCGCATGAGTCCCTGTTCGATTTGGTATCGGTTCAAAGCCTTCAGTGTCCGTTTTTCCGCTTCGCCCATCGTGTAGGTGTACGGATCCTCACCTAATACGGCGGCTTCCTTTCGATAACCTTCAATCTCGTCCGGGCTCATATATTCTTTGGCGAGTTCCTTCGCTTCTTTAAAAGCCCTAATCAACTTTCCCGGAAAGTCGGGATACTTCTCCACGATCTCCCGTTTCAACCCGAGGATGTGAATGATGGGATTAATTCCGGTTTGCCTCGTGTGGCGGATAATTTCCTCCGCGTCATTGAAGAGCGGCTGTACGCCCGCATATTTCGCCATCATGGGCGGCGTCGATCCTCCGCCGAACAATCCCAGATATCCTGAATCGCCTGGGACAATGGCGCCATGAAGAATACCCTCGCTTAACATTTGGGATAGCTGAAGCTTTTCCTGGCCAAAGGGTGGTGGCGGGTTAATGCGCTCGACTTTTACCGGCAGCTCATGGCCAATGTAGACCTCTCGGCCAGAGACAAACCACTGCATGTCGGTGGTTTTAATGTTGTGGGCATCCAAAAGATAACCGCGTGCCCATACCACGGCCGTCGCCCCGTAACGGAAGCAGCCGAATTTTTTTCCTTTAAGCTCGGAGGGATGATTCAGTTTGCCTTCGCAATGATAGATATTTCTCTGCCGGGGTCCGCGTTCGAAGAAAACGGGAATGGCGACGAACGGCTGCTTCTTTTCAATGGCCCGCCAGAGACTCGCAGCGGAAACCTCGCCGACGTCCCATTCCCCCTGAAGAAATTTGTAATGTCGCTCGCCGGACGAGACGAAGTTGGGGTCGATGTCCAGTTCATAGCCTTCGACGCCGACTTTGCCGTCGATCATTGCGCGGCAACGAGGATGATCCGGTAGACCTACAGTAATACGAGGTTTGCTTGTCATAAAAACTTCCTTTCTCGGCCACATGATTCAGGGTATGGGGTTCAAATCGTTCAAGCCGTTCAAAACGTTCAAACCGTCGATCAACCCGAGACGACTTGAACGGCTTGAACCATCAGTGTTAATGCGCTCCTCCGAAAATCTCGCGGTAACGGTTGCCGAGAGCCTGGTATCTTTTTCCGATATCGAAAATGTCGGGCATGCGCACGTCTTGGCCTTCGAGGAGCTGGCTCTCGGGTGATTTAACTCTCGTATGGGCGGGCATGCGATTGGTGGTTACGATAATTTTTTGCCCTTCCTCGGAGAGCAGATAGTCGATGAATAGCGCCCCAGTATACGGCCGCGGCGCGTTGGCGCTCATGAATACCAGGCTCGGACTCAAGAAGTAAGGCTGAATGGGCGCAAACCCCAGCGGGGCTCCTTGTTTGCTTAACGTTAGCACCGAGTTGAGATTGGTTTCCACCGCCATGTCGAACTCGCCCGCCGCCACCAGTTGCGTCATGAGACGCCGTCCGCGCTGGTGCGAGATATCCTGCTCGTTCAACCGCTTCATAAAGCGCAACCCGGCCTCTTCTCCAAGATATTGAAGGATAGTGCCGAACCAGACATAAGACTGGCTGTCCATCGTTAGCTTACCCTTCCAGCGCGGCTTCAAAAGATCTTCTACCGCGCGGGGAGCCTCATCCTTCTTGACCTGTCGGGTATTGTAGGCGCTCACCATGACGTTGGTCATGTATGCCGTCCACAGGCCCTCTTTGTCCTTGAAACCGTCACGGTAGAATTCCCGTTCGGGGGAGCGATAACGCGCCGCGGCTTTCTTGTCGATCAGCGCGAGTACGCCCAACTGGCCGCTCAGAACGACGTCCGATAGCGGTCTTCCCGCCCGGCTTTCCGAGTCGATGCGGGTAATGATGGCGGCGCCGGAGAAATGAACGCTGGCGGCCTTTACACCGGGATATCGTTTCATGAATCCTTCGGTGAGCGGCCTCATCGCCGCAACATCCATGTTGGCATAGATGACCGCTTCACCTTCGCTTTTGGCGGCTTCCAGCAGTCGCTGCTGGCGCTCTTGCGGCGGGAGTTTTTCCAGGGCGGCCAACTTGGGTTCCACGGTTTGAGCCCTAGACCCCGATGCGATGTAAAGAAGACCGAAGGCAAAAATCAGTGACACCAGGCAAGATTTCATCTCTTCTACTCCTTACGTGGGTATCGGCGTTATCCCATCGTTGCAAATTCCAGAGCCGTTTACAGGTAACCTCGTTCCGCGAAGTACTTTTTCGCACCCGGATGCAGTGGGATGTTTAGCTGGCCGGCTTCCCCGCCGCGACAAAACTCGCGCATCGTCATGGAACGTTTGTCGAAGTGATCCACCGGGATTTGCTTGTAGCAGAGATCAACCGCTTTCGCCATGTGGTAGGCGATATCGGAGGGCAAATCGGCGTGGCAGAAAAACGTCCAACCGCTAAAGTCCACGGTGCGAATATCCCGATCCATCTTCGGATAGTGCTTCCTCGTCAGCATGGCGCTGGAAAACCCGATCTTCTCCATTTTCCGCAGAACCGCATCCTCAACGGGCAAGAATCGCATTCCCGCATTGAGCGCGGCGGGACCCCAGCTTTTTACCCCTTCGTCGAACACCGCATCGGCTTTTCCAAGGCGGATTGCGTCCAGCCGCTCCGGGCTGCTGGGGCTGGAGGCTTCCATGACTTTGCCGCCCCAGCGCTCGATGTCGGAGAGTCGAATGCCGTAGGCTTTGAGAACCTCTTCGATCACGTAGAGCGTGGTTTGCAACTTTCCTTTGCGACGGGTGGAGATGCGCAGCGGATATTTTTGCCTTTTGACGTCTTCGAGGGATTGAAGGCCGCTGTCCTTACGCACGGCGAAGATCAGCCGGTCCCAGGTCGGAAACACCCCGATGGCGCGGAGCGGGATTTTTTTCTTATAGAAGCCACAGCCCAGATAGGCCATGCGCGATAATCCCACCGGGTTACCGAATCCGAAGTCATACTCTTTCTTGTCTACCAGGATCGCTGGGCCGGTGCCGCCGAGCTCCGAGTCGCGCCAACCCATGGTGACGTCCAACTGCGATTGGCGCGGCAACTGGACGTTGTTGAAGAAAGTCAGACTGACAACGTTCGCGATATCGACGCGCTTGGAGGTCGCTGCGATAGAGAGCTTGATCGGTTCATTCATAAGTTGTCTTATCCTTGTAAATTTTTCTCTTACATCGGACTCCCGGCGGCTGGAAGTGAAGTTGCCTCCGCCGTTGGTGCGGGCGTGATTCTCTGACTTGGAATTCGCCCTGTCAAGTGAAACCACCCCCGCTCCTCGATTTGCTTCCGATGGTTTGTTCTGCTTATGATTCTTGGTCGGGTAATGCAAGGTGGCACAGACCTTTTTTAAAGTCGTAACGCCTCAAGAAGCATTGAGAGCACTTCTGCAAGTGTCCCCCGTGGGAACGGAGCGGATTCCAACCATCCGGGCGCGGGCTCGTGTTTTGGCCGAGGATCTTTATTCCAGCGTCGATTTGCCGCACTTCCACCGCGCCGCCATGGACGGTTACGCAGTCAAGGCAAAGGACACATTCGGCGCGAGTCAAAGTCTGCCGGCTTACTTGAAGCTTGCCGGTGTCGTTGAGATGGGCAAGGAAGCGGCGCAGCCGTTGGGAGGCGGCGAAGCGATACGAATCTCCACGGGCGGCATGATGCCGCCGGAGGGCGACGCGGTAGTGATGGTCGAATATACCGATGAAACCGATGCTGGGTTAGTGGAAATTCATCGCAGTGTCTCGCCCTGGCAAAACGTTATCCAAATCGGCGACGACATCAAAAAAGGCGAGCTGGTCTTCCAGCGCGGCCGGCGGCTCAGGGCGCACGATTTGGGCGCGTTGACCGGCGTCGGAATTTCTGCCGTGCCGGTTTACAGGCGGCCGCGCATTGGGCTGATCTCCACCGGCGATGAGATCGTTGACGCCGACACCGATCCCATGCCCGGACAGGTGCGCAACATCAATCAACACTCGCTTGCCGGTCTCATCGAAAATTGCGGCGGTGAATTGCGGGATTGGGGCGTCATCCGCGACGACAAAGATCAGTTGATCCGGGCCATCGGGGAAGCCCTCGAGTGGAGCGATCTGGTGCTACTTTCCGGAGGGAGTTCGATGGGCGCGAAGGATATCGCGCTGGATGCCATTCTATCCTTTCCCGATTCAGAATTTATCTTTCATGGGATCTCCGTCAGTCCCGGCAAGCCGACGATTTTTGCCAAGGCGTGCGGCAAGCCGATCGTGGGACTGCCGGGCTATCCGGTGTCCGCGTTGGTGATCTTCGATCTTTTCGCCGCGCCGTTGATCCGCAGACTGGGCGGCGAAGACGAGGCGGTGGTGACTGAATTTTCGAAAACTCTGCGCGCGACTTTGAAAACCAACATCGCTTCACAAGTGGGCCGGGAAGATTATGTCCGTGTGATTTTGGAGCGTGATTCCGAACGCTGGCTGGCGACGCCTCTGCCGAGCAAGTCGGGCGCTATCTTCACTTTGGTGAAGGCGGATGGGATGATTCGGATCGATCTCAACCAGGATGGGCTGGAGCAAGGCGAAGAGGTGGAAGTCATATTATTCTAGTTTCGAGTCTCGCGTTTTGGGTTTCGAGTTCTCCTCCCAACCTCGAAACTTGAGACTCGGAACGCGAAACCGGAGAAGCGATGGCGCGTAAGCGATATTTAAAGAAAACTCCTTTGGAAGAGGCCAAAAGGCTTTTTTTGGCAGGGATCGATCCGTCAAAATTAGCCAGCGAGACGGTCCCGGTTGAGGACGCGCTCGATCGCATTACCGCACAACCCGTGTTCGCGAAAATTTCTTCGCCCCACTACCATGCCGCCGCCATGGACGGTATCTGCGTCCGCGCCGAGGATACGTTTGGCGCCACTGAGTTCGTCGGAAAGAAACTCACCCGCGCCCGGGACGATTCGCCGGGGGCGGGCGGCTTCGCTTATGTGGACACGGGCAACTCTCTCCCTGATTGGGCCAACGCAGTCATCATGATTGAAAAAGTGCGGCAACTCGATCATGAAACGGTTGAGATTTTCGAGGCGGTGGCGCCCTGGAACCATGTCCGGCTGGTCGGCGAGGACGTAGTCGCCACCGAACTGCTGTTGCCGCGCTCCCACCGGCTGCGACCTTACGATTTGGGCGCATTGCTGGCGTCGGGGCACACCTCCGTACGGGTGAAGGCCCATCCCAAAGTGGGAATCATTCCTACGGGGGACGAGTTGATTCAACCAGGTGAAGAAGCGAAACCGGGAGCGGTCATCGAGTTCAACTCCACCGTATTGGCAGCCTTCGTGCGCGAGTGGGGCGGAGTTCCGGTTAAGTATCCCAAGGTGAAAGACGACGCGTCTGTTGCTCAAGCAAGCGCTGGTTCGGGCGGCTGAGGAATGTGATGTGGCTACGATCATCGCCGGCTCTTCCGCCGGCGAGCATGACTTGACCGCTGACGTAGTCGCCGCTGCGGGCGAGCTGTGGGCGCATGGCATCGACGTGATGCCTGGAAAACCCGCGGTTTTGGGCGCGGCGGACGGCAAGCCGGTCATCGGCCTTCCCGGGTATCCAGTGTCGGCGATCGTCATCGCTCGCGAAATCCTAAAGCCGGGGCTGGAGAAGTTTCTCGGTTGCGCGGCGCCATCGTACCCTACCGTTCGTGCCCTCGTGCCGAAAAAGCTCGCGTCTCATCTCGGCCTCGAGGAATTTATCCGAGTGACCCTGGGACGCGTGGGAGAAAAATTGGTTGCGCTGCCCCTCGCACGAGGAGCTGGAGTTATCACCACAATGGTGCGCGCGGATGGGCTGTTAAGCATTCCGAGCTTCGTCGAAGGAGTCAATGCAGGCGAGGAAGTTGAAGTAAGCTTGCTCCGGTCGGAAGAAGAAATTGAGAATACGATTCTGTGCACGGGCAGTCACGACCCGGCTATCGGAGTCCTCGAAGACCAGCTCAAGCTCAGACATCCAGAACTGAAGATTGCGGCAACGAACGTCGGCAGCCTGGGGGGCTTGCTGGCTTTGCAGCGAGGCGAAACCCATATCGCCGGCACTCATTTGCTTGACCCGGAGACCGGTATCTACAACATCCCCGACATCAAAAGAACGATTCCCAAGACTCCGGTCGTCCTGGTTCATCTGGCTCAACGAGAACAAGGGATTCTGGTGCGGCGTGGCAATCCGAAATCGATTGACGGTTTGCACGATCTCGCCCGCACGGGTTGCCGGTTTGTCAACCGGCAACCAGGCTCCGGGACGCGTGTGTTGCTTGATTACGAGCTCAAGAGATTGAGAATTGACCCGGCCTCCATTCATGGGTACGAGCGGGAGGAGTTTACCCATATGGCGGTCGGGGTAGCTGTCGCTAGCGGTTTGGCCGATGCCGGCCTCGGCGTGCGGGCCGCAGCCCAGGCCCTCGGGCTCGATTTCATTCCATTGGCCAACGAGCAGTACGACTTGCTGTGTCTCCGCTCGTTTTATGAATCCGCAAGAGGTGTGCAGCTGATGGCAATCATTCGCTCCGATTCCCTAAAGGCAGCCGTCGTCTCCCTCGGCGGCTACGATCCGGTCAAGGCCGGAGAAGTTTTTTACCAGCAATAATTTGGTCACCTCTCCTTTCTGTGTAATCGTCTTGCGGTTTATCCCCGGTCGACGCCAATTCGGTTCACTTTCGCGCGACACCGAACCCTTTGTGCAGTGTTTTCCAAGTTGGTCCTCCGCTGAACTAGGCAGTCGTGGTTTGTCCCGGGTTGTCCATTTTTGTACTTGGAAACTTCAAGCCTCTGCTGCACTTCTCTTTCGAAAACAGCCAGTTAGATGCAAGTTTTTGCTGGCATTGGCATTGCGTTTGGTCCTCTCGAGGAGTTCTCGATGGAACAGAAACTAGAGAACATTCGGTTACTCACTCTTGCTGAAGCTGCAAACCTTCTACAGGTTTCCACGCGGACACTGCAGAGAATGATTCGCAACCGGGAACTTCCGGCTTTCAAAGTCGGAGGGCAGTGGCGTTTGCGTGAAACGCAACTGCGGCAATGGGTGGAAAGTAGAGAAGGTCCGGTTGTTGAGGCGGAAAAGCGAAGTGGCGAACTATAAAAGTTCGTGTGCTCTCGGAAGTGGACAAGGGCTTCACATTCACGGTTGGTGTGCCGGCGGTTTAGTCTTCGGATTCCAAGGGTGAAGACACTTCAAAAAGAAAAATCCTCGCCGGATTGGTCTTCCACGTACGGACTTCGTGGTCGCCTCATTTTGTTAGTTTTTATTGGCATCGTCCCGGCGCTCATCCTTATCCTCCACAACGCGAGACGAGATCGCGATGTGAGCGCCGCGAGGATTCAGGAAGATGCCGAGCGAATCGTTGAGATTGCCGCCAGCCGACAAGCACGATTCATCGATTCCGCACGCCAATTATTGGCTGTACTGGCGGAAGTGCCTGAAGTGGCGCATGGCGACTCGGCGGTCTGCAATCGGTTTGTGAAAGATCTCACAGATCGCTACAGCGTTTATGGGAATCTCGGTCGTATCGATGCCGAAGGCAATCTGGTCTGCAGCGCCGTCGGATTTGCTGGCCATCTTAATCTTGCCGAACGTTCCTATTTTCGCAGGGCGAAGGATTCCAAGGGCTTTGCGATCGGAGATTACCAGGTGGGAAAAGTTACCGGCAGCGGAAGCGTCAATTTTGGCTATCCTATACTGAATCGATCCGGGGAACTGGAGGGGGTGGTTTATGCGGCGCTGGACTTGACTTGGCTGACCCAGTTGGCTGCAGAAGCTCGATTGCGTGAGGGGGCATCGCTATCCATTTTGGATAGTCAGGGTACCATCCTGGCTCGATTCCCGGATTCCGAGAAGTGGGCAGGAAGGCCTGTTCCAGACGCACCTCTGTTCCAGCTTCTCCAGCTGGGCAATCAAGCCACCCGGGAGCTGACAGGAGTGGATGGTGTGGAGCGGCTTTACGCGTTCACAAGTCTGAGTGGGGAGCCGCAGGCTGGGCGGATCCATGTCGTTGTCGGTATTCCGAAGGAGATTGCTTTCGCCCAGGTCAACCGCACGTTGCAACAAAACCTCGTCTGGCTGGGAGTCGCCTGTTTTTTGGCTCTCGCGACGGCGTGGTTCGTCGGCAATCGGTATGTCGTTGAATACGTTCGCGAGCATGCCAGGGCTGAAGAAGCGCGTCTCCAGTTGGCTTCGATTGTCGAGTCTTCGGAAGATGCGATCATTGGAAAATCGTTAGACGGCACGATTACCAGTTGGAACGACGGCGCGGAGATGATGTACGGTTACACGGCCGAAGAAGTTAAGGCCCGCCCGATTACGATATTGAACCCGCCGGACCGACCCAACGAAATTCCCCAGCTGTTGGAAATCGTCAAGCAAGGAAAGGGGATCAATCGTTATGAAACGGAGCGGATCAGAAAAGACGGCCGCCGGTTGTACGTCTCGGCGTCCATATCCCCGATCCGGGACTATGAAGGCAAAGTCGTCGGCGCTTCGACCATCGGTCGCGATATCACCGCGCTCAGAAAAGTGGAGGAGAAGCTTCGTGCCCATGCCAGTCAAATGGAAGCGCTCTACACCCTTGGACAAGAAATGGGGAAAACGCTCGCCCTCGATGAGGTGATCCAATATGCCTTGGATCGAGTCGTTTCTGCATCTGGTTTTGATGTTGCCCACATACACTTTTCGGGAAAATCACTCACTCCCGCGGTTTACGCTGCCGGTTGCGCGTCACGATCGTCAGCGGAGCAAATGCAGCTACTGGCGCGCCTGGGAGATGATTTTGAAAAAAAGCTCATCGCCTGTAGGGAGCCGTGGTTCGTCGAAGATGTCGCGGTTCTGCCGGAGCTAAAAGCGCTGCAGGCGATTGGAATGAGGGCGTTGGCCGTGCTGCCGTTGTCCGGTGACGAGCAGCGTCGAAGCACGCTTACCTTAATGAGCCGGAGAGCTCAGACGTTGGGTCCTGAGGAGTCACAGTTTCTTCAAGCCTTGGGGCAACAAATAGCTCTGGCCATCGAGAATGCGCAACTTTATGGCACCACGGTGGAAGTCAACGCTCATCTCAAGGAGGAGGTAGAAGAACGCAACCGGGCAGAGAAAACGCTGGCAGATTTTACCGCCATGGTGGTCCATGATCTGCGATCACCTCTGTCCAATGTGGTGTCGATTGCGGAGTCGCTCCAAGATGGATTGTTTGGGCCGGTCAATGAGCAGCAGAGCAAATGGCTTTGGAAGATCGAGACCAACTGCAAAAGCCTGATCGAACATGTCAGCGATTTTTTGGATCTTTCAAAAATCGATGCCGGACACATCGAGTTGGCCAAAAAGCCCGTTGATCTCGAGGCGCTGATCCACGAAATCTTGGGGGAGCACTCGATCCAGGCCGATAAACGTCAGATTTCACTCAGGAGCCAGATCGACATAGAACTGCCGAGGATCTGGCTGGATCCCCGGCGCTTCAACCAGGTATTAAGCAATCTTCTCAGCAACGCGTTCAAATTTTCCGACGATGGCGGTGATATCGAGGTGGGCGCCGGCCGCGGTAGCGACAACGAGGTTAACGTGTGGGTCAAAGACACGGGGATCGGCATCGCCAGCGATGAAATCGGCGAGATATTTGAAAAGTACCGGCAGGTCTCAAGCGGAAGAAACTCCGGGCACAAAGGCACGGGTCTCGGATTGGTGATCTGCAAAAAGATCGTCGAGGCTCATGGCGGACGAATCTGGGCTGAAAGCCAACAGGGGAACGGCGCGACGGTTTGGTTTTCCCTGCCAGTCATCCCATCGATCTCTGGACTGCATTGAAATTAGCCACAACGATGGGTCGACGAATGCGGAGCTTCGATAACTTTGATGATCGCGGAGCGGAGCCCTTATGAGTCATCTCGATACTCCCACCAATTTTGAGCGTCACCCGCTTCACACAGCCGATAATCAAGTGGCCGGCTCTAGTGAGCTTCAGACGCTGCAAGAGATCAGCCGTACGATTCTGCATTCCCTCGATCTCAAAGTCATGACGGAGGGAATTCTGAATAAAGCTTCCGAAATCGGTGGCTTCGATATCGGAATGATTTGCTTTGTGACTACAGCCCGACAGACGCTGGAAGCCGTCGCGCACTTTGGATTTCGCGATCACGAGAATTTGACGGCGTATCGCGAACATATGCGGGAGCAATCAACCGCTGGGGTCGTTGATCGAGTCATAGCAACAAAGGAGATTCGTGTAGTCGATCTCCATAAGACGGGTGGAATACGTACTTTTAGACGCGAAGACGTGCGCTCTTTGGTGATCGTTCCGCTTCGCACGGATCAGGATGCGTTGGGCGTCATGTATCTCGGTTGCCGCCAGGCCAGAGAGTTTGAACCCAGCAAAATCCGTCTCCTCGAAGTCATTGGAACCCAAGCGGGGATTGCCGTTCAAAAGGTGAGATGGTTCGAGGCGGTGGAACGGCGAGCCAAAGAACAAGAAGCGTTGAACGTTATCGCCACCGCTACCAGCCAGGTTCTCGAGCTCAAAGAGCTGTTTGAGATCGCGGCGGATAAAACCGTTATGGTAACGGAGCGGCGGCGGATTAACTTCAGACTCAAAGATCCGCTCACCGGTGAGGTCAACCTGGTCGCTTATCGAGGGTTTACGGAAGAAGAAATAGCAGCGCTCCGTGCGATAACGCCGCACCCCATGAGCGAACAGGTTTTCGCATCGGGAAAGCCGCTGGTCATCAACGATCACGTAGGGCCTGGAGTTTCAGGGCTCCTGGCCAGGACTCAATCGGTGGCGTGGATTCCCGTCAAGGCCGGAACAAAGGTCGTTGGAGTTCTAGGCATTTCCGACGATCAATCAAGCCCCTTTACCCCCAATGAAGTGGCATTGCTCCAGGCGATCGGGAGCGTGATCGGAGTCGCCATTGAAAATGCCCGGCTGTTTGAGCAAACGAGAAAGCAGGCGGCTGAGCTGGAGCAGTCAAATAAGGCGAAGGATGAATTGTTAATTGTCATGGCGCGACAGAAAGAGGAATTATCGCGTCTCAACGCCGGATTGGAGTGTGAAATCGCCGAGAGAGGACGAGCCAAGGCAGAAATCGCCGCCAAGAACCGTGACCTCGAGACCTTGCTTTATGTGACCTCCCACGACCTGAGAGAGCCGCTACGTGCCATCGAGAACTTCTCGCGCATCATCAATGACCGGTACGGCGACCGGCTTGACGATAAAGGTCAGGATTTCTTGCGCCGCGTCATATCAGGAGCTCAACGGTTGAACCGTCTTCTCGATGATATCCTGACGCTCTCCCGTTCGCAGCGGATCGGCGTGCCCAGTGAGGAAGTTGACGGTGCAAGCATCGTAAGCGAGGCTCTAAAGCGTCTCGAAGGCAAGATCAACGCCACCCGGGCTCGGATTCACGTGGCAAAAGACTTTCAGGGACTGCGAGTGGACAAGACATGGGCGACCCAAGCAGTCTACAACCTTATCGCTAATGCTCTGAAGTTCACCTCCGAGGGCGAAGCGCCTGATGTGGAGGTCGCGCCCTATCGCCCTCAGGGGTCGGGTGGAAATGCGATCGGTATCGTGGTGCGCGATCGTGGTCCGGGGATTGCGCCCGAGCATGCCGAGCGGATATTTCAACTTTTCCAGCGGGCTGTAGGGCGCGATGTCGAAGGGACGGGTGCTGGACTCGCCATCGTGCGCCAGATTGCCGAGCGGCACGGCGGCAGCGCCTGGGTAGAACCCCGCCAAGGCGGCGGTTCGGAATTTATCATCACGTTCGGCTAAGAAAAGATTTGGAAGGAGGAGCTGATCAATAATGGATACTCAACCCATGGAAATCCTCTTGGTGGAAGATAATGAAGACGATATTTTGCTCGAACAGGAAGCGTTAGCCGATGCCAAGCTCGTCAACTTGATGTGTGTCGTGCGCGATGGAGAAGAGGCCATGGCCTACTTGCGGCGCCAGGGGAAGTACCACAACGTCAAAATGCCGGGCCTTATCCTTCTCGACATCAATATGCCGAAGAAAAACGGCTTTGAGGTGCTCAATGAAATAAAATCCGATCCCGGTCTGATGCACATTCCGGTGGTTATGCTCACCACGAGCGACAGTGAAGCCGACATCGTCAAGTCCTACTCCAAAGGAGCCTGCTCGTACATCACTAAACCCATGGACTTTGATAAATTCCGAGACGTCGTCAAGCAATTTGCCCTTTACTGGGTATTGGTGGCTAGGGTTCCGTCGCGGCAAGGGTGAAGGCCATGCGAGTTTTGCTCGTCGAAGACAATGACGACGACGCGCTGCTGATTCGGGAATCGTTGTCTGAGACGACCCTCGAGATCGAGCGCGCTGAGCGGCTCTCGACGGCGCTGGCAAAGCTGGCGCGATCAAAGTTCGACGCCGTGTTGTTGGATCTTTCGCTTCCCGATGCCTGGGGACTGGATACGATCCGTCGTTTGCGGCGCGAAGCAGCGGCCGTGCCCATTGTGGTTCTGACAGGCCTAAACGATGAAGAGATTGCGCTGCGCGCCGTAGAGGAGGGCGCGCAAGATTATCTCTTCAAGGGACAGGCGGACGGCCATTGGCTGGCGCGCTCTTTGCGTTACGCTATTCAAAGGCACAGAGCAGAAGAGACCCTGAAGGAGCGTAACCGAGAACTTTTGATTCTGCAAAAAATCAGTGAAACGATCTTGGGTTCTTTGGATCTGAAAGCGGTTCTGGAGAAAATCTTAGAAGAAACCATGGTCAGCGACTCCTTCGATCTCGGTAATATTCGATTATTGGACCGCAGTGGCGAAATGCTTGAAGTGGTAGCCGGCCGGGGATACCGGTATCCGGAAAGTGTTTTGGGCCACCGGGCGCTGGCCCGGACCACCGAAAGCGAGCAGTCCAAGTTCGGCGATCGTCTTTTCAGGGAGCCTTGCGTCGAAGAAGAATTGCAACAATGCGACGGTTATAGAACCTTAAAAAAAGAAGGGGTGGAATCTTTTGTCATGGTTCCGGTTCGAGCCAATGGCGAGGTGGTGGGCACGCTTCAGCTTGCAAGCAGGACGCCGCGCAAGTTTAAGCGCGAGGAAGTGAACCTCCTCCAGACCATCGGCAACCAGCTGGGTGTGGCAGTGCAGAAAGCCCAACTTTACGAGGAGACCTCCCGGCAAGCGCTCGAACTGGAAAAAGCGAACAAGATGCAGGCGGATTTCGCGGCGATGATCGCCCACGACCTCCGCTCTCCTCTGATGAATATCATGGGAGTGGTGGAGGTCATGACAGAGGGTATGTTCGGTAGTGTCACCAAGGAACAAAAAAAATGGCTTGCAAGGATTGAGGCCAACAGCCAAAACCTCGTGGATCTCGTGAGTGATTTTCTCGATGTTTCTAAGCTCGAATCGGGTTATGTTGATATCAACCGGGAGATGGTCAATCTCACAGGATTGATTCAAAAAAACGTCGACAGCTATCGAGTTCTAGCCCTGGATAAAAGAATCTCAATCCACGGAGCTGTCGATCCGTCTTTGCCTTCGGTTCAAGCCGATCCTCGACGTTTGGAGCAAGTCCTCAGCAACTTAATTACGAACGCGATTAAATTCACCGGCGAAGGGGGAACGGTGGAGGTCGGTGCCGCGCTGGCGGGTGCAACTCTGATCCGGGTTTGGGTTAGAGACGACGGAGTCGGTATAGCTGCCAACGAAATGGGTCACCTTTTCGAAAAATATCGACAAGGCGGCAATGTGAAACACTCAAGTCACAAAGGAACCGGCCTGGGTCTGGTCATCTGCAAGATGATTGTCGAAGCTCATGGCGGACGGATCTGGGCCGAAAGCACGGAAGGAAGCGGAGCGACTTTTCTCTTCTCTTTGCCTGCCAACGGGTAGCGGTTCTAAGGTAACCCAAACGCCTTCACCTGGAGTTGCGAACGTCAGACCGGCATGACGCCGTGCTTTTTTCTGGGTCTCTCTTCCTTTTTTTTGCGCAGAATTTCTAACGATTGAATGAGCCGTTTGCGGGTTTCGGATGGCCTGATGGCGGCCTGAGCGAATTGCTTGGACAGCGCTTCGAAGGGCCCGCTGAATCGCTCGGTGAACTCGGCGATTTTCTCTTGGCGGGTTTTTTCCGGTTCCGGCGATTGTTCAATTTCTCTTCGGTAGAGGATATTGACTGCGCCGCCGCCGCCCATCACCGCCAGCTCTACCCCCGGCCAGACGAAAAGTTGATCTGCGCCCATTTCGCGAGTACAAAGCGCTTGTTTGGCGCCACCGTATCCCTTGCGCAGCACGAGGGTGATTTTTGGCACCGTGGCTTCCGCATAGGCATAGAGCATTTTGGCGCCGTGACGGATGATGCCTTTTTCTTCTTGCTGCTTGCCTGGAAAGAACCCCGGCACGTCCATTAACGTGATGACCGGGATATTGAAAGCATCACAGAAACGAATGAAGCGAGCGGCCTTGTCCGACGCATCCACGTCGAGGCTTCCGGCGAGAAACATCGGCTGATTGGCCACAAACCCGACGGGGTAACCGCCCAACCGGCCAAAGCCAATGACAAGATTGCGTGCAAATTTATTTTTGAGCTCGAGAAAGTCACCGTCATCAACGATCGCTTTGATCACCTGAAGAATGTTGTAGGCTTTGCGCATATCTTCCGGGACGATTTTCTCAAGAGAATCGAGAGAGCGATTGGGATCGTCCTTGGTTTCTTTGCGTGGCGGCGCCGACTCAAAACTCGACGGCAGGAATCCCAAGAGACGCCGAATCATACCGAGGCATTCTTCGTCATTTTTGGCAACCAGGTCCGTTACTCCCGAGACCTCGGAATGGACCTTAGCCCCGCCCAGTTCCTCCATGGTGACGGTTTCGCCGAGCACCTCTTTGATGACCGCCGGCCCGGTGATGAACATCTGGCTGGTGTTCTGAACCATTAGAATGAAGTCGGTCAGAGCGGGGGAGTAGGAACCGACGCCAATGCAAGGGCCCATGATGGCCGAGATCTGGGGAATACAGCCGGAGGCAATACTGTTTTCGAAGAAAATTTTTCCGATGGCGGAGGTCACGGATAGGCCTTCCTGAATGCGAGCGCCGGCAGAATCGTTGAGACCGATGAGAGGAACGCCCAGTTTGCGCGCCGTTTGGACCACATAGGCGATTTTCTCCGCGTGAGCGCTGCCCACTGACCCGGCGAGAATGGAACGGTCCTGGGAAAAAACATACACCGGCCGGCCGTCGATTTTACCGAATCCGGTGACCACGCCGTCCGACGGTAGCCGTCTCTCGGCCATGCCGAAGTCGGTGCATTGAGTTTCCGCCAGCATGAACTCTTCAACGAAAGTGCCGGGATCAAATAGTTTGTCGATCCGTTCTCTCGCCGTCAGCTTACCTTCGGCGTGCTGTTTAGCGGCGGTCTTCGGGTCGGCATCAAGGGCGGTCTTTTCTAACGCGGCGAGTTTTCTTTCAAGATCTTCTCTGGATTTCGTCATCCGTTCACCTGTGTCAGCCACCGACAATGCCCATGCCTTTGAGGACCGACAACATGACGGCGGCGGCGATAACCGAACCGATCTGTCCGCCGGCATTGGCGCTCATGGCATGCATTAAAAGATAACTTTTCTTATTGTACTTTTGGCCTTCCACTTGAACGACCCGCGCCGACATAGGAAATGCCGAAATCCCCGCGGCGCCGATCAGCGGGTTGATTTTACCGCCGGTCAAAACACACATCGCCTTGCCGAACAGAACGCCGACGGCGGTGTCGAGGCAGATGGCGATGAGACCGAGCGCCAAAACCAAAAGCGTCTCGCCGCGCAGAAATCTATCGGCTTGCATAGTCCCACCGATTGCAAGGCCAAGCAGCAGCGTGACGATATTCGCGATCTCGTTCTCCGCGGCGTTCTTGAGCCGATCGACCACACCGCTTTCCCTCATCAGGTTGCCCAGCATGACCGTACCGATCAAGGCGGCCCCCAGGGGCGCCAATATCGACGCCACGATGGTAACAACGATCGGAAAAATGATCTTGGTGGTTTTCGACACGGGCTGCTTCACCACGCCCATGACAATTTTCCGTTCCTTGTCCGTGGTCAGCATGCGCATGATTGGCGGCTGAATGAGCGGGACGAGCGACATGTAAGAATAGGCAGCGACGGAAACCGCGCCGAGCAGGTGCGGCGCGAATTTCGAGCTAACATAGATGGCCGTCGGCCCGTCGCAAGCGCCGATGATGGCGACCGCGATGGCGTCGAGTTTATCGAAGCCCAGAGCGAGGGCCAGGAGGAGAGTCAGAAAAATGCCGAACTGGCCAGCGGCGCCCAGCAGGATAATTTTCGGATTTTCCAGGAGCGGTTGAAAGTCGGTCATGGCGCCGATACCGACAAATATCAAAAGCGGGAATACTTCTGTTAGCACTCCATTATCGTAAAAGAACCGAAGAAAACCATGCTCATCCATCATCCCCGCCAGCGGTATGTTGACCAAAATGGCGCCAAAACCGATGGGCAGAAGCAGCAGAGGTTCATAACCTTTGCTGATTCCCAAGTAGAGCAGAAGCGACCCCACCAGGATCATGATCACATGGCCCAACCCGAGATTCGTGATTCCAAGAAAAATACCTTGAAAGCCGGAAACAAGCGCCGATTCCATGAATTTCCTCTCGCCGCGCTAGTTCGCCGAGTCCTCGGGTTGGTAAGGGAAGATTTTTTTGATTAGGAGAATGAGCAGGCTCAAACACCACAACACCAGCATGGTTCCGCCCATGCCGATCAAAGCGACTGTCCAGCCGAACGTCCAGATGTCCATGGGGTCTCCGTACAAATAGTGTTCAATCGTTATAGGGGGGTTACTCAATGACGGCGAGAACTTCTTCCGCCTCGACGGCCTGACCCGGGGAAACTTTCAGCTCCTTCAAGAGCCCGCCAGCGGGCGCTACCACGGGAATCTCCATTTTCATCGCTTCCATGACCACCACGACTTCATCTTCCTCCACTTGATCGCCGACTTTTTTTTCAACCCGCAGGATCTTGCCCACCATGGGCGCCTCGACGTTAATTGCCAATGCTCTACTCCTTTCTCACCAACGCATGGATTCGATTATGTCATTCGAGTATTGCCATTTAGTAGAGTTTCGCAATGCTTGTCAATGCTCGCCTGCGTGGATCGGCTCGGAGAACGCCAGCGACCTATTCACCCATGACGACGTGGAAAACGCTACGGAAATCGACGCGCTGGCTCTGGTTGCGCGCGAGCTGCTTCCTTGCTTTTGCGGGGTTGATACGGTAAGAACCGAAATAGCTTTATCGGGAGGATAATATGGCCAAACCGGCATCTCAAGTCGATAACGTCATGGACAACATCCCCTACTACGAGAAATGGCAACTGGGAGAAGGGATACCCATCGTTAAGACCTTTTTTGTCCAAGATTTGAAAAAAGTTGAACTGAAGCCTTGGGAGAGAACCGGAGGAAAGGGAGCCTTCATCAATATGGAGGGCGCCGAGGGAGCAACCGGTGCTTACGTTCTGGAGATCGCGCCGGGCAAACACACAAATCTTCAGAGACATCTCTATGAAGATCTGATTTTTGTTCTCAAAGGACGCGGGGCGACGACTATTTGGAACGACAAAGGAGCGAAGCAGACCTTTGAATGGCAGGACGGGAGTCTTTTCGCCTTGCCGCTCAACTCCTCGTACCAGCACTTCAATGGTCAGGGGGACGAGTCGGCTCGATTTTTCTCCGTCAACAGCATGCCGATTGTCTTCAACCTCTTTCATAGTGCCGACTTCATTTTCAACACCCCGCGTGATTTCACGGATCGCTTTGACGGCGAGGCCGAATACTTTAGCGGCAAGGGCAAGGCTTATCCGGGTCGAGTGTGGGACACTAATTTCATCGCCGATGCTCGCAATTTCAAACTTGAAGATTGGAAAGAGCGTGGCGGAGGGGGGAAAAACGTGATGCTGGAGATGGCCAATGGCTCAATGGCCGCTCATATCTCGGAATTCCCGGTGGGCACCTACAAAAAAGCGCATCGCCACGGCCCAGGGTTTAACGTTATCATCATCAAAGGGACGGGCTTTTCAATGTTTTGGAGAGAAGGAGAACAGCCCAAACGCTATGATTGGCAGGACGGCAGCGTTTTCACGCCGCCGGCGATGATGTGGCACCAGCACTTTAACACGGGTGCGGAAGGGGCGCGTTATTTGCCGCCGCGTTTGGGGGGAATTAAGTACAGCCTGGGCGAAAGCTTCGGCGACATCACCAAGGTTGATAAAGACGTCAAGGCGGGCGGCAACCAAATCGAATACTACGATGAGGATCCCAACATCAGAAAGATGTTTGAGGAGGAGTTAGCGAAGTCCGGAACCTATAGCCGCATGAATTCGGACTTTTACAAAAGACCCGCATAGACTTCGCGGTTTCTTGAAATCGGTCTTACCAACTGGCCCCGGGCCGTAGAAATCGGTTCGGGGTTTTTCTTTGTCCCAAGATCTCGAAAATTCGAAAAGATTGAGAGCCCAGCTTAGACTATGCTAAGTTAAGCCGATGGTTGGTGTGCGCCGTCTTTTTCTCCCCTTTGTCCTCGTTTGCTTGGCGCTACTATGGGAGGACGCTCGGGTTGGCGGATCGATGGTAGTCGCTGCTTCGAAAGCGGTGCCAGCTCAGACACGCGAGAGTTCGACCGCGACGGCGCCGGTTGCGGAGGAAAAGAAAATCCCTGCCGAGAAGTCTCCGTCGGTCATTCAGATGCTGGAAGGAAGGGAAAACGATCTTATTCTATGGGCATCGATCGCGGTCGTCGCCTTCATTATCGGTTGGATTTGGGGCGGGAATTATTACTTGCGTCGGGATCGTGCTCGCAGCAGAAAATTACGGTTTTAGCGGCCGGCGAATGACCTTTCATTCTGGAGTCTATTTGCTGGTTTTTGTCGCCTACCTGCTTGGCTCGGTGCCTACGGGTTACATTCTTGGTTCGTGGGCGGGTGTCGACGTGCGGAAGGCAGGCAGCGGCAATGTCGGGGCGACCAATGTCGCTAGAGTGATCGGCAAACGTCACGGGATTTTCACTCTGGTCGCGGACACCGCAAAAGGCTTTGTCCCTGTAATCCTTGCGCTCAACCTAGGGTTGACTCCGATAGCTACGGCGTCGGTCGGGATCGCCGCGTTCCTAGGTCATCTATATCCCGTGTTCTTGCGGTTCCAGGGAGGAAAGGGAGTGGCCACGGGTCTGGGCGTTTTCTTGGGATTGGCACCTTGGGCCACGCTGGTTTTGGCGGTGATTTTTGCTCTGGTCCTTTTGACGACCCGCGTCGTCTCCCTCAGTTCAATGGTGGCTGCGGCCTTTGCTCCCATCGTCTTCTGGCTATTTTTTCATTCTCCGATATTGACAGGGATGACTTTATTTATTGCCGTCATGATCGTCCTGCGCCACCGCGGTAATATTCAACGCTTGCTGTCCGGTACGGAACCGCGGTTCGGCGGCTCTAATTCTCAATTGTGACCTCGACCCGGCGATTTTGCCGGCGCCCCTCTTCGTTATCGTTGCTTGCAATCGGCAACCGTGTTCCCAGCCCGCGTGAACTGATTTGATTATTTCTAACTCCATCTCTAGCCAAAGCATCGGCCACAGTGTCCGCGCGCCTTTCGGAGAGTCGCTGGTTGTAAGTCTCTTGGGCCGCGGTTTCTCTGCTCGCATGGCCTTCGACCATGATGCGACGGTTCGGCGCTTCGCGTCTAACGATACTCGCAATCTGATCGACGCGGCCCCTGCCGTCCGGCGTTAGTTCCGCACTGTCGAACTGAAAATTGACACTTGGAAGATTAACCATCACGCCCCGACTGGTCTCACGAGCCTCGATGTTGCGCTTCTTGAGTTCTTCAATCAACGCTTGATTCTTGGCAATTTCGGCGCGCTGTTGATCGAGAGCTTTCTGTTGTTCGGTCTGCTTTATTTCCTGGCCCTGGAGTTGATCGCCGATCAGCGCACCTGTGCCCAATCCCAGCGCGCCTCCCACTGCTGCGCCGATCCCGGGGTGACCCACCGCCGCTCCGATAGCCCCACCCGCGGCGGCTCCTCCCAGGGCGCCAATGCCGGCGCCTTTTTCGCGAGTGCTGAGTGATCCACCCGCACATGCGGAAGTCAAAACAAATAAAATCGCGGCCGATGCGACCTTCAGACGCACATCCATAAACTGCTACCTCCTTGGCGCCATCGAGGCGCCATGTTTTTAGACGTTCGAATGCCGCCTCCAGAAATCGGCAAATTCTGCTGCCAAAGAGTGCCAATACTCCGACTCTCTCCCCGAGGTCGTAGGCCATCCTCGCGAACAACATTTCGCCTGTAAGTAACTGAAAACAAAAGTGATTGGTCCCATTAAACCGCCCTTGGTTCGACCCCTTTGCTAACCGAAAATTTTAACAGATCAACCATAACCCTTCAAACGGGCTGATATAAATATAATAAGATTTTATATAGCTTCTTAATCGAGGTCAGTCTGAAGCTACACAGGCAGGGCACAGGCCAAGAGAATCCAGGAGATTTCCGGGCTTCAGGCCGCGCGCGAATGACGACAACATAGTCGATTCGGTTAGCGAATTGCTGCGTCAAGACACCGATATTGGATCTCGTATTGACATCGTAGACCTTAGAAGTCTATAGTTTTTATGAAAGGAAAAACGTGGAAACTGTTACGCAGGAACAAATTTTGGCTGCGTTGAGAAACGTACAAGACCCTGAGCTCCACCGCGATATCGTAAGTCTCGGTATGGTCAAAGATCTCGCTGTCGCTAACGGCAAGGTAGCTTTTACCGTTGAGCTGACAACCCCGGCCTGCCCGCTACGTGAGAGTATTGAAGGGGACTGCAAGAAGGTATTGGCGGGAATTCCTGGTGTAAATGATTTAAATATCACTTTTGGTGCGCAGGTGCGGGGCAGCAAGACGGGAGGCGGGCAAACGGATTTGTTGCCCACCGTTAAGAATGTCGTCTTGGTTGCTGCGGGAAAAGGTGGTGTCGGGAAGTCCACTGTCGCAGCCAACCTGGCCGTGGCATTGAAGATGCACGGCGCTGCTACGGGGTTACTTGATGCCGACATCTACGGCCCATCGGTTCCGATCATAATGGGTGTAAAGGGCGAGCCTAACAAGGTTGAAGTCAATGGCGGATACAAGATAGCTCCAACGGTAGCTCACGGTGTGCCTGTAATGTCAATCGGCTTTTTTCTCGACGCCGACCAGGCGGTGATCTGGCGCGGGCCGATGTTAGGCAAGGCTCTGCATCAATTGATGGCGGATGTTCATTGGGGTGATCTGGACTATCTCGTGGTCGACATGCCGCCGGGAACCGGCGACGTGCAGATCACCTTTTCTCAACAGCTCAAGGTCAGCGGTGCGCTGTTGGTCGCAACACCGCAAGAAGTCGCGCTGGCAGATGTCATCCGGGCCAAGACGATGTTCGATAAAGTGATGATCCCCATCGTTGGAATCGTTGAGAACATGAGCTACTTCATTTGCGACGGTTGCGGAAAGAATCACGAAATCTTCTCGCGCGGGGGAGCCCAGAGAGCTGCAGAACGGTTTCAGATCCCCTACCTTGGAGAAATTCCGATTACGCCGGCGCTTCGAGAGGGGGGCGACAAGGGTGTGCCAATCTTGATTCAGGACCCCAGATCCGAAGTGAGCAAGATTTTTCTTGAAGTTGCTGGGAAGTTAGCGGGTCAGCTTTCCATCGCCTCTGAGCGGGCAAGAAAAAGCCCAGGGCCCAACATTATCACGACCTAGCCAGTCGAAACGAGGAGTTGTTGCCAATGATTACTAAAGAACAAGTCTACGAGGCTCTCCACGAATGCTACGATCCGGAAATCCCAGTTAACATTGTCGACCTGGGTTTGGTTTATGATGTGCAAGTCGACGATGATGATAACGTAGCCGTGAAAATGACGCTCACTGCGCCGGGATGTGGCATGGGAACGATGATTGCTGCGGATGCCAGGCAAAGGATTCTTGCCCTTGAGGGTGTTGGCGACGCCGTCGTCGATCTTGTCTGGGAGCCGCCCTGGAATCCCAGCATGATCAGTGAAGAGGCGAAGCAAAAACTGGGCATTGCTACTTAGCCCGGCGCCGGCCAACTTCCGATCAAATCTTCGGCTGGGACGACGAAACTCGTCTCGGCATACTGCAATTGTTTTTGTCATGATCCGGCTTCCGTACTTCTAATCCAAACTCGCGGTGACCCTCATGCTCGATCGGCCCAGGTTAAGAGCCGTAGAAGTCTTTCCGGTTCAACAAGAAGGCAAAACGCTCGTCTATCTGAAAGATCCGGAAAACTTCGCTCAACCTTTGGGCATCTCTCCCGTTGGATACTTCATCATCTCCCATTTCGACGGCGAGCACTCCTTTGTCGATATTCAGGAAGCCTATTGCAAGCAGTTCGGCACGCTCCTGCTTACCGACGAGCTGCAGCGCTTTATCGAATTGCTCGATCATCACTATTACCTCGACACAGAGCGATTTTTGCTCCATCGAAACGGAATGGTTGAAGAGTTTAAACGTCAAACCAAGCGTGCTCCGGCCCATGTGGGAAGCGTCTACCGCCAAGATTCCGGGGAGTTAAGGTTGCAACTGGATGGCTATTTCTTATCGCCGCAGGGTCCTGGATTGCCATCGTTCGATACCCAATCCCCTACGCCCAAGGCGATTGTCGCGCCGCACATCGACTTTCATCGCGGCGGGCCTGCCTACGCCTGGGCTTACAAGGGATTAGCCGAAAGTGAAGGAGCGGATCTTTATATCCTGCTGGGGACTTCACATTGCGGCGGTGAGAATCCATTTATTCTCACATTCAAAGATTTCGAGACCCCGTTGGGTCCCGTGGAGACGGACAAGGAGTTTGCTCGGCGTCTGCAAGAGAGTTGTGGCGAGGATCTTCTGGCCGATGAGTTTTTACATCGCGGCGAACACTCTCTCGAATTTCAAGTGTTGTTTCTGAAATACATCGCCCAGAGGAGAGCAGAGCGGGGAGGCAAAGGAGAAAAACCTTTTAAGATTATTCCGATCCTGGTCTCCTCCTTTCATTCTATGGTGTTAAATCAATCGCCTCCCGAGAAGCATCCGCCGGTAGAGACGTTCATTCACGCTCTGCAGAAGCTGGTGGCGCGAGAGAAACGTCAAGTCTGTTTTGTTGCCGGCGTTGACTTGGCGCATGTGGGAAAACAGTTTGGTGATCTTGAGCCCGTGACGTCGGATTTTCTTAAATGGGTTGAAGCCGAAGACCGTTTGCTGATCGACAAGCTGTCAGCGCTAGACGCCCCGGGCTTCTTTAATGAGGTCGCGAAGGATCAAGATAAGAGAAGGATTTGCGGCTTCTCGCCGCTTTACTCTTTGATTCAGCTCCTCGACGGAAGTCAAGGCAGAACACTCAAGTACGACCAGGCCTTCACGCCGGAGACCGGGTCTGCCGTAACCTTCACGAGCATGGTCTTCGAATAGATCACAAAGCAGAGCATAGGGCGGATAGCTTATGGCGGATAGTTGGAACCCCACGCGATAAGCCGGCTGGCTAATGCATGTTCATGCCACCATCCACGCTGATGGATTGGCCGGTCATGAAGTCACTGTCGTCGGAGGCAAGAAAAATCACCGTGCCGACGAGGTCCTCGGGATACTGATCTCGCTGAAAAGCGCGACGCTTTCTTCGGTCGGCCAATTGCTCCGGGGTCATGACGCCTTCCTGGTTCGCTCCTGAGATCGTCAGCCCCGGCATGATGGAGTTGACACAAATGTTGTCGCCGCCGACTTCGCGCGCCAGAGCGCGGGTGAAGCCGATCACGCCGGCTTTGGAGGAAACGTAATGCAGAAAAAACGGCGAGCCGCTTTGCGTCGTGCCCGATGAGATGTTGATGATCTTGCCTTTTTTCTGTTGCTTCATGGCCGGGTAGACGGCCTTCACGCAGAGGAATAAGCCCTTGACGTTTACGGCCATTACGCGGTCCCATTCATCGGTGTCGATCTCCATGAAGGGTTTCTTTTTAAGCGCTGAGTAAAGTCCGGCGTTGTTTATCAGGATGTCGATGCGGCCGTATTGCTTCAGTGTGGCAGCGGCCATCGCTTGAGTTTTCTCCGGTGACGTGACGTCGACGGCGAACGCCATGGCTTCGCCGCCAGTCGCTTTGATGTCGGCGGCAACTTTCTTCGCTTCCGCTTCCTGAATGTCCGCGACGATGACCTTGGCTCCTTCTTGCGCCAAACCGCGTGCATAGGCCTTCCCAATGCCGACTCCGCCGCCGGTGACGATGGCTACTTTGTCTTTGAGGCGCATGATGTCCCTCCGTAATCAAAAAAATTCGAAATCCGAATATCAAAATCCGAAACAAACAAGAAACTCCATTCATGACCAATCCAAACAGCGCTGTTTTGAACTTTCGAAGGAATTTGATTTTTTGGAATTAGAGTTTCGAATTTCGGGTTTTGCGTGCGGTTATACTTTGAGTCTGTAAAAGTCTATTGGGTTATCGTGCAAGATCCATTTTTTGGTCTCATCGCTGATGTCAGCGCGTTCTAAAAATTCGGGAATGTCACGCTTGAACATGTCGGGCAATCGCTCATGGGGATAGTCCGACGGCCACATGAGACAGCGCGGATTAAACTGCTTTACGACCTGGGGCAGTGCCTGCTCTTCGACCTCGCAAGTGGCCCACACCTGCCCTGAACGAATGTACTCGCTGGGTTTTTTCTTGAGCAGCGGTGCCTGGAAACGGTAGGGTTTTTCAAACTCCTCGTCCATGCGGTCCATCATGTAGGGCAGCCAACCCGAACCGGCTTCCAGGAATGCGACCCTTAGCTTTGGGAAGCGCGCGAAGACGCCTTCGAAAATCATGTGGGTGAATTGGACCAGTATCGCAAAGGGGTGTTCCAACGTATGAACGTGGAGAAACTTGTTGAAGAAATCGAAGCCCATGCCACGGCTCGGCGCGCCGTGAACAGTGAGAGGCATGTCGAGTCTTTCCGCTGCTTCGTAAATAGGATCGAAGTCCGTATGGCCGTAACCCTTGTTTAAGACGGTCACCGCCGGCATAAGCCCGCCAACCAGTCCCAGCCCTTTCGCGCGCTCGAGTTCCCTGGCGGCTTCGATAGGCTCGTGGACGGGCAGCAAGGCGACCCCTCTAAGCCGCGAACTTTTTTTTGTGAAGCATTCGGCGATCCAGGAATTGTAAGCACGGGAGATGACGCAGGACCATTCCGGATTCTGGATGAGTCCGAGGGATAGCCCGCCGGTGGGATAGAGCACTGTGGTATGGACGCCAAGCTCGTCCAGGAACTCTAGCCACTTGGACGCCGGAGTCTCGTGGACTTTGCCCGGAACGCCGAACCCGCGGTTCCAGCCGTCCAGCGAGGGAAAATAGCTGTAAGTTTGAAAGTGAGGTCCTTCACGATAGCGCCCTTCAAGAAACTCGCGCAGCTCGACGTCTCTCTCCATCACGTGTCCATCGGCATCGATAATCGGGTAGGTGATGTTCATTGTAGGTCTCTATTATGCAACTTACTCCGTTCCAGCTGTTTCAATCGCTCCAGTATTCAGCATCGATCATCCCAATGCGGGATTGATCAATGCCTTGGTCGGAAACATTTCCGGGATTTCGCCGCCGACCGCGTGAATACATTTCTCAGTGTCTCGAAGTGGAAAGACATGGCTCACCATCTCCTGCACGGGAAACTTCGTCTCTTCCAACAGACGCAGCGACGCTTCCGTCGCATCGTTATCGGCGGTGAAACAACCTTGGAGTTTGATCTCGCCCCAAACCAGCTTGTCCATCAGCATCGGCGTTACCGTTGCATCGCCTGTCAGTCCGGCCAGCACCATCGTTCCCTGGCGGCGCACACAGTCGACGGAAGTCAGAATGGCTTTAGGATTGCCGGAGACGTCAACGACGACGTCACACATCTCGCCGTTGGTTTCCTGGCGAACGATATCGACTACGTTTTCTTCTTCCACGTTGATGGCGCGATGAGCGCCGAACTTCTTGGCCAGTTCCAGCCGCGGCTTGTCGCGGCCGATGCCGGTGATGAAAATCTTGGCCGCTCCGGCGTGGCGCGCGGCGAAGGCGTTGGAAAGACCTTGCTGCCCGGGTCCCTGGATCAAGACATAATCGCCCATTTTGACTCCGCCCCGGCGCACGGCCCATTGAAAACCATTAGCCATCACGGCTCCCACCAGCACCGCCGCCTCGGCGGGCAATTGATCGCTGACCTTGGTGGCGAGAACGTCGGGAGCCAAATAGATGTAATCCGCGAAGCCGCCGAATAGATGGGGCGGCTTGTCGCAGGTCGTCCGGCCGCCGTAGCTTGTGCGTTGTTTGCAAAAACGCGCGCCGCCGCGCCTGCAATCGGCGCAACGACCGCACCCGATGGCTCCCTTGAGAATGATTCGGTCGCCCTCTTTCAGTTTATGGATCGAAGCAGCTTCTTTGCCCAATTTCTCAACCCGCCCTAGAATCTCGTGGCCAAGGATAAGCGGTGTAGGAAGTCGGATTTTACCATGCAGGTACTTGACGTCGGAACCGCACACCCCGGCCATTTCCACCTTGACGAGCCCGCCGTCGGCAGGAATGTCGGGTATCGGGTATTCGCGGATTTCCAGTTTGTCGGCCGCTAATAGAGTCGCTCCTCGACTTGTCGCCATGAGACCTCCAATGACCTGAGTTAGCTCTTCTGACGATTGAGAGAATCTCGCGTAGCTTAGAGATCCTTCACTTCGTTCAGGATGAAGTGATCTCTTACTGGTTGTTGAACCAACATTGTCTCATCACTTCACTTTGTATTCCTGCGCCACCTTGTCGATAAAGCCACTCGCGTCGAGTTCCTTCACGATCGACATATCGACAAAACGTTCCGGATTCTCCTTCAACACTTTGGGATCTTTCTTGCCCACTTCCTGGATCGGTAACTCGAAGTATTCTTTCGAAGGAGAAGGTTTCAAGGGAAAATCGTACTCGCGGAAGTTTTCTTCGAGAACTTCTCGGTCCTGGAGCTTCATGTACTTGGCCAAGACCTTCATGCTGAACTCTTTGTTGGATTTGTAAACCGCTACCCCTTCGATCATAGCTTTGGTGAAGTTAACCAGATCGGCGCGGTTCTTCGTCAGATAGGGCCGGCGCGATACGAAGAACAGGCTGGAATAGGGGATCCCGAGCTTCGATGCATCCACCAGCAAGGTCATTCCAAGCTTGCGCGCTTGCAACGTCATGGGCGGCGTGAGCATCGCAGCGTCGGCATTGTTGGTCTCGACGGCGGCGATACGGTTCGATTGATTGCCCACCTGAAGCAGGGCAACATCGACGTCAGGCCGCAGTCCCTCGCGTTGCAAGAGATAGCGGGCAGCGAAGTCGGCGTTGCTGCCGAAGCGGCTGATGGCGATGCGCTTTACTTCCTTGAGGCTTTTGATTCCTTTTCTGCCAAAAATCCGATTGTCCATAGTATTGCCGAGCCGGCCGAACATGACCAGATCCAACCCCGGCGTCGAGATCACCACTTGGGGCGAGAACATGCCGACTTGTGCATCGTCCGACGACAACGCCGCGGCGGCGGAGGTTGCCCCTTGGATAAAAATAAGCTGGACTTGATTCCCGTACTTTTCGAATAGCTTCGCTTCTTTAGTGACCCACAGGGGTGCAAATTGACCGACTTCGCTGGTCCACACGACATTGATATTTGCCGCGACGGCGGGCGCGGCTTGCAACAAAAGCAATCCGATAAGCGAAACTCAACAGTAATGGATAACGATTTATTTTCATTCGCTACTCCTTCCCTCAGACCCTATTCGGATCTATATTGACCTCTGTTCCCGCTTACCCCTATACTGCCGAACAATCGTTGAATCAAGTCAGGAGGAGGGCTCGCCATGCGACATGCTGATTGCGCTGATGGTTCTGTTTTCTCGAACGGCACGGTCTGCGGCACAAGGACCGACACGGGTCATGTCGGGTTACGCCGCGATTTCGGGCCCCCACGCGGTGCTGTGGGTTGCCCGCGACGCGGGGTTATTCGAGAAAAATGGCTTGCGCACCGATGTGGCATACATTCGCAGCGGCTCGACTATGGCTCAGACGCTGGTCTCCGGAGAGATTCAAATGGCGCAGATGGGCGGCCCCGCGGCCTTGGCGGCGGGGGTGGCGGGCATGGATGTGAGCTTCGTGGCGGTGGCGCTGAACACAACGCCGATCGTAATCATGGGAACGGCGTCGCGCATGGAAGACCTCAAAGGCAAAGCCATCGGAATAACTCGCTTCGGGTCGAACACGGATATCTCGGCTCGCTACGCAATCAGGAAAGCCGGGCTCCAGCCGGAAAAAGATGTAGCCCTTGTGCAGCTCGAGGATTACCCGGGCATTATGGGTGGCATCGCCTCCGGTCGGATCGCGGCAGGCGCGTTGGCCGACCCGTTTACTGAGCATGCCAAGAAACTCGGCTATAAAGAAATCGCGGATATCGCGGCCATGGGGCTCGAATTTCCGTTCGTCGGTATTGTGACGAAAAAAACTTTCGTGCGCGATAACCCCGACACCGTCCAGCGTTTCGTGCGCGCTTACACCGAGGCCATCGCCATTTACAAAAACAATCGTGAACTGGCGATGAAGGTCACGAGCAAATACACGGGCATCAAAGACCCGGCGATTCTTTCTTCGACGGTGGATTTCTACGCCCCAAAATTAGCACGCGTGCCCTATCCCACCATCGGCGGTATGCGCTTCGTGCTCGAGCAAATCGCCGTGCGCGACCCGAAGGCCAAAAACGCCAATCCGGAATCCTTCATGGACGTGCGTTTTGTCAAGCAGCTCGAAGAGAGCGGCTTTATTAAGACGCTCTATCCAAAAGGATAGATTCGCCGGACGCAAGCCAACGCCGGATAAGTTCAGCCCCAGCCGGGCGAACGTGTTCACGTGCTATTTTTTTCGCCAGACCCTCAGGTGACATGTCCGGATACTTTAGGTTTTTATGAGAGCGAGCCCCAAGAGCGTCACAATGGGGCCAAGTGCAGCGTTGATCTTAAGGAGCAGGAACCACTTTCGCCAATGAGTGAGTAAGAGTTCCGGCCATGAATGGGTGACGGCGGGAAGATCGGCCGTCAACGACGCGATCTTTGGCCCATACTTGAAAACTTGCAAACAATGATGAATTACCATCGCGACGAACAGGAAGAGTTTGACACTGAGAGCAATCGTATAAAAATGATCCGACGGCGCACTTTCTTGGCTTCGCAGAATGAGGTTGATGATGCCGCTCATTAATAGAAGCCCGATCCCCACCCACGAAGCAGCTTCAAAAGACAACCTGCCGTGATTCAAGACGCGAATCCCAGTGCCCGTTTGTAGATCATTCACGGCGGGACCGAAGATAACGAGAAAAAATGCTATCCCGCCCAACCATAGGGCAAGTCCGACAAGGTGGAAAAACAAACTCAGCGTATACCAAAAACTCATGGTCTTGAAATGGGTGTTTGTCTGATTAACATTGGCCCAAAACCTTTGCAAATCAAGGGCGTTTTCGCTTGAATTGGTGCGGTAGCTGTGTTAGCAAGAATGAAGTTTTCTCTTCACTTCCTAAAAAATAAGGATGGTCTGCTAGATGCTGCAATGGTTGCCAGAGGATGTATCTACGTTCGGTCAAGACATCGATTCGCTGTTCTACCTTATTTATTATATTACGGGTGTCACGTTTATTCTGGTCACGGTTTTGATGATCTGGTTTCTGATCCGGTACCGTCACCGTGAAGGGCGGCGCGCCACCTACACCCACGGCAACACGACGCTCGAGATCATCTGGACAGTTATTCCGGCCGCCATATTCATCGCGCTTTCCTTCATGAGTGTATCGACATGGGCCAAGGTGAAACGCAACGCGCCGGAGAGCGACTTCGAAGTTGGCGTGGCGGGGAAACAGTTTAACTGGGAGATAGCTTATCCCGGGCCGGACGGCAAATTGGGCACGGACGATGACATCAAGTTCGATAATGATTTACATGTTCCGGCCAACAAGGTTGTGCGTGTTCATCTCACGTCTCGCGATGTGATTCACAGTTTTTATCTGCCGAATCTGCGGTTGAGACAGGATGCTGTCCCGGGCCGAACGATCTTGGTCTGGTTTGAAGTCACGAAGCCTGGCAAATACGAGCTGCCGTGCTCCCAGCTCTGCGGCTTTGGTCACTCGGGTATGAAGGGATGGCTCTACGCCCACACGCCGGAAGAATACCAAAAATGGGCGGCAGAGAAATTAGCCCCTAAACCGCAATAGGAAATCCCATTCTTTTAGCGAAATCATCCAAGCATAGTAACGGAGGATTCTGAACGATGAGCGATACTGTAGCGGCTGACCTAGCGCATGCGGCTCATGCCCACCATGAAGAACTCGGGTTTTTTCGCACCTATGTGTTTTCGACCGATCACAAAATGATCGGTCGCCAGTTCCTATTCTTGGGACTCTTTATGTTGTTGATTGGAGGAACGCTGGCGATGATGATCCGCTGGGAGCTGGCGTGGCCCGAGAGCGCCGTTCCTGGTTTCAATTGGATTCCTGAGCCGTATATGTATGGCGGGATTATTCCGCCGCAAACGTACAACGCCCTTTTTACCATGCACGCGACCATCATGATCTTTTTTGTGGTCATGCCGATTATGGTCGGCTGTTTCGGCAACTTTTTAATCCCATTGATGATTGGGACGCGCGATATGGCGTTTCCGAAGTTGAACATGCTTTCCTTTTGGGTGGGGGCGGTCGCCGGAGTGGTGATGCTCGCGAACTTCCTCGTTCCTGGCGGGCCAGCAGCCTCGGGCTGGACAGCTTATGCGCCGCTTTCGGCCAGAGCCCAATATACGGGTGTGGATTGGGGGCAAGATCTCTGGATCATAAGTTTGATGATTCTTGGTATCTCGTCTCTGATGGGCTCCATCAACTACATTACCACCATCGTCAATATGAGAGCGCCGGGCATGAGCTATTTTCGCATGCCGCTGATGGTCTGGTCGCTCTTTATTACCGCCATTCTGTTACTGCTCGCGCTGCCGGTGTTGACGGCGGCTTTGGCGATGTTGCTCTTCGACCGCACGCTCGGAACCAGCTTCTTTTTGCCGGAAGGTGGAGGGGAGCCGCTGCTCTGGCAGCACATGTTTTGGTTCTTTGGCCATCCGGAGGTTTATATTTTAGTGCTTCCGGCCATGGGAGTCACTTCTGAACTGCTTTCAACTTTTTCGCGCAAACCGATCTTCGGCTATCACGCTATGGCTTTTTCCATGATCGCCATCGCCTTTCTGTCCTGGATCGTTTGGGGCCATCATATGTTCGTGAGCGGCATGAATCCGCTGCTCGGGACGGCCTTCATGATGACGACCATGGTTATCGCCGTTCCGTCGGCTATCAAAACGTTCAATTGGCTCGGCACTCTCTGGGGCGGGAACATACGTTTCACCACGCCGATGCTTTTTGCCCTGGGATTCGTTTCGAATTTTATCATAGGCGGTCTCAGCGGGATCTTCATGGCCTCGACGCCGGTCGATATCTATATCCATGACACTTATTTCATTGTTGCCCATTTTCATTACGTTGTCGCAGGGATCATCTTCGCGTTGTTCGCTGCGGTCTATTATTGGTTCCCCAAGATGTTTGGCCGGACGATGAATGAGGGGTTGGGCAAGATTCATTTCGTGTTGACTTACATTTTTTTTAACGGCGCCTTTTTCCCGATGCACTTTCTAGGAGTTGCCGGTCATATGCGGCGGATTTATAACCCAACTCAGTATGAATTTCTCATGCCGATGCAGCACTGGAATGTTTTTATTACCGTCAGTGCGTTAATCCTCGGAGCCTCGCAGATTTTTTTCCTCTATAACTTCTTCTGGAGCCTGTTCGCTGGAAAGAAGGCCGAAAGGAATCCGTGGCAAGCGAACACTCTCGAATGGGTTGCAGCTTCACCACCGCCACACGGGAACTTCGAGGTCCAACCTGTGGTGTACCGCGGCCCCTATGAATATAGCTCGCCCGAAGTGAAGGAGGATTGGTTGCCGCAGGATAAGCAACTCGGTGCCGGAGCCGCGGCTCGCGCCCATTAGAGCACGTCCATGTCTGTTGACACCGGTTTCGAGCCCAGTCCGGGGGACGCGAGTGTTTGGCCCCATCGACTCGCCGTCGTCCTCGTTTGGGCGACCTTCCCTCTGCTTTTTATCGGCGGCCTGGTTACCAGCAAGGGTGCGGGCCTCGCCGTACCGGACTGGCCGACGACCTTTGGGTACAACATGTTTCTTTACCCATGGTCCAAAATGGTCGGAAATATTTTTTACGAGCACAGCCATCGTTTGGTCGCGTCCGCCGTCGGTTTGTTGACGGTTGCGTTGACCTTGGCGTTTTGGCTCCAGGAGCGGCGACCTTGGCTGCGACGACTCGGAGTCGCGGCGCTGCTGTTAGTTATTCTCCAAGGTGTCATTGGCGGGTTGCGCGTCGTCTTGCTCGAGCACACGCTGGCGATTGTTCATGCAGCATTTGCCCAAGCGTTTTTTGCTCTGACGGTCAGTCTAGCTATTTTCACGTCCGCGGAATGGACCGGCGAACCGAAAGACAAACTTGGCATCGATGACGGCCGACTGCGCAGGCTTTGCGCCGCGACAACGGGTTTGATCTACCTTCAAGCTATTTTTGGCGCCGTGGTTAGACACACGGGGGAAAGAGTTGACGCCCATTTATTTTTTGCGGTGGTGGTGACCATTCACGTCATCTTTATTCTCCTTCGAGTGATGAGGTTTCACCGGAATCTTCCAACGTTGACATGGCCGGCGTTTCTTCTCGGAGCTCTTTTACTCCTACAACTTACGCTCGGTGTTGGATCTTATTTCGGAAAGTTCACGTCGATGCTCAGGCTCGCGAATGGGACTCTGGTCATTTTAGCGACCACGCATTTGGTGGTGGGCGCGCTGATGCTGGCGACGAGCTTGCTGTTGACGTTGCGGGTGTACCGCTTTTTCGCAACGTCAAGGCCACGGTTTTCGATCGATCCAAAAGTTTTAACGGAGCAGTTGTCTGGATGAGTTTGACTACCGATACGGTGGATGTCATTGGGGCGAGTGCTCTGCGCCGGCTCACGGATCTATTTGAGCTGACGAAACCCCGCATTGTTTTTATGGTGCTGGTGACGACCCTTGTAGGGTTTTACGTCGGCTCGGAGAAAATTCCTGACTATCTTCGCCTGCTGCAAACGTTGCTTGGAACAGCGCTGGCGGCAGGGGGAACGCTTGCACTCAATCAGTTTCTCGAACGCGACACAGACGCTATGATGGAACGAACGCGGCGCCGTCCACTACCCGATGGACGGGTGCAACCACGCGAGGCTGTCTGGTTTGGAACCGCGATCACAATCGCGGGGCTCGCCTATCTGGCTCTGGCGGTAAACATTGAGAGCGCATGGGTGACCGCCTTGATCACGGTGAGTTATCTGCTCTGCTATACGCCAATGAAGCGCCGGAGCTCTCTTTGCATGCTCGTTGGCGCTGTCCCGGGGGCCCTCCCGCCGGTGATCGGTTGGGTAGCCGCTACAGGCAGCTTGCAAGTCGATGCCTGGGTGCTTTTCGCCATCATGTTCCTATGGCAGGTGCCGCACACTTTGGCCATCGCTCGACTGTACCGAGATGATTTTGCCAAGGCGGGAATCCAATTTCTTCCAGTGATCGAGCCCGATGGGGCGAGTACCCATCGCCAGGTCATAAGCCACTCTGCCGCTTTGCTCGCGGTGAGCTTGTTGCCGACGTTGCTTGGATTTGCCGGGGCTATCTATTTTGTCACGGCATTCGTGCTCGGCATTGGGTTCCTGGCCAGCGGAATCGGTTTGGCTATGGAATCAACGACCCATGGCGCCCGCCGGCTGCTGTTTGCCTCGTTGATCTATTTGCCGGTGTTGCTCTTGATGATGGCGCTGGATCGCGTTCCGCTATGAGTGAGCTCGTGTTGAAACAGCCCGAGGGTACGCAGCTTAAAAACCGGCGCCTGGGTTTGATTTTGGCTTTGCTGATCTTGCTCTATATTGCGGCAGTGATTGTGTTCATCATTATCTATTGAGAGATTGTTCGAGAAGCAAGTTCAATGGCCCGAAGTTCAACAGCACAGCGGCTCGATGAAGCGCACCCGCCCGGTGAAGCGAAACAACCGACCTTTGGCGGTGGTGAACCGCCAACGCCGCCGGTGCGGCCCCAGGTTACCATCGGCAGCAACGCTTGGGTTGCCGTTATTGTGTTTCTCGGCGCGGAGGCGATGTTCTTTGCCGGGCTCATCGGCGCCTATATTATTTTTCGTGTGAGTGCGCCGATTTGGCCGCCCCCTTTTCAACCGCGTCTTCCGATAGGTGTGACCGGGGTCAACACATTGATTTTGATTGCCAGCGCGGTGACGATGCGCCGCGCCGTGAAAGCGGTGCTCGTGAGCGATCGAAAAAGGCTGATGCGTTTGCTCGGACTCACGGCGATTCTAGGTGGAATTTTTCTTGCGGTTCAGGGCTATGAATGGGTTCGACTGTTCCATTTCGGTTTGACGCTTTCCAGCAGTGTGTATGGTGGACTCTTCTACACGCTGATTGGCTTTCACGGGCTCCATGTTGTCGGCGCATTGACCTGGCTTTTGATAGTTTTCGTACTCGCAGAGAGAGGGCGATTTTCGAAGGAACGCCATGTCGGTCTGCAGACCTGCGGTCTCTACTGGACGTTTGTTGTAGCTTTGTGGCCGGTGCTTTACGGTCTGGTCTATCTCCTTTAACGCTTTTGGTTGACACCCAAGAAACGTTACGATACTTTTTCGACTAGGACGTTTTATGAGGCTAAAAATCTTGTTTGGTTTGCTAAGTTTTTCTGCGGTGCTCGCGTACAGTCCAGCTATCGCTAACGCTTGCGCCGTCTGCTGGGCGGGCGACGGTGGTCCGATAGAAGAGGCTTTCAACTGGAGCGTGCTCTTTCTCATGGCTACCCCTTACGCGGTCGTTGGTTCCATCGCGGGTTGTCTGGTTTACGCCTATCGGCGTTCGGCGGCAAAGCGAGAAAGCGATGCGGCGACCCAACCCCTAGGTCATTTGGCTCTGAACCCGGAGGAGAGTGGACGATGAGTGAAGCGGCTGCAATACACGTGGGAGTGGAGCCTCAAGAATCTCCCCTGACCCCTGAGAGTTGGGGCAAACTTGGAATGTGGCTCTTTCTGGCCGCCGATGCCATGACCTTCGGCTGCTTGATCGTCGGCTACGGCATCCTGCGCCACGCGAGCGAGAATTGGCCGGTGCCGTCTGCGGTATTGGGTATTAATTTAACCGCGTTCATGACCTTCCTGCTGATCGTCAGCAGCATTTGGATGGTACTTTCCCTGTCGGCGATCCAGCAAGGCGACAAGCCGCGGTTCAGAAAGTTTCTGGGACTGACGATTTTGGGCGGACTGGTATTCTTGGGGTGTCAGGCCTTCGAGTGGCACCATTTGATTACAGAAGTGCTGCCTCATCATAATCTCGCGTTCGGCAAAGATCTATTCGCCACGACGTTTTTTGTTCTGACCGGTTTCCACGGCATGCATGTGACCGGAGGCGTTATCTATAACAGTTGCGTTTTAGCAGCGGTGTCCCGCGGCCGCTATCAAGCAAAACATGTGGAGATCGCCGGCCTCTACTGGCATTTCGTCGATCTGGTCTGGATACTGATCTTTACTTTCGTATACCTGGTCTAGCGCCAAGGGATAGGAGCTCTGTGATGACAGATACGACGCACAAGGAACCCAACTACATGGCCGTCTTCTGGTGGCTGGCGATTTTGACCGTTATCGAGCTCGGGGTTATTTATATGCCGGTTCACAGGATGGCGATCCTGGCCCTTCTCGTGGTCTTGGCAATCACCAAAGCGGCATTGGTGGCGCTCTACTTCATGCACCTCAAGTTTGAGACGCGCACTTTGGGGCTGGTCGCGCTGAGCCCGTTTGTGCTCTGTGTTTTCCTCATATTGATGTTGATGCCCGACATCTATCCCCATTGATCGAAGTTTCTCAGTTACCCGCCGTTAACGCGACGCTGAATTCCGTCAGCGCCGCGTTTTTGATTCTCGGATTTCTTTTCATCAAGTTTAAAAACATCAAGGCGCACAAAGCGTGCATGCTTTCGGCCTTCAGCAGCTCGAGTCTTTTTTTGATTTCTTATCTCGTCTACCACTACCAAGTCGGGTCCGTGCCGTTTAAAGGCCTGGGTTGGATTCGCACGGTTTATTTCGCGATTCTCCTCACGCATACGATGCTGGCAGTGGCGGTCGTTCCGCTCGCGCTCATCACGTTAAGACGGGCGCTCAAACAAAGATTCGCCGCCCATCGGCGCATGGCTCGGTGGACGTTTCCCATCTGGCTTTACGTTTCCGTCACCGGAGTTGTTGTTTACTGGATGCTCTATAAAATGTAGCTATTGAGTCCGGGGCGTGGACTGATTGCAGCTTGATGACCTCCCGCATGGGATAGAGTCCGTTCGTGACACGCAGACGAGTAAAAAGTATCCGCCAGCATTGCCAAGACATCGCGCCTGATGTAAGGCTTGGCGATGGGGCCGGCATTCCGGCGGATGATCTTGATTCAGCGGGGGTTTCTATACTAGCCCATGGAGGTCAGGAAATGCGCAACGTATATCGAATAAGTTTGTCAGTGATTTGTATGACGACCCTATTAGTCGTTGGCTGTGGGAAGAAAGAGGCACCCAAGGGCAAGGTATTCTTTTCGGAGCCAAAAGACGGCGCCGAAATCAAAGGACCCGTCAAAGTGGTTATGGGTGTGGAGGGAATGGAAGTCAAGCCGGCCGGCGAGGTCGTGGAAGGCACAGGACATCATCATATTTTGATTAACAAGGACTTCATTCCTGCGGGTCAAGTAATTCCGACGGACGATGCCGACAGACACTTCGGAAAAGGACAGACGGAAGCAGTTCTGGACTTGCCTCCCGGCGATTACAAACTGACGCTCCAGTTCGCAGACGGCCTCCATCGTTCCTATGGCAAGGACCTCTCCGCCACCATCAACATTAAAGTGCTGCCGAATTAAAACCCATAGTTAGGCAATCTTGACAGTCGGCTAGCAAAGGCATCCACAATCATGGCAACGAAATCAATCGGCATTGTCGGCTGTGGCGCCATTGGGCGGGCGCTTCTCAAGGCGGTGGAAAGCGGCCGCTTATCCGTGCGTATCGCCGGCGTCACCAGCCGTAACGAAAAAAGCGCGCAAAACTTCCTGTCGACGTTCGAGCGACCCGCGCCTTATTTGTCGTTGCAAGATTTGATCGCTGCCTCTGATTTGGTGGTCGAGGCGGCCGGCGGCGCTGTCGTACCGAGACTGGCAGAGGCTGTCTTCGCCGCGGGCAAAGATCTCATGGTGATCAGCGTCGGTGCGCTGCTGGATTATCCCGAGATCATCGAAAAATCCCGACAAACCGGCTGTCGTCTATACGTACCCTCCGGCGCCATTGCCGGTCTGGACGGCATCAAGTCGGCCTGTGTCGGTCAGATCACACATGTGACGATGACGACGCGCAAGCCGCCCAAAGGACTCGAGGGCGCGCCCTATCTCCTGCAGAAGGGGATCGGGCTTGCTGGTTTAACGGAAGAGAAAGAAGTTTTTTCCGGCACCGCCCGCGAAGCGTGCAAAGGCTTTCCGGCCAATGTGAACGTTTCAGCTGCCGTGAGCCTGGCCGGCATCGGGCCGGACCAGACGCGGATTCGCATCCTGGCCGTTCCCGGACTCCAGCGCAACTGCCATGACATTGAAGTCGAAGGGGAGTTCGGCCGGCTTCATGTTCACATCGAGAATGTTCCGAGCGAGAATCCAAAAACCGGAAAATTGACTGCTCTGTCGATCATTCGCTCGGTGCAAGATGTCGTGGATCCTGTGCGGATCGGAACTTAATCACGCATGAAAAACACTGATCTTCTAGTGCGCATACTAGAAGAAGCCGGGGTATGTTGGGTCTTCGGTGTTCCCAGTGGACCGGTGCTGCCACTCATCGAATCGCTCCGTCAAAGCTCGATTCAATTCGTCCTCACGGCCAGCGAAAGCTCCGCGGGTTTTATGGCGGCCACGGTGGGCTACCTCACGGAAACACCCGGCGTTTGCGCATCCACTCTCGGGCCGGGCGCTACCAATCTTGCGACCGGCGTCGGTTGCGCTTGGTTGGATCGATCGCCGGCGCTTGCCATCACTTGTAACGTTGCAACACCCTGGTTAGGGCGGCACATCCAGATGCGCATCGATCACCACACATTGTTTAAGCCCTTGACCAAAGCCAGTTTGTCCTTCGTAAATGGCGACATCGCTGACATCCTGGCGACGGCACTAAACATTGCCGTAACCGAACCGCCCGGACCCGTGCATCTCGATTTGCCTGAGGATGTGGCGGTGGCAGCGGCCACCGAGACCCGGCGCCGATCCATTCCGACGCCTGAGATTCCCGATCTTTCGACGGAACTGGGAGAAAAGATCGCTGCCGCGCTGCAAGACGCGCGTAGACCTTTAGTCGTTACTGGCCTTACCTTTACCCGCAGTAAAAATGCAAAAGCGCTTTTGCAATTCCTGGAAAGACAAAACATTCCATTCGTTACGACCCTCCACGGGAAGGGCTTTCTGCCGGAGAGCCATCAGAACTGGGCTGGCGTTATTGGTCGTGCACGGCGGACTGACGTGAAAGCATTCACAGATAAGGCGGACCTCATCTTGGCGGTCGGTTACGATCCCATCGAAATCAACTACGAAGAGTGGGCAGTCAATCGGCCGGTGATCCATATCAGCACCGAAGCCGCGGAAATTAGCGAGGGGGTTTCGCTGATCTGGAATAAAGCTTGCGACCTTGACCAGGCCATGGAGGCGATGGCAGACCTGCCGTCGTTCGCCAACGGATGGAATCAGGATGAATGGCGGCGTCATCGGCAGACATTAGAGCAATCGCTCCGTCCACAGGGTGGCGGTTTTTCGACCCATGATCTGTTGGACATTCTCAGAGAAAAACTTCCACTCGATGGGATCCTGGCGTATGATGTCGGCGCGCACACCCATCAGATCGCTGCGCAGTGGCGCACGGATCACGCGAAAACACTATTGGCGACCAATGGGTGGTCCTCCATGGGCTACGGCATGCCGGCGGCGTTCGCGGCTAAACTGGTCTTCCCACAGCGCCGCGTTGTAGCGATTGTGGGCGATGGCGGGTTCCAAATGACCGTCGGTGAATTGGCGTTGGCGCGGCGCTTGAATCTTGCGGTGCCGACCATTGTCCTCAATGATGGTTGGCTGGGACTCATGAAAGTAAAGCAGGAACGCAAGGACTACACGCTTTCCGGGGTTTATCTAGGAAAGCCGGTGGAGTCTCCACCGCACTACTTCGGCGTGCCGTGCCGGCCAGCCAAAAACGCAGAAGATTTCTCCACCGCCCTTGATTGGGCGCTTGGCCTCAACGGTCCCAGTGTCGTTGAAGCTTTCATCGACGTTGCATCCTACTCGCAGACCGTCTTCGACTAGCAGGCTGCTGAAAAAAACTCATATGCTTCGTTGCGCTCGATCGCCTCGCTACAACGTACTGGTTAAGTACGCCTCCGCTCGTCGATCCCTCGCACGCCTCGCCTCTGAGTCTTTTTGAGCAGCCTGCAAACAGAGTTTTTAAGCAACCAGCTAGACGCTGCTCTCTAGCATGTCAGAAAACACCGCTGTGCAGGATAAGTTTCGCTGGGCGATCTTAACGCTCATCAGTGTTTCACACATCATCGGTGCCACGGCGCAGTACGGGATCAATACGCTGGCGCCGTTCTATCAAGAAGAGCTCGGACTCTCTCGCGCCCAGGTGGGTCTCTTCTTTTCGGCATTTTACCTGGCGATGACCGGCGCGTCTTTCGGCGCAGGCTGGTTGGCGGACCGTCTTGGCATTCGAAAAACGACCCTGCAGGGACACGTGGTTCTCGGTGTCTGTACGGTGGCCGCATCCATGGCCCCGTCTTTCGCCTGGGCTTTTGCCAGCTTCTTTCTCGCCGGGTTGGGGTACAGCTTTTTGAACCCGGCTTCGACTAAAGGGGTGATGGAGTGGTTTGATCGCGACGAGCGAGCGACGGCCATGGGCATCAAACAGACCGGGGTGCCGGCGGGTGGCGTGGTTGTGGCGTTGTTGGCCGCGCCGCTCGTCTTGGTTATCGGTTGGCGCGGCGCGTTGGCTGCCCTCGGGATCATCAACTTCTTTTTCGGCTTCGTTTTTTCAACCCTGTGGCGCGAACCGGAAGACCGGGACATAACTTCCGCGGCACGGCATCTGACTGCGCCGGAGGATCCGGGATCACTGAATGTTTGGAGCTTTTTGCCGGCGAGCTGTGGGACTGCGATCTTTCTCGTCGGACAGATGGCGTTAATCACCTATCTTCCGCTCTACCTCAAGGATTCGATGGGCTTCTCCGCTTACTGGGCCAGTCAAGCGCTGGCGATCGCGCAGGCGGGCGCTATGTTTGGACGGGTTGGTTGGGGCGCGGCCAGCGACCGGCTCTTCGGCGGGCGAAGGAAGATTGTTCTGCTGATCATCGGCATCATGGGCTCCACATTGTTGGTAGCGTTGAGCCTCATGAGCCGACAGTCACCGCTCTCTCTGCTCTTGCCGGTCGTATTTCTTTCGGGTCTTTGTCTAGTCGGATACCAAGGCGTGTCCTACGCCTTGATCGGCGAGCTGGCTGGAAGAGCTAGAACCGGCGCGGCTTTGGGGTTGATGATCACGATCAACGCCGCGGCGGCTACTCTGGGGACGCCTCTTTTCGGTTTTATCGTCGACAAGAGCGAATCGTATCCGATTGCATGGCAGGTACTTGCCGGCGCCGTGGCAGTGGGTTGCGTGGGGCTCGGGGCACTTCTCGAAGAGCCGCGACGTCCGGTGGAACTCGTCCGTGAATAAACAACCGCCGCTCTGATCAATCTATCAAAGCCGCGTGCCCCATGCGTCGCGGCGTGTCGCTTAGCCCATCACCTCATAGGTCTTCACTTCGACTTTGGCTACGTTCATCAGCGCGCGGCTGTGTTGTTGAATCGCCTTATGGGCGTCACTCGTACGATACCTGTCGATGGCGGCCTGGTCTTCCCAGGTACTGAGTGAGATGAACTCGCCCGGATTCTCGCGACCCCGTAAAAACTGCTCGCTCAAGCAGCCGGGTTGCTTGATCATCAACGGAGCACATTCTTGTTTCCATAGTCGCTCGGCCTCTGCAGTCCTTTCTTTCGGAACACTAACCAGAATCATGCGAGTGATCATGATCGTTCCTCCTTTTTTCTAGAAATTGCCACTTTCTTTTAGCGTGCGCATTCAACACGCGGATGTCAAACAACTCGGTTTCTAAACCATTATTTCGAACAGTCAATGGCGTTGGGTGTTCTTCCTTACGTCAAGAAGACGCTAAGCCAGGATTGACGGCGGTGTCAAGGACAAAACCGTCTGCCATTGTCTTCGGCTTAGCCGATTGGCCCGCGCTCATCAAAGCAAGACGACCGGTTGTTGGTAATTGACATTGCGAGGCCTACGCGTTCTAATTCCTGAGCAAACATGGGTTAGGAGGTTCCAATGATGAGACGAGCTCTTTTGGGATTCCTGCTGTCATCAGTCTTCGTGGCTCTACCTCGGTCGGCCGCCGCCATTGAAGGAGCAGGGCCGTTGATAAATCAGCAGTTCGCGCAAGGTTTGGACGATTTTGCGCGCGAGTTGCGAGAATGGTTCGGTCGCTGGGGAGACTATTTGGGTTCCGGCACCATGAAGAGCGAGGAGCGGCCACTGATCGCTTTTATTCTCCGCAACCGCGAAAAGCTCGACCTGTCCGCCGCCCAAGTCAAAAATCTCGAGCAATTGAGGAACGACTTCCAGAAGGAATCGATTCGTAAGGATGCCGATCTTCGAGTTGCCGAAATGGATCTCAATGCTCTTCTTATTGCAGAAAAGATCGATATGGCGAAGGTCGAAGCAAAAGTACGGGAGACCGAGCGGATGCGCGCCGATCTCCGGATCGCGCGCATCCGTACCATCCAGAAAGGGAAAGAGCTGCTCACTGCCGATCAGCGCAAAAAGTTGCAGGAGCTCCTGGCGGAACAGCAGATCGCTGGTCTATAACCCCGACCGGTTCATTGAGCTTCGGGTTTTCATGTCAGTAAAATAACCTTGCCCGTGGTTTTCCGTCCTTCCAACTGGCGGTGGGCTTCGGCTACCTCGGAAAGGGAGAAGGTCTTGTCTATTCTCACTTTTAACTTCCCTGTAGCGGTCCAATTGAAAACATCGTTTGCTCGTTGAAGCAACTCCGAACGCTCCAACGTATAGTGAGCCAGGCTCGGGCGAGTCAGAAATAGGGAGCCCTTGGCGGCAAGTTTGCCGGGATCAAAAGGCGGCACGGGTCCGCTGGATTGTCCGAAAAGGACCAGGTAACCTCTTGGTCGGAGGCAATCCAGGCTCTTATCGAACGTAGTCTGTCCCACCGAGTCATAAACGACATTCACTCCGCGGCCATCGGTGAGTTTCTTGACCTCAGCGAGAAAGTCGCTTTGGGTATAAAGAATCAAATGGTCGGCACCCATTTCTTTCGCGAGTTTGGCTTTGGCTTCGGTTGAGACCGTGCCGATAACCGTTGCACCCAACTGATTGGCGATTTGAATCAGGAGGAGTCCCACTCCGCCGGCCGCGGCGTGCACGAGTGCCGTCTCGCCTTTCTTCAGCGGATAGGTGCTGTGGGTCAAATAATGGGCGGTCATCCCCTGGAGCATAAGAGCGGCGGCTAACCTCGCGTCTATGCTGGGTGGTATCGGTACAAGTCTAGCTGCGGGTACGATGGCGTATTCAGCGTAAGACCCCGGGATCATCGCGTAGCCCACACGATCCCCTTTTTTCACTTCTGTGACATCGGGTCCGACCGCATCGACGATTCCCGCCCCTTCCGTTCCCAAGGTAAAGGGTGTCTTCAGCGGATAAAGCCCGGTGCGTTGATAGATGTCGATGTAATTGACGCCGATGGCTTCGATTTTCACGCGGGTCTCACCGGTTTTAGGTTCGGGAACAGAAACCTCCTCGATGGTTAGAACTTCCGGGCCGCCATATTTGTGAACTCGTATTGCTTTCATGGCTGTTCCTCCAGAGTGATATCAATATCTTCTACGCGATGTTTCAGACTGGCCATAAGATAGAACAAAGATCTCCGTTTGCTGAGGTAGCTCCGGCTTGGAAATCTTGAGCACGGAGCTGTTCGTGGTCTTGACCCGCGGCATATCTTGGGTGAATTCCGGGACCGCCGCCTCCCACCAGTAGTGCATCGGGATGGCTATTCTGGGGTTCACTTGCTTCGTCACTTCTCGCGCCTCGCTTGCCGTAACGGTATAAAAACCGCCGGCCACGGGGACCAGCAGAATATCGATCTTGCCCATCATCTTGAGTTGGTCCGGAGTGAGGAGATGACCAAGGTCACCCAAGTGAGCGATGCAGATATCATCGACGCGAAAGACGAAGATCGCATTCTTGCCTCTCTGCATCCCTTGGCTCTTGTCATGGAACGCCGGCACGACATAAACCGACACGTCGCGGATGGTGGTGGAGATTTTCTGCCAGTTCTCCCCTCCGGGCGTCAGGCCATGTAAAATGACCGGCGTTCCGGGAGCCATGTGGACGCTGTTGTGGGGGCCGTGCTGGTGACTGGTGGTGACGATGTGCTGCGGCAAAGTGGGGCGAGGCAGGTCGAACGCGCCATGCGGATCGGTAAGGATCCGAGTTCCCTTGGACGAGGTGATTTGAAAGGTGGAGTGGCCCATCCATTCCACTGAAACCGGAGCCGGAGCAGTGGCCGCAACCCGCAAGAACTGGCCCTGCACGACTTCCAGCTCGTGGCAAAAGCTGAGAACGCGGGTTGGGAACGCGAGCAGCAAAAGCAGAAGCGTGAAATGCGTTGCTCCTAGTTTTAGGTTCGCCACGTGTCTTTCGCGTCCTCAGCCGTTTCGAGGTTCCGTGTTTCGCAGTTACCGCGTTTAACCTGAAACCAGTAACTAAATCATTCCCCACTTCCGCCGCATCCACCATTCGATACTCAACAGCGCCAGGACGATCGCAAAGGGCCACAGCGTGCTCCAGAGCCGGGTTTGCCGCTGTTCGATAATCTGCGAGGGCGTGTGGCTCTCCAGTTTTGCGGCGATCCTGTCGAGAGTTTTTTCGTTCCACTCTTTGATGGGGATATACTCTCCTTGACTCGCCGCGGCAATCTGTTTCAGCAGCTCTGGACGAGGCCTGCCGTCGTCGGTCTCGCCATAGGGAAAGGCGACGGAAAAACTCGCACTGTCCTTGCCCAGTGCCTTTCCCGCCAGGCTCGCTTCCGCTTCCGCGCGGTAGGAGCCTTCTCTCGTCGGCGTATACGCGCCGGTATATTCGCCTTCTTCTGCATCCGCGGCTGTTTGCACCAGGCTCGGATCGCCTTCCGGGCCGATGACGCGCAGTTGCACCGCGGCTTGCCGGGTCGGGGTGAAGTCGTCCTTTAGCACGCGGAGTTTGATCGCAATTTTTTCGCCGGGTCGGGAGACCGCTATAGGCCGGATCTGTACCTGTTCAAAGGATGGCTCCTGGGCGAGCCAACGTATGGCCTGGCGAATAAGCTTCAAATGGTTTTGCGGAGTTTCCCGATTTCCGACAGCGATGAAATTCCAACGCCAGGCATCATCGGTCATCAAGGCAAGACTGCGTCCCTTGCCGAAACGACCGATGGTCAGCAGTGGCACGGTAGCGCCGGAACCGTTACTTCCCGCAGACAGGAGGGTTTCTCCCCTGGCACTGCGGACTTGATTCAACGCGGTCAGAGGCGGCATTTTTGCCCACGCTTCTTCGTTGCCCTTCGGGTCCGGTAACAAGCGGGTAACCGGATGGGCTCTTCCGGACGGGGTCAGAACCGCATGCACGGTGCCTTGAGCTTGGTAGCTCCCTTTACCGTCGAGTTCCACCGGGAGGACGTCCTTCAGAGCGCTGTCCGCATAACCGCCGCTGTCGAAAGCGCGCGCGCCGCCGAGCATCGCCAGCCCGCCGCCATCGCGGACGAAGTCTCTTACTTTGTCCAAATAGACAGGATTGAAATAAGCGCGATAAGAGAAGTCGTCAAAGACGACCACGTCGAAATTCTTCAACTCCTCCAAGAAAATGTCGTCGATGGGGAAAGGGATCAAACTCAACTGATTTTCCGGCACATCGACAGTGTCAGTCGGTGTTCGTAGGAAGACGAAGGAGACAAGCTCTATCAAAGGATCCTGCTTCATCGCCATCCGTAGAAATCGATAGTTCCAGGCCGGAGAGCCGGAAAGAGTGAGAACCCGAATCTTGTCGCGTTGGACGTCGATCTTGAAATCCTTCTGGTTGTTTTGCGTAATCTGCTCTCCCGGTTGATTGGGAATGGTCAGCGAAAAGCTGTGGGCGCCGATTTCCTTTGGCGTGAAGCTAAAGGTAATTTTTTGCTCGAAGGGGTCGGCATTGACGTTAATGGAACGGCTGGTGATCAGGTTCTTGCCGCGGTTAAAGTAGAGAGGGAAGGTCTTGCCTTTGAGGCCGTAGGCTTGCACCGTCAAATCGAGTTTCACCTCCCGTCCGCGGAAAGCGAACTCCGGCGCTCGTAGGTCGGCGATACGAACGTCGGTAAAGCCCTCCGTATCGCCCACGCCGATGGTGAAGACGGGCACGGGCAAAGACGGTGTTCCATCCAGAGTTTTCCTATCGCCGTTGGCAATGCCGTCGCTGAAAAGGAGGATGCCGGACTGTTCCCCGGCTTCTCGGGCGGCGGACTGAAGCACTTCCAAGAGTCGCGTTCCCTGATCTTGAGCTTTCAGTTGCCCGATGGACGCCGGTGCGATGGGCTCAAGGGCGGTACCGAAACGATAGAGACGTAAGTCATAATCTCGGCTGAGCTCTTGGATCAACGGCTCCTTACCGGCCAAGAGCTTTTCCCTGACGAGATCGAGCCGGCTCTTTGCGGGTTGCCCGTCTGTCGCCGGTTTGGGATTAGCAGGAAAAGACATGCTTTGTGAGCTGTCTACCAGAACCGTCAATGGCCGGCGCAATTTCGCTACCCGCTTTTCCACCAAGGCGGGACCGAAAAGGTAGAAGACGAGCAGGCTATAAACGCAGGCACGGAGCAAAACCAAGAACCAACTCTGCCCCAGGCCCAGCCGCTGCTTGAGCGTGAGAAACTGTTGGATCAACAGGGCAACGCTTCCGCAGGCGACCAGAACGATGAGCCACCAGGGAAGACTGCCGATCAGAAAGAGATCCTGCATGGTTCACCGGGTGAGCCGTTTCCGAATAAACGGAACGTGGATCAGATCCTCTTTATAGTTTTCAGTCATCGCGTAGACGATCAGGTTGATGCCTAAGTGGAAGGCGTCTTTGCGTTGGTCTTCGCCGCCCGGCGTGCAGGGGTTAGTCCAGTTGCCCAGCTGGTCTCGCTCCCAGGCGCCACCGAGATCATTCTGGCAGTAGATGACGGGCGTGGAGTTGCCTAGTGTAATCCCTTCCAAGTTGGGGTTGACGATTCGTACGCCGCCGATGCGTCGGAGCAGGTAATAACTTCTGAGCGCCGCGTGGCCGGAAGGAAGGCGCTTAAAGTCATTACCCGGAAAAATTCTCTGCATTTCTCTGCGCAGCGCCTTGTCGAAGCCATAGCCTTGCTGGCCGAGGGCATCATCGACGAGCAGAAAGCCGCCGTAGGAGAGAAACCGGCGCAGGATCTCGATCTCTTCTTGAGTGAAGGGGTCAAACTCGTATCTGCCGGCGATGTAAAGAAATGGATAATTGAAAAGATCGCCGTCCGCAATCGCAACCTCGTGTCTGACCGTGGCGGCTTCAACGCTGGTGCGCAACATCAGCTCGTCCATCAGCGGGGTGACCGCCAACGGGTGCGGGTTCCAGTCGCCGCCGCGATATTTGAGCTGGGCAAAGACAAACTGTATGGGCAGCTTATCTTTAGGATTCGTCTCAAGGTTTCTTGGCACGAGAGCTGCCGCGAAAACGCCTTTGAAGAGAAAACGGATAAAATCGCGTCTAGTCATGAGTCCCTAGAAAGTTACTGCATATGGCTGATAGCTTATGGCATATAGTTGGAACAAAACGCCATAAGCCATACGCTATAAGCGATAAGCCATACGCCATTTCAGCGGTTAGATGCGTTGTGCCAGCCACCCTTCCGTCAGTAACGTTACAATGAGGAGACCTAGCAGGGGAAGAGCGAGGTCCATGCGCGTGCCGCCATGTTGGAGGGCGTCGATTGAAATCACCTCGGCGGGAATCGGCTTAAGCTTCGCCTGCAGTTCGCTCTCGCTGATCTCGTCCAGACGGGATTCGAGAAACGGCGGGTTTACCGCGTAGAGGCGAGGCGTTCCGGATTCCTTTTCTCCTCCGGCCGGCAGTGACAGACGATAAATTCCGGCGCGGTCGTTGTCCTGATAGGTCGCTGCGGCCCGGTCTTTTTCGGGAACCAACGGGACTTCTATTTCCTGCTTGTTTGGCTTGATGATTTTCAGGCTCTTGCCCACAGTGCTCGGTGGAAAGGAGAACTCTTTTGGATTGCCAACGGTAATCCCTGGATCCATGGCGCCTCGCTTACCGCCGGCCAGGTAATTCGTGAGGGATTGGATTAAAGGGAGATACGCGGTTTTAACCGGCAGATCGCTCCAGTCACGGTCCGCCGAGGTACTGAAGAAGATAACGCGTCCAGGGCCGACTTTCTGTTCGATGAGGAGCGGATCTCCATTGGTCAAAGAGATGAGCGCTGATTTTCCTGGCGCCGCGGTTCTGGAGTAGCCCCAGACCCGCGCCGATTTGAGGGAATCGAGCAAAATGGGATCGGAAAAACTTTGCAGGGCAGGATGAGCGACATCAAATCTATCGATCTTCTCTCCCCCGGCTTCGGGTCCCAGCCTTTTCTCTTTTAGCGGCGCCGGCAACAGGGGCGGTGAAGATTGAGCCAGTTTCAGGTTGTAGTTTTCCGCTTGGACTCGATCTCCGCCGAAGATGAGCAACCCGCCGCCTTGACGGAGATAGGTCTGCAGCTTGGGCCCCAACGAATCCGGGAGAGATGACAGGTTGCAAAGAATCACGACCTGGTAGGTGTCCAAAGAAATTGCGTTGAGTCCGTCGGCAATGATCACTGTGGGAAGGTAAAGGGAAGAATCCTGTTCGCCGGCGGGGTTCAATGCGCGAATGAGAAAGAAAGTTTCACTCTGGACCAACGACGTCTGGGGATCGCCGTCGACCACAAGGATTTTTAGCTTGTCCTGGGCATCGAGGCCAAAATGGATCGCACTGTTGCCGGCGAGCCCATCTTTCTTAAGGCTCACGCGGCCGTTGTGTGGCCCCGCCTGAGTCAACTGAGTTTGAAAGCTCACGGCGGCTTCACCCCGGGGTGGAATAGAGGTAAGCTTTTGCTCTTTGTTCTGACCGTCGATGCTGAGCTGGACCAGAGCGTCTTTGATTTCCGCCGTCCCGAAATTCGCAACCGTGGCTTCGAAACGGAGCGGCAAATTAACGCCGACGCCCTGGCTTGTAAGACGAACCTCTTTGAGGGTGCCGTTCAACGGCGGCTGTTGTTTGCCCGTTCGAATGGTTTTCAATGGAATCGATGGATCATATTGCTTAAGAGATGAGGTCGTAAATTGATCCCAGCCGGTCAACCCCATGTCGGTAATCAACCGGATTTCTTTTTGCCCTGCCGGTTCGTTCAGTAATTCGTAGGCCTTACTTAGGGCGGCGGAAAAATTCGCTGTGCCGTCGGCGATCTCGATACGCTCCAACTCTTTGAACAAAACCTCCTTTTCGCCTTTGAGGCGAAAACGTTCCTTGCCGCTCAGGTTGGTCGGGATCAAGGCGGCGCGGTCGCCGTCGTTGAGGGAGGCGATTAAGAAACGCGCGGCCTCTTTGGCTTGTTTAAATCCGTTCCCATCCGCGCTCCAAGTCATGCTGAGAGAGTTGTCCAGCAGGATGACCAATGAAACCGGGCCGCCACCGGCGAAAAGACCGGCCCCCGTCTGGAAAATCGGATTGGCGAGGAGGAGGGCGAGCAAGACCACCGCCAAGGTTCTAAGCGCGAGCAGCAACCAATGGCGCAGGCGATAGCTCCGCGAGATTCGTTTTTGCGACAGGAGAATAAAGCGGACAGCGGGGAAGCGAATTCGCTTCAGTTTCCTGCGGTTCAACAAGTGGATCAGAATCGGGAGTGACGCAGCGAGAAGCCCCAACAGGTAGAGGGGGTGCAAAAAGAAAACCGACATGCTTGGCTTAGCCCCTCCAGCTCAGATAACTCGCCAGCGCTTGGTCTAGAGGGGTGGAGGTCGAAATGAGCTGATAGTCGATGACGTTATCGTGACACTCCTGGCGCATCCGGCTGGTAAACTCCTCAACGACCTCTTGATAAGTTTTGCGGATGGCGCGAGGGTCCGCCACGACTCTGAGATTCAGCTCCTCGAGATCCTCGAACTGGATATTGCCGTCGAAGGGGAGGCTCAATTCCGCTGGATCGAGAAGATGAAAGACGATAACGTCGTTCCCCTTGAAGCGAAACAAACGAAGGCCCTTGAGGATCCGCTCGGGCTCATCGAGAAGGTCGGACACGAGCACCACCAAGCCGCGCCGTTTGATCTGGCTAGCGATCTCTTCCAGAATCTTCCCGACGTCGGTTTCTCCCGCCGGGCCGCGATTTTCGAGGGCATGAAGAATCTGCAACAAATAATCTCGCTTGGCTTTCGGCGGGATAAAGGCTTCGATGTGATCCGAAAAGGTCACTAGACCGGCGGCGTCCTGCTGTCGCAGGATCAGATAGGCGAGGGACGCGGCCAAGGTGCAGCCGTAGTCGAACTTGGTGATACCGTCGGAAGCGTAGTCCATGGAGCCGCTGGTATCGACAAGAAGGTAGGCTCTCAAATTGGTCTCATCTTCGTATTCTTTGATGAAATAGCGGTCGAATTTTCCCAGCGCCTTCCAGTCGATGCGCCGGATTTCGTCTCCCGGCGAATATTCCCGGTGTTCCTCGAACTCGACGCTAAAACCCTTCGAACGGCTGCGGTGCACTCCTGACAACATTCCTTCCACCACCCAGCGCGCCCGGAGGGAAAGATTGGAGATGCCGGCGAGGACCTTAGGATCAAAATAGTTTTTATCGTTCATGAAGTTGATTCACTTTTACCACCACCGTTTGAGATAATCTAGCCAGCTTTTCCAGCCTCGGTTATGACCTTGGTAGGTCGGATTCTTCCAGCATTCATCGAGGTAGGAGATGGTTTTTGGGTCCGCTTTTAGCTCCAGCAGAACCGCTCTCTGAAAAGCAAGGCACTTCTTCTCTGCTTCAGTTCCCGTCCAAGAGTCCAGGTCCGGCTCTTCACCTCCCTTGGCCCTCTTGGCGTCGGCATAGAGTTTGGCGTGATGGGCGTCGTGGGCAATGGCGCCAGCGTACCAAAGAGCGGAATGTTTCCAGGTGCGCTTGCCGACGACGAAGGTTGGTTCTTCCGCCCAAGCCTTCATGCCGCTGCGGCGGCCCTGGCGGATTAATCCCAGGTTGCTTCGAATCTCCGCAAATCGGCTCGTAGGTCTAAGGAGTTCCAGGGCCTCCTTGCTTCGAAGCAAGAACTCAGACCCGCCGCGGATTTCAATTGCGTCGAAGGTTTCTGATCGTGTACGCCCAAGGGGCATCAGAATTCTCAGTGCGCTCCAAATCTCAAATTTTAATTTTCAATAGGAGTCCGCTATTTAAATCCTGGCAGTCTACTCAAAAAGACTCATAGGCGAGGCGCGCGAAGATCGGTGAGCGGAGGCGTACTCTTGTACGTTGACGCGAAATCGGTCGAGCGCAACGAAGCATATGAGGGTTTTTCAGTAGACTGCTAGCGTGCGGCCTTGCCGTCTTCGGACGGCTTCACTTCACTAAGCAGCCGGCTGATGATGTCGAGGGACGAGAATCCTTCGCCTTGCGCCTTGAAGTTGGGGAAGATCCGGTGGCGCAGCACCGAGGGTGCGAGGGCCTGAATATCTTCCACCGAAACTGCGTAGCGGCCCTGGAGAATCGTGCGCGCCTTCGCGCCCAGGATCAAATACTGTGAAGCTCGAGGGCCGGCACCCCATTCGACGTAATCCCTGATGAATTGTGGAGCCTCTGTATTCTGCGGGCGGGACTTTTGTGCCAGGGCCACGGCGTAGGAGATGACAAAGGGCGATACCGGTACGCGCCGGACCAAATCCTGGTAGCGTAGGATGGTGGGGCCTTCCATGACCTTGCGTGGCATGGGCTTGGCCACCGAGGTTGTGCGCATGACGATCTGCACTTCGTCGTCGAAATCGGGATAGCGGATCTCGATGTTAAGCATGAAGCGGTCGAGTTGGGCCTCAGGAAGGGGGTAAGTCCCTTCCTGTTCGATGGGATTTTGGGTCGCCAAAACAAAGAAAGGAAGATCCAGCGGATAGGTCATTCCGCCCGCGGTCACTTTGTACTCCTGCATCGATTGCAGAAGCGCGGCCTGAGTCTTCGGCGGCGTCCGATTGATTTCGTCGGCGAGCAAAATATTGGTGAAAATGGGTCCCTTCAGGAATTGGAATTGCCTTCTTCCCGTGGCCGGATCTTCTTGAAGAATGTCCGTTCCTGTGATGTCGGAAGGCATCAAGTCCGGTGTAAATTGAATCCGGTTGAACTCCAGGTCGAGAATTTCCGCCAAGGTGCTGATGAGCAACGTTTTGGCCAAACCCGGCACGCCGACGAGAAGGCAATGACCTTTGGCAAAGAGAGCGATCAAGACCTCTTCGATAACTCTATCTTGGCCGACGATCACCTTGCGAATCTCACCGATCATGGTGTCGCGCTTGTCGGCAAATTCCTCTATTTCCGCGATTTCGTGTTGCTGAATTTCGGTGGACTCCATCCAGTTTCCTTTTTCACTTGGCGCTTAGCAATTTATCTAGCGTTGCCTTCGCCTGTTTAGCTTTATCTTGATCTCCCAGGGCTGGATAGATATCGGCAAGCATCCGGTAGATAACGGGGTTGAACGGATTGATTTGCACGGCTTCCTCGAGAACGCTCCGGCCCTCCGGATAATTCTTGGTCGCGTGGTAAACGCGCCCCAACTGCACATAACTATTGGCGCTATCTGGGTCTACATCCAGCGCCTTCTTCAGCGGCGCGATCGCTTCGTCGAAACGATTCATCTGGATCAAAACCCGTCCCAGTTTACTGAGAATAATCGGCGAGTTGGGACTGGCTTGCAAGGCGCGCTGGTATTCGCGGGCTGCGGCCTCCGGTCTGCCCTTGCCGAGAATCTGGTCGCCCAAGTAGGTTCGTTGGCGCGCGACCGCCGATTGAATCTCTTTGAGCTCCACCGCCTCTTCGTCCTCTCGCTGGTCCTTCTTGACTTTAAGCTTGCGGACCCGGCTCCCTTCGATCTCTTTTAGACCCTTACCCTTGAGAAAACTCTTCCAGCGAGATTCAAAGACATCGAAGGACATGCCAAAAACCTTCTCGACGGCTTGGGGTGTTGGCTGATTGTGCAAAGTGGCGAGCAGCTCGCGGATACCGGCTCGGCCTTTGCTTTGGTTGATAAAATCGACGGCGGATGCGGCCTCGGCATAAGCAAGCTGCACCTGCTCCGGGGTTTCGAGACGGATCAAAGACGGCTCCATGTTCTTAAAGCCGACAAACTGGTTTTTCTCCAGCGCCTGAACCAATAGGGTCTGGTTGGCCGGCGTCAGATAGTCCTCGGCGGCGTCTTTCGGAGGAACAGCTTTTCGCCAACGGGTTTCATAGAAGCGCGCCATCCCTTCGTGCAGCCAGATGGGTGCCTCGTTGTTGGAGAGCGCAACGATGGCGTAGTGAACGTATTCGTGACTCATGGAATCAACCCAGCGATAGCCGAAGCTCAGCGCCCGCGGGGATATAATCATGAGCTTGTTGAACTTGCAGATGCCGACAGCGCCCGTTTCCTCGATGTCCCGCAGCGACAGTGTCGAAATGGCGTTGAAGGCGCTCGCATCCGGGGCGATCTCAACGCGGACTTTTTCCTTTGGATAATAGCCTAGCTCCGCGCCGATCGCTTCATAACTCTTCTCCAGGGTTTCGAGGGCGTAGGAAGCCAAAATCCCATCGCGCTTCTCGTCAAGGAATAGAACGAAGTGGGGGCTTTCAAAGCGTTTGAGGGTTTTGATGACGTCCTGGGTCTGTTGGGCCAGAAGCTTCCACCCCTGACGACGCTGGTCCTTGGAGTCGAGGGCGAGTGCTTGTTCCAGGGACTTAAGCGCCTCTTGATATCTCCCCTGATAGAACTTCACCCGGCCATCGAATTCTAGAGCGGCGGCCGATTTGGGGTTTTCGCGGAGCGCCTTCGCGGCGAGTTCTTCCGCTTGTGCGATGTGCCAGCCATCGAGAAGCTCTTCACCCTGCTTGAATGGGGGTTCAATTTCGGCCGCATTCAGATTGAACGTCGGAACGAAGGCGACGAACCAAAAGAAGAAAAGAATTACCGGATACTTCAAGGGGTAACTACTCTGAGAGATTTTTGAAATAACGCTCGATCTGATCTTTCATTTGCGGCGGGACCCCTTGTTTGAGAGACTCCAGGATCTCCTCGCGGAAATTGCGTGGCGCTTTGTAATCTTCTTTCCCGGGCAGGCGGAACTTCTCCGTGTCCAGTCCGGTAAAACCGCCCTGAACGTCGAACTCCGGAAATTGCGGCATACCCGGAAGCGGGACAAGCATCCCGGAAGGGAGGAACCGGCCCTGCCGGAAAAGCCGGGTGACCGGCATATTACCGAGTTGTCCACGCTGCGCCAGTTGCTGCATGGCGGATTGCATCTGCTGCTGCGATTGGGATAGTCGCTCCAGCGCGTCGCGCTCGGGTGGCACGGCGCCTCTTGAATCGAGCTGGCCGAGGCGATCTTTAGCGTTGCCCATAGAATTGCCGGCTTCGCCGATGCCCTGGACGATCTTCGGGTCGAGAGATGGAAAGAGCTGGAACAATGATTCCAGCTTTTCATGCAACTCTTGGGTTCGCTCCCGCAAGACGCTTTGCCGATGCGATAGATCCCTGAGATCTTTCTTATCGGAATCTTTGAGGGCTTGAGCAGGCTCGCCCATGAGAGCATCCAGCTCAGACTTTAAGCTCTTTAGGCTATTTTCCGCCCGCCGCGCCCTTGGTTCCTGGGTCGAAGTGCGTTTTTTACTCAGTTCCTTTTTCGCGAGTGCGTCCCCCTCGCCGTAGCCTGGAAAATCTTTGTTGAGCAACTTCGCGATGAGATTCTTGAGCAGCTGATTCATCGTGGCATCGTCCAGGTTCTCGAGCACGCTGGGATCGTCCGGGCCTTCTCGGTCGGGGAAGAGCTCCGTCAGTTGGCCAAGCTCGTTCTTGGCTTTTTCCAAGAAACGGTCGAGCTTTTCCTTGAGCGCGGTATCCCGCTCGCTCAGCGCCGATTTGTTGACCCCCTCGGTTCCCATCAAGATTTCTTGCTGCTCACGAGCGATTTCCTGCAGCTCGCTGGCCGAGCGCGACATTTCTCCTTGCATCCGGCCCATGCTCGAGGCCATGGCCGAGCGCTGTGAATTTTGCAACGACGCTACCATCGAGGCCATTTGATTGAATAACTCCCGGGCCAGTTGCCGCGCGCCTTCAATGTCGCCCTCCATGAGTTTTTTGCGAATTTCTTCCAGAGCCGAGAACATTTCGTTGAAGCCCAGGCTTTGCATCGACTCCATGTTCATAAAATCATCCGGCATTTGCTGGGCGAGCTGCGAAAGCGCCTGCTGGAGGCCCGCCAACGTTTTGGCCAGCTCGGAGATTTGCTTCATGATCGAATCGATGTTCTTGTCGCCGCTCTGCAGTTTCTCCAGCGACTCCATGAGCCGCTCCTGGCTGCGCGCCAGGTCCTGCGCCGTCGACGCCAGTTCCTGGGCCTTGAGTCGTTTGCCGATATCTTCGGAAAGTAGCGACATCCGCTCCAATTCAGACGATATCTCATCGCGGGCCTTCATCTTGTCGTCCGCGGACGAAGCCTGCTCTTGTTTTTTCAGCAGCTCATCTTTGGTGAACTGAAGATTCCGTTTCAAAGCCTCAAGATCGGTCCAGGTGGCAAAGTCGGACATCCGGTCTTTTTCGGTGCGCTGCATCACCTCTTCGGTTCGCTTCAAAGCTTCGGCGAGATTTTGTTCCAGCTTTTTTTCGGCTTCCTTCGCCCGCTCGAAATCTTTTTCTCCCGGCAGCGGCGTTTCGAGATGATCGGCCAAGGAATTGACCATGCGGTTGTTGAGATCCCGGATCATTTCGGCGACTTGTTGATGTTCGCCCTTGAGATTCTTGAGCCGCAGCCGGAGGGCCCGGGAGGTGCCGAGTTTCGGGCCGGAGATGGTGTCGTTGTCCAGCACTTCCAAGTGAAAGACCGCTTCGTCTCCGCCGTCGCCTAGCGGCAGTTTGCCGAGATCCCATCTGAACTGATCCCGCAGTACCAGCCGCCTGGCATCATCCCTTTGGAGCCGAATCTTGTCTTCGCGATCTCCTACTTTGACGACCAGGTTGACTTCACTGATGCCGAAATCGTCCCGCGCGCTGTATTCCAATGCCAAGACTTCGTCGCCGTTGACTTCTAGATCCTCCGTCGGTCGCAGCAGATCGATGGTGGGAAAACCATCGGGCTTCACTTTCAACTCGTAGGCGATGGGTGAATTGCGAAATCCCAGCGCGTCTTGCACCAAAATCCGGTATTGCTGGGACTGAAACAGAACCAGATTTCCCTGTAGCTTCTTGCCGTCGATTTTCAGCGGCAATTGCTTGCCATCCTCCATTACGATCTCGGCTTTGACGATTTCCTTGGTGCTCAAGGCGTCAATTCGGAGGGTCGATCCTTTGATGCCTTCGACATTCCCCCCGGATAGGGCCACCGAGCCAAGGCCGGTATAGGCCGGCGGATAAAGGGTGATCTGAACATTGCCGATTTCCGGCGGATCGATCGCTTCGGCTGTATACGTCGGGGAGGAAAAGGCACCCGTGGCCACACGGTAACGAAGAGTTTTGCCCAGCCGGTTGAGGGTCGCGGTAAATTTTCCCTCACCCAAATTTTCCATGGCGACTTTCTCTTCTGTGCTGGGCTCACCGCGCTCATTGGTGGAGCTCCAAATAATAAGGTCGATGGACTTTGGAATGGCCCCCGAAGTGGAGGCCTGAATGGTCACCGGCGAACCGCGTACGACCCGGAGTCCTTTGGGATTCACCTCGATAGCGGTCTTGGACGGCGGCAGATGATCCAGCGGACGAGTGAGCAGGCTAAAAGTTTCCCCGACCCAAGAGGGATTGAATAAAACCATGGCCAAGACCGGTACGAACAACGCCGCAAGCAGACGCAGGCTGGCTTTGACCCGCCGGGTGTCGATCAACTGATCTATCTGCAGCGCTGAGAGCTGTTTGCGCGTGGTACGCAAAAGGGCCAGAACCATGGAAGTTGAAAAACCAGAGGCTTCCTTGGCGGCGACGACCTCAGGGTAAAGCTGCAGCGAGTTGATCAAATTATTGCGAAGCTTGGGCTGTTTTTGCTCGATATACAGTGCAGCCCGTTCTTGAGAGAATCGGCGGCACAAACGGATTACGGTCCAACCGAAAAGAAACAACAACACCGCCGCAGTCACGATGCTGTACGCCAGCGGCGCATAGGGAACAAAACCTTTGATTTGCTGGACCCCCGGCCCGAGGGCGAAAAGCAGCAGGGCGCAGGTTGCCGTCAGGCAGATTCCTTCGATCCCTTGGAAAAGTTTGAAGCGGCGAATAAATCGCTTCAGGAACGACGCGAGTTCTTGATATTCTTCCTGGCCCATGGCTTACAGTCCAGTCATATTATCGCTGAATAAAGGGCTTGTCTATCCTATGCAGGCATCGCTCATGACAAGTAGAAAGACGCGCCCTATTGTGTTATGCACACATGATCTACCTCGTTGAAAAGAAAGCGAAAGGAACTAACAACGCGCATGGAAAATCTCGAAACCGAAACCCTGTATTTGCATGAAGAGGACGAAGACGAGTTTGGTGAAGAAGGTGGCATGCCCATGGATGAAGACCATCCGATGTGGCGCTCCGAAAGGATCACCCTCAACTCGGTTGGCATCGACATCGGTTCATCCACGTCGCACCTGATTTTTTCCCGCCTGACCTTGCGGCGCCAGGGCATCGCGCTTTCCAGCCGCTTTGTAGTGGTGAAGCGCGAAATTATTCACGAATCGCCGATCTTGCTTACTCCTTACGTCGACAAAACAACGATTGATACCGACAAATTGAATGAGTTCATCCATGAGTCCTACCGCCAGTCCGGTTTGACGCCCAACGATATCGACACCGGCGCGATCATCGTTACCGGCGAAGCAGCAAAAAAGAAAAATGCCGAGGCCATCTCAGCGCTGTTCTCGGCTGAAGCCGGGAAATTCGTCTGCGCCACAGCGGGGCATAACCTCGAGGCGATTCTAGCATCTTACGGTTCAGGCGCGGTCCACATGACCTATCATGAGGGCGGCGACTTTACTGTCATGAACGTCGATGTCGGCGGTGGAACGAGCAAGATCGCTATTGTCCAGCAAGGAAAGGTCATCGACACCTGCGCGCTGGAAGTGGGCGCGCGCCTGGTGGCAATGGACGAGAACGGCAAGATCAACCGGTTGGAAGATACCGCCCTCAAGATCGCCAAGATAGCTGGTATTTCTCTGAGCCTAGGCGGCACGATGAGCGAGGCTGATAAAGAGAAATTTTCACAGGTGCTCTGCGACTCGCTTTTCGAGGTCTTGGAGCGGGGAAAAATCTCGCCTCAGGTGCAAGATCTGCTGCTTACGCCCAACATCGAGTTCAAGGATCGGATCCACGCGATCATGTTCTCGGGCGGTGTTTCCGAGTACATTTACGGTTACGAAAAACGCCCTTTGGGTGATCTCGGAGTTCAGTTCGGCCGGCGCGTGCGCGAGCGTGCCAACAAGCTCGGCGGCGGCAATATTCCTCTAAGGCCGGCCGAAGTGCGTATTCGCGCGACGGTTATCGGAGCTTCGCAATATACCGTACAGGTGAGCGGCAACACGATCTATCTTTCTCATCCCGAGTTGCTGCCTCTTAGGAACCTCCAGGTCATCACACCGGAATTTGAGCAGACCGAGGGAATCACCTCCACCGAGATTAAGACCTCGGTCAACAAAGCATTGCAGCGTTACGACATTGAGGACGGTGATCGGGCGGTAGCGTTGGCGATTCGCTGGGAATTGGGTCCCTCTTATCCGCTGATCCGGACGCTTGCAGAAGGACTGGTCGGCGCCATGAAAGAACATGTGGATCAAGGCCAGCCACTGGTGCTGGTCTTCGATGCTGATATTGCCAAGTTGATGGGCAATATCATTGAACGCGAGTTGTTACCCGGCGCCGGGATTATTTCCATCGACGGCATCGATCTCCGGGATTTTGATTTCGTCGACATCGGCCAGGAGCTTCCCGATGCCAAGGCGGTGCCGGTGGTGATTAAGTCGCTGATCTTCCGCCACAGCGAGCACGGTCGCGGCCATACGCACCAACACCATGAGGATTGAGAATCGAGGATGGAGAATCGAGGATTGAGGATCGAGGATCGCGAGGTCTAATCATCGATCTTCCATCCTCGGTTTGTCTTTTTTGGTTCTTCCGGGTTTACTGTGAAGGAATATTCACCGCAGAGGCACAGAGTACGAAGAGATTTATCATTTCAAACTCTACCCTCGGCGACCTCGGCGTCTCCGCGGTGCAAACTCCGAGTCCTCTCTTTTCGACCTCACTCCCACGGAGGTAAGCGATGCGCGAGATCCTGACGGCATCTTCACCTGGCCGTGGTTTTCGGAACCGCACGGGTACAACTTCAACGGCCATCTGATTCTCCACGCGGGCGGAAATCTCTGCATCGATCCCGTGGAACCGACGGCCGGAGATCTCGAAGAGATTGCCCGGCTTGGCGTCAGCCGAATTCTGTTGACCAATCGCAACCATTCGCGGGCGGCGAACAAGGTGCGGGCGCGCACTGGCGCGCGCACCGCGATTCATGCGGCGGATGCGCCGCACGCCCGCAAGGAAGGCGCCGAGCTGGACGATGAATTAAATCTCGGCGATAAAATCGGCCCCCTGGTTGTCGTTGGCGCACCGGGCAAGTCGCCGGGCGAAGTGGTGCTCCATTGGCCGGAGCAGAAAATCTTCATCGTCGGCGATGCCGTGGTCGGTGACCCGCCGGGCAGATGCAAGCTACTTCCGGAAAAAGTGGTGGACGATCCCGCGCGCCTGCGCGCGAGCGTGAGATCTCTCTTGGCTCTCGATTTCGACATTCTTCTTCCCGGCGACGGCGCGGCGATTCTTGAGAACGCCAAAGAGCGGCTCAGAGAATTGTCAGCGACATTCCCCGACTCATAATTTGCCCTTCATCTCAG
>CAVTUQ010000044.1:0-40541 GCA_963737905.1 uncultured delta proteobacterium | reverse complement strand
GCAATGTTCTAATGGAGCGGCAGAATTTTCACCTTGACAGTGATTTTATGGTTGATATGGTTTCGCTTTGGTCGAATCCTTTGAACGGAGGATGCATTGAAAATGGCACAGAACCCTGAATCCCTCGCGAAGCAGAAAGCGGAAAAAGTCGAATACGACTGGGGCACACTTTGGCCGCATTACCACAAAGAGAAAATGAACTGGGCGACAGGATTTCGCACGAAAGGAGACGTCGATATTCTTTTTCTTTCCGGATCCACCGGCAGAGACCCTTTTGAGGATGCGCCCTGTAGAACTCCCGACCAGGAGCGCGCCGGCAGAGGTAAAGTCGTGGGCGGCATCAAAGAACAGACGCGCCAGTGCTTGGATGATATTAAGAATAATCTGGAGATCATGGGCGCCAGCCTGAAAAACATCGTCATGTTTCGTTATTTTCTGAAGCGCAGAGAAGACGTGTTCGACATGCGCGACGAGATGTACGCCTTTTTTGAACAGAATGAGCCTGACCTTCGGGCGCATCCGAGACCGGCCACCTTACTCAGAGGGGTAGGGGTCGACCTGCCGGACATGCTTATCGAGATAGAAGCCTGGGCAGCCGTCCCTCGAACAAAATAAAGTCCGTTCAAGCCGTTCAAAACGTTCAAACGGTTCAAGGTGATCGATAGCTCTACGATCCGCGGCTAAAAAAGGAATCAGCATGAAAAAGTGGTTTGCTGTCGCTTGGGGTATCCTTCTGGGAGTTGCCCTGATTTCGCCGGTGCAGGCCAAAGACCGGCTCGCCATCGGCTATAGTAGCGCGAGCGGAGTTTTCGCGGGTCTCTGGGTCGCCCAAGAGGGGAGGCTTTTCGAAAAGTACGACATCGATTCTCATCTGGTGTTGATCGCGTCCGGGTCGCTCATGGTGCAAGCGATGCTGGGAGGCGATCTTCCCGTCGCAGGGGCTGCGGGAAGCGCCGCTGTGGATGCGAGTTTGGGTGGAGCGGACGTCGTTATGTTCGGATCCATGGTCAAAGTCCCTGCGTTCTACATCATGGCCTTACCGGCGATCAAAACTCTCGATGATTTGCGTGGGAAGTCAGTCGGAGTCACACGTTTCGGCTCCTCCACTGATTTCACGATGCGTTATGTTTTGCGCAAGCAAGGGCTCGAGCCCGGACGAGATGTGACGCTCATACAGACGGGCGATCTCTTTGCCGCCGCGGCCATGTTGCGTACGGGTGCTATCGTTGCCGCTCCGTTCTCCAGCCCGGCGAATCTGAGGGCCGAAGAGGCCGGCGCGAAAGTACTCATGAACATGGGCAAGGCCGGAGTTTATTTTCCGCACGACGCCTTTATGGCGCGCCGTTCTTTTATCAATGCCAACGGCGATCTGACCCGGCGATTTTTAAAAGCCTACGGCGAAGGCGTCTACCGGCTGTTTACGGATCGGGAGCTTAGCCGGCGCGCCATTGCCAATTACGGTCGCGCGACCGATGCGAAAACAAACGATGCGGTTTACCAGTACGCCCTGGATTACGTGGATAAGATTCCCTACAACACCCGCGAGGGTGTCCAAGAAGTGTTGAACCAGATTGCGCCGAGAAATCCTAAGGCGAAGACGGCCAAGCCGGAGGAATTCTATGACGACCGGTTCGTAAAGGAATTAGACAGCGAGGGATTCTACAAACAGCTGTGGAAGTGAGGGCGAGGCGTTAGACGAGTAGAGGGAACGGTGGAGTAACGGAGTGTTGAAAACGGAGGCAACCATGAAACGAAGATTTATGGCTGGTCTGGTGATCGCAATTATGAATCTTCTTGTTGTCACTGCGCGCGTGCCGAACGGATTTGCCGAGACGCGCATCTCCATTGGCGTCACTGAAACCATGGAAACGTTCAATCCCTATGGCGACAGCGTATCCCTCATGTATAGCGTGTGGTGCCAGGTATTGGGATGCCTCGGCACGTACGACTTCGACAAGGGACAGCACGTTGGCTTGTTGGTGGAGCGCTGGGAGGTTAAAGACCCCAAAAATTGGATCTTCTATCTGCGGAAGAGCAACCGCTTTCACGACGGCAGTCCCGTGACGGCCGAAGACGTCGTGCACTCGATTCAACGCACGCGAAACGATCCCCTGAGCAAACAACGGCAAAATATTTCCGCCATCGCTAGTGAAGCGGTGGTCGATAAATACACCGTCAGGATTACGACCAAGGAACCCACGGCGCCGCTGCTCGACTATCTCTTCGACCGGATCATCATTACCAGCAAAGCTATTTATGATAAGTATGGCCCCGACGTGGCGGATCGCCAGCATCCGATCGGTGCCGGCCCCTACAAGTTTAGAGAGTTAATCCCCGGTCAGCGGCTGGTCATCGGCAAGGATCCGACCCATCCCATGATGAAGCAATATCCGCTGGCGCCGGACGAGGTCGTTTTCCGCATCATGCGCGAACCCGAGCAGAGGGTCACGGCGCTCCTCAACAACGAGATTCAGATCGCGCAATTTGTCCCGCCTCATTTGCGCGAGCGAGTAGAAAGGAGCCCGAATCACAAGATCGTTAGCTTTCATACGGCGGAGATCATGTTTTTGGCGATGATGCCGAAAGTCAAGCCGTGGGATAATAAGCTTATGCGCCAAGCGGTGGCCTACGCCATCGACCGTGATACGATCATTCGCACTTTGCTCCGGGGCGAGGCCTCCCGCCTCGACGGCCCCATCGGCGTGGGCCAGTATGGTTACGATCCGAATCTGCAGCCGAAATATACATACAATCCGGAGAAGGCTCGGGAGTTGGTCAAGCAGGCGGGCTATCCAAACGGAGTCGACGTGGAGCTCTCCACGCCCGTCGGCCGGTATACATTGGACAAACAAATCACGGAAGCGATGGTGCCGATGCTCAACGCCGCCGGTATCCGGACGAAGCTGCTAACGCCGGAATGGGCGACCTTGTGGGCGAACGTCCAGGTCGGCAAAGTTCCGTTCTATTACATGGGACGCGGTGGCGTCGTGGACCCCAGCGCGGCGCTCTCTCAGTATTTCGAAACCGGCGGATCACCGCGTATCGGCTACTCGAATCCAAAATTGGACGAGCTTCTAGCGGCGGAGCGTCAGGCCTTCAATCCCGAGAAGCGCAAAAAACTACTTAGCCAAGCGATGAGTCTGATTACCGAGGAAGCCCCCGCACATTTTCTCTGGCGCCATCAGCTGCTCTTCGGCATGGCGAAGAATGTCGACTACCGGCCGATCCCCAGCGAGCGAATCTACGCCTGGAACATGAAAGTGCGCAAGTAAACAGCCTGTGTCGCGTTCAGAGCGGAAAATCTCTATAATCTTTCACATTGAAGGAAGTTTCATCAATGCGGCCCAATCGGGAAGGAGTCATTGTTCATGGCGAGAGTCGGTTACGCGTTAGGCTACGGTAAGTTCACCAACGTCAAGGAGATGGCTGCGGTCATGCAGCAAGCGGAAGAGCGCGGTTTTGAGATGGCGTTTTTTTCGGAAACCATCGAGCTGATGCGCGACTCGGTGAGTTCGCTGGCAGCCATTGGATTGGCTACGAAAAAACTGAAGCTGGGCTCGACGCAAATCGTTCGCTTGCGAGGTCCCGTTGTGATGGCCCAGTCACTGGCGACTTTGGACGAGCTCACCGATGGACGGATGACGCTTGCTCCCGGCGCTTGCACCAAGAGTCATGCGCGAGTTCATGCGCTGCCATCAGACGTGGGGGCAACGCCGCCGGAGGTGTTGAAAGAGTATATCGAGTCGATGCGGTTGCTGCTGACCGGCGAGAAGGTTTCCTATCATGGAAAGTACGTCAACTTTGACGCTGTGGGACTGGGTTGGAAGCCGATACGGCCGAATATTCCGTTCTACGTTCCTGCAACCGCTTCCGTTGGGCTGCGGTTGGCGGGCGAGATTGGCGATGGCGTAGTTCTCAACGCGGTCTGCTCGCCGGAGTATACGGTTAATGCGTTGAGAATTATTAAAGACTCTGCGCAGAAGGCTGGGAGAGATTTTTCGAATTTCGAAGTGTCTCAGATCATTAATTGCTCCGTCGAAGACGATCACAAGAAAGCTCTCGATGCCATGCGGTGGGAGGTCGCTACGAAGCTGGATCCCGTGCAGATTTCGTTTATTGCGGGGCCGAAGATGCGCGTCGGCGAGCCGTACATTAAAAAAGAAGATATCCCGCTTTTCGAGAAGGCGCATGCTGAGGGAGGTATGGAGGGGCTGATTAAGGCAATTCCGGATTCCTATGTCGAGGGAATGACGGCCAGTGGCACTCCGGACGAAGTCAAAAAGCGGGTTCAGCAATACCGCGACGCGGGGGTCAAAATTCCGCTCTTACGGCCCGCCGCGGCGCACCAAACCCAACGGCTATTAGACTTATTCGCCCAATAGCGGTTCAAGGTTCAACGTTCAAAGTTCCGCGTCTCCCTCACTCCACCGCAACCGCAAAACTCGGAATATGAAACTTTGAACCTTGAACTCGGAACCTTGAACTGACTTTTATGTACCGCGTGGGCATCGATATCGGCGGAACCTTCACCGACTTGCTTCTGGTGGGCGAGGACGGCACCGCCGTCATCGGCAAAACCCTCACGACCTCTGGTGATCCGAGTCTCGCCGTGGAAAACGCGCTGCGGCCCTTACTCGAGAACGGCACCATCAAACCCAGCGAGCGTGGTACCTTGCTTCACGGTACGACCTTGGTGACCAACGCGTTGATCGAACGCAAAGGCGCGCCGACGGCGTTACTGACGACTAGTGGATTCCGTGACGCCGTGGAGATTGGCCGCGAACATCGTTACGAGCTCTACGATTTGAATCTCGATCTGCCGAAGGCCCTGGTCCCACGCCATCTGCGCTTCGATGTTCCGGAGCGGATCGCCGCTGACGGAACGGTGCTGCAGCCGCTGGACGAAGCCTTCGTACGCCGATTGGTCGTGGAGTTACGCGATAAGGGCCTCAAAGCCATCGCGGTTTGCTATCTCAATAGTTTTCGCAATCCAGGGCACGAGCGGCGGACAGCGGAGATCATCGCGGAGGTTGCGCCGAAGATCCGAGTGTCGCTCAGCTCGGAAGTGGTCGCCGAGATCCGCGAGTTCCAGCGCACGAGCACGACCTTGGCCAACGTCTACGTTCAAGAGCGAGTGTCCGATTACTTGGCGCAGTTGCAACAACGATTGGACAGCATCGGATTCGTGGGCAGTTTCTTTGTCATGCTGTCCAGCGGCGGCATCGCGACTCGGGAGACCGCTTCACGTTTTCCGGTGCGGCTGCTCGAGTCCGGTCCTGCCGCCGGCGCACTCGCGGCCGCCGAAGCTGGCATCCTTTCCGGTCATCGTGATCTGCTGTCCTTTGACATGGGCGGAACGACGGCCAAACTTTGCGTCATCGAGAATGGGCAACCCTCGAAGACCCACGACTTCGAAGTGGATCGTATCTACCGTTTCCGGAAGGGCAGTGGCCTGCCGGTCCGGATTCCTGTCATCGATATGATCGAGATCGGAGCCGGCGGGGGGAGTATTGCGAAGGTCGATTCCCTGGGCCTGCTCAAAGTTGGGCCGGAGAGTTCAGGCGCCGATCCCGGACCGGTCTGTTATGCTCGAGGCGGTAAGGAGGCCACGGTCACGGACGCCGATCTGGTTCTCGGCTATCTCGACCCGAACTATTTTTTGGGCGGCAAGATGCAATTGGACACAGACGGCGCGCGACAAGCGCTTTCACGTCTCGCTCAGCCGCTTGGAATGACAATCGAACAGGCAGCCTGGGGCGTGCATCAGATCGTCAACGAAAACATGGCTAATGCGGCGCGCGCCCATTTGAATGAGCGGGGAAAGGATCCGCGCCGCATGCCGATGTACGCCTTCGGCGGGGCCGGGCCGGTGCACGGCTATCGAGTCGCAGAGATTTTGCGTCTGCCCGCGCTGATTTCACCCTTTGGCGCCGGTGTGGGATCGACCTTTGGATTGCTAGCGGCGCCGCTGGCTTTCGACTTTGTGCGCAGCGCCTACAGTCGCCTGGATGAGCAAGATTGGCACCTCGCCAATGGACTTCTCAACGAAATGGCCGAGGAGGGGCGCAAGATATTAGAAAGCTCCGGCCTCTCTGCAAAAGAAATTCGCTATCAGCGAACCGCCGATATGCGCTATGTTGGCCAGGGACACGAAGTTTCTGTCCCGGTCCCAAGTGGAGTTTTGGGCGACCCGCAGGTGCCGCAGATCAGTGCGGAGTTCGAAGAGACTTATCGGGGTCTCTATGGACGCAAGGGACCCGATGTGCCGCTGGAGATCATTAATTGGCGGGTGGTGGCGAGCGGACCACGAAGCGAAATGAGTTTGCAATTGGCGAGCGGCACTTCCGGCCGTGGAGATACTCGGAAGGGGTCGCGCCGCGCTTACTTTCCGGAATGCGGTGGGTTCGTGGATACCGTCGTTTATGATCGCTACGCTTTTAAACCGGGAATGAAGTTTAGTGGGCCGGCGATCGTCGAGGAGCGCGAGTCCACCTTAGTGCTGGGTGCCCATGGGCATGCTCGGGTTGACGAAAGACTTAATGTTATTATGGAGTTCGGTAATGAAAACTAAATCGATTGATCCAGTGACCTTGGAGGTTATCTGGAACCGGCTTTTGTCGGTGGCCAACGAGCAGCAGGACGCGCTGATTCGGACCGCATTCAGCACCATTGTGCGTGAAAGCCAGGATCTCGCCTGCGGTATTTTTGACACGCAGGGACGAATGATCGCGCAGTCCATCAGCGGCACGCCCGGCCATATCAACGCCATGGCGACTTCGATGAAACATTTTTTGGCCGCCTTTCCGCCGCATAAACTTGCGCCCGGCGACGTCCTGATCACCAATGACCCTTGGATGACCGCCGGCCAGATCAATGACATCACGATCACAACCCCATGCTTCAAAAATGGCAAACTCGTGGCTCTCTTCGCCAATACCTGTCACAGCGCGGATATCGGTGGGCGAATTTTGTCGGCGGAAGCGCGGGAGGTCTTCGAGGAAGGGCTGCGGCTGCCGATCATGAAACTGTTTGATCGGGGCGAGCCGAATCAAGTGCTGATGCAGATCGTGCGCGCCAACGTGCGCCAACCGGACGAAGTCATCGGTGACTTCTACGCGCAGACCGCTAGTAACGACGCAGGGGGCCGGGCGCTGTTGGAAATGATGGAAGAGTTCACCCTCGACGGTATCGATGAGGTCGCGGAAGAGATCGTGCGGCGGTCCGAGCAAGCGGTGCGGGGGGCGATTGCGGAGCTGCCCGACGGCGAGTGGACTCATGAAACATGGAGCGATGGATTCGAAGAACCGATCTTAATTCGCTGCACGGTGCGAGTAGCCGGCGATGAAATCTTTATCGACTTCAGCGGTTCCTCGCCGCAGAGCACGCGGGGAATCAATGTCGTTCTCAATTACACCCACGCTTACGCGAGTTTTGCCATTAAAGCCGCGATCTGCCCCGATGTGCCGCACAACGAGGGGAGCTTCAGGCCGGTTCATGTGAGCGCGCCGCCGGGCAGTATTCTAAATGCACTGGAGCCGGCGCCGGTGGCGAGCCGCCAGGTGATCGGCCACTTTATTCCCAGCGCGATTTTTGCTGCGTTGTCCGGAGCGTTGCCGGACCGTTTGATGGCGCCGGGAGCCGACCCCATCTGGCTGAGCGTCTGGCGTGGGCAAAACCCGCCGTTCACATTGACCTTGTTTCAAGTGGGCGGCACAGGCGCGCGGCCATCCAAGGATGGTCTCAGCGCTGTCGGTTTTCCGAGCGGCGTGGCGGGAGTCCCCGCTGAAGTGATTGAAAGTTTATCGCCTGTCGTTATGAAGAGGCGTGAGCTGCGACCGAATTCTGGCGGAGCCGGTACATGGCGCGGCGGCTTGGGGCAGCTCACTGAGTTTACGCGGCGCGGAGAGGGAAGGTGGAGCGTGAGCTCCATCGCAGATCGGACGAAATATCCAGCGCCCGGGCTTTTGGGCGGACAGGCGGGTGCCGCCGGAGAGGTCATCTTGGATGATGGAACCCGATTACATCCCAAGGCGCTGGTGGATCTGGAACCAGGAGATGTGGTGCACGTCAACCTGCCGGGTGGCGGTGGCTATGGCGATCCATTCCGGCGCGACGCCCAGAGCGTCCTGCGGGATGTGATCGAGGGCTATATCACGCCCGATGAGGCGGAAAGAAATTATGGTGTAGTGGTCCGTTACACTGGAAAACCGGAAGAATTGGTCAAGCTTCCCGATCATTGGATGATTGACCATCCGAAGACGGCTGAGTTGCGGGAAACTCGCCGTTAAGCTTGTTTTAAGATCGTTGGGAGGCGCGGCAATAAAATGGAGCTCAAAGACAGAGTGGCTCTTGTGACCGGTGGTGCGGGTGGGATCGGAGGGGCGGTCGTGCGGAGCCTCGCCAAGGCCGGGATCAGTGGTATCGCCATCAACTATCGCAAATCTTCGAAGGAGGCCCGGGAGTTGGCCGTCGATCTGGAGCGCGCCGGAGTGAAAGCACTGGCGGTTGAAGCCGATGTCCAAAACGATGGGCAAGTGCGCGAGATGATCGAGCAGATTCACGCGCAATTTGGCCGCCTGGACATACTGGTCAACAATGCCGGTATAACGCATTGGGTCAATCTCGCCGATCTCGAGGGGCTGACCGATCGAATCTGGGACGAGATTTTTGACGTTAATGTCAAGGGGGCGTTTCGCTGCACGCGTGCCGCCGCGCCGATGCTGGCCGAGCATCGAGGAATGGTCGTGAATGTCTCATCGGTTTCGGGGGTGTTGGCGCCATCAACGTTGTCTTCTCTTCCCTACGGTACAGCGAAAGCGGCGCTGATCTATTTGACCAAAGGGCTAGCCGCTGCGCTGGCACCGCGGGTTCGGGTGAACTGCGTGGCGCCGGCATTTACGGATACGCCATGGATGAGCGCGCATTTCGGCGCGGAATATCCGCAGGCGATTGCCAAGGCCTCTTCCAGTTTCCCGCTAGAGCGCATCGCGACACCCGAGGAAGTCGCCGGGGCTATTCTCGGCTTGATAACCGGCGGTGATTTCGTCACCGGGCAAACGCTGATCGTCGACGGCGGGCTGAGCTTGAGCTGAGATGATGAACCTCCCTGAAGAAGCGATAAAACGAGGAAGTTCCAGCATAAGGAATATCTGCCGAGCGTAAAAACCATGGCCAGCATTCACTTAACGTTGGCGTGTGAAGACTACGACCGCACGCGGCCGCTCAAGGACGGCATTATCAAACCCGAGGGCATTGATCTCAACTATCTCGTGCTATCGGTGGAAGAGATCTTCTGGCGCATGATGAAATACGAAGAGTTCGACGCTTCGGAACTTTCCATGGGCGCTTTTTTGACGGCGGCCGCACGCGGGCGCCGGCCGTTCATCGCGATCCCAGTGTTTCCCTCAAGAACGTTTCGCCACCGCTGCATTTTTGTGAATACGGCTTGTGGCGTTGAGCGCCCGGAAGATTTGCGCGGCAAGCGCATGGGCGTGCCGGAGTACAGTATGACGGCTGCGGTATGGCTGCGCGGTCTCTTTCAGCATGAATATGGTGTCTCGCCGGAAGAGATTCATTGGGTTCAGGCCGGAGAAGAGGAACCCGGACGCAAAGACCGCGTGGACTTCGAGATGCCGCCTGGGGTGCGGCTCGAAAATAAAGCCGATCGGACCTTGAATGAGATGATCGATAGCGGGGAGATTGACGCTATGATGTCGCCGCGCATGCCGACCTGCTTTCTCAACGGCTCACCTCGCGTCCGCCGGCTGTTTCCCAAGTACAAGCAGGCAGAGATGGAATATTTCAGGAAAACCGGTTTATTTCCGATTATGCACGTGATCGTGATTCGTAAGGCGATCTACGATGCTGACCCGTGGGTGGCGCAGACCTTATATAGGGCCTTCTGCCAGGCGAAGGATCTGTGCATGAGAGAGCTTTACGATACGAACGTGCTGCGTGTCAGTCTTCCCTGGACCTCGGCGGAATATGAGGAGACCCGCGGCTTGATGACCGCCGACTACTGGCCCTATGGGCTGGCGCCCAACCGGGCCAATCTAGAAACGCTGCACTCTTATCTTCACGAACAGGGATTGATCAAACAAAGGCTCGTTCTCGACGAGCTTTTCGCGCGCGAAACCCTCGAAGCCTTCAAAGTCTAACAGGCACGAAAATCAATGGGCTTGGCCGTAGCCGCCGCTGTAAGGGGTCAGAACGACGATTTCCGTCTGCGCAGGCAAGGCTGCTTTGCTGACGACCAGAGTGTTGTTTAGCAAGCGCCGGTGGGGCATCCCTTGGAAAAACATCTCCAGCAACGACGTGTTTTCACGGTAATGCATGGGGATGGCGATCTTCGGTTTCAATTGCGTAAGGACTTCACGGGCGGTATCGGGCGGCATAGTGAAAGTGCCGCCGATGGGAATCATCACGACGTCCACTTTGCCGAAAGCCTTGACTTGTTCGGGTACCAACGGATGGCTCAAATCTCCCAGGTGGGCGATACAGAGCGCTCCCAGATCGAAGACGAAAGCCGCGCCCTTGAGAGCGGTGCCGAAGGCCTGCTGATAGACGGGGATATTGTAGATGAGCACGTCGCGAACCGACGTGCTTACCTTATTCCATTCGGCTCCATGGTTGGCGAGGCCGCGTATGATAATAGGATTTCCTTGCGCGAGCTCCACATAGTTGTGGTTCGGATGCTCTCGACCCACGGTGACCACGTGCGGGGTCACCACCGGGGTTGGGTGCATTCCCGGCGCCAGCGGATCGGTGATAATCTTGGTTCCCTTGCTCGAGGTAATCTGGAAGAAATTGTGACCGAAATACTCGATGGTCGCGTCGGGCGCGGCTGCATAGGCCAGGCCGGAGAAACGTCGAGCGACATCGGGGTCACGGCAGGAAGCAGCGGCTGAAAAAGCGCCCAGCGATTGGAGAAAAATCAAAAACAGAAAAAATGCGCGCCGGGTTTTCATGCGCCCCCTAGGCAAAGCTACCTCGCCGAGTAAGCTGCTCGGCTTTGAAGAAGTCGACAATGTAAGGGGTTGCCGGTTGCCGCATGAGATTTTCCGGTGTGTCCACCTGCTCGAAGCGGCCTTCTCTCATGACGGCGATGCGGTCCGCTAACGCTACTCCATCCGCCAAATTGTGCGTGACGTAGATCGTCGTGAGACGATTTTCGTGGTGAAATTTGATGATTTCACCGCGCATCTTGAGACGGTTCGGCGGATCGATGTTACTCAGGGGCTCATCCATGAGCAGGATTCGCGGCGAAGTGGCCATGGCCCGGCCCACAGCAACTCTCTGCTGCTGGCCGCCGGACAATTCCGTCGGCCGCCGCTGAAAAAAGCTCTCTTCAATACCCAGCTTTTGCGCCAGCGGCCGGAGAAATTCGGCGATCTTCTCACGGGACCATTTACGAATCTTCAACGGTAAGGTGAGGTTGGTGTAACGTTGTTCGTCGAAGACCTTCATGTGTGGCCAGAGCGCGTAACTCTGAAAAATCATCTGAACTCCGCGCTTGCCCACGGGGACGTCGTTGACGGGAACGCCGCCGATAAAAACCGTGCCGCCGTCAGGAGTTTCCAAGCCGGCGATGAGTCTCAGGGTTGTGGTCTTGCCGCACCCGCTCTCCCCGACGATAACGAGGAATTCGCCGCTATTGACCGTGAGATTGGCGCGATTGACCGCGACGATGGAACCAAAACGTTTCGTGAGCTCGCGCAAGGCTAGAGAGACCACGAACCGTATGCTAGTAAAGGCGGGGCTAAAAGACAACACGCGAACCGGGTCGTCTGGTCATGGCCGACGAAGTTCGATATGATGCGGCCATTAGCGGTAAAGACTTTTCCTCCCCATCGGGGGTTTTTATGTCAAAGCTACTTCTTCCCGAAGCATTGATCGCCGATCTTCAAGAGACTCTGCAGCAGCGCCACCCCCGGCCTCATCCGATTCGTCAGCTTCTGCTCAGCGGACGACTGACGAAAGAACAGCTTCAAGGGTGGGCCAAGAATCAGTTTCATGAATTCCGCAACATCCACCGCTTCTTCGGTATCCGCTATCAAAAGTGTCCGATCCCGGAGCTGCGAAGAATGCTTTTGGAAAATATGGTGGAGGAAGAAGGGGAGGATTTATTCGGCGGCAAATATCCCAGCCATCGGGATCTCTGGGTGCAGTTTGCCGCCGGAATAGGAATTCCGCGGGACGAAATCCTCCATTATGAGCCGCTGCCGGGCGTTCGCGCGGCGCTGGAAATGTATGTTTCCCTGGTGCAACAAAGCCATTGGGCGGTGGCCATCGGTACCGGTTTGGTCTTTGAAGGCGGCGGGCCCAAGCGCATGAAAGAGGAAAGGGAAGCGCTGGAGAAATATTACCCCTGGGTACCTTTTGACTGCTTGGATTTTTTTCGCGCTCACGAATATCACGACGAAGGACACGGCAACATGGTGATCGATGTCATCAAGCAACACTGTATGGAAGAGCGTTTGCAACACGAGATGCGCGAAGCCGTCAAACAGCGAGCGGACATCATGTGGCTGCAGAACGACTGCATTTACAATGCTTTCGTGAAGCCGTCGCTTTCAAAGGAAACGATTCAAGACATCGAAGGGCGGCTAGAGTAGAGGTGGCGAAACGAAAATGAGCGACAAAATTATCGATCTACGCAGCGATACGGTAACCAAGCCCTCGCCGGCCATGCGGCAAGCCATGGCTGAGGCGGAAGTCGGCGACGACGTTTATCTGGAAGATCCGACCGTCAACCGGCTGCAATCGCGCGCCGCGGAAATCTTTGGCCGTGAGGCCGGGTTGTTCGTGCCCTCCGGCAGCATGGGCAATTTGACCTGCATCATGGCCCAGACCTCGCGGGGCCAGGAGGTCATCTGCGAAGCCGCGGGGCACATCTACAACTACGAGATGGCTTCCATGTGCGCTCTCGGCGGCGTTCTTCCGCGGGTAGTGCCTGCGGAAAACGGTATCATGACCTGGGAGCAAATCGCCCATGCCGTTCGCGAGAAAGCTTATTATCGCCCGCTGACGAGCTTGGTCGCTCTGGAAAACACGCACAACATGGCCGGCGGCACGGTCTATCCAACGGCACTGGCGAAGGAGATCTGTGACCGCGCCCATGAGATGGGGCTCAAGGTCCATTTGGACGGCGCGCGGATTTTCAACGCCGCGGTTTACTTGGGTGAGAATGTTGGCGAGATCACAAAGAAGTTTGATTCCGTGCAGTTCTGTCTCAGCAAAGGGTTGGGCGCGCCCGTCGGGTCGATGATTGTCGGGTCGAAAGATTTTATCGAGCGCTCCCGGGTTATTCGAAAAATGCTGGGCGGCGGCATGCGGCAGGTCGGCGTGCTGGCGGCCGCAGGTTTGGTTGCCCTCGAAGAGGGGCCAAAATTATTGCCGGGGGACCATGAAAACGCACACATCCTGGCCGAGGGGCTCGCAGCGATTCCCGGGCATTCAAATCGATCCGAAAAAAGTTCAGACCAATATCGTCATATTCGACGTTGGCCGTACGAGACTTAGCGCGCCGCAATTCGTAGACAAACTCAATCAGCGACAAGTCCTGAGCGGCGCCGTGGATGGAACCCGCGTCCGTGTGGTGACTCACCGGGACGTCAGCCGAGCCGATTGCGAGCAGGCCGTTCGAGTTATCGGTGAAGTTGTCGGCGCCGGTTATTAGCCTCGCTGAGCCTTTCTTTTCTTGGTTCCCTGTATGGAACGCAGAGCGTCTTCGGCGACGATGCGCCCGATGGGGCCCGTGGCAAAACAGGCCTGGGTGACTTTTTTATCCGCATCGATGATGAAGTTGGTGGCGTGTATGATCTTTCGCCGCTCTTCCCAATAGGCGCCCACTTTGTCGGCGTCCTGAGGCACCTCTAGGCCATAGGCGATGGGAAACGTCGCTTTGACTCGTTCGGCCATCTCTTTGGCTTTATCTAAAGGGTCCACGGAGAGAGCAATGACGTCAACGTTTTCTTGCTTGAATTGGTCGATGTGAGCTTGGTAATCGGCCAACTGCCGAACGCAGTAGGGTCACCAGACACCACGGTAGTAGATGATCACTGCGTATTCTCCTCCGAGATCTTGCGGGATGGTGAGGGTCCTACCATTCGTCAGTTGAACGGTGTACTCCGGAAACGAATCACCGGGGTTTAACTGTCTTGCCATTCTAGTTTCATCCTTACCGTAAGTTTAGATCCGCTGAAATCGATTTTCGGTGCGCCGGCGACAGAGGTAAAAGTCGCTATCCGCTAAGACCCAGCAGTTTGGCGGCGGTGCCACCGAGGACCTTTTGTTTGTCTTGGTTTGAAATCTTCAATTGATGGACTACATCCACGGAGCGTTTGAGAGGAATGGGCACAGGCGGAAAGTCGCTGCCGTAAACCACATGATCGATGCCGACGGTATCGATGGCGCATTGCACTGCCGGCGGATGGAGCGACACGGTATCGAGATAGAGCTGCGCAATATAACTTGCGGGCGAGCGGGTCATGACGTCGGGTTCCCAGGGACCGAAGCTCATGTCCTTTCTGAGCTCGTAGCCGAAACCGTAACGTCCCGGCAGCAAGGGCAGCGCTCCTCCCACGTGGGCACAAACCAATTTCAGCTTGGGAAATCGCTCAAGGCCGCCGGTAAAAATAAACCGGGTCAGGGAAAGCGTGGTATCGAAGGGCCGGCCCAACATCTCCGGCAAGCGGAAGATCTCCATCTTTTCATTGCCGATGGTGAATTTTGGTGGATGGACGAAGACGGGCACATCCAGGTCACTGACCAGTTGAAAGAACGCTGAAGCGCGCGGCGAATCGAGATACTCACCGTCGACGCTGGAGTTGATCATGATGCCCTTGAGTTTGTATTCCTTAACGGCCTTTTCAGTCTCCTTAAGAATAGCATCGGTGTCGAAGGGCACGGAGCAGGCAAGACCGAGCAGCCGCTTGGGATGCTTCGCCGTCAACTCCGCGGCGTGTTCGTTGAACTCTCTGGCCACGCGAAGCGCATCGGCGCCGTCCGGCGAGCGAATCCAGTTGTTGCCGAAAACGGTCATATCGACACCGGCTTCATCCTGCTGTTTGAACAATCCGTCGAGATCGAAAATCGACTTCGGCGACTTGGGATGAAACCAGCTCTGCGGAACTAGATGAGCGTGACAATCGATGATCATATGAAAATCTCCTAGTAGCGAAACATTAGGCGCCGGCGAGGTGAATGTCAAATTTGGTAACCCGGATAGGGGTGTGTTACAAACGGAATATGATTCGAACAAAGAGAGAATTGCAGCGCCTGATTCAAGGCGCCATGGGGGAGGTTAAAGCCGACCTCATCGTAACCGCCGGCAAACTTGTCAACGTCTATTCGGGGGAGATTCTCGACGGGATGGAAATTGCAGTTCTTGACGGAAGAATCTGCTACGTCGGTCCAAGCGCCGCTCATGCGCGGGGCGAGGCGACTCGAATTTTGGACGCGCGGGGGCTTTATGTATCTCCTGGATTCATCGACGGCCATACTCACATAGGCCACTACTGCCGACCCTACGAGTATCTTCAGGCTTATCTCCCTCACGGAACGACGGCGCTCATGGCCTCCTGCGACGAGTTGGCGACGGTCTTCGGCTATCGGGGTTTGAAGTTTTTTTTGGAAGAAGTAAAAGCGCACCCGCTGCGCGTGTTCACCCTCATTTCAATGGTGGCGCCGCAGGATCCGCTGCTCTGCCAGACGGCAACTATGACCAACGCGGAAATCGAAGCAGCGCTCCAAGACCCGCGCATTCTCGGGCTTGGCGAGATCGTATCCTGGCTGCGGTTGACGCAGGGCGACCACGAGATTCTCGAACGCCTCGAGATGGCATGGCGCCACGGTAAAATCATCCACGGCCATACCGCCGGCGCCAAAGACCAGAAGCTTTGCGCGGTGGCCGCATCAGGGATCTCGTCGTGCCACGAGCCCATTCGTGCGGAGGACGCTTTGGAACGGCTCCGTTTGGGTTATTGGACTATGTTGCGCGAGGGCTCGCTGCGCCAGGATTTAGAAGCGACGCTTAGGCCGCTCATTGCGCGAGGTATCGACACTGAGCGTTTGATTCTTGTGACCGACAGCATGGCACCGGACGACATTGAGGAACTCGGCCATATGGACCATGTCCTCCGACGAGCGGTTAGTTTAGGGCTTTCCCCGCTTCGCGCGATCCAAGCCGTGACCTTGCATCCAGCGACATACTCCGGAGTAGAGCAAGACGTGGGGGGCATCGCGCCGGGCCGGTTTGCAGACCTGGCACTGTTGGAGAGTCTGGAGAGCTTCCGAGTTGAGGCAACACTGATCGGCGGCGAGGTCGTTGCGCAAGACGGGCAGCCATGGGTCCAGGCTGCTCCGATTTCGGTTCCGCCTGAGATGATGCGCAGTCTCCGTTTGCATCCAAATATTGCTGCGGAGCAATTTCGCGTGCACTGCCCGATGGAAAACGTCAAGATCCGCGTGATGGAGTTACTCAATCAAAATATCACGGCGGAGAAAATCATGAAGGTGGAGAGGCGAAACGGTTGTGTCGAAGCCGATCTCGATCAGGATTTATTGAAAGTGGCGATGTTTGACCGGCACGGCCAGCTCGACAACATCGCCCTGGGTTTTCTCAAGGGATTCGGTGCCAAAATCGGCGCGGTAGGGACGACCACCGATCTCGACGAAAACACGCTGCTGATTGTGGGAGCCAGTGATGCAGATATGGCGTGGTGCGCCAACACTTTGATCAAATCTGGCGGAGGGATGGCGGTTGTCAGCGATAAGCAGGTTCTGGAAAAAATCGAGTTCCCAGTCGGCGGGATCTATAGCCTAAACCCTTGGCGCGAAGTTGGCCAAGATCTAAGACGTATTCATCGCTGCCTTCGGGAGCGGGGCTCGCAATTCGAGCGCCCCATGTATGCCCTTTGTTTTCTCCCTTTTGTAACCCTGCCTTCGCTCAGGATCACGGCGCGCGGCCTAGTCAAGACGAAGGAGCGAAAAATCGTGCCCCTCTTCGTGGATTAACTCTATGAAGAAGTGCTTTCCTTGGCAACCGCGGGCTTCGCATCTTGGCGCAGCGGAAGGACTCTGCCTTCTTTCTTCATTGAAACATGACCTTCGAGGATGGCGCCATCGCCAATGATGAGCGTCTGGGTATTCACGTCGCCAACAATCGAGCCCGGCGATTGAATCTCCAACTTTTTTTCGGCCTGCACCTCGGCCATGACCTTACCCTGGACGACCACGGAAACGGCGCTGATTTTTCCCTTCATCGTTGCTTGTTGACCGATCGTTACACTGGCGTGCGCGATGATCTCGCCTTCAATTTCACCTTCGATGGTTGCCGGCCCGTCAAACTGTAACTTTCCATGGATCTTTGTTCCGGGCCCGAGATAAGCGCCTGAGTCTCCCGATTTGTTTGCCTCTGCCATCGGTGCCTCCTTTTGATCGAGGGTTGAGTATAAAACACAAGGTAATTTTTGTCCAGAATTACTAAGAGCGCCGGGTAAATTTCAAACCTTTTGCATATCCGGAAGGCTGTCTGATATAAAATAGTTAAAGCATAAACGATTAGTTTCCTAGGGCGCTAGCCCAAACCAGCTTGAGTGCCAATTGGATAGGGGGACAATGGATGGAATTAACCGACCTCAGAGATTATTTGGAAATTCTTGAAGAGTATGGGGAACTGCAGCGGGTTCAGACCGAGGTCGATTGGAAGCTCGAGATGGGGGCGATCACGCGCAGATGCTATGATCTGGGGGCTCCTGCCGCGCTTTTCGAGAACGTGCGAGGTTACCCAAAGGGGTACCGCGCTCTCGGAGCACCGCTCGGAGCTAGCCGGCATCCGAAGCATTCCTTGTTCGCACGTACCGCGCTTGCGCTGAGGTTACCTCCCCATGCGTCCGCCAAAGAAATCATGCAGACGTATCTGGAGCGAAAAGAAAAACTCGTTCCGCCCATTAGAGTAAACACTGGGCCATGTAAAGAGAACATTATTTTAGGTGACGACGTCGATGTTCTTAAATTTCCGATCCCGTTGATTCACGGCGGTGATGGCGGGCGCTATATCGGCACTTGGCACACCGTGATCACCAAAGATCCGGATAGCTCGTGGGTTAACTGGGGCATGTATCGCTTGATGGTCCATGACCGAAACACTCTAGGTTGTCTTTTGCCATTGCAGCAGCATATCGGTCAAATGTACCAAAAGTACGAGGCGATGAACCGGCCCATGCCCGTGGCGATTGCAATCGGCGGGCAGCCGGTCATCCCGATCGTGAGCTGCGTGCAACTTCCTCCTTATGTCAATGAAGTCGAAGTAGCGGGCGCACTGCAGGGGGCGCCGATTCCACTGGTGAAGTGTGAGACCGTCGATCTGGAGGTGCCAGCCACGGCCGAGATTATTCTCGAAGGGGAGGTGCTTCCTCATGAGCGAAAGGTGGAAGGACCGTTCGGCGAGTATATGGGCTATGAGGCAGGGAAGTCTTCACCCAAACCGATCTTGAAGATACACGCGATTACTCATCGTAAGGATCCGATTCTGCCTTTCTCAAATATGGGGATGCCGGTACATGAGGGACAGACAGCCACGGCTTTGATCAAAGGCGCTGAGATCTACGGGGAATTGAAAAAGCTCGGGCTTCCGGTCAAAGGAGTCTTCTGCCCGCCTTACGGCGTCGGTCACATGGCGGTGGTTTCTACTGACGTGCCCTTCGTGAATTTCGCGCGCCGAGTTGCCCACGCCGTATGGGCAACGAAACCAGGTCTTTTCACCTATTATGTTGTTATCGTAGATGCCGATGTCGATCCTACGAACATGGATGAAGTGCTCCATGCGATAACAACCAAGTGTCATCCCGTAAATGGCATTCATCAAGTTCCACACAATCCAGGGTTCCCGGTTCTTCTTCCGTTTCTACCGCAGAAAGAACGGCTTGTTGGAGACGCGGCGGGAGTGATCTTCGACTGCACGTGGCCAAAAGACTGGCCTCAAGAGTCGATCCCGATCAAGGCGAGCTTTGAGAATCTCTGGCCCAAAGAGGTGCAAGAGCGGGTGCTGCAAAATTGGCAGTCCTATGGATTTACAAATTCCAACAAGTAGGTGAATCCGCCTATCGAGGCGGCGTTGTAAATTGAAGGAAAGAACGTGAAGACAGGGATAGAGGGATGGGGTTGGTCGCTTTAGAGCGATCCTTAGGTGGGTTTGGGTACGGCGTTTTCTTCCTCTTGGACCCATTCCTGAAAGCGGCTTTCCAGGATGCGCCACTGTCCACCGACTTTGAACGCCGGAATCTGCTTCTGCTGGATCATCCGATGCAAGGTGCGTTTCGAAATCTTTAAAATGCCGGCAGCTTCCGCGAGGGTTAGTAATCTTATCGCCATATCGGTTTTTTTTATAGACATAGCAGCTCCTGAATCCTCACTCACCCAGCAAGCCGCATGCCATGGGCCAGCGGCTTCCTATTACACTGTTTTTGAAGGGTAATAGCAGTCTTGTCGTGACGCGGTTTTAGGTCACCAAGAGGAAAAATGGACAGCTTCAGCGTGACACTGACAAAAATGAAAAGACTCTGTCACATCGGAATGGGTTTTGATCACTCGGCGGTCTATTTACTTCGCACTCAGAAGAGTTCTGGTTCCAATTGGTGCGAGGAGGGGGATTTGAACCCCCACGCCATTTCTGGCACTAGCCCCTCAAACTAGCGCGTCTGCCGATTCCGCCATCCTCGCAATCCAATGAATAATTATGGTTTGGGTGATTTTTCTGGCTGGGTCGCTTGTGGTGAAGTTGGCGCCGTCTCTGTCGGCGCGTTACGGGGTACGTCGCTTTGCTTTTGACCCGGCGGTGTTTCCGCCACAGGAGACGTAGTTTGAGACGTGGGTGTGCGGCTGTCAAAAATAGTTGCCGATGGCTTATGTCCCGCAAAATAGCCGAGGGTTAGCGATGTCATCATGAAGACAATAGCCATCCCCGTCGTCAACTTTGTGAGAAAATTGCCCGCACCACTGCTGCCGAAGATGGTTGAACTCGAGCCGCCGCCGAATACCGCACCCATGTCCGCCTTGCCGGTTTGCAGCAAAACGACCAGAATCAGACCGATGCTGACGATAACATGAATAATGGTAATTGCGATAACCATATACAAATTATTTGTCGTTCAAACAATCGACTACGAACCAAAGGTTTCTTATGCTATGTGCAGGCTCGTGGATGATTTTTCAGAAATTTTCTATATCACCTTTCGCAATCGCCTTCAACGCGATTCTAACGCCTGGTATTATACTTTGCCAGTTGCCAACGCCAAAAGCGTATTCATGGCCTTTCTTCAAGAGCTTGGATTCCCGGGAGTTCCTTCCCTTCCAAAAACTCAAGCGTCGCTCCACCTCCGGTAGAAAGATGGGTGATTTTTGCCGCAACGCCGGCTGCTGTAACTGCGGCCACGGTGTCGCCACCGGCAATGACACTGACGACGCCCGGATAACCCTCGGCAAGTGTTTGCGCCAACGCCCGACTCCCTTTACTATAGGGTTCCACTTCAAACAGTCCTACCGGACCATTCCAGAGTACCATTCTTGCCTGTTTCAATTCCTGTGAAAATTGCGCGATGGTCTGGGGACCGATATCCAGCGCCATCCGATCCGCCGGGATGTTGCCTCTGCACACCGTCGGATTCTTTTTTTCGCTGTCACCCGTGATATGATCCTGCGGCAAGTGTGTTGACACCCCTTGCGCAGCCGCTTGTGTTAATAGCTCTCTGGCCAAAGGCACCTTGTCTGCTTCCACTAATGATCTGCCGATGTCGCTGCCCGCGGCCCTCAGAAATGTGTAGGCCATCCCGCCGCCGATGAGCAGGGTATTGATCTTCGGCAGCAGGTTTCTGATCACACCGATCTTGTCGGATACTTTAGCGCCCCCGAGAATAGTGACAAAAGGCCTTTCCGGATTCGAAAGTAATCGTGAGAGGTAATCCAGTTCCTTGTGAAGCAACAAGCCGGCTCCTTTTTGTTCGAAAAATGCTGTCATTCCGGAGATCGAAGCATGCGCTCGATGAGCCGCGCCGAAGGCGTCATCCACATAGACATCGGCCAAAGACGCGAGCGCCTTCGAGAAGGCCATGTCGTTCTTTTCTTCTTCTTTGTGAAAGCGAAGATTCTCGAGCAGGACAAGGCGGCGATTGGGCTCTCGGACCATTCGCTCAACTTCGGGACCGATACAATCGGGTGCTAACGATACCGGTTGATTCAGGGATTGTTCCAGGTAATCGCGTACCGGTCTCAAACTGTACTTGGGTACCACCTTGCCGTCCGGTCTGCCCAGGTGCGACGCCACCACCAGTTTTTTCGCGCGATCCAATATCAGCCTGATTGTGGGAAGCGCCCCTTCGATGCGATGGGTCTCGGTAATCCTGCCCTGTTCAATGGGGACATTGAAATCCACACGTAAAAAAACTATCTTATTTTGTAGATCAAGGTCTTCGATTCGCCGAATCATAACGGCTCCCTCTGGAAAGAAACTTTCCGACACCTTGCCCGCAACAAAAATTTATTTCCCAATTGACTAATTATAGTGCTTATATAATACTTTTTTTAATCGTTCCTCAAACTCGTAATGACTTCCCTCTGGTTGCTCCGCTTGTTGGCCCAAGATGGGCTGGCTGCATCCCCCCAGCACGGTATTCTTGATTTGGTTCGGGGATCCGGGCCCGTTGTTCAGTTTATTCTGTATCTGCTGATTTTGTTCTCGGTGGCCAGTTGGGGTATCATTGTATATAAATTTCGCCAGCTGAGAAGAGCGAAGCGAGAGTCTGAGAAATTCATCGATGTCTTTTGGGAACGACGGAATCTTTCATCGATTCACGAGGCCAGCCGGGATCTCAAAGCGTGTCCAGTGGCGCAAGTATTTCGATCGGGATACGAAGAACTGGTCCGGGTATCGCGCACCAAAAAGGAAAGCTCTTCCGGCGAGGGCTTGACAACGGAGCTGGGTGGAGTCGAGAACGTCACTCGCGCCATGAAGCGCGCCACAAGCGTGGAGATCACCAAGCTGGAAAAATACTTAACGTTCCTAGCGACCACGGCAAGCGCCGCACCGTTTATCGGCTTGTTCGGTACGGTGTGGGGGATTATGAACGCCTTTCGAGGATTGAGTGTGACCCATTCTTCGAGCATCCAAGCGGTAGCACCCGGCATTGCAGAGGCTCTCATCGCAACGGCGGTCGGTTTGGCGGCTGCGATTCCCGCTCTTATGGCCTACAACTACTTTGTCCAGCAGACTAAAGTGCTTGCCGTCGAAATGGACAATTTCTCTCATGAGTTTCTTAATATCGCCGAGCGACACTTTTTTAAGTAACTTTACAGGAGGCCACTATGGCGATGGATGCGTCCTCGCAGCGTGATGCGACAACCATTTCGCAGATTAACGTTACGCCGCTGGTTGACGTGATGTTGGTGCTGCTAGTCATTTTCATGGTGACGGCCCCCATTATTCAGCAAGGCGTACAGGTCAATCTGCCACAGGCGAAAGCCGGGGCGATTCCAGGAACGGAAGAATTATTGGTAGTAACGATTTCCAAAAGCGGGAAGGTTTACCTGAATGATAACCCGCTGACTCTGGCGGAGTTGGGAGACAAGCTGCGTGCCATCCGTAAGTTGCAAGCGGATAAACAGGTTTACCTACGGGCCGATCAAGATGTTCGATACGGGTTGGTGATGAAAACGATTGCGGAAATCAAACAGGCCGGTATCGAGCGATTGGGTATGGTTACGCGGCCGTCTTCCGATGAGAAATAGCTATCGATGGCGGGACGTCAATCCACTGACACCATAAGTTCACGGGAGCGATCGCTTCCTCTCAGTGATCACGAAGATAAGCTTTCGAAGTGGCTCTTTTTCTCCTTGTTGCTTCACGGTGCTTTGATTTCGGCTCTCTTCGTAGTGCCATTTCTGCCGTCCGGAAATCGGCCGAGCTATCCGGTTTATACCGTGGATTTAGTTGGAGGAGAAAAGATCGGGCGGAGCAATCTGGGTACGGAACTGATACCTCCTTCGGTTCCCAAGCCGTCCCCAAAAAAGACGGCAGCGGAAATTCCACCTCCGGTGCAGGAAGCCAAGCAGGAGACAAAAAAGGAAAAACCTAAACCGGTAGAGAAGGAGGCGCCGCGGGAAGAAAAGGTGGCGCTGAAAGAAGCTACAAAAAAAGAGCCGCTGAAGAAAGAGCCGACCAAGGACACCAAGAGTGAGTCCAAGAACGAGGAAGCGTCGTTGGATCGGGTGCGAGAAAGGTTGATCCAGTCCGCTGTGGATCGCGCAAAAAGTCGCACGGAAGGTGCGGAGAAGCCCTCCAAAGGAGACGTCATCAGCTCGGGTGAGGGTGAGGGGGAGGGAGCGGCGGCGTTGGGTCCGGGTGGACGTGGCGGAGGGGTGGTCAAAGGGATGGAGTTTATCATCTATCAAAATCGGATGCTCAGCAGCATTAAGGACAATTGGGCCTGGGTGGGGCAGAAAAGTAACCTCAGGGTTGTCGTTCACTTTAGCATTAAAGACAACGGGGAAATCGCTGGATTGAAGATTGTTCAGCCGTCAGGAGATCCTTCCTATGACGAGTCGGTCCTCAGAGCCGTGAAGAAGTCTAGCCCTCTACCGCCACCGCCGGAGGGTTCCCGCAAAGATTTTGCGGATGTTGAATTAACATTTCGACCGAAAGACTTGGGAGCCTAGTGATGATGGTCAAAATTGTTTTTGCCGCGCTATTACTGATTCTCAATCCTTGGGCAGCGAACGCGCAACCCAAGGCAGAAACAGGAGTAAGGGGAGAAATCGTTGGTCAGGGAGGCTTGAAGTTTCCCATCGCTGTGTCTCCGCTGAAAAATTTGGGAACGACAACCGACGTTGCAAGACTGTCTGAAGGGATCGCCGATACGATTGTTTATGACCTCGATCTGTCGGGATGGTTTAAGGTGTTAGACCGTGCCGCGTATATCGAGAACCCGCAGAAGACCGGCGTGGCACTGGGTAGTTTTGATTTCAAGGATTGGTCGACGATCGGAGCGGAGGGCTTAGTCAAAGGAGGCTTCACGGTCCAAGGTGACGAAGTTACCGTGGAGTTGCGCCTCTTTGACGTTTTCCAAAACAAAGAGAGGGTCGGTAAACGCTATGTCGGTCGAGTCAAGGACTATCGACGCATCGCCCACAAGTTTGCCGATGAGATTATCAACCAGTTCACGGGCGTTCCGGGAATCTTCAATACACGGATTGCCTATGTCTCTACAAGCGGAGGCCGGTTCAAGGAGATTCATATCGCTCATCTCGACGGAAGTGAAAAATTTCAGGTCACCAATAACCATACGATCAACCTTTCGCCGTCATGGACGCCCGATGGCAAATCGGTGCTGTATACCTCCTACAAGGATCGGAATAGCAGCCTTTATCTCTTTGAGCTGTATAGCGGTAAGGAGGTCAAGATGACCCCTCGCAACGGGAGATATTTAGGAGGCAAAGCTTCACCCGACGGCCAATTCATTGCCGCCACCGTAGAAACGGGGGGGAACAGCAATATCGTTTTGCTGGACCGCAATGGCAACCTGGTGCGTAGCCTCACCGATAGTCCCGGTATTGAAGTCTCGCCCGCGTGGTCGCCGGACAGTCGACAGTTGGCATTCGTGTCAGATCGGAGCGGCTCCCCTCAGGTCTACGTTCTCGATGTGGCGAGCAGCAAATCTCGTCGTCTCACCTATAGTGGTAATTATAATACGTCCCCCGAATGGTCACCGCGAGGCGATCGAATCGCATATACCGGCAGAGTGGGAAACCGGTTTGCAATTTTTACGATTGGGGTAGAGGGCGGAGAGCCGCGTAAACTAACGGCAGAGTCGGCGGACAGCGAGGATCCGACATGGTCTCCTGACGGAAGATTCATCGCGTTCTCGTCCAATCGAGCGGGAAAGTATCATCTGTACGTCATGCAGGCGAATGGAGAAAGCCAACGTAGATTGACAGGTTCCGGGGGAGATGATACAAAACCTAGCTGGTCCCCTCGGTTAGAGTAATTTGTCCTCAGTTCATGTGTGCGTATCCCAAAAATAAGGAGTATGTGATGGCGGCGGTGAATAAACTGGTATGCTGCGGACTGTTAACTATCGTTTTGGCAGCGGTGGGCTGTTCTCCGTCTGCCACGGATAAACCGGAGCCTAGCGCTACGTCATCGGCTGCGACCAAGCCCGGGGATGGCCGTCCCGGTGAGGGTCGGAGCGCGACCGGCGAATCTACAACGCCGGGTCAATCGAGCTTGGATCAGCTGCAGAAGGGGAAGCCACCCACATCGGGCCCGCTCAAGGATATTTACTTTAGTTTCGATCGTTACGATTTGGAAGGCGAGGCGCGCGAAACCCTCAAAGCGAATGCGGATTGGCTGAAGCGAAACTCGGCGGCGAGAGTCGAAATCGAAGGCCACACTGACGAGCGCGGAACCAACGAGTATAACTTGGCTCTCGGAGCAAAGAGAGCCCAGGCAGCGAAGGACTATTTGATCACCCTTGGAATCTCTGTCGAGCGACTATCGACCATTAGTTACGGTGAAGAGATTCCCGTGTGCAAAGAGCAAAACGAGAGCTGCTGGCATCAAAACCGGCGGGCACGTTTTGTGATCATCCAAGGCCGACCGGCTTCATAAATTCGTGCGGCGCGCTCCCTCGTGGTTCGCCCTTCTATGAAAACGATTCATTTTTGTTTTTTGGCCGTTATCATCAGTTCGATGGTTGGCTGCGCGCCTTCCCAACAGATCGATCTCATCGAGCGCGAACAGCGGCGCATGCGCGCCGACACAAACGCCATGCAGTCGGATTTGGATTCGATGCGCGGCACTTTAGCCGACACCCGCGCTAACATGCAGCAGATGCAACGAGACGTGAGCGCCCTCAAAGAAAGGGTCGACGAAGCCCGAGTCCAAGTCGGCAGACAAATCGGCCAAACGAGTCGTGAAGGAGACCAAAGAGTAAAGAATTTGGAAACCCGGTTGGCGAAGCTCGACGAAGACTTGAAGGCGCAAGGAGAGGTGCTGAAGTCGCGTGAGGAGGCGATCCAGCAACTCCGCGAGACCCTAGAGGCCCAAAAGAAAACCGTGCCGAGCGATGGCCTTGCCGAGGGAGCGGCCGCGGAGTCCGATGCGATTAGGAGAGATTACGAAGCCGCCTGGCGAACCCTGGATAAGAAAGACTATAGGGCAGCCATTGGCCGATTCAAGGAATTTATCAAGAAGTACCCCAAGAGCACCCTTGCGGTCAATGCGCAATACTGGGTGGGTGAAAGCTATTATGCGCTCAAAGAATTCGACCGGGCGGTTGTCGAATTTGATGCGGTCCGAAAATATCCGCAGGGGGAGAAGACCCCAGCCGCGCTTTTGAAGCAGGGTTTTTCCTTCGCAGAGCTTGGAGAGAAAGTCAATGCACGGCTCATTCTCCAGGAGGTGGTCGAGAGATATCCACAGTCTCCCGAAGCGGTGAGAGCCAAACAACGACTAAAGTCGCTAGAATCGTAATCAGGCAACCAGCCTGACGGTATTAGACTCCGTTACCATTCCACTGCCGGTCGCCCCTTCGTTTCCCAGTCGAGGCCTCGCGGTTAGTCCTCCTGGGATGAGGGAGGGAAACAATGAAAATTTTTCGTCATATAGACGAACCAGGGCTTGCCATCTCAGGAACCGTCGCTACTATGGGTAATTTCGACGGTATCCATCTCGGGCATCAAATTCTGGTGCGCAATACGGTGGAGGAATCGAGGCGGCTGGGTTACCCTTCGACTGTTTTGACGTTTGAGCCCCATCCGCTAAAAATTCTTGCTCCTGAACGCGCGCCTCTGCTCATCCTCTCTTACGAAGACAAAATGGACCTGCTGGAAGGCATAGGGGTCGATATTGTTGTAGCCCAGCGGTTTGACCGCGATTTTGCAAGCATTGCGGCGGATGATTTCGTCAGGCGGTTCCTGGTGGACCGCCTGAAGGTTAGAAAATTATGGGTGGGGCGGGACTTGCGTTTTGGTCAAGGTAGAAAAGGCGGAACGGAGGATCTGTTGCGGTTGGCCCCCGGTGCCGGATTCGAGGTGAGTGTTTTAGATCCCATTTTGCTCGATGGCGTTCGAATCAGCAGCACGAGAATCCGCCAGTTGGTTGAAGCGGGTCGTGTGGATGAAGTTCGACCCATGCTGGGGCGCTACCACTTTGTCTCGGGTCGCGTAGTCACCGGACACCGCCGAGGGCAGACGCTAGGATTTCCGACCGCGAATATTGCAGCCCAGACGGAAGTCGTTCCTCTGAACGGCATCTATGCGACACTCATTCAACTCAAGAGTAAACAATGGTTGAGTGTTTCCAGCGTCGGCGTTAACCCGACCTTTGGCGGCGGCTCGAGAACTGTGGAAAGTTTTATCTTGGATTTTGAAGGGAACCTATACGGCGAAGGGGTAAAGCTTTCCTTCGTGCAGAGAATCCGAGACGAAAAAAACTTCGTGAGGGTCGAGGATTTAATTGCGGAGATGCACGAAGACGTAAAGCGGGCCGAAGCCGTGTTCGAAGGACTTGGGCTGCGGGCCAAAGCGGATCCCCCAGGCGATTCATCTTTATGAATCTTCAAAAAAAGGTTATAGACCCTCGATCGGCGGGCATGAGACTGGATCTTTTTTTGGCTCGCTGTTCGCCGTGTGCGATGAAAGCTGAGGGCATTAGCCGTTCCGGAATTCAAAAATTAATTGCCGACGGACAGATCACCTTAAACGGTAAAACCGCAAAAGCGAGCGCACGACTCAAAATCAACGATCTTGTCGCGATCAAGACCTTGCCGCCGAAAAAGCCCAGGTTGGTGGCGGAACCTATTGCTCTGACCGTTCTTTACGAGGATGATGACTGTATCGTAATCAACAAAGCTCCCGGCATAGTGGTTCACCCGGCGGCGGGCAGAACCGCGGGAACTTTGGTCAATGCCATCTTATATCACTGTCCCGATCTGCGGGGAATCGGCGGAGAATTTCGTCCAGGAATTGTCCATCGGTTGGACAAAGATACCTCTGGAGTCATGATTGTCGCCAAAAGCATGTATGCCTTTCAACAGCTCGCGCGGCAGTTCAAGGAGCGACAGGTGAAGAAGGAATACCTGGCGCTTGTTTTGGGGAAACTGAAACACGAGCGCGGGATCATCGATCGGCCCATCGGGCGGCACCGTTCGGATCGGAAACGAATGTCCAGCCTTCACGCGCTGGCTAGAAAACGAGAGGCCGTTACGGAATGGAATGTCGTAAAATGCTTCCGGCACAAGAACGAAGCCCTGGGCCTTGACTGGGTTAGCTTGCTGAGACTGACGCCGCGGACCGGACGAACTCATCAAATCCGGGTCCATCTCGCTGATCTGGGCCATCCCGTGATCGGGGATAAGGTCTACGGCCGTAAGCGGCCGCATACAACGGTCAAAAGCGCCAATGTTTCGAGCGTGGATTCATTTTCGCGGCAAGCGCTCCATGCCGAGCGGCTTAGCCTATTTCATCCTCGGACTGGAGCGTCCATGGAATTCTATGCGCCGCTAGCGGAAGACATCGAGCGCCTCCTGGAAACTCTGGAGAATGGGGTTCTGGGTTAGAGAAAACGCGCGAAATCAACAGAGGGGTTGACAAGGAAAGGGGTTTTACTTAGTATGGATTTAAGAAATTGATCATTTCAGCGATCTCTTGAATTAACCCCCACACTGACAAAATCGTTAAGCATCCGGCCTGGATTTGTTTTGGATCTTAAGGAAAAGATTCGCATCCGATTGTAGAAACCTGTCGCATCGACATGTCGCGTCTGCAAATGTGCCGCTACTTTTACCTCATCTCCTCTCTTCGAGAGGTCGTGGGTGTTTTGACTCGCCCGTACAATTCTGTGGGTGAGCTAACGGGAAAGATGCGGTGTGGGCAAGATGATCAGAGTGTTCCGTTTAAGAGATTGAAAGGAGAGGCATAGTTTATGGTCCGTGGCAGAACTCGAACCGCCGAACCGGAGACCTTGGAAGATAATGGGTTGAACCTCAAGGCTCTCAAAGAAAAGAAGATCAGTGACCTGGCGCTGATCGGCAAGAATTTTAATATTGAGGGCGCCGCCAATATGCGCAAGCAAGAGCTGATCTTTGCGATTTTGCAAGCGCAAACGGAGCAGAACGGCCACATCTACGGGGAAGGCGTGTTGGAAACTCTACCCGATGGTTTTGGTTTTCTGCGGGCTCCCGATTACAATTATCTTCCCGGTCCCGACGATATCTATGTTTCTCCGAGCCAGATTCGTAGATTCAACTTGCGGACCGGGGACATTATCTCAGGTCATATTCGCCCGCCCAAAGAAGGAGAACGTTACTTCGCCCTCCTCAAGGTTGAATCGATCAACTACGAAGATCCGGAAAGAGCTCGGGAAAAAATCCTTTTTGATAATCTTACCCCCCTTTACCCCAATGAAAGTTTCAGTCTCGAATATCAGCCCGAAGATTATACGACGCGCATCGTGGATTTGTTGACTCCGGTTGGCAAAGGCCAGCGTGGCTTGATTGTCGCCGCGCCCCGGACGGGCAAAACGATGATGCTGCAGCATCTCGCCAAGGCCATTGCCCACAATCACAAAGAAGTCATCCTCATCGTTCTACTGATCGACGAACGCCCCGAAGAGGTCACGGATATGCAACGATCGGTGGATGGTGAGGTTATCAGTTCTACCTTTGATGAGCCTGCGACACGACACGTCCAAGTCGCCGAAATGGTGATTGAAAAGGCCAAACGGCTTGTCGAACACGGCAAAGACGTCGTCATTCTCCTCGACAGCATCACCCGACTCGCGCGGGCCTACAATACGGTGGTACCGCCAAGCGGCAAGATTCTATCCGGCGGGGTCGACTCCAATGCGCTTCATAAGCCGAAGAAGTTTTTTGGTGCCGCGAGAAACATCGAAGATGGTGGCAGCCTGACCATTATTGCCACGGCCCTGATCGATACCGGTAGCCGGATGGATGAAGTCATTTTTGAAGAATTCAAAGGCACTGGGAACATGGAAGTGCATTTAGATCGACGGCTCATGGATAAGCGAGTTTTCCCCGCCATCGACATCAACAAGTCGGGAACCAGGAAGGAGGAATTGCTGATCGCCAAAGAGGACTTGAATCGGATCTGGATCCTGCGGAAAGTCCTATCGCAGCTGAGCGTGGTCGACGCGATGGAGTTCTTGCAGGATAAGATGCATGGAACCAAGAACAACAAAGAATTTCTTGAGTCCATGAACCAGTAACTTTCCCCCGGTTTCCCGCTACCTTGCGCGCAACGCTTATCTTTGTTAAAAACGCAAAGATATCTGAGTCCATTAAAGGTTTTTACTTATCGCTGGTGGTTGTGTATGGGTCATAGAAACCCGCCGGCCTGGATACGTATTTCACACCCTTTCTGATCCCTTGCGCGGTGCCCAATCCGGGTGCGTAATGGAAAAGAGGAAAAGGGGAGGACAACAACCAAAGGAGAGAAGATAATGAGTGATATTTCTATGAAGCAACTGCTGGAAGCCGGTGTCCATTTCGGACACCAAACCAGCCGTTGGAACCCTAAGATGAAGCCCTACATATTCGGCGCTCGCAATGGCATTCACATCATCGACCTGCAGCAGACGGTGTCCATGTTCAAAGATTTGGAGAACGTCGTGCGCAACATCGCGGCCTCCGGCGGGCACGTCCTGTTCGTCGGCACAAAGAAGCAGGCTCAGGAAGCGGTGAGGGAAGAAGCCGAGCGGTGTGGGATGTTCCATGTTCAAAATCGTTGGTTGGGCGGGACCCTAACCAACTTCTCGACCATCCGTCAGAGTATTGAACGTTTAAGAAAACTCGAGGAGATGGAAAACGATCCAAAAATCGTCGACGCCTTGACCAAGAAGGAAATGTTGGGCCTTACGCGAGAAAAAGAAAAACTCGAACAGTCTCTGGGTGGAATTAAAAGCATGCGAAAGCTTCCGGATGCCATCTTCGTCGTTGATCCGAAACAAGAAGAGATTGCCGTTAAAGAGGCGCGCAAGCTGGGGATCCCCGTCGTGGCTGTGATCGATACGAATTGCGATCCCGACTTGGTGGACTACAAAGTGCCCGGCAACGACGATGCCATTCGGGCCATCCGGTTGTTTTGCTCCGCGATTGCGGATGCAATTAACGAAGGAAAAACGCTTTACGAACAGTCGCTAGTCAAAGACAAAGAGGATGAAAAATCTGCGGCCGGCGCTCCTACGGAGGAGCCGAGTCGCTCGGCTGCAAGTCCGGCGATGGGAGGAGTTTAGGGTTCCATGGAACTCAATGCCACTGTGGTGAAAGAATTGCGGGAGAAGACCGGCGCCGGTTTTATGGACTGCAAGAAGGCTCTCGACGAGACCGGCGGAAACCTGGAAAAGGCGATCGACTACCTGCGGCAAAAGGGTTTGGCAGCGGCCGCGAAAAAGGCGGACCGCATCGCGGCCGACGGGGCCGTCGGCGCGTATGTGCATCCGGGAGGTAAGATCGGGGTGCTCGTGGAGATCAATTGCGAAACTGACTTTGTGGCCCGAACAACGGAGTTTCAGACGTTACTCAAAGATATGGCCATGCAGATCGCTGCGGCCAGTCCACGCTATGTGAAACGAGAAGACGTGTCGGCTGACGAGATCGAAAAGGAACGAGAGATCTACCGCCGCCAGGCGCTAGAGTCCGGCAAGGCGGAAAAGTTGGTCGAGAAGATCGTCGAAGGAAAAATGGAACGGTTCTACTCCGAGGTTTGTTTGATGGAACAGCCGTTTATAAAGGACCCGGAAATGAAGGTTTCTGACGTCCTGACCGAAGCGATTACGCGTCTTCGAGAAAAGATCGATATCAGACGGTTTGTGCGCTATTATCTCGGCGAAGGAGTCCAAAAGGATTAGAATCTCCACCGCAGCCGATGAACAACGGGTCGCCAAAATATAAACGGATCATCCTCAAGGTTACGGGTGAAGTTTTCGCGGGGCCGCATAAATTTGGTATCGATGGCAAGACCGTCAAAGCCTTCGCCCAAGAGATCAAGGAAGTAAAAGAGATGGGCTGTGAGCTGGCCTTGGTCATTGGCGGCGGCAACATCTTTCGTGGCGCCGTGGCGAGTGATATTGGCATGGATCGGGCCAGCGCCGACACCATGGGAATGCTCGCCACCGTTATCAATAGTTTGGCGCTACAAGACGCGCTGGAGAAGCTGGGGGTTTCAACTCGGGTATTGTCTGCCATTGAAATGCGGCAGGTGGCAGAGCCTTACATACGACGCCGAGCCACTCGACACTTGGAGAAGGGGCGGGTGGTGATCTTCGCCGGAGGCACAGGGAATCCCTATTTTACGACCGACACCACCGCGAGCCTTCGGGCCATGGAAGTGGGCGCCGAGGTCATTCTCAAAGCGACAAAAGTCGAAGGCGTCTACGACGCGGACCCGCTCAAGCACGAGGGCGCCCATAAGTTCGAGGAACTGACTTACATCGAGGTCTTGAACCGCGAGCTCAAAGTCATGGACTCGACTGCGATATCACTCTGCATGGACAATCAACTGCCCATTATCGTCTTCAATATTATGGAAAAAGGCAATATCAAGAGAGTTGTTTCAGGTGAACCCATTGGTACTCTCGTCAGCGGAGGAAAGCGATGAACGAAGCCATTTTCACTCAGCTGCAAAAAGAGATGGATCAATCCGTTGGCGCGTTGCGCAAAGAGCTCGCCAAAGTTCGTACGGGTCGCGCCTCGACTGCACTCCTCGAGCATATCGTGGTCGATTATTACGGTGCGACGACACCCCTGAACCAGTTGGCTACATTGAGCGCGCCGGAGCCGCGCCTACTCGTGGTGCAACCCTATGACGGCACTGCCATGGGAAATATCGAAAAAGCGATTCTCAAGTCGGATCTTGGACTCACCCCAAATAACGACGGGAAAATCATTCGGGTGCCGATTCCTCAGCTCACCGAGGAACGGCGCAAGGAACTGGTCAAGCACGTCAAGAAAATCGGTGAGGAGTTTCGCGTGTCGGTTCGTAACCATCGACGCGTCGCCGTAGAGCAGCTCAAAGAAGCTGAAAAAAGGAAGGAAATTACCGCGGATGATTCCAAGCATGGTCACGATCGAGTGCAAAAAGCCACTGATGACTCCATCGGTCGTATCGACAAAATAATCAAGACCAAAGAAGAAGAGATCATGGAGGTTTGAATAACCGCCGATCTCCGCCTGTCACGATGCCCCCTGATTGAGTATTCTTGCAGAGCCCTGCAGGCGTCCGCCATACGTTCCGTTGATGAAACCGACGTCGCTCCGCTAACGATGGATCTAACCGGTCTCGACAAGAGTCGTTTACCCCAACATGTTGCCATTATCATGGACGGCAACGGGCGGTGGGCCAAGGAGCGCGGAAAAAGTCGTATCGAGGGCCACCGGCGCGGAAAAACCTCAGTTCGTGTGATCGTCGAAATGAGCCGCAAGATCGGTATTCCGTTCCTATCGTTATATGCTTTTTCAACGGAGAACTGGCTCAGACCTCAAGACGAAGTTCATGCCCTCATGGGACTTTTGGAACATTATCTTGCCGCCGAGCAGGCGAAAATGATGCGCTATAGCATCCGCCTTCTCGCGATGGGTGACCGTAGCCGCTTGCCTGGCAGCGTTCGGAGAACGCTCGAACGAGTCATAGAGCTAACGCGGGAGAACCAGCGGATGACGGTGATCCTTGCGCTCAGCTACAGCGGTCGCAACGAGATCATGAGAATGGTGAAGCGGCTTGCGAGCGAGGTGCGAGAGGGGAAATATGACCCGGAAGAGATCGACGAAAAGATCATTTCGTCCTATATGGATACGCCGGGGGTTCCTGACCCGGACCTTTTAATCCGCACAAGCGGCGAGTTACGGATCAGTAATTTTTATCTTTGGCAGATTGCCTATAGCGAACTCTACATGACCCCTACGCTTTGGCCGGATTTTAGGGAAAAGGATTATTTGCAGGCCCTCATCGAGTTTCAGCGGCGCCGCCGGCGATTTGGCAGAACCGACGAACAAGTCATGGATCCAGCACCGGCGTCGTTGGAGGCCAGTGGAATCAAGTCTTAGGGCCAGGGCGCTGACAGCGAGTATCGGTATTCCGCTGCTCGTTTTGCTAGTGGGGTGGGGGCCCTCTTGGATTTTTGTCGGCTTGTTCGTAGCTCTTAACGCTGAAGCTTTGCGAGAGTATTTTGCGATGGTGTTCCCGGACAATGTAAGAGAACAACTGTGGGGAATCCTTTTCGGACTCAGTCTCTCCGTGGTGCTACTTTTCTCTCCGGTGTCAAACGCAGAGTTGTCGATGAGCCTTCTGTTTGTGCTCTTTTTCTCAATTTATCTATGTATGGCAGGACCCTTGTCCCAGCGATTGAACCGGCTGGCTTGGGCGCTTCTCGGGGCGGTCTATCTGGGTTATCTGCTACCCCATTGGGTCTTGCTGTTTCGCATGCCTCACGGGCGCGCTTGGGTGTTTTTCGTTCTCTTGGTCATCATGATGGGCGATACGGCGGCTTATTTGACCGGCACTTACTTCGGCAAGAGAAAGCTCGCGCCGGAGATCAGCCCAGGCAAAACCATCGAAGGAGCGGTGGGGTACGTCGCAGGGAGCGTGATGGGCGGCTGGCTCGGAGCAAGGTTCTTGGTTTCGGGAATGGGTGTGATCGAGGTTGTCGCGATTTCCGGAATCTTGAGCATCCTGGGGCAAATTGGCGATCTGTTCGAGTCTTTAATCAAACGCGTTTTTGCCGTAAAAGATTCGGGCGTTTTGCTGCCAGGTCACGGAGGCGTGTTGGACCGCCTCGACAGCTTGATCTTCCCTGCGGTTTTTGCGACGACTTACTTAAAAGTGTTTCATCCATGAGAACAATAGCTCTTCTTGGTTCCACGGGCTCTATCGGAGTGAGTACCCTCGATCTTGTCCGGAGGTTTCCTGAGCGTTTTAAAGTTTGCGGTTTGGTTGCCGGAAAAAATCTCAAACGGCTCGCGTCTCAAATTAGGGAGTTTGCGCCCCGGTGTGTTGCCATCAAGAATGAGGAGGACGTGCCCCGTTTGCGCAAGCTCCTCAGCCACAATCGAGTGGAAGTGCTCTATGGAGAACGGGGGGCAGCGGCAGTCTCGACGGGGCAGGAAGTCGATGTCGTCGTGGCCGCCATTGTCGGTGGAGCGGGGCTGCTTCCGACTCTTGCAGCGGTGCGGGCTGGCAAAGAGGTTGCCCTTGCCAACAAAGAGGCGCTGGTGATGGCGGGTGAGATTTTTGTCAACGCGGCAAAGCAAAAGGGAGTCAGACTCTTACCCGTAGACAGCGAGCACAGCGCAATCTTCCAGTGCCTGCAGGGTAACCGACGCGACGAAGTCGACAAGCTCATCCTCACCGCTTCGGGAGGTCCGTTTTTGCGAACCCCGCTGAAGCTCCTGAATCGAGTAACCGTCGCGCAAGCGTTGAAGCATCCGAACTGGAAGATGGGCCGAAAGATCACCATTGATTCGGCAACGATGATGAATAAGGGGTTAGAGGTGGTCGAAGCGCGGTGGGAATTCGATATGGATCCTGGCCGGATCGACGTCGTCATCCATCCTCAGAGTGTAGTTCACTCCATGGTTCGATATCAGGACGGATCGATTATCGCGCAGCTTGGCATCCCCGATATGCGCATCCCCATCGCGTACGCCTTGACTTATCCGCATCGGTTGAAGGGCGGTTGGAAGCCTCTGGAATTGACCCAGCAGGGTGAGTTAAGCTTTTTACCAGTGGACTCCAAGCGTTTCCCTGCGTTGCGGTTGGCGTATGCCGCGTTGAAAGAGGGTGGAACGATGCCGGTGGCCTTAAACGCCTCGAACGAAATAGCCGTGGCCGCATTCTTGGAGCGTAGGATCGGCTTTCGCGACATACACCGTATTATTGACAAGACGATGCAGGGACATACGCCCCAAAGCCCTAAAGAGATCGATGCAATCCTGGAAGTTGATCGGTGGGCCAGGGAAAAAGCTTCGTCGCTTATCAATGTAAGGGCATAGAAGAGGAGAACGGATGGAGAACGTGATTTACTCTATTGTCGCGGCGGTGATCGGCCTAGGCCTGCTGATCGTCATTCATGAGTTCGGTCACTTTTTGTTCGCCAAATTGTCGGGTGTCGGGGTTCTCACTTTTTCCGTGGGTTTTGGCCCGAAAATTTGGGTCAAGAAAAAAGGCGAGACGGAGTATGCGTTAAGCGCTTTTCCCCTGGGGGGCTACGTCAAGATGGTGGGCGAGGACCCCGATGAAGAAGTCCAGCCGGCCGATATCGAGAAGTCGTTCGCCCACAAAGGACTTTTGAAGCGAATCGCGATTGTGGCAGCCGGTCCGGGCTTTAACCTCTTGCTAGCGGTGTTGCTTTTGATGATTGTATTTCTTTTTTATGGCGTGCCGGTTTTATCGACTCAGGTAGGCGGCGTAGAAGCCGGCTCGCCGGCGGACCGCGGAGGAATACAAAAGGGTGATCGTATCGTAGCAGTCAACGGTCAACCCGTTACCGAGTGGGAGGAGTTGTCTAAACGGATTAAGGAAAGCCAAGGTAGCCCTTTAAATCTGCTGATTCGGAGAGATTCTCAAGAAGTTACCGCTACGGTGCAACCCACAAAAAAGGAGAGTCGAACGATCTTTGGCGAGAAAAAAGAGGACTGGATGATCGGCATCGGCAGCCATGTCTCTATTGAAAAGGGGAATCCGGGGTTAGCCGTAGTGAAAGCCGTACAACAAACCTACGACTATGCGAAGCTAACCCTCGTGGCCCTCTACAAAATGATCACCGGTGAGGTTTCGCCCCGCAATCTCGGGGGGCCGATTTTGATTGCGCAGATGGCGGGTCAACAGGCGCAGGAGGGGCTGGGAAGTTTTCTCGGGTTTGTGGCGATTTTGAGCATCAACCTCGGGGTCCTGAACCTTTTGCCGATCCCGGTTCTTGACGGCGGACATCTGCTGTTTTTCATAGTGGAAGCCTTAATTGGTAGACCGGTTGCGGTTAGACATCGAGAGGTCGCTCAGCAGGTGGGGATTTTTCTTTTAATGCTGTTGATGATTTATGCGTTTTACAATGACATCGCCAGGTTTTTTGAAAAACAGGTCGGGGGATGAGGGTTATCGGCATCGATACGGCAAGCCGTACGGCAAGCGTAGCCTTGGTCGAAAATGGAGCGTTACTCTCCGAGCGGACGGATTCATCACATGACGAATCCACTGGCAATGGAAATAGACACAGAGGCAAAAGCAATCACGCGGAGACACTCCTTCCGCTAATAGAGTTGCTCTTCGAAAGCACCGGATTCTTGCTTCAGGACATTACCGGATTCGCGCTGTCCATCGGCCCGGGGTCTTTCACGGGTCTTAGAATCGGATTGAGCACAGTCAAGGGTCTTGCGTACGGTTCGCAAATCCCTGTCGTCGGAATGTCAACATTATTCGCTCATGCGGCTCGGGTGGCTGATTATGATGGCTTGATCTGCCCACTTTTAGATGCGCGTAAAAACGAGGTCTATGCCGCGGTATTCCGAAAGACCGGGGATGTTATCAACCGTGTCACCGCAGATACCGTTGCTTCCCCTGCAGATGTAATGGCAACGGTTCGGAGGTTCCAGAGCGGCGCGCCTTGCCTGTTTGTCGGCGACGGTGCCGCCGTCTACAGGAATTTGCTGCTGGACTCGCCCGGGGGTCGTCTGCTTGAGACGATCAACAATCCAACCGTCGCGGCCGCCGTTGCCCGCCTCGCAGAGGATCGTTTTCGGTGCCATAGAGTCGACGATTTGGGTGCGTTGACGCCCGTTTATATTCGTCCGTCTGAAGCTGAGTTCAAACGATGGGTTCGCTCTAACGCGCCGGTCATACGCGGTTAAACTTACGTTGACAAAATTACCACCCTAAGATAAATTGGGGCCCGCAAAAAAATTCATGCCATGAAAAGGAGGCCCCATGGAAGTGAGAGAAGAACAGGTCATTGCCTCTCTTGTGGACAAAGATCCCGAATTGAAAAAATATTATGAGGAGCATCAAGAACTGGAGAGAAAGTTAGCAGAATTTCAACACAAACATCACTTATCGCCTGATGAAGAAGTAGAAAAGAAAAGGTTGCAGAAACTAAAACTTCTCGGCAAAGACAAAATTATGGAAATTCTTGGAAAGCACCGCCAGGCCGGTGCAACTCAATAAGGTGTTTGAATGAAAAAGACCGGCGCCGATATTTTTGTCGAATCACTGCGACACGAGGGAGTCAAAACCGTCTTTGGACTACCGGGCGGTGTGGTACTCAAGATATTCGACGTACTGTGTCAGCAGAAGGATATCGAGCTGGTTCTAACCCGCCATGAGCAAGGCGCCGCGCACATGGCCGAAGGATATGCCAAGGCAACTGGCAAGCCGGGGGTGGTGTTGGTCACGTCGGGGCCCGGAATGACCAACATCGTGACCGGTTTGGCCGATGCTTACATGGATTCGGTTCCGTTGGTTGCTTTCACGGGTCAAGTGTCGACCAACCTGATTGGCAACGATGCTTTTCAAGAAGCGGACAATGTCGGCATCAGCCGTCCGTGCACGAAGCATAACGTGCTCGTGAAAGATGTTAATGAGTTGGCTCAAACCATCAAAGAGGCATTTTATATTGCTATGAGCGGCCGGCCGGGGCCGGTTCTGGTCGATATTCCCAAGGATGTGAGCACCGAGAAGGCGGAATTTAAGTATCCCGATAAAGTAAACTTGCGCGGCTATAATCCAACGATCAGCGGTAATAAGCATCAAATCAAACAAGCGGCGGAAGAGATCATGAAGGCGAAGAAGCCGATGATCTATGTGGGCGGGGGCGCGATTTTTTCCGATGCCGCCGATGAAATCCGGGAGTTGGCCGAAATGACGCAAATCCCGGTGACCATGACCCTGATGGGTCTCGGTAGCTTTCCGGGAACTCACCCGCTTGCGCTGGGAATGCTCGGCATGCACGGCGGTTATTGGACCAACATGGCGATGCATTATTCCGACTTGCTGATCGCGGTCGGCGCCCGCTTCGACGACCGTGTAACGGGCAAGCTATCCGAGTTTTGCCCGGAGGCCCGGGTTATTCATATAGACATCGACCCGACATCGATCAAGAAAACTTTCCACGCGCACATTCCTATCGTGGGTGATGTCAAAGCCGTGCTGCGCCAAATGAACGTAATGTTGCGCGCGATGGATGGGAATGTGTCGGAAGTCAAAGCGCTCCGTGCCCCGTGGCTGAAGCAAATCGATGAGTGGAAGAAAGCCCATCCGCTGACGTATAAAAAAGATAGCAAGATCACCAAGCCTCAATTCGTGATCGAACGGCTTTTTGAGTTAACCAAGCACAATGCGATTGTCGCTACCGACGTGGGTCAGCATCAAATGTTTGCCGCACAATACTTTAAGGGGACGAAGCCCCGGACCTGGTTGACTTCGGGCGGACTTGGGACGATGGGCTTTGGTTTCCCTGCCGCCCTCGGCGCGCAAAAGGCTTTTCCTGAAAAGCTTGTGTTGTGCATCACTAGTGAGGGTAGCTTCCAAATGAATCTTCAGGAGATGGCAACGGCGGTGGAGCACAAGCTGCCGGTCAAGATCGTTCTGCTCAATAACGGCTTCCACGGTATGGTTCGACAGTGGCAAGACCTCTTCTACGAAGGTCGATATTCGGCGAGCTACTTGGGCAAGCTTCCTGACTTCGTCAAACTGGCGGAGGCGTATAGCATCTTGGGACTGCGAGCGGAGAAACCGGGCGAAGTCGAGGCCGTTCTCAAGCAAGGTTTGAAGCACAAGGGCCCGGTACTCATGGATATTTATACCGACCCATACGAGAACTGTTACCCCATGATTCCTGCTGGTGGAGCGCATCACGAAATGATGCTGGAGGATCCGCCGGAACTGACGCAAGCGAAGAAGGGGGGATCTCACAAGAGAAAGGTGGACGAGGGGGAGGGGGTTCTTCCTGCCTGATTTCGTTAGCGAATGGAACACATCATATCGGTCCTGGTTGAAAACAAATTCGGCGTTTTGGCTAGAGTAGCGGGTCTGTTCAGTGCGCGGGGCTATAATATCGAGAGCCTTTCCGTTGCCCCCACGCTTGATCCGACGACTTCGATGATCACCATCGTTACCGCCGGGGATGACCCAATCATCGAACAGATCATGAAGCAGTTAAATAAGGTCGTGGAAGTGCTTAAAGTCGTTGATCTAACCGAAACTGATTTTTTGGACCGGGAAACCGCTCTGATCAAGGTCCACACTAAGCCGGAACACCGTGATGAAGCTATTCGTATCGCCGATATCTTTCGCGCTAAAATTGTGGACTCGTCCCCAACCACCTACACGATTGAAATCACCGGCGACGTTGATAAGGTGGAAGCACTGATCAACTTGCTGAGGCCCCTCGGGATACGGGAACTCATTCGAACCGGGCGCATCGCCATTGCAAGAGAAACCACCCGAACGATTTCACCGCGTCGTGAGCCTGCTTTGCTTAAATCGTA
>CAVTUQ010000043.1:0-76554 GCA_963737905.1 uncultured delta proteobacterium | reverse complement strand
GGAGCAGCAGAACACTTTTTCTGCCGCGGCATTGACTCGGGTGACGTTGAGATTCCGGTTAAGCTCAATGATCGCGTCCATGGCGCTATTGACCAGCCGGCCGAGCTTTTCTTCGCGCTCGCGTACCTGCTTTTCCGCACGCAGGCGACGCAACTCAGCCGCCGCGCGGGCAGCGAAGATTTGAAACAAAGCTTCAGCTCTAGGTTCCTTGGGCATCGGCCGCATGTCCAGGACAGCGAGATGGCCAAGAATCTTGCCGTCGAGGTCGAGCAGCGGCACACCCATGTAACTCGCCGCGCCCACAGCTCGGACATCAGGATCGTTGCCATAGATATCAAGTAGATTATCAGGGATATGAACTAAGCAACGTTCGTTGATGACTCGTTCGCACGGAGTTCCGTCAATGACCATCTCCCATCCGTGAATCCATTGTCCCCCCATCCAAAAAGCCAGGGCCTTGAGTCGGCGTTGCTCCTCGATATATTCCGTGACCCAAGCGCCATGGGTGTTTAATGCTCGGGCGAGGTTTTCCACCAACGCGGCAAAGAACCGCTCCCCGGTCTCAGTCGCTGTCCCCTCTAAGATCGTGCGAAGAGAGGCATCCACATCGAGGTCATGAAACGGTAATGGGTTCATCATCAGATACCCAGCATTATCGCTAGGCTCGCCAAGCAAAACATATTAGGCGAAAACGATGAGGTCAAGACATCCAGACAAACACCGGGTCCTGGATGAAACCTGCTGGATCAGTTGGACCCCGCCAGCACTCTTTCCTTCGGCAGTTCGTATCTTGTCACGACCGGTTGATTCGGTCCATCTCTCTTCGCCAGAATAATAATGTCTTTGTCGAGGTAGACCGGGGCCCACATAGGATCAAGCACCCGCCGGATAACAAATTGCTCACCCTGAACTGATCGCTCCCGATAGTTAAAAACAATAACATTAAAGCCATATTGGCTACTGATGGCTGCCCATTTCGCTTCGTCGGATTGCATTGGAAAATACACGTCATTAAAAAAGGTCGTAGGATAAGCTTCCGGACGGTTGTCAACAAAAACTCGATGTTCCGGATAAAGGTAATAGACGAGATAGCCCGCCACGTCAAAATTATTAAAAATCGGCCCTTGAATTCTTTCTTTGATCAAAAACTCGGCAGCCGCGCCATTCGCTTCCTCCAAGCCAATTCCCACGCGTCCTCGGTTACTACTGATAAAATACGCGGGCTTGATGATGATCAATAAAAAAGCAATCCCAGCCAGGGCGGCCGATACTTTGAGAATGGAGGGTAATGAGCTGGTTTTGCCCTGCCCACCGAAAAGGTTTTTCAAGTTAACGGCAGCAAGGGGCAATGCAAAATAGGCAAAGAATGCGAAATTACGGATCGCCGCCCATGCCATTGCGAAAAAAAATGCGCTCAATAGAAAGTTGCCGAGGGAAAGACTCGAACGGTCTTTCATAACCGCATATACCCAACTCAGGCTAAGCAAACCGAAAATAATGACAAAGTAGATGAGCGGGAGAAAGTTATATCCCGCCTGCAAAACAGCCCCCACCGAATAGTTTTCAATCACCGGCACGCCATATTCGTTGAGTATGAGAAAAGGGTATATCGCACCCGATACCCCGGCCGGATTGAGGCCAGTGGCAATAACGGTCAGCAGCAAGATAACCGCCAGTCCTTTGACCTGGTCGCGAACATTCTGCTGATTCTTGCGAAATAGAGAAACTACCAGCGATTCGAAGAGATAGACAGCTATCAAGAAAACGCCGAGAAAAAAATAAATGTGAAGATTGACCCAGAGTAACTCCAGGATTGGCAGCAAAAAGAGCCAGCGGAAGCCGAGCTGACCATACTTGTAGCCCCACAAGACCTGAAGAAACAGAGCGCTAAAAAAATAGCTGAATAATTCAGGTCTCACCTCGTGTCGAGTAATCAATATCGGAAGGACGATGACAGCTATCGGTGCGGCGATGGCGAATGAGGAATACTTCGTGGCCATGTTTATGAAAATCCAAAATGTGACCACACTGACTATGATAAAAACGACGGACAATCCTGCGAAACCGCCCAATCGTTCAATCACGTAAAACACCACGCCGCTGCCCCAGTGATGATTGATAAACGGATAGTCGGGATACGCGTAGGAATAAAGATTGATCTTCGGTATCAATCCATTTGCGATAAATAATTGGCCATTCTTCAGATGCCGTCCGAGGTCACCGACCGTTAAATTGGCTTGATGAGCAAGATAGAATCCATAGACCAATAAAAGCAGCGCCGTTACCAATATTCGAAACAGCAACTGCTGTCTCTCTTGTGTTTGATGCACCGCAACCTTAGGTGCGCTCTTTCTTCTTTGCGCCGGGCGTCTTTTAGCCATAGCTGGGGATGTTTATTGCTGAATGGAGGTTTTCTCTATGTCATCACCAGGCTGGGCGTAGGAATCCAGGAAAAAGCTACGAGTGGCTGAGACCGAGGAGCACTGTTATCGACGCTATTTGATCTTGAACTCCTCCGGCGCAGTTGCCGTGGCGACATCAAAGGTATTCAAAGTGCAGGCGAGCATGGCGTAATAGCCGATCGTTGCGGTGAGCTCGACCATTCCGCGCTCTCCCAAACGTGCATAGACAGCCTGGTACGTCGTTTCCGCGACACGATGGGAATGGAGCATTTCCCGTACGAAGCTGACGATCTGCGCGTCTTCCGAAGAGAAATGTTCCGTGCCTTTCTTCTCATAAACCGCGCGAATCGTTGCGATGGGAATGCCGGCTTTCTGGCCGTGAGCGACATGCGCCGCCCATTCATGTTTGCATTCAAGCTCCCGCGCCGTTACGAGCGCGGTAAACTCAACCAAGTTATGATCCAAGCTCGATTCGAAGCGCACGTAGCTACCTAAATGTGCGGTTCGTCCCGCGAGCTCCGGACTATGCAACAAGGCCAACCAGGGTCCACCCACGACCCCCCGGCTCTGCGCGATGGCATCATAAATCGGTTGGTTTTCGGGAGCCAGATCTTCTTTTTTATCAATGGTCGCGATTCTTGCCATCTCTTCTCCTTGCTACGAAAGCTTTTGTTTGAGCCAGGTGGTGATGATCTCCTGAACTTCGTCATTAGGCTGACCCGCTTTGCGTCCCATGTGGCCAGCGCCCGCGATGATGCGAATATCCTTCGGGCTGCCATGTTCAGCAAGTAAGTAAAAATCGCTGATCGGATGCTGGTCGTCTTCTTTACCGTTGATGCAGAGTAGCGGCGCGGAAGGATGATCAATGATCCCCTGGGTCACCAGTGATAGAGTGGGGGCAATCTTGAGAACCTCTTCCAAGGTTTTGACGCGGAAAATATATGAGCGCGCATCGAGCAGGCTGGCCGGCCCCATCAGGTATTGAGAAGCTGTCTCAGTGAGCGCCGGCCGGAGCCAATCTTCTTGGAACGTGCGGTGGACGCCTGCGCCCCAGTTCACAGCACCACGCAATCGCTTTGGTTCTGTGTGCGCCAGCTTCGCCGCCCAGTATCCGCCGAAACTCCCTCCCATAGCGGCGATGCGCTTGCCGTCGATATCGTTGCGGGTTTCGAGATAGTCGATGGCCGCCGAGAAGGTCCGTTCGGCGCGGGGCTCCTGCCCGAGGCATGGGTTCTCGCCAGCCCCGGGCATATCGATGGTGAAGGTCGCCAACCCTTCTTTGTGAAGCACCTCACTATTGGATCTACGATCTTCCTTCCAACCATCGACGCCACCCCAGTGCATGACCACGGGTGGCCGCTTTGCGCCCCGGGGGATCTGCAGATAACCGACAACTTTTTTGCCCTCGAATGGAATCTCGATCCGTTCCAAAGGCGGGTCGAGATAGGGCGCGGCTTTGAGAAAACTTCGTAGCGCCCCTTTGTAGCAGTTCATTTTTTCCGGGCTGCTGGGGACGGGATAGCGACCGATGCGATAATATTCGTAGGCCTGGGAGTAAGCTTCCCCCGCCTCTTTCTTGCCTAGCTTTTCCAGCTCTTCGGCACTGGCTTCGTGACGTGCGCCGAGTTTGCCCCACTCGCTTCCCCACAAATCCGGATCGAGACTTGTCAGGCGCCCGAGCAGTCCCTCGACTTCCTGCCGATCGATCCGCTCGAAGGGATTGATCCGCCCGGCACGGCGCGCGATATCGTTCTTGATGTCCTCGAGGCTACGGCTTTTGGCTGCCATGAGTTTCTCCTTATCTATTTTGCGCCCGGTTCGCCCGCCAGCGCCTTCAGCGCCGCCTTGTAAAACCGGTCGTCGATGAATTGCTCAGGCTTGAAGTTAGGCCGCTCTTTTAAGAGAACAATTTCAATTTCAGCCCGCTTCATCACTCCCTCGGGATCCAAAGCCGGAACAAAAGCATCGCGCATGAGGTCATAAAGCGAAGCGGCAATCTCCCGCTGATCCAGCCGGCCATGCTTCATGATGATGTCGATGCTGCCCTCACGGTTGGCACGAATCCAGTACAGCGACTTGACGACCGCTTTCACCATGCGCTCCGTCAAGTCCGGCTCTTCTTTGATCGTCTTCGCGGTAGCCAACACGGCGCTGAAGGGAACATCTTTGAACTCGTCGCCGCCGTAAACCAATCGCTTAAACCCGGTTTTCAAAAGCGGCTGATCCGTCGGCGGCGCCATAAAAGCGCCGACCACGCGCCCTTGTTGGAGCGCGAGGACCTTGCTGGCATTGTCCGGGATATTGATGTAGTCGGCAAAGTTTTGCGGAAAGCCGTGTTTGGCAAAGAGCGCCTGCAGCAAGCTGTAAGTCGAGCCGCCGAAGGTAACGGCTATCTTGGTTCCTTTTAAATCTTGCAGACGCTTGATTTCCGGGCGCGTGATCAGCCCGAACGGCACCTGGTTAAAGATCTGAACCAGAATCCTCAGCTGCTCACCGCGAAACATCGTCTGCATGGCTGGACCAAACGCCGAGGAAAAATGAACGGTGCCGGAAACTAGAGCCTGGACGTTGATCGCGTTGCCGCGCAAGACAACGATTTGCGCGTTGGCAATACCCATCTCTTCATAGAATTTCTTTTCCTTCCCCACGACGTAGGCGAGATGCTGGATATTTCCGGGACCCGGAAGTGAGATATAGACGGGCCTGGTATATTGGGCCTGGAGAGAAACGGGAACGGATAACACCACTAGCAAGATGGCGACACTGATTTTGTTCTTCATGAGACCTCTCCGAATAAGCCTTTCGATTTCGCCAGCTCCTGAACCCGCTTACCAGATTCCAGTTTACTTGCGCAAGCCCTAAAGATGCTGCGGCGGCAATGGAAGGATAAAGGGGTTGGACCTAACCAACTAACCTCTACGGATTGATGACCAAATGAGTTGTGCGGTCAATCGACTAATTGAAAGATGATTTAGATATCGCGCCACGACTCTCTAATATCAAAAGGTGGATAGCGGCAAGACATACGGTCGAGTTATCGAAGTCTGAGGCGATCACCTGTCATTACTTCTTCGTGAGCTGCTGTAGTGAGAGACTCCGTAAAGCGATAAAACCAAACCCACAAGAGATGCGCAGTACGCCGAGAAGCTCAATACCAGACCGGATTCAAAAATCTGCAGGACCATGAGAAAGGGCAGAAAGAACCCTGCAAGGATGAGTATGAATCCGACGGCCAGCGATGACGCGGGACTCATGAGGCCTTATCGTAGAGCCAGCACATGACGAAATGGCTGGGCCGCGGCTCAAACTCCGGCGGATCTTTTACTTCACACAATCCCTTCATGAAGTCGGGACAGCGCGGGTGAAACCGGCATCCGGAGGGTGGCCGCACAAGACTTGGCGGCTCGCCCGGCGGCACGGCTTTCAGGGTGGAGGCGTTTTCGGCATCAGGATCCGGAATCGCCGCGAGCAACGCCCGCGTGTAAGGATGAAGCGGATTGTGTATGAGCTCGCGAACTCCCGCCTTCTCGATGATCTTTGCCGCATACATAACGAAGATGCGATCGGAGAAGTGCCGGACCGAGGACAAGTCGTGGGTGATGTAAATAACTCCCAGATCATGGGCCCGCTGCAAGCCATGGAGCAACTCAAGTATCTCCACTCGCACCGAGGCGTCGAGCATCGATACCGGTTCGTCGGCCACCAGTAGCTTCGGCCGCAAGATCATGGCCCGGGCGATGACCACCCGCTGCTGCTGCCCGCCGCTCAGCATATGGGGAAACTTCGGCAGAAAATCCTGCACCGGCGTAAGCCTTACTTCTTCCAACCCTTCGTGGATCCGCCGCTCCCTTTCAGTTCTACTTCCGGCGCCGTTGACGATCAGAGGCTCATCCAAAATGCGACGCACAGTCATAAACGGCGGCAGCGCTCCATAGGGATCTTGTTGCACGTAGCCGACCTGGGACCGATACCAGCGCAGATCCCGGCCATTCAGCCCGGCCAGATTTTTACCCTCAAAAATCACCTCGCCCTGGGCAGGGCGATACAAACCGAGGAGGGTCTTCGCCAGACTGCTCTTGCCGCAGCCGCTCTCGCCCACGACCGCGATCGCTTCCCCGCGTCTCAGCTCAAAGCTCACTCCGTCCACAGCGCGCACGAACCCAGCGCGCCCGAACACCCAACGCCTGAGCTCAAACTCCGTGCGCAAGTTGCTGACGGAGAGGAGCGTGTGGTCCTGAGCCATGGTTTCGATATTCTTGATCTGGGCTGTTTCGGGTTTCAGGTTTCGGTTCCTAAACTCGAAACCCGGGACACGGAACTCGAAACTCCCTTTTCGTACAACCAACACTTCACCTGGCGGCCGTCTTTCGTTTCGATCAGAGGCGGCTCTTCGTCGCAGCGCTCGAACCGCAACGGGCAGCGGGGCGCAAAGCGGCAGCCCCGCGGCGGGCTCATCAAGCTCGGCGGTTCCCCCGGAATGAACTCGAGCTTCCTATCCTCGCGCAGCCGGGGCACGCTGGCCATCAGTTTCTGGGAGTAAGGATGGAGCGGTTCTCGGAAAAATCGCGCGGCGTCGCTTAACTCCACTATCTGCCCGGCGTACATCACGGCCACATGGTCCGCCAGCTCGCTCGAGGTGGCGACATCATGGGTTATCAAGATGAAGCTGGTCTTGAGCTCCCGCCGGATCTCTTTCAATACATTCATGATGTTCGCCTGGGTCAAAACATCGAGCGCCGATGTAGGCTCATCGAGAACGACCAATTTCGGCTTCGTTACCAGCGCCATCGCCAGGGCGGTGCGCTGCCGCATGCCGCCGCTCAACTCGAAGGGATAACGGCGCAGAAAATCGGCCGGCAGCCCGACCCGCTGCAGCATCTCCTGGGCGCGCTGCCATGCGGCTTGCTTCTCCAGATCCTCGTGAATCATTAATGGCTCCGCCACTTGGTCGCCGATTCTAACCACGGGATTCAACGCGTTCATCGCCGCCTGGGGTACAAGAGAAATACTCATCCAGCGCACCTCGCGCCTGAAGCGCTCATCATCCAGGCTCATGATGTCTAGGTCGTCGACGAAGACCCGGCCGGTATAGGCGTGGACATTGCGCGGCAACAGGCGCAGCAGAGCGCGCGCCAGCGAGCTTTTGCCGCATCCCGATTCCCCGAGCACGACCAGCGCTTGATTATGACCCAGCTCAAAGCTAACCCCATCCACAGCTCGCACCACTCCTTTGGTAGTGCCAAAGTGAAGGCGGAGATCCTCCACGCGAAGCAGCGGGCCGGTGCTCACCCCGATCCGAGATTCTTTCAAACTTTGATTAGACAAAACTACTTCCGCTTTTTTCGGATCAGGTTCATAGGGTTCTTAGCCGTGGATTAAAGACACGATCGAGAGCAAAGCCCACCAGCGCAAAGCCGGCCCCCGTCAGCATTAATAGAACCGAAGGCGCCAGCACCCAGTAGTAGTAACCTTTGTAAAGAGCTCCGTTGGCATAAGCATCGTTGACGACTTTACCCCAGGTCGGCAGCACCGGATCGCCGAGACCCAATACGGCCAATCCGGCCTCGAGAAAGACAAACGAAGGGATCAGGGTGACGAACTGCGGGATGAGCACCGGGATGATGCGCGGGATCATGTAGCGGAAGATGATTCGAAAATTGCCCGTCCCATAGGTTCTCGCCGCCTCGATGTAGGGCGATTCCTTGACCTGCAAGAGGATCGAGCGATAGGTCTTGATCCCCAGGCTAAAAATGCTGAGCAAAATGATTGCCCCCAGCATCACCCAGAGACTCCGCGAGTAGAAGATACCGATCATAATGAGAATGGGAAGAACCGGCAGGATCGCGTTCACTTCGGTGATCCGTTGGATGATAGCGTCCACCCATCTGCCGAACCATACGCCGATGGCTGCGATCAACAGAGTCGTTAAGGTAGATCCCACCGCGGCCAGGAAACCAAACGCCAGCGCCACCGGGGTGCCCCAAAGCAGCGCCACCATGAGGTCGCGACGACGATGGTCAGTGCCCGCGAGTCCATACACCTGCCCATAGACCACGAGCTTCGCTTCGAGGTCAGAGCCCTCCTCGAAGACAAAACCATCAATCTGCAACTGATACCGCCCCTGGAGCGGCACCGCGTTCTCGACGGTGGCATTCGGTTTGGTAAATAACCCGATCTCCGGAGGACGGCGTCCAAGTCTTTGCGCCAGGTGGCGGTCGAGGGAAATGCTGTACCGCTCCGAAGCTCTCACGCTGCGCTCCCCCAAAGGGATGCGCTGTCCATCGGGAGTCAACCATAAAAACGAGACGTAGGGTCTATTCTCCTTAAATTTTGCTCTGAGGAAGAGGTTAATCTCGCTGGGGAAGCCGTCGTAGGGATACTCGAAAGCGAGCGTCATCTCCACCGCGCGCATACCTCCAGATAACGGTTGGCCGACGTTCGCTGCCCCTGGCTGTGACTCCACGATTATGGTCTGAGGGAGGCGCTCTTTTAGGAAAAAATTCACCCACCTTGGCCGGGCATTTCTCGGACTCTCAATCCAGATGTCTTCGCCGCCGCGCCACAGCCTCATGCCTTCGCTGTACGGAATGGCAATCACCGTGTAGATCGATAGCGCGATCAACGCCGTGATGATCACCAGTCCCATGATCGCAGACGGATATTGGGTAAACTCCTTGAATGCTTCTCGGAGCGCGTTCACAAACTTCTTCCCGCTTCTCCTCCAACTTTTACCCGCGGATCCACCAGAGCGTAAACAATGTCTAACAGAAAGACTGTCAGCGCCAGCAGGTAGGCATAGATAACCACGGAGCCGATAATAACCGGGGTGTCGAATTGGCCGACGGCCTGGAAAAGGAGCCTCCCCAAGCCCGGCCAGCTGAAGACTGTCTCCAGAATGATCGCCCCGCTCCAAAGCGAGATCAAAGCGAAGGCAAAGCTCGTGATGATGGGCGGAAGAGTCGGCCGCAGAATGTAGCGCCGCTCAATGGCTCCCGAGGGCAATCCCTTGGCTTTGGCCACCTCCACGTAATCTTCGCTGGAGTAAATCAGAAAAAAGGTTCGCCAGTTGTAAATCGAGATAAAGAGCGAACCGACGAGGATCGCCGAGACCGGCAGAATCAAGTGTTGCAGCACGCTCAAAGCGTAGGCTGGCCCGGACTCGGGAGGCGGCACGTCGACCATTCCCCCGAAAGGCAGGACGCGCAAAAGCGAGGCAAAGATCAAAATCAAAAAGATCCCGTAAAACCACGCAGGAGCCGAAGAGGTGGGCGCCAGCGCGACCACGGCCTTATCCAGCCAGCTCCCATAGCGGCGGGATAGAAAAAGCGCGGCAAAGATGGCCGTGAAAAAAACGATGAGGTCGGCTGTGCCGAAAAGCAGCAGGGTGGCCGGCAGCCGCTCGATAATGATATCGCGCACCTGTCTCGATCCCGTGTCGCTTGTGAGCCGCTCCGCTCTTCCTAATGAAAGAGTGAGCGCATCCCTCAGGTAGGCAAAGCTGCGTACCAGAAAGGGCCGATCTAACCCTAGACGCTTTTCCTCCAGCTCGATCTGCTGGTCGATGACCCGGCGGACTTCACTGGGTGGCATAGTCCGAAGCTTTTGGTCGGCCAACATGGTCGCCCCGATCTGTTCGCGAATTTGCGCTTTGCGGATCTCATCTACATATCCACCCATATTGGCGATGAGGATGGCAAGGTACACCCCGATAACCACCGTAACGAATAAGGATGCGGCACGCAGCACCACATAGCGTAAGAGCCGGACGAAAGTCATGGCTGTTCAACCGTCAGGTAGAGAACTTTTCGAGGATCGAAGATTGAGGATAGAGGATCGCGATCTTCGATCGTCCATCTTTCCATCCTCGATCATCGATCCTCCATCCTCGATTTGTGTGTCGTCTTCACTTTTTCCATTACGCCTAACCGACTTCTTGCCCTACGGTCACGAATCGAAATGTCTTGAACGAAGGCAAAGCCACCACTCGGGAGGTCACCGCCAATTCAAGCCGGCTGGAACCGGTGATAGACGCGCCGTTTGTTTCGAGTTGAGCACGATACGCCACATGCCATCGCCAGCGGGCTCGGGGTTGGCCAACTCAACCAGTTCCCCACGAGAATCGAACAGCATGAAGCGGACGAACTCCACGTCCCTCGTCGGATAGGGCTTTCCCTTGAAAGGTCACCTGCACTTGAAACTCTGCGGGTGATCCGACTTTGACGATTCTTGGACCCGAGACTTCGACGTCGGCGATCCGTGGCTCTACAAAACGCACCCATTTATCCGCCGGGTCGGAGAACGATTCGGATCTCCTGATAACCACGATCTTCTCCACCGGATGGACCGAGTAGAGATAGAATGGCCCATTGCTAACCCAGAAATGTTTCCTCGCTTGCCGCCAGGCGCGCAGCTTTTCATATCTTTCCGTCGCTTCCGGCACGCTCACGTATTCGCCAAGCGTGTTCCGGTACGGTATGAAGCCCTCTTTGAGCGCAGCGGCGAGCTGGCGGTCCAGGACCGCCAGACTCGGCCCACTGATATAGCTCAGCCACTGAACTCTAAGACGGTCCGCCTTGGAGGCGGAAAAAGCCAACTCTCTATTTCTTTCCGCCAGTACCCCAAGCGCCAGCTCGTGCCAGGGAACATTGGTGTAAAAGTCTGCGGCGCGCGTGGCAGCGATCGACTCCGCATCCGGAAAGATCTGATCACTGTAGATCTCCACCACCAGCGGATTTTTTTCGAGGATGCGTGCGCCCCGAAAGTGGCTCATAAACGTTCTTAAAGCCGGCACCGCGGCCTCGTCGAAAATTGGGCTTTTCGGATTGGCCCGGTCAAAGCCAAGGATGAAAGAAAACATAAAATCCGCCAAAGAAACCTTGCTGCCGTCGTGCCATCTCCTCTCCCAGATGTCATCGGCGTAGCGCACCACCGTCTTGGTTCGTGCTCTCAGGCCTTTAGGATGCATCTCTCCCACGGTGATGAAGCGTTCGCCAGCAGCGTCCCAATCGACCCATGCGTCCCGTGGGACATCGATGGATGGAACGAAGTTTAACGTAAGCCAATCAAGGGTCTTGGTAACGGGAAGCCCCTTCTCGACATAGACTTCTGCTGATTTCATTCGCTGCGGCCAAAACAGCCCCGTGAACGGGTCGGGGAAAGCAGGTAAGTCCTGGGTACCGCGCGTGATGAGGTTGTCGAAGATCCAGTTGCTTCCCGCCACCGGGTTCCAGGGCTCCGTCAGCATACTCGGATTGGCGAAATTCACCCGGCCGCCGGTTCCCTCATCAAACCGGATCGTGTAGGGCCAGAGCGCCGAGCCGGATATACCGCCGGCAAGATCGGCCGCCAAAACCACCTCCTTGCGGCGCGGCCATACGTATACGACGTCCGCCAGCCAGACCCGAACTGAGTCTTCCATCGCAAGCTTCAGCGCCTCGGTCATTAGCTCTTTGCGCTCTTCCCACGTGTTGTAATCTCGCCGGTCGAGGATCTCAGCGACCTTGTCGAGTCTTGGGCTCGGCTTATATGCTTGCCAAAGCGGGTCCGGCCGTCCCCGAGGCGTATAGTAGCCATTAAACATATCCGCTTGATCGCGATCGATCGCCAACGAGACCCAGCCACCGGTGTAGATGTGCCAACGGCCGTCCGCCGGGTTGCCGCCGATCCAGATCGGAGAACTCTCGGCGGCCGTTTTGTACTGGCGGTCAACCACAAAGCCTACGTTCTCTAAGAGCGTCGCTACGTAGTCTCCTATCTCCCGCCGCTGGTCTTCGGTACGGATAAGGAAATTAAGCCGTACCGGCTTTCCTCGATAATGCCATTTCTCGTTGACCAGCTGCGCGCCGAGTTTCGCCATCTCCTTGGCAATGATCGGTTTCGCCTTATCCGGATCGAAAGAGTAACGGAGTTCCAGCCGGCGGGCCACGTCGGCCAAGCGGGCGTAGTCGGGAAAAGCAGTGGTCAGCGGCAGGTATCTCGGAACCGCGAGGCCCCCGTAAATCTCCTCGGCAATGTAGTCGCGGTCAATGAGCCAGTTGATCGCCTCACGAATTGCGGGGACGTGAAACGGATTCAGTTCGCCCGTCTTGGGGAAGGTGGGCCCGACAGGGTTGAACGTCAATTCGGAACTGGAGCCGTAGGATATCTCGTACTGGATGACTCGTGAAGCTTGTATTCTACGGTAAAGTTCAGGGTCGGTTATGCCTAATCCGTATACATCGATCTCGCCGGCCTCGAACATATTGATGGCCTTGGCCCGGTCGGCCTCTTCGCGAAATACCACCTCGTCAACCCACGCGCCCAGGCGCGGAGATTGGGAAGCCGCGCGCACCGTGATCGCCGGCTTTGCCGAGCGGACTCCTGACTTCAAGGTGAAATAGGCGCCTCCACCCAGCAAGACCAACAGCACGAGCAGTACCGAGATGCGAGCCCTCCTGGTCATCTCTCCAGCGCCTCGATAGGTACTTCTTTCGCGTTGGCCGGCTTTTCTTGAACAAAGAGCGAAGGCGCAATTTCGACGTTTACCTCTGGTTCCTGATAGACAATTTCCAAGAACCGTTTTTGATCCGCTGCTTCTAAGGTTATCTTCGAAGGAAACAGACCCGCTGGGGTAGAGGAAAAATTCTCAAAGGCTGCGCTTAGCTCGGAGCTTCCGTCCGGACCTAAGCGGTACCACCGAATCGGGACTTCACGAGTGAGATCAAATACTACTATCTCTTTTCCCCGCCCGTTGAGTTCCCGGTAAAGCGCACTACCGCTGATCTGCCAATCGGCAGAATTCATTACCGGCGGCAACCCGATTAAGAGACGGGTCATTTCATGAAGCTCCAAGGGAATACCGGTGTAGCGAAAAAGATTCTCCTTGGAGCTCTTGCCCCTAAGATAGAGCCCTTCCCTTGGATGAAATCCGGCAATCTGATCCACATTCACCGTCACGATTAGGATGGCCCCCAGGAGCGTCAGCGTTTCCAACCGTACTTTGTCGGGTCTTTGGACCAGGATGGCCTCCCGGAATCCTTGGTTTCCCTCAGGCCCGCGATAGTGAACCGATGCGAGGGAGCGCAACGACTGAAATGTTTGGTCTCTGTGGACGAGGATAGCGGCTAACTTGTCAACGGTCCAGCCGGTGATAGGCGGCTGTCCCAAATCAAGCTCTGTGGGTAACGGGATTTGGCGGGTAGCGGTGGAGCAGCCAACCATCGCCGCTGTGATGACTGCCAATAGAACCCGTCCCGCTATTTTTCCGAGAGCGCCTTGCGTCGCCAACCGACGCGGGATCAAATTTTTCTCTCCACACGCTGGATTTTTTCCCGGATGCGCTTGACTTGCCCGTCTTCCTTCGATTTCTTAAGCGCCTCGCGGTAACGGGCGAGCGCCCGGTCCGTTTTGCCGGCCTTTTCGTAGGCGTCGGCGAGATGTTCGATGATGGTGGGATCGTCCACTGTGATCTCCACGGCCCGTTCGAGAAGCTCTACGGCTTGATTGTAATCCCCCTTCTGGTAATAAACCCAGCCCAGACTGTCGATATAGAACCCGTCGTTGGGCTCGATCTTCAGCGCCCGCTGGATCAAGATTTCTGCTTCTTCGAGATGCATTCCCATCTCGGCCCAGGTGTAGCCGAGATAATTCAACGCCGCCGCGTTCTGGGGATTGAGCTCGATGGCTTTTTTCATGTTGGCGATGGATTTCTCTTTGTTCTTATTTTCGTCATAGAGAGCGCCAAGCTGGAAGTGCGCCTGGTCGTTCCTGGAATCCAACACAATCACGCGCTCCATGGCTTCGATCGCCTTGGGGTAGTCTTTTTGCTTTCGATAGAGCGAGGCGAGTAAACCGAAAATTTCTTTTTGATCATTCTTTTTTTGGAGCGCCGACTGCACCGCTTCGATGGCCTTTTGGGTTTGATCCCGCCGGTCATAGAGATAAGCCGCCTGGACGCGCGCATCGACAAACAACTCGCTCTTCTCCGGCACCCGCAAAAACTCCTCCAGAGCTTTGTCGTCGGACTTCATTTCTGCGTAGGTCGCGCCGAGGTAGTAGTGGGCCCGGTCGTTCTCCGCGTCACCCGCCAGCACAAGATTAAATTCCGTCGCAGCGCGTTCGAAGTCGCCTTTTTCATAGTAGATCAGGCCAATCTTGATGCGGGTTTCCCGCGGGTCTACTTCGGCACTCTCGAGCCTTTGAAATTGGCTTAGAGCTTCGTCTAGCTTATTCTGGCCGACGTACAGCTCGCCCAACCGTTTCCGCGACCAGACGCTTTTTGGATTAACTTGCAACAAGCGTTGATAGGTTTGGATAGCTTCTTCGGTCTTGCCTTCGAGTTCGTACACCAGGGCGAGATCCATCAGCACCGCTTCAGACTTCGGGTTCAACTCCAGAGCTTTTCGATAACTTTGCTCGGCCGCCAGGTACAGCTTGCTTTTCGCGCGCACGCGGCCGAGATAATAGTGTCCAAGGACGGAATTCGGCTCCAGTTTCAGGAGTTCTTCAAGATTTTTGTTCGCCCGTTCGTAGTCTTCAAGCTGCAGATAAAGCGCTCCCAGATAGAGCATCGCCTCTTGGTTCTTGGGATCCAGTTTAAGAACTTCGGTGTATTCAATGATGCCTTTCTGGTTTTCTCCGAGAGAAGAGTACAGGCCGGCAAGAAGGAGATGATTGTCGACACCTTTGGGATCCGTGCGAACGGCTATTTCCGCTTCCGCTACAGCCTTTTTGAGATCTCCTTTTCTGAGGTAAAGAGTAGCCAAGCGAAAATGCAAAAAGGAGTCACCCGGGTTGGCTTGCGCCGCGGCTTCAAATTCCTTTAACGCCTCATCGAATTCACCTTGTCCCAGCAACAACTGCCCCTTGAGGAAGTGAAACAAGCCGGCTGCTTCGGGGGGAATCTCGATCTTTGCGTCACTCGCGAATGGCGCCTCGGGGGTCCAAACGGGGGCTTCGGGGGGCGTTTTGACTTCGGGCATAGCGGAGGCACAACCTGATAGAATCAGGAGTAAAGCAACCCTCCACCTAGAACGTTTACCCATCAGTGAAAGGGTTAACATACTCACCCGAGACGGTCAATGTAGCTTCGCTCGAACTTCATTCGATGTTCGACTTATGCTAAGTTTTTTGTGATCGAAGAATTCCCGATCCACGATGTCCCCAACTCGAGCCACTCCTATGCCGAAAGAACCCGGCACCGCCGCAGAGAAAAAAATTCTCGAGCTTCGCCAAGAAATCGAGAAACACAATTTCCAGTATCACGTCCTCGACGACCCGCTGATCAGCGACGCGGACTACGACCGGCTCTTTCGCCGGCTCGTCGATCTCGAAAAGGCACATCCGGAACTTCGGTCGCCAGAATCGCCAACGGAGAAAGTTGGCGCGCCGCCGCTGGACAAGTTTACCACGGTTCAGCACACGCTGCCTATGTTATCCCTCAACAACGCCACCGATCCGGAGGAGATGGCAGAATTCGAGGCCCGGATCCAGCGTTTCCTAAGGAGATCTGAACCCATAGAATATGTTGTCGAGCCCAAGATCGACGGCGTGGCCGTGGAGCTTCTTTACGTGGACGGACGATTCACCGTCGGTTCCACGCGGGGAGACGGTATCCGCGGCGAGGACATCACCCTGAACTTGAAAACCATTCGTTCGATCCCGTTGACGTTACGGGCCGGGAAACGGGATCTCCCGCAGCGTTTGGAAGTGCGGGGGGAGGTGTTTCTTTCGCGCAAAGCATTTCAGCTCCTGAACCGCGAGCGGGAAGAAGAAGGTCAGCCGGTATTCGCCAATCCGCGTAACGCCGCCGCGGGCTCCTTGAAGCAACTCGACTCGACGATTACGGCAAAGCGTTCGCTGGATATCTTTTGCCATGGGAGCGGCATGATTACCGGGGTTGAATTCCACACTCATTTGGAATTTCTCGAGGCGATCAAAGATTGGGGACTAAAACCCGTCCCGTTTACTAAAATCTGCCGCAGCCTGAAGGAGATCCTTGGCTATCAATCAGAAATAGAAACCCGGCGCGACGAGCTTCCTTATGAAATTGACGGCCTTGTGGTCAAGGTCAATAGCATTGAATTGCAAAGGCGCCTAGGAGAAATCGCGCGCTCGCCGCGCTGGGCCATCGCCTACAAATTCAAGGCGCGGCAGGCGACGACGCGTATTCTCGATATTCAACCCCAAGTGGGCCGTACCGGTACTCTGACTCCGGTCGCCAGTCTGGAGCCGGTGCCCATCGGCGGCGTGACGGTCAAGAGCGCGTCGCTGCACAACATGGATGAAATAGAGCGCAAAGACATCCGCATCGGCGACATCGTCGTGGTCGAGCGAGCCGGCGATGTTATTCCCTACGTCGTGCAAGTCTTGACGGACAAAAGAACGGGTGAGGAACGATCCTTTATCATGCCGGACCATTGTCCGGTGTGCGGGTCTGCCGTCTACCGGGAAGAGGGGGAGGCTGCCTATCGTTGCATCGGCATCTCATGCCCTGCAAAACTCAAAGAGAGTCTCAAATTCTTTGGCTCCCGCGGCGCCATGGACATCGAGGGATTGGGCGAAAAACTCATCGACCAACTGGTGGAGCGAGGTTTGGTAAAAGACTTGGCCGATCTCTACGAACTGAGAAAAACAGACCTCGCCAATCTCGAGCGAATGGCGGAGAAGTCCGCACAGAATCTTCTCAACGCTTTGGAACGCAGCAAGGAGGCGACTTTGCCGCGCTGTTTGACCGCTCTCGGAATTCGTCATGTGGGTGAAGCCACCGCCAAGCTTTTAGCCGAACACTTTGGCGACCTGGAGTCGATTATGACAGCTTCCGAAGAACAACTGACAGAGGTGAAAGAGATCGGTCCCCAGGTGGCGAAGAGTATTGCCCAGTTTTTCGCTCAAAGGGGAAATCGTGAAGTCATTGAAAAACTCCTCAAGGCTGGCGTCCGTTTTAAGCGCGAACCCAAAAAAGAAGGAGCGCTTGCAGGGTCGACCTTCGTGCTAACCGGTGGACTAGAGACCCTGTCACGAATCGAGGCGCAGCGGCGGATCGAGGCCCTTGGAGGCCGTGTAGCGTCCAGTGTGAGCCGGAACACAACCTACGTTGTCGCCGGCGCCGATCCCGGCTCCAAGCTCAAGAAGGCACGGGAACTCGGGCTCAGGATCTTGGATGAAAAAGAACTAAAGAAAATATTGGAGGGTTGACTTAGTAGCGATTACCGCGCGGTGGCCTGCCTCCTCCACCCATCGGTCCTGGGGCTCGCTGTTGTTGGGGCCGCGCTTCACTGACGACAATGTTTCTCCCCTCAAAATCCGTGCCGTTGAGGGCAGCTGTCGCCCGTTCAGCCTCTTGATCGGAACTCATTTCCACGAAACCGAACCCCTTGGATCTTCCACTGAATTTATCAGTGATGATCCGAGCGCTCACCACGGAGCCGTGCTGAGCGAAGTGTTGCTGGAGCCGCTCTTCGGTCACCGAGTAGGGAAGATTTCCCACGTATAGCTTTGCTCCCATATTAGCCCTCCTAGTTGCGCCTAGAAACGCTACATTTTCGGGATCGCTTACCCAAAGGGCAGGGCCGCAAACGGTCTCATCAGCAGGAGCCAATCTCTCGGCATGCTCTTCGGTAAAATGACCCTTTCAAATGGGCGTAAGACTATCTAAGGAGTGGGCCGGTTGTCAAATCTATTCGGTATGAACAGTTGCGGTGGTTGGGTAGGTAAGATATGAGAACAGCCGAGCAAAAATGGCGGCGATGAAAGACCCAGTGCGTGTCCATTTAAAGATCAACGGCAGGGTCCAGGGGGTCTACTTCCGCGCATCAACGGTGGAGCAAGCCCGACGGCTGGGTGTAACCGGGTGGGTGATGAACTGTCCCGATAGCTCCGTAGAGGTCGTTGCCGAAGGAGAAAGAGAAGAACTGGAAAAGCTGATCCGCTGGTGCCGGAGCGGACCACCGGGAGCACAGGTCAAAGACGTTAGCACAGAGTGGGAAGCTTCAAGGGGAGAATTTCAAACTTTTTTTGTAAAGCGTTAACCTCGGTTATCGACCTACTTTGTGCGTTTCGATATGCTCCGGACAAAAATATAGATAAGGGGATGTATCATCCCCTTATCTATGAGGGATAGTGCGCCTGGTCGATCCTTAATCACCTGGCTTGTCTGGCTTCGGCTCCGGCTCCTCCTGCGCATAACTTACCGGGGCGGATAGGCTAACGATTGAGCTAACGAGACCCAAAACGATGGCCAATGCAATTGCGAACTTTTTCATTTTTTTTCACCTCCTTTCACTGAATTCCATTGAACTAATGAATGGCTATACCGCAAGCTGTGTGCCATCAATTATCGCCAGCTCAAAACTAAAATCATCTGGGAATTCTAAGACTTCTCACCGATCTCCCCTTCGGCGCCTCACACGGCAACTCGGATCTTTTGTAGCCCTAAGCCTTCAGTTAAGGCTAACTTATTAAATTTGCGTGTTTTTATTCGCGTTGCAAATCGCCACGCGGCGCAGTAGATTGCAACAAATCATCGGTCGGTTAAGTCAATACCCATTGGGATAGAGCTGATTTCTTAACGATCTGGCATTGTTTTTTTGCGCTCAATTCTCGGTATGATGATTGCTGCTTATGGACCAAACATCTAAATGAATCTTGGGACCAAACTCATCATTTCTCTGGTCGCCGTCATCATTCTGATCATGACGGTGCACGGCTACCTAAGCATTCAACAGGATCAAGAAAGTATTAAGCGAGAGCTAAGCATAGGGATGCGTGGCTTCTCCCGGGTTTTGCAGGCGGGGTTGAGCCGTACACTCGCCGACAAGGTGGACCTCCGTACCGTGCAGCAATTCATCGACACCGCGGCGCCGAGGGGCAATATCCACGGAGTCATAGTCTACGATCTATCGGGAAAGCCCGTGGCCCATTCGGCCTCGATGCGGTATGGGACGGATTTTCCAGAGCTGGATCCGACTCCCATCACAAAATTAGATCCCCGACCCGTTCTACAGAGCGGCAACGGAATCGACGGTTATATTCAGGAGCACAGGAATTTGATCTACTATCGAATAGAAGGGATTGTCGACTCGAGCAATCACCTTGTGGGAGCATTCGTGCTCGCTCGCCAGGGATACGGAACCTTCGCCACCATTGAGCAGCGGCGCAACCGAATTCTGGCGACAGCGGCCGTGTTAGTCGCTCTTCTCTCGCTTCTGGTCCTGATTTTGGTGCGCCGCAGCGTAACCCGGCCAATTAACCAACTGATTCACCGCATTAAAGAGATGGCTCAAGGCCAACGGGAGCAAAGCATCGAAATAAAGGGCCATGACGAAGTCGCTTCGCTGGCTCGAGAATTTAACCTCATGTGCCGTCAGCTACAAGAGAGTGACGCCCGGCTCTTGGAGGAGCAACAGGAGAAGCTCAGGCTCGAGCAGGAGCTCCGTCACACTGAACGGCTGGCCTCAGTGGGACGGCTAGCGGCAGGTCTGGCGCACGAAATCGGCACGCCCCTCAACATCATCGGCGGACGATCCGAATATCTTTTGCGTCGACCCCGGAGTCTCGAAGAGCTTAAGGATAATCTGGCTGTCATCCGCTCCCAGAGCGACCGCATCGCAGCTATCGTCCGCCAGCTCCTGGAGTTTTCCCGGCGCAGAGAACCGGTTTTTAAGCCTGTCGATCTACAAGCTCTGCTGGACAACGTGAAATATCTTTTGGCACACCAGCTCCGCGAGAAAGATATCCGAGTTGAAACAGAGGGTTTCAACAACCTACCTAAAATCAATGCCGATCCCGATCTGCTCCAGCAAGTGTTTATCAATCTCTATTCGAACTCGCTCCAGGCGTTAGGTCCGGGCGGCTTGATCAAGATCGGCGTGAAGATCACCGATCGCGGTCTGGCTAAGGCTTCGGTTGCGCCCGGTCGTTGGCTGCGAATCTCATTCGAAGATAACGGCACCGGGATCGACCCCGAGCATATCGGTCGTGTATTTGATCCCTTTTTCACCACCAAGGACATCGGTGAGGGCACCGGCCTAGGTTTGTCCGTGACTTACGGTATCATCCAGGAGCATGGCGGTGATATTCACGTTGAAAGCGATCCCGGCCGTTTCACCCGCTTCATAATTTACCTTCCTGCAGAACAACTGAAGCAAACGAGCTACCACAGCGAGACCTCCAATGACTCCCGGAATCAAACAGGAAACCACCAACCCGGCCAAGATTCTCGTCGTTGATGACGATCGCGAGATGTGTCAGTTCCTTGCCGATTTATTGGGCGAGGAGGGCTACGTCGTCGAAACGGTTCACGACGGTGCCTCGGCGGTGGAAAGATACCGAGCGGATAGCTTTGATTTAACCATTACCGACCTTATGATGCCGCGCATGAGGGGAACGGAACTGGTGAAACAGCTTAGAGAGATCGATGCTCATGCCTTGGTTCTTTTGATCACGGCCTTTGGCAGTATCGAAAGCGCGGTGGAAGCCATGCACGCAGGCGCGTTCCATTATGTGACCAAGCCGTTTCACACAGATGAAATCCTGCTTCAGGTCAGCCGCGCTCTAGAGCAACGCAGCCTGCAGAGCGAAGTTGAAAGGCTGCGCAAGCAAGTCCACAGTCACTATGGATTTGAAAATATCATCGGTCAGAGCGCAAGGATGCGGGAAACCTTTGAGCTCGTCGCTCACGTAAGCGATCTTGCTGTCAACGTCCTCATCGTGGGGGAAAGCGGAACCGGCAAGGAAATGATCGCCCGGGCGATTCATCAACACAGCGGTCGGGCCACAAAATCGTTTATTCCTATCAACTGCGCTGCGATCCCGGAGACGCTTTTGGAGAGCGAACTTTTCGGTTACGTGCGCGGCGCTTTTACCGACGCCCGGAAGGATCGACGCGGGTTGTTTAGCGCAGCTCACGGTGGCGTCCTGTTTCTCGACGAAATCAGCGAGATTCCGCTCAATCTACAGGCCAAACTGCTGCGGGTGATCGAGGATAAAGAAGTGAGACCCTTGGGAGCAAACCACGGGGAGAAGATCGACGCCCGGTTGGTTTCGGCTTGTAACCGCGATCCGGAGCGTCTGGTTCAGGAAGGCCGCTTCCGGCAGGATCTCTACTACCGGCTCAACGTAATCCGAATTGATCTGCCGCCGCTGCGCGAGAGAGCGGAAGATATTCCAATTCTGATCGAGCACTTCATGCGAAAATTTAGCGGCCAGATTCAACGGCAACTGGATGGCATCGAGCCGGAAGCCCTTAGTGCCCTCACGAACTATCACTGGCCGGGAAACGTCAGAGAGCTGGAACACACCATAGAAAGGGCGGTACTTCTCGGCAAAGAGCCGCGGATCGGTTTGCAAGACCTTGCCGCCTTCGCTGGTCGCACGCAACGACAACGTCCTCCCGGTGGCCGAGGCGCTTGCAAAATCCTACACTCTCAGGGATTTGGAAAAAGAATATATCATGCGAGTCATGGAAACCGTCCATGGGAACAAAACCGAAGCTGCCAAAACTCTGGGTGTGGACCGAACCACCTTGTACCGCAAGCTGGAAGAGTACAAGTTTAAGGGCTGACCTTTTGTCGCTGCAGTGCTAAGCGATAAATTTCCTTTTTGGGGTAACCGAATTTTTCCCCCAAGACCTCAGCGATTTCCTTAACCCGCAACCCCTTGCCTTCGAGCTCGCGAATTTCAGCTTTCAACAGATCCTCGTTAACGCGGGATGCACTTGCCCCGCCGCTGACGATGAGCGTCACTTCTCCGCGAATCTCACCGGCTCCGAGCGCGCGGACCAGCTCGCCTATAGGCCCGCGCAGAAACTCCTCATGGATCTTGCTCACTTCTCGAGCCAGCACCGCATCGCGATTTCCTAGCAACTCGTGAATGTCGTCGAGAGCGTCTTTCAGCCGATGCGGGGCTTCGTAAAGGATCAACGTCCGGGTTTCATTGCGCAGGGCCTGGAGTCTTTCCCGCCTCTGCTTTTTCTTGGCTGGCAGAAAGCCCTCGAAGATGAATCTATCCGTAGGCAAGCCGCTGGCGCTCAGAACAGCGGTCAGAGCTGAGGCACCGGGTATCGGAATGATCCGCACCCCGGCACGGATAGCTTGTACGACTAATCGAAAGCCCGGGTCGGAGATCGATGGCGTACCCGCATCAGACACCAGGGCAATAGTCTGACCCCGTGCCAGCCGTGTAACCAGCTCCCGGGCTTTGGTTTTCTCGTTGTGCTCATGATAGCTGGTTAGCGGCGTATGAATGTCGTGATGACTCAGAAGAATCTGCGTGTGACGCGTGTCCTCGGCGGCGATCACATCGACCTCTTTAAGCACTCGCAGCGCCCGCAAGGTGATGTCTTCGAGATTACCGATGGGAGTGGCAACGATGTAAAGAATGCCGGCCATAGAAAGAGAGCGGTAAGTGCCGCCCGTTAATAACCTCAGCGGGTTATGCGCGCGATCTCGTGACACTGGCTGAGCCGAGAAGACGGGTCGCGGCAAGCTAGCACAGTCAAGGTGTTCCTTGCAATTTACCGCCCGCCCGTTAAGCTAGGTCTGTTTGAATCGATAATCGCAATGAGCCGTCACTGATCCGCAGGAGCCACAGATGATGTCGATCGAGAAAGTGCTGATTTTTGGTCATGATCTTTGCCCCTATACTTCGAGAGCCCGTGAGGATTTCTCCCGCCGGAAGATTCCCTTCGAATACATCAACGTCCTCCAAGACGACGACAAACTACAGCAGATGCTCAAGCATTCGAACGGCCGCCGGCAGATACCGGTCATTGTTGAAGCCGGCAAGGTTACAATCGGGTTCGGCGGTAGCTGAGAGGTTTAAACCGCCGACGGGGTCGGTGAATAGGTACCCTACGCTTATCAAACAAGTCAACGGAGCGGCAACCAAAGGAGGCTCGCCGGTGAGCGAACAACTCAAAGACCTCATTGCGGAAAAGCTGCGCGCGCTCTTTGACGAGCAGACCGTCATTGCGTCGTTTGCCGGTCTGGCTGGAGACGCCTCTAGCCGCCGCTATTACCGTGCTCACCTCACCGGCCCCGGCACGCCGTCCTCGGTCATCATCATGAAACTACCCAGTGGGAGTGTCTTACCTCTTTCTTCCGAAGAGTTGGCCGTCTTCAAAGAACCGCTCAAGGAGTTGCCTTTTCTTAGCGTACACCGCTTTCTGAGTCGGATCGGCGTCAGCGTGCCGAGACTTTATGACCCATCGCTGGACGAAGGGCTTCTGTTCTTGGAAGACCTGGGCGATCTGGCTCTATGGGACAGAGTGCAAGGTCTGCCGCCATCGGAAGTCTTGTCATGGTACCAAAAAGCGATCGACGAGCTGCTGCTACTACAAATCCGAGGAACCAAAGAGCGCGACGACTCTTGTGTAGCCTTTCAACAGCGCTTCGATTTTCGTCTGTACATGTGGGAGTTTGACCATTTCCTGGAGTACGGTTTAGAAAAGCAGCCGGGAACCCAACATCAACCAGACTTCAAAGAAAGAGCTGAGAAGCGTTTTCGTCGAGATCGCCCGGCGCCTGGATAGCCTGCCTCCCTGTTTGAGCCATCGCGATTATCACAGCTGGAACCTCATGATTCACGACGAAGCTGTGGCCGTGATCGACTTCCAAGATGCCCTGCTGGCGCCGCCGCAGTATGATCTTGCCTCGCTTCTTAACGATCGCATTACCGACAGCATCATTCGGCCGGACCTTGAAGAAAAACTGGTGGGTTACTACGTGGACAGAAGAACCGATTGGGAAAAGCAACCCATCAACCGAGACGAATTTACCGAGATGTATTTGCTCTCCGCGATTCAAAGGGACCTGAAGGTGGTGGGGCGCTTTTACTATCTGGACGTCGTCAAAGGGAAAACTATCTATAAAAGATTCATTCCGCCGACCCTGCGGCGATTGAAGCAAAATTTCGGCCGCCTGCCGCAGACGGAAAGGCTCATTCCGATGCTGGCGGAGCACTACGAGGAAATGCGATGAAGGCGATGGTGCTCGCGGCCGGCCAGGGAACACGACTCCATCCCCTCACCCAGCGGACACCCAAGGCCCTGGTGCCGGTGGCCGGCAGGCCGATGATTGATTATTCCCTACTGCTCCTTAAACGCTACGGCATTCGTGACATTGTCATCAACCTACATCATCTGGGCGACCAGATTGAAAAGTATCTTGGCGATGGCAAGCAATTGGGATTGCAAATCACTTATTCTAAAGAACCCGAGCTATTGGATACGGGCGGAGGTCTGCTCAAAGCCAGACCATTTCTTCAGGACGGCACCTTTATCGTGATCAATACCGATGTGCTGATCGATCTATCGCTCAGCGAACTCATTGCCTTCCACGAAGAAAAGGGAGCTGCCGCCACATTGGTTCTGCGGCCGGATCCTTTGGCGGACCAGTACGGCTCGATGGAAATCGACAGCGATGGAAGAATCCATCGATTCCTCCAGGCACGAATCTCCACCGTAGTTTCTGGTCCCACCACGAAGCTCATGTTCACGGGCGTTCAGATCTTGGAGCCGCGGGTCTTCGACTACATGGAGTCAGATGACGGCGTTCGAAAGTTCAGCACAACCAAGGACACCTATCCTCGGATGCTGCTGCAGCAAGAAAGGCTCTTCGGCTTTCGCTTCGACGGTTTCTGGCAAGATGTTGGAACGGCGAGCCGGATCAATGAAGCGGAGACAAGCCTGTCGTCTGGAAAAGCCACGCTCCATTACCTCTGAGAGCTTTCCTGTTGTTTAAGTAAGTCTATCGTGAATCCGGATGGGTGGGCCGGGAACGATAGATCGCTATTGCCTGCTTGTAGTGATACTCGGCTTCGGTGAGTTTTTCCTGCAAGGCAAGGACCTGGGCCAACGCTTCGTGAACCCTTGCAGACGAAGGGAGCACCACCAGGACTTTACGAAACAGTTCCTCGGCTAGGGAAACTTCACCACGCAGTGCCATAATGGTTCCGAGTGTATAGTTAGTCTGGGGATCGGACGGGTCGAGCTTGAAGACCAGGATCGAATGGCCGATGGTTGCCACCGGTTCTTTCAGCCGAAATGATCGGATAAAGTCGGCTTCCGCTGTCGTGGAGTAAACTTGGCCTGCATAGAAGTGATTTGCGCTAACGGCGAGAACGTACGGAATGCTCGAATCTGAGCGCTTTGACGTCCTCGGCCGAACGAGACTTCCCGGAATGTGAATCGCGTCGATCCCATAGGAGGCCGGCTCGGCCTGGCCGAAATAAAGAAGCAAGATACTCTTCACGCCGTGTTCGTCCATCCAGGACTTCAAACTCTTTAAGTTTTGCCCCCAATCCAAGTTGGAGTCCAACAAAATATTGTGGCCGTTCTTCGGACCGCCGGCAGCCTCGTTGAAATACTCGATATAATTGGGATAGGTGGCGAGGGAGCCCCAAAGAGCCCACCCGCCGATTAATGCAAGACAACCTCGCTTCCATGCGATGCGGCTGTTCCAAAGCGCGGCGGCGCTCCCACCAGCCAACACGAATAGGAACGGATAGACGGGAAGGATGTGACGTATGCCGATATTCATTCGGGCCCAAACCGCGATGGAAAAATAAACCAACACCGGAGCCCAAAGAGTAAAGATCGGTCTCTCGTGGTCGTACCGGCGAGTCAGCAAGCCGGCGATAGAGAGAAGGACCAATATAAGAGTAGGAAGCGGTGTCTTTGCCAGGAAAGCAACCGGAAAGTAAAGCCAAAAACCTTCTTCGGAGAACTCGCCTAACAGAAAGGCTGTGCGTCTAAGAAACGTGAGAGTATGAAGCTCGCCATAGATCCACGCCTCGGGCAGTAGATGAAACCGAGTTAAAAAAGAGACCGCTTTCTGCACAAGCAAAGGCGTGGTTTCCGGCATAACCGGCGCCATGGAAAATGACGCTTCAGTTCCGGGTATCGCCGCAAATCGAAAACCGTAGGCCGCCCAGGTGAATAAATACGCACCGAGCAGACTTCCGAGTAGTATTCCCGAAACCACGAGCAGCTTGCGACTTCGAGTAGCGGCATTGCCTGACTGAGAATCGTGCGATGAAGCAGGCTGAAGGAGCCAAACTAAACCCGCAAGGCTCCAGCTCGCCATAATCCCAGCGGAAGAAAATTTTGTGATCGCTGCCAAGGAAAAAAGAACACACGTCAGTAGCCCGTCCGGCCAACGCCGCCTAGAAAGCGCGCGTTGAAAAAAATAGGTGCCGATGAAAAAGAACGCGGTGAAAGGCATGTCGGTGTGAACGAGCGTGCTGTGAGCGATGATATTGGGATCGGTGGCGAAAAGCATGAGGGAGGCGACCGCTGCGACTGGGCCAAACCATTGTAAGCTCCAGAGAAAAACAAACAGTCCAAGAACTACGGTAAGAATCACAAAGGGCAGCTTCGCGTACTGGAAAAGCTTTGCGCCATCGTTGTGAACAAACAGCAGTTCGCGCGCGAATTTAACCGTTGGAATTCCAGGTTGCTGCTTCGGAATGCGGTCCCAGTCTGAGTTCCCGGGGCGCGGGTCCTTAATATCCAAGGCAAGCAACGGTAGCGCCGCCAGAGCCTTTGCCAATGGCGGATGCTCCGGATTAACCCTGTAATCTTTCCACTTGAGATAGGAGTAACCCGCGAGGACATGAACCGGCTCGTCGAAGGTGGGCGACAGCTCCCTAATCGTGCCGAGAACGACCACTATAAAAGTCAGGCCAATTCCCAGTGCAATCGATACCAGAACTCGAAGGGATATAGTTGTGTTGCTTGGCGACTTTTGAGCCGCTAGTTTTCGCACCTCCGCTGCCGCCGAGCTTTTCCTGGCCTTTGTCACTAATCTTATCGGCCTGGCCCTACTTACCATTGCAGGAGTGAAAAAGCTTATGAGTGGAAGTCACAGTTCTGCCGATTGTTTAAAAACAAAGCAGCAAAAAGAAAAAGATCAGTCCGGAACATAGCGCATTTGAAACCATAATGTAAAAGCCTGAACTCTTGACCCTTTAGATTTCCTTAGACATTGTATTTGCGGGCCATTAGCCGGATCCGCACGCGAAGCGTATCACCGAAAACTCGTAAATAGTCGATGGATCGAACATGACTTCTTGGATCGTTTACCCAATGGGCGGGAATAATACCAATCTTGTAATTTAAGACGCGCGCCAGCGCGAAGACCTCGATATCGAAGCCCCACCCATCAATCACAGTTTGAGAGAATATCCGCTTCGCCGCTTCCGCGCGAAAAGCTTTAAAGCCGCACTGTGTATCCCAAATTCCACGTACGGCAACGGACTGGACAACGATATTGCCCAATTGTCCGATGATCCGCTTGTATCTCGGTTGCGAAATGGTCTGTTGTGCTCCGGCAGCGTCTTTGGAATGGCGCGACGCAATGACGATCTCATAGCCTTCTTCGAAAAGCGGTATCATGTTGTCGAAATGGGCGATATCCGTGGAATTGTCCGCATCGCAAAAAAGCCGCAATCGCCCAGAGGCCTTCAACATCCCTTCTCTAACCGTGTAGCCTTTGCCACGATTTCGATGTCGCTCCAAGATCCTCAGATTTGGAACTTTTTCCGAGACTTCCCGCAATACGCCAAGCGTGTTATCCGTTGGTCCGTCCAGAACAACCAGTATTTCGGAGCTGAAAGAGCTACCCCTGAGATAATCGTTGATTCGCTGCAGCGTCGGAATAATCCTTTCAGCCTCGTTATACGCCGGGATTATAACAGAGAGGTCAAGATCCACCTGTGGCACCCACCAGCCAACTTCAGCAACAACAGCGATCGCCCTTCATCGTGACGCGGGCTTCTCTATTTCGGCTTGCATCTGAAGTGACCGATGTAAACCCCCGCGAATTTTGCTTCTTCGGTCTTTTCGCAACCTTTATTTGCGAGACCGCGGTCAAGTATTTCAATATCGTTACGCTGTAGATAAAGCCAGTGAAGAGGACGATCTGTAACTAAAAGCCATAGGGATCGCCCCGCTGCCGCGTCACTTAACGCCGAGACCTCGCGGATAACATCGCCTGCGGATTCTTGCTTGGGACTGCGATAATTCTTTCGGGGACAACAGGGCGTACCAATCTTTCCATAAAAAATGTTTGTCGCGGGTGGCAGTGTTCTACCGTATAGCTTGAATTGTTCTCGCATAGCCGCATAAATATAGAGGACGTCGTTCGCCTGAACCCGTTGCGCAAGATAAGCAATAGCTTCCTCACTGTCTTCGTATTCTTCCGCAAAAAAGGGCTTCATACCGAAGGTACTAAAGAACAGCAATACTAAACCAAGCAGCCCGACAAAGAGAACAGATCCAAGGACGTTTTCCACCGATGTCGCTTTAACGTTTGCCAATCGAGACGTTAGGAAGCCCGAAGTCAGATTTGCAAGAAACTGCAATCCGAGGCAAGACGCCAAGGTGGTAATCGGAAATACAAAGAGCAAGAGCCGGTGGTGGAAACCCGGCAAGGGAAAAAATCCGAGCATATTCAGACCGACGACCCCCGCAATCGGCGCCGTCAACAGAACAGCCGTCTGGAAGGTTTCGGGGTGCGGCCACTTTGTTTGAGACACCCACAAATGAATGAACCCGATAACTGTGATGCATACCGTAACAAAGCGTAAAACGCCCGGACCCCCGAAGAAAAACATCCCCGTCAGGGTCAGAAGCCGGGTCCCATAGAACTCCAAAAACTCAGCTAGAGTGTGCCCCTGATAAAAACCCTCCGGAAAAAACTCAGTCAGCGCCGAAGTCTTATTCGGTGCAATAAAAAATAAGTAGTTGGTCACGGGTACAAGAACTGCGAGCGCGACCACCACGAAAACCCGGAGCCACTTCGGACGAATTGCCGCTTGGGTGTCCTTAGGTCTCGACTGCAAATCAACTCCGGTCGTAGCGGCGTAAAGGAGAAAGGGTAAAAACAGCATCGCAGGATAGGAAAGAAAGCTAAGCACAGCAAAAGTTGCCAATAACAAGTAGAACGAGCGATCGTCGCGCTTCTCGATATAAAGGTATCCGAGCACCAGCAGGCTGGTCGTGGAAAGCACATCCGTACTGTATTGCTTGACTGACTGGCTATAGAGGATCACTCGCGGGCTAAAAACAAACAACAAGATCGCGATCATCGCGAAACTGGGTTTTAAGAGTCTTAAAGCAATAAAGGAAAAAACAAGCACGGAGACGATTCCGGACAGCGCGGGGAGCGCTCGAAAAGCGACATTCGACGTCCCAATAAGAACCGTGATGAGGCGGCTGAGTGCGATAAAAAGTGGTGGGGTCGTCTGCAACCAATCATCGTAATAGAGCGCTTGGTGTAGGGTTGGAGCGCGGATCGAGTTGGCCACCCAGGCTTCGTCCAGCCACAAGCTTCTATCGAGTAAATGGATACGGGTAATGACCCCCGCCACCAGTAGGCCGCCAAGGACTATAAGCACGATAGGGCGTCCCATGACGGTTCGCCCTGCATCGGCTGCTCTTACAGAGTTTTGCCTTTTGCGCTGGCGGCGCCTCACCGTCGCTCGATTGGTCATTTTTGCTCTAACGGGAATTCCTCCGTCTTCGCTTCATCGATATCCTGCTTCCCAAACAAATGCAATCTTGATATCGGTTTGTTTGGGTGTATCCCTCAATGGTAAACCACCAACGGGTTTAGCCCAGAAACCGTAATGACGACCACTTTTTTTCTATCTCGGTGTGTTCCTTATTAGCTCTTCCACCTTAATGCTGGAGATCATCCAGACACGTATTCTTTCCGTCGTGGTCTGGTATCACTTGGCATTTTTCGTGATTAGCCTAGCTATGTTTGGCTTGACGGTCGGGGCCGTTTGGGTTTACTTGCGCCGTGACCGATTCACGGAAAAGACTTTATCCTATGACCTGTCCTATTTTAGCGGGCTATTTGCCTTCGCCGCTGCGATTTGTCTAGCCGTGCAAATGACACTAGCGCCCGTCATTAGCGGGGCAATGACGACACTCTGGATATGGACTGAGCTTGCCATCTGTTTGTCCATCCCATTTTTCTTCTCCGGCGTGGTGGTGAGTCTCGCGCTAACCCGCAGTCCTTTTCCGGTTGGCCACGGGTTTACGGAGTCGATTTATTAGGTGCGGCCATCGGTTGCCTAGGGGCGCTATTGCTTCTAAATTTCACCGATGGTCCCTCGGCCGTTTTGTGGGTCGCAGCCTTTGATGGCGGCAGCGGCGCTGGCTTTTTCTGGTTCCGGCATTGGTAAAGCACCGGATCAAAAGCCACCGCTGCATTCGTGCCTGCAGCATCATTACTGGATTCTTTCCGTCCTCGTCCTATGCGCTCTGATTAATCCCCACACAGACCATGGTCTCCAGCCTATAGCCGTAAAGGGTAAATTCGAATTTCCGGGATCGCATCTATTCAAGCAATGGAACTCCTTCTCGCGGGTCGTTGTGGAGCAGGTGAAACGAGGCATACCGGAAATGTGGGGTCCATCGCCTAAGATGTTTGACAATAAATGGTCTGTTTATCAAACGATCTTAAACATCGACGGCGACGCAGCCACCTATGCCTATCGCTTTACCGGCAATTTGGATGAGGTAGCGTTTCTACAGATATGACGTCACGAATCTTGCCTATTTTCTCCCCGATCGCGAGCGGGTCCTTGTGATTGGCGTCGGTGCCGGGCGAGACATTTTATCCGCGGCTCTTTTCGGCCGGAAGAAAATTACCGGCGTGGAGATCAATCCTATTTTCGTTCAGCTCTTGACTCGAGAGCCCGACTTTCTCGATTTCAACAACGTGGCCGCGTTGCCGGGAGTTAACTTTGTACTGGATGAGGGAAGAAGCTGGCTCGCCCGAAGCCAGGAGTCTTTCGACCTCATCCAGATGAGCTTGGTTGACACCTGGGCTGCAACGGGGGCTGGGGCTTTTACCCTGAGCGAAAACGGCCTCTATACGGTCGAAGCCTGGAAGATTTTTCTCAATCGATTGACGCCGAGAGGTGTTTTGACCGTCAGCCGGTGGTACGACCCTTCAGTTCCCGATGAAACCGGAAGACTGATCAGTTTAGCTGTGGCAACGCTAATGGAGATGGGGATCGCCGATCCCAGCCGCCATGTGTTTCTCGCTTCGCAGGGTACGGTCGCTACTCTGGTCTTGTCTAAATCGCCTTTCTCCGCGAGCGACGTCGAAAACCTGGAGACAGCAGCGGCGGAATATCAGCATAGCGTATTGCTGAGTCCTCGCCGTGTGCCTGGTTCCGACACGTTGTCTCCGGATAATAACCGCCGTTGATCGAAAATCACTCGACAGTTATACATCAAGCCTTGAGTTTGACCTGACGCCCCCCACAGATGACCGGCCGTTTTTTTTCAATCAATTGCCTCTTTCCCGCCCGTTCCAGGCGCTCGCTCACGCGAAAACTATGCTCGCAAGGGGCCCCCAGGGGGGCGGCGTAAGGCAAGGAAATTTGGTGGCCACGATCACATTGCTTGTTTTGTTTTTTATCTCGTTGATATTCGTCATGGCAGCAATCATTGTACCGCTGCGTCCGGCGCTTAAAGACGTTGGCCGTGCGGTAGCGACTCGGGGGACACTGTACTTTGCGTTGATCGGTATCGGTTTTATGATGGTCGAAATCGGGTTACTCCAACGCATGACCGTATTCCTTGGCCATCCCATCTATTCCCTGGCCGTTCTTCTCTTCAGCCTAATACTAACAACAGGTATGGGCAGTTTCCTCTCAGAAAATTTGACACTTGATAACCGGGTTAAGATTACAACTTGGGCCATCTTAACAGGCGGCTACTTGATGATCTTGCCGTTTGCCTTGGGTAACCTATTTGCAGCTTTCAATGACGCCACGCTACCCGTCCGGATTGTGATATGCGTGTTGTCCATCACGCCGGCCGGGCTTTTACTTGGGTTTGGTTTCCCTACAGGCATGCGGCTCATCGCCTCGATCGATTCCAGACCCACGCCTTGGTTCTGGGGGATCAACGGCGCAGCGGGCGTGCTCGCCTCCATCAGTGCCATTGCAATTAGCCTCGCGCTGGGAATTACGGCGACTCTGATTATCGGAGCACTATGCTATTTCCTGCTCATTCCTATCTCCTTAGCTTTGGTCCAATCCAAGAGTCTGGTCCAACCCAAAAGTCTGGTCCAGCCCAAACCAATTAAATCTTCCAAGAAAGCAGGCTCGATAAGAAACCGGTAGCATGGACGCGGCTCAGCTCTGCAGGACAGCCGATGTCTCATTGAATGTCGGTCAATCAGCGACAAATGACAGCTAAAAAGGCCGGTAAGAAGAACAAGACGCGACGCACCTCGGAAGCTCGATCGCTGCAGAAAACCCCGTCAGTCTGGCCCAACGCGCGAGTTTCCTTGACGTGGACCGGAATCTTGTTCTTACTTCACAGTTTGGGTTTGGCTTCTCTGTTTGTTCCCTTGTCCGGCCTCTTTAACAATCAACCCATTATTGAGCAGGACTGGGGCCTTCATTTTCATCATCTCAAGTCTATGGAGGCGTTTTGGCACCAGGATCAGGCTTTCTGGGGCTACAACCCCCTTTTTATGGCCGGCTACCCGTCGAATACGATTCAGGATTTAAGCATCAAATTTTTCGAATTCGCGGCCCTCGCTCTCTCAACCCTTGGACTGGCTCCGATCCAGTGGTTCAAGATTCTGGCGTTTCTCTCGATGGCGTGCATTCCTTGGCTCATGTATTTTGCCGCGCGCAATCTTTTTTTTGATCGAGATGACATCAAAAACAGCGCGGCACTGGTGGCGGCACTGTTGGGAACGGCCTACTGGTGGAACTCTTTACCGAGAGAAATGTTTTTCTACGGCATGGTGGGTTATGCGCCTGCTTCTTATGCCAGCGTCTTGGGAGTTACCCTTTTGTATCGAATCGCCAAAACGCCCGCTTTGTGGAGTCCCGCTCATCTTGGCTGGCTTGTGCTCGCACTGGTTATTCTACCCCTTCACGTTCAATCCATTGTGATATTTCTGCCGCCGATGATTGCTCTCCTCGTCGTCCAACGCGATGTCTTCCGGCGTAATCTATTGATTTGGACCGTTGTGGGCGCCGCTCTTTCGATTCTCGTAAACCTGCCGTGGCTGGTTCCCGCATTTCATCATCGCAGCGACGACGTTGCCTCGGCGATCGTCGATCAATTGCCGCTATTCACTAGTATCGATCCGTTTACCTTTATCAAAGACTACCTCGGGCCAAGCGGTTACTGGAGCTTTCGCCCGTCCTTTTTGGAAAAAGGTTTCCGCTTGATGTTACTTTTCCTCGGCTCCTGGGGGATGTGGAGACTTCTGCGGGATGAAAACCGGGCTGCCGGCGTCATGCTCGCCAGCGCCTCTCTTGTTCTCTTCTTCCTTGCCTACTTTGGTTCTCTAATGCCTTTCGTGAAAAGCTGGCAACCCCTTCGCTTCAAGGTTCCCCTTGATCTCTTCTTAACCTTGGCGGCTTCTTACATCGATAGTCCATGGATTAGCCCGGCGATCTCTATCCTCCCGGTCTTACGTCCTGCCGGCGGTCGCCGCCTGCGGCCTCTTGGCCTTTCTGTTCAATCTTATCGAGACCGAAACGCGCGCGAAAATGTTGCTTCGCACTGAGCTTCGCCCGGAACTGCATGCCATCGTGGAATGGATCAAGCAGGACACACCTGCCGATGGCCGAGTGCTGTTCGAAGAGTCGGGGGATGAAACCGGCTTTGCTTATGACGGAATGTATCTGTCCTCGTTTATCCCGCATTGGACCGGTCGCGAGCTGATCGGCGGGCCGATCAATCTTTACAATGACCGCCACCACTTCGCCGAGTTTCACTCGGGAAAATTTCTTAAGAAAGACATCCGGAACCTCACCGACGATGCAATCAGAAATTACTTTCGTCTTTACAACATCGGCGCTGTGGTGGCCTTTTATCCAGCCTCCGTTCAGCGCATCCAGTCCGTGCCCGGATTGGTCACTTCCGACCGACGCGCGGGCCCGGCTCACCTCATGAAAGTGAATCAGCCATTGACTTGGTTTCTCCAAGGGGAAGGCAGGGTCAAGGCGAGCCTCAACCGTCTTGACCTGTCCGAGATAAAGGGGAAAGAGATTGTCCTAAAGTATCATTGGACCGAAGGCCTCGTAGCCAGCCCGCCGGCGAGAATCGTCCCAGTCAAGATCTATGATGACCCCATTCCTTTCATCAAGATTATCGATCCGCCCGCCGCATTGACCCTGCACATCAGCCAGTGATCGAGTTCCTGCGACCCGGCCATGCTCACGGAGGACTTATCGCGGCGCCCCGTTTCTCGTGAACCTAAGGGCCTCTGCATCGCCTCCTTTTTTTTGCCTTGCAAAGACAGCAACTGGGCGAGACTCTGCAGATCAACAGCCTCTCGATCCGAGCTTGCCGCGCCAGCGCGACTCCCAAATTCAAATACGTTCCACTCAAGGATGGATTGAGTCCAATGGCCGTGTCATTGTCATGTCGGATCCCGTTGGACGACCCCTGCCAATTCTGGCGGACTTGATTGAACATGTCAAAAGTGCTTTAAGGGGGAAACCCGTGAAAGAAAATCCCGAATCGAGTTTTCCACCTCGCAACATCGAGCTCATCAAGGATCAAGCGCTATCCTCCTACAGTATCGTCGTGCCAGCCCGAAATGAGGAAGAGACCATCGGCGAACTGCTCGAGGTCGTGCGTCACATGACCGATGACCTCATCGTGGTCGATGGACACTCATCGGATGAGACTGTCGCAATCGCCCGGCGGTGCGGTGCCCGTGTAGTCCAGGACAACGGTCGAGGCAAAGGAGATGCGGTTCGAGTCGGCCTTGCCCGAGCCCGCTATCCGATCACCGTTTTGATCGATGCGGATGGATCCCACGAGCCGAAAGATATCCCGGCGCTCGTGGCACCCATCGTCGCCGGCGAGGCCGACCTGGTGATGGCTTCTCGGATGCTGGGTGGCAGCGAAGAATTGTTTGGCTCGATTCGAGAGGTCGTTCGTTTGATGGGGAGTCTCATGATCTCCCTCTCCATCAACTATCGTTACGGAGTGCGGCTAACTGACTATCAAAACGGCTTCCGAGCGATCCGCACCGAAGTCGGACGGACAATCGGCCTGACCAGCGATATCACCACCATCGAGCAAGAGATGGCCATGAAGTGTCTGAAGCAGGGCTACCGCGTGATCGAGCTGCCCTCGCACGAGTATCGCCGCAAGGGTGGCGTTTCAAAAATTGACGTGTTGCAGTTCAGCCACCGCTACGTGCTGAATCTCATCTGCGGGTTGGTCGGCCGGCGTCATGTGAGGACAAGCGGGTCGCTTTCACGTGCTGAGCGCCATGCTCTTCCAGGAAAAGGATAAGAGTCGTAACGCTCGTGTCGCCGGCAGGCCCGGTGACTCTCTTCTTCGGCATGAGCTGTGATCCGGCACAACTTCGGCGGGAAGCGTCTGCGCTCCATCGCGCTGTATTCGGTCGTGACGTCTCCGAGGAAGTTGCCCAGCGATATGCCGAAGCGCACCGCGTCGCTCTGCTGCGGTTCGACATGACCGAGTCGAAGTGGATGCAGCGAGCCCTCGAAGAGGGAGCCGACCTTGAAGCTCTTGAGGTTGTCCTCAGGAGTCGGCAGCCAGACCATGTGCTCTGTCACAAGTTCAAATTGCTCATCTATATTGCCGAGGCGTTTCCGGAATATTACTCTGATTTCGTCAACGAAGAGCGGCGGCGTGCCGGCGGCTTTTACTGCCTGGCACTCCACGGTCTTCGCACAGTTCATAAATATCTAAAAGGACGGTGGTTGCTTCGGACGTTGATGTAGAGTCCGTGTACGATGCCATCGTCGTCGGCTCGGGCGCGGCCGGGACATTCGTCGCCCTGGGCCTGAGTGGAACGAAGACGGTCGTCATCGACGCCGGATTACGGTTCGGTGAAGCAACCTCGCTCCACGGCAATCTCTACGATCTCCGGAAGCGCCAGTCCCTGTTCACCGAAACCGTAGGCACCCGCTTCGAGTCGCTCGCTTGGATTGACGGGCCGGAACTCAGTCCCAAGGTGAAGTCGCCGCTGATGCGCCCGGTTTTCGCACGGCCGCCCGGCGCGCCTGATGTGTTCTCCGACGTCTTCGTTCCGCTCCTGAGCTACGCCGGCGGCGGACTCGCGAATGCCTGGGGGGCTCAGGTTTATCGCTTCGATGATGCGGATCTCCGCTGGCTTTCCACTTCGGGCCACCGACTTGGAACCGTTCTACGACGAAATCACGCAACACATCGGAATATCCGGCAGGGAAGATGATCTTGCCCGTTTTCACGGCAGTGCCCAAGGACTGCAACCGCCGCTCGAGCTCTCGGCGATCGGTCGAGAGATCCTCGATCGCTACACGCGCCGCTCTGAAGATTTCCAGCGTGAGGGCATTTATCTGGGACATCCGCGCTTGGCAGTCCTCACGCGTGATCACGGCGGACGCCAAGCATGCACATATGACAACCTGGAGTTTTTTCGGCCGCGGATCCCGGCTATTTTCTCCCCTGCTTTCACGCTCGAGGATCTCGTGCGGCGTGGGGAGATCGAGTATCGTCCCGGCTATTTCGTAGAGACGTACCGAGAAAATAAGGACACAGTCGAGGTTTGCGCGCGGCCGCTGGAAGGCGGGGAGCGCCGAGTGTTCCGAGCCCGCAAACTGATCCTCTGCCTCGGAGCTCTGAACACGGCTCGTCTCGTGCTCCACGCGAACGGCGATATCGGCAGCCGGCTTCCTTTGGTGGAAACCCCGTACCGGTATGCTCCGCTCGTATCGTTGCGACGGATCGGAATGCCCCTAGAGAAACGATCGTTCTACTCACAGCTCAACCTCTTCTATGTGGGGCCGCTGTGGCCGGAGCCGCTTGTGGGGATGATTTACGCGGTAGATGGACTACTACGGTCCGACTTTCTATTCAACTTTCCTTTATCCGTGAGAGGCTGCCTTGCGGGCGCAAAATATTTGCTGCCGGCTGTGGCGCTCTTGCAGCTTTACTACCCCGGTGAGCCGCATCCTTCCAACACGCTCGGCATCGACGCCAAGGGAAACCTGCTCCTACGGTACGAGGCACTACCGGCCGGTGGTGTGGAGAGGCACATCCTTCGGGTTCTTCGCCGGATGGGATACTGGTCGAGCGCCCGTTTCGTCCGCGTACCCAAGCCGGGCGCTAGCGTGCACTACGGGGGGCCGCTCCCCATGCGCGAGCGCGCGGAGCGGAGATACGAGACCAACCGCAATGGACTCCTGACCGGGACGAAGGCCGTATACGTCGGCGACGCCGCCGCGTTCCCTCGCCTGCCGGCGAAAAACCTGACGTTCACGATCATGGCCAACGCGCTCAGGATCGGGCGGGCAGTCCGCGCGGACCTGGTGAGATGAACGTCTTCATCACAGGTCTGAACGGCTTCATCGCCCACCATCTTGCCACGCGGCTCTCGGAGCGCGGCTACGTAGTTACGGGCACCAGCCGTTCGAGCAGCGAACGATTCCACGCGATATCGTGGCGCCTGGATGAGCCGATCGAGAGCGCTGCTCTCGCTGGAGTCGATGCGATCATACACGCCGCGCACGACTTCACGCCTGGCGCAATGAACACCAATATTAAAGGCACACTGGCCATGGAGCGGGCCGCCGCGGCCGCCGGGGTGCAGCGACAGATCCTCATGAGCTCGATCTCCGCGCGGCCTGACGCGGTCTCCGAGTATGGCCGGACGAAGCTTGCAGAGGAGGAGTACTTCATCCGCAATAACCATACAATTGTCCGTCCAGGTACGGTCCTGGGAAAGGGAGGCCTCTTCGGGAAGATAGCAGGCGTGATGCAGAGCTTTCCTGTGCTCCCGCTTCTAGACGGAGGGCATGCGCGCATGACTGTCATTGGTGTCCATGACCTCTGCCGTGCGTTGGAGACAATCCTCCAAATTCACGATGCGAAGCAGTACAACTTCTATTACGAGGAGATGCCGGCGTTCGGTGAGCTCCTGCGCCAGCTCCGAACAATTCTGAACCGCAAGGTGCTCTTCGTTTCAGTTCCAGCGGCTTTCCTTCTTTTGCCGCTTTCGGTCCTGCGATATCTCCGCATTCGTGCACCTATCGATGTGGACAATCTGAAAGGGTACATCACCAACTTGGCTCCCTACCACCCGACGAACCTGTCGGCGGTCCTTCCACAGGCTTCGACCTTGCAAGCTGCGCTCGCGGAGACCTGGGGAAAGGCGAAGGGCACAAACTCTGAAGCCTGACTGCTCGCAGCTTTAGAGCACAGCTGATAATCGCGTCCGTCAAAGAAAAACGTGAAATTTCAAGGAGCATCGCCGGATGGTTTCTTTCTCTCGTAGAGAGTCACCCCTCGCTGGTTGACGTCGAGTGGGTCGCCACCGATTTGCCGGAAGGGTTTGTAATTTCCTTCCAGCCAGGAAAGGATCTCGCTTCCATGCTCGGGCGTGTCTCCGAAACGGTAGACTCCGAATTCTTGCATGTCTCGGCTGATAAGCACCACACAGTCCGGCGGTCGGGTTTTCAGACCTTCCAGCAAGCGCGCTCCCATGGCGCCCTGAATGAGCCAGGGATGCAGCATAAATTGAGGAATCGTGCTCGGCTTTCGCAAGAGATAGTTGAGCATCACACCTTCGGGCAGAGCGACCAAAGTTTTACACTTCGGTCTGGTGATGAGCGTTTGACGAGCCTCCTCCACGAGGCTGGCTGTTGGTTCGACCCGAGGCTCAAAACCATAAAACCGATCGGGGCCTTCGGCGATGGGGGTTGTTTTGAGCTTGAGATATAGGAGGGAGATTTCCTCGAGCTGCCAAATCCCGGATGCCAGACAAATTGCAACGACGATTGTGTAAGTCGCGCGGCCGCTTCCGTGGATTTTCAGCAAATCCGGCATGGAGCGAAAGATGGCCGCCATGGTAACGGCTCCAGCAAGAGCGGCCTGATAGTAGCCGTAGTGGAAAAAACGTGGATTCAGAGCCATTCGCGTGAGAAAGGACGCAGCCGCAATCAAAAGCAGCCATCGCATGTCGGCAGAGGTGATATCAAGAGGAGACCGGGGAGCCAGCAGGGGCATCCACCAAAACTCTGCCAGAACCGCGAAGCAAAGCCACGCGGGGAAAATCTTACCTAACTCAAGCCAAGGCAGCACAAGTGAAAGGAGCGCCGCCGCGAAGACGAGTACACCACTCACGCCGATGGCGACTTTGGCGCGATCAATTCGTTTGCAAAGGAGGCCCACCGCAAAAATCGCCAAAACGGAAAGCGGCCCCAACAAGAGTATACCTCTTAGATTTTCACCAACCTTAGCCGTACCCAGAAACATCCGCTGGGTAGGCTCCTCGGCAATATGGGCGAAGTTGAACAGGTTGAGCCACGCGTTGTTGGACCACGATAACGCCGCGCCAAAGGAAGAGGCACTCCAAAAGCCGAGTGTCGCAATCAGAACGGGCAATAACCCGCCTGCAAGAAAGACCAATCCACTTCGAAGAACAGTCTTCAGGGAACGAAACCCCGGTCGCAAAAGCGCCGCGCGCATTAAGGCGCAGAGAGTGACAGTTGCGGCGGCGAGAAGGATCTCCGGTTTGAGCAGCACGCTCAAGCCGCAGCAAATCCCTGCGGCCAGTGTTTTCCATGTGCGGGGTTCGCGGAGCCAGGACGCCCAGATGAGAATGAGCACAAGGATGAGAAAAAAGCCGTGCGTTGTCTCGTGCGCATAGGGCGTGGCAAAATTATAGTTGCCGATTTGTACGAACTGGGAAAAAGAGAACAGCAAAATGAACAGCAGAGAACCGGTGAACGCGGCAAGCCGGCCCCATCCGACGCGGACCTCATAATAGATGAGAGCGAGGCTTGCGCAGTAGATCAGCAGATTGACCCCCACGATTTTCATCATCCCTGTGCCGAAGATGCGAAAGATCAATGCGTTGAAATAGTGGGAAAGCGGACCATAGAGATGATCAATATCGCGATAGAGAACGTCCCCTTCGCTAAGTCGCCACGGGAGATAAAGTTCTCGGCCAAAATCGACCAAGGGGTCTGGCCATTTGCGCCAGGAAACAACAAGCGCACAGACAACCGCCAGCACCAGGAACACGATACCCGCCCACTCCCACCTTCCCTCAGCAGGCGCGGACACGATACCGTTGTCGCTCCGGCTGCGACGTGCTATTTGGGATTTTCGGGGATCAGATAGTTTTTGCCTTTTCAGACGACCGGCCATTTTTTTAAATGATAATAATAAAAGCCTTGTATCAGGTTACCTATCCCTCGTTAGCATTACCGCCGATAAATGCGAGAGAGATCTATGACCATGGCTCAGCGAACGTTTGACGGGGTTCCCCTGAGTTTCCCGAGCCGCAGTGCTTCTTCATAGTGCCGCCGTGCTTCTTCCTTCTTCCCTTGCAACAATAGGAGTTGAGCCAAACTCTGATGCGCTTGGGCGTAATCCGGCTGGATTCGGAGCGCGTCTCGAAAGAATACTGCCGCGTCATCGTATCGGCCTTGAGCGGCGTATAGGCTCCCCAGGTAATTGCGGGCCTCGGCGGATTCCGGGGCCAACCGCGCCGCTTCCTGAAGCGGGCGACCGCCTCTTCGATTCGCCCCTGCTTGGCGAGCGCCACGCCGAGGTTAAGGTGCGCCCTGCTGATCGACGGGTTAAGCTCGATGGCTTTACGAAAATAGCGGATGCCCGTCTCAATATCGCCCCTTTCCGCAATCAACTGCCCAAAATTGCTATAGGCTTCCGCGTAATTCGGATAGAGCCGCAGCGCTTCCTGGAAATTATTCTGGGCCAGATCGAATCTTTTCTGAGCAGCGTAGAGGTTACCGAGATTGTAACGCGCGACTCCGTAATCGGGCTGTAATTCGAGCGCCTTGAGAGCGGTTTTAATGGCTTCGTCTACTCTGCCCTCCTTGTAGTATGCATTGGATAGGTTGTTATAACCGCCGGGGCTCGGACCGCGAATTCCGTAGATTGGCCAATTGGCGACGACGGCGACAAACACCAACACGCTTAACGCGGCCAGCAAAGACCCCCATTCGTGCTGTTTGTACAGGCTCGCGGATCCCACTAGCCCCGCGCCTGCAAAAAGCGCGAGCAATGGCACGAGCGGAAAGCGATAGCGGCCGAACACGTAAAAAATCGCGACACTCGAAGCGAGAGCGAATATCATGGCGTAGAGCAGCCACAAGCGCCGCCACTGATGACGGGTCAACCACCAGCCGAGAGCTGCTAGGGGAGCCAGGATTCCGAAATGGTTGATTGCTCCGAGAAAACTGAGCAACCAGGACCACTGCTGATAGATGTAGAAATCATCCGAGTCTTCAATTTCATGGGCGTTCCAGACCAACAACCATTTCTTGCCGAGGAGCTCCATCCATCTGACGGGTTGGGAGCGAATATAGTCCCACGATTGTTGCAGCCAATAATCGGACACTTCTCCGGGAGTCAGGCTTCGATTCAAGGCTTTTTCGGCCAGGCGCTGGGCGTCTTTCCCTTCCAGCTGTGGCTCGCCAATCACGTTTCGGACGGACACATAGGTTCCGTCGGCCGCGGAATTGTTGCCGATAAAGAAATTCGGACCGAACTGAGAAGTCGTCAGTTTGAACTCACCGCCGACCGTCAAATTTCTCAGTCCCACCGGAACCAGCACCAATAGCAGACCGGCGAAGAAAATCCCCACCCATTGCAACCGAGTCAAGACGGGCGAATCAGAAAAATGGAGTCCGATCCAAACCGGCACCACCATAACTAAAATAAGCGCATTCTCCCGTGAAAGCCCGAACAGACCCAGCACAGCGCCAATGGCCAGCCACTGCTTCCATTGCCGTCCTTTCTCCGCTTGACTCAACAGCCACAAAAGCAGCGCGAGAAGAAAAAAATCGAGGATGCTCTTCTCGATGAGACCGTCAAAAAAAATCCCTGGGGCATAGCAGGCGAGAATCAGACCGGCGGCAATTCCAGCTTGGCGCGAAAATAGATTGCGGCCTGCTTGGAAAATCAAAGCGCAGGAAGTCGCTCCAAGCGCGATCTGCATGAGCCGGATAAGCCAAAGATTATGCCCGAGGATTACCTGGAGAAATCCAAGGAAGTAGGGATAAAGGGGTGCCTGATAAAAAACTCCCTCCCCTAACCAATCCCCGGCAGCGATTCTCTGCCCCCACTGGTCGTATGTCCGGCCGTCGCCGGCAAGATTATAAAAGAGGGGAATTGAATCAATTTCCACAAGGTAGAGTAAACGGACGAGAAATGCGCAGCCGAAAATAATCCAAAACCACGCCGTATCCGTCGGCAGCCTGCTTCTATTCTTCGGCTCGACTCCTGCGCGCCGCCTCTCAGCTCGCGGTCGCCTTTCGGCTCTAGGCGCTGCCCGGTTCATCGCTTGCTGTCTCCGGAGCTTTCAGCCTTCTGTTGCGCCTTGAGGATCCTGAGCGCCTCCTGATAATGGCGCGTCGCCTCTTCCGGCTTCTTCTGCATGGCGAGCACCCGCGCCAGCCCCGCATGAGCTTCGGCGATATTGGGATCGATGCTGAGAGCTGCTTCGAAATGTCGGGCCGCTTCCCCGAGTTGTCCTTGTTGAGCGAGGGTAATGGCCAAATTGTTCACGGCCGCAGCGTCTCCGGGCTTGAGTTCCACGACACGGCGCAGGTGCTCGGTGGCATCCGCCAAATTTCCGCGCTTCGCCAAGACAATGGCGAGACTGTTCTGGTTATCGGCATCCCCCGGCTCAATCTCGATGGCGAGGCGCAGGTGCTTCATGGCCCCGTCCAGATCTCCTCGGTTCAGCAGCACATTTGCCAGGTTCGAGTGACCTGAGGCGTCGTTGGGCTTAATCTCCACAGAACGCTGAAAGTGCTCGATCGCTTCATCCAGCTTGCCTTGTTGAGCAAGGGCGATGCCCATGTTGTTCAAGGTGGCTGGATCGGCCGGATTGATTTCCAAGGCGCGATAAAAATGCGCCGTTGCTTCCGCCAAATTTCCCTGTCTTGCGAGAACCAAAGCAAGATTGCTTTGCATCACATCGTTGGTCGGATTGATCTCGACGGCGCGACGCAGGTGCTTCTCGGCCTCGGGCAAATCGCCACGCTGTGCCGAGAACCTGCCGACGTGGAAATGGGCCATACTCGAAGGGCTCACGGCAAGCGCATGGTTCCAGAGTCTCTCCGAATCGTGCCAAATCTCGGTCTGTCTCCAGGTCAAACGAGCCAACCCGAAAAGAACGAACAGCGGAATCGCCGTCAGAAGAATGGGGCGAGCGACTCCCAGAGTCATCGGTCGCCAAAGACGAGAAAGCACGGTTGCCAAAAGTATCGCCCAAACCATACATGATAGATAACTGTAGCGATCCGCCACCAACTGCACGCCGGCTTGAGCGACGCCCAAGACCGGCGCCAACAGCAGGAGATACACGATCCAAGCCGCCATGGCGGCGGGCCATCGATGCCTGGCCGCGAAAAAGCCAAGACTCAACACGAGAAAAACGAGCGCCGCAAAAATGATACGCCAGTGAAAAAGATGAAGCTCGGGAGGAATTTCGTAAAGCGGAGCAAGATCGGTAGGCTGCAAAGTTTTCACTATGTAGAAGGTTACGCCGTACAATCCTTGAGCGATTCTTCCCGCCAGATCGTGGGTTTCCGTGCTCACGAGAGCGCCCGCTTTTTGTTGAGCCGTTAAGGCGACCGCCCCAGCGGCTACGGCGGCCGCAACGAAAGGCAGCTTTTCCAGCCAAACACGCCGGGAACCCGCGCTGAACCATTGACCGACGCCGCCTCCGAGCCGCCGGAGCGGGTAGACGTCCAAGACGAGCAGAACCAGCGGAAGCGTCATGCCGCTCGCTTTCGATAGAAGCGAGAGCACATAAAGCAGCGCCGAGACGGCGATCCAGCGCCGCCCGCTCCTATCATTCGTTTCGTAACCAACGCCCTTCAGGTAGCTAAGAACCGTCAGCAGAAGAAAAAACCCTGAAAGAACGTCGCGGCGTTCAGTGGCCCACGCAACGGATTCAACCCGCAGAGGATGAAGGGCGAAGACAAGGGCGGAAAATCCCGCAGCCAGCTTTAGCAAAAGGGCGCTGGAAATCGGTGACGCGATCGCCAGCAGACGCAGGGTAACGAAATAAAAGAGCACCGCATTCGCCGAATGAAAGAGAATATTTGTCAGGTGATAACCGAAAGGATCTATACCCCACACCAGATAATCCAGGCTGAACGTAAGCCAGGTGAGAGGTTGGTAGTGACCTTGGTGGAAGGTCGTAAACATCCAGCGCAGATGGGACCAGGTAAAACCTCTGAAGTTTTGGTTTTCAACGAGAGTCTCCAGATCGTCCCAGTTAACGAAGCCGTTCCGTAAAGCCCGTGAAAAAACGATGAGGGTCATGAGGGCAACCGAACTGGGAAGCAGATAGGACACTAGCTTGTCGGTCCTGGTCATCCCCAACCCATGGACCGGGTCAACCGAGGCTCTCTCTCACCGCCGCTTCGTTATCCCAGGTCACTTCTTTGACCCTTCAATCTGACTCTCTGATTTTAAAAGTCGCAGAGCTTCCTGATAGTGCTGCACCGCTTCATTTTTCTTTCCCTGTGCTGACAGCGCGCGCGCCAGGCCGGCGTGAGCTTCCCCGAGGTTCGGGTCAAGGCGAAGCGTCTCCGCAAATTCTTTTCCTGCACTATCGAAGTCGCCTTGTTCGGTGAGGGCGACTGCCAAGTAATAACGCGCCTTCAGATTGGAAGGGTCGATGCGCAAGGCAAGACGATAGTTCCGAATCGCTTCGTCAAGCCTTCCCTGTCGTGAAAATATTTGCCCTAGATGGTAGGGAGGCCGCGCGTCTTCGGGGGCAAGGAGCATGACTTGGCGAAAGTGAGCGATTGCCTCGTCTAGCTTACCCTGCTGGGTCAAAAGACTCCCCGCATTGTAGTGAGCCCGCGCCAGTCCGGGGTCGATCTTTAACGCCGTCTGAAATTGATCAATCGCTTCTTCAAATCGTCCCTGTCTAGCGCGCACGTTGCCCAGGTCGTAGGCGGCCATGGCATTGTTGGGATTGATTTGCAGGGCCTGCTGCAGTTGTTTGCCCGCCGCTTCGAAGTTGCCTTGTTGTGCCAAGGCATTGCCTAGATTATAAGTCGCATCTGGGTCGTTAGAGTCGATTCTTAGGGCCCTCTGAAATTGATCAATCGCTTCTTCAAATCGTCCCTGAGCGGCAAGCGCATTACCGAGATTATTGTGGGCGAAAGAAGATTCTCGATCGATCGATAATGCATGGCGCCACAATTCTTCCGAATCGTGCCAAACCTGTGTTTGCTTCCAGGTCAGGACCCCGAGGCCCATCAAAACCACCGCGATAAAAATCACCACCGAACCAAACAGCCTTCCGAGGAGCATCTCGATTCCACGAGAGCTGCCAAAGTCGAAAAAACGCTCCGCTGCCGCCCAACGCCCAGACCATACAGGAAAGATAGCTATAGCGATCGGCGACGAGCTGGGGACCGCTCTGAGCAATTCCCGATGTCGGGAACAAGAGAATTACATAAACCATCCAACTCGCAAAAATGGCCGGCCAGCGCCGCCTTTGAAAAAAGAGGGCTACCGTGATTCCGACAACCACAATCCCGCTGAGCAAGAAGGACCATCGCCAGGGATCGGGAGTTTGGGAAACCTCGTAAAGGGGGGACAGGCTAAAGGGCAGGACTGTTTTCCGTAAATAGAATCCCACTCCGTAAAGAGATTGCATTATTCGGGAGGCGGTATCGTATTGCTCCAGGGGTCGAATAGCTTTCGCTTGGTGCTGGGCCATTAGAGCCACGATTCCCGCCCCCAAGGCGAGCACGAGAAAGGCTATTTTTTCTCGCCAAATCTTGCGCGATTCCAGAGCTAGCCATCGCTTCGGATCTTGTCCCAGCCGCCGCAAAGGGTAGACGTCAAGAACCACAAGCACGAGCGGAAGCGTGATTCCGCTGGCTTTAGACAGCAATGAAAGTCCATAGGAAATCAAGGAAAGGGCCCTCCATTGCCGACGGCCCGACTCGGCTTCTCCGACAGTGACGGCTTTGAGGTAGAAGAGTATAGTCAAAAGAAAGAAGAATCCGGAGAGGACGTCCCGTCGTTCGGTAACCCAGGCAACGGATTCGACTCGCAGAGGGTGGATGGCAAAAAACAGCGCAGCCAAAACCGCTGCTATAGGTAGCGCATGAGTTTTATGGGTCGAAGGCGTGGTATCGAGTAACGACAAAAGTCGAAGGGAAACATAATAGAACACGAGGGCGTTGGCGCCGTGGAGAATGAGGTTGGTTAAATGATATCCGAAAGGGTTCATCCCCCAAAAAACATAATCCAGTCCCAAGGTCACCCAACTCAATGGCTGATAATGGCCCATGTGGAAAGTCGTAAACATCCAGCGGAAATTCGTCCAGCCGAGGCCGCGATAGTGGGGGTTTTCTACGATATTTTTGTAGTCGTCCCAATTGACAAAGCTGTTTTGCAGCGCCGGATAAAACGCGGCCGCCGTCAGGGCAACGATGATGATCGGTATTCCCCATTGGAGAAACCCAGCGCGGGGTTCAAAAGCTCGTTGCCGGCTTGACTTATTCGGCGCTGTGATATTAGACATTTTGATTCGAGTTTAACGGTGGAGAAAAGGCAAGGTCCTTCGACACATGGCCTATAACAGCTTGGCAGATTTCGTTCAAGTTTTGGCGCAGCAAGGCGAACTCAAGCGTATCACCTATCCCGTTAAAGCTGAACTGGAGATCGCCGAGATCGCCGATCGGGTCATGAAAAACAATGGCCCGGCACTGCTCTTCGAAAACGTTGTCGACAAAAAGATTTCCCTTTTGATCAACGCCTTCGGCTCAATGAAGCGGATGGCATTGGCCTTGGGCGTTAACAACGTTGAGGAGATTGCAGCGGAAATCGAAAAACTCATCCGCACCAAGCCGCCAAAATCATTTAAAGATAAACTCTCGCTGTTGGGCGAATTAATTCGTCTCTCCGGAATACCACCCAAGATTGTAAAAGATGCCGCCTGCCAGGAAACGATTTCACACGAACCTGATCTTGGCATCTTACCGGTCCTCACCAGCTGGCCGGGGGACGCCGGCCCGTTCATTACCCTGCCGATGGTTTTTACGAAAGATCCCCGCACCGGTACGCGCAACGTCGGCCTTTATCGCATGCAGGTCTTCGACCCGCGCACGACGGGGATGCATTGGCATCTGCACAAGGTCGGCGCGCGCCACTTTCTCCACCAAAAGGAGCGTGCCGGAAGGCTAGAACTGGCGGTCTGCTTGGGCGGTGACCCGGCGATGATCTATGCCGCCACCGCGCCGTTGCCGGATCAGATCGACGAGATCTTGTTTACCGGTTTTTTGCGCAAGAAAGGAGTTGAACTCGTCAAGGGGATCACGGTAGATGTCGAGGTGCCGGCCAATTCGGATATCGTTATCGAAGGCTACGTCGATCCCGCCGAACCATTGCGCCGCGAGGGCCCGTTCGGTGATCACACGGGCTTTTATTCACTGGCGGACGACTATCCGGTCTTTCACGTAACCTGCATCACCCACCGAAAAAACCCCATCTACCCGACTACTATCGTGGGCCGGCCGCCGATGGAGGACGCCTATCTCGGCAAGACGACGGAGCGGCTTTTCTTACCGCTGGTGCGCGTGACTTTACCCGAAATCGTCGACATGCATCTGCCGGCGCACGGCATCTTTCATAATCTGGCGATAATTTCGATTAAGAAAGAGTATCCAGGTCATGCCCGCAAGGTAATGCATGCACTGTGGGGCCTCGGCCAGATGATGTTTACGAAAATTTTTATGATTGTGGACCACGACGTCAATGTCCAAGATCTTTCCGAGATCACATGGGTAGTGGGCAACCATATCGATCCCAAGCGGGATGTCATCTTTGTCGAAGGACCCGTCGACGTCTTAGACCATGCCGCCCCGGTCATGGGCTTCGGTTCTAAAATGGGCATCGATGCGACCAGAAAGTGGCGCAGCGAGGGCTTCGAACGTGAATGGCCCGATGCCATCGTGATGGACGACAAAACCAAGAGATACATCGACTCGATCTGGGAAAAACTCGGGATATGACCGAGGCTCGGTTCAAAACGTTCAATACGTTCAAATCGCTCAAACCGACTGAACTGGTGGAACGAATTGAACAGCATCAACGATTCCGCTCTCCGATCCAAGGTAAGAAGACATGAGTCTATTCGAAAAAATTCGAAATTACGGCCGGCTCATTCGCTTCTCTCACACGATTTTCGCCTTGCCTTTTGCGCTCGCTTCCGTCGCCCTCGCCTGGCCATCTCATCCGGTCACGCTGCGCAGTTTTTTTTGGATTCTAGTCGCCATGGTCGGCGCGAGGAGCGCGGCTATGGCTTTCAACCGTCTGGTCGATCGAAAATTTGACGCTCTCAATCCCCGCACTCGTCAATGGGAACTCCCTCACGGGACCGTCAGGGTCTGGGAGGCTGTCATACTGACGGTCGCCAGCTCTCTGATTTTCGTCTACGCCGCGTATCGACTGAATTTCGTCTGCTTTGTCCTATCGCCGGTTGCCCTCACCATTGTCTTCTTTTATTCCCTGACCAAGCGCTTTACCTGGGCGTCACATTTATTTCTCGGGTTTGCGCTTTCGCTCGCTCCCATGGGAGCTTGGCTTGCCGTTTCGGGCTCGCCCATCGATGTACAAGAGCTGGCAACTCCCTTTTTCCTCGGACTCGCTGTGCTTTTCTGGCTGGCGGGTTTCGACGTTATTTATTCGCTCCAAGACCACGCGTTCGACCGCAAGGAAGGGCTTTATTCCATTCCGGTTCGTTTCGGGGTTGCCGGCGCTTTGCGGTTTTCCGGTTTTTTCCACACCTGTACCGTAGTTTTTCTCGCCGCGGTTGGACTTTCTGCTCAGATGGGAGTCATTTACTGGCTCGGCTTTGCGATCATTTCAATTATTTTGTTCTGGGAGCACCGTCTAGTTACTCCCACCGACCTCTCGCGGATCAATCGCGCCTTCTTTGATTTTAATGCCTATGTGAGCATCGGTTACTTGCTGACCACGGTAGGCGATCTTTTCCTAATGACCGGTTCCGGGATCCGGACGATGAGTCCCGGTCGCCTCATCGTCTAGCCTGGCCGTTATCGGCGCCATCGGGGGGTTTTTTTCTCGCGCCTCTTGGGTTTCGGTGGAGGCGTAGTGATGTTTTCCCCTTCTCTATTACGTCCCGTCCGCTTTTAGGTTTGGAGGAGATCCAAGCCAGGACCGTCGCCGCGGTCGGTTATGACCCAGGTATTTTTTTCGACCCTCGTCGGTTCGGCTTGGCCCACCTGCGTAGTGGCCGCGTGCATGGGCGCATTGCCTTCGTTGCGGGGATCGCTTCCGCCGCCGGCTCCTTTGTCGCCGGAGTCGCATCAGAATGGACATCAGAACGATTTCTACTGCTGCTTTTCGGCATCGCCACCCTCCTTGTATTCGCCATGATGTTTTCTTCCGGCCCCGAGCAAGGAGCTGGAAATAACTTCGCTAGAAAAGGTTTCAGTGGCGTCCGGCTCCTTTGTCTCTATGCTCGCTTGTCATCGGGATTCTCATCGGCTTTCTCGGCGCGGGAAATTTCGTCTTTGTGCCGTTGCTGATTTATGTCCTCAAAGTGCCGACACGAATCGCCATCGGCAGCAGTCTCTTTATCGCGATGATCAATACCTGCTTTGGATTTCTCGGCATAGTCTTGCAACCGGCCAAATACCTTGGCTCATAACAACGGTGGCGTGGTTTTTGGAGCAGGCATCGGAGCACTGTTTGGAGAGAGAATCCACCGCCGGTTCCCGACCCCTGTGCTTCGCACTGTGTACGGCACCATGGTCGGGCTTATCGCCGCTAGAATTTGGCTCAGCATCCTCGATTTTGAACCATAAGAAGCGCTCCCCGAGCGTCCGAAACTGCGACGATTGCAGTGTTGCTTTTTTCAATCGCCGTGACTATGCTTCTTTCCGAAAACAGGAGGACGCCATGAAAACAAAGAGCTCATTGACATTGTTCTCATTGTTGGTTTTCCTCGCGGGATGCGCCAGCCTCCGGACCGGTGGCGAAGTGCAGTATGGACGGCAGGCTCTACTCGAGGGCAACAGTGAAACCGCCCTCGGCTATTTTTACAGTGCCGCTCAGATGGATCCCAACTATGTGTATGCGACTGGAAGCTCCCCGAGGCAAAGCGTCTGGAGTTATGTTGGACGCTCAGAGTACCTTACCGGCAGACTTCCACAGGCCCGGCAAACCCTGGAACGGGCGCTTTCCGCCAATCGAGAAGAAGATATCGCCAGGCTCTATCTGGGTTTGACCTTGGCCCGCGAAGGTGATCGCGAGCGCGGCCTGAAAGAAATCGAAAGCGGGATGCGAGGTATTAACGATTTTCTCGATTACATCAACCAAGCCCAGCGATTTTCTATTGGACAGTTCTGGGATCCGGACCGGGACATACGCGGGGCGATTCAAAATAACCTGGCGATGATCTCCGGCAAAGATCTCGACTGGCAAAGACTAACCGCTGACACCGAATGGTTGGGGATACGGATGGAGAATGAAAGCGATCTGGCCCGGCGCCAGGAAGCGCAGGAAAGATCGCGGGATAGCGGGAGGGGTAGCCAGCCCTAAGAACCGCCGGGCGCCGGTTACTTGGTAAATCGGTCTCATGTTCTGCCCGTGGGTGTTCTTTTGGGCGTTCCCCTTGCCGGTCAAATGCCATCGATGGATTGAAAAACGGAGACGCTATGAAAACAAAAATCTCATTGGCATTGCTCTCATGGTTGGTTTTCCTCGCGGGATGCGCCAGCCTCCGGACCGGTGGCGAAGTGCAGTATGGACGGCAGGCTCTACTGGAGGGCAACAGTGAAACCGCCCTCGGCTATTTTTACAGCGCCGCTCAGACGGATCCCAACTATGTGTATGCGACTGGAAGCTCCCCGAGGCAAAGTGTCTGGAGTTATGTCGGACGCTCAGAGTACCTTACCGGCAGACTTCCACAGGCCCGGCAAACCCTGGAGCGAGCGCTTTCCAGCAATCGCGAAGAAGATATCGCCAGGCTCTATCTAGGCCTGACCTTGGCCCGCGAAGGCGATCGTGAGCGCGGCCTAAAAGAAATCGAAGGGGGGATGCGAGGTATTAATGATTGGCTGGATTATATTAACCAAGCCCAGCGATTTTCTATTGGACAGTTCTGGGATCCGGACCGGGACATACGCGGGGCGATTCAAAATAACCTGGCGATGATCTCCGCGAAAGATCTCGACTGGCAAAGACTAACCGCCGACACGGAATGGTTAGGGATCCGGATGGAGCAGGAAAGCGATCTGGCGCGACGCCAGGAAGCGCAGGATAGGTCCCGGGATGACGGCGGCAAGGGGGAAGAGCCCTAGCCCGGATTATTCACGCCCCCAGGAAAACCCACGACACAGTGTCGATCAAGGGGCGAGTTTGGAGGAACGAAGGCACAGAGGCGAACAGTTCCAATGACGATTAGGGTGTTTGACCTTGCGCTCGGAATTTTTTCCCAGGTATCCGCTTCAGAACTTAGGTTTGCGGGCCGCCTCAAGGTAGAGGCCCATTGCCTTCGATCCGGAGGGCTCGCCCCTTGATCGTTGTTCGCCAGTGAATCCAGGCTAGAGACCGATGGCCGCCGGCTAGTTATTGGTAAAGCGGTCTCATGTTCTGCACGTGGGTGTTTTTCTGGACGTTTTCCTCTTCGTCGATCAAAGCGAGCAGGCGATCGGTAGACTGAATTATATTTTCTTTTTCCTCCACGCCCTTGGTTAAATAGAAGGCACAGCGCCGGATCGATGCCCGGATAGTCCCCTTGATATCCCAGCGTTCATAGTTGTGGTAGCCTTCGACCAGCACCTTGCTGGCGAGCGTGATCCCGCCTTTGAGTGTTTCGATGCCCTGTTCGTTTTGCCCCAAACGCAATTGGGTCACTCCCAAAGCAAGCCAGGCGATCTCATCGTCTTTGTCGACCGCCACAGCCCGCTGCAAAATCGCATAAGCATCCTTATACCTTTCTTTACGGTAATAGGCCCGCCCCAGATAAGTGAGACTATTCTTGTAGGTGGGATCTCGGCTAACCACATATTCCAGGGAAGTGACGGCCCTATCCATGTCCCCGCCCCGCCCCCTGAAGAACTGGTCCTTACCCTCTTCGTATTGGCCACCGACCCCGAATCTCGGCAGTGTGTTCGAGCAGGAGACGGCCCCCAAGCAAACAAACGCAGCGAAGACCCAATTCGCAACTGAAGATCGCGTTTTCATGGCGAGATACATTTTCTCCTCGTAGATCCTTGGACTATAATCGGGAATTTACAAATATCTATCATCCGGTGCCTTGCAAGTTCAATAGCAGGTTGGGTTGCCCATTCTTTCCATGAACCTAACGGGCGGTGCAAGATCCAAAAAAAAGGGGAGTCATTGCTGACTCCCCTTTTTTAACCTCTTATGATGCTGAAGCTAGAACTGATACCTGAAGTTTATATTTCCATCTGTCCAGCTCCCACCTTGCCCGGCGCTGCCGTTATGCCTGATCCCAAGGTTTCTCTGTACGGTAGTGGTCAGGTTGGAAGCATCGTACCACATTACACCGCCACCGACGCTCATACGCGGCGCAAGGAAATACCATAGATCCCACTCTCTAATGATGTAGGTGCCGCGGTGGAACTGACCGCCGTTAATCGCGGGGCACCTTGGAGTCTCGCAAGCGACGTCGGTCCGCTGAAAGCTAGTTCCCACCAGGATCGATCCCGGGGCATTCGCCGACCCGGTCAAGAAACCCTTCGGGCTCCAGAGAAAGAGATCGTTACCGATCAGGAAATCACGTCCTGTCTTCTTTCCGCGTTTGTTAGGCGTACAGCCGGCCGGCAGCGCCCCCGTGAGCCCACTACACCCGGTGAAATCCCCATCTTCAGAATCCGCGAAACCGCGCACGGCACGGAGCCGATATGGACCCACACCCCAGGTGACGCCAGGCATAAAAAAGGTAGACAACCCCTTGCCGATGGAATTGGCGCCGGTGTCAAAGAGCGTCTGGCGGCCCGCATCACCATTATCTTGGATGCGTACCCGGGCGCAACCGTTGTCCGCCGATTGGCGCTGATCGACGTTACAGAGCCACGCGCCAAACTCGAACATAAAGCCCTGGAGCCACTTGTTTTTGAGCTCCGAAAACGGGTATACGGAAATATACTGAACGAAATCCTTTCGGTCGGTGAAGCTACTCAGGTTGTCGTCGCCTTCGCTGACACTGGCCACGCCAAACTGATAGCGACCGATTCGGCCCGGGATACCGATGCCGCTAAGAGACCGGTCGTCCCAGTTCATAACTACACCCCATCCAGCACGGCCCGTGTTGGGACCGACGTTGCGGCTCAATAGATCGTATTCCAGCTGGGCGCCGATGGCGCTGGATCCCTGGCGCGACGTGCTCAAGCTCGTGGAGATGTCGCCGCCGATGTCAACCGTCGGCATGAAGGGGTTTAAGTTCTCGAGGTGAAAGTGAACCACCCCGCGCTGCATGATCGAACTCCCGCCACTGTTGGTCGAGTTCTTCGCATTGCCCGTCCCAAAACCGTCCATATCGATGCTCGTCTCGATTTCGTACAGACAGTTGTCGATGCAGTACCAGAACGTGGGGCGCCAACGGCGCAACATGACCTCACCATTGGTCCGGCCGATTGCGTCTTGCCCGCTCTCAAACATCATGCGGAGGTTAGTCTCCATTGAGAAGCGGACGCCCCATGACTTGTCCGCCGCTGTGATGTCCAGACCGTTACCGGGACGATAGCTAAAATTCGGCAACGCCGCTGCCGCTGCGGTCGCCTCTTTCTTAAGCTCTATCTGCTGCGACTTGAGCGACGACAGTTCCTGCTCCAGCGCCTTGATCTTATCATCCACATTCTGCGCTCCCGCCGGCACAGCCACTGACAATAAAGCTGTCAGCATGAAGCCCAACGCTGCAAACCCCCAGAATCCTTTCTTCATCTTTTTTGCCTCCTTCTTCCCCTAGTAGATATTTCGCTACTCAAATTCTCTGCCTGGCCGTCGCGCAAAAAGCATCCCATTTAGAGAAATGCTTTTTTCCTCCAACCACTTGGGAAGTTTGTACTCGAATACCCTTAATCCGGCAATACGCGGTTCGTATGATTTTTTTCCATCCCAAGCCAATTTGGTAATTTCTTATAGGACTAAGGACCTAAAAAAGACCCCTTTAACGGATTCTCGAGAGCGAAAAGGAACTCTGACGGTCGTAAGCCGAGAATCGAGAGAATCCAGCGATCCGCCCCGGCGCACTCGCCTCTATGGTGGGAAAGATCTTGGAAACTCCTTAGCTTTATGCGATCTAGGACGAAATGAAGACTTACCGAAAAGGGCGATCTTTAATTCTGCAAATCACTTATGGCGCGTTATTCTGCTTGCTCGTCTGCGCATGCGCCCCGCGAGTCGTAAGGATCAATCCCGTCGAAGGGACACCAGGCACAATAGTAAGTCTTTCGATGGAGTATCTGGTGGGCTGGCCAAGAGTTGAGTTAGGTGGAAAAATGATGGACTGGCCCCAACTCAAACTCCTCGCTTCCAATCCCGATCGAAGGAAAGTTCCCGGAGAAGAACTCGTCTGGATCGAAGACAAGATACTCCAGTTTACGATCCCAGATCTTGCGCCGGGCAACTATACAGTTACCATCCACGATGACAAAGGCCCCCCCGGCGACACCGTTTATTCCGTGCTGGAAACCACAGCCTACGTCATTTTTCCACCGGTCTGGCCCTTTGTTTTTCGTTCCAACAAAACCGAAGTCACGCTGCGCGTGCTGCCGGCAAATTAGACCGCATTATTCCATTGCAGTGGAGCCGCAGCCAAACAATAAAAGATAAATTTTCACCGCGAATGGATTCCCGCTAAAAGCATGCGGGAATGACGAACTCTGGCACTCCTAGCAAACCACCAACCACGCATCAAGCTGCCAGGATCCCCTCAGCGCGTCATTCCAGCATGGAGTGCTGGAATCTAGGGTGACATGGATGTCTCCGGATGCGTCCTTGCGAACTGGATGCCGGCTATCCGTGCCGGCATGACGAAGATCTTCGTTTTATGATCTTTGGGCGTACGCGAGATCATGAATCACTTAATGATTAGAAAGCTTTCGTCGAATCGTGCCTCCATGTAGAGGCGTGAGCACTGACGGGCAAAGAAACAACACCATGCAACCTCAAGACGATGAAAAAAGAGTGGCGAAAATTCTTGACTCTATCGTCGCGGCGTGTATGATCGCAGAAGGGTGGCAGAGTGTATTCTATGAAAGCATTTGGACTCCTTCTAATAGCCTTACTGTGGATGACTTGGGTAGCCGGCTGTTCCTCCACTTCGATGCCGTCCTTCCGGTCGGCTTCAGCGGTGAAACCTGATCCCACGGCGGACGCTTTATATGAAGAGGGCTCGCGATACTTCACGGAAAAACGCTACGCGCGTGCCATCGACGTCTTGACCAAGTTCAGGACCGAGTATCCGTTTAGCCCGCAACTGACTGACGCGGAACTCAAAATAGCCGATGCCTATTACTTGAACCAGCAATACCCCGAGGCGATCAATGAGTTTAAAGAGTTTCAGTCGATGCACCCGACCAACGAAAATATTGCTTTCGTCGTTTACCGCTTGGGGCAGGCTCATATAGATCAGTTTACCTCCATCGAGCGGGATCAAAAAAATACCGAAGTCGCAAAAAGCTACTTCGAAAACGTCATTACAAATTATCCCAAATCGCCGTATGCGATCCCGGCGCGAGAACAATTGGCCAAATGCGTCGGATATCTCGCCGAACATGACTTCATCGTCGCCTCCTTTTACCTGCAACAGGAAAAGTATCCGGCCGCTCGTGAGCGTTTTGAAGAGATCGTGCGAAAGTATCGAGGCACTCCCGTTGCGGCCAAAAGTCTTTTCTTCCTCGGCGAGAGTTACCGCAAAGAAAAAAATAACGTCAAGGCAAGTCTGGCCTACGAAGCGCTGCTCCAATATTACCCGGAGAGCAAATTCGCCCCTCAAGCCAAGACCTACCTCGCCCAGCTGGAGAAAGAGAAACAAGATCCGTTGGCGATGCTGCTGATGCGTGACCGGAGACCTGGTGCGGTAGCAGCCGGTGGAGCGGCTCAAGAGACGGCAAATAACGAGAAACTAAAGGACATTAACAATCTCACGGCAAAGACCGAGATCGTGTACGAGGAGCCGGGCGAAGAAAAAAGCATCTTCCGTCGGGTGGCAGATAAGCTCAATCCTTTTTCTTCCTCTGACGACGAGAAGAAGACACCGGAAAGCCCAACCGAACTCGCGGCGAAAAAGACCCCTAGCGAAAAGGAGAGCTCCCCGGGTGTGCTCGGGAGCCTGTGGAACGGAGTCAATCCTTTCGGCGGGCAAAGTTCTCAGGTCAAGAAGACGGAAGCGACAGCCAAGAATGATCAGTTGGTTAATCAGATCGATGATTCTCTCAAACAAAAGGGAATCGATTCCGCAACCCAAACTGCATCCCTAAAGCCCCCGCCGGCAGCAACTCCCAAAGTCGAAGAGCCCCCCCCTCCGCAGACTACAGACACCGGCAAACTCTTGGGAGATATTGACGCGAATCTAAAAAAGAGTGGCAAGAGTGTGGAAGAGCTGCCGCCGCCACCCCAAGCGCATGCGGCCTTTAGCGACCCTAAGGTCGCAGAAGCCGTAGCCGCAAAGGTGAAGACTAACGCGGAACCACAACAAGACGGGGGCAGCGACGGCCTGCTGAGCGGCATCGACCAAAAGCTCAGGAGTCAGGGCTTGGAACCATCGAAGTTTGAAGCGCCATCCTCGGCGGACCAACTGAAAGGGACGCCGCAGCAGGAACAACCAAAGAAAGTAGAGTTGGAACCCAAGGTGGCCGTAGAGAAAGGACCGTTATTCCTCCCATCAGCGGAGATTCCCGCTCAGGTAAAAGCGCCGTCCGCTCAAGCCGTCTCCAGCTCGGAAAAGAAACCTGAATCCACCGAGAAACAGCAAGTACAAGTGCCCGGGGACCGAGAATTTCCCCGAACGTTAGTCAAAGGGCCGACTCAGCCGCAACCGATTGCAAAGGCAGCCGAACAGAGGCCGTCTATCCCGGGACAGGAAGATGAACAGAAAGGGGCTTTTGACCAGTTGAAGAACGATATGGAAAACGTAAGCAAAGCCCTCAACCCCTTCCGCTGGTAAGTGAGCCGCAACTGATCATTTTATCGACCGTCCTGCACCAGCGTCGCCTCCACCCTCATCCCCGGAGCCAGCACCCGATCACGGTTGGGTAACTCGATCTCGGCGATGACGCTTTGAGCTGTTTCTAACTTATATTGCAGAGCGATTATTTGACCTGAGAAGAGACGATCCGGAAGTGTATCGGCACGAATCTCCGCTGCCGCTCCTTCTCGGACGAAATCGATATCCCTATCGGAAATCTCGATTATGAGCCTCAAAGGCTCCACAGCCCCAACTGAAAAAACCGGTGTTGAAGTCTGAACAAAGGCGCCCGGCTCAGCTAGCCTGCGGATCACCACGCCACTCAACGGCGCGACCAACTTAGAAACACTCAGCAAACGGCGTGTTTGCTCGAGCACGGCTTGCTGCTGTTCCACTTGTGCCCGGGCGAGCGCTTGCTGAGCGCGGGCAGTCTCTGTCGCAGCTTCGGTTTCATTCAAATCCCGCCTAGAAATCAACTCTCTGTTGTGATACTCACGGGCTCTTTCCAATGCCTTCTCCGCCACCCCAAGTTGATTTTCTTTTTGCCGGAGATCCGCCTTGGCTGCATCGAAGGCCGCTGCAACTTTCTCTTCTCGCTGTAGCAATTCATCGGAACGGACAAGAGCTAGAATTTCGCCTTTAGAAAACCGGTCGCCGGCCTTAAATCGGACGCCGGTCAACTGGCCCGCCACAGGAGAAAACACATCGACGACTCCAACCGCTTCAAGCTGTCCACGCCCACGAACGACATGCGGCATTATTTCTCTGTTGACCGGCGCCCCTGTCACCGGGCCGGCACCGTCAGTGACAAACCAGCCGACGACTTTCTTCATTATCGCGGGCGGCAACTTGGTGGTGCCGATCATCAGAGCACCTGCGGCAAGCGTGACTAACAACCAACCGTATCGCTTCATTTGCGCGGATTTAGGAGTGGGGTTGGGGAAAAGTAAGTAAACTTGGCTTGTGGTTGCTCGCTGGCGCTCAGGAATAAAATTTAACGGACAAACGAACCAGCCCGATGAACTCCGACGTCCGGGTTGACCGCTGCCCATAGGAACTGCGATTGATCGTCGCGCGAATAATCTCCTACGGCAATTTCCCCGTGCCCTGATTCTCCACCGTCAGTTTGTGGGTGAGCACCGGTTCGCCAGCTTGAGCCGGGCGACGCGCCGAACGCCCGCGCAGCCTTTCAGGCAATGCGACCATCATCGCCTGCAACTTCTCCAGATAGAGGTAAACCACCGGCGTGATGTACAGGGTCAAAAGCTGGGAGATCAGAAGCCCGCCGACTACGGCTACGCCCAGAGGTTGACGCGCTTCCGCCCCTGCGCCCCACCCGAGAGCAATCGGCACGGCTCCCATGATCGCGGCCATGGTCGTCATCATAATCGGCCGAAATCGCACCAGGGCGCCTTCATAAATCGCCTGGGCGGGACTCTTGCCCTCGTTCCGTTGGCCTTCCAGCGCGAAGTCGATCATCATGATGGCGTTTTTCTTCACGATGCCGATGAGCATGATCAAGCCGACAAAAGCATAGATACTCAAGTCCATGCCGAAGTAGTACAGAGCGATCAACGCGCCCAAGCCGGCTGACGGCAGACCCGAAAGAATCGTCAGCGGGTGAATAAAGCTCTCATAAAGAATTCCCAAAACCAGATAAACAACGAACACGGCCAATGCAAGAAGCATCCAGAGACTGCTAATGGACCTTTGAAATTCCTGAGCCGTCCCCTGAAAACTCGTGGTGATGGTTCCCGGAAGGATATCGCGGGCCAACTTGTCGATCGTTGCGACCGCGTCGCCGAGAGCAACTCCCTCCCGTAAGTTAAATGAAAGCGTAACCGAAGGTAGCTGTCCCGAGTGATTCACCGACAGCGGACCGGCGCTGTATATGATTTTCGCCACGGAGCCCAGGGGTACCATCGGTTGGGCTGTCGCGTTTTGCGTGTTCGTGGAGCGAATATAAAGCATCGACAGCGCCGATGGATCTTTCTGAAACTTTGGATCCAGCTCCAAAACGACGTCGTACTGATTATTCGGGGTATTGATCGTCGAAACTTTCCGGGTCGCATAGGAATTCCAGAACGCCTCCTCGATTTGGCGTTGCGAAATCCCCTGGGCGGTAATCCCCATGGTTGACGCCTTGTCGCGGTCAACCACCACTTGCAACTGCGGATTGCGAATTTGTAGATCGCTAGCGACATCCCTGAAATCCGGAAGGGCCTTTAACTTTTCCTCAAACTGATAGGCATAACGAAAGAGTTCCTTCGCATCCGTGCTCTGCATTGTGAATTGGTAAAGGCTTCGGCTAAGCCGTCCGCCGATTCGAATCACCGGGGGATTCTGAAGCGAGACACGGACTCCCGGGACGCCCGACAGTTTAGGCCGTAGCTCCCGGATGACTTCGTCCGCGGTCAAAGGCCGCTCCGACCGGTCCTTGAGTTTGATGAAAATACGGCCGGAATTACCCGTCACACTGTTTCCACCGATACCGATGCTCGAGAAAAAAGACTCGACGTTAGGGTCCTCGGCAACGATGTTGGCCAATTGCTGCTGGTACTGAGTCATCTGGGTAAAAGATACCCCTTCAGCCCCTTCGGTATTGATGAGAATTTGCCCGGTATCTTCGCTCGGAATGAAACCTTTGGGGACCAAGCCAAACATGTGAATCGTCGCTAACAACACGATGATGGAGGCAACGAAGGTCGCGACGTGGTGCTTCATCACCCAGCGGAGCGAAATTTCATAGCCTCTATTCATCGAGTCCAGACAACGTCCCAAAAAGTTGTACAACCAGCCGTGCTTTTGCGTGGCGGGCGGCCGGAGATAACGGCTGCATAGCATGGGAGTGAGAGCTTAAGGAGATAAACCCGGAAACCAGGATCGCCACGCAAATCGTGACGGAAAATTCTCGCAGCAGCCGGCCGATCATGCCGCTCATGAACAGCACCGGGATAAATGCAGCCACCAGAGAAATAGTCATAGAAACGATCGTAAATCCGATCTCTTTAGCGCCCTTCACCGCCGCTTCGTAGGGCGGCTCGCCTTCTTCCATGTGGCGCACGATATTTTCCAGCACGACGATGGCGTCGTCGACGACGAATCCTACGGCCAGGGTGAGAGCCATGAGCGAGAGGTTGTCCAGACTATAATCGAGCAGATACATCACCGCGAAAGTGCCGACGATCGACATCGGCAACGCCAAGCTCGGTATGATCGTCGCCGAAATATTGCGCAGGAAGAGAAAGATCACCAGGATGACCAGGACGATCGTGCCTATCAGCGTCAGCTGGACATCATGGGCCGATTCACGAATGCCCTGAGTGCGGTCAAAGAAAACATCCAGATTGATGGATTGCGGAATCTGCTTCCGAAGCTCCGGCAGAACTTCTTTAATCGCATCGACGACCTCAACGACGTTGGCCCCGGCCTGCCGTTGCACGCCTAAAATGATCGCCCGTTTATCTTTAAACCAGCTTGCGACCCGAGTATCCGCTACGCTGTCAAGGACTTTCCCGAGATCTTGAAGCCGAACCGGAGCGCCGTTGCGATAGGCAACCACGAGGGGGCGAAAAGCCTCCGCATTTTTGAGCTGGCCTTCTGAAACGAGTGTGAAAGCCCGGTTGGGAGCGTCCAAGGTTCCCACCGGCACGTCAACATTGCCCCGTTGTATGGCGTTGACAACATCGTCCATGCCGATCTGCCGCGCCGCCAGCTGATTCGGGTCGAGCTGAATGCGCACGGCGTACTTTTGCTCGCCAAAGATGTTTACCTGGGCAACCCCGCTGATCATGGAGATGCGCTGGGCCAAGATGCTCTCCGCGTACTCATCTACTGTTGATAGTGGGAGAGACTCCGACGTTAGCGCCATCAAAAAAATGGAATTGTTTGCCGGATTTACCTTTCGATACGACGGCGGGTTAGTTCATGCTCGGCGGCAGGTCGCGCAGTGTTCGCGAGATCATCGACTGCACGTCCTGCGCCGCGGCATCGATATCGCGGCTCAAATTGAACTGGAGTGTGATTTGTGTGCGACCGAGCGTGCTAACCGAATTTATGGAATCCAGTCCCGCAATCGTCGCGAATTGCTTTTCCAAGGGCGTCGCCACCGTGGCGGCCATCGTATCCGGGTTAGCGCCGGACAGATTGGCACTGACTACGATCGTGGGGAAGTCGACGGGCGGTAAATCGCTTACCGGAAGGGATTTATACCCCATCAGACCGAACATGAGTATGCCGACCATTACCAGGGTCGTGGTGATCGGCCGACGAATGAAGAGCCCGGAGATATTCATGACTCGCCCCTTTCTCCTTTCTTGGCTTTACTTGGACGTGCTCGTTCTCTCTTCCCCTCTTTTGCCGCCGTTGTGCTGGGATCTTTGATCTCTATTCGGGATCCGGGTCCGAGCAGAAATTGTCCTTCTCGCACGATTTTCTCTCCCGCCGCCAGCCCGCTGGCAATGATGGCTTCGCCTTCATTTGTTTGCCCCACAGTGACCGGTCTCATCTCGACTGTCTTGTCGGGTTTCACGACAAACACATGTTGACCTTCCTGGCCGACCTGGACCGCTTCCGACGGTATGACGATCGCATCGGACTGCGTAGACAGGGTTAAAGCTACGTTGATGAATTGGCCCGGCCATAGGCGTTTGTCGGCATTCTTAAATTCCGCCTTGAGTTTGATCGTTCCGGTGGTACGGTCAACGGCATTGTCGATGAAGGCGAGATTTCCCTCTGCCGGGCGCCCCTCGTCGGACTGGAAGCTCGCTTCGACTTTGAGACTGCCCGCAGCCATATGGCGTCTAATGTCGGGCAAATTTTGCTCCGGCACCGAAAAAGTTACGTAAATAGGTGCAACCTGATTAATCACCACCAAAGGAGCGGCATCGTTAACTCGCACCAAGTTACCTTCGTTCACCAGCAAGGTTCCCAGTTGCCCGTCTATCGGCGAATAAATATAACAATAGCTCAACTGAACTTTAGCATTTTCCACCGCGGCTTTGTCCGCCTCCACCACCGCTTCCAGGGCAGCAGCGTTGGTGCGGATCTGATCGTACTGCTCCTTCGAAACGAACTGTTTCTTGACCAGCTCCAAGTAACGGCGGGCCTGTTCTTGCGCGTTTTCTAGCTGTGCTGCGTCCCGCGCCAGGTTCGCCTCGGATTGTTTCAAAGCCGCTTCAAATGGACGGGGGTCGATGGTGAAGAGTAGCTGTCCTTTTTTGACATTTTGACCCTCTATGAAGTGGGCTTTCGTGAGCACGCCCGTAACCTGACTTTTGACGGCAACGGTGGAGTAAGCCTCGACGTTGCCGACCGCCCGAACCTGGAGAGGCATCGTTTTCCGCTCGGCAGTAGCGACGAGGACAGGTACGGCTTCGCGCGATCGTCCACCCGCAGGGCGACCCTGCTGCGCCCGGCCAGCGGACGCTCCTTCAGACTTAGGCTGAGGCTTACTTAACGACCAAGAAGTGTACTGTTGGATTCCCGCAAAGCCACCCAGAACCAGCAGCAGTATGAGAATCCAGAGTGAACGCCGCATACTATCTCTCCCAACCCACTGGTTGTTAAAACCCTGTTGCCTCTTGTTAGCCGCTCAAATCATAGCACTATGTGCCCTACTGTCCTATAGCCCGCGTCAGCTGGGCCTCGGCTATTTTGTAATCATAAAGCGATCTAACATATGTTGTCTGAGCGTCCGTGTAAAGAGTCTCAGCGTCCGTTCTCTCAATGATTGACCCTACCCCTATTTCATAGCGTCCAATTGCCAGATCGAGATTTTCCTTGGCCGCGTCTTTCGCCGACTCATTCGCCTTGATCCTGTCCCGCAATTCCTCCAACCGCAGATAGGCCTGCTCCACGTCGAGGGCAACCTGCTGTCGCTGCAATTCTTCTTGGTCCTTGATCACGTAATAGTTGCGCAAGCTTTCCTCCACTCGATTGGTGGTCCGAAATCCGTCAAAGATTGGAACAACCAAACTCAACTGCACTTGCCAACCCGCCGGAAGCGGGAATGTGCTCTGATTTGTCGCTGACGATAACGCTGGTATTGCTGCGCCGGTAATTGGCGTCGAATATAATATCGGGGAGATGGCCCCGCCTAGCCGCGGCGATGGTCTGATCTTGCGCCTTTCTTTGAGCATTAAAGCTCTTTAATTCGGACCGGGAAGCGTAAGCCAATTCTTTGGCCTGATCGAGGCTATATGGGATGTCCGTCACGATCGCTTCCTCTTGCAAAGGTCGGTCGGGCAGGTTTCTCACACCGAGTGCATTTTTAAGGATAACCCAGGCCAGTTGCACTGCGTTTTTGGCTGCAATCAGGTCTGCTTGCGAAAGGTACAGATTGGTCTCGGCACGAGCAACGTCAATTTTAGCTCGGGTTCCCACCTCAAAGAAGCCACGCGCTTGATTGACAAGCAGCTCTCGACTTTTGACCGTCTCTTCTCTAACGGTGACAATCGCCTTTGACCCAAGATAGAGGTAATAGGCTTGTTTAACACCGACAATGACGCTGTCAATAGTCGTCTTATAATTGTAATTGGTCGCATCTAGGGTATCCCGGGCCGCCTGAACCGTCCCTTCCCGTTTGCCAAAATTGTAAAGGATCATGTTCATGGCAGTTTGACTGAAGAAGGTGTCAAACATGATTTGCGAATCCCCGGTGGTATTGCCTACTTCGTTGCCAGTCCGGTATTGATTGTTCATCACAAACGTTGGGTAATAGGCCGCCATTTGTTGTCCCAAAACCGCCTGCTGGGCGCCAATACGTTCCTTCGAGGCCTTGATACTAGGATGATTCTCCAACGCGATCTGGATTGCTTCGTCCAGGGTCAAAACATTGTTCGCCTGCGGATTTGCGGTTTGCGCTGGTTGTGGTTGCGTGCGGGCGGGAACGTCTGCCGCCGAGCTTAGCAGCGGAAATAGCACTGTCGACATCACGGCGAATAAGACGAGTTGCGGCAATCTCTTTACCCCGACGATCATAGTTTTCCCCCCTTAAAATAATTCGCACAAGCTTATAATTTCCCCTCGTCCAAAGCAAAATAAATAGACGCTCACGACTCCCACGTGGTAAAGGCGGACTCGGCGTTATATTGGCTTAAAAGCGCACAGGTAAACTTGGAGGGATAAAAACCTTCGTGGAAGCAGTGCAGAGATTTTCAGAGGAGCCCCGCTACATCCTTTGATCTTCATGGCAATCGCAAGGCTAGCAATGGCACGCCTAAGGTTAGCGATTCTTTCGAACCGTATCCAATTGTTTTTTGGCGTCAACGAAGTCGGGGTTGATTTTGAGAGCGGCTTCGAATTCATCCTCTGCTTCGGGAAACCTTCCTCGGTCGGCGAGGAGTTTCCCAAATTCGTAGTGCGCCACATCGTCGTCCGGACAGATGGCGAGTCCGTCGCGGTAGAGAGCAATCGCTTGTTCACGGTCGCTGCTGATCTGGGCTTTCTCGAAGTATTCGCGGAACGCGCGATTGCAGTCCCGCGATTTCTGATCTTGAAGCTTTTGCCCCGCCAAAAGATCGTCGATTTCCTTTCGCTGCCGGGCGATGTCTATTTCCTGTCGTCGAAGCTGTTCCGTCTGTTTTTCCAGAACTTCCGAATTGCAGCCGGCGAGCAGGCACGCGACAAAAAACAACAAGAACGTTCCCGCGGTAGCCGAACTCGAAGATGTATCGGCCCCGCTCCCGGGGAAACATCTCATGGTTTCCCTTTTTGATCCTCCAATGCCAGATAGATCTTTTCCGCTTTGATGGGCAGATCCTTGATGCGAACACCGACCGCATCGTAAATCGCGTTGGCAATCGCCGGCGCCACCGGAATGAGCGCGCTCTCGCCGATTCCCTTCGCGCCGAAGGGGCCGTTTCGGTCCGGTACTTCGACGCAAATCGGGTCAATCACGGGGGGCATATCGCCGAGGGACGGCAAAACGTAGTCGACCAGGTTAGGGTTGATCAGTTGGCCGTTGTCATAGGCGATCTCCTCGAACATCGCCTGGCCAATTCCGGTGATCGCCGCGCCGGCGAGTTGCTGGCGGCAGCCGAGCGGGTTGATCGCCTTGCCAACGTCGACGGCGGTGGCGTATTTGATCAGTTTGAACTTCCCGGTGTCCAGATCCACTTCGACTTCGGCGGCGCCGGCGGCGAGAAACCAGAAGGCCGAGGTGCTTTTTTCGCCGAATTCGTCTTTGACCAAGGTCTTCACCTGCCCGTCGCCAACCAGTGTTCCGCCCTGCATGCCGAAACGTTTGAACATCACCTCAGCATAATCGAGCTGGGTTTCGGGCAGACGAATTTTGCCGTCGGCGAAAGTGACTTTGTCTTCCGGCACGCCATATTCCTTCATAACGATTTGCTTTAGCTGGCGCATGATATCTTGAGCCGCCAGCTGCACGGCTTTACCCATGTGGAAAGTAGAGCGGCTCGACGAAGTTGTCAGATCGTAGGGCACCACGTCGGTGTCGACGCCGAGAACTTGAATCGCTCGTAGCGGAATGCCGAGCTCCCTGCCGGCGATCTGTGCGAGCACCGTCTCCGAGCCCTGCCCCATCTCTACCGTGCCACTGTATATGGATAGGCTGGCATCCTCGTTGAGCTTCACCACCGCGCAGGAGAGCGACGGTGTGATCGTCGCCTTGATCATGCAGGCAAGACCCTTTCCTCTCCTCAAGCTTCCGTTTCCTGCTCTTTGCTCCCTGCTCCTTGCTCCATGCTTTTCCCACCCAATGGACTTTGCCACTTCGTCCAAGCATTCCTTGAGTCCAATCGCGCGCAGCGTCTCTTCCGTAACGAACTTATCGCCTTCGTTGTAACCGTTCTGCTTGCGCAGCTCGAGCGGGTCCATCTTCAGCGCCGTGGCGATGATATCCATCTGCGACTCGACCGCCCACGCCGACTGCGATACGCCGAAACCACGGAACGCGCCCGCCGGCGGTTTATTAGTGTAGACGGAATAAGAATCGATTTTTAGATTGGGAATCTTGTACGGGCCGGCGGCCGTATAGCCGGACTTCTTCGCTACCCGCGGACCGATCTCGGCGTAAGCGCCGGTGTCGAGATGAATTTCACACTCCCGCGCGAGTAACGTGCCGTCCTTCTTGACGCCGGTCTTCATGCGGATCGCCGCCGCATGCTTGGTGATCGTATAGAAAACCTCTTCGCGCGACAGCACCACGCGCACCGGCAAGCCAGCCTTCTGCGCCAGGGCGACGGTAATGGGTTCGACCTTGGGATAGACTTTCCCGCCATAACCGCCGCCGAGGTAGGGCACGATAACACGCACTTTCGATACTGGAACTTTGAATATGTTGGCGAGCTGGGTTCGCACGACGAAAGGATTTTGCGTCGTCGCCCAGACGGTAATCCGGCCGCCCGGCTCCACCGACGCGATGCAGGCGTGAGTTTCCAGAAAACTATGCTGCGTCGCAGGCAAAGTAAACGTGTCTTCGAAAATATGATCCGATTCGGCAAAGCCTTTCTGAATGTCCCCGCGGTTGAGCTTAAAATGAGTACAGATATTGGTACCTTCTATTGGCTTGAGCTCGGCAAGATCGGCAAAACCAGATTCAGGTATGCGAACGGACTCATGGACCAAAATCCCACCTGGCTTCAATGCCTCGTGAACATCCAAAACCGCCGGCAGCTCCTCGTATTCCACTGCGATCAGACGCAGCGCTTCTTCAGCCGCGTCCACGTCCAACGCCGCTACCGCTGCCACCGGATCGCCCACGTGCCGCACTTTCTCCACAGCGACAATCGTTTGATCCTTAAATACCGGGCCGTAGTAAGGTTCGATCCCTTCGTCGTGGAGAATGTCATCCCGCGTTATCACCGCCAAGACCCCCGGGACTTTAAGTGCCTTGCGAGTGTCGATAGACTTGATGCGCGCGTGCGGATAGGGACTACGCAGAATTTTTCCGTGGCACATACCGGGCACACTCATATCCGCCAAATACTGCGCCCGGCCGGTCACCTTGGTTTCGTAATCCAACCGGCGAAATGTTTTACCGATATCTGCTAGTTCCATTGAATTATCCTGCTCTATTTCTCCGTTCAAATCGTTCAAGCCGTCTTGAACGGAGCGAAAGCGGTTGAACGGCTTAAACGTTTTGAACTTTTGATTCACCGCATGGCTACGTTCCTAATCGCCTGCATAATCTCCTGATAACAGCCGCAACGGCAAAAATTTCCCGCCAGATAATCGCGAATCTGCTCGTCCGTTGGCCGTGGGACTTCATCCAGTAGTGCTTTAGCCGTTAAAATGAACCCAGAAGTACAATAACCGCACTGCAGCGCGCCGAAATCCATAAAGGCCTCCTGGAGAGGATGGAGAGAATTCTTGTTGCTCAGTCCTTCAATGGTCAAAACCTCGCAGCCATCCGTGTCCACGGCCAAGACCGAACAAGCGCTCACCGGCTTGCCGTCGAGCAACAACGTGCAAGCGCCGCAGACCTGAATGTCGCAGCCCAGTTTGGCTCCGGTCAGATTAAACTCTTCCCGCACAAGCTCCAGCAGGGTGGTGCGCGGTTCGACCTCGGCATGTCGCTCGAGTCCATTGACCTTTAATGAGATCAGTTGCTTCATGGCAATGTTTTCAGTTTCCCACCGCTCGCTCGTTGGCCTTCGCCAGCGCGCGCTTGACCAAGGTGCGCACGATCACCCGCTTGTACTGTTCGGAGCCTCGTAGATCGCTGGTCGGACTGCACTCTTGCGACGCAGCGCTGCCAGCTTCTTCAGCCAACTGTGACGTCAGTTGCCTGCCAGCAATCTGACCTTCGGCTTTCCGCGCACGAACCGGCGTCGCGCCGACGCAGCCGAGCACGATGCGGGCGGTTCGAATCGTTTGCCGGCCAGTATCCAATGTCAGTCGCACCGCCACCCCTGCCGACGGCTTATCGACGACGGAACTACTGGAGAAGCGGATATATTCGACACCCGAGCGTGTCGGCAGCGGTGGCAGCACCACATGAGTGAGAATCTCATCTTCAGCCAAGCTTGTCGTATAAAAATCGAGAAACAGCTCTTCTACCGGAATCGCGCGTTGACCATTCGGCCCGGCGATCTTAGCTTGACCGTCCAGCGAGATAAAGATTTGCGAAAGATCTGTCAGCGGTTCCCCCGAGGCAAGATTGCCACCGACCGTGCCCATATTGCGGACGCGGATATTGGCGACCTCTCTTTCCGCGTCGCAAAGCACGGGACACTTCTCTCGTACCAGAGCCGAAGTCTCGATCTCGCGGTGTGTCACCAGCGCGCCGATACTCAAACCTGCTTGCGCGTCGTACTTGATGCCCTTGAGCTCGGAAATCTTTTTGATGTTAACCAGCGCCTTGGGCTGGTAGAGCCCCTGCTTCATGAGAATCGTCAGATGCGAGCCGCCGGCAAAGACCTTCGCTTCACCACCGTGTTGCTTGAGCAGGCTGCAGGCCTCAGCGACCGTCGTCGGTTCGAGGTAGTCGAAGTTTCTCATGGTGGCTTATGGCGTATGGCTTATAGCGTATGGCCCAACGCTGATGACTTTATCTATATGCCACATGCCATCCGCTATATGCCAGCTAGATGTATTTCACCTTATCAACGCCGGGAATTTCAACCTTTTCAAAGCGCCAGTGCTCCTTCATCGGAGCGGTGGCGTCGATGCCCAAGCCGGCGGTAACCCGCGCCTCCGGGCAAGAGGGGTCCAGCGTGGAGCAAGCGATACGCGGAATAATGATGGCGTCCTTGTCCGCCTGGAAGCGTGTCGCCATCGCCCAGTCCACCTGCATGGGATCGAAGGGATCGATGTCGTCGTCGACCACGATCACTTGCTTGAGACCGATGCCCATCGAAAGCAGCGCCAGAATCACGTTGCGTCCCTCGTTCTCCGCGCGCTTTTTGATGGATACCACGACGTGATGGCGAAAGGTCCCTCCAGGCGTCATGTTGACGCCGCGCACTTCCGGCACGACCTTCTTCACTTCACGATAAACTACCGCGGCGTTGCCGTATTCGATCAAGGTGTGATTCTCCGTAACGGGCATTCCCGTGAGCGCGGTCTGCCAGATCGGATTTTGCCGCATGGTGATGGCGGTGACCTTGAGCACCGGCGCCTGCTTCGCCTCGCTGTAGCAACCGGGATACTCGCCGTAGGGTCCGTCGGCGACGCGTTCGCCGGGAAGGGTCACGCCTTCGATCACTACTTCAGCAAAAGCCGGAACTTCTACATCGATGCTTTCGCATTGGGTCAGTTTAACAGCCGAACCTCGTAGCCCACCGGCAACATGAAACTCGTCGATACCGAACGGTACTCTCGCTTGCGAGCCAACGACGATGGCAGGATCGACGCCAACGGCGGTGGCGACTTCCAAGCCTCGTCTTTTTTCCTCCGCCATCAGGATCATCCGGCCCAAATGATGATCCGCTGGCGCCCACAGCGATAACCGGTCCTTACCGAGAACCAGCATACGGTGAATCGACAGGTTACGGATACCGGTGTCCGGATCCTTACCGACCTGCACCCCAATGGTGACATAGGGACCGCAATCTTTGCTCGCGTGGGTGACGATGGGCAGCTTGGATAGATCGACTTGATCACCCGTCCATTTGATTTCTTTGCATGGTGCGCTCGAAACGATCTCAGGCGGAATGCGCTTGTCTTCCAAGGTCAAATAGCGCTCGAGCATTTGCTCCTGTGGCACACCAAGGCCAAGGGCGACCAATTTTCGCGTCGCGAACAGCCCGCCCAGAACCCTCCAGCTCGGGAAGCCCCTGACATTTTCGAACAGCAGCGCCGGCCCTTCGATATCAGAAGTTTTCCGCATGCCGGCGGCGATTTCATACTTGATGCCGACCTCGTCCTTGACGCGCAGTAACTGTCCCTGAGTTTCCAGATAGGTGAGAAAGCCTCTTAGGTCTTCAAACATGGGGGTGTCCTTTGAAATTCAATTGCGTACTGGAGTATTGGGGTGGTGGAGTAATGGGTTTCGGAGTCTCGACCCAACACTCCAGTACTCCATCACTCCAACACACCAGCATCTTTATCAACCATGGCGCCGTCACTTCAACCGCAAAAGCGGCAGCACATCTTTGATGAATCGTTCCATCTGACCGATCTGATTGCGCGATGTGAAGCGCAACACCGGCGTCGTGATACCCATATCGATCCAACCTTGGATCAAGCGCGCGCACTCTTCAGGGGGGCCATGGGCCAGCCAGATTTTGAGCAGCTCTTCGGAGGGATAGCCCGGCGTGTAGTAATTGTTGAAATAATACATTGACTCCTCGCGGGCGGCACGCCGGTCGTCGTTGACATTCACCATGCCATGGATCGACACTTCCAAGCTTTTGATATCGCGCCCCTGTTCTTCGGCGAACTCTTCAATGAGATCTAGCCGTCGGCGAAACTCGTCGCGGGGCACCGCCATGGTAATAAAACCGTCCGCCAGAGTCGCAACCCGCTGCATCGCAATTTCGACCCCCTTGTCACCGACGACGGACCGATCGGGAGTAACGGCGATCCAAATCGGACACGGTCTCTGGACCGGTTTGGGCACAATGCGGTAGCCTTCGAGAGTGTAGTACTTCCCTCGATGGTTCACTTCGTCGCCGCTCCAGAGCTGCCGAATGAGCTTGACCCCTTCCGTGAGCCGCCCGACCCGTTCTTCTTTCTTGATACCGAACGCGAGCATCTCACCTTCATGTCCGCCGCCGATGCAAACACCAAGGATAGCTCTGCCTTTGGAGAGTTGATCGAGACTGGCCCACTGAATCGCCAAAAGCACCGGATGGCGCACCGGAAAGCTTGCCATGCAGATCACGCCTAAACGAACCTTCTGAGTTCGCGCGGCGATGGCGCTAAGCATCACGGTGGATTCCAACCGGGGCTTATGAATCAAACTGTCACCAAACCATACCGATTCGAAGACCCCCGACTGTTCGGCGAGAGCCGCAGCATTCATGAGCGTATCGATGTCGGTCAGGCCGAAAAGCACGCCGCGATTCGGCAGGCTCACGCCCCATCTTATAGGCAAATTGCGCATATTCTCGACACCGACACCAGTGTTAGAAGAACCCATGAAACCTGTCAAGCAAAGTTCTTGACAGGCGCTCGGTCGAGTTGCAGGATGCAGTAGGCGATTTTGAAGCACAAGAAACGTCACGGAGGTAACTACAGATGTCAAAGGATCTGCGTAGCTATTTAGACGAGTTGTTGGAAAAGCGGCCGAAGGATGTGGTCGTCGTCGATCGCGAGGTCGATCCCTGTTATGAAGCCTGCGCCATCGTCGAGAAGTTCGAACGGGAGAACAAATTCCCCCTGGTTTTCTTCAAGAACATTAAGGGTTCAAAGATCCCGTTGGTGATCAACCTCGGGGCGACCTACGAGCGGCTGGCATTGTCCCTGGGCTCGCCGTCCGTGCCGCAGATGGTCAAGGACCTGGCTTACCGCGAGCATCGTCCGCTGCCGGTAAAGGAAATCTCCGCCAAAGATGCGCCGTGCAAGGAAGTTATTCTAAAGGGGAACGATGTCGATCTCGATCTTTTGCCCGTGCTCACCATCAACGAGGGAGATGCCGGCGCGTATATCAATGCCGCTGCGCTGATCTGCAAGGAACGCGGCACCAATGCGGTGAACGTGGGCATTTATCGACACCAGAAGCAAGGTAAGCGGCAACTCGGACTGATGATCAACCCCGCCAATCATGGCAACTATATTCGTGCGGAGTATGAAGACCACAATGAGCCAATGGAAGTGGCTCTCGCTATCGGTCATCATCCGGCGTTGAATATGGCCGCCGTCACCAAGCAGGCCGGCGTCGGCCAGGAACTCGAGATCGCCGGCGCTTTTCTCGGGGAACCGCTTCAAGTGGTCAAGGCCGAAACGGTAGATCTCATGGTGCCGGCGCACTGCGAAATCGTCATCGAGGGCATGGTGCCGCCAAAAAAACGGCAATACGAAGGCCCCTTCGGCGAGTGGCCGCATTATTACTATAAGGAAGGCGAGCAGCCCTATATCGAGGTTACCGCGATTACAATGCGGAAACATCCTATTTATCAATGCATCCACAGCGCGCACTTCGAGCACAATATCATCGGCGCCGCGCCGCGATTGGGGAGCCTGTACAAGCGCATTCAAGAGGCCGTCCCGAGCACCACCGGCGTCAACATGCCGATTTCGGGGGCCGCTCGTTCTCACTGTTACATCTCGGTCAAAAAACGCGCCGAAGGCGAGCCGAAACAGGCGGCCCTGGCGGCTTTCGTGACGGATCCGAACATTAAGCTCGTTATCTGTGTCGACGATGATGTCGATGTATTCAACGAGACGCAGGTACTGTGGGCACTGGCCATGCGCTTTCAAGCTGACCGCGATCTGGTAATCATTCCCAACATCATCGGCTCGCATTTGAATCCGACCGCCTACGGCTACAACCGCATGGAAAAGGGGCCCATGGAAACCAAGCTCATCTTCGATGCCACCAAGCCCATGCCGCCCTACGATTTTCCGAAAGAAGCTCAGGCGCCGGACGAGGTGCTTAGAAAAATTGACCTGGCGCGGGATACGCGCCCCTACGAGCCGGCCAAGGACGACCGGATCATCACGGGCAAGTGATGAGCCGGGTTCAAAACGTTCAAGTAGTTCAAGACGTTCAAGGCGTCCTGAAATGCATTAAGTCCGAAAACGGTTTGAACCGCTTGAACGATTGGAACGATTTGAACCAACATTAGTTATGGTCGAAATCGAGCGGATCTCGAAAAGCTTTCAGAGGACGGTCAAAGACAACACGGCAGAGATCAGGGCTCTCGCGGAGGTGAATCTTTCCATCCGTGAGAATGAGTTCATCAGTATTATAGGCCCGAGCGGATGCGGCAAGACCACTTTGCTGAAAATTATCGACGGTCTCATTCCCCATGATAGTGGCCAGATCGTGATTAACGGAAAGAAGATCTCTGCGCCCGGACCGGACCGCGCCGTTGTCTTTCAAACCTTTGCCCTGCTCCCTTGGCGCACGGTGCTTGCCAACGTGGAGTTCAGCTTGGAGTTGCGGCGAGTCGCAAAAGAGGAACGGATCAGCATCGCGCGCGATTACTTGAAACGCGTGGGGCTGGAAGACTTTGAGCATCACTATCCCCATGAGCTCTCCGGCGGCATGCAACAACGGGCCGGCTTGGCAAGAGCGTTAGCCGTGAATCCCATGATCCTGCTCATGGACGAGCCCTTCGGTTCAGTGGACGCGCAAACGCGCCAGCTTCTGCAGGAAGAACTTTTGGAATTGTGGCAGCGCGAGCAAAAGACTGTGATCTTCATCACCCATAGCATGGATGAGGCGGTCTATCTGTCTGATCGCGTGGTGATCATGACGCCAAGACCCGGCCGGGTGGCCGAGATTCTCGACGTGCCTTTGCCCCGCCCTCGAATCGCCGACGACGTTCGCCGCGACCCCAAGTTCGTCGATCTGACGAATTACATCTGGCATTCTCTCAAAAAGGCAATGGAGAATGGCCATTGAATAGCCGCCTTTGGACCAACGTCATTTCCATTGTTACCCTCGCGATTCTTTGGGAAATCGCCGGGCGAACTTTGGATTCTGTCCTGATCCCGCCGTTGTCTAAAATAGGGAGCGCCTGGTTGCGTCTATGGATCAGCGGCAAGCTTGTATCAAACCTCGTGATGAGTCTTGGCACGCTCGCGGCGGGCTTTTTTCTCGCAGTGGTTTTCGGAATTATTGTCGGTCTGCTCATGGGCCGCTTTCGCGCCGTAGAGCATTTTCTCGACCTTTACATCAACGCCTTGATGTCTGCACCCATGACGGCTTTCGTACCCGTGCTCATCCTGTGGTTTGGCCTGGGGGTGGAATCACGCATCGCTGTGGTTTTTCTTTTCGCGGTCTTTGTGATCGTCATCAATACGATGACCGGCGTGAAGCAGGTGGACCGGACTTTCTTGGAGATGGCCCGTTCCTTCGGTGCCAAGGAAACGGAAGTCTTCTTCAAGATCATCCTACCGGCGGCCATGCCGGCAATCATGGCCGGCGTTCGTTTAGGCATGGGCAGAGCGGTCAAAGGAATGGTGACTGCGGAAATGTTGCTTACGCTTACGGGAATCGGTGCGATGATTATGCAATACGGCTCCGCCTTCGCGACGGACGCGTTGTTCGCCGTCATTCTGACGATTCTTATCGTGGCCATGATTACGATGAAGCTGGTTCAAGTGTTAGACCGGCGACTGACCGGTTGGAAAGCGGAGATCGCTATCGAATAGCTAGGGATAAAAAAGGAGGGCTACTTATGATTAGGGCATTTGCCAGACCATCTGCATTACTTCTTTTGACGCTCACCCTGGGTTTCTCCTGGGGAGGCGAAGCACAGGCACAGAAGAAGGTCAGATTCGCCTATCCCTCTTCGGCGGACATGGGCGACATCCCGTCGCTGCTTGCCTGGGAGCGACTAAAAAAACAAGGGATCGAGGTCATTCCGACCTTCTTTCCTAAGACCGACCTTGCCGTTCAGGCCGTGGTTGCCGGAGAAGCCGACATGGGGAGCGCGGCGGGTATCGCTGTGGTCAAGGCCGTGGAGAGCGGTATGAATCTTAGAATCATCGGCGAGCAGGTCCGCAACGAATGGCAGCTGGTCACTCCGGTGTCCTTCAGCGATCCCAAACAACTGGACGGCAAACGGGTCGGCTATCATGCGCCGATTACGGTCACCGAGGCGCTGGTCAAATGGATGGCGGTTCATTACAAAATAAGCCCAACCTGGATGATCATTCCCGGTTCGGAGGTGAGAGCCGAAGCACTCATGCGCGGCCAGTTAGACGCCACTCCAGCGGAGATCGGCGATGTTTTGAATATCCTGCAAGCCAAGCCCGGACAGTTTCACGTCTTGATCTCCTACGCGAAGACTTTCCCTCAGCTCATCGGCTCGATGTACTTCGCGCGAGCGGATTACGTGCAGAAGAACGCCGGTATCGTAGAAAACGTACTGGAAGCGATACTGAATACCCATCGTTCCATCGAAGAGCGTCCGGGCCTGGTCAAAGAAAATGCTCTAAGGCTTTTGCCCGAGACCAAACCCGAGCTGGTCGATGCCACCGCTGCAACCTACAAAGAGTTACGCATCTGGGACATCAATGGTGGCGCCGGTAAGGACCGCGGTGAAGCCAGCATCAAGTTTTTCGAGGAATCCGGTTTGCTAAAGAAAGGCGCCGTCAGCTATCCGCAAGCATTCGATACCGGGCCCCTGGATAAGGTCATAAAAAAGATCGGCCGCAAATAACAGGACACCCCATTCGTGCAACGGAGAACTCTCAGGGCTATATCTTTGATCACTCTGGCACTTCTCTGGGAAGTGGCGGGCCGGACAAATAACGCCCACCTGCTGCCGCCTTTATCCAAAGTGCTCGCGACCTGGATCGAGCTGCTCGTCTCCGGGCAACTCTTCCGGGCGCTCCTGGTCAGTCTTCAAGCGCTGTTTTTGGGCTTTCTTCTGTCGGTGGGGCTCGGCGTGCCGCTCGGGTTGCTCATGGGACGGTATCGCAAACTTGAATCGTTTCTCGATATCTACATGACCGCGTTGCTCGCCGTTCCGATGATTTCATTCATTCCCTTCTTAGTGATCGCCTTTGGCCTCGGGCTCCACTCGCGCATCTGGATCGTCTTTCTCTTCGCCTTTGTCATCATCGCGGTCAACACCACTGCAGGCGTCCGGAACGTCGATCCGACCCTGACGGAAATGGCGCGCGCCTTCGGCGCTCGGGAAAGCGAACTCTTCTTAAAAGTAATTTTGCCGGCCGCCCTGCCCATGATCATGGCGGGTATTCGGCTGGGGATGGGACGGGCGATCCTGGGCATGGTTACGAGCGAAATGATTCTTTCCGCCGTGGGCTTCGGTGTGATGCTGATGACCTTCGGTGCTTCGTTCAACGCACCCGCCCTTTTTGCAACGCTCCTGACGATCGTGCTGCTCGCCGTTGCTTTGCTGGCTTTGGTTCAGTAC
>CAVTUQ010000042.1:0-36373 GCA_963737905.1 uncultured delta proteobacterium | reverse complement strand
CAAGATTTTTTCCTGGGGAAGGCTACCGGAGGCGATATTGAACATGAGTTGCTCCGGGTGGATGGCATCTACGTAATGATGAATCCTCTCAATACATTCGTTTGGAGTGCCCCAAACCGCCATGATGTTAGGCGACTCTTCGGCCACGGCTTGGCGCGCCTTTTCGGGCTCGGATAATTTTTCAAACGCTCTCCTGGATTCGCTTTTGGTGGCGTAGGCTTGATTCTCTCCGCTGAGCCGCTGACGGTTGGCGCTGGATCGTAAGAATACTTGGGACTGGGTCGCCAGCGCGAAAGCTCCGTTTCGAATCGCCTTGTCACGATCCCGCGCCACGTGCAGATGAATACCCAAAATGACGTCGCTCGTACTTCCGCTAGGAAGATTCTCTCTGTACCGCGATGTCAAATCGCGAACCAATCCGAGAGGGATACCCAGATAGCCAGGCTGGACCAAACCTTGCCCGATTTTTCCGGCGAAGATCGCGCTGTCGGAAGTGGTGGCGGCGGCAACATAGAGAGGAGGATGGGGCTCCTGGAGAGGCGAGGGGCTCAGTTTGAAGTCGCTTACCCTCCAGAACGTGCCCTGTGAATTTTCAATGTAGGCGGATCCAAAAATCTCAACCAGCATGCGTATGCCTTCTTCAAATCGGGCAGGACTTTCTCCGGGGTCGATACCGACGCGGTTCAAGACCCAGGGATGGCCTCTGCCGAGCCCGACCATGATTCGCCCTTCGGTTAAAAGATCGGCAGCCGCTATCTGGCTGGCCAAGATTGCCGGATGGTGCATGGGGACGCTGATGATGCCGGTCAGGAAACGAATTCTCGGCGAGTGCTGCGCGGCGGCCACATAGAGGCCCAAAGGGAACGGAGAGCACGAGAATTCATCTTTCCCGAAGCTTTCTGTCGTTGAGAAGAAGTGGTATCCCAACTGATCGGCAAGGGCGATCTGTTCCAGGATCTCGGCGTATGCTTGCCGCTCTGACTTTGCAGGATAAGAGAATTCGGTAAACAGCCCGATCTTCATAGAGCGGCCGAGCAAAAAGCGCGTAGGTGTTGGACGGTACTTGATAAATTCTTGTCAGTCAACGATAGAGAGGACTTGGCAAATGTTGACTCGGGCTTTTGAGCAATGTTAAAGAGGATCGGCGTAAGCCCCGTACCACGGACTTACGTCTGTGGCTTTGGGGCGTTGCCCTTCGGGGATGTTCGGAACATTTATCCCCGCACTTACGTACGGGGCGTTCTGTGGTACGGGGTAAACTCGTAACGGGCTGTGTGCGCTGTTCGAATCCAAATGGGGGTTGATAATGTCTTATAGAATGAAATTGATCGCAGTAATCACGCTGGCGTTGGGACTTAGTGCCGCGGCGCTCGTCCCGAAAGAGGTGCTTTCCCAGACTCCTTATTACCAGGGCAAAACGATTACGATTCTTCGTGGCGGGGAGCCCGGAGGATCGGGAGATATGCAAGCCAGGGCGCTCATTCCGTTCTTGAAAAAATACATTCCTGGCAATCCAACGATTGTCATTGAAAATATGCCTGGCGCGGCCGGCATGAAAGCGGTCAACCACGCCTATTCCACGGCAAAGCCTGACGGCCTTACGATTACCGCGGTGGGTTCCGGCCTCGCCTCGGGCGCAGTCCTCGGGTTGCCCGGAGTAAAATACGATATCGATAAACTGATCTATGTGGGCTCCACCGAGCATGGGGATCCCTATGTGTTTTTGAGCCGCAAGGAAGCTGGCTTCGACAACTTGGAAAAATTGCGCTCTGCCTCTGGAGTCAGGGTTGGAGCACAGACCGTGGGGCATGCGGTTTACATCAGCGGACGTATTTTCACCTATCTGATCGGCCTTAAAGATCCCCGGTTCGTCGTCGGCTTCGGAGGTGTAGAAATGGATGCTGCCTTGACCCGGGGAGAGATAGACGCCAGGGCCAACAGCGCCGATACGGTGGTGCGCCGAAACGCGGACGCGTTCGCCAAAGGCGAGTTCAACATTCACGCGACCCTCACGATCCCAAAAGGCACGTTTCACCCCCGCTTCGCCAATGTTCCCGATGCGGACTCCCTGGCGAGAAATGATAGAGAGCGCCAAGTGATCAGCCTGTTCCGCGAATTCATGTATCCCCGCTGGCCCTATGTCTTGCCGCCGGGAACACCCGCTGAGATCGTTAAAACCCTGCGTGAAGCGATGAACAAATCATTCAAAGATCCGGGGTTTACTCAAGAATTCAAAAAACTCATGGGCGGCGAGCCCTCGCCTCTCACCGGGGAAGAGGTAGAGGCATCGATCCGCGGGCTGCCGCGCGACCCTGAAGTTGTCGGACTCTACAAAAAGATGGCCGAACACGGTCCGCTGCCGCCGCGTTAACGTGAGTGGTGATCTAGCCGAGCCTGAGAATTCTGAAAATGGAGGTTGATATGAAAGCTCGCGATCGCGGAGCTAAATTACATGTGCTGTTTGTCGGTGCATTATTGGTATCGCTCGGGCTTATGCCGAGTTACGGTTTTTCTCAGGCGTCATTTTTTCAAGGTAAGACCGTTACCGTCATCCAGGGCCGGGATCCCGGCGGGACAGGCGACCTACGGGTAAAAGCCCTGTTTCCTTTCTTACAGAAATATATTCCTGGAAATCCGACGATTGTGAGCGAGTATATGCCCGGCGGCGGCAGCCGGAAGGCGGCCAACCACATTTATCGAACTGCACGTCCTGACGGGCTGACCATCGGGAATTTTAGCTCTGCTATGGTGTCCCTAGCCGTACTCGGAGAATCAGGAGTTTTGTACGACATCGATAAGTTTTTCTATCTAGGTTCTCCGTACAGCACCTATCACGCCGTTTTTATAAGTCGGAAAGAGGCCGGCTTCAGCAGTATAGAGAAACTCCGGGCCGCTTCTGGAATTAAGATTGGGGCTCAGTCGGTTGGGTTTTCTACTTATAACGAAGGCCGCCTATTCGCTTACCTGCTCGGTCTCAAGGACCCAAAGTTCATCGCGGCCTATGGAGGTGCCGAGCTCGATCCGGCTCTAGCGCGTGGGGAAATCGACGCAAGAGCCACCGGTCCCGACACACTCCTTCAACGCAACGCCGAGTGGCTTGAAAAAGATCTCGTGGACATCCATGCAATTATGGAAACTCCCAAGGGAGAGAAGCATCCTCATCCTCGGTTCAGCCGTCTTCCCGAGATCGAGAGCTTTACCAAATCGGATAGAGAGCGCAAAGTCGTTCAGTTGCAGCGTGCCTTCAGGGTTAGCGGCACGCCATTTGTTCTTCCCCCTGGGACGCCTAAAGACCGCGTAGAAATTCTCCAGGAGGCCTTTCGCAAGACCTATAGAGACCCCGAGTTCTTCCGCGAATATAAAAAACTTACAGCCGACGAGCCGACGCCTCTGCTGCCCGAAAACCATGAAAAGGCAATCAAAGAAATTCCCCGGGATCCCGAGGCGATCGAACTCTTCAAGAAGCTTGTGGGCGCGGAGCCTCTACCGCCACGCTGAACGGGTCATGCAAACGCAAAGGAGGAGTGCATCATGAGAACAAATTGGTTGGTTGGAAGATTTTTGATCGCGCTTTGTGCCCAGCTGATGCTTCTCCCGGGCGTTCTTTTTGCGCAGTCGGATTTTTACAAAGGGAAGACCATCACCATCATCCAGGGCCGGGATCCGGGCGGCACAGGAGATATGCGGGTAAGAGCTATGATTCCCTTCGTGCAAAAATATACACCTGGGAACCCGAGTATCGTGAGCGAATACATGCCCGGCGGTGGAGGCCGAAAGGCAGCAAACTATGTCTACCGATCAGGCCGCGCTGACGGCCTTATGATCGGAAACCCCGGGCTCGGCATGGTTTCTGCCGCGGTGCTCGGAGAATCGGGAGTTCTCTACGATCTCGATAAGTTTTTCTATCTGGGGTCGCCCTACAGCTCGTATCACCCGCTCTTTTTAAGCAGGAAACAGGCGGGCTTTAGCAGCATAGAGAAACTCACAGCCGCTTCCGGAGTCAGGGTCGGTGGCCAGTCCGTGGGTTTTTCCACATACAGTGAAGGCCGCCTGTTCGCTTACATTCTTGGTCTGAAAGATCCTAAGTTTATCGCCGGCTATGCCGGACCTGAGATCGATCAGGCGCTGATGCGTGGTGAGGTCGATGCCCGAGCGACGGCGGCTGACTCGGTAGCGCAGCGGAACCGGGACTGGCTCGAAGGAGGCTTGGTAGATTTTCACGTGATCCTTGAAATCCCCAAGGGGGACAAACATCCCCAGTTCAAGAACCTGCCCGAGCTTGAAAGCTTTGCCAGGTCGGATAGAGAGCGCAAGCTGATTAGTTTAGCGCGTGCTTTCAGGGTTGCCGGCGGTCCCTCCGTCCTTCCGCCCGGAACCCCCAAGGATCGCGTCGCTGTTCTCCAAGAGGCGTTTCGCAAAACCTATAAAGACCCGGAGTTTCTGCGCGAATATAAAAAGCTCACCGGCGACGATGCGTCACCTCTCCTCCCCGAAGACCATGAAAAAGCGATCAGGGACATTCCCCGAGAGCCCGAGATCATCGAGCTGTACAAGAAGATTGTGGGTGCTGACCCTCTGCCGCCTCGTTAGACCCACTTCATTTGTTCCTTGACAAGGGAGAGAGATCGTAATTTAAAATCAAAGCCGAAAAAATAAGGACAGATCATCTAATGGAGACTTCACTTTTCGATGCAGCTGCGACGGGTTTACTGAATGTACTTCATCTCAAGGTCTTCCTGGCTATGATGCTTGGCGTCAGCATCGGCACCTTCACCGCCGTGGCGCCTCAGGGTTTGGGGATGCCGCTCGTGTATGCCATCGCACTGCCTATCGTCATCAAGTGGGAGCCCATTACTGGTATCGCGCTTCTCATAGGCGCGAGCTCCGTGAGCGCCATTTGCGCGGCTTACCTGCCGATCCTCTTCGGTATCCCTGGAGGCTCAGGCTCCCAGGCCACCGTGTTGGACGGTTACCCCATGGGCAAGCGCGGCGAAGGGCGGCGCGCGCTGGGGGCTTCTTTCATGGCCGGAGGTATGGGGTCCTTGATCGGGACCTTGACACTTGTTCTTGCGATTCCTGTGACCAGGCCTCTGATCTATCTGATGGGCTCGCCCGAGCTTTTCGTCGTCATGCTCTGGGGATTGAGTATGGTAGCGGTTTTGGCTGGGCGGCGGCCGATCAAGGGACTTATTGCCGCAGCCTTTGGTCTGTTGCTCGCAACCGTCGGCCAACAGGCGCAAAGCGGCGTCATGCGCTTTGTCTTTGACCAGCCCTATTTATTGGACGGCATTTCCATCAGCATCATAGCGCTGGCTCTATTTGGCATTCCCTCGGCGCTGGATTTGGCCTTGACCAAGCTCGGCGTCGAGCAGCAGCCAGTGCCGCTCAAGGGAAGCTTGTTCGACGGGGTCAAGGACACCTTGCGCGAATGGTGGTTGGTGGTCCGCTGTAGTTTTGTCGGGGTCTGGGTGGGAATTGTTCCAGGGCTGGGCTCGCAAGTGGTGGACTGGCTTGCCTACGGCCATGCGGCTCAGACCAGCAAGAACCCCGGAAACTTCGGCAAAGGAGATGTGCGAGGGGTCATTGCTCCGGAAAGCGCCAACGACGCAAAGGACGGGGGAGACCTGATAACCACATTGCTGATGGGATTCCCCCAGGGAGTGGTCACGGCGCTTTTTATCGTCGCGTTACTCGCGTGGGGATATCTGCCGGGCCCGGAGATGCTTAAAAAGAACCCCGAAGTTATTTTTAGCGTGGTCTGGATTCAGGGGATCTCAGGGATCATCGGTACCCTCGTCGGCTTTGTTTTGGCCGCACAGCTCGCCAAGCTGGCCGAGGTACGCTACACGTTCATGGTCCCCCTCATGTTCATCTTCATTCTCATGGGCGCCTTCAGCGTCAACCGCGATCCCATCGATCTTTTGGTCGTGGTTGCCTTCGGTATTCTGGGCTATTTCATGCGGCGCTTTGGTTACCCCCGACCGGCGATGATTCTCGGGCTCGTCTTAGGCGACCTGATGGAAAAGTATCTCTATCGCTCGGTGGCCAGCTATGGGTTTAGCTGGCTTGGGCGGCCGGCGGTCATCGTGCTGTTGATTCTGGCCGCGGCTTCTCTTGTTTTTACCGTGCGCGGCCGGCTAAAGGGCCGGCAAGAGACTCCAACCTCTTTCGGCGGGGCGATGGCGAGGACTCCAGATGAAAGCTAATTTCACGCTTTTTTTTCTTGTGGTTTTCTTGGTGGCGGCCTGGGCCGGTTGGGGGTGGCCGAACATCGCCAAGATCATGCCCGTGTACGTGGCGGCCATTCCCGGCCTTGTTCTGGTCCTGGTCCAGATTTACCGTGAGGCGACAGGTTGGGAAGCGCGTCGCGGTCGCGCAGGTGGAGGCATTGAGATGGATGAGGTCTACGATGTGAAGTTGGACAAGAAGATTGAGTTCCGTCGCACCGTGACATTTTTTGCTTGGTTCATCGGCGGTGCGCTCGGCATTTGGCTGCTAGGCATCGTGATCGCCCTGCCGCTTTTGGTCTTTCTTTACGCCCTGGTTGAGGGAAGAGAAAAATGGAGCACCTCTCTCATTATGGCGGCCTGCACTTATCTGCTCATCTGGGGACTCTTTGAATACATGCTGGAGAGCCGGTGGCCAGCAGGGCTACTTTTCGGCTAAAAAACGGAAGTTCAATGTTCCAGGTTTAAAGTTCAAAGAAAAAGCCGGTCTCTTCCACGTTGAACCTTGAACCTTGACGGAGTTCGGACCCAGAGAGGCGTTTGCCTAGAGATCCATTCTCCGCTTGCCACTCCATCCCACCGTGGAGATATCGAAAAGATTTCCGTCCGGATCCGATCCACGCCCCTCGGCATAGGTGGCTTCGCGCTCTTTCGGGGCGCCCTCCGGGTAGATTTCTTGAATGCGCCTAGCGGTTTCTTTGTTGTCTTCGACGTGAAAGCCGAAGTGATAGAGGCCAGGCTGATGTCCCGGTTCCTTCGGATCGGCGGCGTTCAGGATCGCCAGGTTCACTTCGCCGTCAGAAAGATGGACCGAGCCGTTCTTGGTGCGGACCACCTCTTCCATTTCGAACACTCGCTTGTAGAAATCGGCCAGTTTGTCCGGCTGATGGGTGAGAATCGCGAGGTGACGGAGTTTGGCCATGGTCTTTCCTCCCTCTGATTTTTTGTAATTGAAAATCAGCGCTATCACCGGGGGTTTTTGCTGTCAACGGTCCGTGCCATTTCGTAATAAACCTCGCCCGTGTTGACGTGGGGTTTAGCGCAATGTTAAGAGGGGCGAACGTCGATTTGAATTATTAAGGAGTTCATAAGTAGGTGGACAACATGGGTTTGCCCAAAGCCCAAAGGACGAGCCCTTCCGCGCGCCGGCAATCAGCCTGTGTCTTGTCGGCCGCCGCCCGATCCGCTCCAGGGGCGGTTGTGCCGAGCGCCGGGGCCTGAACGCTTCCTTTACGTTTGGGTGCCCGCGCGCTGCATGACTCGCCCCTTGGGCGTCATTATGTCTACTCACCAAGGAACTCCTTAGTAACACCAGAGAGGAGAGCGCATGGCAAAGCTAGTGTTGGCCGCCGGAGTTCCCCATCCGCCCCGACTTGTCTATGAGATGACCCAATCGCCGGGAAAAATGCGGGGTGAAGCGCTGATGAAGCAGGTGCGCGAGCAAGTGGAAAAAGCCGAACCTGATCTGATTATCGAATTCGATAGCGATCATTTCGTGAATTTTTTCTATAACAACCTGCCGTCGTTTTGCGTCGGCATGGCGGAAGAAGCCCAGGGTCCCCAGGAAACCTGGTGCCCGATGCCTCGCTACACGGTGCGCGGCCACGTTCCACTGGCCAAAGCGCTCTTCAAATACGGGCTGCATGACAAGTTCGATCTTGCGGCGGCCCACGAGCTGCGTCTGGATCATTCGCTGGTCGTGCCGCTGCACTTTCTCAATCCGTCGATGGAGCTGCCTGTGGTTCCGATCTACACCAACGGCTTTGCTTCGCCCTTGCCTCTGGCGACGCGTTGTTTTTCGCTGGGCCGGATGGTGCGCCGTTTTGTCGAGGCATGGGAAGGCAAGGAGCGAGTGGCGCTCATCGCCAGCGGCTGTTTCGCCATGGATGTTGGCGGACCGCTGCGGGGTTGGACCGACAGGGAGTGGGAGGAGACAATCTCCGGGCTGCTGGTTCAGGGGAAGTACCAGGCGCTGGCCCGTCGCGCCACCGAAGATCGCATTAACCAGGCGGGCAATAACAGCGGCGAGCTACTGAACTGGATCACCCTGACCGGCGCGGTGGGAAAAGCCCGGCCCCTGTTTTTGGAAAACGATGACGGCTCCGGTTATGCGGTGTGGAAATTGGAGTAGAACGAGATGAGTATCTATCAAGTCAACAAACTGCTCTATTCGACGGACAACGACCCCGCCTTCCGTAAACGGATGAAAGAAAACCCCGAAGAAGCGATCAAAGCTTTTTCTCTGAGCCAAGAAGAGCACGATGCCTTGACTTCAGGCGCGGTAGGCAAACTCTATCAGATGGGCGTCCACACCTTTTTGCTCAATCATCTTTCCCGCTATGAACTGTTTGGTGTGAACCGGGACAACTATTTGTCTCGGATTCGCGAGGGGATGGAATACGATCCCCGCTTCGAACAGGGCCAGATGCCCATGCAATATTTCATCAAGGAATGAGACTCCACGGAGGTTCGGAATGAATTGGATCTTTGAGACATCGCCATCTTTTGCTTTTGTCTTTTTGCGGTTGGGACTCGCGATCACATTTTTCTTTCATGGGACACAGCAGGCTCTCGGTTGGCATGGCGGGCGTGGATTCAAGGGTATGCTTGCCAATTGGAATGAGAAGTACGGCATTCCCAAGCCCATCGGCGCCCTCGCAATGTTTATCGAGCTGTTCGGCAGCTTCGCTCTTTTGGTCGGCTTGTTTACGCGGCCCTTTGCCCTGGGTTTGGCCATTTTTATGGCGATGGCGATGCAAAAGGCTCACTGGGAATATGGGTTTTTTTTGGCGCGCCGCCCAGAGGAGGGCAGCGGCATCGAGTACTGCCTGGCGCTTTTTCTAATGGCGATGGCGTTACTCATCGGCGGGGGAGGCGCGCTATCCGTCGACGCGCTGATGAGCCGTTAGCAAAATCAAACGTTGAACATTGAACTTTGAATACCTGTGCCTTCGATCCGTAGCGCTCGTTCGTCGATCGCCCCGGCGATTGCGTTTTATCTCAGACCCATCCGATGTTGGGCGAGGGAGGCGATGCCAACCAGTCCGATGATCAAGCGCTCACAATCGAGTCACTTCTTTGCTCAAAAAATATACATCGAGAAATCGTCCTTTCTCTCCTGCCGGATGGGCCTCACAAAAATAGTTCGTTATCTCGCTAACTTTCAATTCTAGTTTAGGGCAGGGCGTTGGCATGCGCGTTGCGTTCAACGCACATACATCCCTCCTTCCCTGCGCCGGATGGCTGTCAACCGTCTCAAGAAGGCGCAGCCTAGGGCGAAAAAAGTGGAGCCGGCATAGCCGAACCCGAAATTCGATCATTTGTGAGTAACGCTGTTGATCAAGACTTCTCGCCGATTCTGTCCTGCTTGCGGCAGTTGCACAAGAAATACCGCACGAATTTCGACGGCCAGGTAGCCACCTACATCCCAGAGTTGGCCAGGGTCAACCCGCAGCTCTTTGGCATCGCTCTCGTGACCGCGGATGGCCAGGTCTATGAGATCGGGGACTCGCGTCACCTGTTCACCATCCAATCGATCTCGAAGCCCTTTGTCTACGGACTGGCGCTCCAACAACTGGGGGTGGATTATGTCCTCGCCAAGGTTGGGGTTGAACCAAGCGGCGAAGCCTTTAACTCAATCGTCTTTGACGAGCGGCGCAATCGTCCCTTTAATCCGATGGTCAATGCCGGCGCCATCGCCACCACCGCCCTTATCCACGGGGAAGGATACGATCGGCGACTCGCGTGCATGCTGAAAATGTTCGGTAGATTTGCCGGGCGGCCTCTGGAAATCGATCGGGCGGTATTTACATCGGAAAAGGCGACGGGTCACCGCAACCGAGCCATCGCCTATCTCGAGCGCAATGCCGGCATGATCGACGAACGGATCGATGAGCATCTGGATCTCTACTTCGACCAGTGCTCGGTTTTGGTAAGCGCAAAGGATCTCGCGGTTATGGGGGCGACCTTGGCAAATAACGGGGTCAACCCTCTGACCGGCGAACGCGCGATCGAGGAGCCCTACGTCAAAAACGTACTGAGTGTCATGCACAGCTGTGGTATGTACGACTACGCTGGGGAGTGGGGTTACCGCATCGGGTTGGCGGCCAAGAGCGGAGTCGGCGGGGGAATCGTCGCCGTTCTTCCCGGACAGTTTGGTATCGGGACGTTTTCTCCTTTGCTCGATCGTCAAGGAAACAGTTGCCGGGGAATAAAGGTCTGCGAGGAACTATCGCAACGATTTAAGTTGCATATGTTCCGGGTACGCTCCGTCACCGGGGTCGTTGTCCGCCGCCGCTCCCGGGGGACCACGGTCCGCTCCAAACGGATGCGCAGCAGCCAGGAGCAGGCTGTTCTCAATCGCAAGGGAGAGGCCGTCTGCGTCTATGAACTCCAGGGAAATCTCTTTTTTGGCGCCTTGGAGCAAGTGTTCCGGAAACTCGCTGCAGAGTTGGATTCCATTGCCTATCTCATTTTAGACATGAAGCGGGTATTGGAGATTGACGATTGTGCGGTCACACTGCTGGCGGAGATGGAGACAGTGCTTGCAGAGAAGGGTAAGAAAGTGATTCTGTCCCATCTTCCGGTTGCGGCCGGCCAGTCGCTCACGGAAATGACAGAGGCGGGATGGACAAGGGATGGTTTTTTTCCGGACATCGATGCGGCTCTCGAATGGTGTGAAAATCGCCTGATCGCTGAAGAAAGCGTCGAGCATGGGTGCGAAAAGAGCGTTGTAGCGCTGGAGGCGATGGATATACTGGCGGGGTTCGACGCCGACGAAATCGAACTGCTTCGCTCGATCGTCGAGCTGGCTCATTATGCTCCGGGCGACGTCATCGTCCGCGAGGGGGATCCGGCCGACTCCTTATTCCTGTTGGCCGGAGGTCTGGTAAACGTTTGCCTTCGGCTCGGCGATGGGACGCGCCAAAAGCGGTTGGCGACGATCGCCCCCGGTGTGGCCTTCGGTGAGCTTTCGGTCTTGGACGGGGGCACGCGATCGGCTGACGTCGTGGCAGTGCTGCCCGCTGTCTGTTACATTTTGCCACTCGCAAAGTTTGACGCGCTTGCCGCGCTGCATCGGGGGATGCGCGCCAAGTTGTTGAGCAACATCGGGCGTGAACTCTCCGCACGCCTGCGCAGGGCCGACGCCGAGATTCGTTCACTGGAGGAGTAGGGCGGCTCCTTTATTTTGAGCCGCGACGTGTCAGATCCCCATGTTGTCTTCGGGTTTCCGTCTTACTTTATCCTTTACCCGCGGGATGCCGCTCCAGTCCCCTTGCATCCAGTACTCCGTTAGACTGCCAAAAACACCTAGAGGAATGCTGACAGCCAGGATAAAGTACCACAGGCCGTCACTATAGCTACCCATCATCGACATGAGGGTCGCGACGATCTTTGCCGTTCCGCCACCCAGGACGGCGCCAATAAAGAGCCGGGTTTCACGGCGAACGCCGTAATGTGTCGCGTAGATGCCCCATAACATCCCGATAAAAAATGCCAGGAAAGGTCCCAACAATACTGCGAAGATCGCTCCCGCCCCTGCGCCTCGCTTCGACGCATTCTCAAGCTTTTCCTCCTCTGATGCGCTGCCAACGCGGAACTCCCCTTTGATCACTCCGAAGATATAGTGGACTCCCGCGTGAATCCCCAAATCGGGTCTCAGCCCGTTAAAATAAATTTCCACCTGGCTTTGAAGTTTCCGGTTCGCTTCAGGTTGAGGAAAGAGGGGCTGCAGCTCGGATCCAGTCTGGAGGCCGACTTTTTGTTCCTTGCGAGCGACGATAAGAAGGGCCGACCTCTGTAATTCCTTCTCCGTCAACGGGAGCTGCTTAAAAGCTTTGCGTCCAAAGCTTTCCATGTCTTCGTCTTCAAGGCTCGGCACCGTGAGAACCGCGACGGTGTAGGCGGTCTCAGTTTTTGTTCGCTTCAAGCGTTCGGTCAGATCATCGATGCTCGCCGGCGGCATCATCTTGGCGAAGTCATTGATCGTGGTATTAAGCGCGGGGACTTCCAAGGCGACCGCAGAAGAGGAGACTATCAGGTAGGCGAAAAGCGCCAGGCAGAGAACTATCAGGGGCCTATTCTGATTGCATCGATCCAGAAGAGAACTCACCGCGGATCCGCCAGAGGACGGATCAGCCACAATTTTCAAGGCTGAGGCGCCGATGTCGCAGAGTAAAGAGTTCTTGATCAAGAAATACTCCGATCTCTGTGAACCCCGCGTCTCTGCGGTGAAATAAGTCTTGTTGCTTTAGTTCTGGCTGAGACTCTAGCACGTTTATCCAGAATTATGATCTCGTCTTCTGTCATCGGAAAACCGAATTGCTCGTTGCGCATGCGCAGACGCTGGCTGGAGACTTCACGAATAATTCGAGCGGCCCGCTCAAACCCCGCTTTGGTCCTGACCACCGCCGCCAGCGCGCGTGCGCCGGACTCCTTATGTCCCAGTTCGTCACGTAATATTTCCCCGAACACCCGCGCCATTTTTCCTTCAACGCCGCTTTTCTTGAGTCTACTGCAAACTTCGTAGAGCGCGCCGCCTCCGCCTTCCGTCAAGGTGATGGCGGCGCGCTCGATTGCTTCGTCTTGTCTGCGGATCTCTTTGGCTTTGATTGCGCCGTTGCCGTGCAGAAGCGTGGCTAAACTCTTCGAGTATCGTGCCCGTATTTTTGCCAACTTCCGATCTTCCGGCAGCCAAAGCAAGTCCGCAAAGGTTACTCTTTTGCCAGTTAGTTCCTGCAAGAGATCCATGACCAGTCTGGCATGCTTTGTTTCGTCGGCGAGTTTCTCCGTGAGTTCTTCAAACTGGTGGCGATCTATCTGGCGATCCACCTCCGGATAGAGTTTGGCCACGGCGCTGAAAATGGGTTTAATGGCGGAGTATTCCTTGAAAGCTTGTGCGCGCAACCAGCGTAGATGATCGAGTCTCTTTCGCGGCTTGGCGAAGAAGGCGCCGACGATTGCTTCTTCGGCGGCGCGATAAGCTCCCGCGAGTCGCGTCAGTTGTTTGACGTAGTCAATCATAACGGAACACGTTCAAATCGTTCAATCACTTCGTTCCGTTCAAGCCGTTCAAATCGTTTCGGAAGTTCCAACGATTTGAACGTGCAAAATCCGATACGGCTTGAACGGAGCGAAGCGGTTGAACGGCTTGAACGATTGGAACATGTTCATTTCCGCTACTTCGGAGGCACGGGAACCATCGTGCCGCAATTTTTGCAAGTGCGCAGCTTCTCATCGCTGGAAAACTTCTGGTAGACCTGCCCCACAGGATCGGCGCGGTAATCGCCGACCTCGACGGAAGTTTCGTAAACTTTGTCGCCGCACTTATTGCAGAACCATCTGAAATGATCGATTTCGCCCGCGCGGCGTTTGCGTTCGAAGACGATAAACCAGGAGTTCTCCTCGAGACGCGGCGAGTGGGGCACGCCGGCGGGACAAAGGAGGATTTGACCGGCTTTTATGTCGGCTGTTTGTTCTGTGCCGTCGGGTGTTCGATAGACCAGATGCTGCACTCCGGTCAGCTGCAACGTCACCTCGTCCGCGGGGTCGATGTGAAAATCCCAGCGCTCTTTGCGCCCGCTGCTCAAGAACGCGATGGACTCCGAATCTTGCCACAGGACCCGTCGGGTTTTGCCCTCGGCTTTGACGTCGTCGATGACGCCGGTGAGATCGATAGGGATAAGCTTCTCCATAACGCCTCCGTGGATGGACTATAGCGCTTTCGAAACCGCGGGTTCAAGGTTCAATGTTTAAGGTTCAACGTTGGAATTCGGTTTGAAGTGTCACCGGTGGGATTCGTCGCTGTGATTTCCTCTCCGTGGACGTTGATTGGCATTCCCGATGGCGAGGAATCCTCCATGTCGTCGTTCCGGCATGGATTGCCGGAATCCAGGTTCACATGGATGTGTCCGGCGCATCCTACGGACCTGACGAATCTGCACAGTCACGGTGCCCGACTTTGATTTTCTCCAGCTTGACGTTGTATAAGACGCGCAAACCCACTCGACTCACGCTGGATAGGGAAGTCGAGAATATTACAGTGTCATGACGACGATTTATCTTTCCTCCGCATTGCAAAATATCCGGTTACTAACGTTCAGTTCCAAGCCTTCATAGATGCTGAGGATGGCTACGGAAATGCCGAGCGAGCCTAGTTGGAAAGAAGCCAGTTCGCCACGGGAAACCGTTTCCTGGTTTGAAGCGGTGGCGTTCTGCAGGTGGCTGAGCAAGCGGACGAGATCTACTATTCGCTTACCCACCGAATGGGAGTGGCAACTGGCTGCGATGGGGGGGAGATCCAAAGCGCGAGTATCCATGGGCCGGTGGATGGAACGCGGCGAGATGTAATAGCAACGAAAGTGGATTCTTCCGCACATCCGCCGTAGGAATGTATCCAAATGGTGCCACGCGGCAAGGGGTGCTGGATATGGCGGGAAATGTGTACGAGTGGTGTCTGAACAAATATGAACAACCAGACACCGGTGATGCGGTGCGTTTGGACGGCGAAGAGCGCGGCCTGCGCGTGATCCGCGGTGGCTCCTGGAGCGCCGGACGGGTCTTCTTGCGCGCGTCTTTCCGGCACGAGGGCATCGCCGGCGTCCGCATCAACTACATTGGCTTTCGTATTGTCCAGGACGTAGAATAGCAGCGGACGGTTCCAATTGTTCAAGCAATTCCAACCGTTCAAATTGTGGGGCTTAGGCTGGAGCCGAAACTTTTTGGCAGAGATGATTCCACAAGCGTTGCTGGATCAGTTTTGTTTTGAGCGGGATTTGACAACGGATGCTCAGGGGCGCAGAATTTGACTCAGGCGTAATACGATAGTCGCCAAAGGCAATCCCAAAGTGATCCTATGGGTAAGGTAAAAAACGTTTTTGTATCTTACGCGCGGCGCGATGAAGCGGCGGCGCGGAGCCTCGTCGAAGAGCTTCACCGTCATAATTTTTCAGTGTTCGACGGAGTAGGGGATTTCAAGACCGATTTGGACTGGCAGAAAACGTCTGAGGCGGCGATCCGGACTGCCGATGCGGTGATCGTGCTTGTTGTCAGCGACGCGCCGCCGACGAAATATCAAGAACTCGAATGGAGCGTGATTTTGGAGTCCCACTGGGATGACCCTAAGAAGTTGTTGATTCCGGTTCTGATTGGCGACGCTAAACTGCCGAGTTTTATCGCTCGTTTTCAGGCGCTGCGTTTAGCTGAGACTTCGGGTAATTGGAGCCCTGTCATCCAAGCCCTTCAAGGTCAAGCAGCGGAACCAAAGCCCATGACGTCGAAAGACACGGCGCAACTGAGAGAGCGCTTGAAGAATGTCGAGACCTTTGCTCACAGCATCAAAAAAGACGATAACGCCTGGTAACGAGCTGTGGCGCAGAGCGCTCCCCCTGTCGATCCGAATCAGTCGGTTTTCATAAACTGCCCCTACGACGCTGAGTTCGCGCCGCTTTTCGATGCCATCGTGTTTGCCACGGTGTGCTGCGGCTTTGTGCCGCGCAGCGCGCTGGAGTCGGGGAATGTTGCCGAGCCGCGAATGGAGAGGATCACGCGGGCGATTTTTTCTTCCAAGTATTCCATACATGATTTGTCGCGATGCAAAGGCGAGGGTAGTGAGCAACTGGCTCGCTTCAACATGCCGCTGGAGCTCGGCATCGCCATTGCCAGACGCTACACGCAAACCGATGAAGCGCACCGGCATGACTGGCTGCTCTTGGTTCCGGAGGGAAATCAGTATGCCAAGTTCGTCTCCGACCTCGCCGGGATTGATCCGAAGTCTCATGACGGGACGGTGCCGTCGATCGTTCCGAAAGTAATGTCGTGGTTGAAGACTCGACCCGATGCGGTCGAAACGCCAAATCCGCCGGAGGTGTTGGCTGCGCTACCGAACTTCGCTCAAGCGAAGGCGGCGCTGGCTCAGGCTTGGAATAATGATATACCATGGGGCGATATCTTATTGGCGGCAAAAGAAAACGTCCCTGCTTAAGTATACCTTGATTCGTCGCTTGCGCGGATGATAAATGTCAAACCAATTCAATTCGGAGGTTCGTCATGGCTGAAAGAGTCTGGGATCGTTTTCTGACCGAGCAAGACAAGGCGACGTTGGTTAACAAGCCGCCGCGCCCCATCGGTTTCGGCGAGCGGCCGGCGTTGTTGCTGATCGACCTGTATCGGTGGGTCTTCGGCGACAAACCGGAACCCGTGGTCGAAGCGATCAAAACCTGGCCCGGAAGCTGTGGTCTGGCCGGCTGGAACGCGCTGCCCCATATTCAAAAACTGCTCGCCAAGGCGCGTGAAGTTGGAATTCCGGTTATTCACGTCACGGGGTTGGACGGTGTGAACGTCGCGCCCTGGGCTTTTCGTCGCGATGGCGCAAAACGGTCGACCATGGATGGCGAAGAGCTCGACCGTGTGCGGCGGAAATTCGATATCGTTGACGAGGTCAAACCGATCCCCGGGGAGACCGTATTGAAGAAAACCTCTCCCAGCGCGTTCTGGGGAACGCCCCTCGTCGGTCATCTCAATTTTCTGGGTGTGGATACCATCATCACCTGCGGCGAGAGCACGAGCGGTTGCGTGCGCGCAAGTGTCGTCGATGGCACCACGAATCGGATACGGATGATCGTGGCTGAAGAGTGCGTCTTTGACCGTCATGAAGCCTGCCACGCGATCAATCTGTTCGACATGAATCAGAAGTATGCCGACGTGTTGCCGCTGGACGAGATCCTCAAATATCTCGATGCGTGGCGTGCTGAAAAAGCCGGTCAGGGAAACGTAGGCAACGATAGTATGGCGCTGCTTAGAGATCTCGCCATCGGTGAAGAGTTTAAGGGGCTGCGATAGACAGATCCAGCTCAAAGTTCAGTTCAGCCCCCGGATTCGGCGGAGACGACAGGTTGGAGTCCCCTCACATTGTCCTTCCCCCGCCGAACCTGAAGGACAGGTTACGGACTAGCGCGGTTGACCACCACTCCAGCCGCGTTTCTTTTCAGGCCCTATCCACGCCATCACAAACACGACAGCCGAAATCAGCGCCATTGCCTGAAAACCCCAATCGAATCCCATCCCTTCGATCAGGGCGCCGCACACTAAAGGTCCCAGCGTTTGTCCCACCGAGGTCGAGGCCCGCGATATTCCGAGACTGATCTCCTTACTGGTCCTGCTCGCTGATTGCAGTGCAAAGGTGGTCGCTCCGACGTTGGTAAATCCAAAGCCCAGGGTCATCACCGCAAGCGGAATCAATAGCGTTGCGAAGCCGGAACCATAGGGCTGAAGAAAAAACATCGGGATCCCCAGGGCGACTCCGAGTAAAATCACCCGGCTTGAGCTTATTCGATCGCAGAGCCAGCCGCCGCTGAAGCGTCCGAGGGTATCTGTCAAACGTGACACTGAAACCATGATCCCCACCGCTTCCAGACTTAACCCGACGTGATTCGTGACTAAAAAAGGAAACGCGACCCGCGTTACTCCGATCAGGAATAGAAATGACTGGCAGATAGCGAGGCAGGAGGCGAGAAAGGGCGCTTTGCGTAAAAGAATAATTCCTTCGCGCCATATGGGCTCCGAACTTTGACGGACGGTTTTTCGGTATCGTTGGGCGCCGGCGATAAAGATAAAAAGCAAACCGAAGAATTGGGGCACGGAATAAAGAAAAAAAAGTCCATCCGGCCCGAGCCACTTGCCGACGAAGCCGCCCAAAAGCGGTCCGAGGGCAAAGCCGATGCCCAAAGCCGAAGCCATTTGTCCCTGTACCCGTCCCTGGCGCTCCGGCGCGGATTGATCGAAGCCGATTTTTCTGAGAGCGAGGGCGAACATTGCCTCAGTCAATCCAAAGATAATCCAGACGCCTACGAATACGGGCATGGTGTCGAGAAAAAGATACCCAAGAGCGCTGGCCGCGAGGGCGATGACTGTGGCGGCGATAAGCAGCGCGCCCGCGCTGAAGTAAGTTGCCATGATGCCGGATAAAAGATCAGAAAAAACACGGCCGATGCCGTTAGCGACCAGAGGGATTCCGGCCAAGGCAATGGAATAGCCATGCATCTTCATAAAGAATGGCGCCAACATCGCTGCTCCCGACGATCCTGAAGTCTGGCAAATGGCGGCCAATACGTAGTATGTGATAGGCGAAAGCTTCATGACGCGGAATTATACCAGAGGGGTAAATCGTGATATGGGTTTAGCCGGTGAAAATGCGCTATGGCGGGGCCGTCCATAGCTGCTTGTAAAATTAAGCGCTGATGGATAGAGCATAGACAGGGAGCCCAATAGTGAACGACATACAACAGATACAAATACACGACGCCAAGAAAAAACTCGACCAAAAAGAGTGTATCTTCGTCGATATTCGCGATCCGGGATCGTATCACGCGGCGCACATACCCGGCGCGTTGCATCTTCATGATGGCAATGTTCAGGAATTTGTCCAGAATACCGACAAGGAGACGCCGGTCGTGGTTTACTGCTACCACGGCAACAGCAGTCTTGGCGCCAGCGCTTACTTTATTGAAAACGGCTTCAAGAATGTTGCGAGCATGAGCGGCGGCTTCGAAGCCTGGCGGCAGGTATATGAGCATGAGGCGGAAGATAGTTTGTAGTTTCGGGTGTCGGGTTTCGGGTTCAGCTCGATCCTTCGATAAATTCAGGATCGACCCTGAGCATCGCCGAACGGGTCGAAACTCAAAACTCGAAACTCGGAACCGCGAAAGCACAAGGAGGTTTGTATGAGCGTTGTCGTGGGCAGCGGAGAATTTCGCTATGAAGTCATCGAGGGCTGGGGGAAGTTGCCGGAAGGATGGGCATTTAAAGAAGTCGCGGCGGTCGGGGTCGATAAAAAAGACCAGGTCTATTGCTTTACGCGCGGCGCGCATCCGGTGATCGTTTTCGACCGTGATGGGAACTTTCTGCGCTCTTGGGGAGAGGGCGTATTTAAGCGGGCTCACGGCGCCACGATAGGTCCCGACGAAACGATTTTTTTGAGCGACGACGGCGACCATACGGTGCGAAAGTGCACCTTGGATGGGAAGGTTATTTTCACCTTGGGCGTCCCGGGTCAACCTGCGCCTTATCAGAGCGGCGAGCCCTTCAATCGCTGCACGCATGTGGCTTTCTCGCCGAAAGGAGAGATCTACGTTTCCGACGGCTACGGGAACTCCCGCGTGCACAAGTATTCGCCCGACGGAAAGCTGCTTTTCTCGTGGGGCGAACCGGGATGCGATCCGGGCCAATTCAACATCGTGCACAACATTTGCACCGACAAAGAAGGGTGGGTCTATGTCGCCGACCGGGAAAACCATCGCGTGCAGGTGTTCGACGGCAACGGCAAGTACGAGACGCAATGGAACAATATGCATCGGCCCTGCGCTCTCTACATGGATACCACGCGGCCAGATCCCATCTGTTACATTGGTGAGTTAGGACCGGGCATGTCGGTGAACAAAGAGAGCCCGAACTTGGGCAACCGGCTGGATATCTACGACAAGAAGGGCAAACGATTGGCGCGTCTCGGAGATGTATTTGCCGGCGAAAAGCCGGGTCAATTTATCGCTCCTCATGGCCTGGCACTCGATTCGCGGGGCGACATTTACGTCGCCGAGGTCTCCTGGACCATTATGGGGCAGCATCTCAAACCGCAGCGCGAGCTACGCAGCCTGCAGAAGCTCAGAAAGATATGATGGACATCGTTCAAATCGTTCAAGACGTCCCGGGCGATCGAAGCTTTCATCAGATTGAAATCGAAGATTCTTCAACGGCTGGAACCGAGCGAAGCGATTGAACGGCTGGAACGATTGGAACAGGCTCTGACGAGCAAGGAGGCGGTTATGCAAAGTAACGTCACCCAGCAGCGTGTGCCGATCCATGGCGATCCCGGCCATTGGATTCACGTGAGCGACAGCCCGCGCCACGTGCGGGTCATGTTCGGCGGCGAGGCGATCGCCGACAGCAAACGAGTTAAACTCGTGCGCGAGCCGGAAATTTTGCCGGCTTATTATTTTCCCAAAGAAGACGTCCGGACGGACCTTTTCGTGCCGAGCCAGCACAAAAGCCGCTGCCCGGTGAAGGGTGAAGCCTCGTATTGGTCGGTTCAGGTCGGCAAGCAACGCGCTGAAGACGCCGCCTGGAGTTATACTGCGCCGCTTTCGGAGGTCACAAGCCTGCGAGATCATTTTGCTTTTGAATGGCCGAAGATGGACAAGTGGATGGAAGAAAACGAGGAAATTTTTAAGCACGCACGAGATCCATACAAGCGCGTGGATGCGCTGCCGAGCAAACGGCATGTCCGGGTCGTTATCGACGGACAGACGGTTGCCGATACACACCGGCCTCATCTTCTTTTCGAAACGAATCATCCGGTGCGCTACTATATTCCTCAAGCAGACGTGCGAATGGATCTCCTCGTCCCTAGTGATACGACATCGCGCTGTCCGTACAAAGGACCGGCCTCCTACTGGTCGGTGAAGCTCGGGGATTCGGTCTTGGGCGATATGGTCTGGGGTTATAGGGAGCCGATTCCCGAGTGTCCAAAGATTAAAGAACTGCTTTGTTTCTTCCACGAGCGCGGCTGCGATATTTACGTCGATGGTGAGCTGTTGCCTCAACCCAAGACCAAGTGGGCCCGCGAGTTAAAGAAATAAGCTGAGCGAAGCGAGCGATGCGGGCTCTCTATTGGAACGGCAGTGAGCTGAGCCTAAATTTATCTTATCCCATATCACCAAAATCGAAGATCGAGGATCGAGAATTGAAGATCGTAGGGGCGACTGGCGGTCGCCCCGAATCTGCTAACGATCAAGTTGCCCTAATCAAAGTTCACCTCGCCGGTATCTGCTCCACCGACCTCCAAATCTTTAAAGGCTACATGGGTTTCCAGGGTGTCCCGGGACATGAATTTGTCGGTTCTGTTACTGAAGGCCCAGAGGGTTGGGTTGGTAAAAGAATCGTTGGGGAGATCAACTTCGGCTGCGGCTCATGTGAAAATTGCGCTCGCGGGCTCCGCCGCCATTGTCCTAATCGAAAAGTCATGGGCATTCTCAACGCTGACGGCGCTTTCGCCGAATATGTCTCTGTACCGGTCACCAATCTGCATGAGGTGCCGGAAAGCTTAAGCGATGAAGAGGCCGTCTTTACGGAACCGCTGGCGGCGGCTTTTGAGATTCTGGAGCAAGTACAAGTCAATCCAGGCGATGAAGTTCTTGTGTTAGGGGATGGCAAACTTGGAAATCTTTGCGCGCAAGTCCTAAGACTCACAGGCACCCACGTGACCGTGCTGGGTAAGCATGAAGGCAAACTCAAAGCGATCAAGCGATCCGGTGTCAGAACGATGCTCTTGAGTGATTGGAAACCTAAACAATTTGACGTAGTCGTCGAAGCCACGGGTTCTCCTTCCGGCCTGCAACTCGCGATGAGCGCCGTCCGCCCGCGCGGTACTCTTGTACTCAAGAGCACCATCGCCGGCGAACATCAGGTCTCTCTAGCGCCGTTGGTGATCAACGAGATAACCGTCGTTGGCTCCCGATGCGGCATTTTCCCATCAGCCCTCGAAGCGCTGTCGGAAAGGACCGTTTCAGTAACTCCGATGATTGAGAAGATCTATCCGCTGGACGAAGGCATCGAGGCCGTTACGCATGCCGGCAATCCGGGCACGCGCAAGATCTTGCTGCAGCCTTAGTGGTTTCCCTCGGATGTTCCTCCGAAGTGAATCCAGTAAAAGAGTTTGATTTCTACACCATTGGCGCATAGCCTACTTTTGGGTGAAGATATGGCCAGGACAAACATCGATCTCGACGACCGGCTAGTCAATGAAGGACTGAAAGTGTTCAAGTGTAAGTCCAAGCGGGAGTTGGTTCATCTAGCTCTCAAAGAGCTTCTAAAAAGCGCTAAGCGCAAGGAAATCCTAAAACTGCGGGGTCAGGTCCAATGGGACGGCGATCTTGACGAGTTGCGCCGTAGCCGTTTGTGATCATCGTTGACGTCACTGTCTGGATCGATTTTTTCGGGGAAACAGTTATCGCGCCAAGCATGTCCTGAGCTTGCCGAAGGGACGCCAGGCACGCAAAGAAAACCCTTACTTATTTCTCCGAACCTTGGCGACCTTTGCGCCTTTGCGCGAGACGTGTTTTCCCGACTTCTTCTTCATCCTCAAAATTTCAAATATCTTTGGCTGGTTTTTTCTGTTACTTTAACCGGTAGCCTCGCTGCTCGGCGTCAGAGATACACTTCTCCTGTTGTTTGTGAACCGACACGGACCCAAAGAATCCAGCACCACTGGTTTCGCAAGTTAGCTCTTCACCTTGACCGTTGACCAGAACCGCACGCTCGGTGGCACAACCGACCAACGCCAATACAACCCACAAGAGAAGTATACGTCGCATAAGGTTGCCTAAAGCGACATGCTTCATGAGTCGATGATCAATGGAGCAAGTTTTTCGAAGAATTCGCCGATGGCGCCGCGATGAATAAAGTCGGCGAGTTCATCGAGCGGGGTCTCGTCGCGATTAATGATAGCCAGCATCGCCCCGCTGCGTTTGGCGATGACGGGGAACGAGGCCGCGGGTTGGACCTGTAAAGACGAGCCGATGACGATGAAAACTTCCGCCCCTTCGCTCCATGCTTGCGCGCGCTGCATAGCTTCAGCCGGCATCTGCTGGCCGAAGGAGACGTTGGCGGATTTTAGAAAGCCGCCGCAGGCGTCACAAGTGGGAGCGGCAAAATCCGCTCCCAAGCTTTCGTAAACGTCCGCCGGCTTAAATCTTTTCCCACATTTGAGGCAGGTGACGAGGCGATCCGTGCCGTGCAGCTCGACAATTTTCTCGTTGGAGACGCCGGCGATGCTGTGCAACCCGTCGATGTTCTGAGTGATGAGCCCGAGTAAATGGCCGTGTTTTTCGAAATCGCGGATCGCATAGTGGCCGATATTCGGCTCGACCTTCTTGTAGAGCTCGTAGGTCGCCTTTTTGAGCTGCCAGTGGCGAATTCGAGCGGCTTCGCTAGCCACGAAGTCTTGAAAATAAACCGGCTGATATTTTGTCCACACCCCGCCCGGGCTGCGAAAGTCGGGAACACCCGATTCGGTGCTGATCCCCGCGCCGGTAAAGAAAACGATGTTGCGAGAGCTTCTAAGTTTGGCCGCGAACTCTTCCAGCTGCATGTCAGTAGACGCCCATAGATGAAATTAACCACAAAGAACGCATAGATCGCATAGAAAAGACTTCTTTGTGGGCGTCTTATGACAACTAAACCCTCTGCGTCCTTTGCGTCTCTGCGGTAAAATTCTTCTCTTTTCTCTTGTGGTCAGCGGAAATTATTTCGGCTGTGCGGGTTGGGCAGGTTTCGCCGGCTGTGGCGGCGCTAGTGGTTGCAGCGGCTGTGCGGTTGCCGGCTGAACATCCAAGACCTTGACGTCGAATACCAGCGTTTTTCCGGCCATCGGATGGTTCAAGTCGAGCACCACCGTCTTTTCTTTGATCTCATGAACCCGCACGGGCACCTGTTGTCCCTGCGGGCCTTTGGCCATCAGCACCGAGCCGACCTTCAGACCTTCGGACGGGATTTTCTCTTTAGGAAACTCCTGAAACCCCTTCGGATCCACATGGCCATACCCTTCCTCAGGCGCCACTTTAACCCGCTTCTCATCGCCGACTTTCATCCCTGCAAGTCCCTTTTCCAAGCCGGGGACGATCTGATGACTTCCCTGGGTGTACTTGAGAGGCTCTTTGCCCTTATTGGATTCGATGGTCTTTCCATCCTCGCCGGAAAGCGTGTATTGGAGGCTGACTACGGTGCCGTCCTTTACAACATTGCTATCTTTGCTCTTCTCAGCCGCGAAAACGCCGGTCCATATGAGCATGTTCGCCGCGGCCGCCAGCATGAGCGTGCAGAATTTAAATCCCATGAGCATCTCCTTCTGAATAGTGAACATCTTTCTTGATTATAATTTATGTTGTCACAAACACAACTCAGGGTTTTGGTAAGTGACGCGTTCCCCTCGAATCTTCTGACAACCAGCGAACCGGTGCGATGGGTCTGGTCCAGAGCCGGGCCAAAAACCCCGATCGCAGGCTGCTCAAAAAGACTCAGAGGCGAGGCGCGCGTACTTCGCATATGGCTGGTAGCTTATGGCATATAGTTGGAACCATCCGCTATAAGCCATACGTCATAAGCCAGACTGAAGGGTTTTTCATCACCAGCTTGCTTGCGGTCAGGAACACAGGGGAATAACCCGGCGCCCCCAAGCTTCCATGATTGTGTCATAGTTAGCGTTGGGGGGAGTCAGCAGGAGGCGCTTGACCCCAGCCGATTCGAGTTGCTTGACGCGTGCCGCGCACTCCTCGGGCGTGCCGGCGATGGTGAAGCGTTGCAGCAGGTAGCGGGTGACCAGATTGGGATCGACCCGTTCTTCGATAGGTTTCGATATATCAAAGCCGTCCATGAATTTCTTTACGCCTGCACGCTCCCCTTCGGGCACGGTTTCCATGGTAAAGCGAAAATTATGGTGCGCGCGATTGGCCATTCGCGAGCGCACGCGCTGGCGGGCGAGACCTCCGTTGTCGTCAACGCAGATCATGCCGGCGGGCATGACGTCGACATCCGCTAAACTTCGTTTCGCGTCTTTTGCGCCTTCAGCGATGCGAGCCTCTGCCCATTCCATGACGTCGAGATCGAAACCTGTTCCAAGAATCACGCCGTCGCACACGCGACCGGCCACTTGGAGTGTCTTCGGACCTTCGGCGGAAATATAGATGGGCACCGGCCGCCTGCCTACTTTCAGCTTGACGGGACCGCTGGAGGCCCGCTCCCTGGTCTTTGGAACATCGACGCCGCGATCATGCAACAGATCGCGAATGACCCGCAATCCTTTCTCGAATTCGACGAGCTTGGTTGCGGTTCGGCCAAGGCTGTACACCGGCCCGTCCCCCGTGCCCAAACCGATGATGGCCCGGCCTTGGGAGATTTCATTCAATGTCGCGAAGGAGTTAGCGGTGACGGAGGGATCGCGATAGACCATGTTGGTCACCGCCGTGCCGAGGCGGATTTTTTTGGTGTTCACCGCGCATAGAGCCATGACTTGATAGGGATCGACATTGTTCATATGGCTGTCGGCGAAGAAGATCGCCTCAAAGCCGGCGGCCTCGGCGCGCTTGGCGCGATCAACCGCTTCTTGAATGCTGCGCGCAGAGCCGTGCAAACAAAACTGGATCGCCATGGTGAATCCTCCTTCGAAAATACAAGGGGTCGAGGGGCTGGATCAGTCTCCGTACGACTTCTCAGTTCCGTCATTCCAGCATGGAGTGCTGGAATCCAGGCGACATGGATGTCTCCGGACGTATCCTGCAGCGTCTGGATGCCGGCCATCCATGCCGGTATGACGAAGCTCTCCATTTTTATTCTCTGTAGACGAGTGCAAGCTCATGAATCACTCCTGTGAAGCAAAACAAATCGGTAAGGCTCGGTGACGTTGAACCTTGAACTTTGAACCTTGAACAGATCAATCTCATCGTGCAACCACCGCGCTGGACGCCGCGCGTTCCGACGCCCGTTGGCCTTGCCACTTCGAGCAGACATGAATGGCGAGCCCGGAAACCGCAAAGCAGAGCAGGCAAAGGGAAAAGGCCCAGCGATAAGAGCCAGTGAGATCGAAGAGATAACCGCCGATCCAGGCGCCGAACGCGCTCCCCAGACCGAAGCTGATCTCCAGAAAACCGAAGATGAGACCGACCTTACGGCCGGAAAAGATATCGGCGATCACTGAGCCGTAAGTCGGGTTGCCGGCGCTGTGGCCGATGGAGTACAGCACTGCGGCCAAATAAACGAACCACATGGGCGAAGCCCCGGACATTGCGATCAAACAACCCAATCCCCCTAAGGTTACCAGAATCGCGACCGCATAGGTTTGGTCTCGTCCGAGCTTATCGGATACGAGCCCCCAGAGAACCGTGCCGCCGATTCTCACGAAGCCGATGAGTCCAGCGACGACGGCAGCCACCAGCTTGTCAAACCCTAGCGACACAAAGTGAGCCACTATATGCGTGTTGATCATGAAGAGCGCGGTTCCCAGCGCCAGATGGCCCACGGTGATGCACCAGAATGGAAAGGACCAGAGCGCAGCGCGCAAGGTCCAATCCTGCTGTGCGTCGGACTTGTGCGTGTGTGAGGCGGAATGCTCCGACGTGGGCGCGGGATCACCGTCGGGAAATTGCCCCACTTCTTGCGGGTCGCGACGCTGCAGGAGAGCGTTTGCCGGAACCACTGCGAGGAGAATCAAACCAGCCGTTGCCATAAAGGTCAGCCGCCAGCCGATTCGGGTGATGAAAAACTCCGTCAGCGGGATCATGATCAACGCGCCCAATCCCTGGCCCATGCTGGCGATGCCGATCGCCGTGGCGCGGCGGCGGACAAACCAAAAGGAGATCAGCGCGTTGTGGCCGACGAATCCCAGTGCCCCTTGGCCCAGAGCCGTGATCAAACCGTAGGAAAAGTACAGATTCCAGAGCGAGGTTCCGAAGCCGGACAGGAGCAATCCAATTCCCACCAGAGCGCCGCCCAGAGGCATCAGGACTCGAGGGCCGAAGTGATCAAAGGCGAATCCGACAAACGGCGCGGCGAGAGCATAAATTAGAAAATTGACCGATGCGATGCTCGCGCCGTCGCTGTGCGACCAGCCAAAGTTCTCCAGCAGGGCAAGATAGTAGACGCTGAAAGAGCCATTGACGCCGCGCATCACCACCATGTTGATGAAGCAGAGCGCCAGGATGATGTAGCCGTAGAAAAACTTTGGCGCCATGAACCCTCACCCTTCCCTCTCCCGGAGGGCGAGGGTTGAGGGTGAATTTGTCCTCTCGACCCCGTCGGGGGAAAGAGCTAAGTGACGGGATAAAGTTTCATCGTCCGGCTGACTGTATATCCGTCACTTTCACGTCGAAGTTGAGGGTTTTTCCCGCCAGCGGATTATTGAAGTCGACCACGATAGTCTTCTCTTTGACCTCATGGACGCGCATCGCGATCGTTTCCCCTTGGGGGCCTTTCGTTGCCAGCATTGTTCCTACCTTTTGCGCCTCAGGCGGGAGCTTATCTTTGGGAATCTCCTGAAACGCGTTTGGGTCAGCGCGATAACCGTCTTCAGGTTTGACCACGATTTTCTTCTGATCGCCGACTTTCAGTCCCGTCAGCTCCTTTTCAAGGCCCGGAACGATCTGTCCGCTGCCGTGGAGGTAAGTGAGCGGCTCTTTGCCGATATTGGAATCGATGACTTTCCCGGTGTCATCGGTGAGTGTGTATTCGATGGAAACAAAGGAGCCGTCCTGAATGACCGAGCCCGGCTTGAGCGTGATCGATTGAGGCGCTTGGCTCCCTCCCGTGCGCGCGAGACTGGTAAGAAAAAACAGCGCGGCGGTGACCGCACCGCTTATCAGCAAGAGACCTAGTAGTTTTTTCATTTGATTCTCTTCGAAAGCAACTCTCAAGCCGCTCAAAAAGGTCTCAGATGCGAGGCGCGAGAAGATCGATGAGCGGAGGCGTACTCTTTTGTACGTTGACGCGCAATCGGTCGAACGCAACGAAGCAGGTGGGCCTTTTTCAGCGGCTTGAGGAAGGTTTGAACTTCGGCAGCGTAACCCCTTCACCGCCGTCTTCAAAGACCACTTCCACGGGCATGTCGATGTAGACCTTTTCGATCGGACAGCCGATGATGTTGCTGCAAAATCTCGGCCCATCGTCGAGGTCGACCCAGGCCGTGACGTACGGAATATCCGGCGCGAAGCCGCGCAGCGCTTGGCCGACGACTTCGCGAATCACGGTGAAGGAAAAAACTTTGCCCTTGCCACTGACCTGTACCCACTCGAGTTTTTCGCTGGCGCAATCGCCGCAAACCGGCCGGGGACAAAAGACCCATGTCCCGCAATTCTTGCACTTCTGCATCAGGAGCTTGCCGGCTTTGGCGCCGTCCCAAAACGGTTGGTTGACGGGAGTGATTTCCGGGAGCGGTTTTTGAATTTCTTGCTTTGCCATATTTGAAAACCTTTCGCGCAGTACTATCGTCGAGACTCTCACTAGCACAGTGACGAAGGAGATTCTCAACACGAAGTTCACGAAGGCCACGAAGGTTCGGAGATTTATCATTGAAAACTATTTGCGTCCGTTGCGGTTAAATTTTATGGCTCTTCGTGAACTCGAGTGGGTAAAATTTAATGTTTTCACAGCTCCGGCAACATAGCAGTAAGAATCTTGAGCCGCAGATATTCTTCGTCTCTCAGTCCGTAGGCACGTCTCTGGATGACACGAATCTTGTTATTCACTCCTTCGACGAATCCCAAAGAGACTTTGTTTTCCTGTCTGCTGTAAGCGGCAATGCCATCCCAATGCTTCTCGATCATCTGAACAAATTTCTCGTAAGGTCTAAGCCGCTGCCATTTGAGCGCCGCCTTCCAGTTCTCAAAGAAGCGCCGGGCCCAACCTTCGCGCTCGTAGCTCCACAACTGACCAAAGGATTCCTTAAGCAGGTAGGCGGTATTGAGTCGCTTGTTGGCATTAAACAAGGTCTTAAGCGCTTGGCGGCCTTTAAGCGTAAGGTTGTCCCAGCGCGACAAGAGCGTGTACCTCTGCCCCCTCATGAAGCGTCTATCTTTGCCCACCAGCCGCCCAGACTCGCTTTTCCTAACTTGATCCAACGCCTCGCCCAGATGGCTCATCACATGGAACTTGTCGTACAGAATTGCCGCTTGCGGCGCACAGGCTTCAGTGGCATTGCGAAATGGCTTCCACATGTCCATCACCGCCAAGCGAATCCGTGCACTTTTTCGTTTTCTCAGATCACCAAACAATTCCCTCAGTCTTTCCTCCGAACTGTCCTTGCCACCAAACCAGATCTGTCTGCCCCTCTCCAAGTCGCTCACCACAATCCTGTAAGTGTGACCTTTGCGAATCCATACCTCGTCAATGCCGATAACCTTCCGCTTGGCTTACCAGCATGAGAGAGCTGCGCCTTCATGTACTGCTTGTCCAGCTCTTTGACCGTGTGCCAGTCAAGCTTAAGTTCCTTGGCCACGTCTTTGATGTCGCCGTGCCGCAACGACGCCCGACATAGTAGGCAAATCGCTTGGTGTAAAACTGGTTGTCCGCCAAAAACTCCAGCTGCTCCCTCTTCACTTTCCTGCAGTTTCGACAAAGTATCCTGCGAACTTCGAACTCCAGGTACACCCGTGTATCTCCACACTGCAGGTCTCGTACCCAACGCGTTCTGCGGTCGTACCAACCCCGTTGTACTCTCGTGCAGCTCCAGCATGCCGTTTTTTTGACCGCCGTACTAGGCTAACAACCCGAGCCTTCGGATCGCCGAAAACTCCTCGCACCGTGGGCTGCACCCTAAATCCACTGAATTCATACGTGTCCCATAACCGTCGCACTCGTTTCTTTGATGTCGCCATCGCAACATCATGCCAGATTTTTCCTCATCCGAAATTGTTCCCGGCTCGCTCCTTAAGCGGCTTTCAGACCAATTCAATGCTAAAATTTACCCACTCGATTACGCGAAGACCCAATTTTATTTCTTCGTGAACTTCGTGCGCTTCGTGGTGGTCCTATTCTTGAGTTGCAGTATTAGGTCTCGCTTCCCAGGATGGCCGCAGCGGTGCAGCCGAAATTCTTGCCATAGTTCACGGCTCCGACGCCGGTGGAAATACCGAACTTGATATTGGGCACCTGCCGCTCGCCGCCTTCGCCGCGGATCTGGCGCACGGTCTCGATCACGTGCAGCATGCCGCCGGTCGTCGACGGTTGCCCGCAGTTGATCATGCCGCCGCTGGTCTGAATCGGCAGATCGCCTTTGAATGTAAAGTCGGTCTTTTCAAAAAATGCTTTGTCGTTTCTACCGCAGAATCCCAAGTCTTCGATCTGGATCATCACGATGGGAATGTAATCGTCATAGAGATTGAGACAGCGAATGTCCTTGTGCGTGACGCCGGCCATATCGAAAGACCGTTTCCCGGCTTGCGTGATGCCGGTAATCAAGGGATTGGCGCGATAGCGCGGCCCGAAGCTCGCGTTGTTACACTCGCCCCAGCCCAATAGATACACGGGCGGCTTGCGCATGCTCTTGGCGCGCTCCGCCGAAGCCATGATATAGGCCTTGCCCCCGTTGGCCGGCATGACGCAATCGAAAAGCCGGATCGGATCTGAGATCAGACGGGACTTTTTGTAATCTTCGATGGTGATCGGCTTTCTTAGATAGGCGTTGGGATTGAGCGAAGCGTGATAGCGTCCGGTCACGGCGATCTTGCCGAAGTGCTCTTCGGTCATCCCCGACTCATGCATGTATCGGCTCATCACGAAGGATATCTTGCAGTTCGGTCCCATGACGCCAAAGGGCATCTCGTAGTCGCGGGTGTCGGCGGACGCGCCGCGGTGACCGCCGCGTTCGCTAAACGGCGCGGCCGCGGCGATCACCAACACAAGATCACAGAGGCCGGCGGTAATCGCCGCCGCGGCGTGACCCAGCAGTGAAACCGAGCTCGCGCCGCCGTTGCCGCCGGCAAGAGACACGCCGGGCGTAATTCCCAAGATCGCCGCGACTTCCTCTGGCCAGAACGGCTGCGAATGATTGGTTGTATAGATGGCGGCGAGCCCCTGGTCGTCGAAATCTTTTTTTGTTAAGCCGGCATCCTCCATGGCGAGGCGCGCGGCCCACGCCAGATACTCGGCGGTGGATTTCCGCGGCTCGCCGGGTTTGCTGCCCAAACGATCGGTGGGAGTCTCGCCGATACCAACGATTGCGGTTTTTCCTCGAATGCTCATGAACCATGCCTCGATTCGTTTTTTTAACAGCCATAGTGCAGCGCAGTTAGCGTGTCAAGGGAACGGGTCAAATCATCTGAAATGCGGATGTTAACCGCAAAGAACTAACCGCAAGAACGCAAAGATCGTAGAGAAATCAAAATCCGACATCCGAAACGAGTCTGTTTGAAATTTTGCGGGTTTTTGATCATTTGGATTTGTTTCGAATTTCGGATTTCGCGTTTATGTGCTTGGCGACTTGGCGCGAACAGATCTCCGTTTTCACGCCTTGTAACACCCTTTGCGCGGAGACAGTTCAGGGCGTAAACTGCTGATGAAGAAAGGGAGGTTTTTCCATTGCTGAGTGAAACACGCTACGAACACATCATACTGAATGAGGGGCACGTGCCGATGATTGCAGGCACGACGATGAAAGTCGTTGAACTGGTGTTGGACCATCTCGCGTACGGATGGAGCCCCGAAGAGTTGCATTTTCAGCACCCCCATCTGACGCTGGGACAAATCCACTCTGCGCTGGCCTATTACTGGGATCATAAAGCAGAGCTTGACCAAGATATTGAGCGACGGCTTGAGGTTGTTGACCAATTACAGCAAACATTACCGTCCAGCTCGTTGGCGGAGCGGTTGAAGTCCCGCCGGCGGATTTGATGCCCATTACCTTTTACATGGATCACCATGTTCCACGGGTGATTACGCTTGGGCTTCGTCTACGCGAAGTAGATGTGATCACCGCCTATGAGGACGGTACCAGTGAGCTCGATGATGCCGGAGTACTGGATCGCGCCGTTGAACTGGTGCGGGTGTTGTTCACGCGAGATGACGACCTACTGGCTGAGGCAACAAGACGACAAAGAGAGGGCATCCCGTTTCACGGCGTGGTGTACGCGCATCAACTCCGAGTGGCGATCGGGAGGTGCGTGGAGGATTTGGAACTCATCGCCAAGGCTGGTGAACCCGTAGACTTGAGGAATCAAGTAATGTTCTTGCCACTCTAAAAGCGCGAAGGCCTGGAGAGAAGGGCCACCTAACAAACGCGCTGCAACTCACCCCGTTAACCATCGCCAAGGAACTGGAGAGGAACCGAGGATGGTGGTGTTGTAGCAAAGTGATTATGTCAGGGGTTAATGGCAAAGTGATTATGTCAGGGTGTGGAGATGACAACCCTGACGATGAAAGAGGAGAAGCGGCTAGAGATAATACAAAGAGTGTTTCGAGGGGAGCTGACAGTGGTGGAGGCAGGGGTGGTGATAGGAGTCAGCGAGCGGCAGTGTTACCGGATCAAAGCACGGGTAACAAAGCGAGGAGCGAAGGGAGTGGTTCATGGGAATCGGGGCAGGCCGTGTAAGCGCAAGACTAAGGAGAAGGAAGTCAGGCGGGTAGTGGAGTTAGCGAAGGGGAAGTACCGAGGATTTAACGATCATCATCTGACGGAGAAACTCGTCGAGCAGGAGAAGCTAGAGATCAGTCGTGAGACGGTGCGTCAGATCTCTACGTTGTGCGGGGATCGCATCCCCGCGAAAGAGGCGAGGGAACAAACATCGAAGCCGGTGGGAGAGAAAGGCGGCGGAGGGGATGATGCTGCAGGTGGATGGATCACCCCACGATTGGCTGGAAGGAAGAGGGCCGTCTTTGTGTCTGATCGGGGCCATCGATGACGCTACGGGCAAGGTAGTGGGAGCAAGGTTTGTCGAAGCGGAGAGTTCGTGGGGCTACTTTCGTCTATTCTCAGAGATCTTCAACCAGCACGGACTGCCACAGTCGGTCTATGCCGACCGTCACTCGATCTTCTGGACTGACAGAGAACCGACGATTGAGGAGCAGTTAAAGAGCCAACGTCCGACCACTGAGGTAGGCAGAGGCTTGCAAGAGCTGGCAGTGACACTGATCCCTGCAGGGCTCCCCTCAGGCCAAAGGCAGAATCGAGCGGCTGTGGGGAACTTTCCAGGACCGGCTGGTCAGTGAACTCAGAAGGGCGAGAGCTAAAACCCAAGCCCAAGCGCAGGTCGTACTTGAGCGTCATCTCCCCGAGCATAACCGCCAATTCTCTAAGCCACCCGCCCAATCAGAGCCCGCCTGGAGAAAAGCCAACGCCACCCAGATCGAAAAAGCTCTGTGCTTTAAACAAAAGCGCACCGTGGCGAAGGATCACACCATCACCTTCGAAGGCACGCTCTTTCAAATCCCCAAACAATCTCCCTATCGCTCCTACGCCAACAAGAGGATCGATGTGCATGTGCTGTTGGACGGCGCAGTGGAGTTTTTCTACCAAAACGAAAAAATCGCCCGCTTCGACGCCAAAACAACGCACACAATTGGCTTATATCGAACGATCGGCAAAAGGGAAGGGTTCCGCTATGGACCTCTTTCGACTCTATCAACTAAAACCCTTGAATTGTCACCCTGACATTTTCACGTTGCTGTTAACCTGACAGATTGACGTAGCCACGACAGAACCGAGATGTGTTGACAGCGAATCGGCGACTGTGGGATAAGCGAGCTGCCCGATAAACATAAATCCGGAACGTTGCCGGCAGCGCCTGGCAGCAGCAGCGATCATCGACTCATTGGCCCGACCGGTTTCTTCCCGGTCGGGCCTCTGTGTTTTAGGGACGGGTCGAAAAGAGGGGTGCATCAAATTTGCTACTCCCCTGTAGCTGATTTGATGCACCCTCTCCGGCTTCTCCACCGTCGTTCAGTTTCCGATGGAAAAAGTTCCCGCGTAATTTCAAGGCTTTCAATTTGCCCATCAGAATGTTGGTCATGGCATCGTTCATGCTCCTCTGGTTGACGAAAACCGATAACCCGTCAGCGACGGCAAACCAAGTCAAAACCCAATCGTAGGTCATAAGGCCGAATCACAAGGAGAAAGAACATGCAAAGGAATGCAAGAAAACTCTTTCTGTTCTTAACGTGTAGCTTCTTGCTGGCTGGCATTACGATGACCGCTTCGGCGCAGATGGTTTCTGGCCCCATCGAGCCGCGCGCGGGTACGTGGAAGACCTGGGTGCTGAAGTCCGGTAGCGAGCTTCGGCTTCGCCCGCCGCCGGATGCCCAGGCGACGGCTAACGAGATGCAAGAACTCCGCGCCCTGGCCGGGCAGCGGGACGCAGCCGCGCTCGAGCGAATCTACTTCTGGGATTTCTCGTCGCCCGCTTATCGCTGGAACGAGATGCTTACCGACACAGCGGTACCGCAGAACTTCGGTGCCGGCGGCGGCCTCGGCATAAGGGCCTTCGCTATGCTGAACGTGGCGATCCATGATGCATTGATCGCTGCTTGGGAGTCGAAGTACGCCTATAACCGGCGTCGCCCCGGCGAGGCGGATCCCAAGCTTGCAAGCGCTCTCCCCGCGCCCCGCAGCCCCTCGTATCCGTGCGAGTATTCCGTGGCGGCCGGAGCCGGGGCCGCCGTCCTTGCCCACCTCTTTCCCACGGAGGCCAAGCGCTTCGCTGAGGCCGCTGAGGAAGCAGCGCAAAGCCGCGTAATAGCTGGCGTCGTCTATCCCAGCGACGCGCGGGCCGGGCTCGATTTGGGCCGGGCCGTTGCCACCCGTGTGATCGAGTACCTCAAGCTGGATGGGAAGAAATGGGAGGGAACGGTGCCGGTCGGCCCCGGGCTCTGGGTGGGTGGCAATCCTGGTGGGGTCGACGACGTGCGGTGGAAGCTCTTCGTGCTTTCCTCGGCGAGCCAATTTCGGCCGGGCCCGCCTCCCGCGCCCGATTCGCCGGAGCGCACCGCCGAGATTGCGGAGGTAAAAAATTTCAAGCGCACGCCGCTCACAAACAGCAAGGTTTTCTACTGGCAGTTCGGACAGTACGGAGGCCCCGGCCTGCTCCACCGCCTGAGTGACGAGGTCGGCCGGCGGCTCGCCGAGCTCCGTCTCGACCGCAACGCGCCACGGTCGGCGCGCGCGTATGCGCTGGTGCATGTCGCCAATTACGATGCGTGGATTGCCTCCCAGGACGCGAAGTTTCACTACTGGACGGCGCGACCCAAGCAGTTTGATTCGACCATCACCACGGTGGTTCCGAACCCTAACTTCCCAACCTATGTCTCGAACGCGGCGGCTCTCGGCATGGCTCCCACGCTCGTCCTCGGCTATCTCTTCCCACGGGAGGCTGCACGCTACCGGGGTTGGGCGCAGGAGTTCGGGGAGTCCAGGCTCTGGGCCGGCATCCACTTCCGCAGCGATATCGAAGCGGGAAATGCGATCGGTCAGGCAGTGGGCCAGAAGGTGATCGAACGCGCAAAAGCCGACGGAACCGACTGAGCGCACAGCGAACCGAGCCATGTGACAATTCCGCCGCACGATACTGGCGCGCGCGGATAGAGTGATCCGGTGATCCTGAAATCTAAAACCTGTAGTGAGCTATGTCGAAGTATCGAAAATCAAAAATTAAAAAATCGTAAGGCGATACCACCCAACGTATTGGCCAGAGCGGACAGGCTAATCAGATGATTTCGGATTGCGAATTTCGAATTTCGGATTGAGGGGAACAATAATGGATCGAGATTTGATCGATGCTTTGAAAATCAAGTTTAAATCCGCATTCCGCAATCTCAAATCCGCAATTCTACTGTGCGTTTTGCTCTTAGCGCTTAGCATCTCAGCCGAAGCCCAGCAGCCGGCGAAGATCCCGCGGATAGGGTATCTGACTGCGGCCTCCCTTTCCGATATCGCGCCCCGCGCCGAGGCATTCCGGCAAGGACTGCGCGAGCTGGGCTACATCGAGGGAAAGAACATTGTCATTGAATGGCGACAGGCAAAGGGAAACCGCGATAAACTCCCTTTGTTGGCGGCCGAGCTGGTGCGTGTCAAAGTCGATGTTATCGTCACCGGTGGCGCGGGAGCGACGGGTCCGGCCAAGCAGGCAACCAGAACGATCCCTATAGTCATGGCGCAGGATAGAGATCCTGTCGCCACCGGGTTCGTCGCCAGCCTTGCACGACCTGGCGGGAACATTACCGGATTATCGACCCTCTCCCCGGAGATAAGTGGAAAACAACTTGAGCTCTTGAAGGAAATTGTTGCTAGCCTCTCCCGCGTGGCTGTTTTCAGCACTCCGACCGAACAGGGTTACGCGCAAGTTGTAACAGAGCTGGAACTGGCGGCAAAGGCGTTGGGTATACAACTCCAATTCCTCGTTGTGCGAGGTCCCAAAGATTTTGAAACTGCCTTCGGCGCCGCGAGCAAGGGGCGTGCTGACGCAGCCTTAGTCACGGGAGGACCTGCGTTCAACTCGGACCGAAACTGCTTGCAGAGCCCGCAGCGAAAAGCCGGCTTCCGGTGATATATGACAGGCCCGAATATGTGGAAGTCGGTGGTCTTATAACGTATGGCCCGAGCATTACCGGATTCGATTGCCGCG
>CAVTUQ010000041.1:0-17558 GCA_963737905.1 uncultured delta proteobacterium | reverse complement strand
CAAATCGAGGACACCTTCGGTTACTACCGAAAAGTCGCCCGCGAGGAAGGTTGGGAAGCAACTCCCGATGATTTCATTCTGTGCCGTCACATCTACGTCGATGAGTCCGATAAAAAGGCGCAAGAGGTCGCTGAGCCGGCGATGCGCTATTTTTTCACTGTCTTCAATCGCGGCTTCAACGAGGCCGTCAACAAGGACGCGGTGTCTCAACGGCTGACAGCTGCCCTGACCACGGAACGTTCATTCAACTACTTCCGCGAAGGCAACCGGGAGCGTCGCGATTTTTCCAAGCTCGATTGGGATGGGTTGATCAGCACCGGTTATGTGATCGCCGGTGACCCGGACAGCGTTGCGCGCCAGGTCAAGGCGCAAATGAAGCAAATCGGCGCGAATCACTTTATGGGCATGTTCCATATCGGCAATCTCCACCATGATAAAGTTATCTCTTCGCTGAATCTCTTCAAAAAAGAGATCATGCCGACACTTCAATAACCGAGAGGAGAAGGCTCCGCCACAGGCGGATCAGCCTTTGGCCGAACTAGGAAAGCACGGTTGCACTGATCCAACCTAACCTGCGTTTGCCGGGGGCTCGTGAATGGCGACCTGCTACTGGAACCACGACCCGCAACCTTCCGAAACCTACCTCTGCCTGGACGGCAAGAGCCAGGTTTGCGCGCTCTGCTGCGTCGAAAAATGCGCCGTTGATACTCCTGTATGGTTCGCCAACTGTGCCGAAGCCGGCCATCCGACCTGGCCGGCGGTTAGAGCTCGTCGAACCGTCGCGCCAAAACTGGTCTGCCTCGAGTCCTACTGGAACCCCGAGCTGTTCAAGACCATCTCGGTCAAAGGTTTTTTCGAATCACTCGCCACCTTGATCCGCCCGCGACTCAAGCTCGCCCATCGCTTCGTCGAGTCCGAGCGGGGCCTTGCTTACTATACCCGTCATCCCGAAGGTTTGCTCTGGAAGCTGCCCGAATCCTGGGATGCGCCGATCTACTACCTCGCCTTCCATGGCGAACCAGGCACTGTGAAATCTGTCCTAGACCGCATCGGCTCGGAGGCACTGCTGGAAGCTTTTCGCGGCTACGGCAAGTGCGGTTATAGTAATCTGGTTTACTTTGCAGCCTGTAACGTACTATGCGGCCCGGAGGGAGAAAAATTCGCGCGGGACTTTTTGGCGGCTTCCGGTTGCCGCGCCGTTATCGGCTATACAACCAACGTCGATTGGATGCAGAGTTTGGTGGCCGACATGCTTTTCTTGCAACGCTTTTACACCGACCCAGATCCCTGGAACAACCTTGCCGCCATCTTCGAGTCGGTGAAAGAAGACTACCGGCCGGCGAAGACACTGGGCTACACGATGATGCAGGCTGAGAGCATTTGAATTTTCAACCTGCGGAAGGAAATGTCGCCTTTGTTTTCGGAAAACAGGAGTAATGATATACATCCAAAGACATGGACAAGCAGCCCATTGAGAAAACCGCGCACGTTCAACAACTGAGCCGTCGAGACGTGCTCGGACGCCTAGTAGCGGGAGCTGCAGCGGTATTTTTGGGGTGCCGGCGAGCAAGAAGATCACGTGGACCGACCGTGTCATTGGGTTCGCCCGCAACTGCGCACGCCGCAGTTATCCCCTCCTGCGTGGTGCGGCCCGCACAGACCGAAGGACCCTATTTTCTCGATGAGAAGCTTAACCGCTCCGATATTCGATCGGATCCTTCGGACGGCTCGGTGAGACCAGGCGTGCCCTTACGTTTAGAGTTCCATGTTTCCCGCGTCAGCGGCACCACTTGTAGCCCTCTGAACGGCGCTATCGTCGACGTTTGGCAATGTGACGCGCTCGGTGTTTATTCCGATGTGCGTGACATGAATGCAGGATTCGATAGCCGAGGGAAAAAATTTCTGCGCGGCTATCAAACGACGGACACAAACGGGCGTGTCGAATTCCTAACCATCTATCCGGGCTGGTATGCGGGCCGGACCGTTCACATTCACTTTAAGATTCGAAATGATCCCACCTCCCAGCGGGCCCAAGAATTTATTTCGCAGCTTTACTTTGATGAATCCACCACGGATCAAGTTTACAAACTTTCCCCGTACAACACCAAGGCACGGCGCAGCACTACCAATGATACCGATTTCATCTTTCGCCGCGGAGGAAAGCAGTTGATCCCGACTTTGGCCAAGGAGGATCAAGGTTTTTCGGCGAAGTTCGAAATCGGACTTCAAATGAGCTGAACTCAAGTTCTGAGAGCTGGAGAAGTTGGCTGGGCGCTGGCAACGATATCTTGAACGATGGACGGCTGCCGGTCTGATTGAACCGTCCACGGCTGAGCGCGTACGCGCCTACGAGGCGGAGCAGGAAAAGACCCAGGGGCTGCGCTGGCCGGTGGTGTTTGCAATCAGTCTAGGCGGATTGCTGCTGGGCGCAGGCGTGCTGCTGTTTGTCGCGGCACACTGGGACACTTTGTCTCCGGGTGAGCGCTTCGGGCTCGTTCTCGCTGCTGGTTCACTTTTTCACGTCGCAGGCGCGTTTGCAGCTGAACGCTTCCCCGTTCTCTCCACTACACTCCACGCCGTCGGCACGATCTCGTTGGGCGCGGGCATTTTCCTTGCGGGACAAATTTTTAATCTCCAGGAGCACTGGCCTGCAGGCCTTCTGCTCTGGGCGCTCGGAGCCTGGGTGGCCTACGGGCTGTTGCGCAATTGGCCACAAGCGGCGCTCGCGGCTTTGCTTACGCCGATGTGGCTCAGCGGTGAATGGCTCGAGACAACGGGCGGCTGGATCCGGAGGGACAAGATTCTGGCCGAGGGTCTATTGCTATTGGCCATTACCTACCTGACCGCGCTTCTGCCGGAAAAGGAAACACCGGTACGAAAGGCATTGGCATGGATTGGCGGGCTGGCGCTGATTCCGTCTGTGTTTTTCGTGATTGTCTCTGGATCACACAGCGATTGGCGTCAGTTTTCGCCGTCAGGCGTTGCGCGAGAGTTAGGCTGGATAGTTGCACTGTCATTACCGCTGGCGGTGGCTTGGATACTGCGGCGTGGCGCTTCATGGATAAATTTCATCGCGGCCCTTTGGGTTGTCGCGCTGGGTACAACAAGCCTGCCGTCTCAACCGAACGAAAGTCTGTTGCTTTATGTCTGGCGCGAGCTGGGGCCGTACGGAATGTGTGTGCTCGGTTCCATCGGACTGATCGCGTGGGGTTTGAAGGAAGCACGCAAGGAGCGGATCAATTTAGGTGTGGCAGGATTCGCTCTGACTGTTCTTTTTTTCTACTTCTCCAACGTGATGGATAAGCTCGGCCGCTCGGCAAGCCTGATCGGGTTGGGCTTGCTGTTTCTCCTGGGCGGATGGCTTTTGGAGAGAACGCGCCGCCGTCTCGTCGCCAGGCTGGAGAGAAGTAACTCATGACACCATTGATCAAGGGTTTGGTGCTCGCCGCGGTGCACGTGGGCTTGGTAGCGTCGCTGGGCGCTAAACTGCTCTATGATCGTGCAACCCTTCCCCGCGTGTGGACGCTCGCCGCTCCGTATGACCCCAACCTGCCGATACGCGGTCGCTACGTCAGCCTACAACTCATCGTCGAGCCGCGCGGGATTCTCGAAACCAAACCGGGATCGGCATCGCAGGCGCGGCAGTCGATCCATCTGCAGGTCGAAGGTGACCGGCTGGTAGCCGAAGCGAACGCGTCGCGGCCCGATTATGATCCTTCTGCTTTGCACTTGCGGTTCATCGAAGGTCGCGGCGAAAAATTGGCGGTGCTCGCCGAACCGGTGGCGTTCTTCATTACGGAGCACATTCCCGATCCCTCGCGACGTCAAGAAGGTGAAGAGCTCTGGGTCGAAGTCACGATTCCGAAGAATGGCCCTCCCCGTCCAATCCGCCTGGGCGTCCCCATCACGTGAAAAAAGGCGACGGCCCGATCGTCCCACTGGCGATAGAATAGAATCCGAGCCCACAGCGGTCGGAACCTACATCCAAATTTTATTACCAAGGGATGATAGTAAAATAGATCTGTTCTTCGGTGGTCCGATAGTTTACTTCCCTTGACATCCAATCGCCCCTCCCATATTTCAATTTGAAGAATATCTTTCGTTCACTCGTTTGCTGACCAAAAGGCTCTGGTAAGCCTGCCGGCAGAAATCCGAAATCCGAGGTAAAACGGAACTTGAACAATCCCGCAGCAAGCTAAGGGTATCAAAACTATGTCATGAATTATCTTCAAGGCCTCACCTCCGAATGTCTTTATCGGGAGTCCAGTTGCGAGCCCGCCTGGATTCCCGCTTAAAGCATGCGGGAATGACGGACCTCGCAGAGACCATTCACTTAACTGAGGGTAATCGACGCAAAGAGATTGAACGATTCAGCGATAGAAGCAATTTTCAGCATGACACGGGCCAAAAATCTCCGGCTCAATCCGGTTAAATATGAAACGTTCCTGCATCGCCTCTGGGCGATCGGCGAAGAGGGCAGGAGCTCCATCCAGCGAGTGACCGCCTCGCCGATCGTATCGCAAGGCGGCGAGTGCATGGCCTCGTTCTATACCGCGAAAGGCACGATGATCCTTGCTTGTTCCGGTCACCTGAGATTTGCCGCCGCCACTTCCGACGCGATCAAAAAACTCATTGAGTGGTTTTCAAAAAGCCCGGGCTTTTTCGATGGCGATCAGTTTTTCTTCAATGACCCGTATATCGCCGGTGCTCACACCTTTGACATGATGATCATCAAGCCGGTCTTTTACCGCAACCGGCTGGTGGCATGGGTCTCATCGAGCATTCACACCGCCGACACCGGCGGGGTTTTGCGCGGCCTTGCCAGCGAAGTCTACCATGAAGGCATCCGCATTCAGGGACTGAAACTTGTTGAGAAAGGTGAGTTTCGCGAAGACGTATTCCGGAGCCTCACTCAGCAATGTCGCGATCCGGAATATGTGGGCCTCGATCTTAAATCGCAGATCGCCTCCAATAATGTCTGCGCCAAGCGTTACAACGAGCTGATCGAAAAACTCGGCCTCGATTTCGTCGGGCAAGCGGGAGCCAAAATGATCGCCGACTCCGAGCGGCTTGCTCGGGCGCGCCTACGAAAACTTCCCGACGGCAAATGGTTTTCACGGGTCTTCGGCACGGCGTGGGACAGGCGTGACGGCAAAGTCAAAGAGTACCAGATCGTCTGCGCCATGAGTAAGAAAGGTGAAGATCTGTTGCTGGACTTCACGGGCACCAGCGGCGAAATGACTGACAGTACCAATTCAACTTTGGCTGGAACCATCGCTCAAATTGCAGTTGTCATGACCGATTTCCTTTTCTGGGACGTGCCCTGGAGCGACGGCCGGCTTCGGCCGGTCAAAATTCACGTCCCCGAAGGAAGCATCTTGAATTGCACTTTTCCTGCCGCGTGCGGAGAGGCGCCTGCCGTGGGCGTTCAGGCGAAAATCGCCGTGAGCGACTGCATCGCGCGCATGCTTTACACGGCGGGCGATCAGGACATCAATGCCCCGTGGCAGGGTATTTGGTACACGGGAGGCCCGGGGTTTTTCTACGGCGGGCACAATCGCGACGGCATCCCCGTCGCCCAAGGTCTTTACGACGGTCATGGGGCCGGTCTCGGCGCCACGCCCACGCGCGACGGTGTTCATTGCGGCGGCAATATGAACATCCCCTCCGGTGGCATCAGCGACGTGGAGCGCATCGAGATGCAGTACCCGTTTTTGTACTTTACTCGCAATTTTCACCCGGATGGCGGCGGGGCCGGAAAATTCAATGGCGGAACCGGCAGCTTTCGCATTTACATGATCTACGGCTCACAAGATTGCAGTGTTAGTTACCGTCCGTACAGTTGTCTGCCCGAAGGCGTCGGTCTTTTTGGCGGCAATCCCGCTGGCATCGGCGGAATCCGCGCGGTCTATCAAACCGCCGGTGCTTCACTTATAGAGCGTTTAAAGAGCGGGCATTATCCCATTCAACCGGATCGAATCGAGCAGGAGAACTGGGGAACGGTCGCCCACCCGGCCGAAATTAAAGGTAGAGTAAACCTTCCTGAATTTACGATTGTGGCAGATTTCGTCGCCGGTGGCGGTGGCTATGGAGATCCTCTCGAACGCGAGCCTGACGCGGTGGCGAAGGACGTGAGGCGAGGCATTCTGTCATCTCGGATCGCGGAGACAACTTACGGTGTCGTGTTAAATCAAAGTTCGCCGGGTCCAGACAGCGCGGCCACCAAGAAGCGACGACAGGAGATCCGGGAAGAGCGGATGCGGGAGAGCAAAACTTTTTCCGGCCCGACCTTTAGTCTATCGGACGCCGTGAGGAAATCGACGGCTTGGCAACAAGTTCTCAAATTTCACGAGTATCTCGCCGTGGTGAGAAACGGTAAAACCGAGGCGATCCGCTGTATCCGCTGCGGGCATCTCTTTTGCCAAAAGCACCAGAACTACAAGCTCTACGCGCTCCGCCGCGAACGCGACCTCTATGATCTGGCGCAAAGTCTTATGCCGTCAGGCGAGTCCTATTTAGGCGGGTACTTGGAATACTACTGCCCTGGTTGTGCAACACTACTCCAGGTCGATAGCTTTTGCGACGCGTTTCCAAGCTCGAAACAGCCGCTTTGCGACTTCTACCAAGAGCCGTAGCGCGACGGAGCCGCAAACAAAACAGAGACGCGGATCGAAGATGGAGGATCGAGGATAGAGAATCGGGCCGAGGAGAGGTTCGGTACCAAGCCACAGATTTGACCACGAAGAAAGAAGGTAATGTAACCGCAAAGGACGCAAAGAAAATGTAGGGGCAGATTTCAAAACTCAACCCTCTGCGTTCTTTGCGTTCTCTGCGGTGAATTCCCCTCTTCTCTCTTTTGGTTGCGGCTATGCCGCGCCCGGGATCCTCGTGGTAAGCGTATCATTCGTTAGTAGTACAAAAGGGGGAAAGACAGCATGGCATCGAAAGCTCAGTACATTATTGGCGTAGATACCGGCGGAACATTTACCGATGTCGTCGTGTTGAGTAACGCCGGGGAGGTCTGGACAGCCAAGGCCTCCACCACGCCGGACGATTTTTCCCGGGGCGTCATGGACGCCGTGGACGAGGCGGCGCGCACCGCCGGCATAGAGACGTCGACCCTTCTCGGCAACACCACACTCTTCAAACACGGCAGCACCGTAGCCACCAACGCTCTCATTACGCATAGCGGCTGCAAAGTTGGTTTCATCACTACCAAAGGATTCGAAGATACCACCGAGATCATGCGTGCCATCGGCCGCGTGGACGGACTATCCGCCGACGAGATTAAGCACGTCACCTGGATCACCAAGCCGGAGCCCTTTGTCCCCAGGGAGCGGATCATCGGCGTGCGCGAGCGCATGGATTACCAGGGCAACGAGATCGTTCCGCTCAATCGCGCCGACGTGATGGAGGCGATTCGGCGTCTCATCGAGGAAGATAAAGTCGAAGCCATCGCCGTCAGCCTCATGCACGCCTGGGCCAATCCAAAACACGAAGAGGAAATTCGCGCCCTTACCGCCGAGGCGGATTCGCACAGAAAGGTGTACTGGTCCATCGGCAGCTCGCTCTCCCAGGTGGCCGGTGAATACGCGCGCGCGAACACCGCCATCCTCAATAGCTATTTAGGACCGACGGTCGAGCGCTACCTAAAGGGCCTTGAATCCAAACTTCAGAGTGGCGGACTCCAGGGACCGCTCTTGATCATGCAAGGGAACGGCGGCGTCGCTCACCGCGAGCATGTGAGCGCCATCGCCAATCTTCAGTCCGGCCCGGCGGGTGGTATGATCGCCTCCGCCTATGTCGCCGGTCTTCTCAAGCATCAGAACGTCATCACCACCGATATGGGTGGGACGAGCTTCGATGTAGGCCTCATCACCGAAGGTTACTGGCGCTATGCCCAGGAACCCATCGTCGAGCGCTTCCGGATGCTGCAGCCGATCATCGACAACGAGTCCATCGGCGCCGGTGGCGGCACCATTGCGCTCGTTGAGCCGGAAACTGGCAGACTCCTGGTTGGACCACGAAGCGCGGGCGCCAGCCCTGGGCCGGTCTGTTACGACGCCGGCGGCGAGCAAGTGACTGTGACGGATGCAGACCTCGCTATGGGCATCATCGACCCGAATTATTTTCTTGGGGGTAGAAAAAATTTAAACAAGGAAAAATCCCTGAAAGCCATCGAAGACAAAATCGCCCGGCCCCTGAAATTGAAGGTGCACGAAGCCGCTGCCGGCATTTACGACATCGTCAACGCCAAAATGTCGGATCTCATTCGTCGCCAGGTCGTGCGCACGGGTTATTTGCCGGAAGAATTCGTCATCTACGCCTTCGGCGGCGCCGGACCGGTTCACGCCTCCGGATTCGCTGCGGAACTAGGCATCAAGCAGATTTACATTTTCGCCACCTCACCGGTATTCTCCGCGTTCGGAGCTGCGGCCGCCGATGTGATCCGCACAAAGGTCATGAGCTGTCAATACATTCTCCCGGCCGATCCGACACCGATAAACCGGCGACTCGATGCGATTGAGTCGGAAATGAAAACCGCGATGACGGGAGAGGGCTTCAAGCCCAATGAAGTGGAGTTCCGCCGCTTCTTCACGATGCGCTATCGGCGTCAGACCGCCGGCGTGGAAATGCCGGTGAGCTGGGAACGCTTCAACGCCAAGCGCATGGCGGAAATGCAAAGCGCCTTCGAGAAAAAATACGAAGAGCTCTATGGCGTCGGGGCGGGCTACACAAAAGCAGGCATCGAGATCAGCGAGATCCGCGTCGACGCGGTGGGCAAAGTCGCCAAGCCGAGACTCAGCGCAAGCCGTAAGAAGAAGAGCGACATCAAAACCGCGCGCAAAGGTAAACGAGAGATCTTTTTCACCCGGCCCGACCGGAAGTTCATCGACACACCGGTGTACGATTACGAGCGTCTCGGGGTCGGCGCGGCGGTGAAAGGCCCGGCCGTGATCGAGCTGCCTTTTACCACGACCTTGGTGCCACCCGACCACAAGGTCTTGGTGGATCCATTTATGAATTTGGTGATGCAAGTTCCGTGAAAAGAAACAATACTCGGGCATTTCAATACTCCAATGAGTTAAGAGGAGACGCGGTTATGACGAGACCCAAGCGGAAGCCATTCAAAGTTTTCTTGCTATGCTTGATGGTCGCGAGCATCATACTCGTCTCGGGATGGCACAGCCCCACCTTAGCTCAGCCCGTCCGCATCGCCGTCGGCGCGGCTAGCGTCGCCTCACTGCCAACCTGGGTCGCCCACGATGGCGGCTATTTCGCCCGCGAAGGAGTGCCCGCCGAGTTGATCTACATCCGCGGCGGGCCGCAAACGATGTCGGCCCTGGTGAGCGGCGAAGTTCCCTTCGTACAGATCTACGGCGGCGCGCTCGTCGCTGCGGGTTTGACTGGAGTCGATACCGTGATCGTCGCCGGGCTGGTGAATCAGCCCTTCTTCTCCATCATCACTGCTAAAGGAATTGACAAGCCGGAAGACCTCCGCGGTAAAAAAATCGGCATCAGCACCTTCGGTTCGGCCACGGACTTTGCGCTGCGTCTGGCGCTCAAAAAGTGGGGGCTCAAGGCGGACAGCGAGGTCAGCATCCTGCAGATGCGCGGCGTCCCGGAGATTTTGCCGGCGATGGCCTCTGGAGCCCTTCAGGGCGGCGTGCTGTCTCCACCAACCAACATGATGGCGATCCGAGCCGGTTTTAAAGAGCTCGCCTATCTGCCGCAAATCGGGATCTCGTTCCAGCACACCAGCCTGGCGACAACCAGACGATATATCGAGAAAAATCGTGCCACCACGCTGAAGGTGTTGAGGGCTTACAACGCCGCTATCGAGCGGATCAAAGCCGACAAAGCTTTTACCCTGAAAACCCTTTCTAAGTACATGAGCACTACGGATACGGTGGTTTTGGATTACAGTTATAAAGTCGGCCAGCCGCTGTTTAAAACACCACCTTACCCGACTGTGGAGGGAATTCAGGCTGCGCTCGACTTCCTGGCGGAAAAAGAGCCCAAGGCAAAGCAATTCCAGCCAAAAGATTTTGTTGATCTTTCTTTGTTGCAGGAAATCGAGAAGATAACGATGGAGAAGCGTAAGAGTTGACTCATTAAACATGCAAATTCGTCAAGGAGAGGGAACGGGTGAGGGAAAAAACGGCCCGCTAAGTCAGTGGATGCGCAAACGAACGATCGCGTTTGCATAAGAGGAGCAAAATGAAAAAAGGGAATCAGTTAATCGATCCGGTTCGCTACGAAATGTTCTTACACCGACTGTGGGCCATCGGCGAAGAAGGGCGCATGACCTTGCAACGCGTCACCGCCTCGCCCATCGTTTCGCAGGGCGGTGAGTGTATGAGCTCGTTCTATGACGAAAAAGGCATCATGGTTCTCGCCTGCTCCGGACATCTCCGCTTTGCGGCGGCGACTTCCGACGCCATCAGAAGCCTCATGCAGCGGTTCAGCAAAACCCCGGGCTTTCACGACGGCGACCAGTTCTTCTTCAACGATCCCTACGTCGCCGGATCCCACACCTACGATATGATGATCGTCAAACCGATCTTCTATCGCGGCGATTTAATCGCCTGGACCGCCACCAGCACCCACACGGCGGACACCGGTGGCGTATTGCGCGGCGGCGCCTACGAGGTTTTCCACGAAGGGATCTGTGTTCCCGGGCTCAAGATTGTCGAGAAAGGAGAATTCCGTGAGGATGTTTTTCAAACCCTCACCGGTATGTGCCGCGATCCACAATACGTCGGCCTCGATCTCAAGGCGATGATCGCCGGCAACAACATTTGCGGCAAACGTTACCTGGGCTTGGTTGACAAATTCGGGTTGAGATTCGTGCAGCGGGCCGGCGAGAAGATGATCGAAGATTCGGAAAACAAATCCCGCGCCAAACTCAGGTCGATGCCCAACGGAACCTGGGTGACGCGGCAGTACGTCACGACCCTCGATCGCAAGACGCGAAAATCAGTGGCGCAGCAACTTTTTTGCACCATGACGAAGAAAGATGCCGAGCTGCATTTCGATTTCACCGGAACCAGTCCACAGACGGATACGGACCACAACTCGACCTTACCCAGCACTGTGGCACACATTGCGCTCGCGCTCACCAATACTCTTTTCTGGGACGTGCCCTGGAGCGACGGCAAGATGCGCCCGGTGAAAATCAACGTGCCGGAGGGGACGATACTCAACTGCAAATACCCCGCGGCCTGTGGCGCCGCGCCTCGTATCGGCAACGTACTCGTCTCCACGGTCTGCGAAGGGGTCGCCAAAATGATCTACGCCTCGGCTCGCTATGATGACGTCAACGCCTCGACCACCGGCAATCTAGAGTTTGTCGGCGGGCCGGGATACTTCTACGGCGGCCACACACGCGAAGGCATTCCGGTAGCACAGGGGCTCTACGACATCCATGGAGCCGGCATGGGCGCCGCGCCGCACCGCGACGGCGTCAACACCGGCGGTCACATGAACATCCCCTCCGCCGGTATCAGCGACATCGAGCGCATCGAGATGCAGTATCCGTTTCTCTATTTCACCCGCTCGCATAACTGCGACGGCAGCGGTTTCGGTCAGTACCGCGGCGGCATGGGTAGCTACCGCATCTATCTTATCTATGGCTCCAAGGATTGCAGCGTCGATTACAAGCCCTACGGCGGCGTCGCCCAAGGCGGTTTCGGCCTCTCCGGCGGCTATCCCACCGGGATCGGCGCCAACCGGGTGATGGTCGAAGCCGGTTTGGAAATGCTCGACAAAGTCAGAAAAGGGAATCATCCCACCGGTCAAACGATGCGCGCCGGGGACTGGGGCAAATCCTTTCTTCCGGCCGGCGTGCCCGAGCGTATCCCGCTTCCGGAAGGAAGCTTGCTGGTCGATTACGTAGCCGGAGGAGGCGGCTTCGGCGATCCCATCGACCGCGATCCCAAAGCTGTGCAGAAGGATTTCGGCCGTGGCTGGGTCAGCCGCGAAGTTTCCGAGCGCGTCTACGGAGTCATACTCAGCGACGACGAAAAAATCGTCGATACCGCCGCAACCGAGCGGCGTCGACAGGAGATCCGTGAGGCTCGCAAGCAAAGCGCTGCGCCGGTTTCCGGAAAAACCAGCAGTCTTTCACCAACTGTAAGCAACGGCTGGCGCCAAGCATTGCGATTTCACGCCGCGCTGGAGGTGAGTACCAATGGCAAGCGGAAAGTTATCCGCTGCGGCCGCTGCGGCCACTGCTTCTGCGATGCTAAGGAAAATTACAAGCTCTATGCCCTGCATCGGAGCGTGCACCTAAAAGAAATCATGCCGCCGCTGCCCACGGGGGAGCCCTATATCGGCGAGTACCACGAGTATTTTTGCCCGGGCTGCGCCACGCAGCTACAAGTGGACCTCTTTAGTCCAAGCTTGGGCGGTGAAGCGGTCCTGTGGGACACGCGGATTGAGGCCGATGGGTTGCCCGGCCGATAGGAGACGGGAGGTTTTATGCAAAAAGTCAGATTCACCACTCTGCTGTCGGTCATTGTCTTCCTCCTGAGCATCCCCCCGCCCAGCGTCGGGGCTCAAGAGCACAGCCTTACCGTTGGACTGACGACGCGAACCGGTACCACGGGGCTTCCTTTTGCAATCGCCGAAGAAAAAGGCTTCTTCAAGAACGAAGGTCTGAACGCCCTCGTCGTCATTATGCAGAACCAGGTCGTCGTCAACGGCGTGGTGACTCGCAACGTCGACTACGGCGGGACCTTCTCAAATTTCATCGGCGCGGCGCTTTCCGGCCTCCCTGTGCGGATTGTCATGTCCGTCATGGAAGGCTCCGATCATTACCTCGTCACCGGACCGAACATAAAGCGCGTGGAAGATCTAAAAGGCAAGAAGTTCGGCATTAGTAGCTTCGGCGGCACGCCCCACAGCGAAGCGATCATGATCTTACGCAAATACGGGATGAATCCGGAGAAGGACGTGATCTTTCTGCAGATCGGCGGCAGCTCTTCCCGCTATGCCGCTTTGGACAGCGGCTCCATCGACGCCGCCATGCTAACGCCTCCCTTCAACAAGCTCGCGCACAAACGCGGCTTCAATGAGATTTTGTCTTTCAACGAGATTATGAACATCCCACTCGGGGGCTTGGCTGTCCACACCCAAAAGATGAAAGACAAACCCGAAGAGATCGTCAAGATGATCAAAGCCATTCTCAAAAGCGTCGACTATATCCGTAACCGCAAGGGTGAGATTCTCTCGATCATGGAGACCAAGTGGGGCATCAAGGAAGCGGATATTCGTGAAGGCATTTACCGGGATATCGTCGGCCTCTACACTCGCGACGGCATCGCTACCGACGAGACCATGAAAAACGTCATTCAGCTGGTGCGCGACACGCGCAAATCCAAAGATGACAAAACCCTCGCCGATATCGTCGATTGGAGCTTCGCAAAAAAAGCGCAGGCGGAATTAAAAATAAAGTAGTGGATTCGAATGTGTGTTCCTTCTCCCCTTGCGGGAGAAGGTAAGGATGAGGGGTGATTTATTTTTCACCCTCACCTCTGTCCTCTCCCGTCAAGGGAGAGGATGGGTAATGAAATCAACGGGATTCATCAAAGTAATCACGACCCCAGCTTTTTAAAGAAGCCCTCTTTCTCCAATTCATCGAGCAACGAGGGGTCGATGAATTCCTCCGGCTTGCGGTTCTTGAAATCCGGATTCTGTTCGGCGTAAAAGTTGAGTGTGTCGCGCACGCCGTTCAAATCCACCCGGGGCGGCAAGGAAAAACGCGGCGCGTAATATTCATAGGTCGTCCTGACCGTCTCCGGATCGTCGATGCGCATGCGATTGGCGAAAACCTTCATCGTTCGAGTGCGGTCCGTCTTGATCACGTGAATGGCCTCGGAATAGGCTCGCAAGAACCGCTTCGCTCGATCGCGGTTCTCCTTGATATAGCCCCACCTCGAGTACAACGATGATTGGGTGAAGCTGACGCTCATGTCGCCCATGTCAGCGAGCACCCGATATCCCGCTTGCGTGGCGATGGTTAGGTGCGGAGGCGATAGTATCGTGGCGTCCATCCGGCCGGCCATCAGCGCCGCCAGTCGTGTCGGCGCGTCGCCGCCGATGATCACCTGGGCATCGGACATTTTCAGTCCCCATTCTTTGAACGCGAGCTGCAAAGCGATATCGTTGGAACCGCCGAAATTGAGAATGTTGATCTTCTTGCCGCGCAAATCCTTGGGTGTACGGATGTCTGAGCGAACTACGAACGCGTAAGGGAATTTGTTATAGGACGCCGCGATCAGTCTGATGTCAGAGCCGCGCGTCACTGCCGCCAGCGGGCCGACCACGGATCCCGTGGCGAACTGCGTGCTGCCGCCCATCAAAGCGGCAACCGAGCGAGCGCTGCCGGTGATCATTAAGACTTCGACATCCAGCCCGTATTTATCGAATATCTTCAGATCCTTCGCCACCCAGATCGCGCTTTGAAACCCCGCGTGGCCGCCGTAGTCGGCGACGAGCTTATCCGCGGCGTAGGCGCGAGGAGCGATAAACCCCAGTAACGTGGCCAAAAGAATGAAACGAGCCTGCTTCGCCGTCATCTCGGTATCCTCACAAAGTGCCGATCACTTCTTCTTGTACAGCGAATCGATGTATCCGCTCTGATCCAGTTCACGGATAAAAGTCAAATCAACGAAATCCTCAGGCTTCCCCGGCTTTCCTTTGGCTTCAGTGGCTAGAATCGTTTTAATCCCCTCAAGAGAGGGGTATTGCTTCCTGGGAAGCACGGACTCATTGAGAAGATTCGCCCAGGTTTTTTCCAGAATATCGGGCTCCACCCCCCGGCCGAAGTATTTGGACAGAGCTTTGATGGACATTTCCTTGTCCGTGTAGATGCGATGCACAGCTTCCACTTGAGATTTGACGTAGCGTCTGACGATGTCCGGGTTTTCACGGATATATTTTCTGGTTGTCGCCGCGCTGGTGTGCTGGTAGACAAGACCCAGCTTGGGAAGGTCCGCCAAGACCGTCATCCCGCGCTTCTGGCCGATAAAACTCGCAGGCGGGTTAATGACCGTGGCCTGCACCCGTCCGGCCAAGGTAGCGTCCATGCGGGCGCCCGTGCTCCCGATTTGGACAAGGGTGACATCCTTTCCGGGAGTCAATCCGATTTTCGATAGCGCAAAGCGGGCGATAAAATCGGATGCCGAACCAAACCGGCTGATCGCCACGGAACCGCCCCTGAGCTGCTCGGCGGTCTTGATCTTCGGCTGGGCCATCAAATAGTAATTGAGCGACGTAACGCCCCCGACGATGAGCACCGCATCAGAGCCAGCCAGAACACTATTCACGACTGCCGCTCCTGCCACTTGGCTCATGGGTGTGTCCGCGGAAACCAAGGCCATGACCGCGGTCGTACCTCCGGTGAAATAGATCAATTGGACATCCAACCCATTTTTTTCAAAGATGCCCGCCTCCTTGGCGACCCAGGCCGGCAGCTGATCGCCGCTGATGGCGCTGTAGCCAACGTTGATCTTAGTTAGCTGGGCAAAGGCAACATGACTCCAAACGGACGATAATAAAATCAAACCCAACAACATCACAGTCGTTCTAAGTCTTGACATAAATAGCACTCCTTCCGTCATCGGATGCGTTAGTCGGTCTTGCCGCTCTCGGAAATCTTCAGCAAGAACGCGATTCAGGGCAAGGTAGGAAAGAAGTCGTAGAAAGTCAACAAGGCTGCCGCGGGTGCCTGTCTTAGGAAGGAACTGTCATGAGGTGGAAATTTCAAAGCGGAGATCTCTCTACTGCTTCTGCCGTGACGCAGCTATATTAGCTTCGACATATAGATTTCATTTAAATACTCGCCCTCGACCCTCAAGGAGTCACGCTTAATACCTTCGTACTCAAAACCACATTTCTGGTACAGGGAAATCGCCCGCTCGTTATGAGCCATAACGGTCAGCTCAAGACGGTGCATGTTTCTTTCCTTTGCCAAAGATTCCAAACTTCTCATGAGCTCCTGCCCGATCCCTTGCCCCCAATACGCTTGGAGTATTCCGATTGCGATGTGCAGCGAATGCCGATTGCGATTTGCAGAACCGCCAATCCCGACGATGAAACCAACGATTATGCCGTTGTCTTCGGCTACGAGTATTATGTCGGTTGAAGAATTTTCAAATACCTCAAGCCGATGTTTTTGTTGCTCTGTGGTGATGTTTCGCTCCCGAGGCTCGAATAGCATGAAGCTCGTTTCTTCATCGAGTTGTCTGAAAAGCTCAATTAGACCTGCGGCATCCTCAATTCTGGGTTTTCTGATATGCGCCATCTGTAGATTCTTGTGAGACATGACTTAACTAAGGACTTCATTGGTTAGTAGACATAAGGGCGAGAGAAGAGATTCTTTCGCTCATGGTTTTTGTCTTTCGATGTAATTGGGCTCCGCTGCGGCTCGCAAGCGTATCTCTAGTACCCAAAGACCAACGTTTAGCAGCAGTAACACGAGAAATAGCAGAAGGATGATACCCAGTGCACGGTTGGCTCCGCCGCGGGCAACGGCGCTAACCATGAGGAGAAAGCCCAACCCTTCGGTAGAAACGTACATCTCGCTCAGGACGACTCCGATAACGCTCAAGGTCAAGGCGGTTCGCACAGCAGTTGTCAGTGCGGGGGCTAGGGATGGAGCCCGGGCCGCCGTTCCGGTCATAGCCCCGATCATTAACGGGAACACAGCATGACTGAAGGCTATGGCGATCCGCGAACCGATACCGACGCCAAACAACACGATGAAGATGGGATAGAGCATCGTTTTAGGGACGGCGTACATCGCCTCGATGGCTGCCTGCCACATTGGGTGCCCGAGGCGGGTGCTGCCGAGACCGATGCCAACCGGGACGCCAATCACAAGCGCAAATACGAAGCCGTAGAGCACTATCTTGAAGGTCGCACCGACGTGTTGCCACAGCCAGCCGCCGTTGGCTAAGCCATCATAGAGAGTGAACACGTATGTCTCGCCTATTGATCGCCCGGCATAGGTTAAGACGAATGAAAAGATAAGTACGTTCAGGATCGTTAACCCCAGAAAGGCCGAGCTTGCTGAGAAAGCTGGCCTTCCCGGCAATGCCGGTGCCAGGTAGCCGACTAGAAGCAACTCGAGGACTATCAACCAAACAAATCCAGCAATGTCGCGTGCGACCGTTCCCAGAACGATAGTCGAGATAAGTGGAAGGGTCACCATAGCGAGTGAAATAACTCCCGTAATGGCCACCGCTAAAAGCATCCACCCGTGAAGATGATTGATGAACTGCGTTTGCTCGGCCTGCGGCGGGATAGTCTGGACTGGTGTATCGATCATGGCTAAACCTCACTCACGGCTTTTCGGTACTTGTTTCGTCTCCTTTGATTTGTCTTGCCTCATCTGATAACTCTATCCGCCCTAGCTAAGACATTCGGCGGAATCGTCAGGCCAATCTGCTTGGCGGTTTTCAAATTGATCACGAACTCAAACTTCGTCGGTTGCTCCACCGGAAGGTCGGCGGGCTTAGCGCCCTTCAAGATTTTGTCCACGTACCAAGCAG
>CAVTUQ010000040.1:0-125869 GCA_963737905.1 uncultured delta proteobacterium | reverse complement strand
GTCACTGAAGAAGATCATGGTAGTCGACGTGACCAGACAGGCCGGCATTCGGCGGACCTTCGATTCATGATGCGCGCCGTCTCCTTTTCACAGCGCGCTTATGGCGCGCTGTTGTTGGTGTTCGGCCTGATTGCCATCATTACGCCTTTCAGCGCGGGCGGGTGGGCAATTTCAATCCTGGGCCTCATCGTGCTGGTTGCCGGGGCCGTGGGGGTTATCCAAGGCCTGCGAACGCAATCGTCGTCCTCGACATGGACGACCTATCTCACGGGCGTGCTGATGATCCTCGGCGGGTTGCTGCTTTTCGCCCGGCCGGTCATGGTGATTGGCGGGCTTCTGGCGTTCCTCGCGCTGATCGTGGCGGCAGACGGTGTCACGAAGATCGTGAGCGCGCTTAGAGACAAGCTCGGCCAAACGCGCTGGTGGACAATTTTCAACGGCATCGTCAATCTCCTCCTCGCGCTGCTGATTTGGCGGCAGGGCGCCTCCACGGGTGCCGTTGTTCTTGGAGTGGGGCTCGGGCTCTACATCATGTCCAGCGGGTGGACGGCGCTCTTCGCTCCAGACAAAGGCATCGAAGACGTCGATTTCGCTCGGGCGACCAATGAACATCCGGATGAACGACTCGGCCTGCCGCCGCACGCCGAATTTGGCCGGCTGCGTGCCGCCGCCGTCGAGCGCGAGCTGGCGGCGCTGCCCGTCGATGCCTTCTGGATCATCGTTCTGATCCTGGTATTTTTTGCCATCCATGCCGGGCGCCTGCAGGCGGACTGGACCTGGCTTGGTCTGATTTCACCGCTGGTGGCTGTTATCGGCGACATGCTCTCGGCTCTGCTCGTCGCCGTGCTGCTGCTTCCCGCATGGCTCAGCTGGCGCCGGCTTACGCGGCCCATCGAACGGCGAGTTTGGGAGCGTCGCCTCTCGGATCAGACCCAGGCGAAAGATTTGGGTCTTGGTGAGCAGGCGGTAAATTGGTGGCTCGACAGCCGGCTCAGGTGGGGCGTCCGCTTGCGGCTGACGCGCGGTTCGCTGCGCGCCGCCGTCTCACAGTGGCTCCGCGCTGGCTTGCCCATCGTGGCCGTGGTCGTGGCCATCAATCCGATCTGGGGCTTTAGCTGGTACTTTAACACAGAGAACTGGGCGAGCGCCTTCTGGGAGAGGGTCACCGAAGCGCGGACTGACATCTGGCGCGAGGCGATGATCGCGGCCGTCGAGCGCGAAGTGCTGCCCACCGGCGTGTCCAAGGAAGCACTGTTTGAAGTGCGACCCGACGGCGTCAGCGACGCCGCGGACTTCAGCTTTCTCGTCATCGGTGATCCCGGCGAAGGCGATCCGTCGCAGGCATCGTTGCGTGACCGCTATCTCGACCTGGGCCGGCGTCCGGACGTGAAGTTCCTCGTCGTGTCGTCGGACGTGATCTATCCTGGTGGCGCGATGCGCGACTACGAGTTCAATTTCTACCTGCCGTTCAAAGGCTTCGAGAAGCCGATCTATGCGATTCCCGGCAATCATGACTGGTTCAGCGCGCTCGACGGCTTTGCCGCGAACCTGATGGAGCCGGTGGCCGCGCAGGCGGCGATGGACGCGCGCGAGCAGTTGACGGCAGTGATCACGCCGCCGGATCGACCCGGTGTCGCCAGCGCGATAAGCGAAGCGGCGCGACTACGAAAGGAATATAGTGTCCGAACCGGCGAGCAGCGCGCGCCGTTCTTCGAGATCCACGGACAAAAGTTTTCTCTAATTGCCGTTGACACCGGTATCCTGCGCCGCATCGATCCCGCTCAGGCCAGGTGGCTCGAAGAAGCGCTGTCGCGAGCGCGGGGCCGGTTCACGATGGTGATCCTCGGCCATCCGCTTTATGCCGGCGGCGGCTATCAGGGAACCGACGAAGCTTTCGGCAGCATCCATCGTCTCCTGCGCCAGTATAAGACTCCGATCGTAATGGCGGGAGACACCCACGACTTCGAGTACTACCGGGAAGCCTATGACAGTGGCGACGGCCAGCATGTGATGCATCACTTCGTCAACGGCGGTGGCGGAGCCTATCTCAGTATCGGCACGGCGCTCGACTGGCCTTCGCCAGCCCCTGTGCAGGACTGGGCGTTCTACCCGAGCACGGAGGCCGTCCGCGCGAAGCTCGAGAACGAGACCGGCAGGTGGAAATGGCCGGTGTGGTGGTGGATCAAGCGCTTCAACGCCTGGCCGGCTTCGGTGGAAGCGCTCTCCGGAATATTCGACTTTAATCGAGCCCCGTTCTTTCAGAGCTTCATGGAAGTTCGCGTCGAGGGTTCTCGGCGGCGGGTGCGATTGATACTGCAGGGCGTCCACGGCCCGCTCCAATGGCGCGATCTGGAGATCGGGGGCGCGGTTCGTCCGAAGGGTGCGAGCCCGGACGACCCGGCCGAGTGGATCGTGCCGATGGAGGAATGAGGGGGATTAGGGCGCGGATCGGACGGTCTACCTAGGCAACGGCCGCCGCACTCGATGGTGTGAACGGTTCTCCGCCGTTGCCGCCGAAAGCTCTGACTATAGCGTCAATCTCCGAACCGTCCAGAACCTCTTTTTCGAGCAAGTTTTCCGCAACTTTATGCAGCAGACCCAGATTAGTCTTTAACAGATCCTTGGCTCGATGGTAACTCTCCTGGATAATGCGCCTGACCTCAGCGTCTATTTCAATGGCCGTGCTCTTGGAATAGTCGGCTTTCTGTGTAAAGTCTCTTCCCAGAAAAATCTCTTCTTCTTTCTTGCCGAACGTCATGGGGCCTAACTTTTCGCTCATTCCCCACTCGCAGACCATCCGGCGCGCCAGATCGGTCGCCTTTTCGATATCGTTTCCCGCGCCGGTCGTCGTATGCTCGAGCACAAGCTCTTCCGCCACGCGCCCGCCGTACAGAATGACCAAATTATTGAGGAGATATTCCCTGGGGTAGGTGTGCTTTTCGTCCGTGGGCAGTTGCTGCGTCAGCCCCAAAGCCATACCGCGAGGAATGATCGTAACTTTATGGATCGGGTCGGCACCCGGGAGTAATTTCGCTACCAATGCATGACCGGCTTCGTGATAAGCCGTATTGCGCTTCTCTTCATCGCTGATAATCATGCTGCGCCGTTCCGCGCCCATCATGACCTTGTCCTTGGCCAGCTCCAAGTCGAGCATGTTGACGTTTTCCTTGTCATTCCGAGCTGCCAACAAAGCCGCTTCGTTTACGAGATTCTCCAAGTCCGCGCCGGTAAAGCCGGGCGTGGATCGCGCCAGCACACGGACGTCCACATCCGTTGACAAGGGCACCTTACGGGTGTGCACCTGCAGAATACCTTCTCGCCCTCTGATGTCCGGTCGAGGTACCACCACGTGTCGATCAAACCGTCCTGGACGGAGCAACGCAGGATCCAAAACGTCAGGCCGGTTGGTTGCAGCGATCAAAATGACTCCCTCGTTGGACTCGAACCCATCCATCTCGACCAACAGCTGGTTCAACGTCTGTTCGCGCTCGTCGTGGCCGCCCCCGAGGCCGGCTCCGCGGTGACGCCCAACCGCGTCGATTTCGTCGATAAAAATGATGCAAGGCGCCTTCTTTTTGCCTTGAACGAAAAGGTCACGGACTCGGGAAGCACCGACGCCGACGAACATTTCTACGAAATCGGAACCGCTGATACTGAAGAACGGGACCCCGGCTTCGCCCGCGATCGCACGCGCCAACAGAGTCTTGCCAGTTCCCGGAGCGCCCACGAGCAAACACCCTTTGGGAATTCGGCCGCCCAGCTTCGTGAATTTTTTCGGATCTTTGAGGAATGCGATGATCTCTTGCAGATCATCTTTGGCCTCATCCACGCCGGCGACATCGTTAAAGGTCACCCGGTGTTGATTCTCCGTAAGCAGTTTTGCGCGGCTTTTGCCAAAGGACATCGCCTTGCCGCCGCCCACCTGCATCTGGCGCATGAAAAATATCCACACCCCAATCAGAAGCAGCATGGGCAGCCAGTTAATCAGGAGCACCAAGTACCACGGCGAATCGTCCTCGGCCCTTGCGGCGATCTTCACGTCCTTATCCCGCAAGGACTTCACCAGCTGCGGATCATCCGGCTCAAAAGTTCTGAACTGGTCACCGTTCTTGTATTTGCCCTGAATATGATGTCCCTGGATCACGACCTCTCGAACGTCGCCGCGCTCGACACCCCCCATAAAGTCGCTGAAAATAATTTCCGGTTCGCGCCGGTATTGTTTGTTAAAAACGCTGAAAATCGCAACCAGAACCAGCGCCAAGACCAACCAAAGTGCAATATGTTTTGATGATGGACTCAAGAAATGCCTCCGTCCAGAAAGAAGCCGCTCACATCGCCGGCATTGATTCTAGCTCTTGGGATAGAGACGTGCAATGGACCCGTGAACCTTCGACGTTTTGAGCATTCCCGAAGCGTCGAAGTGACAACTTGCGCCAGATCAATGGCCAGCGCTTCACTCATCTCGTGTGGCAGGGCAAAGCTCAAACCATCCCAACCGCGTTAAGCGGAAAAAAGGCGAAGAGCCTTCCCCATTGCCATTGGACCAAGGTCCAATAGGCAGTCTTACTGTTTTTCGATACATTGTCCACAGGACCCTTGCCGAACAATTGGGCTCGAGGTGTTATACAGACGTAGACGGCGGATTATTCACGACGAAGTGACCGACGGCCTTTAGTCGCGACGATAAGTTTGTGCCTCGAGGAGGACTCGAAACCTGCTTAAGCTGCATAAAATCTTGGGACTTACCCTAGCTGTTCTCTTTCTAGCGATTGCACCGTTCGCCGTTTCGAGTGAGAGGCCGTTGCCTTCGGGAAGGATAGCTATCCAAACCAAGTCGATTGCGTTCGGCATCGGCGTGAGCTGGGGAGAGGGGACGCTGAGCTTCGCGGACAGAGAGTTCCGGTTTTCCGTTAACGGTCTTACTATGCTTGATTTTGGCATTGCAACGGCGAGCGCCGTCGGGGACATCTACAAGTTGGTGGACCTGGGGCTGTTTGAAGGAATCTATTTCGCCGGTGAAGCGGGGTTTGCACTGGGCGGTGGGATGGGAAGCATCGTGCTGCGCAATCAAAATGGCGTGGTTATACATCTCCGCTCAACTACGCAGGGCGTCAGGCTGCAGCTGGGTGGCGGCGGATTGACCATCAAACTCGAAAGATAGATTTCTGGAAACCCTCCTTTCATCCTACGACGCGCATTGAAATTCCTTTTCGGCATTGCGCGAGAAGCTGTGTCCGCTAAGATAAACCAAGAGGAGAACCGCAATGCTCGAAAAACTATCCAGGGAACAATTAAAGCTGATGGACGCGTACTGGCGCGCCGCCAACTATTTGTCGGTGGGGCAAATTTATCTTTACGATAATCCGCTGCTGAAGAAGCCATTGAGCAAAGAGCACATCAAACCACGGCTGTTGGGTCATTGGGGCACCACGCCGGGCTTGAATTTTATTTACGTTCATCTCAATCGGGTCATCAAAGCGAACGACCTGGACATGATTTATATTACGGGGCCTGGACACGGTGGGCCGGGTCTGGTGGCCAACGCGTATCTAGAGGGAACCTATAGCGAGGTTTATCCGAATATTTCCCAGGACGAAGCGGGAATGAAAAAGCTGTTCAAGCAATTCTCCTTTCCCGGTGGTATTCCGAGCCATGTGGCACCCGAGACGCCGGGCTCGATCCACGAAGGTGGTGAGCTGGGCTATGCTCTTTCCCACGCCTATGGAGCGGCCTTCGACAATGCCAACTTAATCGTCGCCTGCGTCGTCGGGGATGGCGAAGCGGAGACCGGGCCGTTGGCCACAAGCTGGCATTCAAACAAGTTTCTCAACCCGGTGACCGATGGCGCGGTGCTACCGATCTTGCATCTGAACGGCTACAAGATTGCCAATCCCACGCTGTTGGCGCGCGTCAGTCACGAGGAGTTGGAGCAGCTCTTTCGTGGCTACGGCTACACGCCGTATTTCGTCGAAGGCGATGAGCCGGAGAAGATGCACCGGCTTATGGCCGGGACACTCGATCGAGTTATCTCCGAGATCAAACAGATTCAGACCGAGGCGCGAACCGTTAGTAAGCGGGGAAACGGGAGAGTAAAGCGGCCACGCTGGCCCATGATTGTTCTGCGCACCCCAAAGGGCTGGACGTGTCCCAAGGAGATCGACGGCAAGCGCACCGAGGACTACTGGCGAAGCCACCAGGTGCCGATGGGTGAGATGCATGAAAATCCCAAACACGTAAAGATCCTCGAAAACTGGATGAAGAGTTATAAGCCGCAGGAGCTGTTCGACGAGAAGGGGATACTCATCCCCAAACTGGCTGAGCTGCCGCCGACGGGCGAGCGGCGCTTGAGCGCCAATCCGCATACGAATGGTGGCCTCCAGCGCAAAGATCTCCGGCTGCCGAACTTTCGCGACTACGGGGTTAAGATTTCGAGCCCCGGTGCCGTCGATGCCGAAGCCACTCGGGTCATGGGGGATTTTTTGCGCGACGTCATGAAGCTCAATCTGGAAAGCAAAAATTTCCGTCTGTTTAGTCCGGATGAGAACAACTCGAACCGTTGGCAAGACGTGCTTGATGTTACTAATCGCGCCTGGATGGCGGATCGCTATCCCTACGACGACCACTTGGCTCCCGACGGTCGGGTGATGGAGATGCTGAGCGAGCATCAATGCGAAGGATGGCTCGAAGGATATCTCCTGACCGGGCGCCACGGATTTTTTTCTTGTTATGAGGCCTTCATCCATATCATCGACTCCATGGTCAATCAGCACGCCAAATGGCTCAAGGTGAGTAACGGCATTGCCTGGCGCCGGCCGATCGCTTCGCTCAACTATCTGCTGTCTTCTCACGTGTGGCGGCAAGATCACAACGGCTTTAGCCACCAGGACCCCGGCTTCATCGATCATGTGGTCAACAAGAAGGCTGAAATCGTGCGAGTCTATCTGCCGCCCGACGCCAACTGCCTGCTTTCGGTGACGGATCACTGCCTCCGTAGCCGCAACTATGTGAATGTTATTATCGCCGGCAAACAGCCGGCTCCCCAGTGGCTGAATATGGACCAAGCCGTCAAGCACTGCACCGCCGGGATCGGCATCTGGGAGTGGGCGAGCAACGATCGTGGCGGTGTACCCGATGTGATCATGGCCTGTTGTGGTGACGTGCCGACCCTGGAGACTCTCGCAGCGGTGGACCTGTTGCGCCGGCACGTTCCCGACTTAAAAATCAGAGTGATCAATGTCGTCGATCTGATGACCCTGCAGCCGCATAACGAGCACCCGCACGGACTCAGCCGACAAAGATTTTGACGCGCTGTTCACTACGGACAAGCCGATCATTTTTGCTTTTCACGGCTACCCATGGCTGATTCACCGGCTCACCTACCGGCGCACCAACCATGAGAATCTGCACGTGCGTGGTTACAAGGAAGAGGGGACCACCACCACCCCCTTCGATATGTGCGTGCTCAACGATCTCGACCGCTTCCATTTAGTGCAAGACGTGATCGACCGTGTGCCGCAGTTGGGGGCCCGGGCAGCCTATGCGAAACAGGCGATCCGCGATGCGCTCATCGATCACAAGGAATATATCTACGAACACGGCGAGGACGCGCCTCAAATCAGTGGCTGGAGGTGGGGACAGCACAAGCCGGCATCCGGCCGCGCCAGTTCCACAGAAAGCGACAATGTCTAAGTCAGTCGTGAAGTGAAAAAGTAGAACTCCACGACAGGCCTGTAGCGATCGGTCAGCGCATTGTGTACGGCGATCGCGAGCAAAATATCAAAGCTATGGTTCGAGTACTCTTGGACTGTTCCCAGAATGTTTTTTTAATCAGCTATCCTCATATCGCTGTGGCTGCTATCGGGTACTGCGGCTGTGAGTGCTCGTGACGTCATAGAGGCTCCCGTTTCTTTTCCTCCGCCCTTGGAGAGTTACGGTGACGCGCAAATGACGAGCCTCTGGGACATCCTAGCGAATCGGGTGTCCAAGGTGCCCTTCAATCTCTGGGCCTCGCTGTTATTTTTTTGCGCCATCGTCCATACCTTCCTCACGCACCGGTTTCTCCATATCGCTCGTGTGCTGGAACGCCGGCACATGGAATCCTTAGGGCGGGCCACCGTGTCCGGCCGGAAGGCGAGTCAGCTACGAGTTTCTCCATCGGCTCGGGTGTTTCATTTTCTTGGAGAGGTGGAAGCCGTGTTCGGTATCTGGGCCATCCCCCTGTTGCTGCTCATGGAAGTTTTTGTGGGACCGGGCGCGGCGGGAAACTACCTCAATCAGCAGGTCGATTTCACGGAGGCTATTTTCATTGTGGTCATCATGGCCATCGCGTCGACGCAGCCGATTCTGCGTCTGGCCGAAAACTCCTTGCAGGTTCTGGCGCGACTCGGGAGTGAGAAACCGGTGGCATGGTGGCTGGCCATTCTCACGGTGGGCCCGCTTTTGGGGTCACTGATTACCGAACCCGCGGCGATGACTATTTGTGCTTCGCTGCTGGTGCAAAAGTTTTACCCATTGAGGCCTGGGAAAATTCTCGCCTACGGCACCCTGGGGCTTTTGTTCGTGGCCATTTCCGTTGGGGGGACCTTGACACACTTCGCCGCCCCGCCCGTACTGATGGTGGCGGATGCCTGGGGCTGGAGCACGCCTTTTATGCTTCGGCACTTCGGCTGGAAGGCCGCCGTCGCCATTCTAATCTCGGTTGCAGCCTACTACCTGTTTTTCCGTAGGGAGCTTCATCGCCTGGGTCGGCTAGAAGCCACAGCCCATCCGGAGTTCGAGCGCGAAGTCATCCCGCTCTGGGTGACCATCGGGCATCTTTTGTTTCTATTATTTGCCGTGATTCACTCCCACGACTCGCCTTATCTGATCTTCACACTATTGTTCTTCCTGGCGTTTAGCGAGGTAACCGAGGACTTTCAGCGCGACTTCAGCCTTCGTCCACCCGTGCTGGTCGGTTTTTTCCTGGCGGGCCTGGTGATTCATGGTGGCTTACAGCAGTGGTGGATCGCTCCGGTGTTGAGCCGGCTGGGTGACGTGCCGCTCATGCTCGCCGCAACAGCTCTCACGGCCTTCAACGACAACGCCGCGATTACCTACCTGAGCACGTTGGTGCCTACCTTCACCGACGGGATGAAGTATGCCGCCGTGGCGGGGGCCGTGGCGGGAGGAGGCTTGACCGTGATCGCGAACGCGCCCAACCCCGCGGGGCAGTCGATCCTGGACAAACACTTTGAGGATGGCGTCAGCGCCCTCGGCTTGTTCCTGGGTGCTCTGGTGCCTACGATCGTTGCGTGGCTCTGTTTTCTGTTGTTGTGACACAAACGCGTGTTTCCGTATCGATCCTCGCGATCAACGAAACGATGCGGACTTCTTACGAGTTGATCGGCGATGACGACGACATCTTCGGCTCCATGTCGCTTCTCAGCTGTCATGACGTGTTCCCGAAAAACCTGCCGTTGTCCACGCAGATCACATTTCTCAGGCGGAAAATGGTCCGTGTGGGTGGCGGCGGGGGGGGCCGGCGCTACTTTCTAAGGAATTTAGAAGTAAGAATCAGGGCGTACCTGATAGCGCTCGATTGTACTCTTGAATATCGTGTGAGAAAAAGGAACCTTAGAAAGGTCGATGAACCAAGAGGTGACTCAGGAACTTCAATTGATAACATTAACGCGGGGGTACCCACAATGGAAGAATTGATTACGATTCAACAGGTCGCTAACTATCTAAAAGTCGACCGGTTTACTGTTTACCGTTTGGTTACACAAAAGCAGATTCCGGCCTTTAAAGTGGGCGGTCAATGGCGTTTTAAACAAGCTATGATCGACTCTTGGCTCATGCGAAACTCAAACATGGCCGGAGAAAGGCCAATGCCACGTTGAGTCTCAAAGATCAGGCGTGATGTCCCTGATTTTTTCGGGACGGCGTGAACGTTCGTTCGGCTGCCGCTTTCAACCCTCTCGATCTTGCAGAAAACCGACTCTTACCGTTATTCCGAAAGAGCTACTACGCTCGTCCGAGACACCAGCCAGTCAGGGCGCTGGATCGTGGCTCAGGTAGCCCGGGTCTAGCCTGTTCGACTGTATTCTTCCTATCTGAAACCAGGTTCCGCGTTCGGCTACTGGCTGGAGCCAATGACCGTAGTAACTTGTTACAAGAAGCGGGCTGGCATACACTGACCGATGCACTGCCCCGTCGCGATTACCTCAGGAAAATTAGAGATGGCAGGACTAGGGCAGCTTTGCTATAAAGAATCTGCAGCGCAAATCACAGACCCCACCAGCCGGCGGGGCCTCGTTTTCTATAATGGCAATGTACGATGCGGCGCGGTCAGAGTGTGAGCCGCAGGCAAGCGGGGAGGAGATCACAGAATGATGTCAGTTGAAAAGATCCGCCGGGCGCGTGCGGCCTATTGGGACGCCCGATGGAGGGTGGGTTACGGCAGCAAGATCCTGAACCGCCACTTACATCAAATTTTGAATCTGCCGCGGCTGCTTTGCCTCCTGTTAGCTTCCGGCTGCGCGACGGCTACAATCACACCGACGGTGCGCGCGCCGGCGGGGTTGGCCAGGCCCGATCGCGTCCTGGTGCACGATTTTGAAGTCGCAAACGCGGATAGCGATCTAAATTTGGAGCCCGCCGCTTCGGTTGCGGGCACGGGTACGAACGCTCGAACGGAGGAGGAGATGCGGGCCGGAAAATCAGTTGCGAAGATGCTGACCGGCACTCTGGTCGAGGAGCTACGCGGCCGCGGCATAGACGCGCAACGCGCGACTGAGGCGGCCCCTCCTCAAATGAACACCCTCTCCATCAGGGGCCGGTTTCTGTGGGGGGACAAAGACGATGGAACGATGCGAGCGCGTATTTGGTTCTATCAAGGAACCGGGTTCAACTTGCGTCTTCAAGCGCAGGGGGATGCGACGATCCGAAGTGATTTGAAGCGAGGAGCCGTTGCGAGTGAAGCCTATTTGGCGGCGCAAGACTCCGACGCTAGGCGCATGGCTCGGGAGCTGGCTGAGCGAGTCGCTCGTTACTACCGAGAACAAGGCTGGATCAAGTCATAGTTGTCGAGGAGCGCGCTCGGCCGAACCAAACAACCGCAAGACGAGACCTCCGCGTCGGACATCGGGCGGACAACTACCGATTTGAAAAAATCGAAATTTAAAAGATTGCCTTTGGCATGAAGCGATTGAAAATTTGTCTCATCAATCCGAAATTTGAGCCCTCTTATTGGGGCTTCGACTACGCCTTGCCGCTCTATCCCGGGAACAAGAAGTGTACGATGACCACGGGAGCACTGGCGCATCTCGCGGGTTTGGTGCCCGACCATGAGGTTTATCTTCTCGACGAGAACGTCGAGGAAATCGACTTCGAGTTTCTCAAAGGGTTCGACATCGTCGGCGTAACGGGAATGATAGTCCAACGGGATCGCATGCGAGAGATCTTGCGACCGCTTCGTCAAATGGGGGTCTTCGCGGTGGTCGGCGGGGCCTACGCTTCCGTGGATGAACCCTTCTTCGACGGCTCGTGCGACGTCCTGTTTTCCGGCGAGGCCGATGAGACCTGGCCCGAATTCGTCGAGTGTTTTGCCGCCGGCAGGGAGTATAAAAAATTTTACAAGCAGGAAAATCCCACGGACATGACTCGGGTGCCCAAAGCTCGGGTCGATCTGCTCAAGGTTGACCGGTACGCGTCCGGGTCTCTGCAATTCTCGCGGGGTTGTCCTTTCCAATGTGAATTCTGTGACATCATCGTGACCTTCGGCCGCCGCCCGCGCACAAAGCGTCCCGAACAGGTGATCGAGGAACTCGATGAAATGCGCCAAGCCGGCTTCTTTTCCTGCTTTATCGTCGACGACAACTTCATCGGCAACAAGAAGTTGGCCAAAGAGCTGCTCCGGCTGATTATCCCCTGGCAGCAAAAGCACGGTTACCCCTTGCGCCTCACTACCGAAGCGAGCGTCAACCTCGCCGACGACGCCGAGCTTCTCGAGTTGCTGTATCAGGCGAATTTTCGCTCCGTGTTCATCGGGATTGAAACGCCGAGAGTGGCATCTCTCAATGAAACCAAAAAGTTTCAGAACACCCGGGGAGATTCCCTTGACGCCAAGCTGGCGCGAATTCAGAACGCCGGATTGGATATCAGCGCCGGGTTCATCGTCGGATTCGACAACGATGATGAAACAATCTTTGAAGATCAGTTCCGATTCATTCAGGACAACGGGATTTTGTTGGCGATGGTCGGGATGCTTGCCGCAGTGCCGAAGACTCCGCTTTTTGAAAGATTAAAGAAAGAAGGTCGTCTACGGCTGGATGACGCGAATTGCAATATCGTACCGAAGCAGATGACCCCCGCTGAACTGCAGCAAGGGTACTGGCAGCTTCTCAAGCGGCTCTACACACCTCAAGCGTTTCTCGACCGGTATTTCAGAATCTATCAATATCCGGAATTTCGCCGCCGGCGAAGGGAGATGTTCGCCAAGGCCAAGGAAAACAAGGCCATGCAAGCCCTCGGATACGGGGTGATCCTGGCATGGAAATTGTTTTGGGAGCTTCGTAAGGATGGCAGTCTCAAACAAGTCGGCGGCGTGTATCTGCGCTATTTTTTCAAACAGATGCGGCGTTATCAAAGTGGTGTCTTTGGCTTTGCGCAATTCATGAATCGCTGCGTGACCCACTGGCATTTTTACAGATTCACCCGCGAAGGGACGACGGGCAGACTGAGACTCTTCAATTCGGGTTAGGCGAAGTTGGCCCAACCTGCCCCAATCCGGATGGCTGCGTTCGTTCTAATTGCTTGTCAGCCTTTTAAGCGCCTCGGTATATTTTTCTTGGGTTTTCCGGACTACTTCTTGCGGCAGAACCGGCGGCGGGGATTTCATGTCCCAAGGAAGATTGATGAGATAGTCGCGCACGAATTGTTTGTCGAAGCTTTCCGGCGTCTTGCCCGGCTGGTAGCCGTCTGCGGGCCAGAAACGGGAAGAGTCGGGGGTGAGCACCTCGTCGATCAATATAATACTATTGCCTTCCAAGCCGAATTCGAGCTTGGTATCGGCGATGATGATTCCCTTTTTCTCCGCCATTTCTCGCGCGCGGCTATAGATCGCGATGGTCGCGTCGCGCATGGCCTCCGCCCTTTTCTTTCCGACTTTCCCGACCATCTCGTCGAACGTGATATTAACGTCGTGAGCTCCGACCGGAGCCTTCGTCGACGGCGTGAAGATCGGATGATCCAGGCGGGAGGCTTCCACCAAGCCCCTTGGTAGCGGGATGCCGCAGACGGCTCCGGTTTGTTGATAGTCTTTCCACCCCGAACCGACGAGATATCCTCGAACGATGCACTCCACCGGAGCGGGTAAGCTTTTCTTGACCAACATAGTTCGGCCTTCCAGCTCAGCTCGGTGCGGCTGACAGGCTGCCGGAAATTCATCGACATTGGCCGTAATCAAATGGTGGGGAATAATATCCTGCATCACGCCGAACCAATAGACCGACAAGGCTGTAAGAATCTTACCCTTGCCCGGAATCAAGGTCGGCAGAATCACGTCGAAGGCGGAGATGCGGTCGCTCGCGACCAACAAGAGCTTATCCCCCACGTCGTAAATGTCGCGGACCTTGCCTCGATTGAACAGCGTTAAACCCGATAGCGTTTCCTCATTCATGGCGCACCCTTTTTAGTCCGACCTATGGATTGAAATACTCAAGCGCATCCACAGTAGCCCCTCGTCATCGGCATCCGGGATAAGAACCGGCTAGAGCAGTTGGCTGACTTCAGCTTCGTTGAAACCCGTGAGCTTTTTCTTCCCTTTGATGATCACCGGGCGCTTCAGCAAGTTCGGATCTTTGAGCATGAGCTGGATCGCTTCGTCTTTCGATGGCGGTTTCTGCTTCAGGTTTTTTTCACGATACAGGGGTGTGCGGGTATTCAGAAAAAGCTGGATCGGGTCGTTGCCGATGATGTCCCGCAACTCCTTCTCCGTGAATGGGTTCTTGCCGTACTCCCGCTCTTCGAAATCGATTTTTTTCGCTTGCAAGAAACTTCTTGCTTTCCGGCAGGTCGTTCACGTCGCCTTGTAAATAAATTTGATCGTGTCAGCCATGAGGGTCCCTTCAGCTATTTGAAGAACTTGGCCACTCGTTCGAAGGCCTCTGGCTGAACCTCGTTTCGTTTGGGCCAACCGCCCTTCAGCGGGATGGTGGCGTCAATGATGGCCACGGAATCGCCCAGCCAGCCACGGAAGCTCTGTACTTCACGAATGATCTCAATGTCCTTGTCCCAATGGACTCGGGTCGCCACCGCCCACATGACATCCCGCTCGTTGAAGACGTCAATGTCGTCGTCGACGACGACCGCAAGTTTCAGGTTGGGCATTTCAACGAAGGCTTGCATGCCTGCTTTGTTGGGCTCATTTTCGAATTCTTTTTTGATGGAAATGTAGGCGATGCAGCGTCCCGCGCCGGAAGCGGGGAGGTGGATCGCCTTGATCCCGGGTATATTTTTCTTGATGACGTTATACACGCTTCCTTCTTTGGGGATACTCCCGAGATTCCAGTGATCCATATGCCCGGGCCAGAAGTCTTCGACAATCCCGTTCCTTCGGTAGGTGATGGCGGTTACCTCGATGACCGGCACTTGCATCTCCACTTGATAGTAACCCAGGATTTCGCCGAAAGGATTTTGCGTATCGCGTACCCCGGGCGGAACCTCTCCTTCAATGATCACTTCGGCGTCCGCGGGCACGAGAAATTTGTCGCCCCACGTCGTAGAAGGCGTGAGCCGGAGCGGCTCTTGGAGAAACGCCGAAGCGGTTAGATAGTCGTTGTTGCCCATGGGAGTCATGCAGCAAGTGGAAAGATAGAAAGCGGGGTGGTGACCCAAGATGACGATTACCGGGGCCCGTTTGTTTTGGGCTTCATATTCACAGGTCATGGCTTCCAGATGATGATGTTTGTGAGCGGAGAAGCTCATGCGGCGCGGTTCGTAGAATTTGTTTTTCGTAAACGTGATATCGTAAAAATCACGGTTCAGCCCCTTCATGGCGCAGGCCATGGTCAGATAGGCTCCGGCATCGTCTTTCTGGTGGATGGGGAAGGGTAGAGTTCTCAAGTCGGCCTTGTCCCCCGTTAAGACAACTTGTTTGACGGGCGCTTTTTCCGGCGGAATCACTTCCACCGAACCCGTTTGTAATTCCCGTCTGGCGACCTCCAGGCTCACCTCCATGCCGGACTTGATATCTCCCATGTCCAGGGAGTCGGCGACATACTGTCGCGTGACCCACGGATTGTAAAAAAGCGGAAACTCAGATTTTTTGCCGCTTAATGCGGGAACGTTCTCGAACAAGACCATCTTGGGTTCGTTGCGCACATCGAGGTGCTTGAGATAGGCAACGGTCTCATAATTGTTCGCGTCGATGAAGTTCTTCTCACGAATGACAGAGCCCTCTCTTTTGGCCCCCTCTTGGGCGATGAAACCCGGTAGATCTTTAGCCATGCGAAGTCTCCTTTGGTGGAATCAAGAATATCAATTCTACTTAGTCGAATCACTCATGGAGTTCAAGGGATTCAGTTTTGCGCGGGCCGGTTGGGGGAACGGAATTTGTTCCTCCAGCCGGAGCGCCAGAATAGGCTGATCAGCCGGCGCATCTGCGTGGTTTTCTTCTCACTGGCGGGGAACCATGGGAAATCACTTTTCATTCCAAAACGGTCGATGACGATGGATTTCTGATAGCAGTACTTGCGGATGCCCTCCACGCCGTGTCGTCGGCTGAAGCCACTTTCTTTGACACCGCCCATCGATGTATCGGGAATGATGTAGTTGACCAACCCATCGTTGATGCAGACTGTGCCGGCGAGAAGCTTTTCGGACATCTGGCGCGCCTTCTCTTTATCCCGGGTGAAAATGCAAGCATCTAAACCGTAGCGAGAATCGTTTGCCAAACGCAGCGCTTCGTCAGCGTCTCGTACCTTCATGATCGGCAGCACGGGACCAAAGGTCTCTTCTCGCATGATGGACATGTCGTGATTCACATCGACGAGCACCGTGGGCTCATAATAGAGCCCAGAGAACTTCGGATTCGCCTGCCCACCGGTGAGAGCTCGGGCGCCTTGGGTGAGAGCTTCGCTGACTTGCGTCGAGACTTTTTGGAATTGCTCCGGAGATGTCATGCTGCCGAGATCGACCTCCTCGTTGCTGGGTCCCTGCCGCAACGACCGCACTTTTTGTACGACTTTATCGACAAAGGTCTGGTAGACCGGCTCTTCTACGTAGACCCGTTCAATGGACGTGCATACTTGACCCGAGTTCATCAGCGCTCCCCAGACACAGGCATTGGCCGCCCGCTCGAGGTCAGCGTCCTTGAGAATAATCATGGGATCCTTGCCGCCCAACTCCAGCGATACTGGAATCAATCGATCAGCGGCCCTGCGCATGACTTGCTTCCCGACCTCTACGCTTCCAGTGAAGGCAATCATGTCGACGTGATCGATCAGCGCCTCGCCGGTCTCCGCCGCGCCTATCACGACCTGGAGTAGACTTTCCGGGAATCCGGCATTTTGAGCAAGCTCGACAACGAACAGAGCCGTGAGAGGAGTCAGCTCAGATGGTTTAATGACGACCGCATTCCCCGCCATGAGTGCCGGCATCGCATCACCCGCGGTAAGCACGAGCGGAAAATTCCACGGGCTAATGATACCAATGACACCCATGGGATGGTGCTCCGAAATCACTTTCTTAGTTTTGAACATGAGCAAATGGGGTCGAATCTTTTCTGGTTCAAGAAACTTGCCAGCGTTTTTTGCCCAGAAACCGACGACGTCACAAAGGTAGAACAGCTCGTTGCCGAACACCTCCCCGCGCGGTTTTCCGCTCTCGGAGGTCAGAATGTCGGCAAGCCGCTCCTGCTCGTCGATGAGTAAGTCGCGGAATCGATAGAGGAACTCCGCCCGCGCATCAAAGCTCTTGGCTCGCCAGATCGCTTGCGCCTTACGAGCCCGGCCCACGGCTTCGGCTACGTCCGCCGGCGATGCCATTGTCAATTCGGTGATCGGTTCTAGCGTCGCTGGATTGCGAACTTGAATCGTTTGGGTTTTCACAACTTCTTGTTATCAGCTTGACAGAAAAAAGTCTTGGTTTTCTTTTGAGCAGCCTGCTAGACCATCGTCTGGCCGCCGCAAATGTTAATCGCTTGGCCGGTGATGCCCTTAGCCTGATCCGATACAAGATAACAAACCAGTTCCGCGATTTCATCGGCCTCTAAAAATCGCTTGATGGGCACACCGGCAACGGCTTGCGCTTTGAACTCTTCCGGCGTGATGCCCTGAACGGCTGCGGTTTCGTTTATCCCTTGCGTTGCCATCTCGGTATCCACCCAACCGGGGCAGACGGTATTGACAGTGATGCCCCGGCTAACGACTTCCAACGCCAAGGCTCGAGTGAAGCCGATCATGCCATGCTTGGTTGTGCAGTAGGCGGTGTAACCGGGAACTCCAAATTTTCCGAGCACCGATGAGATATTGATGACCCTTCCCCCATCATGGTCTGGCATGTGACTCAATACCTCTTTGGTAACAAGGTACGTGCCATTCAAATTAGTGTCCAATATATTGAACCATTTTGAGTCGTCGGGATCATCGATCAGGCTCAGGCCCGAGATTCCGGCGTTGTTCACTAGGATATGAATGGCACCCCATTTCGAGGCGATTTCATCAACTGCCCGCTGGATGTCGTGCTTTTTTCGCACGTCCATCGAGATTGGAAGGACTCCTAGACCAAGCGCTCCAAATTCGGCACAGGCGCTTGCGAGGTGGGAACGATCACGGGAGGCGATGGCGACTTTTGCGCGATTTTTGGCCATTTGCAGTCCAATGGCCTTTCCGATACCCGTGCCCCCTCCCGTCACTAGAGCAATTTTGTGCTGGAGCATAATTCCAATAAAAACGTAAGAAATGAGCATAAGTAGCTACTTTTCCGAGAAAAGGCAAGAATACGCGGCCGGTGGCTCGACGGTTATTGTCACTGAGTCCGGCTAAATTTTAATGGTATTATTATTGCTCAGGTTTTTCGCCGTTCAGCCGATTAGTTCCACAAGGGATTCCAAATATCGTTCAGCAAAACATTCCGCCGATTTTAGGATAGGAGCTTAACTGCCCATGGATATTACCCAACTATTGGCTTTTGGTGTCGAGCAGGGCGCCTCGGATTGTCATCTGAGCGCGGGTGAACCGCCCATGATTCGTATTCACGGTGATCTCAAAAAGCTGGACCACCCGCCCCTCACGAATGAACAAGCTCACGCGCTGGTTTACGACATCATGAACGACGCGCAACGCAAAGCCTTCGAAGAAACTCACGAATGTGATTTTTCGTTTGAAATGGGTGCGGTGGCGCGCTTTCGTGTCAACGTTTTTATGCAGCGCAAAGGCGAGGGCGCGGTTTTTCGTACAATTCCAACCAAGATTCTGACCCTGGAGCAGTTGGAGATGCCCCCGATATTGAAGCAGTTGTGCGAAAAGGAAAAGGGATTGATCCTGGTTACCGGCCCTACGGGGTCAGGAAAATCGACCACGCTAGCCGCCATGGTTGACTATCTTAACGAAAGTTTCGAAGGGCATATTCTGACCGTCGAAGATCCCATTGAGTTCGTGCATCAGTCCAAAAAGTGTCTCGTGAACCAACGTGAGTTGGGACCCCACACAGATTCATTTGCCAACGCGCTGCGCGCCGCGTTACGTGAGGATCCAGATATTATTCTGGTCGGTGAAATGCGCGATCTCGAAACCATTCAGCTCGCGCTCACTGCGGCGGAAACCGGTCATATCGTATTTGGTACATTGCATACATCCAGTGCTCCGAAGACGGTGGATCGTATCATCGACGTTTTTCCGCCCAATCAGCAGGCGCAGATTCGGGCGCAGTTCGCCGAGTCCGTTGAAGCGGTAGTCACGCAAACTTTGCTCAAGAAAAAAGGCGGTGGGCGCTTGGCGGCGTTGGAGATCATGACGGGCACCACGGCGGTTCGGAATCTCATTCGGGAGGGCAAGATCCATCAGATTCCAGGAACGATGCAGGTGAGCCAAAAGGACGGCATGCAGACGATGGACATGGCGCTCCAAAATTTGGTTTCACGTAGCCTTGTGAGTAAGGAAGAAGCGCAGGCGAAGAGCATGAATCCGAACCTGTTCGGTGGTGGGTTGGGTATGGGAGGAGTTACCGCCGCCCAGGGTCGCTGAAGCTAGCGTAAATTTATGGATATAAAAGAGCTCTTTAAAGTCATGGTCGATAACGAAGCGTCGGATCTTTATCTTACAGTGGCAAGGCCTCCGACCTATCGCATCGAGGGGAAAATACGATCCATCGGCGATCACATCTTTAACCCGCAGGAACTCGAGACCCTGGTAAAGTCTGTTATGAGTGAATCCCAGCTTCGAGAGTACGGCGAACAACTGGAATTGAATATGGCCATGTCTCTCCCCGGGGTCAGTCGCTTTCGTGTCAACGTTTTTCGCCAGCGGGGCTCGGCGGGTATGGTTATTCGGCGGGTGAAGGCCGAAGTGTCGTCTCTAGAGGAACTCGGGTTGCCGGACATACTGAAAGAAATCACCATGTCGAAGCGCGGACTGGTGCTGGTGGTCGGCGCCACGGGGTCCGGCAAATCGACTACTCTGGCCGCCATGGTCGACTATCGTAACGCTACCGAATCAGGTCACATCATTACCATCGAAGACCCCATCGAATTTGTCCACCGTCACAAAAAATCCATCGTCACTCAGCGGGAGGTTGGATTCGACACCCATTCGTTCCAGTCCGCGCTCAAAAACACCCTGCGTCAAGCGCCCGATGTCATTCTCATCGGCGAAATTCGCGATACGGAAACTATGGAAGCCGCGGTCACATTCGCCGAGACGGGACACCTTTGCCTGGGAACCCTTCACTCGAACAACGCCAACCAGGCGATCGAGCGGATTATGAATTTTTTTCCCCTGGAGCGGCACGCGCAAATTTATCTCCAGCTTTCCTTGAACCTCCGGTCAATTGTCTCGCAGCGGCTCATACTTTCTGTGGATGGCAAGCGAGTCGCGGCGCTGGAGATCTTGATGGATACCCCGCGCGTCAGAGATCTCATAAAAAAAGGCGACGTGGATATTCTGAAAGAAGCTATGGAACAGGGAGTGCAGGAGGGTTGCCAGACCTTCGATCAAGCGCTCTTCATGCTCTATAAAGAAGGAAAAATCAGTCTTGACCAAGCGCTGATTAACGCCGATAGCGCTAACAATCTGCGCCTGAAAATCAAGCTTGCGGGCTTGAAGGGCGACGAAGAGGCCGATCAACTCCAACCGTCGTCGAACGGCAGCGGACGGGAAGAGCCAAAGCTCGACATGTTGAAGTCCAATGCCGCCTTCCGTTTGCGCAGCAATTAGAAAGCGGTGGTCTCCCGATCACTGGAGATCCGTCGCCGACCGATGCATAATCGATGGTCGTCGGTTTACCGAAGCCACACCCGTGTCACTGGCAAACGCAACAATAAAGAGGCGTTGTGACCCAATCCCGTGAGCACGCTCAGCTTTTGCGAGCCATCGGACAGGCTCTGGAGGTTCTCGAATTCGGGACCTTTATAATGGAGTTTACCGGTCGGGACTTTCTCGTCCGCGGGAGCGCAGTCACGTCACCGGAACAGGAGGAAGCTCAGGCGATACGGGAAAGAGTCATCAAATATGTGTGGGAATCGCTTCCCGGAGAAAGAGCGTCTGAGTCGGAGATAGAGTTTGCCATGTCCACATGGCCGGCCAAGCTCAATCTGCGCTACACACGTAAAGACATGGATCGATTGGAGCGACAAGGAAAAGCGAAGCGACAGAGCGTCGCCGGTGTGCCGGACGTAGCCAGTCTCTCTCAGCTCCTCCGCACGATCGGCGCCTATGTTGAACAAAAAAAGGCCCGACTAGTTAAGATCGCCCGGTATGGAGAGTCGCTCGCTATTCAGTACGACACTGTTGACGGGGAGAGGAGGGAGGAGACCGTATCCGCGGCCAGTTTGTACGAGTTCTGGGTGGAACGCTACCTGCAGAGATCCGGCGCTCGTAAGAAGTAGGAAGTTGAGGGGCTCCGAAAAATTTCGCCCGCGGGGTGTCAGGTCTAGTTAGCTCTTCAGGTCGCCACTACATTTGGGGTTCCTGTAGGTGGACGGAGTCGCTCGGGGAGAGTCAGTCCGAGGCGTTGTAGGAGCAACTCCTGTTCGCGGTCAGGTCGGACCACACAGCGAAGCTTTATCTCACGCGCCGAGCCGTCCGCCAGTGGCAACACGATATCCGCCGATTGAATGCGCGAAAACTCGGTAAGAATAGTTCGTGGCGAATGCCCTAGCCCTACACTTCAGTGAGCCCGGCCCAATCGTCCCACTCCGGGCGTGTGTTCCATTTGAGATTAACTCCCGCGGGCGTGGTCTTATCTTCTAAAAGTGAAATCGAGTAGCGCGCCGCAGCCCGGGAGCTTTGCCCCAACAGCCGCCCGATCTGGCGCTCGATCTGTCCGCGGTCCAAGGCCTTTTTGCTTTTCCCGATGCGTCGGCCAAGCGATTGTAACCCTTCTTCAATCTGCTTGGAGAACCGTTCGTGCATCGCTTTCTCTTTTTCGCTGCGACTGGCCGAACGACACAAAAGGAAGGTCTCGCGTCCATCTAGTCCACGACATATTTTGACTTCGATATCTTCGCGGATCTGATGCCAATCGGTTTTCTCGGCCATCTGTTTGGCAAAACGGCCAAGCTCCGCACGCGCCGTCCCAATCACATAGCGGCGCCCCGTTGCGTTAAGCCAGCTGATGTTCTCAGCACTCACCATCCCTCGGTCCATGACCCATACCCGGTTCGCTTTCCCAAACCGATCCTCCATCTTCTCAACAATCTGTTGGACTGTGGTGACATCGATGGTGTTGCCGGCGAAAATCTCATAGCCCAGCGGCATACCCTCCCGGCTCACCACCAGCGCGATATTGACCTGTACGCAATCGGGCCGATGGTCGCGACTGTAGCCGCGCTTGGCAATGGCGGGATCGGCTACCCCTTCGAAGTACGTGCTGGTGATATCGTAAAGCAATAGATCGTAGTCCAGTTCAAATAGCTCCCCCAAACGCTTGACCAGATGTTTTTCAAGGGCCTCCTTGTGCGGTAACAGCCGATCCAGCGCTCGATACAAACGCTCGTCGTAGATGTCCTCAACGGCTACCCCAAGCAGATCTTGTAGCGCCGTGCTGCGATACCACTGCTCGGCCACGTGCAACTCGCTTGAAGGCTCGCACAGCCGCCCAATCACCAAAATGGCAATCACCTCCGCCCACCCCACCGTCTCGCGCTTGGATGCCAACAGCGCTTCGCACTGCTCATCGAGCTTTAATGCACGCCACAAAATCCACCCCAGCCATACTAACGATGGCCTGGCTGAGGTCATACCTTCAGAAGGACCCATGCCGTAACAGCGGTTCCGATGATCGCTCCGCCGTAACACAGCACGGCCAGAACCTTATGAATGGGTTTTAGCCCCATGTCATTCAGAGTAAAGTAGAAGCGATGGGCCCAGTGGTAGAGAGGGAGGACGATCAAAACGAACAGATAGATTTTTACCCACCCGTTCCTATAGAGCGCCCCGGTGTCGGTAGTCCAGCCGAGGGGTAGCGCAAAGCCAACGAGGAGGATGTGAATGGGTACCAGAAAGGCGGCGACCACGCCTCCCGCCGAGAAAAGCCCCCACCAAAAAGGTTCCGTTGTTTTTTCCGTAGTCATGGTTCAGTTTTTAAGCGCAAGAAATAAAAATAAAACTCCCAGCGATATCACCACCCAGGCGCCGATATGCAATGCGGTGACAGTCTGGCGTGGAACCCAATGTTCTCCTAGCCGCACCGGTAGGACTACGGCCGAGGATTGAAACCACGTAATGCTGTGATATACGGCGAACAGCAGGGCCACGAGGTGGAAAAGAAGCCATCCCGGCGAGGCCAGCTTTTGAGTAAAGGCGGCGTAGCTCTCAGGTCCCCGGGTGAGCTGATAAATCTGGTAGAGGTAAACGAGAAGAAAAAGGGCGATGAAGACGCTCGAAAGCTCGCGCAGCATAAAAAGAAAATAACTCTTTTTTTTCAGCCACCACGTGGCCGGCATCTTGGGACGATAGAGTTTAGATGGGTCGGGCCGGGTGCCGCTCATCCTTCGATCCTCCTCGGGACTTCGAGTCGTGAGCGCCTCAGTCGAACGATGACCTTGAGTCCAGTCGATTGGGTCATCGCTGCCCCCAGGGCATCAGGATTGACTGAAGCCAGTTCTTGGTGGTGTCTACCTTCGAGCGTTGTATGGCAGCCGCCGGATCAACGTCTTTAGGACACACCACGCTGCATTCCCCCACAAAAGTACAGTCCCAGATGCCATCGTGGTTGCCAATCACAGCGCGCTGCTCCTTGCCCTGATCCCGCGAGTCCATGTTGTAGCGATAGCCGAGGGCGATGGCGGCCGGACCCAAAAACTTCGGCTCCAGCCCGTAAACCGGGCAAGCGGCATAGCACAGCATACAGTTTATGCACTGGGTGAACTGGTGGAAAGCCTCGAGTTCCGCAGGGGTTTGCAAGTACTCGCCTTGAGCGACGGGTTTTTCCTGCTTGCGGATGATCCAGGGTTTCACACTCTTTAACTTGTCTAGGAAATCGCTCATGTCGATCACCAGATCTCGGATGATGGGAAAGTTGACCAGGGGCTCGACGCGGATCTCGTGCGGGTAGTAGTCGCGCAGGAATGCGGCACAGGTCAGTTTAGGAGTGCCGTTGACCATCATGCCGCAGCTCCCGCATACCCCCATCCGGCAAGACCAACGATAGCTCAGAGTTCCGTCCATTTGATCCTTGATATGGTTTAAAGCATCGAGAACAACCCAATCCTGCTTGTAAGGAACGGCGTAGGCTTGCGTTGTTGGAGCCTGATCTTGCCCAGGTCGATAGCGGGTAACGTTCAATGTGATGGTCGGTTCAGCCATTGTCTCCTCGTAGAAAATTGCTAAAGGCTTATCGCGTATAGCTAATAGCGTATGGTTCGTATGTTCCAACTATATGCCATAAGCGATAAGCCATATGCGAAGTATCTTTTTCAGCGGCCTGCTAATACTTTCGCTCCTCCGGTTGCCATCGGGTGATGGTGACTGGCAGGTATTCGATCTTCGGTCCATCCGGTGTTCGATAAGCTAGAGTATGTTTTAAGAAATTCTCGTCGTCGCGTTTAGGGAAGTCTGTTCGAGTATGAGAGCCACGGGACTCCTTGCGCTTTAGGGCAGAATTCGCGACCGCCTCGGCGACATCCAGCATGAAATCAAGTTCAAGTGCGTTCATGACCTCGGTGTTGAAGGTGCTGCCTCGATCTTCAATGATGATGTCCTTGAACCGTTCTCTAAGATTTCTCAGCGTCCTGCAAGTCTTCTCCATCCTTTGCTCGTCACGATAGATTCCCGCCCCTTCCTCCATCGTTTTCTGCATCTCCTGGCGAATGGTTGCGATTCTTTCTTTTCCACTATCCTTCCGCAAGAACTGACGATCAAGACGCCGTTGTTCGTCCGCAGCCAGCGCGTCGATCGCGGCTGACGCCGGAGCGGAAGCGGTGCCGGCAAAGGCGGCTGCTGCGCGACCTGCCCGGGTCCCGAAAACCAACAGCTCGGTCAGGGAGTTGGAACCCAACCGGTTGCCGCCATTGATTGAAACGCACGCGGTTTCCCCGGCGGCATAGAGTCCCGCCAAGCTTGTTTTGGCGTTAATATCCGTTGAGATACCGCCCATCATGTAGTGCACCACCGGCCGTACCGGAATCGGCTCATAGACAGGATCTATGCCGACGTATTTGCTTGCGAGCTCTCGGACAAAGGGTAGTTTCCTGTTGATCACTTCCTCGCCGAGATGGCGCAGGTCGAGATGCACGTAATGACCGTAAGGTCCCTCAAACGTGCGGCCTTTGGCCAGCTCCTGCATATGGCAGCGCGAAAGAATGTCCCGGGGCCCCAGTTCCATCTTGCGATGCGTGGGCTGATCTGTTGGCGGTCCAAGACCGTAGTCCTGAAGGTAGCGGTAGCCATCTTTGTTTTTTAGCCATCCGCCTTCACCGCGTGAGGCTTCCGTAATCAAGATGCCCGTTCCCGGCAAGCCCGTGGGATGGTACTGAACAAACTCCATATCTTTGAGCGCGACTCCCGCTCGATAAGCCACGGCCATTCCGTCCCCAGTGTTGATCGCCGCATTGGTGGTGAAAGGGAAGATGCGGCCGCCTCCGCCCGTGCACAGGATAACGGCTTTGCCCACAATAACTTCGACTCGGCCTGTATAAAGGTTGATGGATGTGACCCCGCACACCTTACCATCGTCGACCAGCAACGAGGTGAGAAAGCACTCATCGTAGCGGATGATATTGTCGTACTTGAGGGAGGTTTGGAAAAGGGTATGCAGAAGATGGAATCCCGTCTTGTCGGCGGCAAACAGGGTCCGATCGACGCTCATCCCGCCGAAAGATCGGACGCTCACCCGGCCGTCTGAGTCGCGGCTCCAGGGACATCCCCAGTGCTCAAGTTGGATGAGCTCTCCGGGAGCCTCCTTGACAAAAGCCTCGACGGCATCTTGGTCCGCTACAAAGTCGGCGCCAAAAATGGTGTCCTTCGCGTGGAGATCGAGGCTATCGAATTCGCGAAGAACTGCCGCAGTTCCTCCTTCAGCAGAAACCGTGTGGCTCCGCATCGGATAGACTTTGGAGACCAATGCAATGGACAGCTTGCTCGACCCTTCTGCCGCCGCAATCGCGGCGCGCAGGCCCGCTCCGCCGCCGCCGACGATGACAATGTCATGAGTAAACATTTTGAGTTCTATTATATGCTGATCTACTAGGTGTCAAGGTTCGCGTAGCATTCTAGTGGGTAGATATGAGATCGAAGGCTTGGTTTAGTTGCGCTTTCTGACGACCGTGTAGCCGAGTTCTTCTATCGCAGCGAGGATGTCGGCGACCGCGGTAAGGTCTTGGATCTCTGCGTGACCGAGGCGGATCTTTACCGCGTAATTGTAACCGTAGGGGTGTTTCTCCTTACGAAACTTGATGATCTCCTGGGCCAGTACGATAGGGTTGATTTTTTTTTCAGCCGCTTCCATAGGGGAAAGTGGGGTGATGGAGTACTGGAGTGATGGGTGTTAGAAACAACACTCCCTTAACCCATTTAGTCCTTTACTCCATCACTCGAATACTCCAGCTTTTCTGTCAGGACATCATGCTGACTTTCGACTCGACATCGCTCGTCGAGACGATATGCCGCTTGAGGTTCATCTCATTGGGATCAAAACCCAGGGCCAAACCTACGAACTGAGGCAAGTGGAGTATTGGAAGATCAATCTCTTTCCCTGTTTGTGCCTCTGCTCTCTGTTGATTCCCATCCAAGTTTAGGTGGCAAAGGGGGCAGGGAGTCACCATAAAATCAGCACCCTTCTCTTTGGACTCGCCGGTGTGCTTCGCCACCATCGCCAGAGAGTTTTCCTCGTTGGCCGAAAGGATCGGAAAGCCACAACACTTTCCCTTGCCGCTGATGTCCGCCATTTCGGCGCCTAGAATACCTATGAGTTCATCCAGATAGCTTTTCCGTCGGCTAAGTTCCTTTGTCGGGGTTATGGCTTCGGGGGGACGGCGCAAATAGCAGCCATAAAAGGGCGATATTTTGAGACCCTTGAGGGGTCTTTGTATCAACGACTGCAGACGCTCGATCCCATAGTCTTCGAAGAGAACCCACAGCAGATGTTTCACCTCGGTAGTTCCCTTGTATTCCAGGCCCTCGTCCGCGAGGAATTCTTTATTCACTTTTTCCCGGTAATCCGGATCTTCCTTGAGCCGGTAGTTCGCTTGAGCCATCACTCCCGTACAGGTGCTGCATATGGTCATGATCGGCAGCCCCAGCTGTTCGGCTTTGGCGAAGGTTCTAGCGTTGATCGGATCGGTGATGTTCTGGGGAAGCACACCGGCTCCGGTACACCCTACGCTCTTCAGCTCGTCAAGTTCGATTCCCAGTTTTTCAGCGACTTTGACCGCCGATGGATAAAGCTCCGGACAGCCTCCGCGGGAAACGCAGCCGGGGTAGAATGCGTATTTCATTTTTCCTCCTGCTCAGCTTTCTCGAAAATTTTCTTGATCTTATCAGCCTCGGGCCGCTTCGAATGCATGTACGGAATCGGCGCCTTCCCTCGGGCGAGCGCTTTCGCTGCTGTGGGAAGGAGTTTCATGAGGCCTTTGACGTTTGTCAGTCCTTCAGATTCAACGGCCAGACGGCCCTCATCCAGCCACCCGCTTTCCTTAACGGATGAAGCAAAGCTTGCGTGGTGCCGGGCGACGGCCTCATGTGTGATCCCAGAGTTAAAGGCCTTGTCTCTCAGGGCAACAATGCGCTTCGTTGGTTCAATGCCTCTCGGACAATGTTCGTCCGCCTCGTAACAGTGAACGCAATCCCATATACCCTTGGGCTTTTCAACGATCTTCACTTGTTCCCGGGAATTTTTGTTCCGTGGATCGAAGGCCAGCCGATAGGCTTTGGTTAAAGCCGCCGGTCCGAGAAAATCAAAATCCACCGGCAGGACCGTACAACCCTCGTCGCACATCCCGCAGTAAAAGCAACTCATCACTTTTCTCAGATCCTTCATCTCGGTGTCCGATGTCAAGATTTCCCCGTTCACAGGCGAATCGTCAGGTTCCAGCCACGGCTTCACTTGTTCAATCTTGTTCCACATGAAGGCGTCCCAATCGAAAACCAGGTCCTTGATGACCGGCACGTTGCGCAGCGGGTCGAGTGAAATTTCCGGACCCTTCTTTGTATAGTCAGGCACTTTGGCGGTGCAGGCGAGGCGGGCGCTACCATTCACGCGCATCATGCACTCGCCGCAGTAACCCCGGCCACAACATCCGCGAAAGCTCAGAGTGCTGTCGGTCTCGTCACGGATTTTTAGCAGAGCCTCCAAAACCGTGGCATCTTCGGCCAAGTCCAGAGTGTAGTTGGAACGACCTGGTTTGCCGTCTTTCTCAGGGTCCTTGCGATAAACCTTGAAAGTAACTTCCATCAAAACCTCCTCCCGGTCTTTAGCCGCCAGCCACTGGCTTTGTCTTCAGGTGCCCGGATTCCCCTGCCAAGCTCACGAGGGTATGGTTCTTCCAGTTGGTATCATCTCGTTCTGAAAAATCCGATCGCTGATGCGCTCCTCGGCTCTCGGTCCGTGCCCCAGCCGCCAACGACACGACCTCTGCTAGCGTTAGCATCGAGCCCAGCTCAAGGTAGGAGGTAAGCTCGTAGTTGTAGATCCTGGATGGATTCTTGACTCGAAGCTTTGAGTACCGATCCTTCAGATTTTGAATGTGACCCAATGCCTCTTGTAATCCCGTGCCGTTCCTGACGAGGCCAACTTTTTCATTCATCAAATGTCCCAGTTCGCCGTGGATTTTTCCCAGTGAATCGGTAGACGATTCCGCTGATATGAGCCTGGCGAGTTGCTTTTCTTCGTCCGCTACCTTAGCTGCTGGAAAACTTTTTTCCGATCCGGCCGACGCGTGCTTCGCCGCACTCTCTCCCGCCCGTCTTCCAAAGACGACCGCCTCGGTCAATGCATTTCCCGCAAGCCGACCCGCGCCGTTGAGGCCGTTACATGCGCATTCCCCAACCGCAAATAGACCCGGTACCGAGGTCTCTCCAGCCGCGTTAGTTTCAATTCCCCCTATGGGCCGGTGTGCCAGCGGCCGAATGGGCACGAGGTCTTTCGTAATATCCAAGCCGGCGACGGTCCGGAGCAATTCCTGAGTCTGAGGAAAATAGCCTCGAAGTTTGTCTTTGCCAATCGGTCGCAGGTCAAGGGAGACAACGCCTCCTCCGTTCTGCATAGCCCGATGGATGGCAAGACAGATTTTGTGACGTGGCATCCCTTTGAGATCGGTTATAGATTCACCCTTCTGATTGACAATTTGCGCACCCGCGTTTAGGGCTGCTTCGGTGATCAATAAACCTTGCTTCTTGGGAAAGACTAAAGGATGGAACTGAATCATCTCCATGTCCATCAACCTCGCACCGGCTTCATAAGCGAGAGACTGGCCGTCGCCCGTAGTTCCAAGAGAAGCGGTGGAAGGGAGATAGAAGCGCGTGAAGCCACCGGAGGCCAGGACAGTCGAGCGCGCTGAAAATGAATCTAATTTACCGTTCCTAAGACCGAGGGCGATGGCTCCAACGCAGGTCCCTCCCTCGACGACCAATGAGGTAACAAACCACTCCGCGAATGATGGGATTTGCTCGCGCTGAAACTGTTCATGAAGGACTTGCAGGACGATGTACCCGGTTCGATCATCGGCGTAGCAAGTTCGATTCTGGCGGTTTGATCCAAAGCCTCTAAGATCCAGTCGTCCTTCCGTATCGCGATTGAAGGGCACCCCCATTCGTTCAAGCCCGATAACCTCTTTTGATGCCTCTTGGGTCAATGCCTTAACCACATCACGATCGCACAATTCGTCTCCTGCTAGAATCGTGTCCGCCGCAAAATTGTCAGGCGAGTCGTCCCTACCCAACGGCGCATTGAGACCGCCCTGCGCGATTGCTGAGTTTGTTCTCAGCGGGTGGACTTTTGAAATGAGTCCTACTGAGGCTCCGGCGCGTTTTGCGGCAATGGCGGCCCTCAGGCCTGAAGCTCCACCACCGATGACCAACACATCGAATTCTTGCATTTCAGTAGCGCTTTTTCGTGAGCGTCGCTCTTAGTTATACTCTTTGACCCCCTATAGCAGATGGCTCTCCGACCGTCAAGGAAATGGAGGCGGGAGATGGAAGATAGAGTATAGAGGATCGATGATAGCGGAGATTCGATCATCGAAAACAGTGAATAAAGGACCTGTTGCGATTACAAATCCATCCTCCATATCCTCGATCTTCGATCGTCAGCCCTTCTCCGGGATTCCGGGTTCGGTCATCCGCCGGTTATTTTCGATTAACTTATGAGAGCCTTTGGTGAAACTGCCTTGTTCTGTTTTGGGTTTTCCAGGCGGCTCGGCTTGGCTGACGAAAAGGGTCTGGACTAGGGGGGTGCGCGGGGAAACTTTACCTGCGTTCTAGCAGTTCGAGCTCTCGGGCGATCTGAGGGTATTGCAGCGACAGGGTGGGATAATCCATTAACAGCTGGTTGAGAAGGCGCACGGCGCGCTCATCGGAGGGATCAATTTTGATAGCTTCGACCAAGCACAACGCCGAGCCTCTGAAGTTACCTTGGGCGCGGCGGGCAGCCGCCAAATTCTTATAGGCCTCGGGGCGAGTCGGGTCTATTTCGATAGCGCGACGGCAGTAGCTCTCTCCCTCGGAGTAAAGCTCCAGCGCATTGAGGCAATGGGCGGCATTGTTGAAAAGAAAATATAGCGTGGGGGTCTCTTTCGGCAAAAGCGATAGGCCGATTCCGTAATGCTCCAGGGCTAGTCCCCATTCCTCGTCGGCCTCGGCTACTTCACCGCGCGCGAGATGGGCGCTGGCTATTTCCGAATTCGTAATGGGGTTGGGTTGTGATAGCAGGAATCTTTGGGCAGTGTTCATGCACCAAAAAAGAGCAAAGGGCACGCCAGGAAGAAAAGCCCAAAATACCGGGTCTCTAGAGCTCATGGCTGGCAATTTGACAGCGCATAGTGTCAAATTGTCAGCGCATGGCACAATCGCCATGCTCTTCCTCTGCCCGGCGATCGCTAGTCCAGTCTCTTTAGAAGTTCCCTGGGACTTTTGGAATTGGACCCGCAGCTTTTCGTGGATGGTTGTTGTAGTGCGACTCGCATCTAGGTAATGCGTTCCGAGCTGTAGCTAGGGACTAAAAATATTTGATTGTGGTTTTCTTGTACGAACATCCGCCCTGTCTTTAAACATAGGGTTTTGTGGCCTTCGATAGCTTGAAGCTGTGGAGGCCGCACTCTTCCTTGGTAAGTTTCGGCGATACTCTGTTTCTCCACCGGACCGTTGTCCAGGTGAATGCGAATGCGCATGGGATGCACGGCGGTACATTCAACGCAACGCACGTAAATGTCGTATTGCGGCACTGGCAGTCCCCCTTTTCTCATCCTACTGTGGCGCATCGATGAGAACTGGTCAATATGACATCCAGTTTGTTTTGCCAATGGCTCTCAGATGTCAAGACGGGAGACCATCGTCTCAGGGCGTGCTCCGATCTCCAATGCGCCAGAGATAGATCGTTCGCGACAAGCCACCCGAGTCGGTCATCTGTTCCACCCGATCAGGTTTCCAATCCCCCATGCTGAAATCGTGAGAAACCACCCTGGAGCCCGGTTTCAACTGGCGCATGATCGCGGCTCGGAGCCGGAGGTTGGCCCCGGGATAGAGATACATCGTCACCACGGTGGCAGGCGACAGGTCCACGGTCCGGATGTCCTCCTCACGAATTTCGGCAAGGTGCTCTACGCCGGCTTCTTTGATATTGCGCTCAGAATCCGTCACCAGCGCAGGATCGATCTCAAAACCGACGGCCCTGGCCCCATATCGTTTGGCCGCCGTTATCACGATTCTTCCGTCTCCCGATCCGAGATCATAAAGCAGGTCCCCCGGGCCGACTCGAGCCAGCTCCAGCATCCGATCGACCACTTCTTGCGGTGTGGGCACGAACGGCGCAATATACCTGGAATCACGATCCTGCTCTTCCGCATAAGCGACCCCGATCGAGGCATCTTCTTGGGAGCCGAATTCCATGTGCTCGATCCTCATGAGTAGAATTGCGGAGATAAAAAAGACCCGGCGCCATTGTTTCATCAGACGCTCGTTGGCTTGGGCTCTTACTCGAAGTCGATGTCCTTGCTAAAAAACTCGATGGCAGTGTGACCGACTTGTTCGGTGTCATAGTAAGCGTAGCCGGCGACGGCTACGGCGCCGATGGCGGGCAGGAGTCGCCAGAGTCCGCCGCGGGCGACGCGGTGAACGAGCTTGATGCCGATACTTTCCAGCACGTTTTCAGCCACACGCAACGAACCGCGCTGTACGACGACTCTCTCGCCCATGCGCGTCACCAGGTCGCGCACGACCTGGGCGGCGGCATGGCGGAACAAACAGTAGATCATCGATTCTTCCGTCAGCTTTCCTTTTTTGCCGAACACGGCGCCGATGTCGGCCACCATTTGCGCCTGCAGCCGCCAGATGGCCGCGAGATCCGGGAGAATCGTCAACCATCCCAAGGCCCCCAACGGCAGGGCGAGGGCTCCGGAGATTGCAGCGGCCCTGAAGGAGGCCTCCGAGATCAGCTTACGAGATCGGATCAGGGCTTCGCTCGTTTCTTTCTCGGTGCTCGTCGGAATTTCATGGATCACTTTAAGAAGAATGCGAAAGAGCTTGTCCAGCAATTGTCGTTCTTGTAAAGCGCCTCGAAGAATGATCGGATTGTAACCAAACATAGAGTCTCCTTCACACTAAAAGCGTTGGTGTGCGAGCTGTTGTCAACGACGGGCCGGATGGGGGAAAAGTCTGGCGAAGGGTGATGGTCGGATTTCACTCGCACTCATCTCTGGCCAATGAAGCTTTGCGCTTCGCGGCCAGCGAACAGTTAAATCTTAACGAAGAAGTATCGTGATGGCAAGAAAAAAGTCGAAGACTGTTGTAGCAAAGTGATCATGTTAGAAAAAAGTCGAAGACAAAGGCATGGGACCGACTCGATAGGACTTTTCTGTGCTGGCGATGGAACTGCTTTTTTTGTGATCTTTGTGCTAACAAACAGCCATGGAGGATCTTCAACAGCTCCAACATAGGATAACCTCTTGTCGCAAATGCCCGCGGCTGGTGCGCTGGCGCGAAGGAGTCGCCAAAGAACCACCGCGGCGGTACCAAGGTCAAAAGTATTGGGCAAAACCTTTGCCAGGGTTTGGCGATCCCAATGCGCGGCTGCTGATCGTGGGTTTGGCCCCTGCGGCGCATGGCGGCAATCGAACCGGCAGAATGTTTACCGGCGATCGCAGCGGTGACTGGCTTTATGGCGCGCTGCACGCTGCCGGATTCGCCAATCAGCAGGAGTCGGTGCACCGAGACGACGGTCTGAAACTCAGGGATTGTTACATTACCGCTGCCGTTCGGTGTGCGCCGCCGGACAATAAGCCGAGCCGAATAGAATTTGAGCGCTGCCGCCCTTACTTGGTTCAAGAGGTCAGGCTATTCAAAGACGTTCGTGTGGTCGTTACGCTGGGAAAGATCGCCTTTGACGCGTTTCTTGCGGCCCATCAGGAAAACGGCGGGACGGTGCCCAAGCCGCGGCCGCGGTTTGGCCACGGCGCAACAGTCGTGTTGTCGAGTGGTGTGACGTTGATATGTTCTTATCATCCCAGCCAGCAAAACACATTCACCGGAAAGCTCACGCCACCGATGTTTCACGCCGTTTTTAATCGGGCCAGGTCGGTGTTGTAATCCTTGCCGGACCAGACCATGGAAACCGGAATCTTATATGCGCTCATCGCCGGCTTTTTCTGGGGGGCGAGCCCTGTGCTGGTCAAACGGGGGCTGGTCGGCTCAGACGTGAGCACGGCGACTTTGATTCAACAGGCCGCCATTCTTCTCACTCTTATTGTATTCACGTTTGTAGAGGGATCGGTTGGCACGGGCCGCGTATCCACGGCGGCCATGCCCGTCTTCATCGCCATCGGTATCGTCGGTGCTTATCTGGGGCGGACCCTCTTCGTGAAGAGCGTTGATCAGATCGGAGCGACGCGGGCGCAGTTAGTGAATAACACTTCGCCCTTGGTAACCGTTATCCTGGCGGCGTTGCTGCTCGGCGAGCATCTTACAATGACGGTTCTTGTCGGCGTCCTCCTTATTGTCTCCGGCATATTTTTCATTCCCAAGGCCGAACCGCACCCGAGTCGCGGTCCCGCCAAACGAATCCTCACGGTAACTTCGGTTCTGGCGACGATTTGTTATGGGCTGGTGCCCGTCATGAAGAAGTTTGCCACGGATAGCGGCGGCTCTCCGATGCTGGGTGCTTTGACCATCCATACGACAGGCTTGCTCCTGTTGCTTACCGTCGGCAGTCTGCTCAAGATAGAGTTGAAATGGCAAAAGGTCCCACTGCCGAGCTTTCTTTGTTTTGTCTTCGCCGGGGTGCTGCAGGCTATCGGTTCCGTCTTTACTTTGAACGCGCTCCTTTACGCGCCCGCTTCGGTCGTCGCGCCCATCTGGAATACGCAGCCGATCATCAGTTTTTTTCTTGCGCGCGTTACCCTGAAAGGGATAGAAATTGTGACATTCAGAGATGGGATCGCTGCGGCATTGGTTGTCATCGGGGTGCTGGTGATGCGTTGGGCTTGAGAGCAGACGACTCGAGTTCTAGTCTGTATGCGAGAGGTCCACATGAAGATCAACACGAACAATGAATATTCTGAGATCGCCGCTGAATTGAAAAAGCGTATCGAGGGAGACGTTCACTTCGACCCCTATTCGCGTCTGCTCTATTCGACGGATGCTTCCATGTATCAGATTGAACCCATCGGCGTCGTGGTGCCGCGCCATACGGGTGACGTCCAGGCGGTCATCGAAATCGCCAACAAGTTCAACGTGCCGGTATTGCCCCGCGGTGGGGGTACGTCCCTGGCCGGACAAACCGTTGGGCATGCCATCGTTTTAGATTTTTCGAAGTACATGAAAAACGTCATGGATGTAAACCGGGAAGAGCTCTGGTGCCGCGTTCAACCGGGGCTCGTCCAGGACGAGCTTAATGCCCACGTCCGGCCGATGGGACTGCAATTCGGGCCTGACACCTCAACGTCAAACCGGGCCACCATCGGCGGCATGATCGGCAACAACTCCGCCGGCGCTCATTCACTCACCTACGGCAAGACCTTGGATCACGTCTTGGAACTCACCGTCTTGCTGTCCGATGGCAGCGAAGTGATGCTGAAGGATTTATCGCCTGCGTCGTTGGAGGATAAGAGCAGAGCGGAAACTTCCGAGGCACGCATCCATCGGGAGATCGCGCAGCTGGCGCGAGAGCACAAGGATGAAATCCTGGCGCGTTATCCCAAGATCATGCGTCGCGTTTCCGGCTACAACCTGGATGAGTTTATCAAGCCGCAGCCCTTTAATCTGTCGCGCATTCTCGTCGGCTCCGAAGGGACGTTGGGCACCGTCGTCGAGGCTAAAATGCGCTTGGTGCCGAAGCCCAAGTGGACGGCGATGGATGTCATTCACTTTTACAGCGATCAAGAAGCGCTGGAATGCTCTCAGGTGGTTTTGCAAACCGCGCCCTATGCGGTGGAATCCACGGATAAGATGATCCTCAATTTGGCCCGGGGCAATATCGAGCAATCGAGAAAGCTGGGCTTCGTGCAGGGGAACCCTGATTCTCTGTTGATGGTGGAATATGCGGGTGAAACGGAAGACGAGGTCAAGGAGCAGGTCTACAAGCTAGAAGAACTCCGAAAGAAAGAGCGGATCGGCTATACCGCCAGCCTCGCATTCAAGCCAGAGGAGGTCAAAGCGATCTGGGGCGTAAGAAAGGCCGGCCTCGGATTGCTGCTCGGGACGAGGGGCGACAAGAAACCGATCGCGTTCGTCGAAGACACCGCCGTCGCACCGGCCAAGCTTCCGGAGTTCATCAAGCGTTTCAGAGAGATTATCACAGACCACGACGCCATCGCCGGCTACTATGGCCATTGTTCCGTTGGCTGCATGCATATTCGCCCGTTGATCAACCTCAAGGAACCCAGCGAAATGACCAAAATGGTCTCCATCGCCAACGCGATCTCAGATCTCGTCCTCGAGTACAATGGCGCCATGTCGGGGGAACATGGCGATGGCTTGGCGCGGAGCCATTTTAACAAAAAACTTTTTGGACCTGTCCTCTATGAAGCCTTCCGCCAGGTGAAGCGCGCCTTTGATCCGAAGAACCTCATGAATCCGGGAAAGATTGTCGATGCGCCTGCCATGACGGAGTCGCTGAAGATCAGTCCCCAGTACAAGACGTGGCAGCCGGATACGACCTTGGACTTCGACGTCCAAGGCGGTTTTGCGCGTGCCGTGGAGATGTGCAGCGGCATGGGCGAGTGCCGTAAGAAGCTGGACGGCACCATGTGCCCGTCGTACATGGGAACCCTCGACGAAGAACACTCCACGCGGGGCAGGGCGAATGCTTTGCGCGCTGTGCTTTCGGGAAAGGTCCCGAAAGAAGAATTTACCGGCAAGCGGCTCTATGAGGTAATGGATCTTTGCCTGGAGTGCAAGGCCTGCAAGGCGGAGTGTCCTTCCAACGTGGATATGGCAAAGCTCAAGTACGAGTTTCTCGACCACTATCACCGGGCGAACGGCCTCCCGTTGCGGAATCGGCTGTTTGGCGGCATCGAGCGACTAAACCGTATCGGGTCGCAGTTTGCGCCATTGTCGAACTGGATCGCCGGGTCCGGATTGAACCGTTGGCTAATGGAGAAAATCGCGGGGATCGATCGCCGGAGACCCTTGCCTCGCTTTGCCGAGGTCACTTTTGAAGACTGGTTTGAGGAGCACAAGGCGTCGGGCGACGGGGCAAAAGGTGAAGTGGTTCTGTTTCACGACACGTTCAATAACTTCAATACCCCGAACGTCGCCATCGCAGCAACGCGTCTTTTGGAACGTCTGGGTTATCAGGTCCGCTTGGTGAATAAACGCTGCTGCGGCCGGCCGATGATTTCCAAGGGTATGCTGGGAGAAGCGAAGAACAACGCGGCTTGGAACGTCGATCAACTCGCCCCGGAGGTTGCGAAGGGCGTTCCAGTCATTGGTCTAGAGCCTTCCTGTTTGCTTACGCTCAGAGACGAATATCCTGAGTTTCTTCGAACCAGCGACGCCAAGCGAGTAGCGGAAAACAGTTTTTTGTTAGAAGAATTCCTGATGAGGGAAGTGAACGCAGGCCGATTAACTTGGAGTCGGAGCAACGGTAATCGCAAAGTCCTGCTCCACGGCCACTGCCATCAAAAAGCCTTGGTCGGGACGGGGCCGACTGTCGCGGTTCTTAAGCAGGCCGGCTTCGAAGTCAGCGAAATCGATTCGGGCTGCTGCGGTATGGCCGGTTCCTTTGGCTTCGAAAAAGAGCACTACGATTTATCTTTGACGATAGGCAATCGGCGTTTGGCACCGGCGGTCAAGGCCGCGAGCCCTGCCGTCGAGCTAGTGGCGCCCGGCATCTCCTGCCGCCAGCAGATCGAACACCTGGCAGGCAGGAGAGCGAAGCATCCGGCGGAGGTGCTATGGGAATCGATAAATTCCCGGTCCTAGGCTATTTCGCAGTTCCGGCCTTTATCGTGCGTAAAAATTAGTGCGCATGATAGAATCAATAAATGCCCAAGTTGGTGGATCAAGCGAAAGCGAAAGTACGTGCCTGGGTGGAAACGCATCGGCAGGTCGTGCTCTATGACGAGGAAAGCTCTTCCTTGATGGACGTGGCGTCAGGGAAAACCATCCGTTTACCGTGGCAAGAAGTAAAAGACTTTGAAGAAAAGGTTCATCCGGAGACCCAAGACAGTTACCTGGTTTTGCTTTTCGACAACGGCAATCAAATCGCTCTGGTAGATCCCGGAGGCATCGCTTTCGCCCCATCAACAGAAAATACCGGGCCGCTACGTGACCTCCCGCCGGTAGTCTGCCTCAAAGATTTTTCTACTCTCAGCGGCCGGGTGGATCACTATCTTTACGACCATCCGGATGAGCCGCCACCGAAGGAGACGCTGGACTTAGTCATGATTTGTATTGCCACCCTCGACGGCGCGCGTGCGGTCGGCTTTGATGTGGCGGATCTGGAGGGAGAACTCGAGAAATCCCTCAATGAGATCGAGCGGAGAACGTCGTAAAGAAGATCGGAATAATGGAATGATGGAATATCGGGTTGAAGTTATGAACTCTGACCCGTAGACGTCTGCATTTTATGGGAATTGTCAGCGCGCTACTCTGCCCGAGATGTGGCAACAAAGCCACCTTGCCGACGATTTTCCGATGTCGTGCCTGCGATAGCATCCTGGAAGTAAAGGTCGGAATTGACTATCTCACACGCGCCGATCATCGAGCGATGTCAGAGAGCCGTGATCGCAGTATTTGGCGCTGGTTCGATTTCTTTCCCGTCGAGAACCGCTCATCGATTGTTTCCCTGGGCGAGGGCTCCACGCCATTGATCGAAGCAACCCGGCTTGGCGCGGAGCTAAGTATTCCCCGGCTCTATTTGAAGAACGATACGGTCTTGCCGACCGGTTCGCTCAAAGACCGAAGTAACAGCGTCGGCATTTCCAAAGCGAAAGAACTCGGCTTCACGACCGCAACCGTGATGTCAACCGGGAATGCCGCGGCATCTGTCGCGGCGTATTCGGCAGCGGCCGGGATGCGAAGCGTAGTGATGGTGCCGGTGGGGACGGCAGCAGCGAAGATCGTTCAGGCACGCGCGTATGGAGCGACCGTCGTCGTTATCGATGGTGATTTCGATAATGAAGTGGCCAGGCTCTATAAATCTGCGTTAGAGGAATTTGGCTGGTACGATTGTTTGTCGTCCAATCCGTACCGCGATGAGGGTAAAAAGTCCTACGCCTACGAGTTCATCGATCAACTTGACGGTGAAGTTCCCGACTGGGTGATACATCCCACCGCGGGCGGCACGGGAATCTACGCCATGTGGAAGGGGTTTCAAGAATTTCGTTCTCTGGGCTGGATTCAAAATCTACCGCGGTTGGTGGCCTCGCAAAGCGAGGCCGCGGCGCCGATCGCTCGCCGCGTTTATGAAGGGACTTCTCGATGTCGAGCCGGAGGTTGCGCGGCCCGACGGTAGCGGAAAGCATTCAGGTAGGAAATCCGGTCTCGCTGGGTTGGCGAGCGCTGGCTGCGCTGCGTGAGTCTAATGGGACGGCCGTGCCCTTGAGCGACGAGGAAATTCTTGAAGCTCAAAAGCTAACGGCAAGACTCGCGGGAATTTTCGCTGAACCCGCGGCTGCAACTTCGGTGGCCGCGGCCAAAAGACTCCGGGCGACCGGCGTGATCGGTCGCGAAGAACTCGTAATCTGTAACCTTACCGGACACGGATTGAAACAACCGGAATCGATTCGCTTCGATGAGCAGGAGCTCGCGCCGATCGCGCCGACATTGGAAGCGTTGCGCGAGCAATTGCGGAGAGCAGAAACGGGGATGTAGCCGCGATTAGCCGTATTCAGGACGAGCTGAACACTACGGTTCAAGGCGAGAACAGCCTGACGTTACTTGACCGGTGTCTGCTCCAGAGCCTACGTTTGCAGGCCGCCTAGGTAGGGTCCATTGCCTTCGATCCGGAGGGCTCGTCCCGTGATGGTTGCTTGCCAGTGAATGATCCGGGCTACGGCTCCGAAAAGCCGCACCGTGTTGTCGTACAGAAGCTTTTTCTTTTGTGCCTGGGAAAGATCCTTGCGTTGAAGAATTTCCAGCCGCGCATTTTCCCTGCCTTCGCCGTGGGGAAATCCGATGAAAACAGAATTTGATCCTCGCCGAGCAGCCCAAAAAGGTTTTGTAATAACTTGTCATCGGCCTCCGCGGCGATAAAAATTCTTCCAGACTTCACGTATTCTTCCACGCTTTTTCGCGGCAGGTTCTCCGCATTGGGCATACTCATGCCCCAGATATGGGCGCCCCGATCGAGGGGCAGGTAATGGTCCATTCTGGCGACCATGTAAAAAATCCACTCGGCGCCAAACTCAAGAAATGCGACTTTCAAATCGGGATAGCGGTCGAGCATGCGATGACCGACGATGGCCATGAAGGCAAGCTGCGCCGGCAGTGACATGCCGATGACGTGGCCGTCGTAAATCGAGCGTCCGAGTTCGGCAAGCGGCGGATAGCTCATGCCCATGTGCACGCAGAGCGGCAACCTGGTGCGGGCAAACTCATCCCATACGGGAAGGAAAGCTCGGATCAGAAAGCAGCCGCTCACCGGCGGTGCCGAAAACGACGGCGGCGCGAGCGCCGAGCCGTTGCATCTCCTCCAGCGCTGCGAACGCTTCGCGTCGGTGACGCACCGGTAACAAGCCGGCCCATTTGAGCCGTTTGGGCGCTTGCCGGCATTGGTTGCCGACATAGCGGTTGTAGGATCGATACAACGCCGCTTCGAAACCCGGGTCGGCGGTCATGTGCGCGTAAAGCGTGCTGGGGAAGAGCACTTGACTGTCGAAGCCCATGCGATCCAGGTCGCCTATCCGCGCTGGAATATCCGTAAGGCTGACACTGCCGGGGGAACAGATCTCGCGGCTCGTGTCGGCGCCGAACTCCGGCATGATGAGGCGCGGGGTATTTGCCTGCTGCGCGCCCGGACCGAAGGCATGAGGTTCGAGCCGGCCTTCGATGAGCCAACCGGCGCTATAATTACCCAGGCCGGTTGCGTCGGAGATGTCGACAGGGCGCGGGCGCCGGACGGCGTATTCCTTAGGCAGTGTTTCCCACATGGCCGGGCTGAGCGAACCATGGGCGTCAGCATCGAATACTTGATAACCCTGCAACATCAAATCTCTCCTTTATGGCCGGAATTCAAATGATCCAATGAACCTTCTGACCGGCGACGACGGCGGGGTGATGATCGCAATTCTCAGACGCAATTTCGTCTCTGATGTCCTCTTCAAATCTTGTAAAAACGCCGCGCGTTGTCGCCGAGAATCGCTGCTTTATGCTCTTCCTTCAAATCGTCGCGCTCGATGATTTCGTCGATCTCCTCCATGCAGTTGTCGAGGGAGATCTCGTGAGGAAAATCCGAAGCGAACATGAAAGGTTCCACTCCAACCCGTTCGATGGCGTAGGCCAAAGCTTTTTCGTTGCCTTCGCAGCTACAGAAGAGCTTGCCGCTCTTGAAGTAGTCCACTGGTTTGCGTTTGATGCGCAGCCCGCCGTACTCCAATTCCCTTTCCAAACGATCGATGACCATGGGAATCCAACTGGTGCCGCCTTCCAAAAAGCCGACGCGCAAGGTCGGAAATGAATCAAATACGCCGTCGACGATCATACCCGTCGCGGCGATGGCCAGAGGTACCGGCATCCCCAGCGCGCGGGTGGCGGGAAAAACCGTGTAGGTATTAAAGCCCAGATCGCCGTAGCAACCCCCATGCACCGCCAGAGCGCAATCGAGCTTGGCCGCTTCTTCATAGACGGGCCAGAAATGTTTTGCACTCAAATGTGGGGTTAGGCCATTCGACGGCAGCATTGCGCCCACCATGCCCAGCTCTTTCACGGCGCGCCGGAGCTCCGTGACCGCAGCCGGTACGTCCTGCATGGGAATCAATGCCATACCTTTGAGCCGGGAATTGAATTTCAAATACTTCGCATGCAGCCAATCATTGTACGCCCTGGCGTAGGCGATGGCCCAGGGCGGAAATGCGACCTGGCCGTAGGCCAGTCCTTCAGTAGGGAACAGTACGCTGGATTCCAATCCGGTCTTGTCAAGAAATTGGAGCCATTTTTCCGGACCCACAGATGGATCAAAAGTGCCGGGCTTGCGCTCCTCCAAGCGCGGCGTGTGAAACCGATCCAGACTTGGCAAGACGCGACGAGGATTCATGTGGCCAGTGGTCTTAAACGGCTCACCCACGAAGCTTATGAGCTCATCGGTCACTTCCATAACGTGACCGTCGCAATCGACACGTTTGTTCGCCATCGGCTTAACCTCCAGGATTGTTGGTTCTTGAATAGTTAAGCCGGGTGCTGGTTGTCAATAGGAAGTCATCGTTCCGCATCCTTAAGGCAGTGGGTGGCATTGGATCAGTGTATCGCGCGTAGCACATCCTGTGGTGCTACGGTCCTAACGACGCGGGGGCCGAGTTCTCTCCAATAGCTTGATATCTCCCTGATCGTTAAGCTGCCTCAAGAAGAAGACTCCCAGCGCGTTTCTACTCTCCGTTTTTTGGTAAGGCGTTGTCTATCCAAATCCTTTCCGTGGTTCAGTTCAGCGGAATATCCTCCGCTGCCCCTCCCCATCCTGTCGCTGTCACTCCTCCATCCGAGGATCGAATGATGAACCACATTCCATTACGGTAGAGCGCCACGTCTGCCTTGCCGTCACCGTCAAAGTCTGCCGGCACCGGTACATCCTGTGGCAGTCCTCCCCAGCCCACGGCTATCTGGCCGCTATCGGAAGAACGTAAGATGAACCACAACCCGTCGTGGTAAATCGCCATATCTGCCTTTCCATCACCGTCGTAGTCTGCCGGTAGCGGTATGTCCTGAGCCGCTCCGCCCCAACCCGCTGACACCTGCACCGCACCGTCCGATGATCGGATGATAAACCACGTCCCACTACGGTACACCGCGATATCTGCTTTCCCGTCGCCATCATAGTCTGCCGGTACCGGCACATCCGCTAACGCTCCGCCCCATCCCACAGTGGTCTGGCCTCCGTCTGAAGAACGTAAGATGAACCACATTCCATCACGATACACCGCTAGATCTGCCCTCCCGTCGCCGTCATAATCTGCAGGTAGCGGTATGTCCTGCGGCAAACCACCCCAAGCCAGTGATAGTTGCACTCCATCCGAAGATCGAAGAATAAACCACGTCCCATCTCGGTAGACCGCTAGGTCCACTTTCCCATCTCCATCATAGTCCGCTGGTACCGGTTTGTCCTGTGGCAGACCTCCCCAATCTGTCGCTGTCACTCCTCCGTCCGATGATCGCACGATGAACCAAGCACCATCGCGGTACACTGCGATGTCACTTCTGCCGTCGCCATCGAAATCCACTGGTGCGGGCCGATGGGAATTATATAGCTCCGCGCTGCTAGGAATGGAGCCATTATCGCCTCCCGCAATCAGCACCTGGCCGTTTTGGAGTCGCGTCGCTGTGTGACCTGAGCGAGGTGTGTTGAGACTGGCGGTGAAACTCCACGTTTCCGTGGCTGGGTCGTATAACTCCGCCGTACCCGTATAATATCCGGCTGCGGCCAAGACCTTGCCATTGGGAAGCAGCGTTGCTGTATGAGAATTGCGGGCTGTATTGAGACTGCCGGTAAGGGTCCATGTTCCTGTGGCTGGATCGTATAATTCTGCGCTAGTGAGAGGGACAAGTTCGTCAATATCGATAAGGGTGCCATTGGTTCCTCCCGCGACCAGGACCTTGCCGTTCTGGAGCAACGTCGCTGAGTGAAGACCACGCTCCGCGTTGAGGTTGGCCGTGGAGCTCCATGTCCCCGTGATCGGATCATAGAGCTCCGCACTGTTCGTAACAAAATCTATGCATGGGCAAAGACCGCTGGTGGAGAATCCCGTGAATCCTCCCGCGATCAGAACTTTTCCGTTGGACAGCAGCGTTGCTGTGTGACTTGAGCGAGCTACGTTGAGGCCGTTGGCGACCGCCCACGTTCCTGTAGCCGGGTCATAGAGCTCTGAACTGTTGAGAGAACCCGCTGGTGGATAGTTGTTATAGTTGGAGCCCCCAACGACCAGTACCTTACCGTTGGGCAACAGCGTCGCTGTGTGACCGCGGCGACCCGTGCTGAGGCTACCGGTGACGCTCCATGTGCCCGTGGATGGGTCGTACAACTCTGCGCTGTCGAGATCACCACCACCTTCATAGTTGTAGCCTCCTACGACCAGTACCTTACCGTTTGGCAGTAGTGTCGCGGTCTGACCAGACCGAGGTGTATTGAGGTTGCCAGTGACGCTCCATGTGCCCGTGGATGGGTCGTACAACTCTGCGCTGTTGAGATCACCACCATCTTCATAGTTGTAGCCTCCTACGACCAGTACTTTCCCGTTGGCTAGCAGTGTCGCTGTGTGATCCGAGCGGGTTATGTTGAGGCTGCCGGTAGGGATCCAGCTCGGATCCGCCCCTGCGAGTGCAACTGGCTCCAGCGTTAATGTGGCCATGAGCAGCACTAGGATCGAAGCGAACCAACGTCGAGCGATATTTCTTGTCTGTTTCATAGGAATGACCCCTTCCCGCTGTCGATGATGCCGAAGCGTGATTTCGACACCATAGAATCTGGCGGCGTAATGATTTCTAAGCGGCAACTGAGCAACCGCAGTGCCAGGGAAGAACAGATGAGCTAAGTGATTGAGTTAATGAGAGAGCTGCTAAAAACGATGCGGGCTGGACGATTAAGAAGGTGTTTTTTTAGACACCATAAGGTGTGTAAAAAGACACACCTTATGTCGCCGGTCGGATCAAAACGAGGCGGACGTTAGACTCGCTAATGACGTGGCGGCCGAGTTCTTTCCAATAGCTTGATATCTCCCTGATCTTTGTCTCGGTTAGCCGCCCGTTTATTCTTGATCAGAAGGTCTCGGCTGATGACAAATACGGCAATATCGGCGACTTTCCCTGACTCTCGGTTGGCCCATGCTTCGTCGAATGAGACTCCGCTGATTCCGGTAAGGATATCGATACGGTTGGGCTCACGCCCAAGCTGAATGACGTGATCGACCTGCAGGAAATCTTCGCGCCTGATACCGGCATCCTTAAATCCGAAAGCTTCGATGACCGCCATCAGTTTGTCGGCGTTCTCATCGTCTCGGGCAACAAAGATATCGAGATCGCCGGTATAACGTGGCCGCCCGTGGAACGCGAGCGCCCAGGCGCCGACGATCACGTACTTAACACGGTTCGTGTTCAGTAAGTGGATGAACTCGCGCAGATCGCGCGACAGTGGCCGCATCGGGGTTCTCGGGCATGATCAAGTCAAGCAGCAGTTGCAGTTTTTCGTTTCCGGAGAGGGCGCGGTAATATTCGTAGTCGGCGTTATCGGCATCTTCAAAGGAGCGAAATTTATGAACTACCTTTTCCATACTCAATCAAAAGAATATCACAACCAGAAGGCAATCTACAGTCAAAAGGAAAGAGGACACCCTAGATGCCGTGTTGGTGCCTGGAACGAAGGAATCACTTGCATTTGACTGGATATGTAAATCTTATCGGCTCTTTTGGGTAATTCACATTTGGATCGAAGCAAGGGATTACAAATGGTCCAGTAACGAGTTTTTTTCCCAGCTTTTCCTTGTACTCGTCAATTCCAAACCAGTAATCGATGGGGTCTAGCACGATAAACTTTCCGCGACCTTCTCTTTTCCTGACCACGTAATGATAATGGGGAACGAGGGTGTACGTGCCCCTACCAATCAAGCCTATGCTCTGTCCTCTTTTTACCTGATCCCCCTCCGTGAGCGATGTGCCGTCCACATGGAAATGGTCCGTGTATATGTCCTGTTTGTTCGAACCTAGGCCATGACGAATTGTGACATGATCACCCCTAATGCGCACAACGATCCCGTCTGAAGGAGCTAAAATTTCATAATCAAAATAACCACGACCGTCTATGGCTATCCCTTGATGTGGCAGTGCGCCGTCTGCTGGCTGCCACCGACCGGAAAGAGTCGGCGGTGCGTTCGCTGGACCTACGGCTCGTATGCCGGTCAGAGCACAACTTGAAACCGCGCAGCCAGCCATCATCAGCCATAGAAGCGATGCCAGAAAGTTCTCAGTGTATACTTTGCTAACCCTCATGGCCACCAAGTCTCGCTGGTCATGATGCGACGAAGGGAACACAAATGGACCATGAGTCTTTTTAGTCGTTGGAAGGAAGCTGCACCGCGATTCGGGATCATTCACCAGAGATCCGCGGGGCTTAAAACTCAATTTTCTCGTCACGATCTTCCGTGTGATTTGTTTAGATAAATCGCTTGTCCTCAAGCACGAGTCGTGTGTAATCATCCGTGCGATTACTCAGCAACGGTAATGCCAGCGGAGAAGAGACGGCTAAGTGATTGAGTTGATGGAAGAGCTATAGAGAAGTGCTTGCTAGACAATTAAAAAAGGTGGTTTTTTCGCCACCGTGGGTGTCTTAAAAGCCACCGCCGATCCGCTGCCTAGTCGCTCAAAAAAGACGCGGTGAAGAAATTCTTCCGCTAACCGGCATAGCTCTCGGGGCGCTTTTTAACTCATTCGAAGACGGGTATGAGAACTACGATAAGAATCGCCAGCAGGTAGGTCCGCTACGGATGGCGCTGAATCTGCAAAACGTCGCCGATTCACGTGTAAGGTGTCTTCCCGCTTTGCCCTGCTCTTCAGCGAGAACGATAAGAATTCAAAACGCGATCCCAGGCGTCCACCTGGCAATTGACAGTGTGTATGCTGCGTTAATCCCCGAAAGGAATCCAAGCGATGTACAAGCGCATTAATATCACCTTGCCAGAGTCAACTGTGCGCCTCATGGAACGAGTGGCGGGTAAAGGCGACCGAAGCCGGCTCGTCGACGAAGCTCTGAAACAATATTTTCGAGGGGCGGCGAGGAAGAGTCTCAAAAAAAAGATCAAGGAAGGATCCGTTCGCAGATTTGAGCGCGACCGAGCAATTGCGGAAGAATGGTTCCTAATCGATGAAGAAGTATGGCCCAAAGCCCAACGCCGTTAGTACGACCTCGGAGGGGTGAGGTTTATCTCGTCAATTTTGATCCCACGATAGGTGCAGAAATTCGGAAGACGCGCCCGGCCCTAATTGTGCAGAATGATGTCGCCAATCGTCATGGTGTGGCAAAGAATTCTTTGGGGCGTTCTCGCTTACTCTGAAAATAGGTTGAAAAGGACTCCCGAGCCTTTGTTCTTCCACGTACCTGCCTTTAGGAGTTGACTTATTTGGCTGTTCGTAAAGAATAGCAAGTTAGTGGTTGAGAAAGCCTATGTCCAAATGATCACCGGCCAGGATCGTATCCGGGTTCGGTTCAGAAAGGATCGAGGCAAAATCACGGCATTTGTTGTTCAGTATGAAACGCTTCTGAAGGATCAGTGGATGGCTATAGTCCGTTATGACACAGCGCATGGACAGCCTCACACGGATGTCATGAACCCGGACGGGACAAAGGAAAAGAGGTTGCTGCACTTTCCAAATTTTAGCGACGCTTTCTCTTACGCACAGGAAGATGTGAAAGCCAATTGGGAGCTCTACCGAGAAAGATATTTTCGGGAGGAAACGAAGTGAATAAAAAGAGTTTCGCCTATAAAAATATCCTACTAAACACGGAATTTAATAAGTACCTCGTCGAGCATCCCGAGGTGGCGGATAAAATTCCGAACAATGCCCTAGTGGTGCTTCTGCCGGAGGATGATCCGTCTCTGTGTCGCAAGAATCTGGCCCTGGCTCGCCGCCACAGGGAAAAGAATCAGCCGGTGGTCCACGTACGGGTCAAGAAATTGGCTCCTCCTCCAAAGTCCCGTCTAGTGCAACCCCGACTTAAAGTAGCGCTCTAGGGTTTAGGCGCACTAAAGGCACTAAAGGGACAGGCAACTTTTTTTCTGCGGCGAGTCGGATCGTACTGTCCGGGATATTCGAAAAAGTAGCCGGTCCCCAAAGTGAAGAATTCGAATCAGCTACATGGCTCGACGGTTCCGGTTGCTTTATATTTGTCTATTTGTAAAACGATTATCTCGTGTTCGAACCTCCATGATCCAGCGAATGTTGTACTGAAGAGAATGGCGATAAGTGCGGGTTTCCCATATGGTGCACTTGTAGTCGAACATCGTGTCCTCGGCCAAGGGTCGAGATCATGAAAAAGACCAGCAGGAAAAAGATCGTATCAATCATCGGAATGATCTCGATGCGGGCTCTCTTGATGGTTCTGCGCGAAAGCCGCATTAGGCACTTACCTTTGAAATTCTGAATTGAGAAAGAGATCGGAAAAACAATGTCTCGCGCAAAGGCGCAAAGCATGTCCCGAGCGACGTCGAAGGGGGTGCCAAGGTTCGGAAAATAAGTACATGTCTTTCTTTGCGTGCTTGGCGTCTTGGCGCGATAAACTTTCTTAAAGTCGTTCTGTTGAACACTGGGCTAGTTTTTCCCTTCCTGCTCGGCCAATAGCAGCTCCAGGCGCGAGCCGTAATACTCAATCTCTTCCAGTTCCCGTTCGGCTCGATTGGAGAAATAGTTGTATGGGACGAGGGTAAGAATGGCGATCAAGAGTCCCGCCGCGGTGGCGATCAGGGCCTCGGCGCCGCCGCCGGTAACCGCGTGGGGCTGGCCGAGGCCCGCCTCCGACATGATGCCGAAAGAACTGATCATACCGGTGATGGTTCCCAGTAACCCCAGAAGGGGTGCCAGAGTGATGATGGTGTTGAGAATGGTCAGGCGCTTTTTGAGAACCGGGATCTCCGCCTGTGCCGCTACTTCTAGGGCTTTGGCAAGCGAAGGGTTTCGGTGTTCGAGGCCGGCGGTTAAGACCCGGGCGGCTGGCAAATCGACACTCTGGCCCAGTTCGGTCGCTTTGGCGAACTCTCGGCGCTCGACCAGTTGGAGGAGCTCTTCCACCGGTCCGCAGGAGCGGGCTTTGCGCCAAAAGAGGATCCGCTCTATGACCACGGCGAGGGAGATGATCGAGCAGGCCAAAAGGGGGACCATGACCGGCCGCCTTTGATGATGATGCCAGTGAAGTCAAACATGTTCATTACTCTCTTAAGAGGATCTGATGGTATCCGGGTCCCGTCTCTTTACGGGTTGTGCGAACCCACGTCCTGGTGAGCAACCGTAATGCCACCGGACAGGAGGCGGGCTAAGTGATTGAGTTGATGAGAGAGCTGAAAAAGAGGTTGCTTACTGGAAGCTTAACAAAGGTGGCTTTTTCAACACCCTGGGTGTGTAAAAAGCCACCATGTGAAATGAGAGGGGACACGCGACTTTTTCGGCGGCGACTCCGATGGTACTGGCGCAATATTCAAAAAGGTAGCCAGTTCTGAAATAAAGCAGCAACAGAAAGTTGATGAAAAAGTCTGTTTGCAGGCAGCGGCCTGCTAGAGTTTGTACTCTAGACCTAAAGTAGCTACCATAGCTACATTGGAGGATCATCTTGTGAGCACGGTTGGCGTCAAAGAACTTAAGAATTGTCTTACCCAATACCTTCGACGGACCAAGCAAGGAGAAGAGGTGATCGTCACTGAAAGAGGCAACCCGATTGCGCTGATTCAGCCGATCAAGAGCGCGGAGAAAGCCGTGAGCTTGGAAGCGAGGCTCGCTAGACTTGCGGCACGAGGTCTCTTGGTGTTGCCGACCCAAAAGCCCCTGAGGCGAGTTCGGTTAGTAAGGGTCTCGGGTAAACCCACCTCGAAGGCCATTGTGCAAGATCGCAGGTGATTTATCTCGATACCAGCGCTCTGATTAAACGGTTCGTTAGCGAAAAGGGATCGCTTCTGGTTCGATCCCTGGTGCAGCGAGACAGAGCCGTTGCCACTGCGAAAATCGCCTATGCGGAAATCTTTGCGGGTCTCACACGGAAACTCCGCGAGCGCAATCTGTCCAAAGCAGAGTACATCCTCGCTTGCAGCCAGTTTGACCGCGATTGGCACGCCTATATTCGAGTCGAGTTGGGAGACGATATCCTAGGTCTGGCACGCGACCTGATCCAACGCCACCCACTGAAGGGCTTCGATGCCGTTCATCTGGCCTCCGCGCTCTCGCTCAAGATCGCTCTCGATGAGGAAACCACGTTTGCTGCCGCCGACGGGCGATTACTTAAAGCGGCGAAGGCCGAAAACCTTAAGCCGCTCAACGTCGAAATAGCCATCGCGTGACAATGCTCGTTGACTTTTGGGCGAGGGTGCCGAGAAACAATTCGCGGGCCGTATCATTTCGAAGAAATCATTTCGCGATTGTCCAGCGTGAGGTAGAGCGCCGTCGAATTCCATCTCTAAAGGTCGAGGTACGTCCCGCCGTCCCCGTATAATATCCCGTCGCGGCCAAGACCTTGCCATTGGGAAGCAGCGTTGCCGTGTGAACCGACCGAGCTACGAAGCGCGCAACTGCACGGGGGACGCAGATTCCTCTCGCGGGCGAACCCAAAACTTGACGGTAGAATTATCTTTCAACCATCTCCGCGCGACCGTTGATACATGATCGCTTCTTGCCAATTACATGGTCCAAGATCCGACCTCAGAACTCCCCTTGTGGGAGACCGACAACACTACAGCCACGTACATGCAGGAGCCAGAACTGGGCTAGAGGTTGTCTAGTCGCCAATCATCGTCAATCGCAGGCCGGAGATTGACGATATCAGCAGACAACCAGCTAGGACAGCATTGGGTCTTAGACCTAATGGGCGTATGCGCAGCCTCCGCCCGGAAAGGCGGAGGCTGACTTATGAGTTCAAAGCAAACACCGTAAGCGGCGCTGCTGTTGTTGTGCGGCAGAGCGCCACCGTCCTCCGGCGTCAATCCGCCGTGATGCGGTCTGCAGCAATGGTACCCTTCAGTTCGAATAGCAGCATCGTGCTGGTGGGATCGTATTGATCTAACGTAAACCTGCCCGTGTAGTGATCGCCGGAATGGTCCAGGGTGATCTCCTCGCGAATATTGGCGGGACCCTGGAAACAGCCGGTCGCTCCCGGCTGTTGAGACGGAGGGCAACTCTGTCCAGTGGCATCCCAGCTCAGGGCAACGTGATTCAGCTTGTACTTGAATCTTCCGGTGCTTTTCCATACCCCCATGCAGAAGCTGCTGGTGGCCGGATCGCGCCCGGAATTCATGAGTTCCGTTCCATCGCTGTGCCACTGGACGTATCCCGCATCGAGTATCGCTCCGTCGGGCGGGTTGAAGGGCGGGGTATTGTTTCCGTTGCCTTTGGCCACAAACGTAAATTGCCACAGCCCTACAATTGAGGGGCCATCGTCATCGGAAGCGAGCACAAACGTCCCAGGCCGATATGCGGTCTGTACGAGCCAGGACGGCTGCTGCTCCGGCTTTGCTGGGACGTTCGCGCATCCCGCGCTGGCCGTGGAAGCGAAAACGATCCCGAACAGGATCGTTACTAGCGTCGTGATCAAAGTTCCATATGCTGTTCTGGTGGCGATGACCCTGATTTCGCTCTTCCGGTAGGTCACTCCCTCCTGAGTCATTGGCCTGCTCTTAAGGGCAATATATGCGGCTAGATGGTTCGATGTTATGAACATGGTTTCTCCTTCTGTTGCGGAGAATGGCTGCACGAGGTCCCAATCTTGCCACGCTCGGCGGCTCTAATTTCAATACGCGCAATCTGTCTAGGAAATTTAAACCACCTTTTTTCTGGCCTGAGCAAGATCGCCCGGACCGGGGAGTTGCCAATCCCATTTAATGTTTGATGAAAATGGCGGTGTTGCCTCGGCTGGTTTGGGCGGCGCAGCGGTCGGAGGAGCGCGAGCGATTTCGACCGGCACGATGGTGTCGTGCTCGCCGTGCACAATGAGTATCGGGCATTCGATTTTGTCGGCCATACCTTCGAGGGTGAAGTCCTTCAGCTTCTGCATGGCGCTGTCCATGTTTGCTTCTGGATACGCCGCTGTTAAGGTGTCTGTCTTTGTGACATGTACATAGAGACCCCAAAACCGGCTTTCGCCTTACTCATTAGTCATGTACCTCCGGCAGAGCCGGAGGCTTGATTTGTGAACCGCTCAAAGCGGTCTGGCCGGCTACGCCGGCGTTTCCTTCTATTCAAACATTTTCAGCTGATCCAACCGTCGATCTTCTTTCTCTTGCGCCTGGATATACTTACGCACCTCGGCCTCGTCCCGCCCCACCGTCGACACGTAGTACCCCCTCGCCCAAAAGTGCTGTCTCACAAAGTTCTTCGCCCGTCCCATATACCTCCGCGCTGTTGAGAGCTTCATAGTTATAGCCCCTGCCCCCTGTGACCAGTACCTTGCCATTGGGGAGCAGCGTCGCTGTGTGACCAACGCGAGCTATGTTCAGGCTGCCGGTAGGGGTCCAACTCGGATTAACCTGTGCGAGCGCAACTGGCTCCAACGCGAACGTGGCCAGACCCGCCAAACCGAGCAGTGCCAGGATCAAAACGAATGGATGTTGAGCGGTGCTTCTTGTGCTTTTCATAGGAATGACTCCTTCTTCCCGTCTACGACGACGAGACGGGAAAATACTTTGATTTCCACCTGTGCTGCGACTTCCCGCCGATCTACACAGCAACCGCAATGCCAGCGCAGAACATCGGGCTAAGTGGTTGAGTTGATGAGAGAGCGGATAAAGAGAAGTGCTTGCTGGACGATCAACATGGTGGCTTTTTCGCCACCATGGGTGTGTAAAAAGACACCCCTTCTTTCTAGGCTGGCAGTAAATATGGAGGCTCTAAAGAAATTTCCCGCTAGCTCCACTTAGATAGGCTGTGAAAAGACGCCTTTCCTCTGCTCCTAAGAATTCAGATTCGACTTCACTCCAAGGTAAAGGACGCGAAGAACTCGGGGATGACGGTTTTAATTTCAGGATTGAGCGCTCGAACGTCGTTAGCGAACCGTTGAGCCCGTTTACGATTTCGTTCCGGCATGCCTTCCGCGATTGGCGCCCGCCACTCATCGAAGTGATGGACGAATACCATTTTCGGTTGCAGCGCCTTGAGAATCTCTGCCGAATCGTTGCGGTTCATCGGGTATAGAAGGGCGATATCGGGTCGCAAACCGCTGAGATTTTCTTCGATGAAGCCACCAGTGCTCTGGTGCAAGACGCGATGCTTTCCGAAGGTGAAGTAATAAAGGTAGCATCCTCCCTCTACGAAACTGCTGCCCATTAGAGGACCAGCCCACGGTCTGGTGATTTCCTCAAACTTCGGACGGCGACTACGTCCTCCTCTAATCACCGCCCCGTGGACGCTTTCGATCACTTGAACCGAAAACTCCTTAAAATCCAGTTTTTCGCCGCCGCTTATGGTGATGAGTTGTGACTTGTCCACGCCAGCGGTGAGCGCGATGTTCGTCGTTGTCTGCGATCCGATTACTTTGGCGCCGAACTTTTTCGCGATGAACGGGATGTCGGCGATATGATCCGCGTGACTATGGCCGGCGAAAATATAATCAGCGCGGTTGATCGCCTTCAACACAGCCGCTTCATCAGTTTTCCATTCAGCGCCGAGATTTACCTCTCCACGGGTTAAGAACGGATCGATCAGAATGATCGTTTGCCCGATCTGAATCTCCCAACCAGTATTGCCTAGCCATTTGAGAACAACGGTATCTTTTTCTTCCGTCCCGCCGCCGAAGACTTGCGCGCTTGATTCGATCGGAATCCAGGTGATTAGGAGCAAGTAGACCGGCATTAGAATTGTCGCCAACGTTTTCATCATCTAGCTCTATTTCGCCCCTTCCTATTTTGAGATGTGTCTCAATGAATTTAAGAACGTCGGGCTCCCGGTGCCACGCACACAGAAACTGTGACCGTCGCGGGAGCCGGAGCCGAAGGCAAGATAGACTTTTGCTTGTATCGGCTGACCGGCTCTCGGGACCTTTCTCGCTCAAGGCTGGTAGTTCATGGTTATGGAGTTGCGACCCGCTAAGGCATCAGTGCCTCGGAAACAATGCATCCATCAGATGAAAATATCCTCCTTTCCCTCTCCATGTCATTGAGTTCTTACGGTCACACTGGTTAAGCCGCGCGTAACATTGCTGCTGTCTTTGAAGCGCACAAAGATTCGATTCGTCTCCGGGATAAAGGAAACCTCTCCAGCGGCCGCCACGAAACCCCCAAACGTCGGTGTCTCGTTAAAAAGGATCGTTGTTGTCACACTGTTCTCAGGATGATTAACCAAGCTGCGATCGTTCGTTATACGGCATCTGTGAGCGAAAATTTGTGTCCTAATTTTTGCCGAAAACCTTTTCAGCAGAATCAAATATAAATATAAAGACCTGACCCTAATTACCTCCCCCCGTCGATCAAACATGTCGCTTAATCAAATTTCCGGTAAGTTCACTTCGGCAATTTGACCCAATTTTCCTGTTCGATCGTACTTACAGATCATCCTCAAAAATGAAAGCAGACAGCATTTGAAAATCCATATTATTCCCTAAATTGCCGTACAGAGCGTAGATGTAGTTGCCAGGTAAAAGCGTAAATCCGGGGCTTGATGTATTGGTGGTGATGTAGTCGGAATTAACGCAGACTAGCGGATTCATTCCCGCTGTACTTGTCGCCGGTCCCGCTATTGTTGCATTGGCGAAAGCCACGAGAAACATGAACGAGTAGCCAGGACCGTTGAACGACCGGATCTCGCAGACCATGTTAGAGACGTACGCTTTGCGTCCAGGCGGCACCACGTACAAAGCGCCGACAGTTTGTGGCGTACCCGGAGCAACGGTGTGCTCTTCGAGGAAGGCCATTGTCTTTGGGTCGGCCGCCAATGATCTCGCGCACAAGATAAAAAACAGAAAATATACAATAGACGTTGCGCGCCATGTTTTCCGACTAGCTTTAGAATTTGTTTCACGGTGCTTTTCGCTCCATGAAATCCAAGATAGTTGAGATATTAAAGTCCGACCTCGTTCTCTGCTCGCTACTATAATCGTCCCTAGTTTCATATTTCCCTCCCAGTTTTTGAAAACCCTTTTCCTCAGCTGCAACTGATCGGTAACGACGCACACCGAGCTGTTCAGCAACAGTAGTGCCAGTGGAGGAGAGATGCGCTAAGTGATTGAGTTGATGAAAGAGCTGAGAAGGACGTTGCTTACTGAAAGGCTAACGGAGGTGGCTATTTCGCCACCACGGGTGTGTAAAAAGACACCCTCCTCTAGAATTTTGAGATGTGTTGCACGTCTGAAAATGCCACGCTAAGGAAATTTTCCCCGGGAATCCATGGGGTTTGGCGACAGGTGAGAAAGGAGAAAGGACGAGCCGACCAGCCTCGCTCACCTGATTTCGTCTCTGGCAACAAAGATATCGAGATCGCTGGTATAACGTGGTGGCCCGTGGAATGCGAGCGTCCATGGCGCCGACGATCACGTACTTAACACTGTTCGTGTTCAGTAAGTGGATAAAACTCGCGCAGATCACTCGACAGTGGCCGCATCTGGGTTCTCGGGCATGATCAAGTCAAGCAGATTCCGTTTTTGTCTACAGAGGGAATCACTCGGTGCGTTCGATGGCGCTACGGCCCGTATGCCGGTGAGGGCACAATTTGAAACAGCGCCGCCAGCCAACATCAACCATAGAAGCGCCACCAACAAATTCTTAACATGGGCTTTGCTAACCCTCATGTCGGTTCCATTCAAAGATCAAAGAAAAAGACTCTCGCTCCATTTTTGTTCCCTTCGTCGCGTCATGACCAGCGAGCCCTGGTGGCTAGACGGCGATCCAAGCTCATTCACAGACGGTCCGCGGGGCGAAAAGCCCCGCGGCCTCATTGATTCAGAACGATCAGGAAAAGACTCCCAGTTTGCTTTCGCTCTCCTTGCCCTGTGGACTCCGACCCAACTCAGCGGTCGCGGTCGTCGTCGGCAGTGTGGATTTTTTTCGCAACTCCATAGACCGCATTACCCGCCGTCTCGCTGAGCTCGTAAAACTCATTTCCCCCGTCTACGATGTGAACCCGGGCAACCTCGTCACCGGTGTCGGTTAAGAACTTGGCAGTGCAATCCGCAGCCACCTCATACGGACTGGGGGGGATTGGCACATCAAAAGTGAAGACTCCGTTCCTGCTGATGTTCTGGCTCCCAAAAACGGTTCCGTTGCCGTCGAAGAAGAGAATGCCGACTGCGGCCAGTGGGCCCGTGCTGGTGGTTCCCGTCCTGTAGCTTCCATAGGAACCGTTCAGAGTTTTGTTTGAGCAGGCTCTTTCATGCCGATCGTCTGCATGGACTCTCTGGAAATGTGATGACACCAACAACAAGCCACTCGCCAGAGCGACCATTACCACTGAACTCATTTTTAGTTTCATATTTTCCTCCCTTTATCTTCAATCTAAGTGAGGTGAATTCCCCCGCAGGTTGCTACGTAGAATTTGCACCTTTCCGAAGTGACGACCGCGACGCCTATTCGGAAAATGACAATGCGGAAAAGTCGATTCAGCCGAACGACATGAGAACTAATTTTCCCATGACGACCTTCCTCCTTGTGATTTGTTTTTAGTAACTCTCTCGCTACTCAAGCACGAGTCGTGTGTAATCATCCTTGCGACTACTCAGCAACCGTAGTGCCAGCTAAGAACAGACGGCTAAGTGATTGAGTTAACGGAAGCGCTGATAAAGAAGTGCTTGCTAGACAATTAAAAAAGGTGGCTTTTTCGCCACCCTGGGTGTCTTAAAAGCCACCGTGTTTTTACGCCCGTGGATTTGAACAACGACAGCACGGAGGAAATTATCCACTAACCCCAGCCATTCTTGGATGGGTTCTCAGGCATCGGGCGATTGGCACTTCCTTTGCCCTTAATCCAGGGGTTGCACTGGACTCGGTTGAACGTAGAGCTGCGACGATCCCGATTTCCGAATGACTGCACCGAAAGCCTTTCCGTGATATAGGGATGCCGAAGGCAAGCGACGTGAAAAATATCTTTCTGCGCGTTCTGATCATCACGCTCATGGCTCTAACTGAAGGCTTCGCCGGAGCTCAGCAGACTACGAAAGTTCCACGAATAGGTTATCTCGGGCTCGACGATCCATCGTCTCCCGCCTTTCAGTCGTTCCGGCAAGGTCTGCGCGAGGTTGGCTACATCGAGGGGCAGAACATCATTATTGAGCCCCGATTTGCTTTTGGAAACGACTGGCGGCTTGCGGGGCTTGCCGCCGAGTTGGTCCGGCTCAACGTTAACGTGATCGTCCCCCAACGTTCACCTGCCTTAAGTGCCGCCATGCAGGCAACAAGGACAATCCCTATCGTCATGGCATATCTCGGTGATCCGGTCGCGGTTGGGATTGTGGCAAGCCGTGAGCGACCGGGAGGAAATGTGACGGGCATAAGCGGTATGTCAACGGAGCTAGGTGGAAAATGGCTCGAACTGCTCAAAGAAACGGTTCCAAGGGTCAGCCGGGTAGCAGTGCTCTGGAGCCAGGGATTTGAAGCGGAACCAACAATGAAAGGTATGGAGGTTACGGCGCGTTCACTAGGAGTCGAGTTGGAATCGGCGGAGGTGAAATTGTTTAAAAAGCACCCATCCGGTTTGGTGAGACGTTCGGTAGGCGCCGCGTTCACATGGGCGACGCGAGGGCAAGCCGGAGCCTTTGTCTTGCTGCCGAGTTCAATCATCGGTCAAGACTTGGGCTACGTTGCCGACTTGGCCTTAAAAAGGCGTCTTCCCGGAATTTTCTGGCGAGCGGACTTCGCGGAGGTCGGCGGCCTTATGGCTTATGGGGCTAACGAAATTGAGCAGTTCCGGAGGGCGGCATATGTCGTGGACAAGATTCTCAAAGGAGCGAAGCCGGCGGAGCTACCGATAGAGCTGCCGAAAAAGTTTGAGCTGGTCATCAACCTCAAGACGGCTAAGGAAATTGGAGTGACGATTCCAGACAAGATGCTTACGTGGGCAGACCGGATCATCAAGTGAGTTAGGACTCTTGATTGTGGATTTCGGACTGAGACTGAGGAAGTTACTAGAACGTCTGCATCTTTCGCGCAGAGCAGGCCGTGAACGGCTGGTGCGAGACTACTTTTTTTTCTCGGTGATCTTGTTGGCCGGCGGGCTCATCTCCAGCGGACTCGTAGAAATCTATTTCCGGTATCAGGAAAATCTGGAGCAGCTTGCCCTCGCACAACATGATGCCGCGGTGGGTACTTCCTTAAAGATTGAGCGATTCATCCAAGATGTTGTAACCTCAATGAAAGCTACGACCAAGAGTCGAGATATCACTGCTAATGGCATATCACCCACGTACGAGTTTGAATTGAAGAGACTTCTTTTTTTAGAGCCTGCGATCACTGAAGCAGCAGCGCTGGACGGAAATGGTGTGATACGGGTGCAGACCTCGCGCTTCCGCGCTGTTTCGTCTGATGCCGGAAGAAATTTCTCCGCATCCGCAGCCTTTCGGCAATCCAAACAAGGGAAGCCTTATTTCGGCGCGGCCTACTTCCGAGAGTTCGAACCTTACATGACCATCGCCGTCCCCATCGAGTACTCGACTGGCGACGTCATAGGTGTCCTTAGAGCTGAACTCAGCCTCAGAGATATTTGGGACATCATATCCGCGACCAAAGTCGGCAAGGCGGGCTATGCCTACATGGTTACGCGAGCGGGAGATCTCATTGCCCACCCGAATATCAAATTAGTCCTGCAACAAAAAAAAGTGGTCCTGGATCAATTGAAAGAAGCTTTCCAACCCAGTCAAGGCGGACTCAAGCCGAGAGCGATCGTTAGCTACAACCTCCAAGGACAAAAGGTTTTCAGCTCCAATGCTCTGATCCCGATTCTGGACTGGGCTGTCTTTGTTGAACGACCGATAGAAGATGCACGTGAGCCTCTCTACTCTTCAATTTTACGCACTTCCAGCCTGCTTTTGGTTGGTTTGGGATTGGCACTCTTGACGAGCCTCTATCTGGCGCGCCGGGTAGTGCGTCCGCTCCAGGCCTTGCGTGAAGGAGTGGAACGTATCAGTAGTGGTGACCTGAATTCCCGGCTTGAAATCAAGACCGGGGATGAGATCGAGACTCTCGCCGAGGAATTCAACAAGATGACCGCGCATCTTAAAGAAGCTCAAACCAGCCTGGAGCGAAAAGTCGCGGAACGGACACAGGCGCTGACCGTCGCCAACGAGAAACTGGAAGAGGCGAGCCAACTCAAGTCGCAATTTCTCGCAAATGTAAACCATGAACTCCGTACTCCTATGAGCGCGGTCATCGGCTATGCACATTTGGTCCTGCGTGCCACCGAGGGCCAGATCTCGCGATTGCAAAGAGAAAATCTCGAAGATCTCCTCCGTAACGCTGAACGTTTGCTCAATCAAATCGACAGCCTGCTGGAATTTAGCAAGATCGAAGCAGGTAAGATGGAAATGCATGTGGAACCGGTTAGGGTAAACGAAGTCATTCAGGGCGCTCTATCAACCATCGAACCGACCTTGAACGGTGGCAGCGTTCGCATCGTTCGAGAAATCGATCCAGGCATGGGGCCCTTGAATACAGATCGAGAAAAGCTAAGACAAATTATTCTCAACCTCTTGGACAATGCAATAAAGTATACTGAGCAAGGTGAAATCAAGATTTCCGCATCGCAACAAAACGGATCATTGCAGTTAATGGTCTCGGACACGGGTATTGGGATCGGAAAAGAGGACCTGAATCAGATCTTCGAGGAGTTTCACCGTGGGGACTCGTCGAGCACGAAGCAATATCGGGGCACTGGTCTGGGACTGGCCATTGTGAAGAGATTCGTGGAGCTTCTGGGCGGAGAGGTTGCTGTTGAAAGCGAGGTGGGTAAAGGATCGGTTTTCACGGTGAGGCTGCCGTTGAAATCGGGGTAAGGGGTAAAGGGTGAGGAGCAGAACCGTTAACCTGCAAGTGCAAAGAACGCCGAGCTAAGAGCGGACATGAGCGACAAGATTCTGATCGTGGACGACGAGCCGTCCAACCGAAATATTCTCAGCCAGGAGTTGACCCACGAGGGCTACTCGGTCGTTGCCGCGAGCGATGGTCGCGAGGCGCTTAAAAAAATCGAGTCGTCGCGGCCCGATCTCATTATTCTCGATTACATGATGCCGGATCTTAGCGGGTTGGAAGTTTTAAAAGAACTTCGCAAGAAAGAGAACGATACTCCTGTGGTGATGATCACCGCCTACGGAACGATGGAGCGGGCCGTGGAGGCGATGAAAGAAGGGGCCTACGATTTCATCACCAGGCCCTTTGAGCCGGATCATATCGCCCTGGTAGTGCGTAAAGCTCTGGAGCGACAAAGGCTCAAACGCGGCGTCGAGATTCTCTCGGAGGAGGTCGAAGACCGCTATCGTTTGGTGGTCGGAGAGAGCGCCGCGATGAAGGAGGCCGTTGATTTGGCCAAGAAATCTGCTGCCAGCAGTGCAACAGTCTTACTCCTCGGCGAAAGCGGCACCGGCAAAGAGATCTTTGCTCGCTCCATCCACAACTGGAGTGAAAGAAAAGACAGACCTTTTATCGCTATCAACTCGGTGGGTCTGTCGAAAGAGCTCCTGGAGAGCGAGCTGTTCGGCCACGAACAAGGGGCGTTTACCGGCGCGCACCGGCGTAAGACCGGCAAGATCGAATTGGCTCACGGCGGCACGATCTTTTTCGACGAGATCGGCGATATCTCTCTGGAACTCCAAGCGAAGCTATTGCGCTTTCTTCAAGAGCGAGAATTCGAGCGGGTAGGCGGAGTTACGCCGATTTCCGTTGATGTTCGGATTATAGCCGCCACCAATCGGAATTTAGAGCGCTTCGTTAAGGAAGGACTATTCCGTGCAGATCTTTATTACCGCTTTAACGTTGTGGCGATTAGTCTTCCGCCGCTGAGAGAGCGGAGGGAAGACATAGCGGCGCTATGCCAATATTTTCTCCGTAAGCATGCCATGGCTATCAGAAGAAATATCAACGGGATATCCAAAGAAGCGCAGGCAAAACTTGAGGCCTATGACTGGCCCGGCAATGTGCGGGAGTTGGCGAACGTGATCGAAAGGGCGGTGGTGCTGGGTGCGGGCCCAACGGTTACGTTGGAAGACTTGCCTGGTCGGATCGCCGCCGGATGGACGACGCCTGCTCCGGGAGTGCAGCCGTATCGCGAGGGATTAAATGCGGCGAGAAAAGAGTTACTCCTGAAGGCGCTTGCCACAACCCACGGTAATCGGTCCGCTGCCGCCAAGTTGCTCGGGCTTGAAGCCAAATATTTTTTGAAGCTGATGAAGTCCCTGGGAATTGAATAAGCTTCCGCGGAATCGAGGTCGAAACATCATCTAAGTGAAAAGCCGGAAGACATGGAGTATAGTATTTCGATCAAGAAGTCCAAGCGACTCGGCCTCATTTGTAAAGGGACAAAATGCTCTTCCCGCCCTCGTTGAGCTAACTCCTGGATGAAAAGGACCGAATTCACGATTCGGCTAGGGCCAGACGACCGTCTTCGGGAACATCATGCTCGAAGTAGAGGAAAAATCATTAGTTTCACAGTACAATATGAAACTTTCTGGAAGGGGAAATGGATGGTTGTGGTGCGCTATGACACCGCTCATGGATTCAGCCACCGAGACCAATACGATAACCGTGGTAGGGCGCTCAAGACACCGTTGTTTTCTTTAACTTCAATCAAGCCCTGACATTTGCGGAAGCGGACCTGAAGGCCAACGGGACAATTTACCGCGAGCGGTTTTTGAAAGGACGATGACTATGCAAGAAAGCGAACTGATAGAAAGAAATTTGGAGCTGAGCTTTGAGTTCATGCGCTATCTTCTGACCCATCCTGAGATGGAAAAGAAGATACCGAAGAATGCGCAAGTTGTTTTGCTGCCCGACTACGACCAGAAGCTGAAGCGCTTCAATCTAAGAAATGCTAAGCGGCAGCGAGAAAAGCGGCAACCGGTAATATATGTACGGATCAAAGATCTAGCTCCTGACCAACCGTCGCGTCTCGTAGGGACGAAGATTGAACGTGTGGCTTAAACGGAAGACATGCGTTGGTCGGCCAAGCCGCGCTACAACGCCAACCCCGTCCACATCATTCCTTGAATTCTCCCTTCATGCCCCTGCTGGATGCCCGCTTTCGCAGGCATGACGGTGGAGACCGTTTCCCCGCATGCACATCAAAATCCCTTTGATCCTACACCTTGATCCCGTGCTCTCGATACCACTTCTCCGCTCCGGGATGGAGCGGGACATCCCGCGGCGTCGCGTCCGTGTCTTGGCCTAGTTGGCCGACTCCCGTGTAGGAATCTTCCCAGTAAATTTCATCTTTGCGCGCGTTGATGGCATCAACGACTTTGTAGGCGTCTTCATCCGAGAGTGATGCTCGGGTATAGAGCGGCCAACCGCTGTAGTCGATACACTCGTGATCGGATTTGAGATGTGGATAGCGGCCCTTGGGAATTACGACGCGCCGCCAGCCCAGCGCTTGGAGCTTCGTCATTGCCCAGTCCTCGAGGCTGATCGGCTCCATGCCGGCGGCTAGAGCCGCATCAAACCAGAGCACGAGGCCCTCATCGATAATCGCGTCGATGGTTCCAGAATGGATCGCGTTCATGCGCCGCTCATCTCCCGGTCCGCCGTTGAGCTGGAGACTGCCGCCCCAGGATTCGAGATCGGCAAGGGTGAAGCCATATAACGCCAGCGTCTGGTCCAGCAATACTCGGGTAGAATGGGTTGCATCTTCGCGGATGGATAGCCGCAACGGATACTTCTTGTCTTTGATCTCGGCCAACGATTTCAGTCCAGTACGCGGGTGAATCAGATGAACATAGCGGTCCCAGGACGGGTAAGTGGCGAGAATGCGAACCGGCAAAGGCTGGGGAAATAACCCCGTGCCGCGATAAGCCTGCGTGAGGAAGCCCGAGGGATTGACCATCGACATTTCCAAGTCGCCGCGGCAGACCGCATGGGCCAAAATCGGTGAACCGGTGGACATGCGCAGCTTTGGTTTGAAGTTTTCCGCCGAGCCGCTCCCGACGGAGATGCACATGTCGCGAGGACCGAAGTAAGGCGTATTGGGATCACCGGCGATGTGTAAGCCGATTTCCCAAAGCAGTTTCGCTCTTTGAAAATTTGCGCCGCGGGGAAGGGGTTCCATGAGTTACCTCCAGTAGCAAGTCTTAGTGGCTAATTTATTGATCCGAGCAGGCTCATGTCAATAGCTGACAAGCGAGATTTAGAAGCCAGCGAGGCGGAGCCAAAACCACAGAGAGCGAGGATCGAGAATGGAGGATCGAGGATGGCGAAAAACAGGTCAAGGAGAGATAGCGCATTGAGCTACAGATTTAGCGATCAAGGACGCGAAGCATGCCCTGAGCAAAGCCGAAGGGAGCACGAAGTAAGAAATTGAAACGTGATAATTTCGGAATCCTTCGTATCCTTCGTGCGCTCCTTTGAAAATACGCGGGGTGGAGGGCCTGGGTCAGTCTTAGTACGACTCCTCGATTGCGTCATTCCAGCATGGAGTGCTGGAATCCAGGCCGACATGGATGTTTCCGGACGCATCCTGCGCACCTGGATGCCGGCCATCCATGCCGGCATGACGAGGCTCTCCATTTTCATGCTTTGTGGGCGAGCGTAAGATCATGAATCACTTCGTGGCGAGAATATCTTTCGTCAGTGCGAACATCCAAGTTACGACTGGTGACAAATCCATGATATAAAAGTTAGATCATCGAATGGACGACATACGCAATGACTTTTGATCCCCATGCGATCTTTGCGAATTTAGCCGAAAAAGAGCGGTTGAAAGGTCACCATTCGGCGGAGGGAAGAGCGATCCGGACTCTAAGTCGAGCCATGAACGGATGGTCCTCCGGAAATCTCTCCGCCCTCGATGTCTTAGTGCTTTGCGATCAATCCCTCGAGGATTGGCTAAAGGCGCGTTTGAAGCTGTCTGGTTGGTCAATGCAAGATTTCCCGGCGCTCTTAGAAAAGGCCCTCGGTGCGGGATTGATTGCGCGGATGGAGGCCGTGCGTTTACAAAAGCTTCACAACGCTCGGTCCGGCGCGCGTGGCGAGGGCGGTGCTGCCACCGCGCATGAAGTGGAGGCGGCTTTGGAGTTTTGCATCCAGCTCGTGGAAAAGTATTGGTAGAACGAAGGCTGGGGTGGGGTGGTTTGGGCTCTCCTGTTTGGGTTTGCTAACTAACCTCTCGTACAAATCCCAAAAACTCAATGTTGGACTCGCGCACCAACTGGTTGCTCCTGATCAACGCCGCGCTGGGTAGTTTTCTAGCGGGAACGGCGAGCCGAATCTTTGCCGTATCGATGCCAACGGTGGCGAGTAGTCTGGACACGACCATCGTCGGCATCTCCTGGGCAGTGATCTCGTTTCAGATCTCCACGATCAGTTTGTCGCTGGTGTTCGGCCGGATCGGGGATATCTATGGCCGGCAGAAGATATTCGGGCTAGGGTTCGTGGTCTCCGCGATCGGTGCATGTCTCTGTGGCCTCTCTCAGAATGTCTTCCAACTCATCGGGTTTCGATTTTTCCAGGGGATCGGCGCCTCGATGACCCAATCTCAAGCACGGGCGCTGGCGATGGATTCGATGCCGAAAGAGTCTGCCGGCAAAGCGCAGGGGTTTATGACGACGGCTTTTCACTCGGGAGTCCTCGTGGGGCCGAGCGTCGGCGGATTGATCATCGACTACGTTCACTGGAGAGCGGTTTTTTTCTTTCTCCTGCCCATCGCATTGGTGGGAATGACGCTCACCTTACTCAACCTGAAACGAGGAAATAGGTCCAGTGTTTTCACGCCTGCGGGCACGCACACCGCTATCGATTATCTCGGAGCCGTGCTGCTCGTGTTAACGACGGTTGCGCTGATCGCGATCATCGACCACAGGATTATGGAAATCGTGGGCTTTGAGTTGCGGATCGTTATCGTCGTGCTTTTCGCCGGCTCATTTCTCGGGTTCCTCTATCGTGAGTGGACGGCTGCCAGCCCGATTCTCGATCTATCGCTATTTCGGATTCGTATGTTTACTCTGAGCGGTCTCAGTCTCCTTCTGGTGGGTGTCGCTCAAGTGATGGTTGGTTTTGTGCTGCCGTTCTACCTCCAGGATATCCTGCATCTGTCCCCGTCGTTTATGGGTTTATTGTTTATCAGCGCGCCGGTTTTCACGGTGACGTTGTCTCCTGTTGCCGGGTGGGTTGCGGACAAGGTCGGACCACGACTTCCTTCGACCGCGGGCATTCTTTTCCTGGTGCTCGCCGCCTTTCTCGGCGGGTTCCTGCACGTGGATTCCCATTGGACCTCTGCGGTGGTTGTCTTGGCGCTGTGGGGATTGGCAACCGCGCTTTTCTATCCACCCAACCACGCGGCCATGATCGGTTCGGTTCCCGCGCAACATCGCGGCGTTGCCACGGGGGCTGTATACGTCATGTTCGGTCTTGGGACCACATTTGGGATATCGATGGGCACGTTATTACTCACCGCGGCCTTTCGCTACTACAGCGGCGATACATCAGCGACAGCGACCCCGGCGAATCCTGCGGTGTTTGTGAGCGCGATGAATTTCACCTTCTTTGTGGCTGCAATCATGGGGCTGGTGGCGATGTCGTGCTCGGCCATGCGGGGAAGCAGGAAGGATGACTCATCGATTGGATTACAAACAAGGGGATCGAAAGGCGAAAATGATTAGAGCTTCTCTTGATACGGTAAGGCGATACGGGCTTGTCGCCCTGGCGTTTCTTCACATCGGCGTCGGTCGCGGGCTGCACGGCACCTTCGGCGTGTTTTTTGTGGCGATGCTCGATGCTTTCGGTTGGTCACGGGCTGCGACTGCAGGGGCGATCTCGCTGGCAATAATTTTCGAAGGGGCGTGTTTGCCTTTTGCCGGGGGCTTGATCGATCGCATCGGCGCGCGCAAGACGCTGACCTTGGGTGGATTGATCCTGGCAGCCGGCTTGAGCTTGAGCTCGACGATTTCGTCGATCTGGCAGTTTTATTTCTGGGTCGGGATCGTCAGCGCGGCGGGCATCGCCTTGATCGGTATGGTGCCTCACGTGGCGATTATCTCGCGCGAGTTTCCTCAGCGTCGCGGCACGGCGCTTGGTATTGCGTGGGCAGGCGGCGGTGTCGGCATTGTTATGTTGGTGCCGGTGACCCAGCTGATGATTAGTAACTGGGGCTGGTCCAGCGCTTATATCGGTCTTGCGTTTATAACGGCTTTGCTTGTAATCCCTCCGGTACACTTCTTTTTGCCGGCCCGTTCTTCTATGCCCGTGAAGGACGCGGCGCCGGCGCACAAGCCGGCTGAAGAACCCGCAGGGATAGACTGGACGGTCAAGCGGGCGCTGACCAATCCGGCTTTCTGGTTACTCTTTATCGCTCGCACCTTGGCGAGTATGGGCAATCAAGTCATCGTTACCCATCAAATCGCTCATGTCGTCGATATCGGCTTTGCCAAAGTCTTCGCTGCCTCGATCTTCGGTCTCATGGGCGTGATCAGCATCGGTGGCCGGATCCTATTCGGCTATCTCGCCGACGTTATGAGGCGAGAACTGGTCTTCACCTGGGTACAAATCATCTCCGCGGTGGGCATTTTTGCCTTGCTCGTCATGCGGGACAACTCCCTCCCGTGGCTGCTCTATCTTTACGCGGTTTGTTACGGGCTCGGGCAGGGCTCCCGCGCTTTGGTGCTGTCGGCCATCTCGGCAGATATTTTTCACGGCAAGCACTTCGGCGCGATCTTCGGATATTTCACCTTCAGTATCGGTCTCGGCGGCGCCGTCGGAGCTTGGCTCGGCGGGTTCCTGTTTGATGTCACCCATAGTTATGTGGTGCCCTTTGGGGTGTCGCTTGCATGTTTAGTCGTTTCCGTGTTTATCGTTTTGGCGAGCAGTCGAATCGTCAAGGCGCAAAAGCAATAGAAAGGAATCGAACCATGATTCAACTCTATACTTGGGGGACGCCCAACGGAAAAAAAGTCTCGGTCATGCTGGAAGAGGTGGGGCTTCCTTATGAAGTCCATCCGATTAGTCTCCAAAAAGGGGACCAGTTCACCCCAGAATATCTTGCCATCAATCCAAATAATAAGATCCCTTCCATCATCGATACCGATGGCCCGGGGGGACAACCGTTGACGTTGTTCGAGTCGGGCGCGATTCTCATGTACCTGGCGGAAAAAACGGCCAAGCTCCTTCCACAGGACATGCGCAAGCGCTACGAGATTGTCCAGTGGCTGATGTTTCAGATGGGCGGGGTGGGGCCGATATTCGGCCAGGCCAATTTTTTCTTCCGTCTGGCGGAAAAGGTTCCCTACGCCATCGAACGTTACCACAAAGAAGCACTACGGCTTTACAAAGTTTTGGATCAGCAACTCGGGAAGAAAGAATATCTCGCCGGTGAATACTCCATCGCCGACATCGCCACGTACCCATGGGTCTGGCGCCACGAGATGCATCAGGTGAAATTGGAGGAGTTTTCGAGCGTAAAGCGCTGGTACGACGCGATCTCGGCGCGCCCTGCAGTCCAGCGCGGGATGCAGATCCCCAAAGTCTAGGCGGTGGTTGAAACGCTGGCATATGGCATATAGCTGATGGCATATAGTTTGGGATATGCGAACCATGCGCTATAAGCCATATGCTATAGGCTAGTATATCAGCTATAGGCCATTTCGGGCGCGCGCCAATGAGGCAAAGATTGGAGTAGAGGAATTCTCTTATGGCAAAAGCACAAAAAATTGAAAAGCCGCGGGCGGAATGGGGATCGGACGTCGTCGTCGATCTATTGAAGGCGTTTGAAATCGAATACGTGGCGATCAATCCCGGAGCCACGTTCCGCGGGCTGCATGACTCACTGGTGAATTACGGCGGCAATCATGCGCCGGAGATCGTTCTTTGCACGCACGAGGAGATCGCCGTCGCGTTGGCGCACGGCTACGCGCGAGCCAAAGGCAAGCCCATGGGCGCTGCCGTGCATAACGTGGTGGGACTGCAGCACGCGTCCATGGCGATTTACAACGCGTGGGCGGATCGGCTGCCGGTCATCGTTATGGGCGGCACAGGCCCGATGGACACGGCGAACCGGCGGCCGTGGATCGACTGGGTGCACACAGCACTGGTGCAAGGAAATTTAGTGCGTGACTTCGTCAAGTGGGACGATCAACCCGCCAGCGTCGAGGCTGTGCCGGACTCTTTCATCCGCGCATATCGGCTGGCGACAACGGACCCCATGGGGCCGGTCTATATTTGCTACGATGGTGATGTGCAGGAAAAGCAGCTGGACGGCGAAATTACCGTTCCGTCGCTGGACCGCTACCCGGCGCCGCTGCCGCTGCAAGCGCCGGAAGAGGGATTCGAAAAGACGATTCGTTGGCTCCTCGAATCGAAGAAGCCGGTGATAATCGCGGACCAGGTGGGAAGAAAGGAAGCTGGATTCAAAGCGGTGGGCGAATTGGCGCAACTGCTCGCCGCGCCGGTACTCGATCAGTTCGGGCGGTTCAATTTTCCGGTGCTGAATCCGCTTAATCTTACGGGCCAAAATGACAAGGTCATTCCGCAGGCGGATCTTGTCTTGGCCTTAGACGTTCCAGATCTCGAAGGCGCGACCACCAGGAGAGCACAGGAGCGAGGGAATCGTCGAGCCACGCCGTTGCTTCCGTCTAATGCTAAAATCATCAACGTCGCTCTCGACGACCTGTTGTTGCGGGCTTGGGCGACGGATTTCAACAAATTGCGAGAAGCGGATCTCATGATAATGGCGGACACGTCAGTCTTCTTGCCTGAGTTGGTGCGCCGCCTCAAAGCCGAGAAAAAGTTGAGCCAGTTGAGCGGTGACATCGACAGGCGGCGCGCGGATTGGGGCAATATTTATCAGGAGAAAAGAGCGGCTCTCGAAAAGGAGACCAAAACCAAATGGGACGAGAAGCCCATCGCCATGACACGGCTCTATTCCGAGATGACCGAGGCGCTCAAGGGTGAAGATTGGGTGCTGACCAATGGTAGTTCCCAAGGTAAAGAAAATCATTGCCTTCCGGCCAGTAAATTCAACCAGATTCTAGGAAAATACAAAGGTGGAGGTCTGGGATATGGCCTGCCTGCTTCTCTCGGCGCGGCGCTGGCCCTCAAGGGCTCCGGCAAGTTTTGCGTTGACATCCAGCCGGACGGCTGCCTGTTGTTCACCGTGAGCGCTCTCTGGACCGCGGTGCATCATAAAATTCCGTTGTTGATCGTCGTTTGCAGTAACCGCTCCTATTTCAACGATGAAGAGCATCAAGAGCGCATCGCTGTCGTGCGCAATCGCCCCGTGGAAAATAAGACCATCGGCATTCGAATCGAAGACCCGAACGTCGACTTCGGCGCCATGGCGCGCACGTATGGCTGCTGGGGTGCGGGACCGATCACGGAACCGAAAGACCTCATCAAGACCTTGCGCGAGGCGGTAAAGGTTGTAAAGGAGGGTAAGCCGGCGCTGGTGGATGTGGTCTGTCAGATGCGGTGAGGAGTGCTGACGGGTTCCGGGTTTCGCGTTGATCAGAGAGAGCGACCCATGGATTTTGGGCGGTCAAACGACCTCATCATATCCGCCGCCGGTGAACTGCAAGATGCAGAACCCGTTACCGAAGGGATCGCTCATTTTAGCGATGCGACCCCAAGGGAAAGTTTGAATTTCATCTTCAAGCTTCGCGCCAGCCGCCAACGCGCGTTGGACTGAAGCTTCAATATCTTCGACCTCAAAATCGAGATGTACTGGTGTCCAGTGGCGACGGTAATCGCGCGGCAGAGAAAAATGAGACGAAGCGGAGCTGCCCGACGGCTTGGTCAAGAGATATACAATCGAAGACGCCCCGGTCATCTCAGCCACGGTACTGCCGAAAAGACGCCGGCCGAGACGGAGATCAAACGCACTTTGATAGAAAGCTATGGCCTTCTCGAGATCATCGACATCGATGTTTACTAAAAGTTTCACTACTTAATTAGCATGGACTAGACAGGAAACGAAAAATTCGATCACGGTGTTGAGTGATGTAATGAACGAGGCGAAAGCGGTTCGTATAGCTACAGCTCAGCCACCGCAGTGAACCGTCGTACTTAAAAGGGGTTGATTCGTAATCCAGGAATCAAGCCGCACGATAGATATAGGCGTCGTCGATTAGTGTCCCGTCAATAACATTATTTTTGAAACGAATCCCAGTGATGCCAGATCCTGTTCGCATTGCTTTTCGAATAAGTTCTACTATGCGAGCGTCCGGTTTTTCCAGAACTAAATCATCCAATTTCAGGCTCTCGAGCTCCTTCTCGGTTGTCAGGACCTTCTGAATCTCAGCATAAGCTGCTTTAGGACCCTTTTTCACGAGTTTGACCTCCACCAAGACGAGTTTCCATGTTTGTTCTTCTGGGAAGTAAAGCCAGAATGCCGCGTTAGGCGGCAAGCCACGTTTGTCTAGTTTTTCGACCAGTTGGGCACCAGCATCGATGAGTTCTTTTGTCAGATTTGTTTCTACCATCTTCGTTTAATCCAGCTTAGCACACCATCTCTCCGAGCGGTACACGCCGAGTAAAGGTCACGGGCTTCGGCTTCACTTATGTCCATTTCGTAGCGGGAAGATTGGGACCAGTCCTTCACGACTGCCCAGTTGAGTTCAAGAGTTTGTTGGCTTCCATTTCTTTCTTCAGTTCGAAATCCAACCCGCAAAGGCTCATTAGGTTTCCGAGATGGTGGGTGAAAGCTTTATTTGCGAGAGTCTTGTCAGGAAAATCATATCGTCGAACCTGTTTGGCCACGCAGGCCTTTAGCGCGCACTCAACCGCGTAGCCCATAATGTAATAGGCGCCGGAATAATGACGAGCTTTGAGGAGAGTCGCTGCTTCGCGTCTCCGCGTGTCCGAGATCTGCTGAAAAATTCCGCGATTCATTGTAACCGGAATTTGAGTTCACCTCAGTGTGATATGTTCTTTTGCATAGGATGCATAGCTTCTATAAGCTCCACTGTGAAACCTCATCCACCGGGGCGGCTTGTATAACATTGATTATGAGTTGTAAAGACGCCGTCTACGCACCCATCTGGGCCGCCAGATCCAAAAAATCTTTCGCGACAAAATCGTACCGACCTACGGGAGGAATTGTCGCCGCCTTTCCCGGGGCGTGCTCCAACGGACGGTGGACAAAGGCTGTGCGCAGTCCATATTTCTGCGCTGACTGTAGGTCGCGGTCGTGGGCGGCGACCATCATAACTTCCTCGGGCTTCAGATCGAAAAGACCGGGAACCAATAAATAAACTTCGCGGTCCGGCTTGTAATGTTGGACATTTTCCGCAGACAAAATGCAGTCCCAGGGCAGACCGGCATGCTTCGCCATATTGGTGAGCAAAGAGATATTGCCGTTGGACAGGGTGGTTATCACGAAGCGACTCTTCAAACGCTTGAGTCCCGGCACTGAATCCGGCCAGGGCTTTAGCCGGTGCCAGACGCGGTTGAAGTGAGCTTTCTCTTCTTCGCTAAGAGCTTCGATCGTAAATTTCTTTAGGATCTCTTCCAGCGACATCCGATGCAGAACATCGAGTTTTGTCCACGGGAGTTCGCCTTTCTGGACGCGGTCCAGGGATGGCCGGTAGACGGCTCGCCACGCGTCTGCGAAGGCGGTCCAGTCCACGCTGAGTTTTTTCATCTTTCCGAGTTGCTCGCCTTCGGCGATGACACTGGATCGCCAATCGACTACGGTGCCGAAAACATCGAAGGCGAGGACTTTGACAGCGGCTGCGGATGGGTTGCTCATTTTCGCTCCTTGTTGGTTTGTGATTTAACCGCACACGGGAAACTTGAACGGATAATTGTGCAGTGGTTCGCCGCCGTCCGGTTTAACGATGACGGCGGCGCCGAGTTGCAGGCCGGCTTTGAAATCGGGAGTGATCGGATTGGGTTGGATGACGTGGACCATGTTTTCGATCAACGTCCATGGCTCTCCAGGATGCGTTGCAGAGCGGCTGCCTAGCTCGGGTGATTTTCCCGCTTCGCCGTGGAAGACGCTGTCGTAGGTGGTAAAACCTTTGTCTTCGATGACGGAGCTTGCAGCAATAATTTCTTCGCTGGTCATCCCGGGTTTGCATATTTTGCGTATGTTTTCGTAACACTCCAATGCCGTGTCGAAGAGCTTCCGATAGAGTGGCGGCGGCTCCCGTTTGATGGCAAAGGGTCGGTGAATTTGTGTCGAATAGCCCCAGTAACTCACCGTCAGCTCGGTAATGACCACGCTTCCGGCTTCGATTACACGAGGCGTTGGTTTTTGCCAGGGCACGAAGCGATCGGGTTGCTCCATGCGGGTCGTAGCAATAAAATGAATTCCCGGCTCGCCGCCGTTCTTGATGTACGAGCTGTAAATAATCGACAAGATATCGTGTTCCGTCAGGCCCGGTCGTAGGTGCTCCTCCAAGGCCTCGCAAGCCAAATCCGTGAGATACCCACTCCTTCGGAGATAACCCAGCTCTTCCTCGCTTCTGACACGCCGAATTCGACCGAATGCCGGGCCAAACTCGACGAAGTCAGCCTCTGGAAAGAATTGCTGCAGTTCCGTGACGTGACCGTAAGCCATCCCTCGCATGCTGACCAAACCGATTCGACTCTTACCCAGGTCTCTCTCGCGCATAGCGTCGGCCAAAGTTGGAATCGGCGCGGGGCCATACCAGCGAACATCTTTTATAGTTGACTGAGCTTTGGCGCAGGGCTGATGGTTGAAAAAATGGATGAACACCGCAGGCGCGCCCTCCCGCGGGAAGAGTAACCAGCAGGGGGACTGCGCGAGATAGTTTGACAGATAGTGGACCTCAGATGAGCCGCGGGCCCCGGAGATGAGAATGGCGTCGAGATTGTCTTGCCGCATGGCTTCGCGCACCGCGTGATAACGCCGATCGTATTCCGCGTCCGAGAAACGAGGATACAATTCGTTGCCGGTGAGTCCGGTTCCCGCATTCATAAACACTTCTTCAATGGATGACTGTCATAACCAGCCTGCAATTTTGCGATCAACCAATGGTTTTCTCGATAGAAACCTCAACGTTGTAATCCGGTTCTCCCGAAACGGGATCGGTGCGACGGGTTATGAGGACATTGGCCTCGGGCCAATAAGCTTGGAGCGTTCCGGACTTGACGGGAGCGATTTTGATAACTCCACTCATTTCTCCGGTGTCCGAACGGACCACCACGCGCGTGCCATTCTCCAACTCCAGTCGTTCGGCGTCTTCGGGCGAGATAAAAATAATGTCTCTTGACTTGGCGCCCATGAGCCGATCCGCAGCTCCGAAGGTCATGCTGTTGAACTGTTTACCGCGACGTGTGGCGAGATAAAATTTTCCTGCGGACGCCCGACGGTCAGGCGGGTTTAGAACGCTGAAGAGCGCGCGACCGTTGGGCATGTTGTTAAATTGTCCAGCCCTGTAGAGAAACGGGCCGCCCCATTGGAGATGGTCGCCTTCTTTTTTGAGCTGCTCGATGCCTTGATAAATCGGCATGACGCGGCTCATCTCATCACGGATACCCTGCGTGTCCTCATAGGGGAATAAGAGATCGCCGTTGGGCATGGCATGGCGGCCGATAATGGCGGGTATTTCCCACTCCGGCAGTGAATGGCCAATTTGATGTCCGGGAATCTCCGGGGTGAAGCGGATGCGTCTTTCGGTACTAGTAGTCGTTCCTCCGCCGCGTTGCTCGTAACGGGTCTGGCCGGGAAGGATGAGAACCGCTTCCTCGGCGTCGAGAAGCATGGAGCTGTTCAGAACGATATCTTGATGCACTCTTACAGCCACCCCTTCCAGAGCTCTGGCAATGAAATTCCGGTCCGGCATGGTTTCCAGCAAATTGCCGCCTATGGAATAGAGAAAGTTGAGTTCGCCTTTACCTGCCGCCTCGATCATCTCCGGTACCCTGAGTCCTGGCTTGGAAGGAACCGGGTGGCGCCAAAGGTTGGAGAAGCGGCGGGCGCTTTCTTCATTGACCGGGAATCCGCCGGGAAACTTGTCCGGCTCGGCCCCGCACTCACCACCCCCCTGGACGCCGCTATGACCACGGATCGGCATGATGCCGCACTTGTCGCGTCCGAGCATGCCACGGGATAGAGCGAGGTTTACGATCGCCTTCACGTTGTCCACGCCAAACTCGTGCTGCGTTAGCCCCATGCTGTAGACGAAAACGGCACTGCGGGCATGACCGTAAAGCAACGCAAACCGCTCCATTTCCTGGCGCGACAACCCGGAACGTTCCTCGAGCATCTCCCAGGATTGTGCTCCGAGCGCGGCTTTGAGTTCTTCGTAGCCGGTCGTGCGTTTGGCGATGAATTCCTGATCTACTCGGCTCAACGCAAGCAGCGTTTTGATCACCCCGTTGATAAACGCGATGTCTCCTCCGACCCGCACTTGAAAGAAGTCATCCATCAGCTTGGTACCAAATAACGCGCTGGTAGCGACGGACGGGACCCAGTAACGCTCCAGCCCATATTCACGCATCGGATTTACGACGACGATGCGGGTGCCTTTTTTTTTGGCATAGTGCATGTATTTGGTAGTCACCGGTTGGTTATTGGCGAGATCGGAGCCGAAAATAACCAGTAGCTGGGTGCCGATAAAGTCCGACAGAGAACAGGTCGGCGCACCGATACCCAGTGTCGCTTTGAGCCCGGAGACACTGGCAGCATGACAAAGCCGGGAACAGAGATCCACGTTGTTGGTGCCGAGCACCCGAGCGAGTTTTTGGAAGACGTAATACACTTCGTTGGTGAGTCCGCGAGATGTCGTGAAGAATCCCATCTGGTGGGGCAGCGTCCTGCGTATCGTTTTGGTGATGAGGTTAAAAGCATCGTCCCACGAGATGCGTGAAAATCCCGGGTCGCCCTTGTGACGAATCATAGGATAGGATAGCCGTCCGAGGGACCGTAGTTTTTCCGGTCCCAGCGCCCGGAGTGCGTTGATGTCTCTTGTGAGCGACATATCGAGGGCGCCCATGCTGTTTAGTTTGAGGAGCTTGAGCCGGGTCATGCACAGATGGACCCCATCCATCACATTGTCGCGGAGGCCATAGGGACCGAGGGAGCAGCCGTCACAGACGCCATGCTTGAGAATATTCCAAGCATAGGGAAGTTCTGTTTTGTTTTCCCATACGACGCCGAGCATCTCGCGATAGTGACGGGGCTTGGTTTGGCCGACCAAGCCGAAAGGGATGAGGCGGGAAAGCCAGCTATCGTTGGATCTCAACTTACTCATAGGAGGACGTTCAGTCTTTCGGCGCACGCAACTCTTTAAGCACGGCAAAGAACTGTTCGGGATCACTTTGCGAAAGTGCCGTCTTGTACAAAGCATAGCGCTGATGAGTTTTCCAGTGCCGCCACTCTTCGACGGTTACCGAGGGGATCTGTGGTGCACTTTTGCCGGTTACCGGTGCGGGCACCTGGCGCACGCTGTCCCAGAGGGAGCGCCTCAGCGCGGTCGTCGTCATCACGGGCGCGTCGCGGTATCGCCGTGAAAGGAAATCGAGATAGGATGAAAACGCTTCTTTTTCCTCTTCGGTTTCGACGGGCAGATGGCAAAGAACAGTGCGTTCTTCAATGCTGAACGCCAGCCAGTCTCTCAGCGATATCTTGATTCCGGTCACGTCCAGCTTCATGCGCACGTGGAGAGGAATTCGGCTCAACGCCGGATAGATGTCGGATTCGTGCTGATAGCGATGAAACATAAATAAGGCGTTTGCGTTTTGCCCTCGTGAAAAGTTATTTTCCTATTCGTGGCGCTTGAGGTCAACCATAGCTCGAGAGCATCAATGGTTCGAAGGACGCTTCTAACATTTTTAGTTCCCGTTGCGCTACTCGAAATGTTTTCTCCGGCGATCTCAGCCCAACAACAACCCCCAGGCGAGGTCACCCAGGTCAAAGGGGATCTTTACCGCCGATGCCGCGCAATGGCTCCTCGGCCCCGGCAAGCTACAAACAATGTCTGGCACTAAACATCGAAGGGATGGTACGTCATATTCAAAAGTACCGCAGCGGAACCGAGGAGGTCCCTATGGCCGCAGCAAGATACACCAAAGGATTCATGCCCCTCAGCAAGGTTAAAGAAAAGGAGTTTCTCTCGCGCCCGATGGGTTGCAAGGCGGTGGGCTTCAGCTTCGTCCGATACAAACCAGGCGAGGGCGCGACCTACGTGCACCGCCACAAAGTCCAGGAAGAGGTGTTTATTACGTTGAAGGGAACCGGTTCGATTATCTTGGACGGCAAGCGCATTTCGATGCCCGAGGGGACGGTGATACGGGTCGGGCCGACGGTCGATCGGGCGCTCGGCAACGACTCCAAAAAGGATGTCGTTTATATGATCCTAGGAGCGATTCCGCCGAAAGGCTTTCCTCTTGGAGGAAGAACGCTGCTTGGCGATGGCATTCCTAACCGGAAGAAGGTGCCGCGCTGGAAAAAATAGCTGGGCTATCCAGGTGCGGAGAAATTGCATCTTTGAGGTGTAATGTTTCGGAGGAACGTCTGGCTTGAGGATTTTGCGCGACGCAAACATCTGTGCTCCTAATTGTAGAATCGGACATGGGAGCCGGGACTTTAATAGCCGGGGGAGAGTAAGTCGGGAATTAGGGAGCAGCATGCAATACGACACACGACAAACTGGAAAGCCTCCATCGCCCATCGCGCCCACGGGGTTTTTCACTGGCGTCCAAGTCCGGCCGATTATCGTCGGCGTGGTGGTCGACTATATTGCGACTTACGCCGGCACATATGCTTATTTTTTCATTTACTTAGCCAAGGAATTATCGAAACAGGGCGAGGTAACCGGCGATCAAATCAGAGACTATATGACTTCTCCTGAAGGGCTGATGGTTGGTTTCACCATCGGTGTTTTGGGCACAGCTTTGGGTGGTTTCGTTGCCGCTGTAAAAGCCGGCAAACTGGAAATCAAACATGGAGCGCTGGTGGGATTCTGTTCGCTGATCCTGTCCTTTATTGAGCAATCGCTGCAGGAAGAGTCGCTGCCGCTTCCCGAATGGTTTAGATTTCTCTCCATCGCAGCGATCATTCCGGCGGGGGCGTTAGGTGGATTTTTGGCGGAAGCATTTAAAGGTAGGGGACGGAACCACCCTCCGGGCGGGGGCTGGCCAGGAACTTGAGCGCCAGTAGCAATGGCATCCTTGGCATTCAGACGTGCCGAAGCTGGAGACTACCCTGCCGTCCTTCGCTTGCAATCCGAAAACTTCATTGCAAATCTTTCTGAAGAGGAGCGGAAAGAAGGGTTTCTCTCGGCGGAGTTTTCGCGCGAGCAGGTCGCTCGGATGGCGGAAGATCTCGGGACGACCATCGCTATTGTCGATGGCGAACTGGTCGGGTTTTTGTGCGCGTTTCGGAATGAATTCGATCATGGATCACCTGTCGTAGCGAAGATGCTCGAGGCCTACGATCTGGTAAGATTCGAAGGTCAAACGCTTAGCTCTTATCGTAGTTATATCTACGGTCCGGTCTGCATCGATCGCGCTTACCGCCGGCGGGGACTCCTGCGGGGACTCTACGAAGCGCAGAGGCAGGAGCTCGCCGGGCAGTTTCAGGCCGGCGTGGCGTTTGTGTCGCGCAGCAATCCCCATTCTCTGAATGCTCATATCACCGGGTTAGGGATGACCGAGGTGGGCGACTTCGAATTGAAGGGTAACATTTATGTGATCCTCGCCTTTCGAGTGCCGCCATGTGCGTAACCGAGGTCGGTAGTGTAGTGTCTCTTAAGTTGTCGAGGCGGGTTTTTAACCCGCCGGTACCCGATTATCCCGCAAGGCTTGCAGATTCGAATTCACTCCCATAGAATCGGTTACCCAATAGGGGAAGGCTACCAATGAAAGGATGATTCAAGATGGATGCAGACGCAAAAAAAACCGCTCTTAGAATGATTCCGTATGGGTTGTACGTTCTGACAGCCGAGGGAAAGGACGGCAAGGTTGCCGCTGCGACGGTCAACTGGGTGACCCAGACTGCCTTTCAGCCGCCGTTGGTTGTGGTCGGCGTCAAGGCCGATTCCGGTGCCCACGCAATCATCAAAGAATCCAAAGCCTTTGCGCTAAATATTCTGGGGAAGGATCAGAAGGGGATGGCGTTTACGTTTTTCAAACCCTTGGAACGGGAAGGTAACAGTATCGGCGGCGAGGCGTTCCGTAAGGGCAGCCTGGGGGCGCCGATTTTAGAAAAGACACCCGCCTTCGTCGAGTGCGCGCTCGTCGATACGATTGAAAAAGGGGATCATTCGATCTTCGTCGGTGAAGTGAAAGACGCTGGGGTGGCGGTGCAACCCGCGGGCCGTCCTGACGACGCGACTTTGGCGATGAAAGATTTAGGCGACAAGGTTTTCTACGGCGGATAGCGGCGCGATGCGCCGCGGTTTCGAGTCTCGGGTTTCGGGTCTCAAGTTAACTCCAATCGTTGGATGTTGGCCGCTTTCCGATTTGCCAGGCGAATTACTTGATGAAAGAATTCTTGAGAAAAAAAGGGGAGTAAACACATGGCCAAGATAAGGCATATCGCATACCGGGCGACGGATGTTGACGCCATGGCAAAGTTTTTCGTCGACGCGATGGGTATGAAGATGATCCAGAAACGCAAGAATAACGCCATCGATCTGAGCGATGGATCGGTCAATATTACCGTCCTGCCGTTGCGCGCGGGCACACGGGAAGGCGAGTCGGCCAAGCAGCCGGGCATCGACCATATTGGCTTCTCGGTGGACAACGATCAAGAACAGTTTCGTTTGATGGAAGCCGCCGGCGCCAGAAAGGCCGGAGCGATTAATTTGGGCACTGCTTATTACGAAGACAAATTCGTCGGTCCCGAGGACATCATCATCGATGTCGGCCATTGGCAGGGAGCAGCGCCGGTAGATAAATAGGTTCGGTTCAATGCTCAAGGTTCAAAGTTCAATGAAGGCCAGGTAGACTTTGACTCGGCCTTGAACATTAAACATTGAACCTTGAACTTTTTCTCATCGGATCATCAATCGTTCGGCCTTGCCGGAATAATTGATGAAAACGGTTTTGAGCTCGGTGAAGAAGTTAAGTCCTTCCTCGGCCATTTCGCGCTCGCCGACGCCTGTGGCTTTGGTTCCCCCAAAGGGTAGCTGTGCTTCGCCGCCGATGGTCGGCTCGTTAACGTGGACCATGCCGGTCTCGACCTCTTCGACGAAATTCATAATCGTGTCGACATTCTCAGTGAAGATGGCCGTCGTGAGACCGTATTCAACGCCGTTGGCGAATTGAAGCGCTTCCTCAAGACTCTTGGCCGTCGTGACGGATAATACGGGGCCGAAGATCTCTTCTTTGAAGATGCGCATATGGGGTCCGACGTTGTCAAAAATCGTTGGCTCGACGAAATAGCCTTTTCCGAGATGTTCGGGCTTCTTGCCGCCGATCACGAGCCTCGCGCCTTCCTCTCCTCCGATCCTGAGATAATCGAGATCGGTCTTCCATTGTTTTTCGTCCACCGCCGGTCCCATGTCGACGGTTTCATCCAGCCCCGGTCCGATCTTGATTTTCTGTGCTCCTTCAACCAAGCGCTCTAATAACTTAGTCTTCACAGACGGCGCCGCAATCACCCGCGACGTTGCCGTGCATCGTTGGCCGGTGGAGCCAAAGGCGCCCCCATGAATGGCAATAGCGGCTTTGTCGAGATCTGCGTCCGCCATAACAATAACGGCATTCTTACCCCCCATCTCGCACGTGACTTTAGCGCCGCGCTGAGCGGCTTTGGCATAGAGCGCGCCGCCGACTTCGTTGGAGCCGGTGAAAGAGATGGCCCGGAGCGCCGGGGAGTTAACCAGCGCTTCGCCGACAACGGAGCCGGACCCAACAATCATGTTGAAAACCCCGGGCGGCAAACCTGCCTCTTCGTAGATTTCAGTTAGCAAAGTCGCGGTCGCCGGGGTCAACTCGGCGGGCTTAAAGATGACGGTATTCCCCGAAACCAGAGCAGGAGCCGATTTCCACACAGGGATGGCCCAGGGAAAATTCCACGGCGCGATCAAACCGACGACACCCAGTGGCCGGCGGATCGTGTAAGTAAATGTGTCGCGAGCCTCGGAAGGGAGCGTCTTTCCATGCATCCGAAAACCCTCGCCGGCGTAAAACTCCAGAAGAGAGATGCCCTTCATGACTTCGCCCTTGGCTTCTTTGAGGATTTTGCCCTCCTCGCGCGTGAGCATGCGGGCAATCTCATCGGCCCGCTGGCGCGCGATGTCTGCGGCACGCCAGAGCACGCGCCCGCGTTCCGGGCCCGGTGTCTTCTTCCAAGCGCTGAACGACCCTTGCGCCGCATCGATGGCGCGCTGGACGTCTTCCGTGGTCGCAGCGGGAAACTCGGCGATCAAGTCGTCGGGGTCTGCTGGATTGATGTTGCGGACAAGCCGCTGAGACTTTGGATGAAACCATTTGCCATGGGTATAAGAACCGGTATGCATAAAGCCTCCTGGCGAGACAACTAGCCTGGATTATTCAGCGTACGAGGGACCAAGCACGAGCAGACTGTTAAACGGAGTGCATACGTTCCAGGTTCAAAACGTTCAAGCTCGTTTCAAGACCGTTGAACGATTGGAACTTTTTGAACGATTGAACGGTCTCCACTCCGCTGTAAGAGGCCCATTGCCCGCGTTCGGACGAGGCTTGCTCCTCGGTTGTTTCACCCCGTGAACCATCCGGATTAGGAAGACCTACGGCCCAGCTCACGCAATAACTTATTCCATTGCTCATCGAGTTTCTCATACTGCTCTGTTGTCAGTCCCTGTTCCGGGTACCACCGCTTGAAACCGTAATCCTTCGTCGGACTTCCGTACTCATATTGCTCGAGAACCTTTTGTCCGCCTTCACCTAAGATGAAGTCTGCCATGAGCAAGGCCGCATGAGGATGTGGGGCTTGAGCGGAAACAGCCGTCGATCCCGAGTTAGTTGGAACCAATTCCATCGGGATCCATTCAATCGGGGCACCGGCTTTCAGCGATACCGCCACGTGATTGCGAAAAATCGTCGGTGACACGCCAATCTCCCCGGGAATGACCATGTCAAGCAAAGCTCGGCCGGAAACGTTGTGCACAACGGGATTCTGCGTTTTGAGTTTCTTAATATATTCATCACCCTTCAGCTTCAGCATCGTTCCTACGACGGTGACACCGGTGTCGCTGCCGGCGAAACCGATCTTGTCTTTGAGTTCCGGGACGCAACAGTCCTTCATAGTTCTTGGGCGCCAAACTAGCCGGAATAGAGTTCTTGTTGTAGGCGAGACCAATGTGGGACTCGCGGTCGATGGACCAGTAGAACAGTCCCTTCGGTCCTTTTTCTTTGACATTATCCGGATACTTTGCCTGAGTTGGAAAATAGTAAGGCGTTATCAATTTGTTGTCGCGCAAAAGTTTCAAGAGTGGAATAGTACTCTCAAGCGTATCGAAGATATACCGCTTGGCTTGGGTTTCCGCCAGGATCCTCGCTCCGAGCTCTTGACGCGTCCCGCGATACGCTTCCACTTTGACGCCGGGATATTTCGCTTCAAAAGCAGCGGCGAGATCTTTGTATGACCCACCCGCGAGCGAGGTGTACCAGGTAATTTTACCCTCCGTTTTCGCGCCGGTATAAAGCACCTGTTCCCGGTCCGGCTTGTTATAGGCCGCGAGTTGATCGATGGGCATGGATTTGCCACTTTGGGCCCATGACGGTGAAACCAAACCGACGGTCAAAATGATCCATGCTTTAGTTAGACACTTCATTATGTTCCTCCTTGGACTAGGGTGTGCAATCGTTGGTTAGTAGCCGGTTTCCAGCAGCTGATTATAGAAGAGTTTGTAAAATTGTTTCAGTCTTTCCGGCCGTTTGTAATGGGCAAACTCCTGGGGGACTTTGAATTCCTTTTCGATTTGTTCCAGGCTCTTGCCGGCGGCGATCATTTTGGCGACTTCGTCTCTCATGACGATGAAGTAGCGCTTTTGTTCTTCGAGGTCTTTCACACCGCGCCCGACATGGACGGGCCCATGGCCTGGAACGTAAGTGTCCACGGGTAGATGGCGCGCCATAATCCGGTCGAGAATCTCGATCCAACCCTTGACGTTGGAGTAGAAAATATCCCCGGATTCGCCTTGGCCCGGGTGAACTTCGGTATCCAGCAGGTCGCCCATCAGAAACAAACGCTTCTGCGGAATATAAACGGTGAGATCGCCGGTGCTATGGCCCCTGCCTTCAGCGGTGATCTGAAACGTCAGGCCGCCAAAATAGAGGGTCATGGTCCCGTCAAAACCGATGTCGGGTTGCACCAGCTCTTTCCCTTTATATACGGCGTTGCGCGGATCCTTCGATTCTTTGCGCTCGTTAAAGCCAGCCAATTCTTGCATTTGCAGGTCGTGCACCTGGTTTTTGGTAGCAATGTAGGTGGGCTTGTCATCGCGGTAAAACCACCCGCCCGAAGCGTGGTCGAGGGCGCTGTGCGACGAGATCAGATAGCGAACTTTCTTATCGGTGAGCTTGCGCAGGCCGGCTAAGACCTGGTCTGCGGTAAGAATGTTGAAATCAAAAACTACGACTCCCTCTTCGGTGATGATCACCGTGGCGTTGCTTGTACCGCGGCTATTTTCAAACATGTACACGCCGTCGGCGAGCTTGACCGGTCTCATTTCTTCCGGCGCGGAAGCGCCGGTACTCACGCACCATACGAGGGCCAGCAGCAAAGCGAATCTTAATTTCATCTTTGGCACATTTCAACCTTGTCGATCTGCGTTTATGGGGTGATACCCAAGGATTTGGCCAATTCGAGGGTGCGCCGCGCGCGCTCGACGATCGGTCTATCGATAAGCTGGCCGCCGAAAGCAATGGAACCATCTCCCCGCGCATTGGCCTCTTCGAAGGCCTGGATGACACTCTGCGCGTAGTCGATTTCCTCGGATGTCGGGCTGAACATCTGGTTGATAGGATCGATCTGCGACGGATGAATCAAAGACATGGCCGAGAAGCCGAGACGGCGCGATTGTCGCCCATAACCGGCGAGCCCTTCCGTGTCTTTGAGATCGACCCAGACTCCATCCACCGCCTGAACGTGAGCCGAAGCGGCCGCTATGACCATGGCGGATCGGGCGTAAAGCATGTCGCGCGCTTCGCCCTCGCGGGAAGTCGGCAGTCCCAGCTCACGGCCAAAATCTTCCGCGCCAAACATCAAGCCGCAGACCCGCTGTGAACGAGCGGCGATGGCGGGCGCGTTCAGCAAGCCTCGGGGGCTTTCGATAGCGATCAGTAGCTTGACCCCGCCCGCCGGCATCCTTTGTTGCCGTTCACGCTGGGTGAGAATGGAATCGACTTTCATAACTTCCTCTGGCGTTTCAACTTTGGGCAGAACCAAGCCTTCGAGTCCGGGCCGAACCACGGCGTCAATATCAGCATCCATGCGCGCGTGGCCGATGGCGTTGATGCGCACAAAGCGCGCCGGCGAGTTCGGCGCTTTCGGGCGTCCCAAGGCCTTACCGATCAGCTGTCGAGCCGTGTCCTTTTCGCTGGCTGCAACGCCGTCCTCGATGTCCAGCATGATGGCATCGGAGTTGAGCCCCAGAGCCTTATCGATCATTTTTTGCCTGTGACCAGGCACGAACATCCAGGATCGCTTTAAGTCCATCATGTTTTTCCCCTCGCTGGTTCATTACCTGAAGCGCGATAAAATGTCTACGATTGCAGTGCCGAATCGGTTGCAGGTACAAAATTTTTAGAGAATAAGAGAACGAATATGAAAATGAGTACGCTCAAACTCTTGGTGCCCATCGTTGCGATCACCGTGCAAAGTAATTCCGCATCGACGATCATCCCGCCCTTTCTTCATGACCTCAGCATTCCGATGGCCGCCATCGGCACGCTCATTTCCCTCGGTCCGATTCTGGCTTTGACTTCCCGGTTACCGGTGGGGATGGCCTATCAGCGCCATCGCGCGCGGTTGCTCATTTCAATGGCGGTCTTGGCCATGGGGTTGACGAACTGGTTTTACAGCTTCGCGCAAAACAGCTTGGTGTTTGCCGTCGTTCATGCGCTCAATGGTCTGGCTTACGGTGCCGTAACGACGCTTTACATGGCGTTTTACGTCGACTCGTTGGCACCGGATGAAAACCGCAACCATGCCATGGGTTACTACGTCGGTACCTTGGCACTGGGATATTCGACGGGAAATCTCTTTGGCGGATTTCTGGCAGACAAGTTTGGTTACGGTGCGACGTTTCAAGCGGCGGCGGTCTTGTCGTTAGTGGCGGTGGCACTCCTGTGGTTACTGCGGGGACCCTACGAGCCAAGGAGCCGTCGTCCCGAACAGGAGAAGCCAAAGGCAAAACTCAGGGTTAAGGATTCGTTCAAAGCGCTTGTCGAACCGGAGTTGGCCGCTGTGGTTATCGTCGCACTGTTTCTCAACTTGCTGCACCAGATGAGCGGAGTTTTTATTTCGCTCTACGGTCTTGCCGTGGGCATGACGCTGACGCAGATCGGAGTGGTGCGCGCCGCTTACGCCGGTTGCAATGCCGTGACGCGTCCGATCAGCGGCCACGTGGTTAACCGGTTCGGCCATCGCGGTCTGTCTTATGCGGGAATTCCGCTTCAATCAGCGTTGTTGATGCTCATCCCGCTTTTTACCGGGTTCGGTACGATCCTCGCGGTCTATGTTTTGTCGGGGTTAATGCGCGCCATCGTTATCGTGGCCAATGCCGTCGGATTGGTGCAGGACGTTGATGAAAATAAGGTCTCGCGCGGTCTGGCCTCCGGGATTTACAACGCGGCCGGTGATTTGGGTAATATCTTGGGTCCCTCCATAGGCGGGCTGATCGCCCAGGCCACCAGCATCGGCGGCGTCTTTGTCATTGGCTCTCTGGGCTCAACGATTGTGTTTCTGTTGGTTGTCTGGGGGGTTAAGTGGGCGCATCAGCGCTAAACTCCCTAGTGTCGTGTCCCCAACGCTTCTTTACATTTGGCGATTTTGGTCATGATGCTATCGGCTGAAGCTTTCCAAACGAAAACGCGAGGGTTTTGGTTGTGAGATTTCAGGTAGTCTTCGATCGCCGCAATGAATTCCGGGACGCGGTGGAAACTGCCGCGGCGAATCCGCTTGTCGGTAATCTCTCGAAAGCTCGGTGCATCGACTGCCGCCGACATAGATCAATTGGAACCAGTTGAAACGTCCATCCGCGCCTTGCAACTCACAGCTAACGATACCGGAGAAACCAGTTGATACAACCCCGCACATAATGGCGGAGAAACTATTGAGAGAGAGGCCCGTCTAAGGGACCTTGGTCTGCTGCGGTAAAGTTCCGAAGACCATATCTCTTGGCGCTTTTTCAGGCGAACAGTACGAGCTTGTGAGGCACCTTGGATGCAATCAAGCGATTCCTCTGCGCCCCTTCCCCAGCAAGCGGTAAAAAAGCACCGTGGTGACGATCAACGAGATTCCAGCGGTGAGTGCGATACCGAGGGAGGCGCCAAAGATCGTTGCGAAGGCGCCCATGACGATGGAACCCAGGGAGCGCATTCCCTGATCCATATTGAATACGCTCATTGCCCGCCCGAGAAGATCCCGCGGCGCCTCGATCTGAATGATCACGCGGCTGATGGTGCGAAAACTGACCTGTCCCGCTCCCACCACAGCGAGCAGAACCACGGAAAGCGAAAAATCCGGCGACGCGCAAAAGAGGATGAGAAAAATCGGCGTAACTGTCGTCGTGATCCACAAGAGCTTCGCCCGGTTCCATCGCTCTCCCGCCGAGGCTAGGAAAGTCAAGGATGCGATGCCCCCGATACCCGGCGCCGCCATCAGCAATCCCAGCCCTTCAGGTCCGACCTCCAAAACCTCTTTGGCGAAGACCGGCAGAAATCCCTGGTAAGTGACGATAAAAACAGCGAAGGTGTAAGCCGCGATGATGCTGCTCAAGATCACGGGCGAAGCCCAAACGTATTGGAAGCCTTCCTTGAATTCACGCAAGAAGTTCTGTTCCAGATTAACCCCTCTTTGGCTGTTCGACCGAATAAGCGTCATTCCGATTCCGGAAACAACGAGGCTTGCTGCAAAGGCGGCGTAACAACCACCGATGCCGATCCACAGAACCAGAACGCCTCCCAGAGATGGACCCATGATGCGGGCTAAATTAAAGCCCACCGTGTAGAGCGAAACAGCATTCAGCAAATCCGCACGCGGTACCAGCTCAGAGATAATCGATTGGGCGGCGGAGGGGTTTACGGCGCGGATCGAACCGGAGAGAATCTCCAGAGCGAGGAGGTGCCAAAACTCGAGGACTCCAAAAGCGTAGACGGCGATGAAAATGAACATCGGAACGGCGGAGAAAAATTGAATCAGGACCAGCAGTCGCTTGCGGTCGTAACGGTCCACCAGCACGCCTCCGAGCGCGCCGAATATCAAACGGGGGAGCGCGCCGCACAGCCCAAGGATTCCCAATGCCATCGCGGATCCGGTGATTTCGTAAGCGATCCAATAGAGCGCAACCTCCTGGACAAAATGACCTATGGAGCCGAACAAATCCATGGACCAGAAAAGCGCGTAGTCTCGGTAGCGCAGGGAGTCGAAGATACGAATTGATTGGTTCTCCTTCCGACGGCTTACATAAAACAATCGCAGTTTATAGCCTGTCCGCCGCCGATAGAAAAGGAATCGGCAAGGAAACAAGAAACAGCAGCGACGAAGTCGAACTTGAAGATTGATAGGGCAGCAGTCCTCGAAGCCGGATGGCGCCAGAGGTTGACAGTAGAAACTTTTCAGACTAGCTCTGGGCTCACCACAATCTTGTGAAGGGAAGAAACTGACGTGAGCTACGATGATCGCAGCGTGAAGCCGATGAGCGCCAGCTTGATGCGGGCGCGGATTGCAACGAAGATTCTGTCTGGCCTCTACGAAGACGTCCCCACTATGCTGACCAGTGCCATTCGTCTCATGGTCGAGTTGCCTGGCGGCGCAGCGCATTCGGGTCCGCCGTATCCGTTCACGATCGGCGTGAGCCCCGCCTGGTGCAGCGGAGTGAACGGCGCGAAGCTCGTGGGAACAGGAAAGCTCGACCTGGTATGGCTCAATCCGTCGATTATCCCAACGATGGCTTATAACGGTAAAGGACCGTTCCGGCGAAAATATCCGCTCCGCGCGCTGGCGGTCTTTCCCTCTTGGGATCGTCTGGTCATCGCGGTTTCGCCGAAACTCGGCGTGCGGACCATGGAGGAGCTGATCGAGAAACGCCCGAAGATGAACGTCTCGATCGCGGTCAACGACTGCGTCGATTTCGCCATTAAATTCTTGCTGAAAGCCCATGGCATCTCGCAGAAGGATTTTATCGAGTGGGGCGGAACCGTGGATGAAGTCGTGCGGCCGAGCAATCCCCACCGAAGAGAGGGAATCATATCCGGCGACGTTCACATGGTTATCGACGAGGGGATGGATTCCTGGGGCGATGTGGCGGTGGAAAACGGAATGGTCTTTCTATCGTACTCTGAAAAAGTCCTGCAGAAGCTCGAGCACTACGGTTTTCAGCGGGCACGCCTGGATCATGGCAGAGTTGCCGGAATCGACGATCCGACGACTGTCGTGGACTTTAGCGGCTGGCCCATCGTGGTGCACGAAAAATTTCCCGATGATCTGGCCTATCATATTGCCGGAGTGCTGGAGAAGATTCGTGAAGAGATTCCTTACGATGCGGCGGAAATCCCTTCGATGAAATCGCTCTGCACGAGCACCGAAGCGGGGCCGCTCGATTTCCCACTGCATCCGGGGGCGGAACGGTACTATCGGGAGAGAGGTTATCTTTAAGCGCGCCGCGGTCGTGCAATTTAGCTGCCACTTCCACTCAAACAAGTCATGGGTTGCTGCTGAAGCCCCGCTAAAATCCGTTTGGGCGTGAATGGCACTTCACGGAGGCGAATCCCGGTCGCGTCGAAGATTGCGTTGGCAATGGCCGCCGGAATTGGAACGGTTGACAGCTCGCCCGCGCCTAACGAAGCCACGTCTGGTCGATTGATCAGCACGATATCGAGCTCTGGAAGATCGGGGAACTTCAGGATCGGATAACTGTTCCAATCCAGGCTCCTGACCCCTGAGGCGTCAAAGTCCACTTCTTCAAATAGCGCGCGGCTAACTCCTTGGACAATGTTTCCTTCGACCTGGTTCTTGACGCCGTCCGGGTTAACAATCAAGCCGCAGTCATGAGCAAGGGTAACCCGTTGAACCGTGACCTTGCCCGTGGACTTGTTAACTTCAACGTCGGCCACCGTCGCAGCATAACCACCGGTGCGCCGTGTCATTGCGATTCCTCTGCCGATCGCTATCGCTTCGGTCGAAGTAGCAGTAGGGGAGGGGCGCCTCTGCCACTGAACTTTTGCGGCCACCGCCTTAAGGACATCGCTGCCGCGCTGATCTCCGGTCAGGTACCGCAAGCGGAATTCCACCGGGTCGACGCCCAAGTCCGACGCGATTTCATTCAGGAGTGTTTCGCTGGCGAAGCAGCGTGATAGTTGTCCCGGCGCGCGCAGATTGCTGGTTCTCAAGGGAAACGGTTCCGGCTGGAGCCAGGGAATCTCTTCTGCGATGATCTTCGAATTTTCGAAAGCGTAGATTTCGCCGCCCCCCTGGTTCCCGTTACCCGACCCTTGCGTCTTTGATTTAATCCCGATTTGCTCTGATGCAAGCAGCGTTGTGATCGAAGAGACGGTCCAAGGAAAACTGTAGTCGGTGAACTCCCAGGCGATGATTTTACCTTTATCATCGACACCGGCTTTCAAAATCTGTGTTTGCGCGGGGCCCTTGGGTTCCCAGCCGTGTTCGTCCTGGCGCGACCACTGCACACGCACGGGCGCGCTCACCGCTCGGGATAGAAGCGCGGCATCTTCGGCTCCATCGTCGCTGCTCATACGACCATAGGACCCGGAGGCTTCGTGATAGATCACGCGGACGTTTCTTTCCGGAATATTCAGGAGCGTCGCGATGGATGCGCGGGTCCGGAAAGGTCCCTGGCAACCCGACCAAATCGTGGCTTTATCTCCACGCACGTCGGCCACTGCGCATGACGGGCCGATCATGCCGTGCATCTGGAACGGCCAGCGGAAACTGGCTTCGTATTGTTTCTTGGCCTTCGCCAGTGCAGCCGTTGGATTCCCTTTGTCGGCCGCCCTCAATGTGGTAAAGCTCTTCGTGTTCTTCAAGTAAGCATACAGCTCTTCGGTGTTCGCGGGGATCTTGGTCTTTGGGGTTGACCACGTTACCTTGAGAGCCTGTGAAGCTTTGATTGCGGCCGCTTCGGTTTTTGCCACGACCCCAACGAATTTTCCCTCGCGAACGACCATAACTACACCGGGAATACCGCGGACGGAGCCTTGATCGATAGTGGTCGGTTCGGTGTTTACGACCGGGGGCCGAACCACCCGTCCGTGCAGCATACCAGGAATGCGAACGTCGTGGACGTAGACTGCCTCACCGGTCACTTTAGGCGGTAGATCAAAGCGCGGCACAGGTTTCCCGACAATAGTGTATTCCTTCGGGTCCTTAGGCTTGACGTCCTGGGCTAATTTGAGCTCACCGGCCCTCCCCTGAGCTTGGATGGTCACATTGAAGCGCTTGCCGCCGACCAACTGCGCGTAGGATATCCGTTTAGACGGATTGCCGGTGACGCCGACCACTCCGTCTCGAACGGTGAGCTTCTCGGCAGGAGCGCCGAGCTTTTCCGACGCCAGGCGCAAAAGCTCTTTGCGCGCTGCTGCGGCCGCCTGACGTATCTGCGGTCCGGCGCGCTCGATGGTGCGGCTGCCGGAGGTTGTCGCTTGGTCGATGGTCTTTTCGGTATCACCCATATCGACTTTGATTTTTCTCCAAGAAACATCCAATTCTTCGGCCGCGATCTGTGCCAGCGCGGTTTCAATGCCGGTACCGAGTTCTACTTTGCTGGTAAAAACGGTTATCGTCCCGTCCTCGCGTATAGCGATCCAGGAATCGAGCTGGGTGGGATCGGGCTCTCCGCTCGCCGTCGCTTGCGCAAAGAGATCGGCTGCCGGGGGAAAGAGATTGAAACTGACAACCAGCGCGCCGGTGGACTTGAGAAACTGCCTACGCGAAAGTTCCGCCGTCTTCATCTCGGTTCCTCCTCTCAAACCTGCTGTCCCGATGCCCGCTTCACCGCGCGTAAAATGCGCGTATGCGTGCCGCAGCGACAAAGGTTTCCGGCTAAAGCTTCCTTGATCTGACTATCGGTGGGCTTGGGATTCTTATCCAGTAACGCCTTACTCGTCATGATCATGCCGTTGATGCAGTAACCGCACTGCAGCGCCTGTTCATCGACGAAAGCCTGCTGGATCTTATGCATCTTTTTGGTGGACCCTAACCCTTCCAGAGTCGTCACCGGCTGATTCTGTGCGGCCGAAACCAGAGTCACGCAGGAGCGAATCGCGTTGCCGTTCATGATCACCGTGCAAGCGCCGCACTGGGCGAGGCCGCAGCCGAATTTGGGGCCGTTGAGCTGCAAGTCGTCGCGCAATACATAGAGCAGCGGCGTTTCCGGATCGACATCCACGATCTGCGTTTTACCGTTAACCTTGAGCGAAATTCGCGCCATGGTTCGCTCCTTTTCTTGGACTCGAAGCTTATGCCAATTTCCTCGGTGAGTGATGCAAAAATATCCCCGTTGGTGAAATTAAGCAACGTTTACAAGGTCGGAGACCCAAGTCGCTTCAGAGACCTATTTCAATTGGCCTGATGGAGACATCGCTAAATCATCACCGGTTATAGTGACAGCTCGGCCGAATCCGGCGATGACACGGGCTGAAACCGGTTTGATGATGAAAATGTTGAAATCCGAAAATTCAAATAGCGATGCTGCATCCGGGAACCGCGAGAGATAGATCTCTCGCGCATCGATGTGTTTTTGGGAGTCACGGTCGAGCTTTTCCGCTCGTCCCTGCACGGTCACACGAGCCAGCTCCTGCGGCATTTTTCCCGATGCTTCCGATTCGGTGATGAGCAAGCTCACATCAGAGCGATCAAGCATGTCCTGGGTATGAGCGGCAAGCCGGCTCACATGCAAGACAAAACTGCCATCACTTGCGACCGCATAGGGCACCATAGATACGAACGGTGTCCCTTGATGCAGCGTCCCGAGCGCGGCGATCATCCTGCCGTGGATCAGTTGGTGCAAGACAACCGTCAACTCGCGATTCACGCGCTTATCTTTACCTCAACTCTTCTATCTTCCGCTGTTTAGCTGGCGGACGAAGCGATCGTCGAAGAATTGTCCCGGCACGGCTTTCTTTGCTTCTGGTGTGGCTTCCGACAGAAAATCCAAAATACCCTGAACTCCCGGCTCGGAAATCATCAGTTCACGCCTGAAACCCGCTTTGCGATAAAATTCGTAGGTCCGGTCGATAATCTCGGGATCGCTTTCCTTGGTGTATTTAGCGATGACCTTCATCGTGAAAGCTTTGTCGTTGTAGTAGCGGTCGATCCCGGCGCGAACCGAGCGCAACAAAGAAACCAGGCGGCCCGCCAATTCATCCATGCGACCGCGTCTGACGACGATGCCGACGTTTTGATAGGGCTGATCCAGCGTAGTAGTCAAGGAATGAAATCCTGCCCGGTCGAGCTGGAAACTCACTGGCGGCGCGGCGGCGCCGGCAGAAATCTGGCCGGTCAGTAGTGCCGCAGTGATCTGCGCACTGCCGCCCAGTATGCGAAGCTGAACGTCTTTAGGCGTGAGTCCCAATTTGCGCAGCGCAACCAGTGTGCCGTAAGCAACGGGGCTGCCAGGCCGTTCCGTGCCGACGATTTTCCCTTTCAGTTGCTCGGCGGTCTTTATTTCCGGCCTGGCGTATAAATCCCAGATCATTGTGTTGAGCAATCCCGCGACGAAAACCGCATCGGAGCCTCGCAGCGACGCGTTGATCAGTGGCACTGCGGAGATTTGGATCACATCGACTTCGTTGGCGATGAGCGCCGGCAGGGCGAGAACCGAGGACATCGAAATCATTTCGACGTCCAACCCTTCTTTGGCGAAACCTCCCGTCTCCTTCGCCATCCACATGGACGCCATTGTCCCTGACGTGAACAGGTATGCAATCCGCAAAGGCCGTGGAGCCGCTGCGTGTGTCTCGGTGGCCGCCACGATCGCCAGCGTCAAAACGAGGAGTATAGGTACGCTACGCTGCATGGGCGTACCGATCCGGGCGGTGATAAAACGCCACGGAGAATCAGTCTTCCTCTTCATCGCCAAAACCTCGTGGATCTGAAAAAGAAACGCGAACACTTGGGCCTGTTGGCGGTACACGATTCTCAATATTGACACGCTTTATCACGGCCGCGCTTAGGATCGCAACAAGAAGAAGTAGCGTGTCCGATAGAATCCCATCCTGCTCAATCCCTGTACGCAGCGTACCATCAATGCTTGCACCGAGAGAGCACACGCTAAAATCAAACTTCTCAAGCGCGGCTCCTATCTATTTAGGAACATCTAGATTTAGGAACATGGAGGTGCATGTGGCAAAGATGTTGCCGGGCTTCTTGTCGCCTCTTTTTATATATGTCTGCACCACCGAGAGTCATTCTCACGTTGACATAAGACCAACTTATCGAATAATCTCCCCTCCAATTTGTGGGCGAGGTCGACTCGGTCTCCGCTCTGGGATTTTTGGTTATCGGACGCGGGTCTTCTGACGGTCGGCGCGAACAATTTCTGGATTCACAGTGGCTGAATCTCAAAACCAATCCCTATCAGCCAGTAAACAATTCCTACAGTTTGGGAAGAAGTTTAAGGATGCCTGATAAGGAATAGCCAAGCAACTTTTGAGGTAGCTCTAAAAAAAGGAAGTACGATGCTCGATATCGCAAATGCTTTTGTGGCAGGCCTCACCCAACTCTTCATCGGGTCGACCTTTTTGCTAATGCTCGTTGGAATCGCCGCGGGATTTGTGGTGGGGATTCTCCCCGGTCTTGGCGGTCCGACAACGCTCGCCCTCATGCTCCCGTTCATATTCAAGATGAACGCCATTCAAGCATTTGCTTTTCTTCTCGGAATGTCTGCGGTCACCAATACCACCGGCGATATTACTTCTATCCTCTTTGGCGTGCCCGGCGAACCCACGACCGCCGCGACGATTGTTGATGGTCACCCCATGGCAAGAAAAGGGGAAGCTGGACGGGCGCTTGGCGCGGCTCTCATGAGTTCACTCATCGGTGCCGCTGTCGGAGCATTCGCGCTAGCACTAGCTGTGCCGATTGTGCGCCCACTTGTGCTCACGTTCGGTTCTCCGGAGTTCTTTATGTTGGCTCTTCTTGGCGTGGCGTTCGTCGCATCACTGAGCGGAGAGAATTTACTTAAGGGTCTAATTTCCGGCGGATTCGGGTACTTGCTCGCCACCATCGGTCTCGATCCGATCTCCGGGATTCAGCGATACACTTTCGGACAACTATTCCTCTGGGACGGCATCGGATTGGTTCCGGTCACCATCGGCCTTTTCGCCATACCGGAAATCATTGATCTCGCGATTGTGGGAACAAGCATTTCCAAACAGGAGGTGAGCGAATTTGGCGGAGTCATGCAGGGCGTGAGAGATACATTCACACATTTTTGGATGGTGATCCGCTGCAGCGCCATAGGAACCTACATCGGTCTGATACCAGGCATGGGGGGCGCGGTTAGCCAGTGGATCGCCTACGCCCACGCCGTTCAAAGCTCCCCGGACAAGGAACGTTTCGGAAAGGGCGCCGTTGAAGGAGTCTTGGGCCCGGGAGCGGCCAACAACTCTACCTTGGGTGGTGCGTTGATACCCACGGTTGCCTTCGGTGTTCCTGGAAGCGTTAGTACGGCGATCCTGCTCGGAGCCTTTATCGTTCAAGGCATAGTTCCAGGACCGGACATGCTAGTGCCTGAACCCAAAGGCCATCTCTCGCTCACGTTTTCCCTTGTATGGATCAACATCGTATCCAATGTGATCACAGTAGCGATCTGTTTTCTGTTCTTAAAGCAACTCGCGAAGATCACTAGAATTAGGGTCACCTTGTTGATGCCGCTTATTTTGCTCTTGGTTTATCTGGGTACCTTTGCTGAGAAGAATGCCTTTGAGGACTTGGGAGTTTTTTTGGTGTTTGGAATGCTGGGTTGGGTCATGCAGAAACTCGACTGGCAACGACCCCCGCTCATTCTCGGGCTCGTGTTGGGACCCGTAATGGAAAATCGGCTGTTCTTGTCTACGGATAACTATGGCTATCATTGGATCTATCGGCCAGGCGTGCTGATCTTGTTTGTACTAACTTTGGTGGGGATCTTTTATCCCTTCGTCAAGAAGAAAATACAAAAGAGAGATAGACAAGCCGTCAAAGAAGTTTTGGCTCCGGTTCCGGTCATCGAAGAAAAAACAGCAGAATGGTCGGTCAAAGCGATTCTCTTCAGCGGGTTCCTGGTTTTGATCATAGCGTGGGCATTGTGGGAAAGTAGAAACTTCGGATATCGGGCGGGGCTCTTCCCGTGGGTTATCGGTACCCCATGCCTCATCCTTGCAATTGTGCAACTCGCAATGGATTGTCTTGGCAAAACCCGGGTCAGTACCGTTGGTGTTGGAGAAGATGCAGGAGCAGAGCTGCCGCCAGCAATAGTTCACAGCCGGACGGCGAGCATTCTCGGCTGGATTTTCGGCTATTATGTAGCCCTATGGTTACTGGGCTTCACTCTCGCTGTACCAATACTCCTATTTCTTCACGTTAAATTCGGCGGCCGCGAGAAATGGCCGATTACCATCATTATGACCTTGGTGTCATGGATTTTCTTTTATGGCCTCTTCGACTGGTTTCTGTCGATCCCATTCCCTGAAGGGCTGCTTTTCACCTGGCTCAAGTGACGGCCGTTGTGTTGCACGAGACCACGCTAGATTTTTCCCGGCGCAAGCGCTTGAAGAGCGTGACAAAGTACCCGCTTCCCAGGACCGTGTTCACGCTTTCTTCAATCCCGCCAGCACCCGCTCCGGCGTGAACGGCGCCTCACGCAGGCGTACTCCGGTGGCGTCGAAGATTGCGTTGGCGATGGCCGCTGCTATCGGAGCACTGGACGGTTCGCCGCCGCCGAGGGCCGGCATCTCCGGGCGGTTGATCAATACGATCTCGATTTCGGGAACGTCAGGAAATCTGATGACCGGATAGGTGCTCCAATCCAAAGTCTTGATTCCGGATCCATCGAATTTGACCTCTTCCATAAGCGCCCGGCTTACGCCCTGAATGATATTTCCCTCGATTTGGTTTTTCAGCCCATCGGGGTTGATAATGAGTCCACAGTCGTGGGAAAGAGTAAAGCGGTTAACCGTTACATTGCCTGTGGCTTTGTCAACTTCCACTTCCGCGACGGCGCCGCAAATCGTGTTCGCCCGATTTGAGATCGCGACGCCTCGTCCCGTTAGCTTTGATCCCGACCCTGGCCCAGGCGAAGGCCGCTCCTGCCAACGGGCCTGTTTCGTCGCCGCAATCAATGCTTCGGCCCCACGCTTGTTGGTCCCCAGATAGCGCATGCGAAACTGAACGGGATCGATGCGTAAGTCTGCCGCGATTTCATCGATGAAGGATTCGCTAGCAAAGGAGCGAGCCATATCGCCGGGAGCGCGCAGGTAACCTGTACGCAACGGCGTCTCATCGGCTTGCACCCATGGTACAAGCGGCGCCGCGCACTTTTGATTTTCGAACCCGTACATTTCGCCGCCGCCCGCGGTGCCGTTCGGGTTGCCGTCTGCCGTGGGTTTCATGCCGATTTGACGCGAAGCGAGCAGGCGCAATCCTCGGCCCGAGGCAGCAGTCAACGGTAAACCCCGATCCGCAAAGTCCCAGGCGATGATCTTGCCTTCTGCGTCGATGCCGGCGCGGACGATATCCAATTGCGCTGGACCTTTGGGCTCCCATCCATGTTCGTCATCGCGCATCCATTGCACGCGAACCGGCTTGCCGACCGCACGCGAAAGTAGGGCGGCATCTTCCGATACATCGTCGGCACCCATTCGGCCGTAACTGCCGGAGGACTCCCGGTACAGCACGCGAACGTTCTGTTCAGGGAACCCCAGTAACTCGGCAACGGCTTTGCGCGTCTCAAAGGAACCTTGGGTTCCAGTGTAGATTGTCGCTTGGTCTTTGCCGACATCCGCGACCGCGCACGATGGACCCATCATGCCATGCAATTGAAACGGCCAGCGGTAGGTTGCTTCGTAAGTTTTATTCGCTTGAGTCAGTACCGCATCCGGATTGCCTTTATTGACGGTTACCTGGTCGCGCAGACTCTTGGTGTTTTTTATATAAGCAAAAACCTCCTCCGGGTTGGCGGGCATCTTGGTCGCGGGCTGTGACCAAGAAACTTTCAAAGCCTTTGCGGCTTTAATCGCTGCCCATTCGGTCTCACAGACGATGCCGAGGAAACTCCCTTCTTGCACGACCTTTACCAATCCAGGAATATTTTTAACGGTGCTTTCGTCAACGCTGGCAGGCTTCGACGTTATGGTCGGGGGACGAACCACACGTCCATGCAACATGCCGGAGACGCGGACGTCATGGGCATAGGTAAACTCACCGGTGACTTTGGCGGGCAGCTCGATACGTTTTTGCGAAGTTCCGACGATCTTGTAATCCTTCACATTTTTCGCCTTAACTTCCGGCGCGACTTTCATATTCCAGCCTGTGCCGGTGGCGGTAATTTTGACATTGAATTGTTTCCCGCCAATGAGCTCGGCGTAGGAGACTTTTTTCGCTGGGTTTCCGGCCACACTCACGATGCCGTCCTTCACGGTTAACGCGTCCGCGGGTACACTGAGGCGGGTGGCAGCGAGCTTTAATAGTTCTTGGCGTGCGGCGGCGGCCGCTTGACGCAATTGCGGCCCTCCTCTTTCGATCGTTCTGCTGCCCGCAGTAATACCCTGGTCAATCGCCTTCCTAGTATCCAATCCAATCATTTTGATCTGTTTGAAGGGGACGTCTAGCTCCTCGGCCACAATCTGTGCCAGCGCCGTTTCTACCCCAGTGCCAAGGTCCACCTTGCCACTGAAGACGGTAACGCTCCCGTCTCGTGCGATAGCGAGCCAGGAATCGAGCTGGGTGGGATCGGGCTCTCCGCTCGCCGTCGCTTGCGCGAAGAGGTCGGCTGGCGGGGGAAAGAGATTGAAGCTGACGATGAGCGCGCCGGTGCCTTTGAGAAACTGTCTACGTGAAAGTTCCAGAGTATTCATGGCTATTCCCTCCCTCAAACCTGCTGTCCCGAGGCCCGCTTCACCGCGCGTAAAATGCGCGTATGCGTGCCGCAGCGACAAAGGTTTCCCGCTAAAGCTTCCTTGATCTGACTATCGCTGGGCTTGGGATTCTTATCCAGTAACGCCTTACTCGTCATGATCATGCCGTTGATGCAGTAACCGCACTGCAGCGCCTGTTCATCGACGAAAGCCTGCTGGATCTTGTGCATCTTTTTGGTGGACCCTAACCCTTCCAGAGTCGTCACCGGTTGATTCTGAGCTGCCGAGACGAGGGTCACACAGGAACGAATCGCGTTGCCGTTCATGATCACGGTGCAAGCGCCGCACTGGGCCAGACCGCAGCCGAATTTGGGACCGTTGAGCTGCAAGTCGTCGCGCAATACATAGAGCAGCGGCGTTTCCGGATCAACGTCGACGACCTGCGACTTACCGTTAACCTTCAGTGATATTCGCGCCATGGGTTGCCTCCTTTCTGTGGTAAACGAAGATAATAGTCGGATTCAGCTTCTGATGAGTATTGACCTTATTAAATAATATGGGTGTTCAAAGTCAAGGTTCTCTTTTTTGATTGTTGGAGGCCGGATGTCTCAGTTGACAGTGAATGGCTCCACGCCATAGGTTACTGGGAATAAGTATATGTAACCTTGGATAAGGAGAACGATGCATGAAGACCGTAGCAACCGTAAAACTAACCCAAGAAGGAGCCATGACCATTTTGCGTGGCGCGCTCGACAAGGCACACAAACTCGGTGTTCCAGCCAGTATCGCCGTGGTCGACGATGGCGGGCACCTGATCGCTTTTGGACGGTCTGAAGAGGCGGAGCTATATTCAGTTGCGATTTCCCAGGCCAAAGCTCGCAGCGCCGCATTGACGCGTTTTCCCTCAGGCAAAAAGAGTCCGAGCGGAAATGAACGCGACGACCATCACGCCATCGCGATAACTTTGGCGGCGGGACCGGGTTCTTTCGTGACCATTCCCGGCGGCTTTCCAATCATGGTGAACGGCGGTGCATCGGTGCGGTTGGAGCCAGCGGCGCCGCCAAGAACGATATCGAGATTGCCCAGGCCGGCATCGCCGCCTTTGAGCAGTCGTGAGGAAGTTTTCTCTAAGTTAGCGGGAAGGCTCGCTTGTTCATCACACGCCGACTGTAATACAAGGAGGGGTGTACAAATTACGGTCCTGACAGAACGTGTTGCTAACGTGGGGAGAATCTAACATTGGCTAAACAAGTAGAAAATATACTCGCGCAAGAGAGCGCGCTTTTGACCATTAAGTCTGTTCAAACCTGGCGCGCGGTGCTGCGCAGAGCCGTGGCGTGGAAAACCGCGCGTTATACGAAAGGCGATATTGAAGCGACGGTGGTCGGAATTACCGACGCCGACGGCACCGTGGGGTATGGATATATGCCGTCGATGTCCATCGTTGGCGAATCGCCGCTTTCCTCGGAGTCGTTGATTCAAACTTTGCTGGCTCCGGTCATGAAGGGTCAGAGTTTTATCGGAATTCAACCTGTTATTCGTGAAGTCGAACAGGTTCTCGGCGCTAATTTTCAGACGAAATTCGCCGTGGAGGAGGCGCTCTGGGACCTGCTCGCAAAAAAACTGCAAACCCCGCTTGTCAACCTGATCGGCGGAGCATGCCGGCTGGATGTTCCGGTGATGCGCATGCTGGGTTTGAAGCCTCCGCAAGAAACGGCCGCGGAAGCGAAAGCCTTCGTCGACCGGGGCTACCATTATGTCAAGGTGAAAATCGGCCTTGACGAGAAGCGGGACGTTGAAACGGTTCGGAGAGTGCGGGACTCCATCGGCGACGAAGTCTTTCTTTCGGCCGATGCCAATCAAGCCTATGCGCCCATGCAAGCGGTGCGCGTCCTGCGTCAGCTCGAAAATACCCATCTTGGACTGGTCGAGCAACCCGTTCACCGCGATGATATTCGCGGCATGGCTTTTGTGCGGCAGAACGTATCCGTACCGATCATGGCCGACGAGGGAATTGAAACGGCGACCGATGCTTTGCGCCACATCGAGGCCGGCGCCATGGATGCGGTCAGTATCAAGCTCTGGAAAATGGGCGGTCTCTACCGGGGGCGCGATATTGCTTCGGTGTGCAACGCTGCGAACGTCCGCGTTCACGTGGGGAGCACGGCGGGGAGTCAATTGTTGGAGGCGATCCAGCTTCATTTTTGCGCGTCGCTTCCCGATCTCTTCGGCGGAGCCGAGATCAGCGAGTTTGAGTCGCTGACCGACGATCCGGCTTCCGGGCTGGTCGTTAAGAACGGCGCGCTTCGCGTCCCAAGCGTCCCTGGACTCGGAGTCATGATTGATCATTCGAAGTTAAGAGAAACGACGGGCTTGTGGGAGGGGAAATAGCTTCGCATATGGCTGATAGCTTATGGCATATAGTTTGACCATACGAACCATACGCTATAAGCCATACGCCATAAGCCAACTGAAGCGAGGCGATCGAGTGCGACAATGAGACGTTTTCAGCGGCCCGGTAGAGGGGAACGAATATGATTCGCGTAGCCTTCGTGATCGGTGGTTACCCGCCGGAAGAATACAAGCGCCGCGCCGACGTCGCGCGGTCGTATTCTACTTCGGAAATCGAAGTGGGCATCATTGACACCAAAGCGTCGCCCTATTTTTACGGGATCACACCGGCAGAAATCCAAATCGTAACGCCCGCCTACATCGAGAGCTACAGGCAGGCGGAAAAGGAAGGTTACGATGCCGTGGTGCCGTTGGGCATGCTCGATCTAGGCGTAGACGGCGGCAAATCGGCGGTGGATATTCCTGTCGTCGGGCCGATGGAAGCATCGTTGCACATCGCGTCCCTGCTCGGCGACAGATTCGGCCTTATTATCTATCACGAGAAACTGTTAGCGTTTAATCGGGCCATCGTTCGGCGGTACGGCATGGAGGATAAAATTGTCGGGTTTGGCGTGAGCGGTTTTGATTTGCCAGACATTGCGGCTAATCGCGACAAGGTGATGCAAAACTTTGTCAGTGAGGCGAAGAAGCTCATTGCGCAAGGGGCGGAAGTCATTATTCCGATGGGGGTTACGCAGTGTCCGGTGCACATCAAATCCGATTGGCTGCAAGAACAGCTCGGCGTACCGGTGGTTGAAGGCATCGGCGCTCCGATTCGCCTCGCTGCGATGCTCGCTAGTCTGGGGCTAAAGCAAAGTCGGGTGCGCTGGACCAAATCGCGAAACTGACTCACTTTGTGAGTCACCCTGAGCCAACGCGAAGGGTCTTGGTCTATCGCCCCATGGCCAGCGCGGGCCGAGCCGCAACCAAACTCGGAATATCTCCCGCAAAGACGCAAAGGTCGCAAAGAAAAAAAATTTGATATCCGAACTTGGCGTTATTTTGGCGTCGAGGAAGTGAAAATGAAAAAACGTAGAGCATTCGCACTTAATCGCATTCGCCGGTATCGTCATTTTTCTCACAGCCCGGTTTTGCTCAACCGCTAAAAACCGTGACGATGGCGCGCACCACCGGCAGCATCGGCATGGTTCCCCTCGAGTTCGCCGTGAATCGAGGCTACTTCAAAAAGCAGGGACTCGATGTCCAGCTCATCACGGTTCGGCAAAGCGACGTGATCATTGCCGCAACCGTCAGCGGCGAGCTGAATTTCATGGACATCATTCCCACCGCGATTTTAGCCTCGGTGCGAGGACTCCCGATCAGGACGATAGCCGTGGTCCTAAAGAGAGCGCCCTACGTGCTTATCGGGCAACCCAACTTGCGCTCGCCGGAAGAGCTAAAAGGTAAGAGAATTGGCGTTAGCTCCGTGGGCGGAATGAGCGCCTACCTGGTTCGGGAAATCATCGCTCGGAGCGGGCTCAACCCCGACCGCGACGTCACTTTTCTCGCTATTGGGGGAACGTCAGCCCGGGTCGCGGCGTTGCTTGGCGGAACCATCGACGCCGCGCTGGTCGTTGCTCCGGACAACTATGCGCTCGAACGCAAAGGCTATCGACGGCTGCTCTTGGCGTCGGACTACGTGAACTATCCGCTCTCGGGAGTCGCGGCGTCCGCCGATTTTCTAGCCCGCAACAAGCCGGTCGCCGTTTCTTTTTTAAAAGCGTTACTAGAGGGAGCGAAGTTCACCCGGGAAAACAAGAGCGATGCGGTGAGCTTTATCAAGAAGTATCTTAAAGTTCCCGACGACGAAGCAGAAAAGAGCTACGACTTTTTAGTCAAACAGATGCCTCCGGACCTGCTGCCAGAGGATGCTGTCGTCCGCTCCGGTATGAACTTTGCGCAAAGCGCTCTCAAACTATCACCCGAAGCGGTTCCAGATATTTCCAAGGTCCGCGACTGGTCATTCGCGGAGGCTGCGCGGTAGCCGAAAGTCTTTTGGTTGTATAATGGAAAACTCTGCTTGCAGGCTGCTCAAAAGGATCTCAGATACGAGGCGCGCGAAGGTCGATGGGCGGAGGCGTACATATCAGTACGTTGGACGCGAGATCGATCGAGCGCAACGAAGTAGATGAGTCCTTTTCAGCGGCCTGCTAGAACGGAAATTTTTCCGCGAGCCTTTTGAAATCAGCCTCGATCAATTCGACGCCTAGTCCCGGCTTGTCGCGCAGATAGGCGTAACCTTCCTTCACCACGATCGGTTCTTTCACTAGCCTTGCTTCTTCCGGATAGATGAACCATGCCCCGGTGCTCTCGCATGCGTGACGCATATGCCTTGTGGAGCCGTTAATGGCGACTTCGGCGGCGAAGTTGATGTCGTTGTCACCGCCGGAGCCCGAGACCACGGACATGTGGGCGGCTTCGGCGATGGCGAGAGATTTCTTGAGCTTGAGCAATCCGCCGCCGCGAACGACTTTGATCTTGAAACAGTCGGCCGCGCCCATACGGATGTAGCGCAACACGTCGAAGGGCGAGCCGAGTTGTCCGGCCTCCAGCGGAATATGAATCTTGCTACGCAAGTAGGCGAAGCCTTCGATATCGCCACCGGGAATGGGGTCTTCCACCCAGGCGAGATCGAAGGGTTCCAGTCTGCTGATCAGACCGACGGCGGACGCTGGGGTGTGATATTCGTTGGCGTCGATGCGTATTTCAACTGAACTACCCACTGCCTGCCTGACTTCTTTGACCCGCTGGATGTCTTTTTCGACGTCGGCGCCGCCAACGCGAAGTTTCAGCGCTTTGAATCCTTCGCCGACCAGACGCGCCGCCTCTTTCGCTTGTTCTAGCGGTTCGCCGCGGCTCACCTGGGGCGCTAATAACTGAACTTTGTCGCGGGCGCGCCCGCCGAGCAATTCGTAAACCGGCACATTCAATAACGTTCCTTTGAGATCATGGAGCGCGATGTCGATGGCGGCCTTGGATGCGAGATGCTCGGGCATGAACGAGTCGAGCTTGGCCATGATCGGTCTCAATGCTCAGGGGGTTTTCTTTCAACAGAAGCGGTGTGTAGTGCTTCTGGACAACCAGCCCGGCTTCTGCGGCAGTCTCGCCGTAGCGCGATTCATATTGGCATGCGCCGATGCCGTTGGCACCGTCGGCATGAATGCGGACCAGCAAATTCTCCGCGGGCGCCATGCCGCGCTTGCGCGGCATGCTCAACAACACGACTTCCACTTTGTCGATGAAAAGTGCCATTAGCTCCTCCGGGCGACCAAAAACTCTCCGGCAAAATCAAAGCGTTCCTTAGCAAGAGTTCAATAGAATGTCCAGGCGCTGCAAGTTGCGCGGACGAAAACCGTGGCATATACTCGCGCCGATTTAAAATTTCTTAATCAGAAAACCACGCGCAAAGAATTCTTGAGGATTTATGGCAACAAGCGAAAGACCAAAGAGTTCCAAAACACCGCTGGTGAAGCAGATTGCGGAGCGGATTCTCGAGTTTGACCCGCAGTCCATTCCCGCCGATGTTTTGCTACACGCAAAGTCTCTCATCTTGGATTCTATCGGCTGCGCGCTGGCGGCAGGACGAGAACACGCCTTCGAGCGAGCCTTGTATACCTTTGAAGCGATCGGGGGCAATGCTGATTGCACGATCATCGGCTTTAAGCACCGTATGCCGGTCACCAGCGCGGTGATGCTCAATGGAATTCTGATACGCGAGCTGGACCTGAATGACGCGTATGTAGGCCCGGGCCAAATGGGCCATCCGAGCGATAACATCGCGGTGGCGCTCAGCGTCGGTGAGAAACAACAATCTTCCGGTCACGACCTGCTGGCGAGTGTCATCGCGGGTTATGAGCTTTACTGCCGCATTCAGGACATCATCGTCGGGCGTGGACCGTGGGATCATGTTACCGCGTCGGCCTTGGGTGCTCCTGCGATTGCCGGTCGACTCCTGAAGTTGGATGCCAACCAACTGGCCAACGCGTTGGCGCTATCGGCCGCCCATGGGAACACGCTCTCTGCGGTTCGTTCGGGACAACTTTCGAATGCTAAGGCAATGGCGAATGCCTTTGTGGCTTACCAAGGAACGCTCTGCACCTTGCTCGCATCCCGGGGCGCCACCGGACCGCTATCGATCTTTGAAGGTAAGGGCGGTCTTGATAAGGCATTCCTTGCCGGGGCCGATCTTGACTTGCTGATGGAACCGATCCGGGATCGCTTCAGAATCAGCGACGTCAGCATCAAAGCTTATCCATGCATCGGCACGTCGCAAGCGATGGTTGCCGGGGTGATCCAAGCGCGGCAAGACATCGCTGATCCAGCCAAAGAGGTTAAGTATCTCGAAATTCGCATGGCGGATACTCCCTTTGTGCGCGGGCAAGTGGAGGACGAAGAACGCCGCTATCCGACGAGCCGTGAGACCGCCGACCATAGTTTTTACTACCTGGCAGCGGCAGCGCTGATGGATGGCGAGATGACGCAAGCGCAATTCGAAGGAGAGCGCTGGATGCAGCCGGCCGTGAAGTCGCTGATGGAGCGAATGACGATTCGGACCGATGCCAGTTTAAACAAGTATACTCCGGGAGCTTCCCTTGTGTACTGCAAATTGACCATGGCGAATGGCGAAAGCCGCACCGTGGAAGTTCTTCTATCCCAAAGGACATCCGAAAAATCGCATGTCGTCGGCCGAGGTCGAGGAAAAATTTCGCGGCTGCTCCCGCGGTGTATTGTCCGAGGCACAGCAGGCCAAGATTATCTCGCTGGTGGATGGTCTGGAACAACTTGAGAACGTTGCTGAGTTGATGAGTTACTTATCACCTGGCGCATAGTGAAGTACCGTCTTTCAGATCCTCTTCCTCAGGGCAAGGGCAGGGCCATTACGCTAGAATGCATGAACCCTCACGTCTCCCACAGGGCGAGGAAGAAAACGAGAAACTGATGAAGAGAAAAATCACTGTCTTTGCCCTTAGCGCCATGCTCTTTGCGCTTTGCTCGTCAGCGGCGGCGCAGCAGAAAGAAAAAGTCTTCCGCATCGGTTACCTGGATCCAAGCACCGCGTCCGGTAGCGCGCTCCTCGTGGACGCCTTCCGAAAAGAACTGAGTAAGCTTGGGTGGATTGAGGGGAAAAATATCACCTTCGAGTACCGGTTTGCTGAGCAAAAGCCCGGGGGCCTGCCCGAGCTTGCGGCGGACCTGGCTCGTCTTAAAGTTGATCTAATTGTGGTCTCAGGGACGCCACCGGCGTTCGCGGCGAAGAATGCGACTACTGCCATCCCCATCGTGATGATTAACATTCCCGATCCCGTGGGTTTAGGTTTGGTTGCCAGTCTGGCGCGGCCGGGAGGCAATGTCACCGGGCTCGCGGCTTTAGGGCCCGAGCTAAACACCAAAAGGCTGGAGATACTCAAGGACGCAGTTCCCAAGCTCGCTCGAGTTGGACTGCTGTGGCGGCCGGTAGTTAACGTTGGGCAAGACCTCCAACTGAAAGAGCTCAGGCTTGCGGCTCTGGCGCTGAAGCTAAAATTGGAGGAGATCGAGACTCAACTCGACGCCAAAGGTTTAGAGAACGCCTTTCAAACCGCAAAGCAGAAGCAAGTCAACGCGATTATGACGACCGCCCTTCGCTCATTTTTTGCCGAAAGAAAGCGGATCGTCGAACTTGCGGGCAAATACCGATTGCCGGCTATTTACCCAAACAAGGAGTATGTCAATGAGGGTGGCCTTATGTCCTATGGGGAGGACTCCACTGACCAATATCGGCAGGCGGCCGGTTACGTGGATAAAATCTTGAAAGGTGCCAAGCCAGCCGATTTGCCGGTGCAACAGGCGACGAAGTTCGAATTTGTGATCAACTTGAAGGCAGCGAAACAGATTGGCCTGACAATTCCGCCGGAGGTGATCGCACGGGCGAATCAAGTGAAGAAGTGAACCAATTTTCGATTTTGGATTGGGAACAAACAGATGAGGGGATGAGAAAAGGGGCAGTCTACTTTTTTTGTCGGATCGCGTCGATCGGTGAAGCTTACCGGCAGAAAAGCTGCCTGTCCGCTTTGTTCCCTAACCTGACGTGTCATTTCGAGCGCAGCGAGAAATCTGAGATCCCTCGCGTTCGCTCGGGATGACAACCGGGCGGCAATTAGGAAAACACCATGTGGGACGATAAGTGGACGGGGAAAACCATCGGTGCTGCGCTGGACGAGGCGGCGGAGTGCTATGGCGACAAGGTTGCGACGGTCTTTCACAACGGCGAAGTGACCTACAACCAGCTCAAGCAAACCGCGGATCTCGTCGCTCGCGGTTTTCTCAGCTTGGGCATCGGTAAAGGCGACAAAGTCGCCATCTGGATGGCGGGCTATGCTGAGTGGGCCTACGCATATTTTGCCCTCGCGCGCATCGGGGCGATTATGGTGCCCGTCAATACCCGCTACCGGCCTGAAGAAGTCGAATACGTGCTCAACAAATCCCAGGCGTCGATTCTTATTCTCAAGGAAGAACCGAACAAAGACTACTTGAGTCTGCTCAACCAACTTGTTCCAGGCGCTACTTCAGCGCCTGGTGCGATACCCAATGCAAAGCTCCCCCATTTGCGAAAGGTCGTGGTCTCATCGCAGCAAAGTTTAGGCGGTTGCTTACCGTTCGATGATCTAAAGAATTTCGGCGGCGATATTTCCGAAGCAACATTGAATCAAGCGGCGCGCAAAGTAACGGGCGAAGATATCGCGATGATCCAATTCACCTCCGGCACAACCGCGATGCCCAAAGGCGCAATGCTTTATCACGTTGCCATGTTGAGGGGCGCGTACTACGGCAGCCAGGTCCTCAAGCTCACCGAAGCGGACCGTTTCTTCAGTCCCCAACCTTTCTTCCATGTCGGTGGCTCTATTAAAGTCATGCTGGCCCCCATCGTCTCCGGTTGTACGATGATCGTCCAGCCTTACTTTGATGCCGGCGAAGCGTTGGAGCTAATGGAGCGTCACCAATGTAATGTTCTGATGGGGCATCAGCCCCACTTCATCGAGTATCTCAACCATCCCGAGCTCAAAAAGAGAAGACTGGTTCTAGAAAAAGGCATGATCTTCGCGAGCCCCGAGATCAACAAACGGGTTTACGATGAGATGGGCATCAGGAAGCTAATCAGCCCTTACGGGCTTACGGAAACTCACATAGGCGGAACCGTGTGTGAGATGGATGATCCTTGGGAGTTGCGAATGACCACAGTAGGACGGCCCATGCCCGGCGTCGAAATGAGCATTCGCCAATCCGAAGGCAAAGATTTCTTACCGGCTGGGGAATCCGGCGAAGTTTGCTTCAAAGGTTGGTGCATCACCAAAGGTTACTTCGACGATCCGCAAAAAACCGCCGAAACACTCGATGACGACGGCTGGTTTCGCACCGGCGACGTCGGTGTAATCGGCAGCGATGGCTACCTAAGCCTGGTGGGCCGCATCAAAGACATGATCCGGGTCGGTGGGGAAAACGTCGCGGCTGCGGACGTCGAGGCCGTTCTCTTGAAACACGACGCTGTGAAACAAGCCGTCGCCGTCGGTATGGCTAACGATCGTCTGGTGGAAGTCGTGGCGGTGTTTGTCGAGTTAAGAACGGGCAAGCAGGCAACGGAACAAGAGATCGTGGACTACTGCCGCCAGCACCTCGCCAGCTTCAAAGTGCCGCGCCGCGTGTTTTTTTTAAACGACTGGCCCATGACCGGCGCCGGCAAAATACAGCGCTTCGTTTTGAAGGATTCTCTCGCGCGAGGAGTGATGCCTGAATAGGCGGCTGGCGCAGATGTTCAGGTGCCGGGCGTGAATTTTTCTCGCGGTAAAAAGATATCTATTTCAGGTAATCCTCCCGCCAGCGAAGTCGAAGGGAGACACCAAGGCGCTCGCGCTTCTGGACACGGCGGTCGCGACCTGTTGAAATACCACAACACCACTTAGCGCAGAGGAGCTTCTTCGATGGCGATCATCGATTCCCAGGTTCACGTCTACGAGGCGAACACACCGAAACGACCCTGGCACAGTGTGCCGAACTGGCCGGATCACGTAACGGGTGACGAGATGGTGGCGGCAATGGACAAGGTCGGCGTCGACGGCGCGATCTTCATCTCCGCTTTTACCATGTACCGCTACGACGCGAGCTATGCGGTGGAAGTGCAACGGGCCCACCCCGGGCGGTTTGCCCTCGTGAAACCGGTCGACCCGGACGACCCGGCAGTGGCCGACGTCATCGCCGACTGGAAGAAGACGCCGGGCACGGTCGGCACCCGTATAATGATGACGAAGGAAGCAGGGCGCGATCCGACCGACCCGGGGTTCGACCGTATCCTGCGCGCAGCCGTTCAGCACGATTTCCCGGTCAACATCCTGTGTTGGGGAAATGTGGAGGCGGGCGCGGCGCTGATCGATCGCCATCCCGAGACGCGATTCATCATCGACCATCTGGCCATCCTGCAGCCGCGCACGCTCCCTGCGCCGCAGCAGCCCTGGGCCGACCTGCCGAAGGTCCTGGAGCTGGCTAAGCGCCCGAACGTGGTGATCAAGGTCAGCGGCGCCTGCACGCTGTCCAAGGAACCCTATCCCTTCCCAGACATCTGGGACCCGCTCGCCCGTGTGTTCGATGCCTGGGGCTTCGACCGCTGCTTGTGGGGCACCGACTGGACCCGCGCCTTTGCGGTCGTCAACTACGAACAGGCCGTCGAGCCGTTCCGTCTCACCGACCGCCTGAGCGAGAGTGAGCGCGCGATGCTGATGGGCGATGCCTGCGCGAAGGCTTACGGCTGGTCGCCGAAGAAAGGCTAGGGTCATGATCGCATCTCGTATAGCGTCCATGTCGTTTGGGATTGGGGAGACAACATGGCGTCGGACGAATTGCGCTGGTGGTCGGCGTGCCGGAAAACCATTGAGCGTGGAGCACTGCGCCAACTGCGGCGGCATAAGGAACCTTTCGCGCTTCTCCCGACCGAGTCGACCGGTAGCATAGCGGGTTTCTCATCAAGCAGAACAGGAATTGACATCTCTGCCGGTCCTGCGATATGGCTTCGGTCAAAAGGTGGTTTAAAAGTCCCATCCATCAACTGTCGGTCGATCGGGCCGCACGGAAATGTGCACAAGTCGCCTAAAAATTCTATTCACCGACCTCGCGAAGGTGCGGTTCAAGGAGCTGCGCCCGCCCCCTTGACGATGACAAGATCCGTCACTTCGAGCGCTTCGACATCGCCGCCGCCGACCGGGCGCAGGCGTGGCCTTAAGCCGCGAGGCCCGGAAGCTTTTGAGCTGCTACTGACATGCGTCGAGGGTCGTTTAGACGGCTGCAGAGAGGTTTAAATGTCGGCGGACATATTTCTCGCATACTCTCGAAGCGACGAGACGGAGGCGAAGGCCCTCCGACATGCACTAAAAAACTGGGGCTATTCAATCTGGTACGACGCAGACATCCTGCCGGGCGCCGATTGGAAGAGTGAAATCGAGCAGCAGTTTCGAAAATCAGACTGCGTGCTCGCCTTGCTTTCTGAGTCTAGTCTCAAGTCGACCTACCTCAAACACTATATTGAGCATGGTCTCGCAATAGGAAATCTATTGCCGGTGGCCATTCAGGATCGTTTGGATCTTAAGACGACTTCTCCTATTCCAAAAGGCACACCAATAGTCGATATTTCCGAGTGGCGTCTGACGCGCGATCCGCGCAAGTTGGACAATCTCCTAGCAAACATATCCAGAATTGTAGGCCGCAACCCCATTTGGACCGACTCTACGGGAAAGACAGCATTTCGGGCGACGCGGCTTGAAGTCCCTGGCGAACGGCGCAGCGGCTACGACATTTTCCTGAGTTATAAGAGTGAAGACCGCCAGCACGTGGCCAGATTTGTGGAGATATTTAGGAGGTTCGGGTTTTCAGTTTGGTGGGATCAGATGATTTCATCCGGACAGAATTGGGGATTTGCGATCGATAGAGCGCTGACGAGCTCGCGATGCGTAGTCGTATTTTGGACTCCGCAGTCTACGCGGTCAGAGGAAGTATACAGTGAAGCCGAATACGGCATGCAAAAGAACGCATACTTTCCTATCAAGTTGCATGAATGCGAAATCCCTCCACGCATGACAAGGGCGCAGTGGGTCGATCTAACCCGCGAAGCTCCCCTCGACTCGGAAAAGTTCCATCTTCTGGTGGATCAGCTAAAAAAAAGAGTCGAAGATGCCGCTTAGGCGCACGCGCGTGAATACTGTCCGCCCTCGTGCGACATTGACCGCAGCACAGATCGATCGCAGGCCTCACACAATGAGAGCTCTGACAGCCGAAAACCGCCTGCCAACGCAAGCCGACGGTGCGGCTCGCTCTGAGTTCGACCGAGCGGCGCCATAAGGCACCTCTTGCGCGCCTCCCAACCGCTCTCCGGCCGAGCTGACCGGTACAACATCGGGTTTTTCCTCAAGCAGAAAACGAATTGACAACTCTCCCGGTCCCCGATATGGCTCCGGCCATAGAAAAAGGTGGTTTAAAAACCCTATCCATAACGCGCGGCGGGGCCAGCTTGACCTCAAAGGCAAAAGCGAGCCCGTGTCGGCTTGGCGGATTGCCGGCGCTCCCAGCGCTGGAGCGAACCGCAAAGCCTGCGCGGATTGACAGCTCCAGGATCGATCCACTAGTGTCGGACTTATCGAAGCGAAGAGGGGGCTACCATGAACAGCCAAAATAAGAATCCCGTCATCGACGCCGACGCTCATGTCGTGGAGTGCGCGCACACATGGGACTTTATGGACAAGTCCGAAGAAAAGTATCGTCCCATATCCTTGGAAGCACGTGAAGAAGCCGGCGTGCGCCAACAGTTTTGGCTGGTCGATGGTAAAGTCCGCGGTTTTCGCTTTGCGGTTCTCTCGGACGAGCTAATGGCCAAGCGCCAACAACAGGTCGGTAGGAAGTTCGCCGAACAGCAGGAGTCTCGTGAGCTGGCCAACGTCGATCTGCGGCTCGAGCACATGGATCAAACGAGAGTCGATATTCAGGTGTTGCACAACACCATGTTCATCGAGTCGTGCACCGACCGTCCAGCGGTCGACGTGGCGCTCTGCAAGAGTTGGAATCGCTGGCTTGCCGACATCTGGAAGCAGAGCGAAGGGCGCCTGCGTTGGTCCTGCATGCCGCCGCTGCTCAGCATGCCGGACGCGCTCGATCAGATTCGCTGGTCGAAGGAAAACGGCGCCTGCGCTGTCTGCCTGCGCCCCGTGGAGGGCAATCGTCTGCTCGCCGACTCCTATTTTTACCCCATCTACGACGAAGCCCAGAAGCTCGACATGGCGATCGCCATCCACATCGCCAACGGCAACGCCTGGCTCAACGATCTCTACGGCAACCATCCGGTGCGCATCGCCACGACCTTTCACCGCTTTAGAATACCGACAGTGGGGGCGTTTAACGACATCGTCATGAGCGAGATCCACGACGTCTTCCCCAAGCTCCGCTTCGGCTTTATCGAAGCGAGCGCCCAGTGGGTGCCCTGGATCATGCATGAAGCGAAGACCCGCTTTCGAACGCTCGGCCGGCCGTGGCCGGAGAATCTGCTCAAGGAGTTCGGCTTGTTCGTCACCTGTGAAAATTGCGATGATATCGCGTACATCGTGCGCGAGGCCGGTGAGGACAATCTGGTTATCGGCACCGATTACGGTCACACCGATTCTTCGAGCGACCTTGATGCCATCAATATTTTTCGGCGACGCGACGATCTATCGCCCGCCGTCAAAGAGAAAATTTTGAGCGATAATGCGCGCGCTTACTACGCTTTGTAAAAGCCTAACTGAAAATCGTCAACGCTAGAACCCGCAGGGCTCGCCTTTTGACCATTCCTCGTAGTCAATGTCAGGCAGTCTGGCCGCGGGTCGTCGACCTGCGTTAGATGGCGTAAAGTGTCTTGGCATTTTGATACAAAAGCTTGTTCTTGGTCTCGTCGGACAGGTCCTGGCGCTTTTGTATCTTGTGCAGATTCTCCGGGAACTCGGAGTCCCAGTGTGGAATGTCGGTGGCGTATAAGAAATGGTCGTCGCCGACGTAGCGGAAAGTTTCCGGCAGGAGAGCCTCTTCGGATTCCAAACTAAAGAAAAAAGGGCGTTGGCGCACGCAGTCGCTGGGACGCTGGGTCAAAAGCGGCGTTTCGATCTTGCCGCGCTTCTCCCAGTGTTCGTCCATGCGATCCAGCCAATAGGGCAGCCAGGTGCAACCGATCTCCAGAAACGCGAGCCTGAGTTTCGGAAAGCGCTCCGGCACTCCCTGAAAGATCATGTTGGAGAACTGAACGAATATTCCGACCGGGAACGACACCATGTGAACTTCGGTGAAGGTCTCGAAGGCGCCCGAAGCCAGCTCATCGCCGCCATTGGTACCGTGGACAGCGATGGCGCAATCCAAACTCTCCGCTTGGCGGTAAATCGGATCGTAGAATCGATGTCCCAGCGGCAGGCGGAGCCCCGTCGTGCGCACGACGGCGGCGCGGCAACCCAGCTGCTTAACCGCGCGGCGCAATTCCACCGAGGCTCGCTCGGGATCTTGGGGCGGGATGATGGCGATGGGTTTCAGGCGCTCTGAAACTTTCACGTAGTGATCGTAGACGTAATCGTTGTAAGCCTCGCAAAGCGCCACGGCATAGTCAGGCTCGCGGACGCGCGACACGTTGCCCATGGATGTCGGATAAAGAAACGCCAGCTCGATGTTGTAGTCATCCATGACGCGCAACCAGTCCTCCGCCTGCGGCGCGCGTGGAAAGACTTTCTGGTGCGCGGGCAAGGTTTCTTGGAGATCCCTATCCCACGGTTCGGACGCGGTCAGTGGGCCGCCGCGTTTATTGAATGGCGCTTTCAAATAACGACGCAGCTCGTCGCTGCGTTCGATAATATGGCCATCGGCATCGATCACGTTTGAGTGACTCATGTCTTACCCCCTTGTCTAATTCTAGGTGAATTCCAGTCCAAAATGTTTGACCGAGTTCAAGAAATTTTCTCCCGCCACGCACGCAATCAAACCAAATTCGAAGCTCGAAATCCGAAATTCGAAACAAATTCAAATGACCAAAAGGAGAAAACTTCCAAAAAGGGGCCGTGCCCGACGTTTGGATGATTTGATATTTGAGATTTGTTTGCCTCATAGTTTGTTTCGGATTTCGATATTCGGATTTCGGATTTTCTTTGGCTAGAGTTTGTAAGCCAACATGATGCCGTCGCGGAACGGCAACAGAACGTTCTCCACCCTCGGGTCACTATGAATTCGATCATTCAATGCGTTGACAATGCGCGCGTCTTCTTCGGTTGGATTGAGCACGCGGCCGTAGCGCAGCATGTTGTCGAGTATGATCAGACCGCCTTGACGCACGAGATCCACGCACCGGTCGTAATAATAGTCGTAGCTCGGTTTGTCGGCGTCGATGAAGCAGAGATCGAAAGGCCCGGCGATGGTTTTTAGCGATTCCGCCGCCGGCCCTTTCTTGATCTCGATCTTCTTGCCGTGGGGACTTTGAGAAAAGAAGCGCTCAGCAATCTCGATGGCGCGCGGATCGATCTCGCAGGTAATGATCTGGCCGTCCGCCGGGAGCGCCTCGGCAAAAGACAACGCGCTATAGCCGGTAAACATGCCAACTTCGAGAATTCTTCTGGCCTGAGTCATGCGCACGAGCATCTTGAGAAAAGCGCCTTCGATTTCACCCACGAGAAAATTCGCCGTGGTGGTTTTATCTTCAGTCTCTTTGAGCAGCCGCTCGTGCAGCTCGGTTAGAGCCGTGGTATGTCGCTCGCAGTATTCTTCGACGCCTTCGGGCAGAACTTTGACCCCCACCGCGCGCCGGTCTTTCTTTTGTTCCATGATCGTTCAAAGTCTCCTTTCAAACGGTTTCAAACTACCACCTTCAACGCCTTCCATGCCAGACTTTTTTGGCTGCGGCCGTCTACGAATCATTAAAACCATCGTTGCAGGAACGTAACTAGTTCGAGGCGGTAAAGTCGGCGTTGTTTAGCGAGCCTGTTGTCAAGGCTACGCCCCGTCCGCTCGGCCTGAGTTCGATCGCACGACGAAGAAGAAAAAATGCGCTTCCGGGCAGCAGCTCGCCCGAGCATCCGAAGCAAAAAACTAAACACTTGAACGATTGACGGTTCGGCGAGATCGCGGTATGGCCTCGTTCAGAAGAAACGGGTCTTTAAATTTGCCGTCTATATGAGCAGGAGCACCGAGATGACCAAGTCAATTGTCGTGAGACTCGCGTGCGCGGTCGTGATCGTCGTCTGCATCACCACCCAACGCGGCAGCGTTCAGGCTCAACAGCGGGGCGGGACCGCCGAGACCGAGAAAGTTCAGCCCGTCAACAGCGGACCCAACCCCTATCGCGTCATCCGCGATTGGGCACAGCTCACGTTGGAGAAAAGGCCGTGGGGCGGTTCCAACGGCGTCGCCATCGACCGGGACGGCAAGTCCGTTTGGGCGACGGACCGTTGCTCGCCGGGAACTGCGCCGGGCTGCCTCGGCAGCAAGGCAAACCCCGTCCATCTCTTCGACGAGACAGGGAAAGAGATCAAGAGCTTTGGCGGGGGCATGTTCGTGTGGCCACACGGCATCCACGTCGATCGAGACGGCAACGTGTGGGTCACCGACGCTCGCGTTGCGACAGCCGAGGAACGCATCAAGTTTCCGGGTGAAGACAAGAAGGGCAGCGTTGTCATCAAGTTTAGTCCCGATGGCAAGGTGCTGATGACGTTGGGCAGACCTGGCGTGAAGGGAGATCCGCCGGACGCGCTGACCGAGCCGAACGACATCGTCACGGACCCGAGCAACGGCGATGTTTACGTGGCGGAGAGCCACACGAACGTCGCGGACCCGAATCTTGTCGGCCGTATCTCGGTCTTCGACCGCAGCGGCAAATTCCTGCGGGTCATCGGTAAGACCGGAACGGGGCCAGGGGAGTTCCGCACACCGCACGCGATCGAGTTCGACTCCCAGGGACGGCTGATCGTCGCCGACCGCCACAACCACCGAATTCAAATCCTGACGAAGGAGGGGAAGTATCTCGCTGAATGGCGGGAGTTCAGCCGCGTGAGCGGGCTGGCGATAAACGGGAACGACACAATTTATGCGGCAGACTCTGAATCGGATCCAAAGAGGCATCCAGGCTGGCTCAAGGGCATTCGCGCCGGGAGCTTGAAGGACGGCAAGGTGACCATCTTCGTGCCGCCGCACAAAACTGATGCGCCCGAGGGAGCCATGGGAGAGGGGATTGCCATCGATAGTGCCGGCAATCTCTTCACGGCAGAAGCCACAGTGAGGGGAGTCACAAAGTACGTTAAGGAGTAGGGGACGTGAAGAGAATCGCTGCCGCTTTCGCTCTCAAGCAGAAGGGGTTTCGCGAGGATGATGGCAAATCAGATCCAACGCTGGACCGCCTCAGCCGTGTCGCCCGGCTTCGTGTTGAAACACAGCTTGGCTTGAGGAGCATGCTCATGCACCACGTTGATCAACTTTTCAAACAAGATGAAATATTTCGGAATCGTTCGCACGCCCGCGCCAACAAGAATACAATCGAATTGTTTCTGCCTGAGTCGATCTCGAACGAATGCCTCCGCAGTTTTGCCAAGATCGGTCAAGCACAGTTCCACCTCGTAGCCCAAGCCCCGTAAATGAGCTTCATCGGCTTTTAGCAGGGCCAGGACTTTAGCTGCGTCCAAATTGGGGATAGTGGAATAATCGAGAAGAGTTGGTTCGAAGCCAATTACAAGAACGCTTTTTCCAGCTGCCATGCCAGCCTCCGGTTAGTTTTCAAATGTATCCTCCAGTGGCTTCAACCTGTCAAGTTGTTCTAGCCCTTGAAATCAAAGTGCCTCAAGCCCGACGGCGGTAGACCCTAAAACATATTTATCCGATGAAGAGAGTTCGAGTCAGATCATGAACGGTGCCCTGCAACAGGTTGAATGGGAGTCGTGCCTGGTCGAGCCCTTTCCAGACCCGGCGTTACAGTCCTACGCGCGGCGAAGGTGGGGGATTCCGAACCCGATGATCACCTACTTCGCGTCCGTTCCCTGGCTGGCACGGGCGGTGATCGATCTGCATCCCGAGTACGGGCTGCTCATGCACCTCGATCAGACCTTAGCGGATCTTGTCGTGCTGGTCGTCAGCCAGGAGAACTCATGCCGTTTCTGCTATGCCGCTGTCCGGGGGCTGCTGTGGGCTCAGGGAATGTCCTGGACGCGTATCCAGCGCATGGAACAGGACCTGACGCGAGCCGATCTGCCGCCGCGGACCATGGCGGCTGTCGCCTTCGGGCGAAGCCAGTCGCGCTCGGGTCCTGCAGGAGCGCGGGCTGCCCGTGAGACTCTACGTCGTTCGGGCTTGGGGGTCGATGAGATGAAGGAAATCGCGTTCACGGCGGCATTGACGGATTTCAACAACCGCGCCTATACGATCCCCGCGATCCCAGCCTATCCCATCGAGAGCATGCCCGATCGCCTTTACGTACGGCTGCTCCGGCCCTTGCTCGGTCTGATCGTTAAAAGACATCGTTATCGCGGGCAGCCCACCGTGCTGGACCCCGTGCCGCCCTATGCCTACGGCCGGCTCGTGGAAACCTACGCGGGTTCTCCGATCGGCGCCATATTGGCGCGAACGCTCGCTGAGATGTGGGCCTCTCCCCATCTCACGCGACGCTGCAAACTTCTGATGATCGCCGTCATCGCGCGCGGGCTGGGGTGCGAGGTCTGCGCGCCGGAGGTAAGTGAAGCTCTCCGGAGAGAGGGATTGAAGGAATCGACGCTCGCCCAGATCCTGACTCATCTCGACGCGCCCGAGCTCGACGACATCGAGCGGCTCCTCGTGCCGTTCGCTCGCGAAACGATCTGGTACGAGCCCGCGCCGCTACAGCGCCGCGCCCGTATGCTCCGCGAACGCCTCTCGGGCCCGCAGCTCCTCGAGGCCATCGGTGTGGCGTCGCTGGCCAATGGGCTCTGCCGGATGGGCGCGACGGTGATGGACCATAATATATGACCGCACCCTTCGTCGTAGTTGCTCTGCTGGTGCTCCTGGCGGGACTCGCCGTCGCAATCTATCGCCAACGGCGGCAGAACCAGACGCTGAAGGCCCAGCTCGAGGCGATCGCCACCGACCTCCAGCATCTCCAGCAATCCTGCTCGCGGCTGGTTCCAGCCGGTGTGTTGCAGCACCTCATCGCCGACGGCGTGAAGTCGGGGATCGAGGCGGCGGTCCCCGAGCGCAAAGTGGTGACCGTTCTGTTCGCCGATCTCGTCGGGTCCACCGCGATGAGCGACCGGCTCGAGCCGGCCGTCCTGGCGCGTGTGCTCAACGGCTACTTTCAGCGCATGAGCGATGCCATCCACGAGCACCGCGGGCATGTCGCCCACTTCCTGGGCGACGGCATCGTCGCCTATTTCGGCGCGCTGCAACCCAATCCGTGGCAGTGCAACGATGCCGTGCACGCCGCCCTCGCGATGCGTGCGGCCATCCGCGAATACAATGTCGAGCTAGGGCGGGAGGGGCTGCCGTTGCTTGCCCTGGGGATCGGCATCGACCGCGGTTTGGGGCTTGTCGGCCTGGTGGGCTCGCGCGAGCGGATGGAGTATGACTTCGTCGGACGCACCGTGAACGTGGCCGCGCGCGTGCAGTCGCTCACGCGAATCCATCAGGCGGACATCCTCGTGACCGAGGCCCTAAGCGCCGAGCTCGACGCGCGCTTCGTGTTAATGCCCATGCCCGCCGAATTCGTAAAAGGGATCGCCGAGCCCGTGGTCACCTACGCCGTGCGTGAAGGGCCATCAGCCGCCGCTCCATCGGCTGAGGAGGCAGGAGACAAATGACCGGAACCGCGGCCTAACCAAAAGGTGAACGTGGTTGCACGTCACGATGTAATTGAGTACCGAAAGACCGAAGCGCTTCCTCGCTTCGAAAACCCAGCGCAGATAAGAATGCCGATCGCGCGGAAACTTCAGCAGAAAACTCTTTCGATGGCAGCGGTGAGTGACGTGCCAGATATAACCGGGTAAGAAATGGCGATTGGCGCGCGGCATGTGTCTATCTTAGAGCGTGCATTTGCATTTGCTCGCCAAAAACACACGTCTAAGCCTCCAAATCGGCCCTAATTACGTTATTTACATGAGCGATTAAATAGGTTGCGCGGGTCCGACCCCAGCATTTGTTTTTCCTGTCAAATAGTATTTTTGAAAAACCTATTCGTCCCCTATTTACATTCGGTAAAACGGTTTGAACGGAGCGGTAGCGATTGAACGGCTGGAACGGCTTGAACCTACTGATGAGGAGTCGCTTCTCCGCATCAAAAATGCCGGTCTAAGCGCTTGACTGATGCTTTTTATGCTAGCTTATGCGGACAAATCAAGGACTTGTCTGGGTCCGACCCACAGCCGCCCGCTGGCAAAATTTGAAGCCGTCAGCTTGCTTGCCTATTTTAAAATTTCCTTGAGGCGGGTGACCAGAGCCGGATCGAGACGGAGAAGTTCTTTGACGTTACGCTCGAGGTCTTCCCCCGATCCTGGATTGATTTCTAAATTCGCCTTGGCGGCCTCTTTGAGCAGTTCCGGATCTTTGACGACGGCCATAAACGAGGTGCGCAGGATCTCCACCCGATCCTTTGGCGTGCCGGGAGGCAGGACGTACGGACGCACCGCGGCGCCGTGCGCTTGCGCCACTGCCTGAATGAGTTTTTTCGCCTCGTCTGTCTTAGCGAGATCCATCGCCAAAGGCACCTTGGGGAGGTCCGGGTGCGGCTTCGCGCTAAGCTGGAGCACAATTACCACTTCACCGGTTTCAAGTTCTTTCCTCCACGTCGAGCGAAGCGATTGCCACGAATTACTCAGACCGCCGACCTCGCCACTGTTGAATGCCAACCGAATGGGCGCAGTCCCCTTGTAGCCCGATACCACCTGGATCGGCAGACCGAGAGCGACCTCGGCCACTTTGGGCGTGTCATAGGTTCCATCCCCGGCTGCGATGGCGCCGAACTTGACCGCCGTTTTGGATGCCAACCATTGCTCTATTCCGGTGATACCCGTCGTCTTAGCCACGCTGAAGACAAAATTATCTTGAGCCGGTACCCCGATGTACTCGAACTTGAGTGCATCGAACTCAATGCCCGGCTTGCCGAGAAGCTGTTGAAGAAACTGTCCGCCGACAAAATGGCCGATGGTGAGCCCGTCGGGCTTGGCGACTTTGAAGAGATGGTTCGCAGAAACCAATCCCCCTGCGCCAGGCATGTTGTCGACGATGATGCCAGGATTCCCTGGAATATATTTGCTCCAATGGCGGGCGATCAGGCGCGTGTACGTATCGTAACCACCTCCTGGCGAGGTCCCAACGACAATTCGAATTGTTTTCCCTTCATAAAAAGACGCAGCGCTGCGAGCGAGCTCTTCGTTCACACTCAGCGTAATCAATAGAACCGCGAATGTTATCGCTAAACGCGACCTCATCGGCAGCTTAAAAACTCTGTTTGGCATTTTATGCTCCTTTGACTCGGGAGGTTCGAGAATGCGGCTTTTATTTTCCACTCCTTTTAACTTTAAAGCGTCGATTACTTCAAGCTCTTTACCGACACGTCATTTTTCAATCGCTTGAGGTTCGAATCCCCTTGAGATTCCGATAGTTCGAAATGTGCTGGTGGAAAACGATCAGATCGGGGTGTTAAAGGATTGCAGCAAGTCTCTTCGATCATCTGCCCTATAGCAGTAAGTGGTATCAATACTTATAGCAGCCGTTTCACCTTTGGTTCTGGGGACTAATTCGTCCAAACTGAAACAACAGGGCAACACTCTCACGTTGATCACGTGGTGAGGCCGACGAAAAACCGAAATCTCAAAATAGAAGACATGATCCCAATGGGCTGCGATGGGTGCCCAAAACACGATCACTTTGCCGGATAAAGATTATACATGCGCTCGATGAAGCCGCTGTCTTCCAGTTTGCGCATGAGGCTACGGTCGACGACCTCCTCCAGCTTGACTTCGCGGACGCGGGGATTACTGACTTGCATCAAGCGTTGTACATTGCGCATTCCCTCCAGGGAGGGATGGGGTATCTTTTCGAGGCCGCCGCGCGTCAGCAATTCTTGGTAGCCTTCTTCGGCGAGCGCGGTATCGGTGATTCTCAGCCGGCGCATAACGCTCTTGAGCACGGCGCTTTTACTTTTCGGCGACCAGGTGAAAGCCAGCCCTTCGACCAGCGCCCGCAAAACGTTTTCGACGATCTCCGGCTGCCGCTGCAGATAACCTTTCTTGACCGCCATCAAATGGTTCATGATCGGTATATTCGCATTGGAAAAATCGGCCAAGCTGATGAAGCCTTTGGCTTTCGCCTTGCGGCTAAAAACGCCGTCGAGGGACGTGGCGTCGATGATGCCGGCTTCGAGGGCTTGACCGCGGACGGTATTATCGCCGATGACCAACATTCGGATATCGTCGCGCTTTGGTTCCAGTCCCAGTGACTCCAAGCCCAACATCACGCCCATCCAACCGCCGCCGCCGATGCTCTGTACGCCGAAGCGTTTGCCGCGTAAATCTTCGGGTCGCCTGATGCCGGGTCGGACGATCAGTTCGTCGGTCACTCGGTTGTTGAATCCGGCGACGATAACGAAGTCAGCGCCCTCGGCAACCGGCGCTATGATGCCGCTCGCGGTCCAACCGACTTGAATGTCACCGGACAACATGCCGGACAACAGCGTCGGCCCGCCGCGCATATAGATAACTTCTGAGTCGATACCGTATTTGCTGAAGAAACCCTGGTCCTGCGCAACCCACAGCGGTGCGACCCGGAAATTCATCGCCGCATGGGCGATGACCACCCTCGGTTTTGCCACCGCAGCGCGCACGTCTGCGCGAGCGATAAGAGTAAAATACAGACAAATGAATGTTGCGACAATTTTTACCATCGGCGATCCGTACGATGAAGAGTAGAGATCTTTCCCGATAAGGCGCAAAGATGTCAACCCGGGCAACTGGAGCAACCTAAGAAAGATCTTCTTCCCTTTGGTCGGGAGCTTCCGTGTGTCGGGTTTCTTAATTTGCGCTGGTTTGGCTAACATCTAGTTCCCCGGCGGTTGAGTTGTCAAGGACGGAGGTGGACAGGGGCCTGCTGGCACGATACGCAAGATCGACGACGGCAAAAGCGTAATCGTGCCGATCCCTAGAGTAGAAAAGTATTGCCCGGCGAGACGAGGAAAGGGAATTGGTCAGTCGCGACGTTTTCCAATCAGCCCGAGTAGCGCCCTCCTGCGTCCTGTGATTTGCGGTGCGTATAGCAACTTGCTAGAATCCGTCCGATGGAGGTCGTGTTCGCCAGCTCAGCATTTCGGCACGGCTACACGAAACAAGACTTTAATGAACTTTTGGCAGTGGATTATTTAAAAATTCGGAGCCAACGTGGTCTTGACGAAGTTTATGAATTGCTGGGCAGAAATCTCAGTGGATCTTATCCTCACGTTGTCTATCGTGTCTTGCCCGATCATCGGCTAAGAGTTTTTCATATGAACGGCATGACTGAGGCACAAAAACGGCGCTATCGGAGATACCGAAGATGAAAAAGACCAAACTAAGAGCTTCTCGCCTGACCGGCAAGTCGACGGATGAAGAGATTATCCGACTGGACAAAATCCCATGACGTATTCGATCGGTTGGAATCAGGCATATCCGAGGTCGTCGAGGATCACAGCGATTTGGACGAAGCGCTTCGAGAGGCTATTTTCCAGGACAATACCGCCCAACTCAATATGCGCTTACCGCCGGCCATGAAGGCAGTCCTAAGCAAGCTTGCGCGCCAGCGCACAACGGACGCAACGACCCTTGCCCGGATATGGCTTGCGGAACGATTAGAGCAGGAACTCAAAGCGGGATGAGTCGGCTGCATCATTAGACTCTGCGCTGCGCAGAAAGAGGATTCACGCATGATTACAAAATTGGGCTCCAAGGTATTGGGCGGGATGCTTTTGGGTTTATTACTGTTGATTCTCCGGGAGCCGGTTGCCGCTCAGAAACTAGAGAAGATGCGGGTGGGGTACAATGCCATAACGAGCATGAATAGCAGCCCGGGATTTCGAAAGAGGCGGGGTTCACGGCGAAAAATGGGCTTGACGTTGACTTCATTTACATCGAGTCCGGCTCGCGGATCACCCAGGCGATGGTGGCCGGCGACTTGAGGCTCGGAAACACGGGCAGCGGCCCGAGCATTCAGGCCCACGCCAAGGGAGCCGATACGGTGCTTATCCTCTCGGTCATGCCTACGCTTCCTTTTCAGGTTGTCGCGCGACCGGAAATTAAAAAGCCCGAGGACCTGCGGGGGAAAAAATTGGCGATCAGCACGTTCGGTCGACGACCGATTTTGCCGCGCGCTATTTTCTCGAGAAGACGGGCTTGACAGCGGAAAAGTGTCGTTCGACAGAGCGGCGGCCAATCCACAAGACTGGCTGCTCTCAAGCAGGGAGCTGTGGACGCGACTTTGCTGGGCGCTCCTACGCTGCTGGTGGCCAAGCAATTCGGGCTTCGCATCTTGGCGGATCTCGTCGATATGGGTTTTCATTATGACTTCGGCTCCATCGCCACGACCCGCTCGTTCATCAATAGCAATCGCGATGCGGTCAGGAGATTTGTCCGCGCTTATGTGGAAGGGGTTCACTATTTCAAAACCCACCCGGACGAGAGCAAGAAAATCATGGCGCGATACTTGAGAGAAAATGAGCCTGCGGTGCTGGAAGAGACTTACGCCTATTATGCCGATAAAACCGCCTCGACCCCCTACCCGACGCGAGAGGGGATCGAGCCGGTGATCAGTCAGGTAACCGCCGGCTCTAAAGCCGAAAAAACGAAATTGACTTTCGAGGACGTCGCCGATCAGAGCTTCGTTCGGGAACTGGATCAAAGCGGTTTCATCCAGAGCCTGTATCGTAAGTGAGAGCACGGGGATCCAGCCCATCGTTGTCGATGTCTTCGACGCGCCGCAATTGAGCCGGGCGATGCTGGAGGTTAAGCCAGACGTCGTGGTGCACCAGCTCACGGATCTTGCCCTCATTCACGACCCGAGTCGTCTGGCCGCGGCACTGGCGATCGACCGAGGGGCGCCGGGAATATACAACATCGCGGAGCCGTCACCGCTAATTTCAGTGGCAAAGGCGCGGCGCGAGCTCGGCTGGGATCCTGACTTCCGCGTGCAAGAGGGCACAACTTCGCCATGAAGCGTGCGGTGAAATAGATCGAGTAACTGCACCGCTCATTCCGCGGCGTCGCGGCGCGTTCCAAGCTTGCAGAAGCTTACGATTCTTAAAAAAGTGAAAAGTAAGGATTTGACGCGCAACCATGTCGGCTATTAAGGGGTGAGACCCGAGCGGAGATCGAAAAATTAATAAAAAGCACAGGTAGTTTTCGATGAATGTCGGAAAGGTAGAGCTCGCCAATATCGGGCCAAAGGAAATCCGTAAGCGCCTGCTCATGGGTGTCGCCATGCTCGCCATGGGCGTCGTCCTGGCGGTCATTTTCACGAATGCAGATGTAAGCCGCTGGTGGTATTCGGCGCTATTTCTGCCGTTCTGGATGGGAACTCTCGCTATTTCCCAGGCTCGCAAAAAGACCTGAGTCGCTCTGGCCGCGCGCGGCGCGCGCAAGATGAACGGCACCGAAGAGCCGGTCGGAGATGAAGGCGCCGAGAAACGACTCCGCTCCCAGGCTCATTGGATCTATCTCGAATCGGCGATTGCGGCGCTGATATTGACTGTCCTTAGTTTCTTTTTTGCGAGCGTATTGCCCGAGGCAGCCCGTTCCTCCCGGGATTTGAGCCTGGAACAAGCGGCCGACTTCCTGATTAGGCACGGCTACGCTCTACTGTTCGGGTGGGTGCTGCTCGAACAGATGGGTCTGCCTATCCCGGCTGCTCCTCTGTTGATCGCGGCCGGCGCGCTGGCCCGTGCCGGCAAGATGAATTTGACGTTCGCGGTGGCCTTGGCATTCATCGCGGTTATTTTGGCTGACCTGTTCTGGTACTCTCTAGGCCGTTACCGCGGCGGCCGCATACTGAAGCTACTGTGCCGCATTTCCCTCGAACCGGACTCATGCGTGCGGCGGACTGAGAACCTTTTCATCCGGCATGGCGTCCGTTCTTTGCTCGTTGCCAAATTTATACCCGGCCTCAATACCGCGGCACCGTCTCTAGCGGGAGTCTTTCGCATGCCCGTGCGACGTTTCCTGATCTTCGATTCCCTGGGCGGACTCTTCTGGGTCGTCACCGTCACGAGCTTGGGCTTAATTTTCAGCGATCAACTCGAGCGGATCGCACTGCGCTGGGGCGGTTGGCTAGTCGCAGTCCTGGCCGGAAGTTTGGCAGCTTATGTTTTGTGGAAGTTCATCCAGCGGCGACGCTTTCTCCGTCGGCTGCGCATTGCGCGCATCACTCCGAAAGAACTCATGGACAAACTCACGGGCGGAGAAACCATTTCAATCGTGGACTTGCGCCAGCCCATGGATATCGAGGCGTTTCCTCAGATGATCCCGGGCGCGCTTCGTATAGCCATGGAAGAGATCGAAGAGCGCCACGGAGAGATTCCCCGGGATCGCGACGTCGTTCTCTACTGCTCGTGACCCAACGAAGCGACCAGCGCCCGGGTGGCGCTGCTGCTGCGAGCCAAAGGAATCACCAGGGTTCGCCCGCTCGAAGGCGGGATCGACGCCTGGCTAGCGTACAATTTCCCATTCGTTACCGAAAGCCTCGTCAAGAAACCCGTTGTCCTCTGAGAGAAGGTCTCCGTAACGGCGGCTTCCTGCCTAAGACCATTAATCCCGGCGCCGGCTATTAATTTTTTTGACCATGAGACCAAGCCAGTCAGTGAGCAGATTTATTCAATTTAGATTTTTCGTAGCTGCGTGGTGCCGACAAAAATCCGAAATGTCAAAATGCAAGATCCTTAGCGCTTTGCAAGACAACGAACAAAAACCTCTACGTAACCGGCGCAAAATTCGCGAAATGACGTCGCCGCTTGCTATTGACTTTAGCTTCAGGGCCGAACAAGAATCTGCTTTATGCTGTGGAAATTCCTCAGAGATTTTTTGGGCTACCTGTCACAGCCGCAATGCCGAGCGACTATGATCTAAAGCTGGACGCGTATGACGGCGAGTTCATCGGTTGAAGGCGGGACTAGTATGGCCTCTTTGCCTCCGACACGTACCTTCGTGCTGGTGCATGGGGCGTGGCATGGCGGTTGGTGCTGGCGTCCGGTGCAAGATAGGCTGACGGCCAACGGTTGCCGTGTCTTCGCACCGAGCCTGACGGGAGTGGGGGATCGCGCTCATCTCTTTTCGAAGGATATTTCTCTTCAAACACATGTTGACGACATTCTTTCCCTTATCGAAGCGGAAGAACTGAAGGATTTCGTTCTTGTGGGCCACAGCTACGGAGGGTTGGTCATTACCGGTGTTGCCGACATTTTGCGGGAGCGCGTCTCTCACTATGTTTACTTGGATGCCACCCTTCCGGACGATATGTCGGCCGGCGCATCCTTCGGTTGGTCGGACTCCAACAGCGCGGAGCTGAGAGAAGCGCGACTGAAAGCGGTGCGCGAACAGGGCAATGGCGTAGGGCTACCCCCGCCACCGCCGGATGCTTTCGCCGTCACTGAAGGCTCGGACTTTGCCTGGGTTGAGCAGCGTCTCCGGCCCATGCCGCTGCAGTCCTACCTCGGAAAAATTACGCTCAAAAATAAAGGGAGCACTGGCCTGAGACGAACTTATATCGCGGCGGTAAGGCCGCCTTATCTTCCACTCGTCGCGACGCACGAACGTGTCAAAGCCGATCGGAGTTGGTCGTTCACGCCCATTGAAGCCGGACATGACGCGATGATCATAGCGCCTTCCGAGCTGTCTTTGCTGTTAATGGAGACGTGACGGGAAGCGGCGCAGCGAATGATCTCAATCTCTCTTGCAATCTTCAAAGTTGCGTGAGCTGTCTTCCGGGCTTACGCCGGAGAAGTCGGGACGCTTTCCCTTCCAGAATGTCAACGAGTGAGAGCGCGTCTGGTCTGATCAGGCCTTGCAATCCAACATTTAGCTTGCTCGCGATAGAAATTTCCGAATGACAAGAGCACCGTTTGTCCACGGATACGCTGATCGACGCTAGGCTCCGCGCTCTATTGACCCCGCCAGCATGCGGATGTTATGCGCGATAGAAGCACTCTCCCCCCGTTGGACACGGAAATTCGACGGTAAAGTGACGCTCAGGACCGGAAAACAAGTTTCCACGGGAGAGAATGCAGTTCTTCCGAGCCAATTCATGCAGAGGTTGCCGACACGGGTGTATAGACACTTCAAAGTACGTTGCAACACGCGGGCGCAGAGAAATGAAAAGAAATAGGTCTTTTATGATCCTATGGCAGTTCTCAAGGGAGGTATCATGCGAGAGGGGAAACTCAGGATAGGTCCGACTTGTTATCATACGCTTCACATCGTCCCCATCATGGCGGCTCACGAGATGAATCTTTTGTCCGACGAGGGACTCAAAACCGCGGACGGATCTCGGGCTTATGAGATCCTTCGGGATCCCATGGTCCCTTTTGGCCTGGAGAAGCTCGGGATTTCGCAGGGAATGAAGGAAAGATCCGTGGATATCGCTCTGGACGTCCAATCCCGAACGATCTTTTTCCAGCGTGCGCGGGGCGCAGACATCTACATTATCGCGGGCTGGAGAAACCAGGTACCGGGCGTTATGATTGGCCCGCCTCACATCAAATCCCTAAAGGATCTAAAGGGCAATCGAGTCGGCATCAGCGACTACAATAGCATTCGCCACTGGGTGCAGCAGGTTCAGCTACGTAAAGCAGGATTGGACCTGGAGCGCGATGTGGAGTGGGTGAGGATAGGACCTTCCAGGCAGCGTCATTTGGATGCATTGCTGGGCGGAAAAGTGGAGTGCGCCCCGCTGTCGTCTGCGGATGCGGAAGATCTCAAGCAGAGAGGCTTCAACATCCTTGCCACGCCTAAGGATCAATATCCCGAG
>CAVTUQ010000039.1:0-146799 GCA_963737905.1 uncultured delta proteobacterium | reverse complement strand
GCTCCTAAGATAATCTCGTCAATCTGCAGGGAGCGTAAACGAATGCGCAGGAGGAGCGATCATGTACGAGCAATTTGGCGCGGTTGTCGATCAAGATAAGGTCGAGTTCAAACTTTTCTTCCCTGACAACACAATAGACGCTACGCAATATGTGCGCGGAGGTCTTCCCAAGATCAAGGAGATTAGGGTCAGAGGCGACTTTCAAAGCCATATCGGTGGGCAGGACTGGGAATTAGCCACGGCCCCCCTGATGGCAAAGAATCCGCACCCCAAGGGTTGGCTTTATACCTGCAAGATCAATCAAGCCCTTCCCGAGGGATTCTACCAGTATAAGTATTTCGTTACGTTCGAGAACGAAACGACGCGCTGGTGCGGCGACCCCTGTACTAAATACGGCGGAGCCGATGAACATGAAAACGCAGGCTTCGCCATCGGCGGCCAAAGCACGGCCGTCAATCCGATGCCGCACCGGTTGCCGCCTGGGGACCTGGTCCTCTACGAGTTGATGATCGATGACTTCACCAGCGAGTTTCGCGGTAATCGGGCTCCCGTCGACGCGGTCAGAGACAAACTGGACTACCTGCAGGAGCTCGGCGTCAATGGGATCGAGTTTATGCCCTGGACTTCCTGGCCCGGTGGAGACTTCAGTTGGGGATACGACCCCGTCCAGTTTTTCGCGGTGGAATATCGCTACATCCACGATCCAACGAGTCCGGCGGACAAACTCTTCAGGCTCCAGACGCTCGTAAACGAGCTGCATGCCCGGAACATGCACGTCGTCATGGACGGTGTCTTTAATCACGTGAGGGCCGGGATGGATCCCAATCACGGATTTCCCTACCTCTGGCTTTACATGAATCCGGCGGACTCACCTTACATCGGGGCGTTCGCAAAAGGCGGGTTCTTTGAGGAGTTCGATTACCATAACGGTTGTGTCGAGGAGTTCATACGGGACGTGTGCGGGTATTGGTTGGACGCTTTTCAGATCGACGGTATCCGCTTTGATTTCACCTTGGGGTTTTTCGAGGAAGGAAACCCAAACGTGGGCATTACCAAGTTGGTCTCTGACCTCAAGGCGCGTCTCGCCCGGGAGGGCAGGGGCAATATGGCCCTCATGCTGGAGCACCTCACGGACAACCGGTTTGATGCTATCGACGATACCAATCAGATTTGCGCGGATGGCTGTTGGCTGGATCCTTTCATGTTCAAATCCTTTGATTACGCCCGCAACGGAAATATCGACGCCGAGATTCTGAGAATCTTAAACAGCAATTTCGACTACGCCCAGGGAAAGGGCCCTGTGACCTACATCGAAAACCACGATCACTCAACCATTGTGCGCGAAGCCGGGGGCCGCGGCCGGTGGTTCAAGGCACAGCCGGCGGCCATCGCGCTCTTGACCTCTCCCGGAATTGCCCTGCTGCACAATGGCCAGGAGTTCGGCGAGGACTATTTCCTGCCGTCGGAAGGACCGGAGCGGGTGCAGCCCCGGCCCCTACGCTGGAACTCTCACGGCGTCGATTTCGAGGGAAGCCGTCTTTATGCCGTTTACAAAAGACTCATCCGGATTCGGAAAGATCATCCTTCGTTGCGGTCGCCTAATTTCTTTCCGTTTCCGTTCAATGATCCCGACGGTTATGGCAGCTTTCCGGAAAAGGCCGTCGTTGTGTTTCACCGCTACGGTTCGGCGGGCGATGGTCAGTTCGAACGATTCATTATCGTGATCAACTATTCGGATTTTGACCAGTTCGTCGATATTCCCTTTTCCGTGAATGGACGTTGGGACGACCTGCTGAACGAGCAGAGCGCGGTGGTAGAAAACTTTCGGCTCTTCAATCAGCGAATCACCTCGAACTGGGGGCGGATTTATTTTAAGAAGGGATGAGCTGCATACTCAAGAACGGAAGCGGTCTGGGCATCTTTGAAGACACGCGCGCGCAGATTTCAGCCGGCCGGCTCTTCGCCTCGGTAGCCATAGCCGATGCGCCAGTAAAGTTGGCCGACGTCTCGCCCGTTAATCTCCAGAGTTTCCGTGAAGATGTCGCTGATACGCTCAAAAAACTCATGATAGGGACGCTTTGCCAGTCTCTCGGCGCGCAAATCTACCATGATGATGGTTCTGCCGACTTGAGCCGAGCTAGGAAACCAATACTCCCACATAAGGCTTTGACCGCCGAAAAAGTGAGTTCCTCCGGCATTTTTGAATCTATCGCCGTCCAGTTGATCGTAGAAAGCCAGCTCGCTGGTAATCAGATACCGATCCATTCCGACGACTAGAGGTTTGGTGCCCGTTTCAACCTCGATCTTTCGCTGGAGCGCATCGACTTTCGTTCCCAACATTTTCCACGGTCCGAAGAGCCGCCCTTCCGCCATCGCGCCCACCCACGGCAGGCCTAAATAGATATAGTAGAACCCGACGCTGACTATGAGAAGGAGCGCTGCTAGGGTCGGGACCCAAAGTCGCTGCACGAACGCGAAGATCTTTCCGGTGGGTCTAGCCTCCGGTCCCATACTTTGCGCTACCCACGGAATAATCGCCAGCCAGATGGGGGCGGTCCAGTTGAGTTTGGGTTCGTGGAAGAAGCTAAAGAGCAAAAACACGGATAGTGGCACGACAGTAAACATCGAGCCAAACAACCGTTGACGTCGAGACTCCAGTTTCTCCGGTCCGGTAATGTCCGCCGGCTGTGGCCGAAGAGCCCGGGCGACTGCGATCAGACCCACAGGAGTGAGCACCAGCAGAATGGAGCCCATCAAGAAAGTCAGCGAAAAATCAAAATCGTCTGACCAACGACGCGGGCCCTGGAAGACGAACGAGGCCCATCCCTGCCTGGCGTTCCAGATAAGTACCGGCAAAAAAATGGCAGCCGAAAGAAGGGCCGCGAGATAAGGTTCCGTGCGAGCCCACCATTGCCTGGATCGTCGATCAACGAGCAGATAACCCGCGGTAGCTAACGCCAATAACAAGATTGTGTATTTTGACAGTAACCCCACCCCCATGCATACACTCGCGCCCCACCAGGCGCTACGGCTTTGCGCGATCAGGGCGCGGTACAGATAATAGAGACAGCCCGCCCACGCGGCGAGCAGCGGCGTGTCAGGGGTCATAAAAAAGCCAAAGCCAAAATAGAATGGCAAGACGGCCATCAGCAAAAGAGAACGGAACGCACTGTTCCTGTCGCAGGCGATGGCGGTCAAACGGAACATGAATCCAGCCGCAAAGGTCCAGGCGATCAACGCTGGTAGACGAACGGAGAACTCTGATTTGCCGAACAACGACGTCGAGATCCAGATAAGCCAGGCAACCATCGGCGGGTGATCCAGATAGCCCAAGTCCAAGTGCTGCGCGTAGTTCCAATAGTAGGCTTCCTCGGGGATCAAATTCACCGGACCCATGGCGGCTAGCTTCAACGCAACGGTATAAGTGACAACCGCGATGGCGAGTCGTCGCCAATGATCCGCCGATGGAGTTATCCACGAACCCGGAGCAAAAACGATCGTTATCACGCCAAAGAGCTGGAGGAGATGCCCCGCGAAAGCTGCCGCGAGAATGGCGGCGTGAAGTTGCCAATGCGACGTTTCCAATAGATGGACAAAAAGAATGCCGCGAAAAAAGAGCGCCAGGAAAAAAATGATGAGGAAACGGCCAATGAGAACTCGGACGGGCAGATGATCGGCGCTAGAAGTGTGCGCGAATATTCCTCGTGCGATCAGCGCGTAACCCAAAAGCGTTCCCAAAGAGAAGCCAAGCAGATTGGCCGTCGCGGTTGTAAAGCTAGTGGCAGATACCCCATAACAAATCGACACGTCCAAGATCAAAGCCAGGGCTCCGCCGGTCAACAGACGGAGCCCATAGGGCGGCTGGTGCATATCAAGATGCCACACAGGTAATTTCATTTCGGTTTGCGGATGAATCAATGCGAGTAGTCGGCTGTAAAGACAAATCTTTTGTTTGCGTTAGCCAGCTGGCAGAAATCTTTTGATAGACACTTTTATCATTGTTTAATTTCTCTTCCAAACATCATCATCACGGCAATTTGCTCTGTTCTGCGGTTGACGTGCGGTCGCGAGGGTGGAAAAATCTGCCTGCTTGGCAGGCGTGTGGTGAAAGGAGTCTTAGCTGGCCGTTTCACAGAGTCAGGCCGTGCCGAAGAATTCGGAGGGCTGCATTCGAGGTCCAAAAGGATAAAGGCTGCGGATTGTTGGCAAGAGCATCGTCGATTTCGTGGCCTTTAACCCGCGCGATTTCTGACAACGATCAACGGGCGCTCGCGATCGGAGAATCGTAACGAAGTCTCGACACGGTTATTTCGTAGAATTCCATTCCTCCCATCAAATTTATATATTAGACAACCGCCTTTATTGGGTATAACTAAAGCGTTGAGAACGGTTTTCAACCGGACAAAGGAAGGATCGCTGTATGATAGTTTGTCCATATAATGAGTCTTTCGTAGTATTGGTCCTTCAAACCGATCACTCGCGCATTGCGGGACTTTTAGCTGCTCATTGGGGTAACGATACATTTGCCAGGCTCAATCCATTTGCGTCGATGGTGCTCGCCGCCCAAGAGCATGACAGTGGTTGGTGGGATTGGGAGATCAAACCAACTCTCAACGAGCAAGGTTGCCCGTCGGATTACATAGGGAGCATCAAACACCTCGGTCAAGGTGTTTGGCTGAACCTTTACCGCCGTGCCATCGAGCGTTTGGCGGCGCGGGATCTCTACGCCGCGTACTATGTTTCGATGCACGGCGAAGCGCTTCTAACTCGAGGCATGGGGCTCTTACCTTCAATGCCCGACTACACCGGCGATCCGGCCGTCCAGGAATTCATCGCGGAGCAGAAAAAATTGCGCCCCCAATGGCTGCAAGGGCTGCAAAAAGATTCGGCATTGCAAGACGCAACCGACGACACGCATCTTTGGACAAACTTCAAGCTGATGGAAGTTTTCGATCAGTTCGCCCAGTTTGTCTGTAACCGGTATCCATTCAATAGCCAGGCAAGGAAGAACGGTCCCACGAATACGTTGAGCAACATTCCTGTCCCCGTGGCGCCGGGCCTTGAGGATGTTACCCTGACCGTGGATATTCAAAATGAAAAGGAAGCCATCGTGGGCCCTTTCCCGTTTGACGTGTCGCCTTTGATGGTCTCGTTTCAGGGACGTCTGGTACCGAATCGCCGCTACACGAGCCAGGAGGAATTCTTGCAAGACTTCTATAGAGCCGAACGGATCGAGATCAACTATGCTTTGCGGGCCGCTTGACAGGCTGGTGACAAAAACTTTGAAGGAGAAAGCGATATGGCGCGACAACCTGCTTTGACCGGAGTTTCGGTGCGCGAGGAAAGTCAGGCGGATAAGGCCTTAGCTGCCCCTAAAGATCTCCGCGCGTATCTGCAAAAGCTTATTGAGTACGACCCCAGACAATTGATGATCGTAGATAAGGAGATCGATCCGATCTTTGAAGTCACCGCGGTTGTCGATCAAATGAGAAACGACGGTCGTTACCCCAACTATCCGGCGGTGCTTTTTCGCAAGATCAAGGGCTCGTCTATCCCGCTGCTCATCAACCTGCAAGGAACTTATGAGAGGCTGGCGCTGGCCATCGACTCGAACCTTCAAGGAATGGTGGAAGAGTTTGGACGCCGGGAAAATGCTCCTGTTCCCGTCAAGCGGGTTGATCGAGCACAGGCGCCGGTGAAAGAGGTCGTCTGGAAAGGGGCTCGACGCCGATGTGACCAAACTGCCGATACTCCGTCATCAGGAGCTCGATTCCGGTAAGTACATCACCTCGGCGGTCTTTATTTTGCGCGATCCGAAAACCGGCGTGCAGAATGCGGGCATTTATCGTTCCATGCTTCACGGTAAGCACGAGGTCGGTTTTATGACCGGCGCGTTTCAAGGAGGAAATTATATTCTCGTCGAGCATCGGGAGCGGAAGCAGCCGATGCAAGTCGCGATGGTGATCGGCCACCACCCCTGCCTGCTGCTCGCAGGCACCACCAATCCTCCCGGCATGGGCGGTGAGTTGGAGGTGGCGGGCGGCTTGTTGCAGCAACCCTTGGAGATGGTGCCGGCGGAGACCGTAGATCTTGAAGTGCCGGCGCGCGCCGAGATCGTCATCGAAGGTGTGCTGGACACCAGCCCTGAGAATGTGCGTGAAGAAGGTCCCTTCGGCGAGTATCCGCGCTACTATACCGGTGTCGGGCCTTACCCGGTGATCAAAGTAACCGCGATTACCATGCGGCGCGATCCGATCTACGTTGACGTCTTCAATGCCAGCAGCGAACACTCGGCCATCGGCGGGCTGGCGCGGATGGGCTTTCTGCTCAATCGCGCCCGTGACGTATGTCCCAATGTGATCAACGTGCATCTGCCGATCTCCGGCGTGGCCCGAAACCACGCCTATATCTCCATGAAGAAAGTCGCCGATGGGGAGCCCCATCTCGCGGCGTTCAACCTGATGGCCTACAGCCCGGCCACCAAGCATGTGTTTATCGTCGACGACGACATCGACGTCACCAACGAAGCGGACGTCCTCTGGGCGTTGGCAACCCGTTTCCAAGCAGACAAGGATCTGGTGGTCATAAACAATTCAATCGGCAGCCGGTTGAACCCGCCAACTTACGGTTATCGGCGGGACGAAAAAGGTACCCTTGAGACCAAGCTGATTTTTGATTGCACGCGTCCGCTATCTGCGGGTAAGTTCCCCGCCGCGACGCGCGTCCCGCCGGATGTAAAGGAGCGCATGAATCCCGGCGATTATGTGCGACCGCTTTCTGAAGGGGACTTGGCCTACCTAAGAGGAGGCAAATAGATGGCTAAGCAGAGACAAGGCCCAAGCCACCGAACCACAGTGGTGTGACCTGCGAGATTGGCTTGAGTTGGTGGATGCGCTCGGCGAGCTGAAACATGTCCGCGGCGCGAGTTCCGAGGAGGATATCGGCGCCGTTACCGAAATGCTGGACCACGCGGAAGAAAGCCCCTGTGTCCTCTTCGACGAGATCCCGAACTTCAAACCTGGCTATCGCGTCTTGGTCAATAGCATGGGCTCGCGGAAACGGCAGGCGCTGACCTTGGGCTTAGATCCCGCGGATGCTTCGCATGATCGGTTGCTGCAGTTCTGGCGCGAACTACTCAAAGGTTTTGCCCCGATCCCACCGGTGGTGATCAAGCGAGGGTCGGTTCAAGAAAACATCTTGCGGGATAGTGAAGTGGACTTGAATTGCTTCCCCGCGCCGATTTGGCACCCGCGCGACGGCGGCCGCTTCATCGGCACCGGGAGCGTCAACATCATGCGCGACCCCGACACGGGTATCATCAACGTCGGCACCTATCGCAATCAAGTATTCGACAAAAACAGCATCGGTATCCGTGCCGCGCCGCCACACCACGGGGGTATCATCAAAGAAAAATACATGCAGCGCGGACAGCCTTGTCCAATCGTCACCGTCGTGGGCGCCGATCCTCTGATGTTTCTGGCATCCTGCGTGGAAGGCCCGATCTACGGCCAAAGCGAATTGGATTGGGCGGGAGGCGTGCGTGGCGCGCCCATTGAAGTGATTCAAGGCGAACTGACCGGCTTGCCGATTCCGGCTTACGCTGAAATCGCCCTCGAAGGTTTCATCACCACCGATGAATACGCCAAGGAAGGCCCCTACGGCGAGTGGATGGGATATTACCAAGATGGCTATCCCAAAGATCGCGTCATCCGCATCCAGCGAATTTACCATCGCAACGATCCCATAATTCTCGGCTGCCCCCAGGGTAAGCCGCCTCACGAGGACAATCGCTTCCTGGTGTATCTGCGCTCGGGGATGATCTGGGACCAATTGGAGAAGGCCGGTGTCCCCGGTGTGTGCGGCGTTTGGTGCCCGCCCGAGGCCGGTAATCGCTTGATGACCGTGGTGGCGCTTAAAACGCAATACCTCGGCCACGCCAAGCAGGCGGGGCTGATCGCCTCGCAGTGCGGCGGCGGCATAGACATGAATCGGTTGACGGTGGTGGTGGACGATCACGTGGACGTGACCAGCATTCAAGACGTGGTGTGGGCGATTGTCGCCCGCTCCGATCCCGAGCGCAGTGTCGAGATCATCAAGGATACCAAGGGTAGCCGCATCGACATGGCCATCGCACCGGATCAGCGCGAGCTGAATGCGAACTCGCGGATGATCATCGACGCCACCACACCGTTTACGTGGAAGAACCATCCGCTGGCGGGTGATATCATCAGCACGCCGGAGCGCACGCGCGCGATTCTCGCAAAATGGGGATGGATTTTGGAATAACGTAGCTATGGGAACGCTCTGTCATTTCGACCGCAGGGAGAAATCTTAGATCCCTCGCGTTCGCTCGGGATGACAAGACCGATGGTTCGAGCATCATTTCCGGAATTAATGACGAACGGAAAGTAGCATGGCGGTTGGACAATCGATCAGCATGGTAGACTCAGAGCTGCGGGTGACCGGCGGCATCGACTATACGTTAAATTTCGAGCTGCCGAGAATGCTCCATGCGTGCGTGCTTCACAGTCCCCATGCGCACGCGCGCATTGTGAAGGTCGATACCTCGAAGGCGGAAAAACTCCCGGGCGTTGCCGCCGTGCTGACCGGCGAAGATTTGATCCGCGATGATATAGATCCTTATTTCGGCCTGATCATTCAAGACCAGACGCCGGTAGCGCTGGACCGGGTTCGCTTTGTGGGCGAGGCGGTTGCCGCTGTCGCTGCCGTCGGACGCGGATACGGCGGCCGAAGCAGTCGAGCTGATTAATGTTGAGTACGAAGAGCTACCGGCGGTGTTCGACCCGGAGGAGGCGTTAAAGCCAGGAGCGCCGATTTTGCACCCGGGACCGAGGCGCATCATAGCCGGACGCCCGGATGTGGCGGCGCGATCGCTAGAGGGAACGAATATCGTCCACCTGTTCAAGCAGCGCAAAGGGGACATGGCCCGGGGCTTTCGCTGATTCCGACAGGATTTTCGAAACAGTTTTTTTTCGCCCTCCGTTAATCACCTTGCGCTTGAACCGCATGTGACCGTGGCCCAGGTCAGCGGCGGGCGGATAACCGTGTGGACCTGTAACCAGAATCCCCACGTTGTCCAGCGCCAGCTCGCCGGAATTTTCAAAGTTCCCATCGCCGATGTGCGCGTGATCGTTTTCACGCTCGGTGGCGGCTTCGGCGGCAAGCTGAATTCCAAATTGGAACCGGCGGCGGTCCTGTTGGCCAAGAAAACCGGGAGGCCCGTGCGCATGGTGGCGCGGCGCGCCGAGTGTTTTCTGCTCGGCGTTCAGCATGAGTGCAAGGTCAAACTCAAGACCGGGGTGAAAGCCGACGGCACCCTGGTGGCTGTCGAAGCTCATTGCTATTACAACTCCGGCGCCTACGGCGATACCACGCCGAATTTGATCACACGTGGCTACGCCGCCACTGGACCCTACCGGGTGCCGCATCTGTATATGGACTCCTACGGCATATACACCAATAGTCCGCCTTCCGCGGCGTTTCGGGGTTACGGCATCAGCCAGGTGGCTTGGGCACATGAGACCCAAATGGACATCATCGCCGATGCGTTGGGTCTTGACCCAGTCGAGCTCAGGCTGAAAAACGTCCTGCAAAAAGGCGATCCATTCTCGACCGGCGAGCCGATGCCGGAAATGCATTACAATGAGCTGATTACTGCGGCGGCAAAAAAAATCGGTTGGCAGAGACGGGCCTCTGGTGCTTCGGGAGGGAAATAAGATCCGTGCCAAAGGCATCGGCGTCATCATTAAAGGGCATGGCGACGCCGACCACATCAACGGCGACCGTAAAACTCAATGGCGATGGGAGCCTCAATGTTCTGACCAGCTCCGTCGAAATGGGCCAAGGATTAAAAACCGCGCTGGCGCAAATCGCTGCGACCGAGGCCGGGTTGCCGGTGGAGCGTGTGCGCGTCTCCGAGCCTGACACGGCGTTTACGCCTTTCGACCTGATGACCGCGGCCAGCCGCGCAACCTTTTGCATGGGCACGGCCATCCGCGAAGCGATCAAGGATATCAAGGAGCAACTGTTCGAAGCGGCGGCGGCTCAACTCGAAGCCGCTAGACGAAGATTTGCTATTGCAGGACGGCAAGATCGTAGTCCGTGGTTCCGCCGGGAAGTCGGTCTCCTATATCGACGCCATCCGCTTCACCAAGGCGAACAATCTTTTGGGTCATGGAGTTTTTGTTTCCGGCTCGGGACCCGACGGCAGTCCGGTGGTGATGGACTTTGAAACCGGCCAAGGCTACGGGTCGGCGGAATGGCATCCTGCGGTGGTGGTCTGCGAGGTGGAGGTGGACACGGATACCGGAAAGGTGAAGGTTCTCCAGACTGCACGGCTGAGCTGTACGCCGGCAAGGTGATCAACCCTCTCCTCTCGGAGCTGCAGGTCCAGGGCGCGGCGACTTTCGGGCTTGGCCAGGTATTGTTCGAGGAATTGGCGGTGGACACCAACGGCAGCATCACCAATCCGAACCTATCCGACTATATGATTCCATCGTTTGAAGATGTGCCGGCGCAGTTGACCGTCCATTTGTTGGAGCCTCACGGCGTGACCGATGTTCATGGGCTCGGCGAAACGGCGATCCCGCCGGCTCGACCTGCGATCGGAAATGCTATTAGCCGAGCCGTAGGGACCCATTTTCTCGATTTGCCGATTACGCCGGAGAAAGTACTGCGCGCGCTGGAGCAGCAAAAAGTCGCTAAGCGGGAGAGTTAGCGGAAAGAAAGAGATCAACTCGACGACCATGCCAAACATCAAATTTTTACAGCCAAAATCACTCGATGAAGCAGTCGCGCTCCTGGCTTCGGAGCCTAACGAAACAAAAATAATTTCCGGTGGAACAGCGCTGGTCATCATGCTGAGAAATCGGCTCATCGCTCCCTCGAACTTGCTCAGCCTGCGTCATTTGCAGGAGCTTCGAAGCATTCGCCATGAGCCGGGAACCGGTTTGAAAATCGGCGGCTTGGTTACCATCCGTGAAGCCGAAATCTCTCCATTGGTTCGCGAAAAAAATCTCACTCTGGCGCAAACCTTCGGCAAGGTGGGCAACGTGCGCGTGCGCAATGCGGCCACGGTCGGCGGCAATTTGAGCGAAGCGGACTACGCCTCGGATCCGCCCTGCGTTCTGGTCGCGCTACGCGCTACGGTCAAGGCCAAGAGCGTTCAGGGGTGAACGGGAGATTCTCGTGGAGCATTTTTTCAAAGATTTCTACGAGACCACTTTGGCTCCGGATGAGATTCTGACTGAACTGATCGTTCCGGATCCGGCTCCCGGGAGCCGCTCCGCCTATCTAAAGTATATTTCTCGTTCTTCCGAGGATCGGCCCTGCGTCGGTATGGCTGCTGTTGTCAAGAATGAGGCCGGACGGCAGCTGCCAGGAGTTGCGGTTGGTTGCGGGAGCGGTCTCGGAGATCCCTCAAGAGATCGAATCCGCCGAGGCCATGGCGCGGGGCAAGCGCTTGACCGATTCCTTGATCGAAGAGATCGCCGGAGCCTATGCCGCCGGCATCGAACCGCTCTCGGATCTGCGTGGCTCCGCGTGGTATCGAAAACAGATCATTCGTGTCATGGCTCGGCGGGCCATCCAACAGGCGATGGCGGGCAATTAGCAGAGACGGAAAATCACTGTGGCAGCCGTCGGGCAGACCGTACCCATGATCGACGCAGAAGAGCGCGTTTCCGGCCGCATCAATTACGTGCTCAATGTCGAGCTGCCCGGGATGCTCTTCGGCAAGATCCTGCGGAGCCCATTTCCCCACGCACGTTTGATTCGAGTGGATGCGTCGCGCGCCGAAGGGTTGGCAGGAGTCGGCGCCGTGCTGACGCGCAGCGACTTCATCGGTCCCACCGGCTTTAACGCAAAGTACGGCAGGATCTTTCGCGACCAGACCGTGGTGGCTTTGGACAAGGTGCGCTTTGTCGGTGATCCGGTGGCCGCGGTAGCGGCGATGAACGACGATATCGCGGCGGAGGCCTTGTCGCTCATCGAAGTCGAGTACGAAGAGCTGCCTGCCGTGTTTGATGAAGAGGAGGCGCTGAAGCCCGGCGCGCCGCTGGTCCACGATCCGCGGCCGGAGCAGCAGCCGATGTTCAGCAAATTGATTCAAGATCTCCCGGCGGGGAGCAACCTCTGCAGTCATTTCAAGCTGCGTCGCGGCGATGTCGAACAGGGATTTCGCGAGGCTGATTTTGTTTTCGAGGATGTGTTCCGCTCGCCGGCGGCGCAGCATGTTCCCCTGGAACCCCACGTGACCGTTGCCCAATTCTTCCAAGGAAAGCTGACGATTTGGACCTCGACGCAGATGCCCCATGCGATCCGCTCGCAAATGGCTGAGCTGTTCAACCTGCCGCTGGCGCGAGTCAGGGTTATTGTCGAGACCCTGGGTGGTGGCTTCGGCTCGAAAGGTTCGCTTAGACTGGAGCCGATCACTTCGTTCTTGGCGCGGAAGTCGAACCGCCCGGTCAAGATTCTGCTCAAAAGGGAAGAAGAGTTTGTTACGGTGTGCAAGCACCCGGCGACGATCCGGATAAAAACCGGCGTCAAGAAGGACGGCGCACTGGTGGCCCGCCAAGTGAGCGCCAATTTTAACACCGGCGCGTATAGCGATATTGGACCCGTCGTCGCGCGTAACGGCGGCTCCGCGATGTCCGGGCCGTACAAGATTCCCCATGTGTGGATCGACTCTTGTGCGGTATGGACCAACGTCGTGCCGGCGGGAGCGCTGCGCGGCTTCGGCGTGCCCCAGGCCGTGTGGGCCTATGAGAGCCAGATGGATCTGATCGCCGAACGGCTTGCCCTGGATCCGGTTGAATTCCGGCGGAAGAATCTGCTTCGCGATGATGATTGCTTCGCCACCGGCGAGAAGCTCGCCGACATGCACTACGATGAGCTTTTGGACCAGGCTGCGGCCTCTGTGCAGTGGACATCGACCGATGCGCGCTGGCTTAACAAGAATCGCTCTTCGCAGGAGAAAGACATTGTCAGGCGCGGCAAGGGATTGGCGCTGGTGATCAAAGCGACGATTACCCCTTCAACCTCCGCGGCGGCGCTCAAATTAAATGAAGACGGCAGTCTCAATGTTTTGACCAGCAGCGTGGAGCTCGGGCAGGGCGCGAAAACCGTATTGGCTCAGATCGCGGCCGATGCGTTGCAGGTACCGATGAGCCGCGTGTCGGTTTCGGATCCAGACACCGAACTGACGCCCTATGATCAACAGACGAGCTCCAGCCGCACAACTTTTTCCATGGGGGGCGCTATCGGTAAGGCGGCCGCCGACCTCAAGCGGCAGTTGCTCGATTATGCCGCCGAGCTGCTCGAAGCGTCCGTAACCGACTTAGTTCTCGAAGAGGGCAGAGTCGCGGTTCGCGGAACTCCCGGCCGCTCGCTTGGTTACGGCGAGATTGCGCTGCGCAGCAGTCAGGGTAACCTTATCGGACGGGGCGCATTCAGCACCCGCGGCGGCCTCGATCTGGAAACCGGACAGGGTATCGGCTCCGTTCACTGGCACCAGGGAGCGATCGGTTGCGAGGTGGAAGTCGATGTGGAGACCGGCAAGGTCAGAGTTCTTCACTTAACTCCCCACGTCTTTGCGGGCCGGGTCGTGAATCCGCGTTTATGCGAGCTGCAACTGGAAGGATCCACGATCTTTGGGCTCGGGCAAACGCTTTTCGAGGAGATGGCATACGACGACCGCGGCCAGCTTCTGAACACAAACTTGGGAGACTACAATATTCCCTCTTTCGAGGACATTCCAGAGAAACTAAATCCGGGGGCGTTGGAACACACAGGCTCGGACGAACTTCATGGTATCGGTGAAACGCTGTTGCCACCGGTGATGGCGGCTATCGGCAACGCGGTTTATAACGCGGTGGGAGCGCGCATTCACGATTTGCCTCTGACCGCGGAAAAAATTCTGCGAGAACTTGGCAGGACATGACTAGGTGTAAGCTGTCATTTCGACCGCAGGGAGAAATCTTTTTATTTGAGGTTGATTCCTCACATACGTTCGGAATGACAATGAAAAATCCATCGTTGAGAACGGGATGATAGTGAGAGACCAACGATAGCGCATCGAGGAAGGCACATGAAACAAATCATCAAACTCACAGTCAACGGAATGGAAGAAGAAAAAGCCGTGCACACTCATCATAGTTTGCTCGAAGTGCTCCGCGACGAATTCAAGCTCTTTGGCGCGCGCGAAGGTTGCGGCATCGGCATGTGCGGCGCGTGCACGGTGCTTTTGGATGGCCAGCCGATAAGCTCTTGTCTTTTGCTTGCGCCGCTGGCTGAAGGCAAGGAGATTGTGACCATCGAGGGGCTAAGTAATCCGGGCAAGCTGCATCCTATTCAACAGGCTTTTATCGATCATAATGCCTTTCAGTGCTCCTATTGCACGCCCGGATTTATTTTGAGCACCAAAAGCCTTTTGGAGGAAAATCCCGCTCCGACGGCACAGCAGATCCGGGCCTACTTGGCTGGTAATCTGTGCCGCTGCGGCAGTTACTACAAGATTCAGGAGGCGGTGCTGGATGCGGCGGCGCGAATGCGCGGCGAAAATAACCATCCAGTAACAGAACAAAAATAGCCGGCGATGATCCGCCGGTGCTTGTAAAACAATCCTAAGACCAATCCTAGTAGAGCGAGAGGGAGGACCTAGAATGAAGGGAATCTTATCGTTTGCGATCCTAAGTGTATTTTTGATGGTAATCGGGCTCCAAGCGGCGGAAGTGGAGGTGCTGAAACCGAAGGGTAATCTAGAGATCAAGCTTGGGCATCCATCGACGATTTCACTCTATGACATGCCGGCGGTTTTGACCCATGAACGGTTGAACAAGAATGGATGGAATGTGAAAAGCGTCGAGTTTACGCGGACCGACTTGAACGTCCAGGCGCTCGCCCAGGGAACCATCCAGCTCGCCAACTCCCAGATCATGGACCCGGTGCGGGCGATTCAAAAAGGAGCCAAGCTTGCTTTTGTGATGGAGAACAACGGCGGCGAATTCCTCATGATCGCAAAGAATGAAATCAAGGACTGCAAGGACACCGATGGAAAAAGATTCGCTATCCATGGCGAGGCTGCCACGACGTCGCTGGCGGCCAAGCTGTGGCTGCTGAACGAATGCAAAGTAAAACCAAACATCATGGTCATTCCAGGCGGCGAGAACCGAATCATTGCTTTACAAAATAATCAGATCGATGCCACCTTGGTGCAGCTCGGCGATTGGCTCAATCTGGACTCGAAGGCGCCGGGCCGTTATCACATCATCCAAACCGGTGGTCTTTTTAACATAAGCGGCGCGAGTTACTGGGGCAATGTCGAGTGGTTGCGGAAGAACGAAGAAGTGGCGATTGATTATATCGCTGAGCTGCTGAAGACCTTTCGCATGGTGCATGCAAATCCGAAGATTCTCGAGCCGGTGGTTGCAAAGCATCTGCCGGATATGCCCAAACACATCATCGCCCCGGCGATCAAAGCGTACATCGAGGTCGTGCGCGCCTGGCCGCAAAACGGGGGCGACACTTCGATCCTCGATGACACCGTAAAGTTTTTCACGGAAAACGGCGAGCTCAAATCGGCCGTGAACACCAAGGAAATCGTCGATTCGAAGATACTGGCCGGCGCACTCAGTAAGGTCGGCAGGGTTCCCGGAGCGCGCTGAGGCATAGAGGATTGCCCATCCAGAGTACCGGCAATTCAGTATGAAGAACAATGCTGTCCGGGACTGGGGCCTTCGGTTGTTGGTTTTTGCCGTGGTCGTCGGCTTGTGGGAAATCTTTGTCGGGTATTCACAGAACTTTCTTCTGCCCGGATTTACCGAGGTGGCGAGTGGACTCTTCCACCTCCTGTTTCGCGATCATCGTTTCTGGGAGGCTCTTTACGTCAGTAATCAGGCGTTGCTTTTGGGCTACGCCGTTTCGTTGCTGGTGGGTATTCCCTTGGGATTGATCGCTGGACGGCTAAGATGGATGGATCGAATTCTTAACCCCTATGTCGGCGTTCTTCTGGCGATGCCGGTTGCGCCGCTCATCCCGATTGTCATCATCGCCTTGGGCCTAGGGCTTTCGTCGCGAGTGTTTATCGTGGTTCTGTTCGCTTTCGTTTTTATTACCGTCAATACGCGGGCGGGCGTTCGCAACGTGGAGCCGTCGCTGATCGAGATGGCCAAATCTTTTGGCGCTAGCGAGGGGCAGATCTGGTGGCGAATCGTGCTGCCGAGCGCGATGCCGGCTATTTTTGCCGGCATGAGAATCGGCCTCGGCCGCTCCATCACCGGAATGGTCATGGTTGAGCTTCTTTTGGTGGCGAGCGGGCTTGGGCGTTTGCTCTTGGAATTTTCCGGTCGGATGCAGTCCGATCTGGTGTTTGCAACGGTTCTCGCCGTGATTATAGAGGCGCTCGCTCTGCTGACGGCGATGCAGGCGATCGAAAGAAGAATCGCCGGTTGGGCTCCTGATATCTCAATCGGGTAGGGGAGCCGCATCGGATTCAGATGATACGAGTACGCGGCTTGAGCAAGGAGTTCGCCACATTCGATAATGGCAGCGGCGGCGTGCTCGCTCTGAGTAACATTGACTTCGAAGTGCGTGACAACGAATTTATCACGGTCATCGGTCCAAGCGGCTGCGGCAAGACCACGTTGTTGCGCATCATTGCTGGTCTGATCCCGTATGATCAGGGAGAGGTTACGATCGATGGCCGACCGGTCACCGGACCGGGGCCGGAGCGCGCGGTGGTGTTTCAGAACTTCGCCTTGATGCCGTGGGCCGATGTCCTGACCAATGTGACCTTCGGGCTCGATATTCGCGGCACGCCGAAAGTTGAATGCCAAGCCAAAGCCAGGGACCTGATTAAGTTGGTGGGCCTGGAGGGCTTCGAAAAACGTTTGCCCAAAGAGCTTTCCGGTGGAATGCAGCAGCGCGTTGGTCTTGCCAGGGCGCTGGCTGTCAATCCTCAGATTCTGCTGATGGACGAACCCTTTGGGGCATTGGATGAGCAGACGCGTCGTCTGTTGCAGGAACAACTCCTCCGGCTGTGGGAGCAGGAACGAAAGACGGTGGTATTTATTACTCACAGCATGGATGAAGCGGTCATGCTCGGCGATCGGGTGACGTTGATGACCCCGCGCCCGGGACGGGTCAAGGAAATCATCGATGTTCCGATTGAGAGACCGCGCTTGCGCGACGTGGAGAAGTCCAGCGTGTTTCTCGAAGTTAAAGAATATCTGTGGGAGAACCTGCGGGCGATGCAGGTCGAGTCAACGTGAGCCAAGAGACAGTTACCGGGGCAGCGCTCAAAACCAGTCTCGGCGAGCAGAACGGGTGTGACGCCGGGCCAGCAGCGTTTCTGGCAGGACAGCGCTCTCGAAATTCTCGCCTTGCTCGGCGGCGCCGCGATTTGGGAGGTGCTGGGCTGGAGCTTGCGACTCCAGTGGCTTCCGCCATTTTCTCAGGTGATGACCGCCTTGCTTCAGTTCGTGGAAAGTGGCGCCATCCTGGCCAATATCGGAGTAAGTTTGCAGGGCTTGATCATCGGATTTAGCTTCTCGCTCGTCATGGGCCTTATTGTCGGAGCGCTGATGGGCCGCTATCGTTACGTTGAAAAAGCTCTGGATGTCTACGTTCATGCGCTTTTTGTCTGTCCGTCGATCGTATTCGCGCCGATTTTCTTCGCGATTTTTGGTTTATCCGACTCGGCGCGCATAGCGATCATTGTTGTTTATTCCATGTTCGTCATCGTCATCAACACGGCCACGGCGATTCGGACGGTGGATCCTTCGCTGGTTGAGATGGCGCGGTCCTTCGGCTGCCGTGAGCCGCAGATATTCCGAAGGATTTTGCTGCCGGCGTCCTTACCGCTTGTTTTTGCCGGTATTCGACTCGGTATGGGACGCGCCGTCAAGGGAATGATCAATGGGGAGATGCTGATTGCCTTTGTCGGTCTCGGCGCGCTGGCGCAACGCTATGGCGCCCAGTTTGACGCGGCCAAGGTGTTCGCGATTGCCATGGTGGTTCTGATCATCGGTCTCGTCATGAACTGGCTGGTTCAGTTATTGGACCATCGGTTCACAGGCTGGGTAAACTGACCGGCTTCGGCGATTTCGTTCTTATTGATTCCAGAATCTAGTGACGTCTCGTTCCGTGGCGGATGAGACGTGTTGAAGGAGATTTGGATGGCGGTTCTGAAAGCTAGAGTAGTTGAAAAGAATTCCGGTGCGGCCTTTGAGATCAAGAAAGGTCAGAGGCTGCGGATCGCGGGCAAGAGCATTGTCGATTTCGTGGCCTTTAACCTTCATGATCTGAATGAGCGATTCGACCAGGCGCGGACGAAGACGAATCAGGTAAAATCTTCATCAGCACGGGAGATGTTTTGTATTCGAAGCGGAACAACCCGATGCTGACCATCGTCGAAGATACGTTCAAAGAGGGGCGGCACGATTTGCAAAAGGGGATGTGCAGCCGGAAGCGTTTTGAAATGGTGGCGCAGGGAACGGCGAAAAGGGTCTTTGCGGAGGGAGTCGATATCAATCCGAAGAAGCCAGAAGAGATTCCCGATCATGGGTGCTGGGAGAATTTGAGCAACGCGTTGAAGCCGTGGAATATCTCGCCGGACGATGTCCCCAGCCCGTTCAATATTTTTCAGTGCATGCGTATCGATCCGGAGACCGGCATCATGTACGACACCATGATTCGTCCGAAGGACGAGGCGCAGGTCGACTTCAGAGCAGAAATGGATTGCCTCGTCGCGGTTAGTGCATGCCCCGAGTCGGGTAGAGGCTCGGGGATAAGAATAGAGATTTTCGACGTTTAACCCGTTAAACTCAACAACTGGTTACACTAGGAATTCGGCGAATAGCAATAATCATCGCAGCCGATCAAAAAGCCCGATTAGACTTGATAAAGGCATCGACCTATCCACGTGGCGGCAACAGCAGTGTGCACCGGCCGGTAAGTATCTGCCGGCCTTCTTGATTGCTGCCTTCGATCTCACAAGCGACCCACGAATCCGAGGGGTCGGAAGATTTTTCGACGACGTGGCCACCAAACCGCATCCAATCTCCTTCGAAAGTCGAATGGGTGTGCCGCACGCTGATTTTTCTCAGCCAGCCGCGCGGACCGATCCAATCCGTGAGCGTTCGAATCAGCAGAGCCTGGCGATAGGCGCCGCTGGCTATGAAAGTGGGCAGTCCGTTGTGCTCGCGCACATGATCCCGGTCGTAGTGGAGATGCTGGGTGTTTTCTTGCAGCCCGGCCCAACGGACCGTATCGACGATAGTCAGAGGGCCATATTCGCGGCTGGGAATTGAATCGCCGACGTTAATGTCCTCGAAATAAAGTTGGTTGAAGGCCATTAGCTTTTATTCAGGCCCCCTTTTTCATCCTCCCTGCGGCGCGGGAGAGGAGGGAAGGGTACAAACCTATTGGATTGCTCCGGCCGCAAGCAACGTTTGATGGTCGTCTGCGGTATAACCGAGTTGAGCCAGAATCTCCGTGTTATGTTCGCCGAGTCTGGGCGCTGCAAGCAGCTGGGTTTTCAAAACACTGGCGATCGCTCCTACTGGAAATTTGATCCGGCCGAATTCGGGATGATCGATCTCCTTCAGGAATCCCCGCGCGATGAGCTGAGGGTCGTCGATTAGGTCGAGCGGTGTGGAGACCGGTGACGCCGGAAAGTGACGGCGCTGAGCTTCTTCCACCAGTTCCGTCTTGGTGAAACCCTTGGCCCATTCGTCTAGGCGATCCATAATGAAATCCCGGCGTTTGTGCTGGTTTTCCTCTTGCGCCAGCGATGGATCCGAGATCAGCTCGGGGTCTTGCACCCAGTCCATGAATTTTGTCCAGCGGCCAGGTCGATGAATCTGGCTGATCACCCAGTGGCCGTTCTTGCACGGGAGTGCTCCGGAAACGGCGGTGATCGCTCCTTTGCTTCCCCTGCGCTCGGTGACCGTACCGGAGAAACTGTATTCCACCATCGCCTGCTCCACGAAACTCTCCAGGGCTTCACGTACGGAGACCGTGGCGATGGATCCTTTTCCAGTTTTCTTCGAGAGTCAGAAGGGCGGCGGCAGTGGCGACGGCGATGTAGATTCCGACTGCCAGAGACAGGCACGTGGGCGCCGAGGATCGCGGGAGCTTGGCCCGGCTGTCCGGTTAGGGACATGAGGCCCGAGCGCGCGACCGCGCAGATCTCGGGCTCCTGGTTCTGAATCTGGGTGATGACTAATTTTGGATTGGCTTCAAAAAGCAAGCGGTCTTCGAGGGGCAGAGAATCGTCAGAAACGAGCGCGTCACTTTGACTCGCGAGTTCGAGGAAGATCTTTTGCCCCGCAGGAGAATCCAAATTCAACGCGAGACTTTTCTTGCCGGCGTTTAAGAATTGATGGTAAGCCCCGTGTTCCAGATCCTGCTTGTCGCCAAGGAAAGGCGGCAAGCGTCTCAAGCCATCACCTTCGGGACTTTCAATCCGAATGACTTCGTGTCCCTGCTCGGCGAAGAGCCGGGTGGCGTAGGCTCCTGTCAGTCCGGTTAGATCTATGATGCGCGCCATTTAGTCGGTTTCCTTCTTCGGATCGGAAAACTTTCGTGCCGGGAACATGGCGACGGTATGGCGGCGGCGCATGACGATTTCCTGCTGCGAATTTAAAATTTGTTCCTCTTGGGTGATGTAGATTCCCAATCCCGCGCGTCCTTGCCGTGCGACAATATCCACGATGCGGCTCTGGGTGGAAAGCTGCTCGCCGACATAAACCGGTTGCAACCATTCAGTCTCGGAACCGGCATTGCGCACATTGGTATAGCCTTCGGGCAGCGGCAGCTGCCGGCGTAGATCGGTGGCGTCGGAACTGGATGCCGAATCGCCTTCCCTCATGCTGAACGGAACCCAGCCCACGAGAGTGGGCGGAAGCAAACGGCTGCGGTAGCCGCCGCTCCGGGCGAAGTTATCGTCGAGCCACAACGGATTTGCGTCCCCCGTGGCATCGACATAGCGTCGCACGTCGGAAGCGGACATGATTTCCAGTCGAGCCCGCGCACTCTCGCGGCCGATCCAGCTCCGCAGCTCCGGCGTAATGATCGACTCAGGGAAATCCGTCATAGGAGCGCTTTTTGATCTTTCATGGTTGCGATCTCCTGCTGAGAAAGATTCAGCCATTCGCGTAGAACTTCCATGGTCTGCTCGCCCAGGCCTGGCGCGCTAGTGGGTGCTGGCAGAGAATCCGAAGAAAGTGAAAAGGGAAGGCGGGTTGTCAGGATCGAGCCCATGCGCCGCTCCTCCATTTTAACGAAGACTGTGGCACCATTCTCAGATTCGAGCAAGTCGTTGATCCGCCGCATCCGTTCTGCAGGAATCCCAACAGTCTTGAGCCGGCACTCTACTTCCGTATTGGGAAGGATTTGGGTCCAGGCTTCAATCTTTTGATCGACCTCATCGTGATGGCGCATTCGACCGGTGACAGTGGCGAACCGGCTGTGCGATCCCCAATCCTCCTGTCCCATCGATTTCGTCAAGGCCTTCCACTGCTCGTCGGTCTCGACGCTGAGGGCGCACCACTCGTCTGCCCCGGCGCAGCGGTAGACTCCCTGGGGAGCACAAATCGCCGAGCGGTTTCCCCTGCGGAGAGGCGTCGTTCCGTTCACAGCGCTGCTCAGCAGTAACGGGCCGATCATCGCAGCGCTGCATTCGAATTGGCTCAAATCGATGCGAGCGCCTTTGCCGCTGCTCAAGCGTTGATCCACCGCCTGCAAAATAGCAAAGCAGGCGTGGAGCCCGCCGATGTAATCGTTCCACGAGTTCGAGATGGCTGTGGGCGGGTCGCCTTCCGCGCCGGTCACCATCATGAGCCCGCTGTAGCCTTGCAGATTCATGTTCATGCTGGTCCAATCGCGGCGCGGGCCGTCGTGGCCGTAGCCGGACATGCTCACGTAAATAAGAGCCGGATTGAGAACTTGCAGGGTCGGGTAATCGAGTTTGAGCCTGCCCATGACGCCGGCACTAAAATTTTCGATAACCACGTCGCTAGTGGCGGCCAGGCGCGCGGCGACTTTCTGGCCAGTTTCGTTCTTGAGATCAATCGCTATAGAGCGCTTGCTGCGATTGGTGTTCAAATAGGATGCATGCCGTCCGTCGTCGCTGATGAAAGCAGAGGGCCAGGGGTAGTCCGGGTGTTTGCTGCTCTCGACTCGAACGACATCGGCGCCGAGATCCGCCAATAGCCGGGTGCAAAACGGCCCGGCGAGCACGTGGGTAAAATCCAGAACTCGGATCCCCGCTAGAGGAGCGCATGAAGCTTGGTTGGTGGTCATAATTCTATTTGAGGTTGAGTTCCTTTTGCGCTTGCTGAAGCAGGTCGCGGCTCGCAACCTGAGACAGCGGGATCTCCTTCTTCAGATTGGAACGATCCAGTTCATACTGGATCAGGTCGCGCAACGCCTGATCGGTCAAATCCCCATCCGCGCTGTACGAAGGAATATTGTTTTCCAGGGCGGCGCGCGTGATTGCCGGGTCCAGCTTCAGCCACTGAGAGGCGATCTCTACGGTCTCGTCTTTTCTCTCTCTGATAAATCTGAGGGCTTCAATCGTGCCTTTGATCATGCGTTTGACTTGATCCGACGATTGCTTGAGTTTTTTGTCCGTGACGACCACGACGTTTTGCGTCAGCGGCACGTGATCGCGCGTCCAGAGAAGAATCTTGTAGCCACGCTGAATTGCGAAAATGTCCGTCGGCGAGGTAGCCAAAGCGGCGTCGATTTTTTTGGAGTCCATGGCGGCAAGGCGAGCCCGGTTATCTCCGGAGGGCAACAAATTAATGTCTCTCCCCGGTTCCATACCAAATTTCCGCAAAAGCGTCACGGTCGTCAGGTACGCTTGGCTGCCAAAGGTGCTGATGCCGAGGGTTTTCCCGCGAAGGTCCGTTAACTTCTGAACCTCGGGCCGGACCAATATGAAGTAGCCGAGTTTATCCTGTGTCGTTACGATGAGTTTGATCGGGAGTCCTTTGATCGCTCCGGACACCCCTGGACCTGTGCAAACCGCGTAGTCGAGATCCTCGGAAAGAAGCGCGTTGGTGGCAATGGCACAGGCTACCAGGACATGCTCCGGCGCCAGTCCATACTTTGCATAAAAACCCTTCTTTTCCGCGACGATAGTGGGCAAAAAGCCAAGTGATACAGCAGAGATGCCAAGGCGAATTTTTTCCTCCGCACGGCTGGTGTGGCCGCAGATTAATAACTGAGCCAACAAAATGGCGAGGCTTAGCGTAACCTTCATTGTTTCTCCAATCGGATGAAAAATCCTTCGTTGTCGATTTCTTTTATCAGCGAAGCGTCGATGAACTCGGAAACTTTCATGCCTTCAAGTTTCGGCACTGTCTCTCTGAGATCCTCGATGCTTGCCTGGATGGCGTCTTCCCGGGGATAGGGTTTCGGTGGTATCGCTTCCAAAAATTGAACTCGGTAGGTGAAGTCCAAAAGCTTTGGGTTATCAATCCGCATGTATTTGCGGAATGTCCGATAAACGAGCTCCCGATTTTTTCTTCCCGTAGCGATCGCCTCGCTGTACGCCATGAAGAAGGCCTTGAGGCGCGGCCGCAGGTCGCGCAAGAGTTGCCTTGTCGTACTGATTTCGCTACCGGGCAAAGGCACGCCGAAATCCTTTGGAGCGCCTAAAACGGAAAGCTTTTGGCCGCCCATCTCCGTAAATTGAAAAATCTTGTCAGACTCGCCGATGGTTGCGTCGATCTTTCCTTGGAACATCAATTGGATTCTTTTTTCCGACTCGCTGACCCCGGTTGGTATCAAGGAAACATCCTTGCCTGGCACCAAGCCGAGCTTGGAAAGGATGCGCCGCAGGAGGAAATCCGTGCCCGCGCCGATTCGGCTGCTACCAACGACTTTTCCCCTAAGTTCCCCCGGGGATTTGATCATGGGAATAGCAATGAGCTGATACGGCAGCGCGCCGTTGGTGGAAACCGTGACAATGGGAGCGCCTCTCGCGCCGGCGCTGACAATGCCAGCGCTGGAATCGGTAGTGAGGTGGACATTGCCAGCAAGGAGTGCCGCGAGGGAAACACTGCCTGCGGCAATACTAACGAGCTTTACCTCCAGGCCGTATTTTTCATAAAGCCCGAGTTCCTTAGCAATCCAAAAAGGGGCCCGGTTTCCAGTGAAAGAACTGTAAGAGACGATCAGCGGCTCGAGTTTTTTGTCCTGTGCCGTCCCTAGCCCCTCCAACAGCAACAGCATCAGCGACAGCGCGACCGAGAAGATGTTCTTAAACATCCGGCTTCCTTTTTTCAAAACTGGAGAATAGATGAGCGGCGCATTGTCCGGGCGTAAAATGGCCTTTACAGAGATTTAGGGAGTTCATCAATCCCAAGCTCCGCCGCGACTTGTTTTAGTTCCGCCCAGGTTGGCTCGTCGATTTCCACGCCTTCTTTGATCTGTTGTTCTTCATTTTTTCGTCCCTGCTCGCCAGGCAAAAGAATTTCTTTGAATCCTGGAGCTGTTTTTCGTGACTTGACGAAGGCAATCAGCTCATCTACTCGATCTAAGAATTCATTGAGCGACTGGAATTCTTCGACGGCGATGGCTTCAAGGAACACGCCATTGATGCCGTGCCCGCCTTTGTCCCACCAGTGTTTCGCTAGCCCGTTGCCTGAAAGCAGGCCACCAAGGAACTCTGTGATCAGTGCGACGCCGGAGCCCTTATGGCCACCGAAGGGGAGGAAGACGCCGCGCGGCGGGCCGCGAAAGGCTTTGAAATCATTGGTCGGATTGCCGTGCCCATCGAGCATCACACCGTCGGGAATGGCTTCTTTCTTCGCGACGCGTTTTTGAATCTCGCCCATGCTCATGGATGCCGTGGCGAAGTCGAGAATGATATGCCGGCCGTTTCGCTCCGGTATGCCGAAGGCCATGGGATGGGTGCCGATAATGCGTTCCATCCCGCCATATAAAGTCGTGGTGCCGGAACCAACGCTGACCGCGCCCATGGCGATCATGCCGGCATCGGCCGCCATCTCCATATAGTCTGCGAGCCGCCCGCTGTGGCTGGCACGACGGAGGGTTACTACACCGACCCCATGTTCCTTGGCTTTTCTGATCGCTAGCTCCATCGCCATATGGGCTGCCGCCTGACCGATGTAGTGGTTGCCTTCGATGACGGCGGTGATTTTTCCTTCACGTACTATCTTAGGTCCTTCGCGAAGATTGATTGTTCCGTCCTTGATCCACGTAAGATAGGGAGCAACCCGAGTGACGCCGTGCCCGGGATAGCCGCGCAGATCGGCCTTGACTAGCAGTTTGGCCACGAGCTTGGCGTCATCCGGTGGCATGCCGCCGGCTGTGAGCAACCCGTCAATGAAATTTTGAAGTTGGTTGTGATTGAATCTGGGCACGGGATTTTTCCTTGTGACTTTTCACCCTCACCCTTCCCTCTCTCTGGAAGGGAGAGGGTTCATGCGAAGATCGATAGTGAAGAGGGTGAGGAAGATGCAGTTTTCACCGTGGTTTTTGCACGGGGAAGTAGCGCTCCAGCCAGTTGGAGACGATGTGGGTCAAACGCTGGTTTTCTTCGTTGAACGTGAAGTGGTCGACGTCCGACAGCAAGTGCAGTTCCGCCGGCTGTTTGGCCCGCTTGAACATTTCGATGGATTCGTAAGTGGGAGTGACCGAGTCGTTGGCGCTGTGGAGAAGCAAGAGCGGTCGAGGCGAGATGTTGCCCACCTGATCGTCGGCGCGAAAATCGTTCATGCTCTGCGCCGTCTCGGCAGGAAACTCCATAATAGACCCTGCGCTCATGTTGCGACGCAAGTGCTCGGGGATCGGCACGATGTCGAAGCGCGGAACCATCAAAGACTTGCCGGTGCGCTCGCGATGACGCTTCCCCTCTTCCAGCATGTTGGCGAAGCGAGCCCAAGCCTCCGGTGTCGGGTGCTGGCCGCGGAACTTGCGCTCGCCGTCTCCCCAACCGCCACACGAGATCACAGCCGCTACTCGCCGGTCCGCTCCGCCCGTGAATACGGCAACGGCCGCGCCGAAGCTGCTGCCCACTAGCCCGATGCGCTCGGGGTCCACTTCCGGGCGCCCGGCGAGGTAGGTCAGTGCATTGCGCGTATCGGCCACCTGATCGAGACAGATGATTCGCCCGCGCTCGCCTTCGCTTTCGCCGCATCCTCTGAAATCGATGCGCATCGTTACATAGCCCCATTGCGTAAACTGGTTCGCCACAACGGTCTGCCCGTGGCCGTCTTTGTTACCGCCGAAGCCATGCAACGCGATAAACGCGGGCCTCCGCTCACCCGCGCGGCCGTTTTCGGGCGTGCGCACGATGCCGGCCAATTTTAATCCGTCTGACTGAAAGGCAACTTTTTCTTCCATGGGTTTGGGCTCCTTACTTTCTTTTTTCTTTTGGTTGAAGTTCGCTGCCCCATAACTCTTTCAGAAAACCGCTGCTGTCCAATTGCTCGGCAAAACTATTATCAAAGATCTCCTGGGGTTTCTTTCTTATTTGAGTGCCGTCCGCGCGCGCCAGCTCCACAGCCTCCGTCACGGCATTGCCAGGCACTACCAGACGACGGTTGACGAGCGATTTGGCGTAGGCGTCGTAGGCGGACTGGAGAACTTCAGGGTCGCTGAGATTGAGAACTTTCGCCAGGGCGGCGCGGCCTTTTTCCGGATTTTTCTCCACGAAGTGGATGGAGTCGGCGATCCCTGCCACAAACCTCTGGATCAGAACCGGCCTGTCCTTCAAGCTTTTGAGGTTTGTGAAAACGGAACTATAAATAGCGGGTACACCGAGGTCGTTGAGATTGAAGATCAGATGGTAGCCGTCGCGGCGAGCGCGCACGTCGAGCGGGGGCGTCAGCATCACCGCCTGCGCCAAGCCTTGCAGTAGCGCGTTGTAAGGCTCCAGTTGTCCCGTGCCGCCGATGTGCAGCAGTTTTACTTCCTGAGTCGTCAGGTTGAATTTTTTTAGCACCGCTTTCGCCAGTTGGTCGGTGAGACCTCCGGGACGCGACACAGCGATGCTTTTGCCTTTCAGATCCATGGGCTTTTTGATGTCCTGGCGTGCCATCAGCACCCACGGGAGCCCCACAAGGGGCGATCCCACGAGCTTCGCTTCGGCGCCGGCGGCGATGCGGGGAATCATGGGATCGGCGGAGCAGTAGACAAACTGTATTTCGTCTGCGGACAGGGCCGCCATACTCACCACTCCTCCACGCAGTGAAATGTGCTCTACTTTGATGCCGTATTTGCCAAACAGCCCGTTGTATAACGCGCTGTAAAGGTGGATGAAGCCGCCGGTGATCGCGCAGGTGCCGACGCGCGCTGCGATTGGCGGCTCACCCGGCTTGGGAAGGTAAGGATTGGCCGTCGCAGTTTCGGTTGATAATAACAAGCAACCCGCTACGAGTAAGAAAATCGCGCAGGAACCGGATCGCGGCCTGACCATCGCCGTAGACCATCCCATCGCTGTTTATCCCCACGGTCCCAGGAAAGGCTCGCCTAGATAAGCGTTGGCGTCCGCTTCCAAGACCTCCGGCCACTGGCTGAGGGGACGCGGCCTTCGCGACTCTTTCGCTCTTGGCTTTCCGTCCCACCCGATCTGCTCCATCGCATGGTAAAGCTGAATGCAATGGCCGTCCGGGTCGAAGACCTGAGCCGCATAGTCGATGCCGGGATGAAGCTCGGGAGGAATTATTTCGGTGACTTTCACATCGTGGTCGCGGAGAAATTTCACGGCGTCGCGAAGTTGGTGGTAGTTAGCCAGCTGCAATCCAAAGGCAGCGCATTTGGAGTGGGAGCTGAGACCGAGGACTTCCCGGAGCGCCAGTGGGAAAAGCGCCAGCGAGTGATGTTCCGTGTTACAACGAAGAAAAACACAGCGATATCCTTTGAAGACAATCTCCTCGGTCAAAGTAAAGCCCAAAATTTCACGGTAGAAGGATTCAGCAGCTTGGGGATTCTCAACAAAAAGATAAACGGGGCCGAGGCGCACGATTTTGAAAGGGCGCGGCAGTGAAATACCGTCAACTTCAAAGATCGCGGCCAACTTCTCCACAGAGCGATAACCCGAAAGCAAGTCGACATTCTTTGCCAGCGCATCTTGAACCTCTTGCTGTTCGGAAATCTGCGGCAGCTCCGGCGGATGGTCGAAACCGCGGTCATACATTATTCTCGGCTTGCTGTGGCCATTCCAGCCGATTTGCTCGATGCCATAATAAAGCTCATTCTGGTGACCGTCCGGATCGAAAAGGTAAGTGTGCCAGTTCGATCCGGGCATGTCGCGGCCCGACCGCTGAATCTTGATGTTTTTCTCCTGGAACCATTTGATCCCATCACCGACCTCTCGCAAACTGCCCACTTGCCAGGTGATCTGATTGACGGTGATTCCAGGCTTTTCACTTCGGCCGAGCGCGTCGCGGACGCGCTTGGGGAACAGGACCATCGCATGGTGGTCGGTTCCGTAGCGGGTGAAGTAGCCATTGGGATCTCCCAGGCCGGCGACCTGATCGGGACTTTTGGCTCGTCTCGAGTAATCCATTACATCGGACACGCGAAACCCCAGCCAATCGATATAAAAGCGAACCCCTTCATCCATATTCACGAGATTGAAGCCGAAGTGGCCGAGACGGCGAATTTTGAAGGGCTGGTTGAGAAGAATCCCGCCGACGTTGAATTTTTCAGGCGAGACAGACATAGCGCACCTCCGAAAGCTTTAGGCTAGTTTGCATATACTATCTTTCGACTACGGCAGGCAACCTACAAGCGAGAATGGAGTGAATGGAGTGTTGGGTTTCGCAATACTCCAACACTCCGCTGGTTTTCGCTACGACCGAAACAGGTATCTAATTTTCTTTCGGATACTGCGGCCCAGCCGCTTTTTCAGCTCGAACCAAACGCGCAGGAGCCAGTTCCGCGAAAACCAGGCGAAAGATGTTGATGTGCTGATCCACTGGTGATCGAATTCAAAGTCCGCCTTGAACTTTCTGATCTGCAGGGTCTTGCCGAATTTTCTCTTGAAGATTGACTTTACGCTGACCGCATTGCGCGATTCAACAAACACGGTAATGGTCTCGATGGGCAGCAGATCTCTGACACGAGAGATCTTTTGCGCCAGGCCCACCTCATTGTTTGCGCTGATTTCAATAATATTACTCAGCAACTCTGGCTCCTGGCCGTCGAGCATTTTATGCAACGCTTCCTTGCGCAGTTGGAGTTCCTGTCCGGCATCGTTATCGTATCCCGCCAGCACGAAGTAGGTCTTGTGCTTGGAGGTTTGCATCGATTTCTGCCACCAGTCTGCCGCCTTTTCTAAACCGATGCGTGAAACCTGCGAAAGTGTCTGCGCGCTCAGGGAGCCGTAAGGCATTGCCACTATAACGATGGAAGCAATAGTTCTCTTCTCCTTTGAGGATAAGCGTTTCGGGTCTAGGGCTGGTAAATTGAAACGTCGACGGGCTTTCCCGCCGACCGCGAGATCGGGACATGCGCTGAGAGCGACCAGCAAATCCATTTCCGCACGGAGATCCATGAAGTTACCTGGCTGGGGGCGCACTTGGGTATGCTCCATGCGCCCGGTAACGCCGTCGATTTTCATATGCTGATTGAGATTGAAAGGACTTGGAATATCTTCAGGGATGATCCCATAGGGGGCCAATGCCTTGGATAGATTCTCGTAGCAGCCATGGTCGGGAATTTCAGCGATCTGCCTTGGATAGTATTCCCCGAGACGGCCTTCCTGCTTTGCGAGTTGGAATCGATAGCCGCTGCACATGCCCTTCTGTAAATCGTGTGTGCCTTGTTCAAATCCGTCGGCAAGGATCGTCATCATGTGTTGGTTGTTACGACCCATGACCTTGTCTCCGGTGCTGATAAACAACTTCATGTTGTAAACCTTGGTCCGCGCCTGATCGAAGCGCTCGCGCAAATTTTGCAGGCGGAAAAAGACAAAGTCCACTGTCGTAGTCGCGGTGATGCGTAGGACTTGGCCCTTTTTCAGTTCCCCGGCCCAGCCGGTGTTGTAGGGTACGTGGATGTCGCTGATTTTTGCCATGGCTTCTTTCTCCCGCTAAATGTGAGGCGTTTAAAACTAGTGGCTTTTGTAAAGGTTGTCGACAAAGCCACTGGATACCAATTCACGAATGAAACGCGACTCTGCGAAGCGCTGGGGCGTGATGCCGGGGGGTAGAGGACGGGTCGCCGCAATCTCTTCTAAAATCGTCTGGATTGCGGCCGGTGTCGCTTCGGGAGCCCGCTTGAAATATTTTGTCGCGTAGATTTCATAGATCCGTTCCGCGGCCGGGGTGACTTTTTGCTTCATGTGTTTTTCAAGGGTGGCGAGGGCGAAGACCTTATCCGTTTTGAAGCGATGGATGCCTTCGACGTAAGCTTTCATAAACCGGGTTACCAGATCGGAGTGGCTTTTGAGAAAAGCCTGACGGGCGGCAAAGGGTCCGAAAGGATAAACCAGGCCTGACGTAGCAACATCGGCGAGCCTGAAGTATCCGTCTGCTTCCGCACGCAATGTTTCAGGTCCCGTGGATAGCACGCCGCTTTGGACAGAACCGCCCTTCAACGCCGCGAATATTTGCGGTCCGGCTCCCGCTTGAAAAATTGCCACGTCTTTGTCGGGCTGCAGCCTCCATTTCTTGAGTAGATAGCGCGCGATGAAATCCGTTGTTGCGCCGATCCGGCTAACTCCCAGTCTTGTTCCTCTCAATTTTTCCGGATCTTTGATGCTGGGAACGGACCAGAGCTCGAAGGGAAGGGAGTCGATGCTGGCACCGAGAAGTACGACATCCGAACCGGAAAGATTGGCAGCTACTGTCGCACCGCCGGCGGTAAACGCAATCGCAACGTCCCCGGCGATCAAAGCCTGTAAAGACGGTGGACCGCCAGCGATATACAGAAGTTCGGGGTCGATGTTGTATTTCTTAAAAATGTCGGCGTCTTGCGTGACCCAGAGGGGACCGTAGACAACGGCGATGGACGTGTAGGCGATTCTAAGCGGCTCGGCGCCGGCGCTGCTTGAGATGAAAAAAATGATCGCGGCAAGCAGCCACTTTGGAACAGAGAGGCTCTTAAAGATAATGCTTAGATTCCATTGGCTATATTTTGGCATTCGATAGCAATTTCTAAGTTAGATTACCCTTCCTGTCAAGTAAATGTTGTTCAGCAGAAGGGTCGTCGGAGGCGGTAACTCGGCAGACTATTGCGGGAAATAGTCCCTGAAACCTGTCACCATCAAGTTTGCTAATCGCTCATTGTAACTCTCGACGTGGCCGTAGTGGGTGAGATTGGGGACGACGATCAGTCGCAAGTCTTCGGCATAGGGTGCAAAACGTTTAAAGGCATAGACCTCGCGACGAAACTCGAGTCCTTGCTCGCCGCCTTCGATCCAGTGGCCCTTGTCCAGTTCACCGACGATGTGGAGCATTTTTTTGCCGCGCAAGCGATCAAGATCCGCCTTGTAGGTAACGAAAAGCTCGTCATCGGGCAGGCCCGAGATCTCACGGATCTCCGGCAGCAAAACATCATGGGCGCTGTGCTCGATATCTTGCAAGTAAGGTTTAAATTGCGGACGGCGGTGATTTTCCAATTCGAACCAGCGCTCGGCGCTGCCCCAGGGTTGGTTCGGTCCAACATAGCCGCTTTTCACGTATCCGTCGGGCGACCGGCGGCTCAGGTCGGTGAGGCTACGAAACGGCTTGGCCCGCTCCTCGGGAGATTTTTTGGCGCAGGCCAGATCCCATTCTTTACGTATCCATGCCGGCATGCCGGTGCCGAATCCCAAACCGCCGATCAGGTTATTTTTGAGGCCGTACTGCTCGAGTAAGTAAAAGTATTCTCCGCCGGTGGAGTGGCCCCAACAGAAGAGTTTGTGATCGGGCAAGCTCTTTTCGATCAAAACTTTGATCGCCTCGATGCACATGCGAAACGTGTAAACTGCAAGCCGGTTCTTCAATTCTTCGTCTCCGGGAATCTCTCCGATGATGAACTCCGGTCTGCGTTCTGGAATGGGCGGCCACGGCTTCCGGCTGTAATGTCCGGGGAGCGAGACCGCGAGCACGGGAATCCCAAGCGATGCCATATGCTGCGCGACGCCGGCGCGGGATTCCGTCGGAGGCACTTGGGTTAGATCGAGATACGTTTCTGGCCCGTCCGGTGTGAAGATGAATTCATATTCATTCACGGCGCCGCCGTGGATCATGACGACGGCGATCCCCGGGATCGATGGCTTTGCCGGTGCGAGAAGCCTGCCGTGAATATCCCATTGAAATAATTCTCCAAACTTTGCCGGATTCGGATAGCGCGCGATCCGTGCTTCGACTTCGCGCACGGTAAAAGTCGTGCGTGGAAACGGATCAGGAAAGGCCTTGTAGTCATCAAAGGTCATCGAATAGATGAATTCATTGCGCAGGCCTTTGCCCGTAGTTAGAGCGGCAACATAGCGGTTACTGGCATCTTGGCTCATGTCAAACTCCTTCAGATGGGTAGCGGCGATGGACGTCGTCTCAATCGAACATATGATCTGACACGCACGAGGTGTCAACCTTTGTCGGTGCCTCGAGCTGCAAAGTCCAACGTTCAAGGTAGATGAGACGAGTTTTTCTTTGAACTTTGAACCTGGAACTTGAACTTGTCTGGGGTTCGACACTTACTATTGTTCATGCTATGGGGTCACCAGTCGATGGGAGTGAGTGAAGGGAGCGCAATGGGATTGACGCAGGAAGTGGCGCATTATGTCGCCAAGACGCGCTACCGGGATATCCCCCCGGAGATTATTCGTGCGGCGCGTGGTTTTGTCTTGGATGGATTCGGGGTAGCGCTCGCCGGCGTCACAGAAGAGGGATCGCGCATCGTGCTGAACCACGTGCGCCAGATGGGCGGAAAAGAAGAATCCACGGTTTTGGGAACTGGACTCAAAGTATCGGCACCGAAGGCTGCTTTGATCAACGGTGTTGCGGGCCATGCCATGGATTACGACGACACGCAGCTTTCAACGTCCAGGGACGCAGTTTACGGTTTATTGACTCATCCGACGACGCCGGTTCTTAACGCCGCTTTAGCCATCGGTGAAAAGGAGAAGATCAGCGGCGAAGAGTTTTTACTGGCTTACATCATCGGGGTGGAGGTTGAGTGTCGGATCGCGGATGCTATCAATCCGCATCATTATCAATCGGGTTTTCACTCGACCGCGACTATAGGCGGGCTCGGCGCGGCGATGGCGGTGGCAAAAATTCTTCGCCTCAAAGAAGAGGCGTTGATTCGGACTCTGGGTATCGCCGCCAGTATGGCATCCGGGTTGCGCGAAAATTTCGGCACGATGACCAAGCCGTTGCATGCCGGGCGAGCGGCGGAAAACGGTGTGACTGCAGCGCTACTAGCCCAGGCGGGATTCACGGCGGCGACGAATATCCTGGAAGCGCGGCGGGGTTTTTATCACGCCATGGCCGGTGGCTACGATGAGAGCAAGATTGCCGGCCGTTTGGGGCGACCCTATTTCATGCTGGAACCCGGCATTTCCATCAAACCTTATCCCTCGGGCTCTCTGTCTCATCCGGCGCAGGATCTTATCCTTGACCTGGTAAGGGAGCATGATCTTTACGCCGATGATATCGAGTCCATCGCCGTCGGCACTAATTCCAATGTTCCTAATGCTTTGATTTACCCGATGCCGAAAACCGCGTTGGAGGGGAAATTCAGCATACCTTTTTGTATGGCGATCGCGGTTTTGGAACGCAAAGCGGGCATCGCCCAGTTCGTCGATCGCAAGGTCCGTGAGCGAAAAGTCGTGGAGCTGATGAAGAGGGTGACGCTTTATATCGATGATGAGCTGGAAGCCCTCGGTTATGATCAAGTGCGCTCGCGAATTCGCATCAAACTCAAGAACGGCAAAATGATCGAAGGCCGTTATGACGTTGCGCGGGGACACCCGCAAAAACCCATGAGCTGGGCCGAACTCGGCGACAAGTTTCGCGACTGCGCGGATCTGGTGTTGCCGCGCAAAAACGCCGAGGCGGCGATTGAGCTCATTAGCCGGTTGGAGGAAGTCAGGAGTCTCAAGCCTTTGCTGCGGGCGCTTTCCGGGGGCAAGGACAACGGTGAGCGGAAAAGCAGAGCTGCGAAACCAGGGAGTAAAAAGTGGAGTCGTACTCTCAAGCGATAGCCAGATTCCTCTGTGGATTGAAGCTTGAAGAAGTGCCGCAGGAGGTCGTTGAGAAAGCCAAGTTAGTGTTTCTCGACACCCTGGGGATTGCGCTGGCCTCATCGACGATGGACTTTGGGCGAATGATCGTGAATGTGGCGCAGAAGCTTGGCGGGCCGACCTCCAGCCGTTTGATCGGCTCGCCGGTGAAAGTGGCCGCCGCCAATGCCGTCCTGGCCAATGGGACGCTGGCGCATGGTCTCGATTATGACGACACATTGGAAGAAGCGATCGTACACACCGGCTGCTGCGCCGGCATGACGGCGCTGGCAGTGGGTGAGGATCTGCGCGCAAGCGGAAAAGCCGTCTTGGAAGCGGCCATCGCCGGGACCGAAGTGATGTGCAAAATCGGTCTCGTGGCGCCGGGTAAGTTTCATGCGCGCGGCTTTCATCCGACCGCTCTTTGTTCTACCTTCGGCGCTGCTGCTGCCGCCGGCAAACTCTATGGTCTCGATCCGGCGCAATGGAGCGATACCTTCGGATTGTGCGGCAGTCAAAGCTCGGGGATCATCGAATATCTAGCCGATGGCACTTGGACCAAGCGGCTGCATCCCGGCTGGTCCGCTCATGGGGGAGTGATCGCGACGCTGCTTGCGCAGGAGGGATTTCGTGGACCGAAAACTGTCTTTGAAGGTACGCACGGCTTTTATCGTTCCTTCGGCGGCGCGAATGAATACCCATTCGAAAAACTCAACGAACTCGGCGCTAGTTGGGAGATACCTAAATTAACTTTTAAATCGTATCCCTGCGGATCGATATCCCATCCCTATATGGACTGTGCCCTGAACTTGAGACAGAAACATGCCATCGCGCCGGAGCGTGTCGTCGAAATCGTATGCCGTACGGCGGAGGGTCCGGTGCACCGGCTCTGGGAGCCCCTCGCCGACAAGCAGCGACCGACGAGTTCTTATGGAGCAAAATTCAGTTTGCCCTACAGTATCGCCGTGATGCTCATTCGTGGCCGGGCGGGACTGGAGGAGTTTACCGAGGAAGCCATCCGGGATCCCGAAATACTAAGCTTGGCAAAAAAAGTCCGTTACGAGCTCGATCCGACCATCGACTATCCGAGTCATTTCTCTGGCCACGTCAAAATCAAGCTTGTGGATGGTACGGTGCTGGAGGAGAATCAACCCCATCCTCGCGGTGGGCTTGAATCACCGTTGCCCCCGGAAGAAATCGTGGTAAAATTTCGCGCCAACGCGCGGTTGGCGTTATCTGAGGGGCAGCTTGACGTAATCGTTAAATCGGTTAAAACACTGGAGCAGCTGCCGTCGATCACGATCTTGACGGATCATTTGATTGGCCACGAGCCGGACGGAAAAACACTTAGGAGGTAATAAACATGAAAAAGAGTCTCACCTTTTTATTGTTCACGCTCTCGGTTGCCACCGCCGCTGCGGCCTTCGCCCAGGATGCCGCCATGATTCAGGCGGCGGGCAAGGAAGCCAAGGTAGTCTGGTACACTTCATTGGCCCTTCCTTCTTCCACCGCGATCGCCCACTATTTCCAAAACAAATACAAGGGAATTGAAGTGGAAGTTCATCGCACGGGGTCGCAGCGAGTTTTGCAGCGGGTCATGCAGGAGGCAGCGGCAGGTATCAAGAATGTCGATTTGATACACACTTCTGATGCCGGTCATTTTGTGCTGCTCAAGGAGAAAGGATTGCTCTTGCAATATACTCCCAAGGGAGTCGAGAGCTTTCCGGCCGGTTTCAAGGACAAGAACGGCTTTTACTTCGGCATGAGAGCCACCTTGTCCGTGATCGCCTACAACCCCAAAATTGTCGCGGAGAAGGATGCGCCTGCCACCTGGAAGGACCTGCTGAATTCGAAGTGGAGCGGCAAGGAGGTCAGCGCCCATCCCGGTTATAGCGGCATCATCATGACTCATGTGTTGGCGCTCGTGAACGTCTATGGCTGGGAATACTTCCGCGATCTGGCAAAAAACAAACTTCATCTGGTCCAGTCCGCCAATGATCCCGCGGGTATTGTGGCTTCGGGAGAACGGCCGGTAGGCGTAAACGGTGCAGAGTACTTTTATTACAAAACCCTTAAGCAAGGAAATCCCATCAAGATCGTCTATCCCAAAGAAGGAATCCCTTTGGTGGTCTCGCCTGTTGCCATCGCCAAAAACGCACCCCATCCAAACGCGGCGAAGCTTTTCACCGAATTTATTTTTGCCAAAGAGTCGCAGCAACTTTTGGCCGACAAGGAAGGACTCTATACGGGCCATCCCGAAGTCACCTATCCGGCCGATAAACCCAAGCTCAAAGATTTAAAACTTCTCTCGGCCGATCCCGACGAGCTCGAGAAGCGTAACGCGGAAATCAAGAAACGCTTCGTTGAATTTTTCGGCGCCTAATAGAAAGCCCATAAATAGACTCTATGCCTGCTTCGACTACGGACGCGGTAGGGCGCGCACCGGCGGCAAGTTGGGCTGTTCTGCAACGGTGGGATACCACCTTGCCGGTGTGGATTGCCGCGGCGCTATTGCTCGTGTTTCTGATGGTTTTGCCTCTGGGGGCGATCTTTCGCGCCAGCCTGTGGGATGAGACCGGCTTCAGCCTGGGGCGTTACCTCGAGGTCTTCACCAACGCCGCTTTTCTAAAAGCCATCTGGAATACAGTCGTGATCTCGTTCTGGGTCGGTGTGATCGCCGTCGCCGTCGGCACTCTGTTCGCCTGGCTGGTGACGCGGACCGATCTACCTTGGAAAAAGCCGATCCGGGCGCTGGTGATGGCTTCCTTCGTGACGCCGCCGTTTTTGGGCGCATTTGCTTGGACCTTGCTGGCCGGGCCGAATGCCGGAGCGCTCAACAAGTTTTACCGTTCTGTAACGGGATCGGAAGACGCACTCTTTAACATTTTCACGATGCCGGGGCTGATCTTCGTCATGGCCCTCTATAGTTTTCCTTATGTGTTTTCGATGGTCGCCAACGTCTGCGAGCTGATCTCATCGGATTTGGAAGACGCCGCGGAGATCCTCGGCGCGAACAAGTGGCAGACCGCCTGGACGGTGACGATGCCATTGGCGCTGCCAGCGTTGATCGGTGGATTCATCCTCGCCTTTCTGCACTCGCTATCGTTGTTCGGCGCGCCGGCGATTCTGGGCTTGCCTGCAGGCATCCACACCATCACCACGCAGATCTGGGCGCTGTTTCAATATCCGCCTCGCCTGGATATGGCCGCAGCGTTCTCTGTGCCGCTTCTCCTGGCGACGATGGTATTGATCGCCTTGCAAAAGAAAATTCTCGGGCGGCGTGGTTTCAGCACCGTGGGTGGCAAGGGCGGCCAGAAGCGCTTGATTCGCTTGGGTTGCGGGCGGGTGCCGTTGCTGCTGCTGTTGCTCGGTATACTGTCGCTGTCGGTCTTTCTGCCCTACTGGATTTTATTGAAAGCAGCGCTGTCCAAGGCCTGGGCGATGCCCTTGACGTGGGACAATTTTACCTTTAAGAATTTTTCCTTCGCCTTTTTTGAGTACGGCGACACCCAGCGGGCGATCTACAATACTTTCAAGCTAGGGATTCTGACCGCCACCCTCGGCACTCTGCTGGCGACCCTCATCGCTTACATCACCAACCGCAATCTCTTCAGGGGCGCGCGTTATCTGAGTTTCTTCGCGCTGGCACCGCTGGTGATTCCGGGCATCGTTCTGGCGGTGGGTTTGTTCATTGCGTACACGCGGCCGCCCTTGGTGCTTTACGGAACCATTTGGATTCTTTTCGTCGCCTACTTGACTAAAGAGATGCCCATCGGCTTTTCCCAGGCGGAGTCCACGTTCAAAAGCATTCACCCGGAGCTGGAAGACGCGAGCCGGATTATCGGCGCCAACCGGCTGCTAGTCCTGAAGGACGTGACCGCGCCGCTGGCGCGTTCCGGCCTGATCGCCGCCTGGTCGTTCATCTTCATCGGGGTGATTCGTGAGCTCAGTGCCTCGATTCTGCTGTTCGCGCCGGCATCCAAGGTGGTCTCCGTGGTGATCTTCGATCTCAAAGAGGAAGGGCAGGTCGGAGTGATCTCGGTCTTGGGCATTCTTTTGTTGGCCGTTTCTTTTGCGGTGGTTGTGGCCATGCAATGGTTCGCGGGGCGAGAAGTGGTGGCGACGCGAGAGTAGCGCATGGCCAGCGTATCCTTCCACGGTCTGACGAAGAAATTTACCGGCATGGCCGCCGTGGATGATCTGCGCTTGGAGATCAAAGACGGCGAATTCGTCTCGCTTCTGGGGCCGTCCGGCTGCGGGAAGACGACGACGCTACGGCTGGTGGCCGGCTTTCTCCAACCGGACGCGGGGGAAATTCGCGTCAACGACCAAGTCATTTCATCCGCTTCGACTTTGATTCCCCCCGAGCGCCGCAATATGTCGATGATCTTTCAGAGCTACGCCATATGGCCGCATATGACGGTGTTTCAGAACGTCGCCTACGGCCTCAAGTTCAAGAAACTCACCAGCCGGGAAATCGATGAAAAGACCGAGCGTTTGCTCCGCGTGGTGCATCTGGAGGCGTTGAAAGCGCGCTATCCCGCCGAGCTTTCCGGCGGCCAGCAGCAACGCGTCGCCCTGGCGCGGGCCTTGGTCGTGGAGCCGCAGATCCTTCTTTTGGACGAGCCACTGAGCAATCTTGACGCGAATCTTCGTGAGGAGATGCGTTTCGAGATTCGCCGGTTGCACGAGGAATTTGGTATTACGACGATCTATGTGACCCACGATCAAGCCGAGGCGATGGTGACATCGGATCGTATCGTTGTCCTAAACAAGGGGCGAATGGTGCAGGTTGGCACCCCGAGTGAGATCTTCGATCAACCGCGAACCCGCTTTGTGGCGGAGTTTATCGGTAAAACGAATATTTTATCGGGCCGGCTCGAGGGGGGGAATACCCTATCTTTGGGACCGGACCTCCAGATCACAATCGCCAATGGCTCCCATTCAACCGCATCTGGCAAGATGTCGGTATGTATCCGCCCCCACAATTTTCTCCTGACCGCAGACGAGTCGGAGGCGCGGGAACTGGCGAGCAAAGGGTTTAATTTGTTTTCTGGAGTCCTCGAGCGACGCATTTACTTCGGTGATGCGGTGGACTACACGGTGGCGCTGGCTCTCCCGCCGGTATCCCTGCGCATTGTCACTTCTCCTTCGCGGCAATTTGAGAAAGGCCAACGGGTTTTTGCTCTTGCGCATCCGGATCAATGTGTTCTCGTGGGCGACGATTGAGCTGAATTTCTAGCCACAGCGTGACAGACCAGGCTAGGCGTCTGCTACTTCTCGTGCGGCAGTCAGTTTTCCGGTCTTATTTGGGACGCGGAGGCCGGCACGATTCCGGGTGGTCCAATGGACCGCGACGCCCACCAGCACGATGCCGACCCAAGTCATTACGCCGCTGACTATTTTTGGATCGGTGGAGCCAAACAGCCAACCCAGGTTTTCCCTCTGGTAATCGCCGAAAACGCGGACCGTCTTGATGCTGATGATCCAGCCCGCATGGAGCCCGATGGATAGATACAGGGTGCCGGTGCGAAGGAAGGCGTAGCTCAGCACGATCCCGATCAGCAAGAGACCGATCATTCCTGGAGCGATCTCTGCGGGTTCGAGAAACGGCGCGAAGGTGGAAAACAAGTGACGGACACCGGCCCAAGGATCGATCCCCGACAGAAAATATTCTTCTCCCGGCTTGACGAAATGTAACGCCGAGTAGAACAAATTTGCGACCAGAAAAGCGGGCAGCGGCTTCCAATCTTCCAGCAGCCCGCGGAAAATAATACCGCGAAAAAAGATTTCTTCCAAAAAGCCGACGCTGAACGCAGTGAGTAACGCTTGCACGCACTGCTCCACCGATGCGCTCAGGGACAGGCGAAAAAAGGGCTGATAGACTCCAGCCAGTGACATAATGAAGCCCAAGGCCAGCATGGATCCGAGAGCGAAGGAGAGGCCGATGGAGATATCGTGCACAGCCCTTGTTCTCGGCGCAAGGCCTAATTGAGACGGTGATTCGATCTTGAGCAGCGGCCGGTAGGCGAAGAACAATAGAACACCGGAGACCATGAAAAATCGGTTGAAGATACGCGAAAAGGGAATGCGGTCCTGCCGTGCTACAGAATCGGCGCCGGACATCAGGTCCCAGGCGGTAGCCGCCCAGGGGCTGACTAAAGCGGTGAGAGCGAGCACGAGCAGCACAAAGATGAGGAGTCTCTGGTAACTTTTCATCGGTTTCGCCAATCCGATAACTATGTGATAGCGTTTAGGAAATGGCAAGCAAGGGAGAACAAAAATTAAGTGGGAAGGTCGCGTTGATCACCGGCGGCAGCCGTGGAATCGGCAAAGCGGTCGCCATCGCGTATGCGCGCGAGGGAGCCCGCGTGTTTATTTGCGCCCGCGGCGCTGCCGATCTTAATCATGCGATCACTCACATTCGTTCCATCGGTGGGGAGGCTCATGGTCGCGTTGGCGATAAAGGCGACGCGGCGCAAGCGAAGGCGATCGTGCAAGCAGCGCTGGAACAATTCGGCAAACTCGATGCGCTCGTGAATAATGCTAGCCTGCTCGGGCCTCGTGTACCCGTCGCCGAGTATCCGGTTTCAGCCTGGGAGGACGTCGTGCGAGTCAACCTCACCGGATCGTTCCTCATGATTAGAGAAACGCTGAAAATCATGATGCCCCAGCGAAGCGGGTCGATTATTAATGTCTCGTCCGGTGTCGGACGCGTGGGCAAGGCCCGTTGGGGTGCTTACGCCGCCTCCAAATTCGGGGTGGAAGGTTTGACGCAAGTGCTTGCGGACGAGGTCCGCGAATTCGGCATCCGGGTGAATTCAGTCAATCCGGGCCCTACCAGGACCGAGATGCGCGCCCTCGCCTATCCCGAAGAGGATCCGCTAGCCTTGGTAACTCCGGACGATATTGTGCCCGTCTTCGTCTATCTGGCCTCGGATGATTCCGCGACGGTTACGGGGCAATCGTTGGAGGCCCGAGATTGGCTAAAGCGCACGCATTGACGGGCGAGTGTTTATTCTGTAAATATTGTCGCTTGATTGACCTGCGCGATCTTTCAGAAAGGGTAAGCCCATGAATCAAAGTATTGGACAACGTTTCCCGGATATCGAGCTTCCCGATCAAGACGGCCAGCCGACTAAGCTTTCCGAACTGATTGGAAAATTTCCCTTCATCCTGTCATTCTACCGCGGCTACTGGTGAGGGAAATGTCAGGTGCAGTTGCGCCATTACGTGGAACTTCAAGAAGAACTCGCCATCAATTACTGCAAGCTTGCCGTCGTCAGCGTCGATTCGCCCGAAGTGAATGCCGCGTTCAGAACCGGTTTGGGCGCCGAGTTTCCATTCCTCAGCGATCAGGAGCGCAAGGTGGTTCAGCAATTAGATATGACCGAGACCTCCAAGACGCGGGGTGTTACGGCCATTCCTTATACCTTCTCCCTCATGCCGGATCGGACCGTGCATAATCTCTACTGTGGTTACTGGTATGTCGGTCGGCCGACGTTGGATGAGTTGCGCAAAGACCTCCGCGAGATGATGCAAAAGGTCCGCCCTGACTTCGATCCGCAGGCCAGGCGCGAGTAGTATTTTTGTGCTTGAAACGGTATCTTTAAGTCTGTAGAATTTTGTCATGATTAGCCCAGAGGAAATCAAGCAAACACTGGCAAAGGCGCTTCCGGGATCGACCGTCGAAACGCAGGATTTGACCGGCGGCGGTGACCATTGGCAAGTGATCATTGTCTCTCCGGCTTTCGAGGGTAAGGGATTGCTCGAGCAGCATCGGATGGTGAACGAGGCCCTCAAGGAAGCGATGGACGACCAACGTATCCATGCGCTGGCGTTGAAGACTTTTTCACCCGCGCAGTGGGAGAAGTTGGGTTCCTAAGGCTTATTAAGAAGGAGAACTCAAATGGCAGATGAAGTTTTGACGCAGATCGATGAAAAAGTGAAAAAGAACAAGGTGATGCTTTACATGAAGGGCACCCCGGAATTTCCCCAGTGCGGCTTTTCAGCACATACCGTCGAGATACTAAAATCCTACGGTGTCCCGTTCGCGACTGAAGACGTTTTAGCGGACCCAGCTCTTAGAGACGGGATCAAACGCTACTCGAAGTGGCCGACGATTCCGCAGGTCTATATTGACGGAAAATTCGTCGGCGGCTGCGACATAGTTCACGAGCTTCACGAGCGCGGCGAACTCGAGCCGATCCTGAAGTCCGCATTCGACAAGTAACTCTTCAGTCCGAACCAGCATAGGGTTCACCCGAAGGTTGAGCAGCGTCTCAGCCAGGGACCTCTGCGTGCCGATCTGTGGAAAAATGTTTTCGGCGGCAGGGGCAAATAAGCCCGTGTGTTAGTTTGCCAATGACGCCATTAGCCGGCCGAAGCCGCCGATCTTCTCCTTAACCTTGGCCATTCGCAACCCGTGCCAGATGTAAGATTGACAGCTGGTTACGACCGGCTTTCCGATTTCCATCTCCAGCAGATCTACGTCGGTGATAGTGGGCCAGCGGGGGCAGGGGATAAAAACACCGTCGGCCTCGGGTGCTTGCTGATAGAGACGCTTGGCGATTTTGTACGCGGCATGGACATCCATGTCGGTCAGGTCGGCATTCTTGCGCACCCCATATCCTTCAATTTTAAGCACTTGAAAACCGGAATTCTCAAGAAAAGCCTTCATTCTTTGATTCAGCGACTCTTCGTGCGGAGTGGCCACGACGAGTTTCTTAAGGTTCAGTGATTTCAGCGCTTCGATCTCGCCGGTGATCCCCGGCGAGATGGGTACCCCGTATTTCGCCGTGAGCTTTTTTCCCATGTCAACGTCGCTGCCATAACCGAGTTTCGTAAACAGCGGTGATCCGCCGACGATGATCGCGTCGCATTTGTTATCAACCAAATCGGCTGCCGCTTCTTCGATTCTTTGCAGTTGTCTCTCGAAGTCCGCATCCACGAGCTGCCGGATGGTTCCGGTGCTGTTGAGGAGCATAAATCCTTCGGGAAGCATCTTATAAAACTCATACACCAGGGTGTCGCCGCGTGACGGAGCCACATGACCGATTTTTGCGCGCCAGCCATACATCTTTCACCTCCTTGGTTTCACATCGAGAAGTTCAAATCGTTCCATACGTTCAAGCCGTTCAAAGGTTCATTGCTGCTTGTTTTGGTCGCACGGTGACTATTCGATATAGTGAAATAGTTCATCCAGGTCCTGAATTCGTTGCACCCGAGGATGACTGAAAGACTGATTATAAGAGCGGTGGGGCATTAGCACGACGGCATCCGTGTTCTCCGCAACGTCTCGGCAGTTTTCATGCCGATCATCGACGAACAGCTCAACTTTCAATTTTCCGATCAGCTCAGACTTGTGCTTCTGCGTGAAATAGACCACCGGATTGCCGACCCCATGTTTTTTGAGCCAATCGCAAGTAACTTGGCCGATGTCGTAGGTCTCCCGTTCGTAGCGGTGGGTGACAAAAACCAGTTTCTGTTTGCGGCTGAGCCTGTCCAACGCCTGCCATTGGCCGACCGACGGGAGAGGCGCGAGCGCCTCCCAGAATTTCGGGTCGTTGGAAACTTTCATCACGCATTCGGTAACGATCTCTTTGGACAGTCCGGCGTGACCGGAAAAATAGAGGTCTACGTAAGTTTGCGGGTCTATCGGCGCACAGCCTATCTGGTCTTCCAAAACCCGCAGAAAAGGGGAAACAAAATCCGCCAATACGCCATCGATATCCAATCCAATCATCATCGACGTACAAATCTAAGCGAATCGACGGCGACCGTCAACCGCCACGCCAACCAGCAGCCACGTTCTTGTCAGTACTGAAGCGAGTGTGCTACAGAAAAATCTCTGCGAACACTTTGCAACAGGTAGAGAGGAGAGAGAATGAAACCCCAAGTGCTTGAACAGGTGGATCGGCAAAGAATTGTTGAGCTTGCCCGGAATGTGGCTGACATCGTCAGCATCACAGGGGAAGAGAGGGAAATTGCGGAATATCTTGGCAGCGAGTTCGAAAGGCTGGGAATGGCGGTCGAGTATCAGGAAGTGGAGGAGGGACGACCCAATGTCATCGGAAGATTGAAGGGAACCGGGGGCGGCGCAACTCTAATGTTTTGCGCTCATATGGATCATTTCGACAACCCGCAGGAGACGGTCGTCGAAGACGACCGAATCTACGGCCGTGGTCTGGTCAATATGAAGGCTGCGTTTCCCTGCTATATCGAGGCGGTATCGGCGATACAAAAAGCAGATGTTCAGCTCAAAGGCGATCTCATCATATCCGGCGTGGTCGGCGAGATTGAAAAGGCTCAGATCGGTAGATTCCAGGGTAAGACCTACCGCGGCGCTGGCGTCGGGGCGCGGCACATGATGGATCACGGCGTGATGGCAGATATGTGCATTATCGGCGAACCCACCGGCTTGCAGCTCCAGATCGGCAACGCAGGCGTGGTTTGGGCGCGGGCGAGCGTAGACGGAAAGGCAACCAAATTCGTGCTCGCGGCAACTAAAGTTGCCCAGGCGATCCAGGATTGGGAAAAAGAGTATCAGCGCAAATACACCCACAAATTTATGCTGCCTACCGTGCAGATCGGCGCGATTGAAGGGGGTAATCCGTTCAAGCCGGGCACCCGCCCAACGACGGACATCTTCGTCATCGTAAAAATTTTGCCGGGGACACCGCCGCTGGAGATCAAGCGCGAGATCGAGGCCGTCTGCGCGAAGGTGCAAAAACGGGAGAGTGACATCCTCGACACACGGGTTGATCTTTATTTATCAACGGACGGCTATGAGATTTCCAAGAGCGAATATGTAGTTAAGGCCATGGCGAATGCGCACAAGGCGGTCTTCGGCAAGCCGGTGCCCTATGCGAAACCAATCCGCTACGGTATCACCAGTGACGGATCGCGGATCGCCGCTTATGGTGTTCCCAGCATCACCTATGGTCCCGGTTTCGGTACCCACCTGGTTGACCCAACGGAGACAAGGGCGCCGGCGGAGTGGGATACGCCAAGCGGAGTGCGGCGGGGCGTCGGCATTGACAACATGGTCAATTGTACCAAGGTTTATGTGATGGCCGCTTTGGATATCTGCAATCGGCGTAGGCAAGAGGTAGCCAAATCCTAAAGGCAAGATTATGGAATTGACCTTCGCGCACTATCGCAACCGTTTCTGTATGTTTCGCACGTATTATGCCCTGGCTACTGGGAAGGTGAGGCCGGAGGGTTTTGACATGAAAGTGATCGAGCTGCCCGACCCGCCCAGCCATGAGCAGGAGGAGGCTCTGATCCGTGGCGACGTCCAGGTGGCGAATATCTACCTGCCGAATTTTCTCAGCCGAAAACTTCAGGGAGCGCCCATTATCGGGCTCTCCACGGAATGGAAATCGACGATGAAGGGCAACGGGGTCTTCGTCCGCATCGACGGCCCGGTGGAAGCTCCGCAGGATCTCGCCGGCCGTCTCATTGCGACGCACCAGGGCGCCCACGCGATTCACCGTTATCTGCTGCGCCGCGTTTATGGGGTAGACGACCGCACGCTGCGCTGGGAGTCTCACCCTCAGGAGAAACTCCTCGACGTGCTGCGGAGCGGCAAGGTGGACGCCGTTGTTTTGCTCGATCATTTTTTCTTCCGCGGCGAAGAAGCCGATGGTGTGCGTTGCCTTTACACCGACGGCGAGGCATGGCGAAAGCTTCATGGGTTCGACCAGATGATCAAGCACATGATTGCAGCGCGGGAGGATCTGCTGCAACGTTATCCAGGGATCAAAGAGACCTTGCTCGCGGCCTTTCGCCGCTCCTTCGCATATAGCGAAGCCCACCTGGATGAGATCGGCGAGGAGTTTGTCAAGCGTTACGGTGGGGACAAGGAGGCGCTCCTAGCTTCAGCTCGTTATCCGAAGATCGAGTTCACCTTCACCGAAGCGGAGCAAAAGCTCGCGGCCGCCGAGATGCAAATGCTGGTCGAGGTCGGGGCGATTCCTCGGCTGGCTCCCCTCGCTTCTCTGTTTACTCTCTGACGTTCAGGTTCAATCCAAAATGGTTCAACGGGACGGAGGCGGACGCGGCGCCGATGGCAGTTGGTTAAACTCGTCGCCGGTTGCTTTCTCACCCTGGGTCTCTCTTCTTGTGCTCTTGCTCGGCTCGATCATGGAACGCGACTCGAAGAAAACGCGCGCCTTGTCGGGGAGGTCAAAGCCTTCGGCAAGACACTGGGTATCGAGCCCACGGCAGCGCTCAGCCGGACCGTGCAGGAGGGGCCAGCGCTCTCCATGTTGTGGTTCTGGATGCAGCGCGACGGAACCCTGGCTCTGCACGCTCCGGTCGACATTCGTATGGCCATCGGCTTCTCCGTGGCCAAAGAGGATTTGAAATTGGAACAGGTCTATCAGGTGGACGGCTATAGCGTCTACTATCGCCAGGGAAATGAGTTCGCCGATTCGCGCTCCGTCGCCACGGTGGGTTTCGCAGAAGAAGGGATCGTGCGACGGGTCAAAGTAATTCTGCATGAGGACCTACACGGTGACAACAATTTCGCCCTGCCTTGGGAAATTGAAGAGTCGATCGTTACCCCCCTTGGTTCCCTGGCCGCGGTGGAATTTTTCAGGCGCAAGGGAGATCAACAATACTTAAAGCAAGCGTTGGCAACGCTGGAGGAAGAGAGACAGTATGCACGGGAGTTGAACGCTCTGGTGACCGAGGCGGAGAAACTTTTCAAGACCGTTGAAATAGAAGAGGCCAAGACACAGATTCTGAATCTTATTCCATCCTATCCAGTTTATAATCGCCAGTTTCAACGTCAGATAGCGGGCCAGCACCCACCCACGGTGCTGGAAGCAAAGCTCAGCCATGATCTGGCCTACTACCGATATTTCGATCAGATTGCCGCCTTGTCGGAGAAAGTCGGCGATATCAGAATCCTGATCGATGACTTCAAAAAACTTCCCCATGACACCTCTCAAGATGGAATGCAGGCGTATCTTCAGCAATTGAAAACACGATATAGCCGGTCCGCGAAACAATAGAGCGTAACGACCGGATCGGTTTCATGAATCCGCTTGCTTCCTGTGCAGCTCTTGCCTTATGCCCTTTGCTTTCATAATTCTGCATTTATACTTTTCAATGGCGGAGGTGAACATGCCGGTGGTGCACATTCATATGTATAAGGGCAGAACCAAGGAGCAGAAAAAGGAACTGGTGCGCAGGATCACCCAAGACTTCGAGGAGGTGGTCAAGGTCAAGCCCGACTCGCTCCATATCCTCTTTCAAGATATCGACAAGGAGGACTGGGGAACCCGGGGAACTCTGGCGTCGGATCTTTAGCCAATCATTATTGGGAGACGAGACGGCTTGCTCCGGTTGCTCTCATTATTCCTTACCCGTTTTGGCCCCGATTAAGATCGAGTCGGGATCACACGGAAGCGGGCTGGAACGGAAGGGTCCCCGTATCCGTGAAAAGCCGGCTTGGCGCAACCACGCGCGAATCTCGTCGAGTGCATAGCAACGCCCTCGCGGTGTGTGCACAAGGAGCAGAACTGAAAAGAGCGTGGCCCACTCGGGTGCCGTACGCTTTGGGCTCATAAAGACGTCGCGGATAATCAATTGGCCGTGAGGGTTCAAACAGCGCTGGAGCTTATGCAGCAGGGCGCGGTTTTCTGCGGCGCCGTGGGCGTGGAGGACATTGGAGACAAATATGGTATCGAATCCCCGCGGCAGAGCGTCTGTTGAGAAGTCGGCCCCCACGATCTGCACCCGTCTCGCCATGCCGGCTTTTTTCACGGCGCGACGGGCCAGAGGAAGGACGTGAGGATGCTCCACCAAGGTTACTTGTAGACGGGGATAAGAGCGACAAAAAGCAATGGAGAAAGTTCCCAGCCCGCCACCGATGTCCAGCAAAGTTGCGGATCGGCGCAACGGTAATTTCTCGATCAGATAGGGTGCGATCTCACGAGCGTCGAGCTCCAGGCTATGAAGCAACCGCCCAGCCTTCGTTCGATCAGAAACGAAAGGCTTCTGCAGCCCGGGTCGCTTTCCGGCGATGAGGGCAGAGGCGAGACCACCCCAATTGTCCCATGCGTCATAAGCGGGCAGCAGAAAAGCGGCGCCCCCACGCGTGAGAGTGTGCGCGGCAAATGCGCCATTGGCAAACTTATCGCGGTGCCTTCGCATTAAGCCCATGGCGCAAAGCGCATTGAGAAAAATTTCCCATCCGGAAGTGCTGCCGCCAAAATGGGCCGCCAGAGCTTTTGGGCTTTTTTCTTGCTTGCCGATCCAACCGAATAGATCCAGATGGGCGGCTGTGATCAGAATACACGAGCGCCAATAGCTGCTCTCGCTCCGCAGCCGCTCGAGATTCCAGTTTTTGTCACGCATGGTGGCGCTCTGGTTTGCCCTTCAGGCTCCAGTGCCCGCTGGTTACCTTTCGATAGAGCTGCTCGTAGCGGTCCACCATTTGTTCTACCGAAAAATTCTGTTGCACCCAGTTGCGACAGCGTGCGCGATCCACGGTTGAGACCCGATGCGTCATCTCGACCATCTCTTCCTCGTTTTCAACCAGGTAGCCGGTCTCACTGTTCTTGATTAATTCCGGCATCGAGCCGCGGCGGTACGCCAGCACCGGCGTTCCCGCAGCCATCGCTTCGATGACCACCATACCGAAGGGTTCATCCCACTGCAGCGGAAAGAGAAAGCCTCTGGCTTTGCCCATCGTTTGCACGATGTCGTGATAAGCCAAACGCTCGATATAACGAACGTGATCGCCGTCGATGTGCGGCTTGATTTCTTTTAAAAAATACTCCTCGCTCCACGGTAGGTGGGTTGTGACATGACCGACAATGAGGAGCTTCACTTTCGCCTTTTTGGCAATGCGGATCGCCTCGGCAATGCCCTTCCCGGGGGTCATGCGGCCGACGATCATGAAGAAATCTTCCGGCCGGTCATTAAAGGGAATCTCGTCTAGATCCACCCCGTTGTAAACCACCGGAAGCGAATCGTCTCCCAGCATGTTTGCCTGAGCGCGGCTGACGCATACCGGAAGGCAACGCGGAAAATGTTTCTGATAGTATTGGTGCAGCTCCTTCTCAATATAAGCATAGGTGACCAGTGTGGGGATTGTCGCAAGCGCAGAAAAATAGGGGGCGAGGGTTGTCCAGTGAGCGTGAATGACGTCGAAGCGTTCCGCCTGGCGATAAAGATTGTAGGTGTTGCGCGCCTCATACTCCTTTTCCAGGTAGAACGTTGATTGGGGATCATACTGCGTGGCGACCGGCAAGACCGCTTGCAACGTGCAAGTGACTTGCGAATCTCCTGACGCGAAAAGCTCGACATGATGCCCGCGCCGATCGAGCTGTTGGCAAAGGTGGTAGACGATCCGCTCCGTTCCCCCATGGGTCTTCGGTGGAACGGAGATATACACGCTGGTGATCTGAGCGATCTTCATGTTGGTGCGCGAGATTCCATTCTATACCCGTAAGAACGTGCGGCAAGTGCTTGTTAGATACATAAGTCCTTCCCGCTGTCCCGAATCGATAACTCCGCTTTCATCCTTGTTCTTATCCTTCCTTCAAACTCGTTACGTCAAACTTCGCAACTGAAGTGCCATTTGAAAGGGTTAGGGAGCCAATGGTATCCTAACGACCAAGCAACATGAATTTCTGGCAAAAAATAGTTAGGCCCATTATCGGTCTTTCACCCATGGATGGAGTCACCGATGCTTCTTTTCGTTTTATCACGGCAAAGCACGGCGATCCGGATGTTATATTTACGGAGTTTGTCAATGTCGAGACCGCCTTCTTTGCACCCCACAGCCTCATCAAAGACCTGATGTATGACCCGATCGAACGTCCGGTGGTTGCACAGGTCTACGGTCATAGGCCGGAAATGTTCTACAAGGTTGCGCACATCGTTTGTGAACTTGGCTTTGATGGCTTGGATATTAATATGGGTTGCCCGGCAAAAAAAGTTGCCGCCACGGGTAGCGGGGCGGCTCTAATTCGCACGCCAGATTTAGCTCGTTCGATCATCCAGGCGGCAGGCCAAGGCATCAAAGACTGGGTTGAAGGACAAACTCTGTACGATCTCAAGATCAGCCCGGAGTTAATCCAGGGCATCAAGACTTCAAATCGACTTAGGAGCGGACTGGAGACCCCGGCCTGGCGGCGTCTCATCCCTCTGTCGGTCAAGACGCGGGTCGGCTACGACCGCGTCGTCGTCGAGGACTGGATGCAAACTCTGCTGGCGGAGGGTCTAGCGGCCATCACTCTTCACGGCCGGACTCTCCAGCAGGGTTACAAGGGCAACGCCGATTGGGAAGCGATCGGGCGTGCCGTCGAGATTGCAAAGAATTCCCCGACTCTCATTCTCGGTAACGGAGACGTAAAACACATGGAGGCGGTTTTCCGCCGCGTGCGTGAAACCGGGGTCGACGGCGTCCTCCTCGGGCGCGCTGCCCAGGGTAATCCGTGGATCTTCAGAGCCAAGGACCAGGCGAAGCAGGCTTTGCGCTCCGCTGCCGGTTTAACGATTGATTCACCGTCCATCGGTCTGGAGGAGCGTTTTCGCGTCCTCCTGGAGCATAGCCGTCATTTTGAAAAACACAACGTGATCCGAAGTTTCGTTGGTATGCGCAAACATCTGGCGTGGTACTGTTGCGATTCCCCTGGGGCGGCGCAGCTACGCGCGCAGATGGTGCGCGTGAACCACTTCGATGAAGTTGTCCAGTGTCTCAGGACCTACGGCGGATCGCTCGGCGCGCGGTTCGATCCCGCCGAGCTTGCGCTTCCCGGTAACGATTCACGAGTCACGAACACGACTTTTTTGTTTTCATGAGACTCCTCCTGGCCTCCACCTCGCCTCGCCGTCGTGAGATCATCGCGCTTCTCGGTCTGCCGTTCGAGGTAATCGCTCCAGAGTTCGATGAACTTTCGATAAGCGATCGATCCGTTGCAGAGGAGGTTCTCGATTTCGCCGTAGGAAAAGCCCAATCGGTGGCTAGAAATTATCCCGAAAGCATAGTTGTCGGTAGCGACACTATGATTCTAGTAAACCTTAGCAAGATCGGTAAACCTGATGGAATAGCGGATGCGAAACGGATGCTGCGCTTGCTTTCAGGAAAAATCCATCGGATCTTTACCAGCGTCGCCATCCTCGATGATTTGGGCGGGCCGGGTCTTAGGATCGTCGAAGAAGTCTCGGTCAAGATGCGCGACTACTCGGAGAAAGAGTGCGAGCATTATCTCTCCTGTGACGAATCGCTCGATAAGGCGGGCGCCTATTCGATCCAAGGGGAAGGTCGCAATTTGATCGAGTCCATTCGCGGCGACTATCTGGCCGCCGTGGGCCTGCCTCTCAAGCCGATCGCCGATTATTTAAAAAGCCGCGGCATCACAGTTCCTTCGGATGTTGACGCGCTCTATTCCGATAAGTCATTCCTGAATTGGAAGAGTTTCTCATAAACAGCGTTCTTGTTCGTGGTCGGAGAAAGTGACGACTTGCCCTCCAGGCGCATCTGTTTCTTTGCCAATTTATAGCGGTTCGGCTGAACGTTCAAAATTTGGCGGCGAGTAAAGGCAAGTAACGGTTTTCGTTCAGTCATTCCATCGATTCCTGAAAAATCATTCGGAAATTCGCACTAAAGGCTATGGCATGCTGATTGCTGGGCAATCCTCAGATCGCCATGAAACCGCCGGAGTTCGACCCCAACTCTGATCATAACTGGGCCTGGCCCGAGAAAACTTGGTTCCGGGAGCGACTGAATGCGTTGCGGGCACGGGAGCAGGAAGCCCATCGCAAGCCTGGCACCAACCAGAAGGAATCCGTGACGATGGAGGCCAAACCTGGCGGCGATTCGCAAGCCGAAAAAGCTTAATCAAGCGCGACCCTGCGGGTAAAGCTTTTTCAAGTTTCTGCGCGCAGGACCAACGGCTTGATCGTTAAGGCGCCCGCCACCCACGGTTAAAAAATGGTCCCCTCAGTTACTCGTCCCGAGCAAGAACAGTCCGATAGCAGCTCTGGTTTGCTGACGGTTGCGTGAATGGCCCATGGGTACGTATGGCATAGTGCTGTTAGCGACTTTCTGGTACATGCTGAAATCTGTGCCCGGACTCACACAATTCGTTGGTTACTTCTTTGGTTTTGTATTAGCGTCGTGGGCCTTTGACCAATACTTCCGGCGCGACTAAAAAAACTGTTTAACTTTTCTACTGCAATAGTTTGATCTTCGGCAGTCGTAGGGCCCACCGCGCTGCGTCCATAAATGCCCCGTCGCGATTCGAATTAAGCCGCGCGCGGCATGAGGCGATGACCTGCACTTTTAATTGAATGTTTTCCCCCGCATTGATTTTTTGACCGGTTTCGCCGTGTGCCCTCTACAGGCTCGCTCTGTGACTGTTCGCACGATGGTGATTATGACCCCCGGAAACGCTTGACTGTCTTTACGCAATTGTATGATACAGAGGATGAAGCAATTGCACATAAGAAGGAAAGTTTTTCGTCGGCAAACCTAAAGGAGCGATAATGGGTCGAATCACTGGAGCTGAGCTAATCTGCAGAGCGCTCAAACTCGAAGGGGTGGCCAATATTTTTGCCTTGGCCGGCGATCATATTCTGCCGGTGTTAGACAGTATGGCGGATCAGAACTTCCGCATCATCGATACCCGTCACGAACAGGCGGCGGTCCATATGGCGGACGCGTGGGGTCGCATCACGGAACAGCCCGGCATTTGCATGTACACTACTCCGGGCTTTGCCAATGCAATTCCCGGCCTGACCAATGCCATGCACAGTGAAAGCCCCGTCATTTCCATTGCCGGCTGCGCCGACCTCCATGACTTGGGACGTGGGGGCCAGCAGGAGATCGACCAGGTGCATATGGCTGCGCCGATGACCAAGGGTTCGTTTCTAGTCGATGATGCGCGAAGGATTCCAGAATTTATCCGACGGGCAATGCGCCTGGCTTTCAGTGGCCGGCGCGGGCCGGTTCACTTGACGATCCCCATCAACCTACAAGAAGAGAGCTTAGACGAAGAGCAGGTGGTGTTGCATGAACCGGGTGAATACCGCGCGAAGGAGTCGATGCTCGCCCATCCGGAAAGTGTGCGGCGGGCGATCGAGCTTCTGCACCAGGCAAAGAAACCTCTGATCATCGCTGGCAGCGCCGCCGGTTATACGCTTTCCGGTGAGGCCCTCCAACGCTTCATCGAAACCACCCATCTACCGTTGCTGACGGAAGAGCAATCGCGGGGCTTGGTATCTGACGATCACACGTATGTCTTTGGATTTTTCGAGCGCGGCTTGAATCGAGCAGCCGCCAAGGTTCGCGAGGCCGACGTTGTTTTGCTTCTGGGGCGCAAGCAAGACTTCACCATTGGTTTTTGTCGTCCGCCTCACATAGCGGCGGCGGCTAAGATCGTCCAAATCGATCCTTCGGCCTTGGAGATCGGCCGCAATCGAGGAGTTGCCGTGGGCATGGTGGGTGATGTCACCAGTGTTTTGGATCAGATGACGAAGGAAGCGGCCAGCTTCACATGGAAGGACCTTCCGTGGCTGGATGAATTGCGCGAGGTGAGTGCTGGGCAGTCGGTCTGGGCAGAAAATCTGGCTCGATCCGAGACACCGATGCATGCCCTCTTCGTCCACAAGACCATCAAGTCTATCCTGCGTCCCGACGACTGCCTGGTGTTTGATGGTGGAGACTTTTGCCATTTCGCCCGGTCTTTGTTGCCCGCTATCAAGCCCAAGCGTTGGTTTTACGTTTCTAGTCTAGGGATGTTGGGATCGTCGCTCCCCACAGCGCTGGCTGCGAAAGTAGCTTACCCTGACTCACGGGTGATCATGCTGACCGGCGATGGAGCCTTTGGTTTCAATGGAATGGAATTCGATACGGCGGTGCGTCACAGACTCAACATCGTGGCGATATTAGGTAACGATTCCGCTTGGGGCATCGACCGGCAAATCCAGCTAGGTTTATACGGCCGGCCTGTCGCTACCGAGTTACTGCAAACGCGCTACGAACGGGTGGTTCAAGGACTCGGTGGGTACGGAGAGTTTGTGGAGCATGCTGAAGATCTGGAACCAGCATTGCAGCGTGCCTTCGCTTCTGGACAGCCGGCGCTGTTAAACGTCGCCGTTCAGCGGGCAATCAGTCCCCGAGCCGAAGCCGCTATCGGTCGCCGCAAAACCACCGTAGCCAGGTGATTAGTTGGGGTAAGGTGTGACAGGCCGTCCCAGACTGTCTCCACTGTGACTGAGTCATTTCGGATACTCCCCTGTATCATAAAGTTGACTTCCGCTTCTGCCTCTGAGCTTGTGCCAAGCTGGCGTTCCTAAAATTCCATTTCTATTCCGCAGGGTTGTTATAGGTCCCAGGTAGCAAAGTCACTTGGCATCAAGCTTGCGCTTGTAGTTTAGCGATACCTGAGCAACCAAACGGAGGAACTTCATATGTATAGGCTGTTTGTCTCGATGACGATCGCCGGGCTTCTTTGTGGATACATGGCGATGCTTTACGCGCTCATGCGCATCGTAGTTTTCATCGATCGTTCCTACTTCCTAAGCCTGGCCATGTAGAGGCTCGGGAGCCGGTGTGTCGATAGTTAGCGTGGATTTTTCAGTGCGAGCGACTTTTGATATCGCTGCATGGCTGCTTTGGTTTTAGGTCCTAGAATCCCGTCGATCGGACCCGGGTCAAAGCCCGCGTCCCTCAAGCGCAATTGTTCTTGCCGAATCTTTTCGCTGCTGAGAGTTTGATTTCCACTCGCACTCACCGTATCGGAGCCAAATCCGATCGATTTTGCTGCGGTCGGATAGCGCATCTCCGCCCGAGTGAGAGATATTGCTTTGTCGGCGGTTTGAGGTGCCTCATCCAAATGCGGCGGCAAATTTTTAAGCATCGTGCAGCCCGCTTCAAAGCGTAGAATCGCCGCTGTCGTTTTAGATCCCGAAACCCCATCGATCGGACCCGGGTCGAAACCGGCATCCTTCAGTCGTACTTGGATCAGACGGATGTCTTCGCTCTTTCGACTATTGCCCGTACTATCCAGTTTCCCTGTTTGATTTCCCGCCGCAGAATTTTCTAACAGGTCCTTGAGGCTCCCGCATGCTGCTTGCAGCCGAAGGATCCCGGATCTGGTCTTCGGCCCGGGTATCCCATCGATGGGTCCCACGTAAAAGCCGGCCGCTTTCAGTCGCGCTTGCAACATCCGGATGTCCTCTTTGGTGAACGTTGGGTTTGCGGGCGTTGCTACTGGGCTTGCTTGGGGCTCCACAGGAGTCGATGAGATCGGAGCGGGCGTCGGCTCCGGAACCTTTGGCGCCTGAGCCTCTTCTTTTTTCAACGTGCATCCCAAAACCAAGAAGAAGAGTAACAAGCACCTAGATACCATTCTCGTCATGGCAATCCTCCTTGATTGGCGTAAAACTTCCGGGGACGCAAGGGACATGCCGATTAGGACCGATGCAAATTAGCTACAAAAAAGGCAGTTTTCAGTGGTCTGTCAACCGTAGTTAGGCCCACGTTGGACATAGTTGTTCAACCCGGCAACTCGCAATTACGGGCCATTGCGTGGCACGCAAAGGTTAGCGGAGCTTAGTTTTGTCCAAGAAACCTTCAGACTCTGAGCCTTCGTAAAAGAGTTTTTGGATCGACTTTCGGAAGCGACGGACCCAGAGCTTGCATCGCCCTCCACGGCGCGCGCCGAGGCTTCCTGGACGTCGGAAACGCGCTGCAGGTCGGGAACCGGGTCTGCGAAAAATTTTTCCAGGATCTAGGCTCGGCTCACGGGTCTATCCGCCGATGACCTTCATCGTTACATTGAAATCGTTGTGGCTTGAGAGCTGGAAATTCGGGTTAGTCTAGTCCCTGCCGTTCGATTGTCGAACGATAATCGTACCCAAGGCGCATTCGTATACGAAGTCGGTTTCCGCGAGTTTTCTTCGTTGCTGTTGTCTGACTTGGCGGAGACGTTTCTGAAACCAGGTGCCCTTCGGCCACCCCACGCCGTTGCTTTGTGAGAGAAGGTCGTCTTCTTGTTGGTAGATTCCCTGTTTCAGCTTGTCTTCATCAAAAAGAATTCGAAACCCCATCATAATCCCCTGCAGTGAACGGCCTGCTCGGATGTCTTCCCTCAACTCGCAGCAAGTTTCGTTCTCGGAAAGACTTACTTTGCTGCTGATGTAATCGCATATAGTAAACGGGTGGGACATGTGTCAAGAGATTTTATTCCGTAAAAGGTTCGATGGAATAGGCTCCGAGCATTATAGGAGTTGCCCACCCGGCATATGGATAAACGCACTCATTTCATGAGTTGGCCCCAAGGGTTGCACCTTACACAAATGAATGGAAGTAAGTTGATTGAGACGGGTGACGCCGAGGAGTCCCATGGTCGTGGTAATCTCGCTCTCTAGTAATTCAAGAACACGGACCAGACCCGCTTGACCGGCCGCCGCTAATCCCCAGCCCTGGAGCTTGCCGATGCTCACAGCCGTTGCACCCAAAGCAATGGCCTTTAGAACATCGCTGCCGCGCATGATGCCGCCGTCCAGCACGATCTGCGCTTTACCGTCAACCGCCTGCACAATCTCTGGCAGCATCTCGATTGTCGCTTTCCCGTGGTCCAGTTGGCGTCCCCCATGATTGGAGACATAGATTGTGTTGACGCCGTGTTGGACTGCGATGGCTGCGTCTTCGGCTGTTGCTATACCCTTCAAAATGAACGGCAGATTTGCCATTTCTTTAATCGCATCCAGGGTCTCCCACGTGAGGGCGGCGCGATACTCATAACCTGAGCCGCGCCGACTCGGCGGCAACCAACGATCCATCATTTGACGCTCGCGGTGACCATAGTGTGCGGTATCCACGGTTAGGCAGAGCGCTGCATAACCAGCCTTGCTAACGCGAAGGAGGAGGTTCTCGATCCACTTCAAGTCACCCTGCACGTAGAGCTGAAAGACCTTGGGACTGCGGCCGGCAGCCGCGATTTCCTCTAGGCTCGGTTGAGTCACGGAACTGACGAAGTTGATTGTCCCAAACTCTTCAGCCGCCCTGGCGACGGCCACTCCACCCTCCGGCGTAATCACTTGCAGTGATCCGATCGGCGCCAACATAACCGGAACTCTCAGTCTGTGTCCAAGGAAGGTCGTCGAGGTATCGATCTTGGAAACGTCGACAAGGACCCGTGGCCGAAAGGCCAAGCTATCTAGCCCAAAGCGGTTCCGACGCATCGTTGTTTCAGACTCGGCCCCACCACAAAGGTAGTTCCACACGTTTTGCGTGAGATTTCGGCGCGCTGCGAGGATGATCTCCTGGTTGGTGACAAAATCGACAGACATGTTGGCCTCCTTACAATGTCGGCTTTAGAACACACCCAATATTATCGAAGAGTCGAAATGAAAGGCATAATCCGGAAGCAGAAAGGGCATCAAAAACTAGGCTCGATCTTAAGCTTCCTGAGATTTTCATATCCGAGAGTTTGCTGCAATGGGAATTGGTGTGCGAGGATAATCGCCCGAGGGCTTAGCTTCTCATTACCCGGGAAACATGAATGACGTCAGGAAAAAAGAACGCGCTGACGGTGCTTTGCTAGCTAAAATGAAGGCGGAGTGTGGAGGTCACGGGTGGGGTCACCCGCAAAGAATAATCACTTACGAATAACAACCAAACGATTATCGGGGCCGGGTCCTTGCGTGGTGAGCCAGCATCTCACAGAGTCGCCTGGAATAGTCTTCAGAAGCTCCGAGACCCGCTTTCACTTGTGGGAGTGACGCCGCCATCGCGGCATGTTCCCGACGGCTATGCTCTATCCTTCGAATCCATAGATCCTCGCGGAAGAGTTCGGGACTATCATAGCCACGGGGCAACGAATGTTCCATCAGGAGCGGGCTCGGCTTTGAATCTGCAAGAGAGACAATCCTCGTTGTTGCCTTTCTGTCGCGCTCCCGTCGTTTCCAGCTGAGAAAGTTATCATAAACGGTAGATGCAAATGATAAGGTGCACGTAGAGGCCAGAGCGAACAGAAACCAGCTTATTATGTTTTCCACAATCATGGCATTCATAGACCTTCTTGATTATCCTCCCGTGTCGCCCGCTGTGAGGGGCGCAATTCAAAAGGCTATAGATCCAAAATCTGCTCGAATGTTTGTGTTTGGATGGGCGGTGCGCAATCGTTCATAAGCCAAATACGTCGATCCAACGAAGCGTTGACTCAACTTAGATCCATAGGTTCCTGAAAGGAACAAATGAGCTTTTGAATGATTTTTTTCTTGACATTCGGTGACGTTTTATTGACACCTGCAAACAATTGAGAGCTAACTCGCCTTTCCTAACGGGTAGGAGTTTCCTGTAGGCTCGCTGTCGTGTCACCGATGGGAGAGTTATGGACACAAATTATCGGTCGTTTATAAGTCGCTGTCAAGATTTTTTTTCGATGCAGGGCTCTCCTCCAAGGACATTCGTCACTCCTGCTCTTTTTCAATCCAGTTTGTAGAATTTGATTCGCGGATGCTTTATCTTTGCGGCGTCCCAGGCCTTTTGACCAATGATCTCAACGCTTGATTCTTCGAAGTTGCCTTCTGTAAGGTTTCTAACCAGTGCTATAACCTTATCGAGGGCTAGCCTAGCTTCGGCTTCGATAAAGATCAGCCTTCTAGACTTCTGGCAGAGTGGCCGAAACTCACTTTTTTTATGGTAAGTAGCTAGGTAAATCATTTTTCTGGGTCGGCTTCGTTCTTTCGTGGGGCTGGGGCCAGTTTTTGAGCGTCACCAACCCAAGCCTTAAACTTAGAGGGCAAGAATCAAGCCACCCACACCCGCTCTCACGCCATACGGTCATTTGGGGAAAATTTGGAATTGTACAAATCGCGGCTGTCACCCGGATTGCCATGGCGTTGACAGGCTGACATTTTTGTCACTCTTTGGGTTCACTTTCTTGACAACGCGGCTCTCGAATCCTAGGCTTTTGAATGAGTGTCTGATAGAGAATTACTTTATTCTTGACTTGAGGGTTGATTGATATGGCGTCCCGGCATTGGGATATTGTGATGTGGCACCGAGCCAATGACCTGCTTCAACAAGTGGAGCGAATCCACAGGAATTTTTTGCAAATTGCTGCGGGTGTTCAGTATCGTTCTTCTCACGGCAGAAGCCCCGCTTGGGAACCGCCTGTAAACGTCGTCGAGACCGATGAAAGCTTGTGGGTGATCTCAGCTCTACCCGGAGTCACGGCTGATCGTATGAACGTGCGGTTGGAGGGACGCGAACTCGTGATCGCCGGCGAACGGCCCCTGCCGAAATGCTGCAATGACGGGGAACTAAAGATCTGGGAGATCCCGCTTGGACGTTTCGAACGGCGCCTGGCTCTGATCGAGGGAAGACACTCCTTAGCGCTCGGAGAAGTTTCGCTTCAGGACGGACTGCTCATCATCGAGTTGAGGAAACTTTCATGACTGCAGAAGAGAAGGAAGCCCCTAAGTCAAAACCTCGCCTTACTATTCCTGCCGGGGCCTTGGTCATTCTGCCGCTGCGCAACACGGTGCTCTTTCCCGCCACGGTTATGCCCCTGGTGGTTGGACGCCCCGCTAGCGTCCGAGCGATAGAGGAAGCGGTCCGCCAACAATTCTCTGTGGGGTTCATTGCCCAGCGAGATCCCGCGATAGAGGCACCCCATTCGAAAGATCTGTTTCGAGTGGGCACCTCCGCCGATGTACTGCGCATGTTCGGTCTGCCTGACGGCCAGCGCCAGATTATCATTCAGGGCCGCCAACGTTTTGAAATCGCCGAATTTCTCGAGACGGATCCGTTTTTTATAGCTCGCGTGACGTTGATTGAAGAAAAGATACCTCAATCGAAGCAATTCGAAGCGAGAATTTTGCACCTGCGCCAGGAAGCCGTGAAGGCTTTAAGCTTATTGCCTGAGCCGATGAACGAAATAAAAACCACCATCGAAAGGATCGAAAATCCTTTGTCGCTGATTGACATGATCGCGTCGACATTGGACTTCTCGCTTCCCGAGAAGCAGGAGCTTCTAGAGATTCTGGACCCCGCCGCCCGCGCGGAAAAAGTTTCACAAAAGCTCGCGCATCAGATCGAGCTGCTGGAACTGAGCAAAAAGATTGGTGAGCAAACTAAAGAATCGATGGACCGGACACAACGCCAGTATTTCCTTCGCGAGCAGCTAAAGGCCATACAAAAGGAGCTGGGCGAAGAAGACGGCCAGAGCCAGGAAGTCGAGGATCTGCGTAAGAAAATCTACGATGCAAAAATGCCGCCCGAGGTGGAAAAGGAAGTACTCAGGGAGCTCACTCGGTTCGAGCGGATTCCCGAAATTGCCGCAGAATATTCAGCTCTACGGACTTATCTCGATTGGATGGTGGAGCTTCCCTGGAGCCTTTCCAGCGAGGAACAAATTGATCTTCCGAAAGCGCGTGAAATTCTCGATGCGGATCATTACGATTTGGAAAAAGTAAAAAAGCGAATCGTTGAATTTCTGGCAGTTCGTAAACTCGTGCCCCATGGGAAGAGCCCAATCTTGTGTTTTGTCGGTCCTCCCGGAGTGGGCAAGACGTCCCTCGGGCAAAGCATCGCTCGGGCTATGAACCGGAAATTCGTGCGCCAGAGTCTTGGCGGTGTCCACGACGAAGCAGAGATCCGGGGGCACAGGCGCACTTATGTCGGTGCCCTTCCCGGAAATATTATTCAAGGAATTCGGAAAGCGGGCACCAAGAATCCCGTCTTTATGTTGGATGAAATCGATAAGCTCAGCGCCAGTTTCCACGGCGATCCATCGGCGGCGCTGCTGGAGGTCCTGGACCCTTCGCAAAACGCGACTTTTCAAGACCATTATCTTGCCGTGCCTTTTGATTTGAGCCAAGTCTTGTTTATCGCGACGGCGAATGTGCTCGATACGATTCCGGCCCCTCTCCGCGATCGGATGGAAATCTTGCCATTGGCTGGTTATATCGAGGTGGAAAAACTGGCGATCGCCAAAAATTATCTGATTCCTCGACAGATTGCCGAAAATGGGCTGGCTACCGATGTCATCGCTTTTACTGACGATGCGATTCGCGAAATCATTCGATCCTACACGCGTGAAGCCGGGGTTCGTCAACTTGAGCGGGAGCTAGGAACTGTCTGTCGGGGCGTCGCGACCAGGGTGGCGGAGGGGCTCAAGGAAAAGACGACAATCGATAAGGAATCGATCCGGGAATATCTCGGGCCGCAAAAGTTCTTCAATGAGATCGCGCTACGCACCAGTCTACCCGGCGTAGCCACGGGCCTGGCATGGACCCCTTTTGGTGGGGACATCTTGTTTGTGGAAGCGACTAAAATGCCCGGGGACGGCAGGTTGCAATTGACGGGTCAGCTCGGCGATGTCATGAAAGAAAGCGCGCAAGCCGCGTGGAGTCTTGTCAAATCACGCGCCGAAACGCTCGGCATCAACCCTGAAATCTTCCGGAAGAACGATTTGCACATCCATATCCCCGCAGGCGCCATACCTAAAGACGGGCCCAGCGCGGGAGTCACCCTTTTTGTTGCTATCGTCTCACTTCTCACCGGCCGACGAATCAGCAAGGATGTCGCGATGACGGGCGAAATCAGTCTTCGGGGGTTGGTGTTGCCGGTAGGAGGAATTAAGGAAAAAGTGCTGGCAGCCAAGACAGCCGGAATTTCTTGTGTCTTGCTCCCGGAATTGAATCGACGGGACATGGAGGAGATTCCGACCGCGGCACGCGAGGGTATTCGTTTCGAGTTCTTAAAAACGGTCGACGAGGCACTGGCGCTGGCCTTGGAGTCGGAATCTTCCGGAGACTTTCCTTCCAGCGAGACGCTTGCAGCGGGTTCGGTACCCTAACGGCCGTCGAGTCACGCGTTAGTAGGTTTCATAAGCCCACCTGGGTTCTCGGTTCAACCTGAAACTCGAAACCGGAAAGGGCACTCGATTCTCGATCCCTGCGGTACATAGTTATTCATGCCTCTCCTTCGTCTCGATAACATATCTCTGGCCTATGGCCATTTGCCGTTGCTTGCCCATGTTGATTTTCAAGTCGAGCGGGGCGAGCGGGTGTGTCTCCTCGGTCGCAACGGCGCCGGCAAGACGACATTGTTGCGGGTGATTACCGGGATGGCGTCACCGGACGAAGGCGATATCTGGCGAGAGGATACGCTGCGCGTGGCGCATCTCGAGCAAGAGGTGCCGCCGGATACGGAAGAGACGATTTATGAAGTGGTGGCCGCAGGACTGGGCGAACTGGGCGTGTTGCTGACGGAGTATCACCAGTTGACCGACGAGGTGGGCGGCGCGGGGGAGGGAACGTCACTACAGCGGCTGGCGCTGTTGCAAGCGCGCATCGATGCTTTGGGTGGCTGGAACATCGGGCAGAAGGTGGAGATGGTCTTGACCCGGTTGAGGTTGCCTGCGGACCAGCGTCTTGCCAGCTGTTCCGGCGGAATTCGAAGACAGGCCATGCTGGCGCGGGCATTGGTAAGCGAACCCGATCTGTTGCTGTTGGACGAGCCGACCAACCATCTCGACATCACTGCGATTACGTGGCTGGAAGATTTTTTACTCGATTACCACGGTGCGTTGATCTTTATCACCCACGATCGCATGCTGCTGAAACATTTGGCCACCCGTATCGTTGAACTGGATCGAGGAAAGTTAAATTCTTTTCCCGGAGACTATGAGGCTTACTTGAGTAAAAAAGAGGAACTGCTGGAGATCGAGGCCCGAGCGGCGGCTAACTTCGATCGGAAGCTAGCGGAAGAAGAAGCGTGGATTCGCCAGGGCATCAAGGCGCGGCGCACACGCAACGAAGGGCGAGTAAGAGTCCTTCAGGCCATGCGCCGGGAGCGGAGCCAGCGCCTTGAATTTCAGGGCACAGTCCGCTTCGGCCTTGACGCCGGTGCAATATCCGGTAAATTGGTGGCCGACTTGCGCCGAGTCAGGTTCCTTTATGGCGATCGTGTTATTATTCACGACCTATCGACGACGGTCCTGCGCGGCGATCGGATAGGGATTATCGGCCCCAACGGTTGCGGCAAAAGCACACTCCTCAAGCTGATCGTGGGCGAAATAGCACCCACCAGCGGGGAGATCGCCATGGGAACCCGCCTGAAGCTGGCCTACTTCGACCAGCACCGTCGCGAATTAAATCCCGAGAAGACGGTACGCGAGAACATGACCGATGGCTCCGACTATGTCACCGTGCAGGGGCGGTCCCGCCATGTTATAGGCTACCTGAAAGACTTTCTCTTTCCGCCCCAGCGCATCGACTCGCCGGTGCAGGCGTTGTCCGGCGGCGAGCGTAATCGCTTGTTGCTAGCAAAGATTTTTACGCAATCGGCGAACATGCTGGTGCTGGACGAGCCGACCAACGATCTGGATGTAGAAACACTCGAACTGTTAGAAGAGCTGCTGGCAGATTACCAAGGGACGCTGCTGCTGGTGAGCCATGACCGGACCTTTCTCGATAACGTTGTGACCAGCACCTTGGTTTTTGAGGAAAAAGGTAAGGTGGGAGAATATGCCGGTGGATACGAGGATTGGAAGCGACAGCGACCGGCTGCGCCCCTGAAAGAAATGCCAAAACATGCCAGCGTGCCGCGGGCCATTGCCGGCGCCGTAGCGGAGAAAAGGAACAATAGGAATCGTCGACCTTCATACAAAGAACAGCGGGAGCTGGAAGGACTGCCGGCAAAAATCGAAGCCTTGGAAGCGGAACAGTCGGAGTTACACAGGCTCATGGGCGATGGAGATTTTTATCGCCAGCCGGGCGACAAGATCACCGCGGCCATGGAACGCCTGGAAGCGGTAAAAGACGAACTCGAGGCATGCTACTCACGATGGCAAACTTTGGAAAGTCTCGCGAAAGGTGTCGGTGGCAATGATGAACTATAAAGGCAAATGCGGCACATGTTGGGAGTCAGATCCAGGTTTTAACTTTCGGCTTATTCCCTTGGTTGTTTAGGAGAATGGCTGTGCAGATGCGCATCGCAGCGGTAGATCTCGTCAGCAACACCTGTTTTCCAGCGCTGGCGGCGGAGGTGCTGGGTTTTTACAAGGCGGAGGGGTTGAAGGCACACATCGAGCTGGTGCCTATGCTTGGGGCAACCAAGGCGCTGCGAAATGGGGCGGTGGATGCCATGATCGCCGGCTCGGTACACGATATCCTGACGGAATTCCCCCGATGGGAAGGGGCGAAACTCGTCGTCGCACTCTCGCAGGGGACCCCTTGGTTGCTCGTCGTCCGAGCTGATCTAGCCGCGCAGCGGGGCGACCTGAGCGCAGTCAAGGGGCTGCGTCTGACGGCAGCAGAGGGGCCGGACCTGGCTCTGCGCCAGATGCTCATCGACGCAAAGATCGATCCGGACAGGGATCTTCAGATCGTGGAGTTGCCGGGGGCCAAGGGACGGGATGTGTCCTTCGGGGTATTCGCTGCCCGTGCCCTGGAGGAAGGGCAGATCGATGGTTTTTGGGCGAACGCTATGGGTGGCGAAACTGCGGTTCGGCGGGGAGTAGGAAAAATCCTCGTCGACGTCCGGCGCGGCGATGATCCCGCCGATGTCCGCCGTTTCACGTTTGCCGGGCTGGCTACAACCGAAGTGCAAATTGAGCGTGATGCGGAAAGTGTCGCTGCTGCGGTCAGGGCCATTGTAAAAACACAAAAAGCCCTGCGCGGAGATCCGACCCTGGCCGCCGAGGTGGGGCGGCGCAAGTTCCCCCTGGAGGCGGCCGAGCTGATTACGACGATCGTTCAACGAGACTTAACTTTTTACGATCCTGTCATTTATGAAGAGGCCGTCGCTGGGCTCAACCGATTCGCTCAATCCATCGGTCATCTCGCCGGCCCGGTGCCTTATGAGCAGGTGGTGGCAATCTGCTTTCGTGATCTGTGGCGACTTTAGCGAGATTTGCCCGGATTTCGGTGATATCCGGTAATGGTTACGGAATCCGTCGCACGTCCACGAAGAGAATACTTGGTCAATGCGTTGTTGACGCTATTGCCGGTTTGACTACCATGGCGTAAAGGCAGCTCGCCACCAACAGGAGTCCGATGGCTGACCAGAGCAGGAATTCATAACTGTGGGTGGTGTCGTAAATCGCTCCGGCGATGACCGGCCCGAGGACAGCACCCCACGTCTGTATGAAGCTCATGGAACCGCGAATCTTGGCAAAGTTCTGTCGCCCGAAAAAATCGCCTACGGTGGACCAGTATACCGGAAATGTGGATTCCACCACGCTAAAAAGCGCAATGAACGACAGGATGCCCCATTGTGAATCGACGTATATAAGCACAAGCACAGCGCACATGGCCGTTAGCATACAAGCGGCCATCAGCCGCGGCTTGTTGACCCGGTCCGCTATCCACCCGAATAACAGATGGGACGGCAAACTCATGAAGGCCTGGGCGGCGAGAAAAAACGCCGCGCGTGGTTCGCTAAATCCTTTCCAAACCATGATCGGAACGTAGTGCACATTGATGGCACTGAGAATCGCGATGCGAATCCCGGTGGCGGCGGTGAGGAGCCAGAACGACGACGTGCGCAAGGCGGCGGAGAGAGCAAAATTAACTTCCTGATGGGCAACGACGTGGGTTTTATTGAGGTACTGCGTTTGCGACGCCATGGGTGGGTCGCCGTCCGGGCGAAGTCCCATGCTTTCCGGCGAGCGCCTGACAAAGAGTGCCAAGGGCAGACCGATCAATAGGAAAACAACCCCGCATCCGAACGCAGCTTGCCGCCATCCCCAAGCGTGCACGGCTGCGGACAGCAAGGGGGTAAAGATAAACCCTCCAATGCCGATGGATCCGCTGACCAGAGCCATCGCCATAGTTCGCTTTCGTATAAACCAGGTGTTGGCGATTAGCATAGGGGCATCCATAAAACCGGCATGGAACGAGAGCGAGACCACGCCCATATAGACCACGAGGAGAGTAAAATAACTGTGGACGCTAGAGAGCAGCATGTGCCCGACGCTGGTCATCGTGATTGCCAGGATCATCAGCGGACGGGGACCGAAGCGGTCCATAAAATAGCCGGCAACGGGACCCTCGAATGCTCCTTGTGCGCGCGCTAGTGAAAAGACCAGCGAGGTGGCCGCTCGGCTCAAGCCCAAATCCTGGCTCAGAGGTAAAAAGAATACTGAGAAGCCATAGAAATAGAGGCCGCCTCCTAGGATCCGGAGGGTCGAACCCACGGCAATCATCCGCCAGCCGTAAAAGAGATTGGACAGTCGTCCACGGAGTGAATCGAGCACTTTAGACCTTGAAACTGAGCTTGTTGCAGCCGGAAAATCCCAAGGAGGGGATAACAGGCGTAAGATTGTCAAACTATCGGAGCAGCGAATCTAATGCAATGTCGGCGTACGTCGTCGCCGCCATCAGCCGCTTCTTGTGCAGTTCACATAATGCTCACCGGGGCGGAACTCTACTCCTGGAAGTCGATAATACACCCTCTTGTGTAGAGTCATCACTGTCTCGGCAAGTAATCGCTCAAAACCACGTCGATTACGGCTAACCGTCCTGACATATTATGTCTCAAGGCTCGATCAACTGACGGTTGAATTTCTTTAGGATCTTTTACTCTTACCCCATAGCCTCCATAGATGTCCGCGTACAGACGGTAGTCGGGATTAGGCATGATGGGGCCGCCAAAGTGAACTCCGGTTTTTTTGGCGGCCCCATCCGGATAATACTTGAGCAGGCCTCGTTCCATGGAGAGATACCGCTGGTTATTGAAGACAACCACAGTGATCGGTAGATCATATTCCTGAGACAACCCTAAACACGATGGCACGGGATTGTAGTGAAAGCCGCCGTCGCCGATGAGCACGAAGACCGGTTGTTCTTTTTGGGCGAGTTTCACGCCCAGCGCGTAACCCAGGCTTACCCCCAACCCTCCGGTCACACGGGCGATGTACGACATCGGTTGAGTGCGGGGGATCATGTTCTGAATCAGCGTCCGATGCACTGTCGTTTCTTCCACGATCACTGCGTCGGAGGGAATCGATTCGTTGAGCGCCTGGCACAGCCAACGGGGATCCACGGGGATATCGCTGCTGTGCTCGATGGCTTCGCGCTGAAGAAACGCCACCTGCTTATCATGTTCTTCTCCGATCTGTTGGAATCGTTCCTGATACTTAGCTTTGCTTGCGACGAACCCTTCCGATGCCTTGAGCCTCTCGATCAGTCGCGCCAAAGTTACGGCGGGCGGAGCCACTAGCGCCAAGTCGACCTTGTAGCCCCAGAAGGGAAGCCGCGAGTACGGATATTCGTCGCCTAAAAAAACCACTTTGGTGCCGGGTTTCGGTGTCTTGTTTGCGGGGTACCAGGGACTCACAGCGTCGGCAACCAACACCAAATCGGCGGATTCCACGCGACGAGCATCGTAGGGTAAATATAGAGCGTGAGTTCGAGGAAAATTCAAAAATGCCGGCCGGAAGGATTCCATCACTGGAATGCCTAACGATTCGCAAAGCTCGACGAGGGGGCCCACGACGGAGGAGTCCCGTCCAACGTGCTCCGTCACGAGAACCGGCCGCTCCGAGCGCAGGAGCATCTCCACGGCTTCTTGGATAGCCTGATCGTCGATCGCGAACGTGCGCACGACCCGGTTCGCTCTGCAGTCTTCGGGCAAGGAGACTTCATCCAGCATGCACTCAAAGGGCACGCCCAGCAGCACCGGCCCCGCGGGTGGTTCCACGGCGATTTGCATCGCCCTCTCAATACTCTGGACCAGGATCGTCGGAGAAGTAACGCGATCACACCACTTGACGCAACGGCGGAGCAATTCCGCCGGGCCACCGATGTCCGTGAGGTCATGAATCCACTGATTGCCGGGGTCGGGTAGTCGGGCGTCCTCGCCGAAGGCGGAGGTTTCGCCGCAACAGATTACCATGGGCACCCGCTCCTGATAGGCGGCGCGCAAGAACATCGCCGCGTTCAGGGGTCCTGCGGTGGCATGGAGTAAGACCGCCTGTGGTTTGCCGACTATTTTTGTGTAGCCCGAAGCCATGGCGACCGCCGTCGCCTCATGGCGGCAATTAATATACCGTGGCCGATTGATCCCCTGCTCCTGGAACTCGGCGAACGCTTCCCACACCGGCGGCCACTCGGTTCCCGGGGAGGAGAAGATGTAGTCAACGCCCGCCCGCTCAAAAATCTTAACCATCGCTTTACCGCCGTGCATAGTCCGTCCTCCATTCAATGAGTCGTTGGGGATTCGCTCACACTCCGTTTCTTTAGTTTCATTGTCCCAGCTTCTTTCTCGTCTCAGGCAAGAAGCCGTTTTCTTCAAGTGTCTTCACGAAGCCAACATTAATAATCTGATTGACATCTAGCTGCGCGACCTTCGGAGTCACCCGGGAGACGAGCCTTTGAATATTCTTCCATGCCTCCGGGTCGGGTGCGACGTCGAGAGTCGACACCATACGGAGCGAATCGTATGATTTCTCGGCGTCCGCGTCAGAGCTCAAGCGAAGGTTTTTCTTGAGTACCGCCATGACTTCGCGCTTATTGCGCGGGTCTTGACTGAAGGCCACCGTTTCGATCATTCCTTTTGCCAGACGCAGGATGACGTCCGGAGAATTGACAACCCGATCGCTGCGCGTGCAAATGCCGACTCCTTGGTAAGGAACCTTGAGATTCGCCGTGTTTGCCAGCGAACGAAGGCCGGCCCTTTTTGCAACCGCTGCGGAGGCGAAGGTGATCACCGCAGCGTCAATGTTCGATGCGAGAAGGGCCTGAAGAATCGTCGGTTCATCGCCGATCACTCGCATCTGCAGCTTGTTCTTCTCGGGGTCTACACCCAGCCGGTCCAAAACGATCATCGTCTGCAGCCAGAATCCTCCACCGATGCTCTGCACCCCGAAGACCTTTTCCCGGAGGGCCGCGAGAGAATCGATCTCCTTCCGCACGATGAGCTCTCGCGCTATCCTATTGAAAGGCGACGCGACGCAGCCGATTTTCGCTCCCCCGGAGACGCCGCTCAAGACCGAGGAAATGGCGGGCCAAAAAGCCTGGACATCTCCCGACATCAATGCGGATAAACTGACTTGGCCGTTGCGGACTTGAATCGCACTGACGTCCAAACCGTATTTTTTAAAAAAGCCTTTTTCCGTCCCGACCCACAAGGGTCCAGCGGTCTCGTTGAATCCCCCATAGGAGATAAGAATTTTGTCTTGCGCGAAACCTAATTTGCCCAAAGCGACCAGCGTCGCCAAGGCAAAAACGATCATCAAGCATTTTCTGCCCATTGCTTTTTCCTCAGAAACAAGGGGAAACTAACACTGTGAGTTTTGTAAAGTCAAAGGACGAGCCAAAGGCTGAACGAGTTAGCCGCGGACACGGACTATCAAACGTCCACGTAGGCTCTGACCCAATCGCGAGGTGTTGCCGTGTGGCCCTGGCCGGTAGTGTCTTCGGCAAGAAATACGTCGCCGGGAGCAAAAGTCATACGAGAGCCGTCGCCGAGGCCGATATCGACACTCCCGGATATTGTAATCACCCAGCGGCGCCATGGGGCCCGATGCCAATTGACGATATGCGGAGCGAAATCGTTTCTAAAGAGGAGTCCCTTGGCGGGGCGCGTGGCGTTGAAGAATTCGGATGATTGGCTTGAATCAAGCTGTTCGAAATGGGATTGTCCGTCGTCGCCGCTATACAATCGATAGAATTTCATCCGTTCCTCGGCATGAATTTGCTCCCGGCGGGAGATTCGCTGCTGACTCCCGCCGGGATCGCCTACGTATAGGGTTGGAATCAGGACTGCAACATCGAATGAATGATGCCCCACGCAGTATATAAAACCGTCAAGCCGATGGTGGCATAGATAGTAATTTTTAGCCAAATTGGAAAATCTTCCATTTTTAGTCTCCTGGTAAAAGCACAGGCCGTTTGAATATCGAACCGGCCCTAGTGAGCGAAGCCGTATGCGAGTCTGAATCTTGGCGTTCGGCTTCGTGCCGGGCGGATAAAAATACCCAGTGAAGCGAAAGCGGATTCTAAATAAGATAGGCGGAGGTAAGTTTGTAGATTTTGAAATATTTTTTGATTAGGGTTTTTTCTTCCCAGGCTTGCCAGTTAAAAAAGGCGGCGATGGGGAAAGGATCAGTTAAACGCGCTGCAGAAGCTAATGAAAAAGATACGAAAATCCGATCATCAATATAATTGTCCGGGGTTTCCTGAAACATCGATCTGTTCGCAATTCCAGCGTAGGCCGCAATCTTGGGGCTGTTTTCGGTACAAGAGGCCTGCGGCACGCCGGTGACAAGGAGCGCGATGGCGAGGAAAACGCTTAGGGTAAGCTTCATGTGGAGGCCCTATCCAAACACAAGCACTATATCTAATTAAGATGGGAAACACTACAAGAACTGGTTCAGCTCCTAAAATTGCCGCGGTTTCCAACACAGAGCCTACCGGGCTCCGGGGGGTATCAGGTCCGTGCTTCGTCAATAATGATGCCGCTATAACGGGGTTGTGCTTGCCGGTGGGTGGCGATGGTGGGTTGCCTGCTCGTAGGCGTAGGCGAATTTGATCATATTGCCATCATCGTAGGGGCGGCCTAGAAAAGTGATTCCGGCGGGCAGGTTGTCGCTGGTGAATCCCGCGGGAACGACGATGGAAGGGACGAAGACGAGAAACGTGTTGATATGCGGCGCGCCTTTTTGGTCAACAAAAGGCGGATTGACTCCGTCTTTGATGAAGGTGGGTTGATGTTCCACAGCTTTATGCACGATGGCGTCCAGCTTGTAATCGGCCATGACCTTGAGGAAATAAGTCATCAATTCTTCTCGTGCCAAGAGATACTCATAATGCGCAGTCGCCGCCGTGGCTCTTGTCCATCGCTCCCTTGAACGCTTGGTGACTTTGGCAAAATCCGGTGAACTCTTCGCTTCCTCGCGAGAGCTGTATGGGGGTTTCGCGCTTCTGCTTAGATAATTTGTGAACGACTCTTCTTCATCGGTGAAGCTTCCCGCGCGTTTGGCGAGCAACACTTTGAGCTTTGGAATGACGATAGGATCGACGATCTCGGCGCCAGCGGCTTTGAGATCCGCGATGGCTTTGTCGAATACTTCCGTGACTCTACCGAAGTCTTCGGAGCCTGGCTCTGCGTCGTAGCCCATCGACTCGCGCAGGATACCGATGCGTGCTCCTTTCATGCCGTTTTTGTCGAGCAACTGTGTAAAGCTGTCGGGGATATGACCGACGCCTCTTGCTGTAAGAGGATCCTCCGAATCGTAACCGATCATGACGTCCAAAAGAGTGGCCAGGTCTTTGACCGTGCGTGCCATGGGGCCCAAGGATCCGGCGATGGACGGCCATCCCGCATAGACTCCGCTGCGACTCACAAGCCCGGCCGTGGGCCGCATTCCGGCGATCGAGTTCCAGGTCGCAGGGCGCCGGATCGACGCAAAGCCTTCTTGGCCGACTGCCACCGTGCAGAAGTTTGCTGCGACGCTTGCCCCGGAACCGCCGGAGGAGCCTCCGGCGGTTCGCTCGGGATCGTAAGGATTTCGGGTTGAGCCGAACAAGGAGCCATGGGTGTCGCCGCCGCCGAGCTCACCCAGGGTGGCTTTCGCCAAAATGATGGCGCCGGCTTTTTTTAGCTTTTCAACGACAAAGGCGTCTCGATCCGGATAATAGTTTTTGAACAAAACCGACCCGAGGGTCGTCGGCATGCCTTTGGCATCGGCCTGATCCTTGATGATAATCGGAATCCCGTGCAGCGGACCGACAAAACCGGTGGCCTTGAATGCCCTATCAAGGCGATCCGCCTCCTGAAGAGCCTCGGAATTTAGGGTGATGATCGCGTTGATGGCGGGGCCCCGCATGTTATACGCATCGATCCGATCGAGATACGTCTGCACCAAGCTGCGTGCGGTGAGTTCGCCGGATTTGTAGGCGGCATGAATGTCGTCAATGGTGGTTTCCAGAACGTTAAAAACAGCGATGGATGCGCTCATGTGAACAACTCCTTGGTTCTTACGGGTACCGTTTTTTGGTATCAACTCACCACTCATTATTTCATGGCCAAGAAAATGTCTAGTCACAGCGGTAAAGCAAACGGGACACCGCCGCTGCGAGTCTTCCGGTCGCTTTACAGAGAACGCAACCGTGCTAAATTATGAATTGTACCCAAGGGAGAAGCGACAATGGCTGAGACGGGAAAGCGGTTGTTTGTTGGTGTAAAGATTACGGCCTCTTTGCAGAACGAATTGAACAGCCCAGCTCCCGGAACCGAGCGGTACTTCAAAGGTGAAGATGGGGAGTTTCTCCAGATTGTCAGTATGGGTGATGAGAAGCTGATCGGGAGGTACGTGAAGGACGGGTTTCCCGTTGCCGATATCTCGGATGTTAGCCGCAACGTCCGAAGCATCGTAAAACTGATTACACGCGGACATGCGCCGGGGGAAGATTCGGTTCATATTTATGCGATTTAGGATCCTCTTTGGGTTGGCTGGAAATTCTCATCGAGAGGCTAAGGAACTTCTCGAAGGTTCCGAATGGGCGAGCCTAAGGATACTACGACTTCTCTCCGTCAACGGCCATGTACCGCCGTTCGAGTCTTTGCCAATCATCGAGGCCAACGATTTGATCGCGCTCCTTGAACGTCGTCAGCGCCGCGTCCATCGCTTCAGTCGTACCCTCTTGTTTGAGCAACCCGAGCGCCATTCGCATAGCGTGGATGCCGGCTCTCTGGGTTTCAGACGGGTAGATCGCAATCCGGTATCCCATTTGCTGCAGTCGTTGGACCGGAAGCATGGGGGTTTTCCCGCCTTTGAACACGTTGACTAGCAGCGGGATCTGGGGAAGGGCTCGGGGGATTTCTTCCAATTCCGCTTCCGACTGTGGCGCTTCGACAAACACCGCATCCACGCCCAGTTGGGCAAAGGCCCGGCCTCTCTCGATGGCGTCGTCAAAGCCATGCACACCGCGCGCATCGGTTCGCGCGATGATGCAAAAGTCGGGATCCGTGCGGCGGGCTAACGCGGCTGTCAATTTTTTTTCCATTTCGGCAAGCGGGATGACCTCTTTGCCGTCTAGATGACCGCAGCGTTTCGGCGTGATCTGATCTTCGATATGAATGGCCGCCACTCCGGTGCGTTCGAACTCTCGAACCGTCCGAACCAGATTGACGGCGTTGCCATAACCGGTATCGGCGTCAGCGATAACGGGTATCCGCACTGCGGAAACGACTTGCCCCGTCCTCTCGATCACCTCGGACATGGTGACCAACCCGATGTCGGGTATTCCCATGCTGCGAGCGAGCGCGCCGCCGCTCAAGTAAACAGCCTCGAAACCGGCCTCCTCTACGAGACGAGCGGATAGCCCGTCGAAACAACCCGGGGCAACCAAGAGTTTGTCACGCTTGAGCAGCTGTGTAAGCACTTGCCTTGAATTCATGTTGTTTCTCCAGATTATTCGAATCTTGGGACGATCATGCAAATTGGACAGTAAACATGTCCAAGAATTGATCCACGGGAGTGGCTTGCAACTTTGGCGGCTCCAGACAAAGATCGAGAATTTTTTGGCTCCATGGCGGTGCCAGGCGCGAATCTAGATTTGATTTAAACTTCTTTACCAAAAGGGGAATACCTTCCGCGCGGCGTCGCCGGTGACCGATGGGATACTCGACGGCGATTTTTTCGGTAACCGATCCGTCTTTGAAAAAAACCTGGACTGCGTTGGCGATGGAGCGCTTATCGGGGTCGAGATAATCCTCCGAGTAACGGGCGTCCTCTATGATGACCATCTTGTCGCGTAAGCTATCGATGCGTGAATCTCGGGCGAACTTATCTTCGTAATGATCCGCCGTGAGCTCGCCGAAGATCAATCCGACTGCGGTCATGTACTGAATACAATGGTCGCGGTCCGCTGGATTGTGCAGCGGGCCGGTCTTGTCGATAATCCGGATCGCCGACTCCTGGGTGATGATCATCACCCTTTCGATCTGTTCGAGCCGGTTCTTTACCTGTTCATGTAGCTTGATAGCGCACTCCACCGCCGTCTGCGCGTGAAATTCCGCCGGGAAGGAGATTTTGAACAGGACGTTCTCCATGACATAGGAAGCCAACGGGCGAGGTAAGCTCAAGGCTTTTCCATGAAAGAGGACATCGTAAAATCCCCAGGTCTTTGCCGATAGCGCCGACGGATAACCCATTTCTCCCCGGAGTGCCATAAGTGCCAACCGGACGCCACGGCTCGTGGCGTCTCCCGCGGCCCAGGACTTACGCGGGCCTGTGTTGGGAGCGTGGCGATAGACGCGCAAACTCCCGCCATCAGTCCAGGCGTTGGCGATGGCGCTGATGATTTGTTCTTTGTTACCGCCAAGCAAGGCGCCGGTCACGGCAGCGGTGGCGACCCTGACTAAAAGAACGTGGTCGAGTCCCACGCGATTGAAGCTGTTTTCGAGGGCGAGAACTCCCTGAATCTCGTGCGCCTTGATCATGGAATGAAGAACATCGCCAATGGTGAGCGATTTCTGTTTGGTTCTGCACAGATAATCCGACAAAGCCAGGATGCCGCCCAGATTATCCGACGGATGCCCCCATTCGGCGGCGAGCCAGGTATCGTTGAAGTCGAGCCAACGAATCATCGCGCCGATGTTAAAAGCGGCGTGAACCGGTTCGAGTTGCCATTCGGTTCCTGGAATGCGAGCGCCGTTGATTAACAGTGCCCCGGGGACGATGGGTCCTAGATGCTTGGCGCATTCCGGAAAACGCAAGGCCAGCAGACCGCAGCCCAAAGCGTCCATGAAGCAGTAGCGCGCGGTATCGATGGCTTCCTTACTCTCGGGAATATAGTTCGCTGCATAGTCGGCAATATCGACCATGATTGGATCTGGTTCAGGGCGAATATTTGAAACTGCGGTGGTCATCAGACTATCGGTTGGCGATGGGAATGTAGGGCCGGGGGTCGGGACCGATGTAATCGGCATTGGGACGGATCAGACGGTTATCGGCACGTTGTTCGATGATGTGGGCCGCCCAGCCGGTGATGCGGGCGACGACAAACAGCGGCGTGAACATCGCGGTCGGAATGCCGCACAGGTGGTAAGCGCTGGCGCTGTAAAAATCGAGGTTAGGGAAAAGTTTTTTCTCCCGTCGCATGACCTGCTCGATGCGCTCGGACACCGGGTAGAGTTTCTCATCTCCGTGGGCGGCGCCGAGTTTTTTGGACCAGCCTTTGATCACGTCGGAGCGCGGATCGGAAATTTTGTAGACGCGATGGCCGAAGCCCATGATAAGTTTCTTCGCACCGATCAGTTGGAGAACGCCTTTTTCGGCCTCATCGGGTGTGTTGAACCGCTCGATAAGCTCCATGGCGGCTTCATTGGCGCCACCGTGCAGCGGACCCCGCAGGGCGCCGATGGCGCCGGTAACGGCGGAATAGAAGTCGGGCAGAGTGGAAGTGATGGTGCGGGCGGTGAAAGTCGATGCGTTGAATTCATGCTCGGCGTAGAGAATGAGCGACACATCAATGGCGCGTCGCTGCAGCTCATCGGGCTTGTTGCCGTGCAGCAAATGGAGAAAGTGGCCGGCGGTGCTGTCATCGTCGGTGGTGGTTTCGATCCGTTTGCCGCTCTTTTGAAAGTGGTACCAGTAGAGAAGCATGGAGCTAAAGCATGCCGTCAGCCGGTTGGCTACAGCGGTCTGATCGCGGGCAGCTCCTTCGGGCTCCAGAGTTCCAAGCATCGAACAACCGGTGCGCATCACGTCCATGGGGTGAGTATCTGCGGGAATTTGCTCGAGTACCGTCTTGAGCGGTACCGGCAATCCACGTATTTGGCGGAGAGCTTCCTTGTAAAGGTTCAGCTCAGTCTGCTTGGGTAGACGACCGTAGATGAGAAGATAGGCGACCTCTTCGAACGTCGATTGTTCGGCGAGGTCATAGATCGAGTAGCCTCGGTAGGTGAGGCCTTTGCCTTCCTTACCGACTGTAGCGATCGCCGTATCTCCGGCGATAACGCCCTCGAGCCCAGCTGTCTTGTCTTTTGCCATGAGCCTTTCCTCCGATTCCAGTCTGCACCGACAGCGATGCCCAATGCAAGTATTTAGTAAAATGTCTCAGAAATGTCTCGGTATTTCAAACATCATTCCGGCCAAGCGGGCGAGTGCACGTGAGCGGCCGGAGTCCGAGGAATCAAATGCTTTGGATGCCGCAAATGCGGTGCCCTGACCGTCTCGTAGATTTGACAAAGGGGGTGCCCTCCGTTAGGAATCTAAATAAAGGAAGAGTATATGCATTTTGAATGGAGGAGAAAGCATGAATGATTTTTACAGCGCTTGGTTAGAGCGATCGGCCAACAATCTAAAGAAAGTCGACGAGGCGCCACGGGTCGCACGGAGCAAAGATCTTAAATGGGTACGGACTCGTCAGGATTATAAGGCGGCTTTGATGATCGCCCCTGAGCTCGGATTCCCAACCGGCGGCAGCTGCCTTTTGCGCGCAGAAATCCCAGTGGGCTGGCACACCGGCAAGCATCTTCATGGCGAGGAGGCGATTTATGTGGAAAGCGGCGAGGGTTTCATGATTCTCGACGACAAGCGGTACGACTTCTTCCCTGGAACCGTCTTTCACATTCCATATCGGTCCACCCATCAGCTGTTCAATAGCGGGAAGCTCCCTGTGGGTTACCTGTCTGGTTTAGCCTGGCATCTGGAAGCCGATGTTTATATGGGAAAAATGGAACAGCTTGAAGATTGCGGTGAGAACGACCCGAAGGTCTTATCGGCTTTCCCGAAGGAGGAGTCCCAGTATTGGCCGGAAGACGGGAGGCGGGTCTCCATGCATCATAAACAGCACGAGAAGTCCGACGAATCGAAGCATGGGGCGACCTATTTTTTGATGGGTCGAAGCGGCAAGCAGAACGGTTTTAAAGCTACCGGTGTGGCGATCAGTTCCATCTTCGTTGATTTGGCGCACACCAAGAGCCACAGCCATGCCCACCCGGAAGCCTATCTGTACGCGCTGGAAGGGGACGGTTACTCAGAGATCGGCGGGAAACGCTATGACTGGAATCAAGGCGACGCGGTGCACGTGCCGCCAGGGATGATGCACCATCAACACTTCAACCCTTACGACAGGGATATGAAAGAACTCCGCTTCGAGTTCGGGGTCCGATATTGGCTGGTTGACCAATGGAAGGGCTATACAACCGTCGACAAACACTTGAAGGCGACCACCCACATGACTGATTAGTAATCCATCTGTTCACCCGGGATGAAAAGCGAGCTAATCAGCTAATTGAGCTCGCTTTTTTGTCACAGTCCGAGCTCTGCATGAGATTAGCCGTCGCGTAAGGATGAGTGGCGTCCAGCGCAAGCAAGCCTGTGTCGCGATTAATGACGTTAAACCGAGAAGCCAAGAAAGCGGAGAAATGCCGGTTGGGTTTTCGGATGCGTCTTGCAACGATTCCACGCGCGAACCTTCTTCAAATAATTCTCTTCTTGCCGTTCGTTCCAGGTCTGCACTTTGCGTAATTCTCGGCGGGATATGTTGCCGTCCCATGCGTGAGGGCACTTGACAATTTTACTCAAAGAAATTTTTTCCACTGCGCCGGTATCGGAAAAAGTTACGCTGAAGGGATGATCCCGGCAGGTAACCGGGCGGTGCTCGTAGATGGTGCAGAGGTTGGTCTCGTTGTCGAGAAAGACGCAGCGATCTTGAATCGAGCGGAGAGCCATAACCGCTTTCTCGTCGTTAAACTTCACCCAAAGCGGATCATGGGTCGACATTGAGACTTCCTCATGGGTATAAAAGCGGACGAACTCGAGGGGAGACCTTCCCGTTCCGTCAACGATCCGTTTGATGTCGCCGTCGGTGATGCAAACGATAGTGTCGCGGCAGCAGTTGCCGCAACCGGTACAACGAAATTGAAGATACCTTTGCCAGTCTTGCGGTGCCATATCGTATTAAACTAGCAGTATACTATGCAAACCAATAGTAGTTAGCAAATTTTCTTGCAACCTTGGCGAATATTTTTTATACAGTGGGGTCATGGATGGTTCTCCCGGTGCTAAGCAAAGCGCTACGAAGATGATGCTGGGCTTCATCGTGCGCCGTTGCGCAGCTGACCTCGGCCATACGCCGACACCGGATGAGTTCGCCGCCTGGGCCAACGGAGAGAATCAAAATGGCCACGGCTATTGTCTCTTCGGCAAGCCCATCTCGCCTATGATCGCGCAGATCATGTTTCGCCAGCCCGGCCGGCTTGTGACGGTACGTCCTGGCGGACTGACCCGCAACGGTTCGGGCAGCAGCTCATAGCCCTTAATCGGTTCGAGCTTTCCTGTATTTAGTTCTATTATTGTCCTTGTTATTGTTTGTCGCCTAGTCTATGGGGAGTTTTCGGTAGCAATTCAACGGAGGCGAAAGGGTGAGATCCGGTTTGCGTTTTTTGATCCTGCTGATGTCGGTGGCTCTGATTAGCCTCGGCGTCAACGCCGGCGCCCAGGGCAAACCGGAAAAGGACAAAATCCGTATCGGCTACGCGGCGCGGGCGGTGACCCACTCGATTCCCTATTTAGCCAGCGAAGCGGGCTTGTTCCGCGATGAGGGGTTGCAGGTCGAGGTCGTGCGGACCGCCGGGGCTGTGTCGCCGATGGCGCTCATTTCGGGCGATACTGATTTCGCTACGATGTCGGCCTTTTTGCTTATCCCGGTGTCGGTTCGGAACCAGGAGGTCGTCATGCTTGGCGGGCTGACGCGTTACGCCGCCATGACGCTGGTGAGCCGCCCGGAAATCCGCACCGCCAAGGATTTAGTGGGAGGGATTATCGGTCTGCAGCGTCCAGGGGATGCTTACGAGAAAAATGCCCGTTCGGCGCTCAAACATTTGAAACTGAATCCCGATAAGGACGTCAAGTTCCTCTATCTCGGAACCAACGAAGCGATGTGGATCGCTCTCGACGCGCGCAGAGTTGCGGCAACGATGGTTTCGCCGCCGGCAACGCTATTCGCTCGAAAGGCCGGGATGAATTTCCTGGTCAATCTGTCGGATCTGAAGATAGAATACCAGGGCTCTACCATCGCCACCCGCCGCTCGCTGATGAAAAACTACCCGAATCTCACGTTGCGTACAGTGCGTGCCATCGTCCGTGGAATCCATTTCTTCAAAACCCGGCAGGAGGACACCTACAAAATCCTTGCAAAGTTTCTCGGCACTAGCGATCCCGAGGCATTGGAAGAATCGTGGCATTATGGAGCCGATATGCCCGCCAAACCTTTCGCTGTCGAAAGCGCAGTTCAGGCCGTGATCAATCATCTGGCTGAAGGGGATCCGAAATTTGCCAAAACCAAGCCGGGCGACTTCATCGAGTCCGGGCCTCTTGCCCAACTGGATCGCAGCGGTTACATCGACCGCCTCTACGCCGGACAGGATACCAGGGCCCGATAACCGCCCGCTTGTCCGATCCCCCGCGGGCTGGTATTTTTTTCTAATGATTCGCAATAGACAAGAAGGTCAGTTCCGATTGGTTTCCGAGTTCAAACCTCAGGGCGACCAGCCCCAGGCCATCGAGAAACTTGTCCAGGGAATCCAGAAAAACAAACGAGACCAGGTCTTACTGGGCGTCACCGGTTCCGGCAAAACCTTCACGATGGCCAACGTGATCGCCCGGATCAACAAACCAACTTTGGTTATGGCGCCCAACAAAACTCTTGCGGCACAGCTTTACAACGAGTTTCGCGAGCTGTTTCCCGATAACGCCGTGCGCTATTTTGTCAGCTATTATGACTACTACCAGCCGGAGGCTTACGTGCCCTCGACGGACACCTACATTGAAAAAGACGCCTCCATCAATGATGAAATCGATAAGTTGCGCCACTCCGCGACCAAAGCACTGCTGGAGCGGAGCGATACGCTGATTGTCGCCAGTGTGTCTTGTATTTACGGTCTCGGTTCGCCGGAAGCCTACTTTGACATGATGGTCTATCTCGAAGAAGGCGGCCGGATCCAACGCGACCAGATGCTGAGAAAATTGGTCGATATTCAATACCAGCGCAGCGACTTTGATTTTCACCGCGGCACCTTTCGGGTCAGGGGAGATATCGTTGAAATCTTTCCGGCTTATGAGGATTCGTCGGCGCTCCGCATTGAATTTTTCGATGAGCAGATTGAAACGATTCATGAAATCGATCCCATCCGGGGGAAAATTCAACGGCGGGTCGATAAAGCCTGTATCTATCCCGCCAGCCATTATGTGACCGGAGAAGATCGAATGAAGCAGGCCATACAGGATATCCGCCTGGAGCTCAAGGAGCGACTGGAAGTGTTGCGGGCGGAGCATAAACTTTTGGAGGCGCAGCGGCTGGAGCAACGAACGCTCTATGATTTGGAATTGTTGGAAGAGATGGGATTTTGCCCGGGCATCGAAAATTACTCGCGCCATCTCACCGGGCGAAAGCCGGGGGAGGCTCCGCCGACGTTGCTCAGCTACTTTCCGAACCAATTTCTGCTCTTTATAGACGAGAGCCACGTCACGGTGCCGCAAATCGGCGGCATGTATCGAGGCGACCGTTCCAGGAAGGAGACCCTGGTCGAATACGGATTTCGCTTGCCTTCGGCCTTGGACAATCGTCCTTTGAATTTCGCCGAGTTCGAGGCGTGCCTGGACCAGGTGATGTATGTTTCTGCGACCCCGGCGCACTATGAGCTGGAAAAGAGCCGAGGTGGCGTTGTGGAGCAGCTCATTCGTCCTACGGGCTTGACGGACCCGGAAGTGGTGGTGCGTCCGGCGCGCAATCAGGTGGACGATCTGCTTGAAGAGATACGCAAAAGAGCCGAGCGGAGGGAACGAGTTCTGGTAACGACTTTAACCAAAAGAATGGCGGAAGATCTTACCGATTACTACCAAGATCTAAACGTTAAGGTTCGCTATTTGCACTCGGATATCGAGACCCTCGAGCGGGTCGAGATCATCCGCCAATTGCGCATGGGGGTTTTTGATGTGCTGGTCGGCATCAACCTCCTGCGAGAGGGACTCGACCTTCCGGAAGTTTCCTTGGTGGCTATACTCGATGCCGACAAAGAGGGGTTCTTGCGCTCCGATCGCTCTTTGATCCAGACGATTGGCCGAGCCGCGCGCAATGTTTACGGGACGGTTATTCTCTATGCCGATTCCAGCACCGATTCTATGAAGTCGGCGATTGGCGAGACGAATCGGCGCCGCAGTTTGCAGGCGGCTTTCAATAAGGAGCACGACATCACGCCGCAAACCGTGATCAAATCTCTCGGGTCGCCGCTGGTGAAAATTTACGAAGCCGACTATGTCGACGTTCCCTTGGCCGCCGAGAAGGAAGCCCATTTTGGGGCAAAAGAATTACCAAGGCTAATTCAAAGGCTTAAGAAAGAGATGAAAAAAGCTGCCCAAAACCTTGAATTCGAGAGGGCTGCCGAGTTACGCGACCGAGTTCGGGCGATGGAAGAACAAGAAATCGGGCTGCGTAATCCGTTGGCGGCACGCAGCCCTGGTTCCTAGTGTCGAAATGAAGTCAGAAGCGACAAAGAGTTGACCGTGGGAGAGATTCTCAGCGCTCAGAGTCCGAAACATTAGTTACGTTGATGGCGGCTTCCACGGGGTCCGAATGGCGCATCCGAGCCGGCCCTTCTTCGTCATCCGCTTGCTGAGAGAAACGAACCCAGCGAACTTTGGTTTTTTCCGGTTGTTCGTTGAAGATCGTCGCGACAAAGAAGACCGCGATCGCCAAACCACTGAGGGAATAAAGGACAAAGGGCTGCATCGCACCGGTGGTGGAGATGTAGTCTCCCCATTGAACCATGAAGCCGAGGTAGAAGGTAAACATATAGGTTACGAGGAGGCAGATTTTCACACGGTTCCATAGTAGAAAGGGCAGGAGACTCGCGATAAAGAAAAACACCTGCCAGATGGGGATCAGTTGGTTAAAGACCCCGATGTGCATCAGGTTTTCAATGTCGAACATGGTATACTCCGTTTCACTTTCGTCAATTTCCGTCGCGGTGTTAAACGATAATAGTCCAAAAGCCATGCCAATTTGCTCCCGATGGATTAGCCGCATTATGATTGAAAAGGCGGTGAAAGACGGGCGGAAATTGCGAAAATTGTCCACCCGAGTGCAAATGTGGACACCGCTGGAGAAGTTAGGCAGTGCCAGTTTGGCAGGTCGGATCCGTCAAGTCGGCGACTCCGTTCATGCTCAATTTCCAGCGGTCCGCTCTTTTCCAACGATCGTGTTGGGCAAATCCCGATGGCAATCACCCCGGAAAACATAGCCAATCTACCCTCACGTCCCGGTGTTTACTTGATGCGGGACGACAGGGGAAAAGTTATTTATGTCGGCAAAGCCAAAGATCTCCATGCTCGGGTGCGGGCTTACTTTTATAGTCCGGATGGACGCTGCCAAGTCGAGTTTCTCGTGCGTCGTGTCGCCGATATTGAGACCCTGGTCACGAGCAGCGACAAAGAAGCGTTGATTCTTGAAAACAATCTCATCAAGCAATACAAACCGCGCTACAACATTCGCCTCAAAGACGACAAAAGTTATCTGAGCATCAAAGTAACAACGCAGCACGCCTGGCCGAGAATTTTTACGACGCGAAAGATTGTCAAGGACGGCAACCGTTATTTCGGGCCGTTTTCGTCGGCGGTGGCGGCACGCGAAACGCTGGACATTGTTGAAAAGCATTTTCTTTTGCGCAATTGCACGGAGCACAACTTCAAAAACCGCAGCCGTCCCTGTCTGCAATATCAAATCAAACGTTGCCTGGCACCCTGCGTCTTGCCCGTAAGCCAGACCGATTACCGTGAAAGAGTCCGCCAAGCCATCCTGTTCATCGAGGGAAAGCAAGACGAGCTGCTGTCGGAATTGCGGCAAAGGATGGCGGAGAAATCCGAGGCTTTGGAGTTCGAAGCGGCGGCCAAGATTCGCGACCAGATTCAGGCCGTCGAAAAAACCCTCGAGAAGCAGCGCATGGTTTCCCATTGGGGAAGCGACCAGGACGTTTTTGGACTTTATCGGGAGGGGGGATTTATTGAGGTCCAAGCCCTGTTCGTTCGGCAAGGTAAACTAACGGGCAGCCAGTCCTATTCCCTGGAGGACCTGGAGTTTCCTGATGAGGAGGTCATGGGCGCGTTGCTGACGCAATTTTACCAGGGCCATCGCTTTGTCCCGGATGAAATCTTGCTGCCGGTGGAGCTGGATGACCGGGAAGTCCGGGAAGACTACCTGAGGGAAAACAAGGGAAAGCGAGTCAGTATTCTCAGCCCGCAGAGGGGTGCTAAGAGCGAACTGGTGGAGATGGCCCGGGAAAACGCTCGGCAGAGCTTTTCGGAGCGCCACGATCAAGAGAAGGCCCGGGAGAAAATGCTGCAGGAGCTACAGTCAAAGCTGCGTTTGAGAAACTATCCGCAGCGCATCGAGTGTTTCGATATTTCGATGTTGCATGGCGCCCATGCCGTCGGTTCCATGGTGACGTTTGTCAACGGTGAGCCGGACAAGTCTCGGTACCGTCATTACCGGATTCGGAGCATTGATGCCTCTTCCGGCGGGGATGACTTCGGCATGATGTTGGAAGTGTTGAAGCGGCGTTTTGCGCGCGGCAAAAAAGAGGAGGATCTTCCGGATCTCGTGGTGGTTGACGGCGGCAAAGGCCAGCTTGCCATGGCACTGGCGGCGATGTCTGAAGTCGGGGTGAAAGGCGTCGAAGCGGTGGGGCTGGCGAAAATGCGCGTGCAATCAGCGCCGCGCAGCGTCGAAATCGAGCGCTCCGAAGAGCGGGTCTTTTTGCCACGGCAGAGCAATCCGGTGATCCTGAAGCGCAACTCGAACGCGCTTTTCTTGCTGCAGCGAGTGCGGGACGAGGCGCATCGTTTTGCCATCACGCATCACAAGAAACTACGGGCCCGACAAACGCTTTTTTCCGCTCTCGATGGGATTCCGGGCGTCGGGGGAGCACGCAAGCGAGCCTTACTCCGTGCTTTTGGCAGCATGAAAAGAATCGAAGCCGCAACATTGGATCAGCTCCTTAAGGTCCCCTCCATGAACGAGAGGACCGCTCGGGAAATCCTTCAATCCCTTTGCTCCAGGTCGGACTGAGGAACAGCAGATGTCCGGAGAGACGGTAACAAGGACAACTGCCGTTGCGAGACTCAGCCACCCGTTGGTGTGGCTGGTGGTTCCGACATTATCCCTCCTGGTAGGCCAGGCGGCAGCCGCGCTCCCGCTCGTCATCCCGTCTCAATTCTTTTTTCTTCCGCTCATCCCGTTGTTGCTCGTTATCAAAACGACGACAAGACGCTGGGGACTCTTGCTCTTCAGCGCGGCTTTGGGACTTTCGCTTGGCTACATCCGGCATTGGCAGCTGCTTCACCCGGACTTCCCGCCGAATCACGTCCGCCTGCTGGGTAACGATAGTGCACTCCTATATCTAGAAGGGACGCTCGCGCGAGAGCCGGAGAAATTACCGAACCGCAGCCGATGGCTGGTCCGATGCGACCGAATCTGGCATCCCACAGGGGCTGAAGAAATTTCGGGAGACCTTTTGTTGAGCATCCGACGCGTGCGACAAGAATGGCATTACGGCGATCGCTTACGCTTTTGGATTCGGCCGCAAGAGCCGCGAAACAGCGGGAACCCGGGCGGGTTCGATTACGCGACTTACCTGGCGCGACAAGAGATTTATGCTATTGGATATCTGGAAAACGACCAGGAGGTCGAACTGTTGGCCCGCAGGCCCGGTCCCGTGCGCGGTGCTATCGAATCACTCCGCCGAGAGATTCGCCGGTATATCGATCAGCACTTTTCATCGGACAACGGCGCTCTTATGAAGGCACTGGTGGTCGGCGATATGGGTGCTGTCACCAAGGAAATGCGCAACGAGTTTACCGCTGCAGGTGTGAACCACGTGCTTTCCATTTCCGGACTTCACGTCAGCATGCTGGGGCTGGTGGTCTTCTGGCTGGTTCGTTTTGGCGGCTCGTACAGCTCCACTCTCCTCTTACGCTGGAATTTGCTGAAGGTGGGGACGTTCCTCTCCTTTTTGGCGGTGGCTTTTTACACCGCCATCGCCGGGGCCATGGTGCCGACGGTCCGTTCGGCGATCATGATCGGGGTCTATGAGTTGGCGGTTCTGTTGGACCGTGAGGAGGAAGTGTTCGCCAGTCTTACTTTTGCCGCGCTGCTCATCGCGCTGATCTGGCCTGCTGTCATTGCCGATATTTCCTTTCAGCTTTCGTTTCTCGCGGTGCTGTTCATTGTTTGGGGCATGCGTAGAATGATAGACAGGTCGCCCCGGCGACCCCGGGACGAACTGCCGCAGGAGCGGAGTTGGTGGAAGCATAAACTAAGGCAAGGGAGCCTGCATTTGGCCGTGCCGCTTTTTGCAACTCTGGGCACCGGGCCGCTGATCGCTCACTATTTCGGTCATTTGTCTTTAGCCGGATTTCATTTCCAACCCCGTAATTGTGCCGTTAGTCGGTTTTATCGTTGTGCCGTTGGGGCTGATCACGGGCTTTCTCTCTTTGATATTCCCCGCCGCTGCGGCTGTTTTGGTGTGGCCGGCCGAGTATCTATTGTCGGCAACCCTCTGGCTAGTGAGGCTGTTTTCACACCTTCCCCTCGCCAACATTGCGGTGCCCGTGCCAAATGCCTTGGAGATAACCGCGCTCTATTTATTTATTGTCGCGTTTTTTCTCTTGCGTAGAAATCGGTTTGTGATTGTGGCGGTTGCCGTATTCGCATTGGCTTTGGGGGCCGACGCCTTTTATTGGTGGGGTGAACGATGGGGCCGCAAAGCGTTACGTGTAACTCATTTAAACGTCGGCCAGGGCGATGCCGCTGTCGTGGAGCTGCCCCGTTCGAAGGTGCTGATTATCGATGCCGGCGGGACGGCGTTGGGAGATTTTGACACCGGTGAAAGTATCGTCGGTCCATTTCTGCGCTCCCGCAAAATTCTTAAGGTAGACTACTTATTCGTCAGTCATCCGCGCGTTGATCACTATGGCGGTATGCGGTCTGTGGCGACGGAATTCGCGCCGGCGGAGTTTTGGTCCGGGCCAAGCAAAGGCAAAACCACCCGCTTCGATGATTTGGAAGAGGCCTTGGAGCAAGGGAACGTCAAACGACTTACCCTGAGCGATCAGGTACCGTGTCGCGCCATCGACGACGTCAAGCTTTGCGTGCTCTATCCGCCGCCGGACGGAGCGGAGGATGCCTCCGTCGTGTTGCGGCTGGAGTTCGGTAAGGTACGATTTCTGTTTGCGGGGGACCTAGACAAGCGCGACGAGCAACGGCTACAGCCTAAAGCCGAGCAGCTTCGCAGCCTTGTGGTCAAAGTTCCGCGACACGGCAGCGCCGGCTCCAGCACTCAGGAATTTGTGACGGCGGTGCGGCCTTCATTGGCGATATTTTCCGTGGGATCCCGCAATCCTTTCGGATTCCCTCGCGACGAGGTGGTTGCGCGCTATCGTCAAGTCGGAGCCGAGATTTTACGCACGGATGAGGATGGCGCCATCATTCTGGAGACCGACGGCGCCACGATTCGCTACAATGGATACAAGAGCGGTAAAAATGGCATTCTGTCCTTCTAGTTACACGTTAGAAGCCCCGCTTTCGGGTGTCAGTGTGCACCTTCTCACAACCCGAAACCTCGAATCGAGATCCGAAAACCACGCGGACCCGGACTAACCTAATTCTTTAAGTTCCTTAATGTAATCCTTGAACCCGGCTTCCAAATTGTATTCAGGCTCCCAGTTTAGGAGCTGCTTGGCCTTGGCGATGACCATGGGTTGCTTGGCGCTTCGGGACCGCGTTCCCGGGATCAATTCCACTTGCAGATTGGGCAGCAGTTTCTCCGCGGTTGCTACGAGATCATCGAACTTAATGACCACGCCGGTACCGATATTCAAGGTAGCCGGAGCTGTTAGGGGAGCCGTCGCGGCCTTGTCCAGGGCACGACCCAAGTCCTTGTAATAGATATATTCGAAGTCACGAGCCTGCTCCTGGGCGATTTTCGCGACGCCGCCTTTAATGCCGGTTTGCAGCATGGTTTGCACCATCTCGCCGCCGGCAGAGCCGCCAGCAAAGTGCCCGACGCCATAGACATTGGCGAGGCGGAGAACGATCAATTCAAATCCATAAAGGCGCTGGTAAGCCTCCACCATCAATTCCTTGGCCACTTTGGAATTGCCGTAAGGTTCGCCGGGCCCACGGTGAAAGCTTTCATCGATGGGGCCGGGTTCCCCTCCGCGCCGGTCGTAGATCCCGAAGGTGCTGATTTGCACGAGGCGTTTTACGCCGGTCAACCGCACCGCCTCCGCCACGTTGATGGTCCCCATCACGTTGATCTGCATGCCGGTGTAGATCGGCTGCGCAACTTTGCCGCCGATCAAACCCGCAGTATGGATGACTTTATCCACTTTGTGTTTTTGGATCGTTTCCACCAGTGCCGGAAGATCACGTACGTCTCTTTGGACCACCGTGACGTTTGCTGTCCCGAGCTTGAGCGCCAGAAAATCTTTTCTTGGCGCCACGTCGTAGAAGACGATACTCTCGCCGCGCTTCAGCGCGAGCTGTGCGTAGGATGTTCCAACTAAACCCAATCCCGTGATTAATGTGGGCATGACGGTTCCTTTCTTTTGGAGATTTTTGATTTATCTTCCCCTTACTTCAAGGGCAGACAAATGTCCAGGTGCGTGATTGCGGCAAGCACCGACCTGAAGTCTAGCATTCGCAAACGGCCGGCCCGCATTCTCCTTTTGGCTAACTCCTTTGCATACTCTTTCCGCTTCGAAGTCTGCTGGCGGGCCGATCACCAATTGACGAGGTTGACCAATCCGAGGCTGATCCATGGTACATAAGTAACCAGGAGAGTGACTAAGGCCAGAACAACGGTGAACGGCCATCCCGCTTTGAAAACTTCCCAGAAGGGCAAGCGTGCGATGGCGGCCGTGGTAAACAGCACCGTCGCGACGGGCGGGGTCTGCTGACCCACACCGAGGTTGATGGTCACGATGATGCCGAAATGGATCGGATCCAATCCAATTTGCCGGATCAGCGGCATCACGATGGGGACGATGAGGATGATCGCGGCGGCCGAATGGAGAAACATCCCTGCAATAAGAAAGAAGATGTTCAGAAAGAGAAGGATCGCGTATTTGTTTGATGTTGTCTCAAGCATGAGGCGAGCAAACTTCTGCGGAATCTGCTCGCTGGTGAGAAACCAGCCGAGCACCGCCGAGGAGGCCACGATGAGCATGACCACCGCGGTCTGCCCGGTGGAGTCCCTCAAGACCCGCACGAGCTCGCGTGCAGGCAGCTCGCGATAGATGAACGCGCCGATGATGAATGCCGCAATCACCGCCAGCGCCGCGACTTCGGTGGCGGTGGCGATGCCGAGAAAGATTCCGCCCCAGATTACGAGTGGAATAAACAGCGCCCAGAAAGCTTGTACCGTAGTTTTTCCGACCGACCGTAATGAAAATTTCTGTTCAACCGGGAGCCGATACTTGCACGCGTAATAATAACTGAGAGCCATCATACATCCGCCCGCTAGAAAACCGGGTAGAAAGCCTGCAAAAAAAAGCTTGGCCACAGACACCTCGGCCATCCAGGCGTAGATGATCATGGGAATGGAGGGAGGAATCAGAATCGCGGCAGACGCTGCGTTGGAAACGATGGCCGCGCTGAACGCTCTTGGGTACCCGCGCTTCTCCATGGCCGGGATCACAACATTACCGATCGCAGCGGCATCCGCTACGGAGGATCCGGAGATCTCGCTCTGGATCATAGTCGCTACCACCGTCACCATCGCCAGTCCGCCGCGGATGAAGCCCACCATACTGTTGGCCAGATTGACCAGTCGAAGCGAGATCCCTGAAGTCTCCATGAGGCCGCCGGCCAAGATGAAGAGGGGAATGGCGAGCAGGGGAAAGCTCGACGATCCCGAAAATAAGTTTAAGGGCACCACACTGAGGGACGCAGTCCCGTTCACCAAAAGGAATACAATCGTCGTAATCGAGAGAGCGAAAGCGATGGGGACATTGATGACCGTCAGGAGAACGATCATTCCGAGGATGAGCCACTCCACGCGACTTCGGCTCCTTTCTGATCTCCCTTGCGCAACACAAGGCGAAACAGACGGTCGAGACTGATGAGAAGCATGAGCCCGCCGGTAATGGGAAACACGCTATAGACCCAGCCCATTTTCACCCAAGCCAGCGAGACCGCGGTCTCATCGCCCATCTTTCGCATAAGAAGCCAGCCATAGTAGAAAAGCACAACTTGGAATCCCAGAATAAGGAGCTCGGCAACCACCTCGATCCCCTTTCGAGTGTTCGGCAACAGACGAATAACGAACGTCTCGAATCCGATGTGGCGGCGGCGATAGGAGGCGGCGACGGCTCCGTAAAACGTCAACCAGACCAGTAAATACGAAGCAAATTCATCGTACCAGGCGAGAGCCGCGCCGACGACATAACGGAAGAAAACCCCGAGAAAGACCAATACGACCATCAGAACGAGCAGAACCACCGCCCACCACTCGAGTAGCTCAATCACGCGGTCGAGGATCTTCCCCATGGTTGATTATGGCTTGTGGTTCTTTCGCATTGGGATAGCCAGGGGGCACAATTCTGAATTCGTGTTCGAACTCGAATCTCGAATCTCTAGATATTACCGCAGCGACTGGATGACCTTGATCAGATCAGTCCCGCCCGGTACTTCTTTGCCAAATTCTTCGTAGACCCCGGCCGAGCCTTTAATAAACGCATCTTTGTCGACCTCGTTGGATTTCATGGGTGGGACAAGCTTGCCCATCAGCTCCTTATCCAGCCGCTCGCCTTCGGAGCGGGCAAAGTCTCCCATCTCCCAGGCGATCTTCGAGAGCGTGTTCTGGCTGTCTTTCGGCAGCTTTGCCCAGGATTCTTCCCCCACCACCAGGTAGGCGGGAGTGTACACGTGGCCGCTCAAAGAAAGAAACTTTTGCACCTCGTAGAATTTTGCCGACGCGATTTGTGGGAAGGGATTTTCCTGCGCGTCCATGACGCCCGACTGGAGCGCCGAATAGACCTCGGAGAGCGGCATGGGCGAAGGATTTGCCCCGTACTCCTTAAACATCTTCACCCGCCAGACTCCGCCCGGCACTCTCAACTTGATCCCTTTCAGATCGTCAGGTTTCACTATCGGCCTCACGTTGTTGGTGATGTGGCGGAATCCGTTCTCCCAAACTCCGAGCACTCTGATTCCCTTTGCAGGCAGTCCTTGGAAGAGGAGTTTCTGGACTTGCGAGTTCTCCGCTACCTTCTTCATGTGGGCTCGGCTGACAATGAGGTAGGGCATCTCAAAGACGCCGAATTTCGCTTCCACGGTGCTCATGACCGTTGATGGTGCCACCATCTCCGGAGCGCCCACTTTGATCCCCCTCATCATCTGCTCGTCACTGCCGAGCTGGCTGGAGTGGAAGACCTTGATCTCCACTTTTCCCTTGAGCGCGGCGTTGACTCGGTTGGCATATTCATCCGTCGTGATGGCGAAAAGAGAGCCCGGAAAACCGACATGGCCGAGCCTTAGCGTAACGGTCTGCGCCATCGACGGTCGAATCCAAAGACCAACCAAGGTCAGGACCAGAACACCAAAGAATATGCGCTTCATTTGTTTTTTCTCCTTTCCCGTCCTTTTGTTCCCTCGACGGGAATCTCACCGGTTTTTCGTTCTTGCCTCATCAAGGATGCGTTCGGCCCTGCTGATGTTGAACACGCCGCAGCTGCAGAAGCGAGCCATCGTACGTGAAACCTCGGCGGGGGTGCGGCGGTTTTCTTTGACCCAATCGATCATTTTCTCGACGAACTGGGCGGAAAGCATGCCGTGGCCGCACATGGTTGAAAGTTCCAGCACGGTGGCATCCGGCAACCGGTCCACCCGGCCGCAAAACCCCAAGGAATATTCCACGCTGTGGCGGGTAATCCCGTTCTCGCGGCAGCAACGGTCCGCATCGTCAATCGGCGCGCTGATATTCACCGATACGCCCAGATTCGCGCATTGGACATCGTGTACAAAGGCCTTCACGTCTGCATAATTGTCAAAGACTGCCGCCACGGTCGTGTGGCCTTCGATGCCCGCGATGACTTCTTCTGGATTGGGTTGTTGATTACGCATCCAGTGGGCTTTTGGGTTCAAGTCCTGTCGTGGACGGAGTATCCCACCCTTGGTGGCGTCGCCGATATTCACGGGATTGTGCTGCAGCGCCAGGCGCAGGAAAGCTCGGTATTTCTCGACCAGATCGTCATCGTTGATCCCGCTGCTCGCCATGGCGAATACGATATAGTCGTCCCGGACCGGAGCCGGGTTCGGCGGCGTTTCAAAGGCGTAGTGCTCGCTGTACCGGTGAAGCGTGTTGGTCATACGCGATTTATTGCGCGTTTTGAGTTTCGGGTTTCTGGTTTCGGATTGAAATCGAGACGCCAGACTCGGAACTCGAGACTACCGTAACTCGCCCCAGTCCCAAATTAGTCTTGCCCCGATAAGTCGGATAGCCCTCGCGCTCCAAAATCTCCTTCAATGGCTCCTCGCCGGCGCCGCCACAGCGAGTTGAGACGCCGATGCTGATCACCGTCTTTACCTCGCGGGAAAGCTCTCTGATTTTCCTCAAGACCGAAGGCACCTGTTCCAGGCTAGTTTTGATCTCGACGATCGCCGATAGAATCTTCTCGTCGAGTATCTCCGAGCGGATAAGACCCCGCGCAGGGTCGGTCATAAGCGAAGTCACGGGATTATTGCTTTCAAATTCCACGCCCAACTCGGCCAAGGCTCCATGTGACCCGCTCGATGTCGCGAAAGCGAGCGCCGATCCCCGGCCGGCCAAACTCCACTACGAAGCCTGCCTCGCCTCCCTTCACTCGGTGGGTGACGTCGTTAGTCTTAACTTCGGCGGTGCCGCGCCCATGAATGCCGGTCGACTCGTGCGGCACCTGAGGATCGGAGAAGGCGCGTCGGACGACCCTCGGCCAACTCAACTCTTCCGGCACAATCGCATCCGTGGGGCAGATGTCGGGTTCCGGATCGAAACGAAACCGGAAAAATTGCGCGGTCTTGCGGATCGTTCGTACCAGCATGGGGTTGAGATGTTCCTTCGACATGCCTCGATAACAGGTAAAGCATTCCACGCATTCATCCGCATTGATGCGTGCCCGGTTGATGGACGGATCGATGTAGATCGCGCCCATTGGGCAAACCGGCAAACAGTTTCCACAGGCAACGCATTTATGCGGATCGATTTTCATAAAGGCGATCGTTTGATGGTGGTTTCCAACAGGAAAGTTTCCGCCGCTGCCAGACCAGCGCCGAGGGGCAACTTCACGCCGAAGCTTTTTAATGCCATTTCGATTCCGCCCAGAACGCCCAAGAGCTCAAGCTCGTTGATACTCCCGAGGTGGCCGATGCGGAAGAGTTTTCCTTTGACTTTGCCGAGACCTTTGCCGAGCGGCAGATCGACGAGCGAAAGGGTATGATTGATGAACGAGTCGGAATCAAACCCTTCGGGCATTGAGACCGCAGTCAGCGTATTAGAATATTGTTCGGGATCGCGCGCGAAGAGGTTGCAGAGTCATCGCGTTGATCCCTCTCCGGCAGGCGCCGGCCAGCCGCGCATGGCGGTAGAAAACATTCTCCAACCCTTCTTCGAAGAGCATCTTTAGGCTTTCGCTCAGGCCGAATAACAGGGCAGTCGCCGGGGTATAGGGAAAATGACCTTCCGCATTGCTCTCCAGAACCGGCCGCCAGTCCCAAAACGAGCGGGCGCACCGGGCCGCGCGATTCGCCTCAAGCGCTTTTTCACTCACGGCGAGAAGTGCCATACCCGGCGGCAGCATGAGCCCTTTTTGAGCAGCGGTCAGGGCGACGTCCAGTTTCCACTCGTCGAAGCGCAGATCCGTGCAGCCCAGCGAGCTCACCACATCGGCCAAGAGAAGCGCGGGGTGGGCCGCGGCGTCGATGGCTTTGCGCACCGTGGCAAGGCTGCTGGTGACACCGGTGGAGGTTTCGGTTTGGACTACGAGAACGGCCTTGATTCGATGGTCCTTGTCTCGACGCAGGCGCTCCTCAATCGCATCGGCCGGCACGCCCGCGCCGTACTCGGCCTCCAGTCTCTGCACGTCGATACCGTGGGAGGTGGCGGTGCGGCAAAATAGGTCGCTGAAGTAACCGTTCACACAGCCCAGCACTTGGTCGCCGGGCGAAAGCGTATTGACAATAGAGCATTCCCATCCTCCGGTGCCGGAGCCGGGGAAGAGGAGAACATGACCGTCGGCCGTTCGAAATAGCGCTTTGAGCCCCTGCAAAACTTCGCGCAACAGCGCTGCGAATGCAGGACCCCGATGATCGATCAGGGGCTGGGACATGGCCCGAACAACGCGCTCTGGCACAATGCTCGGGCCTGGTATCTGAAGAAAGGGCCGGCCGGGCATAGAATGCGCGAACGCTATCTAATCTTTACTGCTTATGTCAAGTGTAGACTTGCAGTGCAGCGAGCGTGAACCCCTTTACTATCCCGGGGAAGCTAGCCCTGAGTGCCATCGTCGTCACGCCGCTCGCGGCGTATCGGCAGGGACAAGAATCTTCTGTCCAATGTATATATAATTTGGATTTGGCATAGTTTCTTTATTAGCTTCGTAAATTTGCCGCCATTTGCGTGCATTCCCATAGTATTCGAGTGCCAAGTGGCTGAGGGTATCCCCAGCCTTCACTGTATATTCCGTTGACGCGGAAGAAGAAGTCTTGGGGGCTTGAGCTAGTTTTTCCGTTCTCTGTTTGGTGTCGGAAACAATCGCGTTCTTTTGAGCGGTCTGCGTTGCTTTCTCCGTGGTGCTTGGAGCAGGAGGTGGGTGAGTTTCAGCGCTGGCAACAGCCGGCGTCGCTTTATACAGCCGGTCGATGAATCCCGAACCATCAAGTTCCTTGACAAAGCTCATATCCACAAACTGCTCAGGCCGGGCTGCCTTAGCCTTAGGGTCTTTTGTGCCGAGTTCCTGAAGTATAATCTGAATTCCGCGGAGGGTCGGATAGGGCCTCTCGGGAATCAGGGCGAGTGCGGTGGCTTCATAGGTTTCTGCCAGCGCCTCGATGTCATCGGTCTTCATATACTTCCGAAGAATTTCTATGGACTCTTTACGATGGGTCTTGACATAGTGGATGGCCTCCACGGAGGCCTTCACCACGTTCCGGACGAGATCGGGGCGCGACTTGATCAACTCTCGAGTGGTTGCCATTGCGGTGTATTGGTATTCGAGCCCCAGCATCTGAAGATCGGCCAGGACGTTAAAGCCCATCTTTTTGGCCGTGAGAGTCAACGGAACCGCGATCATCACCCCCTGGATCTTACCTGATTCGAGCGCGGAAAAGCGCGCCGGCTGGCTGCCGATTTCGATCAGAGTTACATCCTTGCCTGGCTCCAGCCCGTATTTATCCAGAGCATAGCGCATGGCGAAATCGGACGAGGATCCTGGCTGGCTTACTGCCACAGCCTTGCCTTTTAGCTGGTCCGGCCGGGTGATTCTCTTGTCAACGATGAACTGATAGTCGAGGGTGTTAAGAAATCCCGTCACTAGGACTACCGACGAACCCCGAAGATGACTCTGTATGACAGGGGCACCGGCCACCACGCCGAACTGCACCTCGCCCGACGCGATGGACTGGACGGCCCGCGGCCCACCCTCGACAAAGATGAACTCAGCATCCAACCCGTTCTTGCGAAAGAACCCTGCGTCATTGGCGATCCACCCTACGAGTTGGCTGCCAGAAATAGCGCTGTAGGCGATCCTCACTTTTTCGAGCTTTCCTGCGGGTTGATCGGCTGGCTGAGCCGGCGTGGGGAAAACGATCCCGAGCGCGGATAGGAACACAGCGAGCCAAGAAATTTTCTTTCCATCTTTTAACTGATGCATATTTCCTCCTCAATCTAATCGACGAGCGTCAACGCGTTGAGTTTTCGTCTTCAAACATTCTGCCATCGGCGAAATAAAAAGCCGGCTGAATAAGATCCAGTCCGGGCTATGTAGAACGAATCGATGAAGTGACCGGATCGGCAAACCGGCCGATCGAACTGGATGCAAAATAGACCAGAAACAAGCGCGGGCGTCAAGTGGAAACCGGTACTTTTTTCAAACTTTGTCCTCACTTTTTGTGTTTTGTCTAGATGTTCCCCGCGAATCTTACGCGATCGCCGGACGGGTACCCTGTGGGTCAGACCCGATGATCATGATCAGCAGTGTCGCCCTTGAAAAACTCTCTTTTGAGACGAGGTATTCAGACTTTACGAACGATTCGAAACTTTCATCGTACCAAGACGCCAAGAGCGCAAGAAGATAATGTTCTTTTTCTCCGAACTTGGCGGCCTTTGCGTTTTTGCGCGAGTCAACTCTGTGTGATTTCCAAATAAGTTTGCTTGTTTGATCCAGTTTCCCCAACTGCCGGAGTCCTTCGTAGAGCACGATGGAAACGGCATTGGATAAATTCAAGCTGCGCACCCCGGTACCCATCATGGGAATGCGATACGAGCGATCCGGATTGGCGTCCAGAAGCTCCTGCGGCAGGCCGCGGGTTTCGGGGCCGAAGACAAGATAGTCGTCTTCCTGGTATCGAGTCCGGGTGAAGGATTGGCTCGCTCTTTTGGAAAAGTAGAGAAGATTTCTGGTGGCATGCCGGGTGAAGAAATCATCCCATGATCTGTAGACCCGAAGGTCAACGAATTCCCAGTAGTCCAGCCCGGCACGTTTCAGATGCTTGTCATCGATCTTGAAACCCAGGGGCTCGATCAAATGGAGCGGCGTGAGCGTTGCCGCGCACAACCGCGCGATGCTTCCGGTATTGGGCGGGATTTCCGGTTGAAACAAGACGACGTTCATTTTTTTCCTAGGTCTCGACGATAAAGGTGACCGGTCCGTCGTTGGTCAAGGCGACAGCCATTCGCGCCTTGAATTGTCCGGTCGCCACGGTGAGACCCGCGCCGCGCAATCGCTGCACGAAATAGTCGTACAATTTTTCCGCCTCGTCGGGTGGCGCCGCATCGCTAAAGGAAGGACGATTGCCTTTCCTGCAATCTCCATACAGGGTGAATTGCGATACGACCAGGACTTCTTCGCCCATTTCCTCTATGGATCGGTTCATCTTGCCATTCTCGTCTTCAAAAATTCTCAGATTCTTGATCTTCTCCGCAAGACGATCGGCGTTGCTTTGGCCATCGTCTTTGCCGATGCCCAGAAAAATACAAAGGCCGGGGCCGATTCTGCCGATGAGCGCGTCGGCGACCTTGACTTCGGCTCGGGACACTCTTTGGATAACGGCTTTCACGAATTAGCGCTGGAGGTGCCTTGTTTCAGTTTGTGCGCGAACTGAATCTTATAAGAATAGGAACGAACAGGCTCTTCATCGGGATGGCAAAATACAGATACTGGTAACAAAGAAAATCATGATTGACAATGCTGCTGAAGGGCTAGAGGGACGGCAGCAGAAGAGATGCGTGGTACTATGGCTTGAATCAAAAGACTCCGTGATGTGATTTTCTCAGCATATTTTGGTAACCTCCTTATACGACTGCTTCAGGGGAGCGTGATGCTGCCGATTCTTTTTCAATTTGGACCGCTGACTATTTATAGCTTCGGTGTATTCATGGCCTTGGCGGCGATTGCCGCTGCGTGGGTCGTTCAAGCAGAGCTTAAACGAAAGGGCTACAATCCGGAGTTGGCTTCCACGATGGTGTTCGCCGCCGCCATAGGCGGATTGCTTGGAGCTCGACTTCTTTTTATTGTCGAAGAGTGGAGTCATTTTCTCCGCTCGCCGTGGGACTATATTTTTACCGGGGCCGGTTTCACGTGGTATGGCGGGTTTTTGGGCGGCGTGCTGGGAGTTAGTTGGGTTGTTCGGAAAAACCATATCCCGTGGCTGAAAGCCGCCGATATCGCGGCTCCGGCGCTGGCGATTGCCTATGGCATCGGACGGCTAGGATGCCACGTAGCGGGGGACGGCGATTGGGGAACTGTGACCAATTTGCCTTGGGGTGTAGCTTACACCAACGCAATCATCGGGTGGGTCGACCCCTCCACTGGCATTCCTTATCCCCCCGGCGTGCGGGTTCACCCGACGCCGATCTACGAATTTCTCGAATCGGCGGTTATCTTTGGCATCCTGTGGGCGCTTAGAAAAAAAGAGTATGCACCGGGCGCGATCTTTTGGCTCTACCTGGCCCTCTCGGGCTTGGCGCGATTAGTGGTCGAATTCTGGCGGTTAAATCCGGCCTTCGCCTTCGGCTTGACCGAAGCGCAATGGTTTGGTGTGTTGATGATCTTCGTTGGCTTGTGGCAATTGGTCAAGTCAGGAGTTGTCACGGCTAGATCGACAGCTTGAAACATCTTAATTTGATAGCGCGATGTTCCGGATCTTTTGCGTTGTAGGCGGTGCCATCACGAGAAGGCGCTTCAACTCTTAACCGCCATCCAAGAATACGTCAAACCCGCCGGCCGGGCAATGGTCAACGTGCTGATTGAGGGCACGACTTATCTAGGGATGTTCGATCCGGATAACTACTGTCTCTTTCGACGGAACGAGTTAGAAGAACGGTTTGACGGTTGGACCATCCTGGAATCACGCTACCAGACGTTCCCAGCGCCTGAGGGCACGCGTAAAGATTTTTCGACCATAGTCGCGGAGAAAGCGAGCTAAAAGAACTCAAGAGTTTTTCAAACGACTTGAATCGGGTTTCATCGTCAGTTATGCTGACGCATCTGAAACTCTATGCGGCGCTTCTTGATCCCTCTGTTTTCTCTCTTTTTCCTGCTTAGTGGGCCAGCTTCGGTTTGGGCGGATTGTTTCCGCCACGTCCACGAGACGGTGGACGAAGATCATCATGGCGCTATTTCCGATTCGCATCATGGCGATTCGGAACATGATCAGTCCGCGCCCCGGGTTCATTGTGCTCAGCTACACTTCGATCTCCAATCCCTTGCATCGCTATCGGTGAAGTCGGATCCGAAACCGCGGGATCACGAACTTAAATTAGCTTCGCATTCGGCTTTATCCGCAGAACAAACCTCCCTGAACGCTCAGAACCATTTCATCAGTAGTAGTGCCGGAAGATTTCCCCGTTATCCTTTCCTTGTGGGCCTTTCACCCCACCTGCTTCTCTCCGTTTTTAGAATCTAGCCTTCGTTCATCTTGCCGTTCCTCTGCCTGAAACGGCAGGGGTGTGTTCCAACCTATCTATGATTTTGTGAGGCATGGCTATGGTTGCCGATTTGCGTCCGTCCTGGTTTGCGATTGTTCTCTTCTCGTTACTCGCGTGTTTCTCATCGTCGAAGGCTCAAGAAAAAGGGAACCATCACGAAGAGTTACACACCCATCATCCTCAGAATTGGCGGTTTACGATGCCTAAGGGCGACCCGGGCAAAGGCCGCGCGGTGTTTATCAAGTTCGAGTGCTATTTTTGCCACGAAGTGCGCGGTGAAAACTTTGACTTTGCCGGCGTCGATTACGGCCCGGAGTTGAGCCAGATGGGATCAATGCATCCGCTCGAGTATTTCACGGAGTCCACCATCAATCCGAGCGCCTGGGCAGCCAAAGAAGACCGCGACCCGGACGGCAATTCCAGGATGCCCGTTTACAACGACCGGATGACGGTTCAAGAGCTGATCGATCTTTCGGCTTATCTCGCTTCATTAAGGCCCCCAGGTATTGCCAAATTTGTGACCGGGGTAGGGAAGATAATCGCCGTTGTGCCACAAAACCAGGAGGTTGTTATCACGCACGACGAGATCAAGGGTGTCATGGACGCGATGACGATGGGGTACAAAGTCAGCTCACGATCTATCCTTAAAGGAATTAAATCAGGCGATAAAATTCGTTTCACGCTCGATACCGAAAACCAATCAGTCACTAAAATCGTGAAACTCAAATAGTGACCGCGATGAGAAAGCAGCCATGAAAAACAAGAATTGTTTCATATTAATTCTATCATTGTCGCTTTTGACGGGTTGCGCGGCTTATCAAATCCCGCCGTTGACTGTTGAGCATCCGGCTCATCCTGAGGCGATGGCAGCGCCCGCCCGTCCGATGTCGAAAACGCTTGCCTACGCGCGATCGGATTTACCCTCGTCACAACCTACGCCGGCCATGGCGGCCCAGCAAGGCGGCCATGAGGCTCAGCAGTCGGCACAGACTGGGGACCAGACGGTGGCGGGTGAGGGCAAAGTCGTGGCAACGGTTCCGAATGCCAACCAACTCGTTGTGGAGCACGGAGAAATTAAGGGATTTATGGGACCCATGACGATGGGTTATCAGGTCGATCCTCCTACCCTTCTCGAAGGACTGAAATCCGGGGACAAGGTTCGCTTCACTATCGACGTTCCAAAGAAAACGATCGTTAAGATTGAGAAGAAGTGATGCCAGTAACTGCTGAGCACCGGACAGAGATGCGCCGATGATAGGTTTGAAAAATGCTGGCTGGTTGGTTGTTGGGCTCGTGCTGCTCAGCGGTTGCGCGACGGTAGCACTCAACGCCGGTTTTGACGATGTCAAAGCGACGGTGGAAGAGCGGAGCGCAAGCCGGATATTTTGGAACAACGGAACCGAGCTGGATAAAGAAGCCGCCACGAAAGTTGACTCGTTGCTGAAGGCAAAGCTCACTGTCGATGAGGCGGTCCAGGTTGCGTTGCTGAACAATCGTGACCTCCAGGCGGTCTACTCGGACCTGGGCGTTGCGCAGGCAGACCTGGTGCAAGCCGGACTCCTCAATAATCCGATCTTCGAGGCGGCAGTTAAGTTCCCGACTTCTGGCGGCCAGGCGAATTTGGAACTTGTCACGGTGATGAACTTTCTCGATATCTTTTACATGCCGCTTCGCAAGCGAGTCGCCGCCGCCCGGTTTGATGAGGCGAAACTTCGAGTCACAGGTGCCGTACTCGACTTTGCTGCGAGAGCCAGGGCCGCCTTTTATTTACATCTGGCAAATGAACAAATGCTGGAGCTGCGACAAACGATTGTCCAGGCATTGAACGCATCTTTGGAAGTGGCGCGCCGGCTGAATGAAGCTGGGAATATCACCGATCTGGACCTGGCCAGGGAACGGGCCCTTACAGAAGCCGGCAAGCTGGCGCTTAGGTCCGCCGAGATCGCGGTGCGCCAAAGCCGGGAACAGTTGAACGATCTAATGGGGCTGTGGGGAAGAAATACCGAGTGGCAAAGCGACGGACATTTGCCTGACATTCCAGCGCAGCCGATGCCGACCGAGGATATCGAACGCGTTGCGCTCAGCCGGAGCATTGATTTGTCCCATGCGAGGCAGCGCATTCTCGTCGCGGGCGAACAGTTGGGATTTAACCGAACAACGGCTTTGATCCCGGAGTTGGGTTTCGGGCCGTTCGCGGAACGAAACGAAGGTGCATGGGAGGTCGGGCCGGTACTGGAATTTCCCATTCCACTTTTCGATCAGGGTCAAGCCCGGGTTGGGCGTTCGGCGGCGGAGCTCAGGCGCACCCAGCAGGAATACTATGCCTTGGCGGTGCGAGTACGCTCTACGGCGCGCGCTGTTCGAGATCGGGTGGAAGGATTCCGGGATCGCGCCTTGTACTATCGGGACATTCTATTGCCGCTCCATGAGCGAATCGTGAACGAGTCCCAGTTGCAATACAACGCGATGCAGCTCGGGCCCATTCAACTATTGCGCGCGCGGGAACAGCAGATCGAGATGGCGGTCGCCTACATTGAAGCGTTACGTGATTACTGGCTGGCCCGGGGAGACCTCGGGCAGCTTTTGAGCGGTCGGCTGCCAAGCTCGAATGGATTACCGACCGGAGGGACAGCCGGGCCAGTCAAGATCAACGGCAGAGAAGGGAATTAAAGTACGGAGGAGAAGAAATGGCTGATAAAATCTCCAGACGGCGAATACTCAGTCTCGGCGCTGCTACAATCGCGGGCGGTGTCGCGGTGTTGGGGAAGGAGAGCCAGGCAACAACCCATGGCAGCGGCTCGGTGCAATATCAGCCTGCGTCTGGACAACAGAAATCTCAGGGCGGTCGCCCGTATTGGGAGAAGAGCTACAGCGGAGGAGCCATCGATGTGAAACCGCTGCCGCCAGCTTTACCGGAAAAGGGTTACAAGCCGGTCGTGATCCCAAACGGTGGCACGCTACCGTTTAGGGTCATGGATGGCGTGAAAGTCTTCCACTTGATTGCGGAAGAGGTCGATCATGCTTTTGACTCGGGCCTGCGCGCTAAATGCTGGGGATACAACGGACGCGTGAACAGCACCGTGATTGAGGCGGTCGAGGGCGAACGGATACGGATCTACGTGACGAACCGGTTGCCAGTCGGTACCTCCGTTCATTGGCATGGGGTTTATCTCCCCAATGGAATGGACGGCGTCGGCGGTCTGACGCAACCGTACATCAAACCGGGTGAGACAGTGAAGTATGAGTGGACTTTGCGCCAGCACGGAACCTTCATGTATCACTCCCATCATGACGAGATGACACAGATGGGGATGGGACAGATTGGCATGTTTGTTATTCATCCCAGAAATCCCTCTCCTGAATATCGAGTCGGTCGCGATTTTGTGCTGATGCTGAGCGAGTGGGTGATTGAAGCCGGAACGGCGCGCCCAAACACCGTAAAAGACAGCGGCTTCAATATCTTGACGATCAACGGTAAGAGCTTTCCTTCTACCAGTCCCCTAGTGTGCAAAACCGGTGATAAGGTTCGCATCCGGTTGGGCAACCTGGGGGCGATGGACCATCATCCGATCCACCTCCACGGTTTCCACTTCCGGACCACGGCGACGGACGGCGAAGATATTCCTCTTTCGGCCCAGTGGCCGGAAACCACGGCTCTCGTTGCAGTCGGACAGACGCGCAACATCGAATTCATCGCCGACGCTCCCGGGGACTGGGCCATGCATTGCCATATGACGCATCACGTGATGAACCAGATGGGGCATCAGTTTCCCAACATGGTAGGCATTAAGACCGAGGGCCTGGACGAGAAAATCCGCTCTCTGCTCCCGGCATATATGAGCATGGGTCAAACCGGAATGGATATGGGCGGGATGGCTGAGGTCATGCCGTATCCGCGCAATACGATCTCTATGAAGGGCGGCCAGGGGCCCTTCGACTACATCACCATGGGCGGGATGTTTACGATCGTGAAGGTCCGCGATCAGTTAAAAAGCTATGACGAAGATCCTGGTTGGTATGAACATCCACAGGGAACCGTTGCCCTCAAGGCAAGCGAGGAGGATCTTACTCGGGACGGGATTGACGTTCACGCAGGGACAGCCAATGCCGGATAACTGGCGGCGAAAGGATAGACGAATCGATCATTCAGATGAATCAACCTTGTTTTCTTGAATTTGCAAAGCTAATGGGTTGACTTTGTCAATCTTGAGAAAAAAGACGCAATAAGATCCAGTAACGGTTGAGCATTCCGCTGGCTTTTGACGTTGGCGGATATCTTGCTTAGTAACAATCGCTGTGAGGCGCGCGTATTAATATGAAGGGTCGATTTCTTAAATCTCTCGGCATGCTCTACCTCTCAGTTTTATTCGCCTACTCCGGTGTAGCGTGGGCTTTTGAGGATTGCCTGAGAGAGACGGGGGAAAGCGCTGAGGAACAGTCGGCAGGCGGCAGTTTTGAAAGCCGAAAGCCGTCGACAGATTTTGTCGGCCGTTCTGCTGGTGGACTGGCCAGCGAAGTACATTGTCTTACAATTCATCACGAATTTGACGCGATCGTACAATCGTCTTCCGCGAGTTCTCTAACACAGCCGCGCAAGGCCATCCAATTAAAGTCTTCCGTTTCAAGTGGAGTGGCTGCGCTTGGTAAAAATATCACGGGCGGGCGAAGTCCTCATCTTGATTGGTTCATTACGTCTTCACCGCCTGGTTTTCCGTCACGCTCTCGCTATCTTCTACTCTCCGTTTTCTTAGTCTGAAATCCCTCTTGTTTTTCCGGATGCCCGGTTTGCCGAGGCATTGGTAAGTCATTCCTTTTCGCCGAATTGAAGGATGTCTCTTCCGGCGCGAGAAGGCATGAAACCGCTTCCTCAACAAACCGTCTGCGGGACTATGACGATAAGGAGCAAACGAGCATGAAAGCACTGAGATTATTTCTTACAGGATTTCTCTTGGCAGGGTTCATGGGTAGCGCGAAGAGTTACGCAGCCGGCACGACGGACGCGACGCAAACCATCTCGGGAGGAGGAGTCACTGTGGCCGTAACCTACGTGAATCCGCGCAATAATGAGAGTCCCCGCTTCCAAGTGGCGCTCAACACGCACTCGGTTGGTTTAGACAGCTATGATTTTAAGACGTTAGCGCTGCTGCGGGATGGCACGGGAAAAACTTACTCACCGACAAAGGTCGAGAACAAAGGCGGTGGCCATCATCGAGAGGTGACTTTGACCTTCCCGAAGAAATCGCCGGATGCAAAGTGGATTGAGATCGTTATTAAAGATCTCGCAGGAGTTAAAGAGAGAACGTTCCGCTGGACTCTGGAGTAGAAGGATGGTTGCGGCTGGGCAGGGGCGTTGAAGAGGAGGAGCTGTCATGGGCGACTTTTTACAGAACAACTGGTTTTGGATCGTCGTTTTGGTGGTTTTTATCTGGATGCATTCTTCGGGCATGGGTTGTGGCGGACATGGAGGGCATAGAGACCACGGTGCTCGTAAGAACAAGCGTGATGAGGATCAACCTCGATAAGCAGCGGGGCTTGAGAGCTCGCGAAGCTCAAAGTCGTTCGACCGTGGTAACAGAGCGAACTTACGAAAAAAGCGATGTGTCACATACTTTTACTGTTGCCGATCTTCGCGCTGCCGCTGTTTTTATTTTTCCCTTGGGAAGCAGCGTTGATTTTGTATGCTGGCGTCTGCCTCTTGTCTGCTGCTTTCTACTGGCTGATTTGGCGGACTATGCACCAGCCGTCAACTACGGGTATCGAGGGAATGATGGGTGCCGTTGGAACGGTATTTCGACGCAGTGAAGAGAAGACGAAAGTGCTTTACCGAGGCGAGATCTGGGAGGCCGTCTGTAAAGAGGCGATGTCTTTGGGTGAGCGAGTCGAGATCGTTGGTTTCGACAGGATGAAACTTGTCGTGCGCCGTCGCGTATGATTAGCCGTTGTGATTTTGAATATGGGGACATCGAGGCAAATTGCGCTTGTTATTGGAATCATTCTTTCGGTGGTTGGCATGATAGCCGGCGGGGGTTATCTGATCCAGCAACGTGCCGATGAGCAAGGCACGGTTAGGGTTTCGAAGCTTTCTGCGGAAGCGACAACGGGAGAGGCCGCGTTCGTAGCTTACTGTGTCAGCTGTCACGGCAAGAATGCGGCTGGGACCGATAAAGGACCGTCCCTAGTGAACCAAATCTATGGTCCCTCGCATCACGGCGATTTTTCGATTGTTCGAGCCGTGACCTTAGGCGTGCCCCAGCATCATTGGCTATTCGGAGCCATGCCTGCTCAGCCGCAGGTGGGGCGGAATCAAATCGATCAGATCGTTGTTTATATACGGGAGCTTCAGAAGGCGAACGGAATAAGATGAACCGTACGGGATTAATAAGCGTCATCGGGGCCGGTCCGGCAGGGCTTGTCGCTGCTATCAATCTTGCCAGAGCGGGCATTGACGTCACCTTGCACGAGGCTGCTCCTGGGGTTGGTCATCGCTTTCATGGAGATTTTCAGGGAATAGAAAACTGGACGACGGTAAGTGACGTGAAAGATTTTCTCAGGCTGATCAACGTGGAGGTAAATTTTCGTTTTGAACCGTATCGAGGCGGCATTTTTGTTTCTCCGAATCTACGGCGACGCGAGATCCGAACCCGTGAGCCGCTTTTTTACCTAGTCGAAAGAGGAAGGGAAAAGAGATGTTTGGATTTTGGCCTTTTGCGACAAGCCGAAGCCGCAGGGGTGAAGGTTAAATTCAACGCGCGGGTCTGGAACATAGATGGCGGAGGAATTATTGCAGTTGGCCCACGCGCGGCGGACCTGATTGCCAAGGGAGTAGTTTTTGAAACAGATCTTGAAGACGAAGCATTTGCAATCGTAGACGACCGGCTTGCTCCGAAGGGCTACGCTTATCTTCTGGTTAATCAGGGGCGAGCCACTCTTGCGACCGTAATCGGGCGAGATTTTCGCAACGAGAAAATCTACCTTAAAAGGACCTTAGAGACATTCCGAAAGCTGGTTCCGATGGAGATGAGGAATGCGAAGGAATTCGGCGGCTATGGAAATTTCTTCCTGCGTCCCACCGCTATAGAAGGAAAAAAACTTTACCTCGGAGAGTCAGCGGGGTTTCAAGAGGCACTTTTCGGTTTTGGAATGCGATATGCGATGAGGTCCGGATTCTTGGCGGCCCAGAGCATCATTCGGGGCACGAACTACGACGAACTTTGGAAGCAAGAAATCCTGGCGCTTCTCCGAACCTCGCTTTCAAATCGGATGATCCACGAGTTCCTCGGAAATCGGGGCTATGATTTTATTGCGCGACGGATCGCAAGAACAGCCGATCTGCGGGACGTTCTCAGGAAGGCCTACGATCCTTCACCCCTGAAGAATGCCCTTTATCCCCTTGCGGTAATATTAGCGAACGCTTTGAAGCGAATGAAGGTGGAGGATAAGAACTGCCATCACGAGGATTGCAGTTGTGTCTGGTGCACGCACATGAAGGAGCAAATGACCTTGGAGGCATGCCATGACAGTCATAATCAAAGGGCTGTCTTTGAATAGAAACAAGAATGACTGGAGGAGCATATGCTGAACATTCGCGTTCTGACGTGGTCACTGGCGACTTTTACGACGGTTAGCTATGTCGTTTGCGTGGTGTACGGCCTGGTCGTCCCGGAAACTTTTCATATGGTGCAGTTCCTGGAGATTACGTTGCCGGGTTTCAAGTGGTTGACCGTGGGGAGCTTTGTTATCGGTTTGGTGGAGAGTTTTCTTTATGGAGTCTATGGGGGACTGGTCTACACGCCGATCTACAATTTTTATCAACGCAAATGGGGCTGAGAGAGTCGGCAAAAATTTGCGTGGATGTCGCGCGATTGGATCGGCCTGGCGTGGAAAGTCTATTTGATAGCGAGAGAGGGGAAAAAGGTGAACCGGACTAGGATTATTTGGAGTTCGGTTGCTTTCGGAGTTAGTGCAATGGCGGCTCTGCTCGGGGTCTACTTTGTGATTCTTGCCGCGGTGTCGGGTTGGGAGTTCACCGTCAGGCAATTTTTGGACTTTTGGTATTTTATTGTTTCACTGGCGGCTGGATTCGGCGTACAGATTGGACTCTACAGCTATCTTCGAAGCGCAATCCGGGACATGGACATGTCAGGCAAAGTCGTCGCCGTGTCGGGGACGACCTCCACTGCGGCGATGATTTCGTGTTGCGCGCATTACCTGACCAACATCCTCCCGGTGGTGGGTGCCGCCGGGGCGATCGCTTTGGTGGCGCAATATCAAATTGAATTGTTCTGGTTCGGATTGGCGTGCAACCTCGCAGGAATAGCTTACATGGCCAGCAGGGTCGTCAAGTTTTCGAAGGCTCATGCAATGACGTAGAGCAACAGTACTTTGGAGGCAAGACTGATCATGATGATTTTAGTTTGGCTGCTGATAGTCGTGGCGGTTGTCGTTGCCGTTCGCTGGCTGATGGGTCAGGGCAAGGAGTCTCAATCCGATTCGGCATTTGAGATTCCGCGTCAGCGCTATGCGCGGGGTGAGATTAGTAGGGAAGAGTTTGAATCGAGAAAGAAGGATCTAAGCTAGTGTTCAATCGGAATCAAACAGGGTTGGGTGTCTCGTGGATACTGGTTATCGCGGTGGTAGTGGCGTTGTCGTCCGTTGGCGCGGTGGCGCAGGAAAGTCCGGGAGCCGGCCGAATGATGCCAGAGGAGCAGATCGGCGAAATGCCGATGGAGCGCCTGCTCGAACCAACACCATTTTATCGGTAGCGGACCTTTTTGGTGTTGCTTGGCTTGGCCCTTGGGGGGGTTGGAATTTTTGCATACCGAGTCATTCGATCACGAATGCGCAGGAGACAAACCCCGGAGGTTTCCATAAGCGAAGCGGTTCTGGTCGTGGATTTGGTGGGCTCCACGCATCTTGCGACTCATTATGGCGAGGGATTAGCTCTGCATGCCGCAGAGATTTTGCAGGAGCGTACTTCAGCCCTGGCTAACGCCCGTGGACCTACTTTCACGAAAAACACTGGTGACGGTTGTTTCATGACTTTCCCCTCGGTCTTGAGTGCATGTCAGACAGCGACTGGCCTGTTGAGGGATTTCATCGAACGGCCGCCGGATCTTTCACCCGCCCCTAGCTTGGAACTGCGCGCGGGGATCAGCTATGGCGAAATTTTCATGGATGGCACCGGTGACCGTCATGGCGCAGCGATCAATAAAGCCTTTCGTCTTCAGGGACTCGTGGCCGAGAGTTTCAGGCAAGTAGAGGGTGAGAACAGCAAACTGAATGAGATCCCCGAACGTAATCGGATTTTTATTGACGAAGAGGCAGCCCAGGAGTTGCGCAAACAGGCGCCGGTGTCGGTTCCTATCCACTTCCTTGGGTTCGCGCGCTTGAAAGGGTTCTCAGGACTTCACCGAGTGTATGAAGTCCTTTGGGCGGAGACAGTGAAATCGGATTCGTCGCTTCCGCCACGGGCGGAAAGCATACAGGAAAGAATCAAATGAAACTTAACGTGGGTTCATCTTGGCAGAAGAAAAAAAGCGTTGGTAGTGTGACGACGCAAACGGAAGATGGCGGCGGGTGGAACGTTAGCCGCCGGGAGCTTCTTAACTGGTTTCTGGGGACCAGTGCCGGCGCGTTAATCGTTTCGACCCTATACCCGGTGACACGATACATCGTTCCGCCGAGAGTAGAGGAGTCAACGGCTCGCGCTGTGACCCTGTCAATCAAACCGGAGGACGTAAAAGCCAACAGCGGGCAGATCTTCAAGTTCGGGAGCCAGCCGGGAATCTTGATTCGAACTCCGGATGGAGATCTGAGGGCCTTTACCGCAATTTGCACCCATCTCGCTTGTATCGTTCAGTACCGGCTCGACCTGAGTCACATTTGGTGCGCGTGCCATAACGGCCATTATGATCCCAACGGAAAAAACATAGCTGGACCGCCTCCGAGACCATTGGAACCGTATGTTGTGAATGTTCGAGGAGATCAAATCGCCGTGAGGAAGTCTGCATGAGAGTTGCGCGGCCAAAGAGAAAATCTAAAACAGAGAGCATACACGGACAAATGAACATGAAGTTGGCAAGGAGGGAGACGACAATGGCAAAGGATCCAATTTGTGGAATGAATGTAGACGAAAGTAAAGCCGCCGGCACGGCTGACTACAAAGGAAAGACCTATTACTTCTGTTCTGCGGGATGCAAGGCGAAGTTTGAGAAGGAGCCAGAGAAGTATGCCAAGGATTAGGCAAAAAGCGCTCGGTTAACAAGGAAAAGAACATTGCCCACACTTAGACAAGATCCGACAACCAAAGAATGGGTGATCTTTGCGACCGAGAGGGCGAAGCGTCCCCACGACTTTGTGAAACACGGTTTTCCTCGTGAGGGAGAAAGGTCGAAAGCGACCTGTCCCTTTTGTCCAGGAAACGAAACTTCGACTCCTCCTGAAATCTTTGTTCTCCGAAAAAATGAAAGTTCACCTTGGTCCGTCAGGGTCGTTTCTAATAAGTTCGCCGCTCTCGTCCCGGGTGGGACAATCGAACACAAAAAGGTCGGAAGCATTTACCGCGAGATGGAAGGCGTTGGCGCCCACGAGGTGATCATCGAAACGCCGGAGCATGAACAGACCCTCGCGCTTTTGCCGGAAACGCAGATTCTCGACGTATTGAGAGCCTATCAAGAAAGATATCGCCGTCTTCGTGAGGAAGGCTGGGCAAAACTGATTTTAATATTCCGAAATCACGGGGAATCTGCGGGAACATCGCTCGAACACCCGCACTCGCAGGTGATTGCGACACCCGTAGTTCCAAAGGATATCAGGCGAAAATACGAGGTGGCGACCACTTACTATGATGACACGGGGCGGTGTCTTTATTGCGACGTTCTGCAGGATGAAACCGCGCTTCGGGAGAGACTCATCATTGATACCGAGCAGTTCGTGGTCTTTCATCCTTTTGCATCGAAATTCCCGTTTGAAACTTGGATCGGACCGAAAAAGCACCAACCGAGCTTTGGTAAAGTCCCCGAAGAAGATCTCCCGGAGTTGGCCCATGTGCTCAAGGTGACCCTCGAATCGCTTCACGAAGCGCTGGGGGACCCGGATTACAACTACGTCATTCATTCAGCCCCAGTGGAGGACGAACAGAAGAGCTATTATCTTTGGCACATTCAGATCATTCCTCGATTGACGAAGGTCGCCGGGTTTGAACTGGGCTCGGGGATGTCTATTAACACTGCTTTGCCCGAAGAGACAGCTAAGTTTATGCGGGAGGTGATCTTATGCTTCCACAAGTAAGTGTTGGTCGTCACTGCTGCGCGCAGTCGACCGATCCGGACAATTACCGTCCCTTGGTCGGTGATGCCTTGATCGATGAGTTGGAAAGGTTGGCGAATTCGTTAGCGGGAATTCGAATTTGCCAGATCAATGCCACCGCAGCCGGCGGCGGCGTCGCCGAGCTTCTCGCTGCGGAAATTCCCATCCTGGATGCGATGGGAGTGAACGCAGATTGGAGAGTTATCCACGGCGACGCGCCTTTTTTCGAAGTGACGAAGGCGTTTCATAATGCTCTGCAAGGTGCAGATCTCGATCTCACGGAGACGATCAAGCGAACCTATCTCGATCGTGACCGTGCCTGTGCCCAGATGATTGAAGGCGCCTATGATGTTTACGTCGTTCACGACCCACAGCCCGCCGCTTTGAGACACTTTGCGAAAGCGAACCGGGCGCGCTGGATCTGGCGCTGCCACATCGATAGCTCGGAGCCTAACCCCCGTGTATGGAACTTTCTGAAGCCCTTCATCGAGGAATACGACGCCGTGGTTTTTACGATGACAGAGTTTTGCCCGCCGGACCTGAATACGGCACACGCGGTCTTCATTCCTCCCGCCATCGATCCTCTGAGCACAAAAAACATGGATCTTCCAGAGGAGGTTTGCAAACGAGCACTGGCCAATGCCGGCGTTGATCTTAACCGCCCCCTGCTACTTCAGGTCTCCCGATTTGATCCATGGAAGGATCCGTTGGGCGTCATCAAGGCGTATCGTTTGGCAAAAGAAAAGCGACCGGAAGTCCAGTTGGCGCTCATCGGCGCCATGGCCGGAGATGATCCGGAGGGCTGGCGCATGCTGGAAATTATCAACGCCGAATCGGCAAAGGACAAGGACATGTACGTGTTCACGAATCTCACCGGAGTGGGAAATATGGAAGTGAACGCGTTTCAACGCGGCGCCGACGTGGTGATTCAAAAGTCGCTCAGAGAAGGATTCGGCTTGGTCGTGTCCGAAGCGTTATGGAAGGGAAAACCGGTGGTCGCCGGACGAGCGGGCGGAATTCCCATGCAGTTTCCGGAAGCCTATCAAGAGTATCTGGTTGAGGATGTCGAGGGATGTGCAAACAAGGTCTTGGACCTGTTGGACAATGTAGAAGAGAGAAATGCCTTCGGTGCTGCCGGGCGAGAAAAGGTGCGGGAGAATTTCTTGCTGCCGAGACTGATGCGGGATGAATTGAAGTTGATAAAGGAGGTTCTCGATCGCTGATACGGTCGAAGCGGGTTGAATGAAGATGGATTTCCTTTTGTGGCCGTCCGGCCAGTGCTGTTGGAAATCGATCCCCGAAGGACGCGAATACGACTACGTTTTGTCGCTTACATGGGCTGAGGGATAAGGACACGTCAATGGACCAGGGATCAGACATCGGTTTTTGGGAGCTTTCGATCATCATGATGGTGATAGCTTCATGGATCCTTTACCGCTATGTGGCGCCTAAAGGGTGGAGAGAATGGACAAGGGCTCGTCTCGTCCAGGCCTTCATCATCGCTCTATACGCAGAGATGTACGGCTTTCCACTGACGATCTATCTGTTGACCGGCTGGTTGGGAATAAAGCTTCCCTGGGCACACGACACCGGCCACCTCTGGGCCTATCTCTTTGGCTGGGGACCTCTGGGCGCCATGGTTGAAATGATCGTGGGATACACCTTCGTTTTTGCCGGCATCTCTCTACTCGCGGAGGGTTGGAAGGAAATTTATCTTGCAACCAAGGAAGGGCGGCTAGCGACGGACAAGCTTTACGGCGTTGTCCGGCATCCTCAGTACACGGGTATTTTTCTTGCGGTCTTTGGCCAGTTGATTCACTGGCCGACCATTCCGACAGTGGTTTTATTTCCCGTTATCGTGTGGGTTTATTATCGCCTTTCGAAAAAAGAAGAGGAAAAGATGGTGCAGAAATTCGGCGCCGCCTATGAAGCCTATCGGCAAAGCGTGCCGATGTTTTTTTCCAGACAAGGCGAGTGGAAAAAGTTGATGTCGGCGGGTGCGTTTCGAGAAAGTGAGCAGTAAATGCGGTACAAATCGTTTGGGAGTGTCGTTTATGCCCCAGGGAGATTCAACAATGATTGATCCTGTTTGTGGAATGGAGGTTCAACCGAATAGCGCCGCGGGAAAGCACGAGCATGACGGGCGGGTCTATTATTTTTGCAGCAAGCATTGCTTGGCAAAGTTCAAAGAAGATCCTGAGAAGTTTCTGAAGTCCAGCGCTAATGAGCAGGGTACACGTGTGCATCCGGAATCGTGGCACCCCCATCCTGACCTTCCCCCGTCGAGGGGGAAGGAAAAAACCGGGAGAAGCGGGAGCAGCGGTACGCACGGCGAACGCGACGCACAGTCTGTCGCCTATGTCTGTCCTATGGATCCGGAGGTTCGCGAAAACAAGCCTGGACCTTGCCCCAAATGCGGCATGACTCTGGAGCCGGAGAGCCCGACCTCATTTTCTCCGAGCAGAACCGAATATGTTTGCCCGATGCATCCAGAGATTGTGCGGCCGGAGCCGGGATCCTGTCCGATCTGCGGCATGGCGCTCGAGCCGAGAACTGTCACACTGGAAGAGGAAGCGAATCCCGAGCTTGTGGACATGACAAGGAGGTTTTGGATTAGCGCGGTTATTAGTGCCCCTCTGCTATTTTTCGCTCTTGCCGAATTTATTCCGGGCCAGCCGGTTCACCGCTGGTTTTCACCGCATTTTCTCAACTGGTTTCAATTAGCGCTTGCCACTCCCGTTGTCCTCTGGGGTGGTTGGCCGTTCTTCCAGCGCGGTTGGGCATCGATCGTTAATCGTAGTCTCAACATGTTCACCCTCATCGCCATCGGTGTCGGAACGGCCTACGTTTACAGTCTCATTGCGGCGATATTTCCGAACCTATTTCCAGAATCGTTCCGCGGGCCTGAAGGACAGGTCGCAGTTTATTTTGACGCTGCCGCGGTCATCACAACCTTGGTTCTCCTGGGTCAGGTGCTTGAGCTGCGAGCCCGCAGCCGAACCAGTAGCGCTATCAAAGCGCTGCTCGGACTTGCGCCTAAAACAGCGCGGCTGCTACGCGACGATGGGAGCGAAGAGGATATTCCGTTGGAGCGCGTAACGCCGGGTGATCGCCTTCGGGTCCGTCCCGGAGAAAAAATCCCGGTTGACGGCGTGGTGCTGGACGGCACCACGTCGGTTGACGAGTCGATGATCACTGGCGAGCCCATTCCGGTAGAAAAAGTGAAAGAGAGTCGCATTACAGGCGGAACCGTCAATGGGACTGGAAGCTTTACCATGCGGGCCGAGCGTGTAGGAAGCGATACGCTCCTTGCTCAAATCGTTCGTATGGTAAGCGAAGCCCAACGAAGCCGCGCGCCGATACAGAAGTTGGCAGACATCGTTGCCTCTTATTTCGTCCCAGCAGTTGTTTTGGTGGCGATCATCACCTTTGTGATCTGGGGGCTGGTGGGGCCGGCGCCGCGCTTGGCCCATGCTCTCGTCAATGCAGTGGCGGTATTAATCATCGCCTGCCCCTGTGCGTTGGGATTGGCTACCCCGGTGTCAATTATGGTGGGCACGGGGCGCGGGGCGGGAGCCGGAGTGCTGATCAAGAATGCGGAAGCTCTGGAGGTGATGGAAAAAATTGACACGCTTGTGGTCGATAAGACTGGAACGCTCACCGAGGGCAAGCCCCGCCTCGTGTCGGTGATTCCCGCGAGCGGTAAAAACGAAGACGAAATTCTGCGGTTGGCGGGGAGCCTCGAGCGAGGGAGCGAACATCCGCTCGCCGCGGCCATCGTTGACGGGACTCGTGAGCGGGGCATCAAGCTTACTGAGGCAACGGACTTTCGCTCTGTCACGGGAAAAGGTGTGATGGGTACCGTAGACGGAAAAGCAGTGGGGCTCGGAAATCAAAAGCTCCTCGAAGAAATGGGTGTGCGACCTACGGCGTTGTCGAATCGCGCCGAGGAACTGCGCCGTGACGGACAGACAGTCATGTCCGTCGTTGTCGAGCGCGAGCTTGTGGGTCTGGTCGGTGTGGCCGACCCGATCAAGAACTCGACTCCCGAAGCGATCCAGCTGTTGCACAAGGAAGGAGTCAAAATCGTGATGCTCACCGGGGACAATCGCACGACGGCCGAAGCCGTGGCGGGCAAGCTCGGGATCGATGAGATTCAAGCGGAGGTTTTGCCCGAGCAGAAAGGCGAGGTCGTCAAGCGTCTGCAAGCGGAAGGGAAAATGGTCGCGATGGCAGGTGACGGAATCAATGATGCTCCGGCTCTGGCTCAGGCGCATGTGGGCATAGCGATGGGAACGGGGACTGACGTAGCAATGGAAAGCGCGGGGATAACACTTGTCAAAGGTGATCTTAGAGGCATCGCCAACGCGCGCCGGCTCAGCCACGGAACGATGCGGAACATACGCCAGAACCTGTTCTTTGCTTTCATCTACAATATCTTGGGAATTCCCATTGCGGCCGGAGCGCTCTATCCCTTCTTTGGCCTCTTGTTAAGTCCGATCATTGCGAGCGCCGCGATGACGTTCAGTTCAGTGTCGGTGATTACCAATGCGCTGCGGCTTAACAAGATGAAGCTATAGAGCTGTTTAGAGGATAGAGTCATTTGCAAGAATGAGAATCGAACACTGGTATTTTGTCATTGAAGCGAAATATGAGGAAAGCATATTGCTTCGTCTCCGGCGAAAGTGCGACAAAAATGCGTGCTAACTGTGGCGTATTGGTCTGAGTGATGTGGAAATATCCTTTGGCCTTCGAAAAAGTGGCGGCCTTATTTAATGAACTCGACTTCTTACGGACTAAACAGTGCGCGCAAGCAAAGAAACACGGAGCGCAGGAATGATGGCACTAGCTTTGCTGGTTTATATTTTCCAAATCAACTTAATGCGGAGCAGCAATGAACATCAAAAAGAAGCCACTTGTCATTCCACTGGCATTATTTCTTATCACATTAACATCTTACGCTTTCGCCCAAATGGGTGGAGGTATGATGGGGCAAGGTTACGGCGGAGGAGGACAAGGAATGATGGGTGGTGGTCAAGGTTACGGGCCAGGCTACGGCCAGGGCTCCCAGCAAAGCCAACCCTCTCCGAATCTCACACCTGAAGAGCAGAAGGCACGGGCCAAGGCTTTTGTTGAAGAATATCTCCAGCGTTATCTTCCGGAATACAAGCTGGAAAAGAAAGACGACAAGAAGAATCCGTAAACCGTTCTCTGTTAATAAATAGAACCGCTGCTTAATGCTGGCACGGGATGATTCAACGGGCGGGCGTCTCCGTGAGGTGGAATAAATGTTATCACTGATCGACATACAATAAGACAATCTAAAAGAGTTCGTAAGAGGGAGGAAGCACAATGAAAAAGAAAGTCTCGGCGATATTCGCGATATTGTTTTTGCTGGTTTTGACAACCTCTGCTTTTGCTCAATCTCCGGCTCCCGGCGATAAGGGGACTCAGCCCGGTCCGGGCTATGGGATGGGTCCTGGAGGAGGGTACGGTTATGGACCGGGATACGGCTATGGAATGGGACCAGGGATGATGGGTCCGGGTTGGGGCGGTGGTTACGGGATGGGACCAGGTATGATGGGCAGTTTCGGCCCCGACTACGGCATGGGTTCTGGCACGATGTTCGGTTACGGTACGAGATCTGATCTCAATCTCAGCGCAGAGCAACGCAGCAAGATTGCCAAGATCCAGAACGACGTGCGGCGCAAGCACTGGGAAATTATGGGCAAGATGCAGGATGAGCAAGCGCTGATGAACGAGCAGTACTACTCGGACCAACGCGATGACGCAGCGCTCAGCAAGAGCTACCGCAAGATGTCGGAGCTGCGCCAACAGATGTTTGACCTATCGCTCAGCGCCCAGAAGCAGATCGATGCGGTGCTCACCAAGGAGCAGCGCGATAAATTGAGACGCGGTTGATATCGGATTGAGAATATTGACGGTTAGGCTGGGCAGGCGCCGCGACGAAACGCCACCGCGCGTCCGTTGCGCAAAAAACCAAAGTGAAATCCCTGCGCCCGCGACTGCTGAGACTGAAGGCCGAGCCTAAGACTGAGGCAAAAGCCGAACCTAAGCCCAAAGCTGAAGCCAAAGCCGAGCCTCAGCCCGAAGCCAAAAAATGACCAATCTGTTGAGGAACGGGAACAAGAATTTTGGACTAACACGAAACAGTGTGAAAGCCAGAATCAAAAGACAGTGACGGCGACAAGCGAGAAAGAATTACTCCCAGGAGTGTGAGGCAAGAACAAAGGCTTTCGTCGAAGAATATACTAGGCGTTATTTGCCAGGGTACAGCTTAGAGAAAAAGCCGCCGACGAATAAGAAATAGCTATTACCGTGAAAATGGAGAAAATCTTTCTCTGCTTGTAGACCTTATTCAACAAGGGAGATTTCCTCCTGGGTTTTAAATCGGTGGCCGTAAGGATAAGGAGGAGACAAAAATGAAAACTTTATCGATGGTTGGAGAAATGCTGGTTCAATGGCAGCCAGGTTATCCAGGGCCCTGGGGTTGGCATAACAACATGATGGGAGGCGGATGGGGGATATTTATGTTTATTTTTATGTTGATATTTTTGGTCCTCGCGATCGCTGGAATTGTTCTTCTCGTCCGTTATTTGTCACCGCATGCGAGATCGAAGCCGTCGGAAGATGCCGTGGAGGTTCTTAAACGCCGCTACGCGAGAGGGGAAATTCAAAAAGCTGAATTCGAGGAAAAGAGAAAAGATTTAGAATCGTAGAACCCGACGCGCTCAGGCGCCCGTCTAGCAATGGGTTCAGTCTGATTTGTTGATTGGAAGAAACCATGAAAATCGCCGCGGGGGCTCTTATTGGTCTTGTGCTCTGGCCAGGATTTGAATTCACCTTGAGATCAGCCGGCGCTGCCGAAACCGAAACGTCGCCGTCTAAACAAACCTTGTACCTGGGACAACAAATCTATCAGGTCAACTGTGCTGTCTGCCACGGTGTTGACGGAGACAGCAATGGTCCGGCTGCTTCGCTGTTTCGCATCCGGCCGCGAGACTTTAGAACTGGCGTATTCAAGTTCGGCTCTACACCTTCAGGTTCATTGCCCACGGATGATGATCTGCTTCGTACTGTGACTCAAGGAGTTCGATGGACTGGAATGATTGGCCGTGCCGATCTAGGAGACAACGATCGGAGAGCAGTGATTCAATACATCAAGACATTCTCACCCCGGTTTGTGAAAGAAAAGCCGGGAAAACCAATCAGTGTTCCGGCGGCTCCACCGAAAACGCAGGAAATCCTGGATCAAGGTAAACGGTTGTATAAGGAAAGCGGCTGTAATGCTTGTCATGGAGAGCAAGGTCGCGGCGATGGTCCATCCGCGGGAGACCTCAAAGACGATTGGGGCTGGCCGATCTGGCCGTCGGACTTGACCTGGCGCCCACTCAAGCGAGGATCTGATATTAGAGAAACCTATCTCACGCTTGTTAGCGGGCTTTCCGGGACTCCGATGCCGTCTTATGCAGATTCGCTAAGTAGTCGGGAACTCTGGGCGCTGGTATATTACTTGGAGTCGCTCGTCCTCCGTGATCACCGCCTCGACCCGAATCAGGTTCTTGGAGAGGAACAGCAAGGTTGGATGGCCGTAAGGATGGGGGGGATGATGGGCGGCGGTATGATGGGCCCTGGGATGATGTACCGGTCCCGATAAAAAGTATTGCCAGGAAAAAACTGCGCTCAGTCAAATCATAAAACTCACTGCTTGTACGGGGGCATGTGCTTGTAAAGTTTGACCTGGCCTTTCTTGTCAAAAGAGAAGACGTCATAAGGCTCTGGCTTGGGACCGTACATTCCCGGTGAGCCGATCGGCATTCCCGGAACTCCAAGTCCGGCGAAAGCTGGTTTTTCTTTCAAAATTCGCTCGATAAGTTCCGCGGGGACGTGGCCCTCAATGACGTAGTTCTCGACGATTGCGGTATGGCAAGTACGAAGAGGCTGCGGAACGCTGTATTTATCTTTGATCGCATCGAGCTGAACATCCGAAACCTCGTTTGTTTTTATATTGTAACCGCTTTCTCGCAGGTGACCCACCCACGCGACGCAGCAACCTCAGGTCGGGCTTTTGTAAACTGTGACCGTCGGCCCGGCGACGGCTGGCTGCGCAAGGATGAGCACAGTCACAAACGCTGCTAGGAAAATCGTGTTACCCAGCGCTCTAGGGCGCGTCATTTGTTTTGGATTCATATTATCCCCTTATCGAGAAACATTGTGCAGACACTACGTTTACTGTGCCATTATAGACTGCTTAGGCCGGTCGTCAAAGGCGCTTGATCTACGGGACTGGCGAGCCCATTGCCATCGAGCAAAGACCGAACCGGTATTGATCATCGTCTGTTCCTGCGCATTGTTAGCCAAGTATCAAAGTCAACTGTTTTGGGCTTGCATTCAATGCGGCAGGCGTTTTTTATAAGATCAAGAGAGTCGTCAAATTCTCGCGGTCACACGCAAGTTGAGGATCTGGCAGTGAAAGCAACCCCATCATCTCTACAGGGTGGAGATCAATTTGTTCCACCGCGCGCCCGAGGACCGGGAATACGTGAAACAAGGCCGGCTTCTTGCCGGGCCTGCGTGCAAGAGGGAGATAAGCAAGCATCACAGGGGTTGATCTTATCGATGGAATTCTTACCAGAGTGAGGAGGGCACTATGAAACAAATCTGGCATTGGCCGTTTCTGCTGGCAGGGTGGCTAGCTCCAGACGGACTGCTGGCCCAAGGACGATTTTATGAATGGCACTGGGAAATGCATCCCATGTGGTGGTGGGGATGGGGCATTGGGATGATGGCGATGATGTTTCTTTTCTGGGCGCTCGTCATCGTCGGTCTCATCGTAGGTATTCGTTGGTTACTGGGTAAAGGAAAAGAAGAGAAGTCGGACTCAGCCATCGAGATTCTCCGCCAGCGATATGCACGGGGCGAGATCAACAAGGACGAGTTTGAGGCCAAGAAGAAGGACCTTGGTGGATGAAGAAGGGGAGCGAGAGGAAAAAGAAATCACAGCAGCGAGTGTTACCGCTATGCTGTTACGACTCTGCCTTTTTCAGCGAGTGTCAGTGATATAATACATCAACCAGCATGACAACACTTCCAGAGGCGTGAAAGATGAAACGACGATGATTGATCCAATTTGCGGCATGGAAGTGGACCCGAAAAGCGCCGCAGGAAAACACAAGCACAACGGGGAAACTTACTATTTTTGCAGCCAACACTGCCTCGGTAAATTTAAGGAAAACCCGGCGGCGTATGCGAAGGCTAATCAGACCCAGGCTGAAGGTAAAGAGCATTCCAGTAGGCACAGCGGATCGGTGAACGATCCGGTCTGCGGCATGACCGTCGATCTCGCTCGCGCGGCCGGGAAACAAAAGCACGGGAGCGAGACCTATTACTTTTGCAGCCGACGATGCATGGTGAAATTCATCGCAGATCCTGAGGCGGTTCTCAAAAACCCGCGCCGGCCTGATGCTCATGTGCACGATGCACCGGCGCGGCCGTCAAATCCGCCGCCGGAAACTTCTCAGACCACCGACGCGGATCACAGGGCGGCGTATGTCTGTCCGATGGATCCCGAGGTGCGCGAGTCAAAGCCGGGGCCTGCCCGAAATGCGGCATGGCTTTGGAACCTGCATCCCCGTCCGCTCCTTCGTAAAGACAGAGTACGTCTGCCCCATGCATCCCGAGATTGTGCGTTCGGAGCCCGGCTCCTGCCCCATCTGCGGGATGGCGCTGGAGCCTCGCACCGTAACCCTGGAGGAAGAAGTCAACCCAGAATTGGTCGACATGACGCGGCGGTTCTGGATCTCCCTCGTACTTAACCGCGCCGATCGCTTTTCTCGCGATGTCCGACATGATTCCCGGACAGCCGCTGCAACATATTGTGTCTCCTCAATTCCTCAATTGGCTCCAGCTTGGGTTGGCGACTCCGGTGGTTCTCTGGTGCGGATGGCCATTCTTTCAAAGGGGTTGGGCTTCGATCATTAACCGTAGCTTGAATATGTTCACCTTGATCGCCATCGGCATCGGGACGGCTTATGTCTACAGTGTCGTTGCCACTCTCTTCCCACATCTCTTTCCCCAATCTTTCCGAGGACACACGGGTGAGGTGGGCGTTTACTTCGACGCCGCTGCGGTTATCACGACGTTGGTTCTGCTCGGCCAGGTGTTGGAGCTGCGCGCCCGCAGCAAGACCAGCCGGGCGATCAAGGCTTTGCTAGGGCTTGCGCCCAAAACGGCTCGTCTTGTGCGGGACGACGGTTCTGAAGAAGATGTACCGTTAGAGCAGGTCAAACCCGGAGACCGCTTGCGCGTCCGACCGGGTGAGAAAGTGCCGGTGGATGGTATCGTAATCGAGGGAGCCACGTCGGTTGATGAATCCATGATCACCGGCGAACCGATTCCCGTGGAAAAAACAAAAGGCAGCAAGGTCACGGGCGGTACTATCAACGGCACCGGCAGTTTCATCATGCAAGCAGAACGAGTCGGCAGCGACACGCTTCTTGCGCAGATCGTGCGCATGGTCGCCGAAGCGCAGCGCACGCGGGCGCCGATCCAGAAATTGGCCGACGTTGTCGCCGGCTATTTTGTTCCGGCGGTGGTTCTGGTCGCCGTTCTGACCTTCATCGTCTGGGCCCTGTTCGGGCCGGAGCCTGCCATGGCTTATGCGTTGGTCAATGCTGTTGCGGTGTTGATCATTGCTTGTCCCTGCGCGCTGGGCCTGGCGACGCCGATGTCGATCATGGTCGGCACGGGACGAGGGGCGACCGCCGGTGTGCTGATCAAGAACGCCGAAGCGTTGGAGGTTATGGAGAAGATCGGCACACTGGTCGTCGATAAGACGGGAACCTTGACCGAGGGCAAACCTCGCCTGGTCTCTGTGATTCCGGTGCGCGGGCAAGACGAAGGGGAACTCCTGTACCTTGCAGCCAGTCTCGAGCGCGGCAGCGAGCATCCACTGGCAGCGGCCATCGTAAGCGGCGCGGAAGAGAGGGGAGTGAAGCTTGTCGATGTGCGAGAGTTTCGCTCCATCACGGGCAAGGGCGTCGTTGGTTCTGTCGGTGGAAAGCGGGTCGCCCTTGGCAACCGGAAACTCTTGGAAGAATTGAACGTTGGCGTCAGTGATCTGTGGGATCGATCGGAAGAGCTCAGAAAAGACGGGCAGACGGTGATGTATGTTGTGGTCGAAGGAGCCGTCGCCGGGCTGCTAAGCGTCGCCGATCCCGTCAAGGTATCCACCCCCGAAGCGATCCATATGCTTCACGAAGATGGGATAAAGATCGTCATGCTGACGGGAGACAATCGCACCACGGCGGAAGCGGTGGCGAAAAAGCTCGGCATCGATGAAGTTCATGCCGAGGTATTGCCCGAGCAAAAAGGTGAGGTGGTCAAGCGGCTGCAGGCGGAGGGACGGATGGTGGCGATGGCAGGGGATGGAGTGAACGACGCGCCGGCGCTGGCCCAGGCTCATGTGGGAATCGCGATGGGCACGGGCACCGACGTGGCGATGGAAAGCGCCGGGATAACCCTGGTAAAAGGCGACCTGCGCGGCATCGCCAAAGCGCGCCACTTGAGCCGGGGAACCATGCGCAACATCCGGCAGAACATGTTCTTTGCGTTTGTCTATAACGTGCTGGGAATTCCCATCGCAGCGGGCGTGCTCTATCCGTTCTTCGGCATGCTGCTTAAGTCCGGTCATCGCCAGCGTCGCCATGACTTTCAGCTCGGTCTCCGTGATCACCAACGCGCTGCGGCTCAATCGGTTGCAACTGTAAGTTTCTTTTTTCTGCGCTCGGGTCCCTTTAACTTAACGTCTCTTTTTCTCACCTACGACCAGGATTATATCGCTTGTCATAAAAGCAGAGCAGAACGACCTATTGGCCTTCAGCGGTCATGCCGCTGTTTTTTGAAATCCTACCTTGAATTCCTTGACGTTTCGAGAATTCCCGAAACGTGGAAGCGTCGCATCAGCCAGTTACATCCCTGTACCGTTTTAAGAGGCGGTGGGTAGGACGTTGAACTTTGAACGTATTTCGGTTCGGATTAGCTGAGATTGTCCAGGACCTTCATATCAGCGTTTTCGATCTGAAAATCGAAAACCTCCGCGTTATCGAAAATTCTTTTTTTGTTGCTGGATTTCGGTATCGGGATAAGGCCGTGCTGGAGCGACCACCGAATCATGATTTGAGCCGGCGTCTTCCCATACTTTCCGGCGATATCGGCGATGGCCGGATCGTTCAACTTCCTGCCTCTGGCCAGCGGGCTATAGGCTTCAAGAGCAATATTCCTTGATTTGCAGTAGTCGAGTAACTCCTTCTTGTAAGAAAAGGGATGGAACAGGACTTGGTTGACGGCTGGGGGGATGTCAGCTGCTCCCGCCAAGGTCTCCAGTTGGTTGATGCTGTAGTTGCTGACGCCGATCGATCGCACCAGGCCGGCCGCATAGATTTTTTCAAACTCTCTCCAGATACGGTTTCTTATCAAAGGTACAGGCCAATGGATCAAGTAAAGGTCGATGTAAGTGAGTCCTAGCTTGTCCAAGCTTGTTTGGAACGCGGACCTCACTCTAAGAAAGTCGCTGGGCCACAATTTGGTAGTGACGAAGATCTCTTCCCTGGCGATGCCGCTTTTCCTTACGGCGCGGCCCACGCTGGCTTCGTTACCGTAGATCTTGGCGGTGTCGATCAACCGGTAGCCCGCTTCGAGCGCCCACAAAACGGCTTGCTCTGTCTCTGCTCCCTCGGCCATTGACCAAACACCAAGGCCGAGGATGGGCATATCTCTGCCGTTGTTCAAGCGAATTGTCGTACGCATTGAAAGTTGGCTATCCATCGCCTTATTTTCTGGTCATCCGCTAGTTGGGCTTCTTACTCGATCTTAAATAGACCGTTATCTTAGCGCCAACCGTAGCGTATCTTGCGTTAAGAGAAAACAGGCCGCGGCCAAACCGCTGACAGGATAGACGGCAAAATCGTCGCTTAAGACCATAAGAGACTCATGGGAATTGAACGATTTCGTTGTCTGAACCGAACATTGGACTTTGGACCGGCGCAACGATCCGCCTTGCGTCACCGGCACGTCACTATTAGAATCGCGCAACCATGGCTAAAGTAAGTCGTTCATCCCCGCTTTGTATCATCATCGCGGGACCCAACGGCGCCGGCAAAACCACCTTTGCGCGCGAGTTTCTGTCCAGAGAGATGGGCGTCGTTTATTTTGTCAACCCGGATTTGATCGCCAGCGGACTCTCGCCGTTGCGACCTGAATTGGCGGCTTTGGCGGCGGGTCGTCTGTTTCTCCATGAGCTGAACCGGCTTGCCAAATCCGAGGAGGACTTTGCTTTTGAGAGTACTTTGAGCGGGCTTACTTATATTAGGCTCCTACAGCAGTGGAAAGCCGCAGGTCGCCGGATCGAAATTGCGTATTTGCGTATCTCGTCGCCCCAACTGGCGCTCCGGCGCATCGCCGCCAGAGTTAAGCAAGGGGGCCATAACGTGCCGCGCCGCGATGTGCTGCGCCGCTTCACGCGCAGTTGGATGAACTTTGAGAAGCACTACCGTCTTTTAGCCGATGCCTGGAGCGTGTATGATAATTCCGGTCGCATACCCAGATTGTTGGAAAGATCGCCATGAAACGAACCACCCGCCCCAGAACTAGTAAAGAGTTCTCGGCCGCTGTGGGGAGGGCGCTTCGCCGCGCCGCCAAGGTGGCCCGCAAGACCGCGCGCATGCATGGAACGCCGATCTACATATGGAAAGACGGCAAAGTCGTAGCTGAAAAACCCTGATTCATCTGCCGGTTGATTCACTACAGAACCGCAACCAGCGGAAGAGAATTAACCACAAAGAGCTCAAAGGTTACAAAGAAAAACTTCCGAACTTGGCGTCCTTGGCGGCTTAGCGCGAGAATTCCTAGCTAAGGGCAAACCACGGGAAAATTTCCGCAAGCTCTCAACCATCGGTTGTTAGCTTCGATCCGTCTTATCCCTTATCCTTCCGCCTTTATCCCTTAGAAATTTCTTCCTTGTCAGATTCCCGCCAAATCGATAGACTGCCTGGCAAATTCAGCCACCTTTAGATCCTGCACTGGCTATTGCGGCCCAGTCCGCGTTTTCAATAATACCGTAATGCCGAGCCCCGAAGACAAAGCCAGAGAAAACATCGACCGCCTGCTCACCCAAGCAGGCTGGGCAGTGCGGATGAGATCGACGCGAACATTTTGGCGTATCGGGGCGTTGCGATCCGGAACTTCACCTACGTCCTCCGACGCATCGTCGTGGAAATCGAAAAACAATTCTCCCGCCTCGACGAAGCCGTCACCAACCTGAAGCGCGTCAAGGTCAACCTCAAGCGCTACAAAGCCGCCGTCCTCAAAGCCGCCGTCGAAGGCAAACTCACCGAAGAGTGGCGCAAAGCGCATCCGGATGTGGAGTCAGCCAGCGAACTCCTCAACCGCATCCTCGCTGAACGTCGGGCTAAATGGAATGGAAAAAGCAAATACAAAGAGCCGCAAGCAGCCGGACCAGCGGGTCTGCCGCGACTACCTGAAGGATGGAATTGGGTAGTTATCGAGCAACTCTCCAATGTGGTTCGCGGTGCCTCTCCAAGGCCAGCGGGCGACCCAAAGTACTTCGGCGGCAACATTCCCTGGATAACTGTCGGACCAATTACAGCCGACCACAATTCGTATCTAAAATCAGTTCCTGAAACAGTCACAGAGGCTGGACGTGAGCGGAGTCGGTACATTGAGCCAGAGACACTTCTGCTCACCAACAGCGGTGCCACTCTCGGTGTACCAAAAATCACGCTCATTGGCAGTTGCATAAATGACGGTGTGGCTGCGCTTCTCGATGTCGATTATCCGCTAAAGCTGTATTTACTCTATTTCCTGCACTCCCAGACCACGCGGCTTCGTGGCGTAAAGCAAGGCGCTGCACAGCCTAATCTTAACACGGCGATTATCAAGGCCATTAAGGTCCCGCTTCCGCCTCTCGCCGAACAGGAGCGGATCGTGTCGGAAGTGGAACGGCGGTTGAGTGTCGTGCACGAACTGGAAGCTCAAATATCAGCTAACCTCCAGCGAGCCGAGCGTTTCCGCCAGTCAATCCTGCATCGTGCATTCGAGGGTAAACTTTTGTCACCGATGTTTGTTGAAAAACGCCCTTCCGATTTATTATCCGCAGAGGATGCCCACGAAGGCGCATAGCTTTTGATGACATCAATGACATGATCTCAGTCCACCACGAATAATTTAGGAACCAGGGATGCCAACAAATGCGCGTTACTATATGTCGCGTGTCATAAAGATCGCTGAACTAGACAATCAAAAACTAATTGCGGCTATCGAAAACCCGGCTTTTGTGCAGATACGAGGAAACCGTTACACGTTTACTGATTTCCAGCGGTTCGGATCGGCTGATCAAACCGAGGGAATTTTTGCTCGACTGGCGAAGTACAAGCCTGAGGGGGCGGTCGAAGTAGTGCGTCATGAAACTCATGCTGTCGAGCAGGAGGCGGTCGAGAATCTAATCGAAGCATCGACACCATTTGTGTATATACCGGAGTTTAGCGGCATTGCGTACAAACACGTTTGGAATGTTCTTCCGCGAGAGCAATTTGAAAGGGCATTCTGTGAGCTCATTGAAATGAGCTACAACCGCTTCTTTGTCCGCTGCGAAATAGAGCCAATAACTGACCTGCGTACGTTCGTAACACGACTTGCCCGGCTGGAGCGCGTGATCGAATTGCAGGCTACTGTGAAGCCGCCAAATCCTCTATTTGGCCCTTGCTGGAAATCTCTCAACGATTACATGAAAAAGCGACAATTAGATGAGGTACAGGTTAAAGAGGACTCTGCATCGGGGATAATAACAAATGTTACTCAGATTGCCCAAGCTATGGATTCCGCAAGTGCTTCTCCCGCTGAGATGCAGAAAATGATGGAACCACTTTTAGAAGGTGTGGGTGACGCAGCGCTCCTTATGGCGGCAGACGGTTATGGGCATGGCAAAGTTGTTGGCATCGAGCAGACGCGAACGGTCACGATTCGGACAAGCGAAAACCAGAAGAGTTTTCTTTATGCAAAAGATCCGACGCCGGAAGAGCTGTTCCAAGTCGCGTTCGAGGAATTTTCTAAGATGAACGAGGACCGAAATTTAAACCACACATGAAACGCCTTTGGGACGTGGCACGAGCAACGTTAATTTCTCCGGAAGTCATAGCTGGGCTTCTTCCCTTCGTGCTTCTTGCCTATTGGCCCGAACCGGCTGTTTTCTTTACAGAACAGTTCGCTGGGGATGTTAAATGGGGTTTAGGTGCGGCTACAATCCCAGCCGCTTTCTTTGTCGCGACGTACCAGTTAGGCGGTGACGTGATTTCGCCACACGGAAAGCGGCGTCTGATTCTCGAATGGCCAGACTATCCCATGCTAAAAACTCGAATCTTGTTAGCGCTAGTGGTTTGCGGCTTCGGTTTTCTTTTGGGGGCGGCAGGGCTGTATATACTCAGTAAATACAACTTACCAATTGGTACGACCCTGATCGTCTCCGGTTTACTTTCGTCAGCAACATCGCTTGCAACCGTGGGTTTGGCTAAATGGAAAATTCGGGAATTATTTCAGGAATAGTATTGTGTGGCGGACCGGTAAGGCGGAGATGTAATAGACCAATAAAAGAAAACGGGACGTCTACCTTTACGTAAACTGCCGTTGCCAAGAATCCGGAACGAGTTTTGATTCCGACGTCTAACACGTACGTCATCAAAGGTTTTGCCTGGATAAATCCCCAATATTGGGAGTTGCTAATATGACTCAATTTCGAGTGTTTTCTTCGTCGCAAGGTTTGACGCCCGCTGTAAGAAATATTGACGCCGACGCACCGAACGAAATGAGAGAAGAGTTAGTGGATGCTATTTTTTCTATTTGCGAAGCCGACGAAGGCGCACATATTAGCTCACGGCGTATTTACGAGATAAGCCAGCAGAGCATGGGAATGGGAATAGCCGCCAATCCGTATGGTGGGTACAGGTATGCAGTCGGGCGCGACATTAGAGCTATACAATGGCAAAGAGTTTACGATTTGATTACTCGACTGTGGCCAGAGTTTATCAGGGCAGATCTTCAGGATCAGTATCGAGAAAGTGTCAATCGAATTTTGGCAGGGTACGGGGTGGTTTGGGAACTACAAGCAGACGGGCATCTCAGGCGGGTCGTCCCATTGGCGGCGCAAAGCCAAATAGAGGCGGCAATTCAAGAGTTAAGACAGCCCCGATTTGAGGCAGCTTCACGATTATTTAATGATGCAAGAGACGCTTACGATGATAGGCCAAGGCGGAACCGCGATTCGTGTAAGAACATATTTGATGCTTTGGAGTCGGTTGCCAAGGAAGTCTTCTCGATGCCTAACGCAACGTTTGGAGCTGTGATCACTCACCTTCGTCAAAGTCAGGTAATGCAACCGCAAATTATCGGCGTCCTCGATGCTATAAATATCCTTAGAAATCGCGTCTTCGGGCATGGTATGACGTCAACATTTGACCTTACTCCTGGCGGGGTCGATTTCACATATCTGAGTTGCATAGGCGGAATCTTGCTCTTTGCCAGAAAACAATAGCAAAGGATTGCACGAGCCTTTAAACTTGAACGAAAGGGCGTGGCTTAAATAGGGGATGGAGTGACGAAAAGGGGTCGGGAGTCTTTTAGGCTAAGCCGTCAGGAGGAAATGAAATCAAATCTGAATAGAGATCTGCGCGCGGAGCGTGAGTCAATCTACGGTCGGCGATTCGCGAATCAAAGTACTCCACTTGACTGGATACGGTTGGCCAAAGAAGCCTTGCCCAATGCGACGCCTCTAACGCCAGGGGAGCGGGTTTCTATCAATGAATTTTTCTGGTCCCACTTCAAATGAGCCCGTTCGATTGAAAGGAAAAGGGTCGGCTGTATCGCAAGTTGGCTGATGAGCAGACCAACTGGTAGGTTGGACAAAGATCCAACGGGCAGGCAAAATGGTGACATAAGATAAAGAACCATTCGGAGAAGCATGAGTATCGAAAAATCAGTGTTGGAAAAGCTCCTCAAGTTGCCAGTAGAAAAGCAAAAGGAAGTATTGGACTTTGTAGATTCGATATGGCGACAGCACCGTGGCCTCAAGAGCGCGAAGGAAGCAGAGATCTCTAAAGCGGAACATGTGCGCATACTCCGTGTTCTCAATGGCGTCGCGGCACTTTCCGTAGAGACGGGACCTCCAGTGAGTAACCGCGACCACGACCGTTATCTTTACGGCCGCCATTGGAGAATTCAATAAATGACCGAAGTAGGAAGGTTTCAAAATGCGCAATAAACCGAGTATCGAACTCCCGCGAGAGAAGATTGCCGATTTCTGCAAAAGAAATCGAATAAGGAGACTTTCCCTCTTCGGGTCCGCGTTAAAGGGCGAGCTTCGGAAAGATAGCGACATCGACCTCCTTGTTGAGTTCCATTCCGACGAGACGGCACCAAGTCTCCTCGATTTGGCTCGGATGGAGAGGGAGCTCTGTGCGATCCTCGAGGTTAAAAAGGTCGACTTGCGCACGCCCAACGAGCTTAGCCGTTATTTCCGCGACGAAGTGCTGTCCACGGCCAGCGTGCAGTATGCGGAAGGATGACCGTATCCGGCTGCAGCACATGCTGGACGCAGCCAACGAAGCTCTGACCTTCATTCAAGGAAAGATTCGAGCCGACCTGGACAGCGACCGCATGTTGGTCTTGTCCCTGATTCGGGAACTTGAAATCATCGGTGAAGCGGCCAGCAAAATATCCGCCGAGACCCGCTCTCAAAACCCCTCTATTCCTTGGCAAGATATCAGCGGCATGCGTAACCGCTTGATACATGCCTACTTTGATGTTGATTTGGATACCGTTTGGAGCACAGTCAGCAGAGACCTTCCCACGCTAAAAGCCGAACTTGAAAGGATTCTGTAATCACGCGAATTCAGACTGTTCTGACGTGGATGGATTAAAAACATGACCTCGTCAGCAATCGTCCAGAAACTCTGGAATTACTGTAACGTCCTCCGGGACGACGGGATGAGCTATGGCGATTACGAGCCTGACGGTTCAAGCCGTTCAATACTTCAACCGATCAAGCTGTTAAAAGCTTGAGGGACCGGAAAATGGTACCAATCACGATGTTCTTGCCCAAGTGCTCGGCCCAAGATCTCGAAGCTGCCCTGGAGCAGTTTCGCGAAATCGCCGGGGATCTAGGAGCCAAGGAGACCGAACCGTAAAGACACCACAAATGGCTAACCCATCCCACTGAAAAAACAAAGCGAGGTGACCGGAATGGACGACAAAGAAGAGAGCTGTTGCACAATCGACTATCAGCATCACAAGGAGATTTTTGAGCAGCGACGTCAGGCCTTTTTGAAAGATCCAGAAAAGGCAGTGACGACGCACCAGGCGAAGATCCGCTTGATCAAGGATCACTATAAGGAAGCACAGGTACCCGGCGGGTATACGATCGCCTGCGACGAACCCGTCGAGAGAGGAGGTCTGGGGAAGGGACCGGCGCCGTTGCAGTATCTGGTCGCTTCCGTCGGCCTTTGACTGTTGAGTCAACTGACGCAGTGTGCGTCATATCTCGGGGTCCAGATCGACCGCGCAGAGCTTACCGTTGAAGGGGAATTCGATCAGAGAGGAAAGTTCGGTCTGGCCGACGTTCCTTCGGCCTGTCGTCGGTTCACCTATAAGCTCGAGCTGCAGAGTCCAGAGAAAGAAGGACGCGTCGTAGAACTTTTGGCGTTCATGGAACGTTCTTGCTACGCGACCAACACTCTGCGCCAGCCGGTGGAGGTGGTGCCGCGGCTGCTTTTAAACGGGCGTGAAGTAGCGTTCAATTTGGACGAGTCAAGATAGCGTTTGACTGGTGAAAAATATTGGGGTAATCGCGACAAAGCTTCGCGATAAGAGTCTAGAAGACTCTGACAACCTTCCCGACCCCGATGTCCTCGCTCAAGAAGTCGTTTGAAGATCTCGCAGTCACTCTCAAACAATTCCACGGAATAGGGGCGGATCTGGGGCCAAAAGCAGCTGAAAGGGCAAGTGTCGGGACCGGCACCCGACGTGTTAGATCATTGTTCCAATTGCGGCAGCGTCGGGTTTCGTTTTGATATTAAGCAAGGCGACCATGAAAACTTGAATAGGCCGCGACAAGTCAAAGTGGACCTCTTCTGCTGCCCGGCGCAAACGAATCGACGCCAGCCGTGGTGCACATGTATGTTCTCGTTAACGCTTTTCCTTCTCTCTCCAGACGGAATCGATCGACAAAGGACCGGCTCCGAGAAAGTATAAAGCCAAGCCAGCGGCAATAAACATGAAGAGAAGGCGGGTTTGGGCATAACCGGAGGTGGGCAGTTGAACCCGAACCGATGCGACAATGAATTCAATTGCGTAAAGAATTCCCAGGATCCGAACGAACAGGCCCAGGATCAGGGCCGCTCCACCGAAGAATTCCAGCGACGCGATGAACCAGGCCGTGACGATCGGAATCGGAAACCCGTACTTTGTGAAAAAGGCGATGGTATTGGGCATTTGAGTCAGTTTACCGTACCCTGCGACGAGAAGAATGATTCCCAATCCCAGTCGGAGTGGTACAGCGGCCCAATCTGGTTTCCCAAATTTCATTGGCGGCCTCCTCCTCGTTTGAGTTATGCGGCAATTATATTAGGCAGGGCCTTGAAGTCAAAGGCGAGGTTTGGGAATCCGGCGCGATCCCATTCCGAAAGAGTTGCGGAAGCGTTGAGCAGTTGACGTATTTGTTGTTTCTGAGATTTAGATCAGTGCCGCGAAATCGCCGTGGACTCGGGTCAACAACGCATGAATCCCAAAGAACGTAAGCAGGCGGGCCTTGCCATGAAGATCTATGCATTTGACGCTGATGACACGCTAGAAATTTCCGGTGGTTCGATTAGTATTTTAAACGTTGGCGATTTCAAACCCCAAGAACATATTCGTTGGACTGAACGGTAACTGGGCCGTGGTCGTTCAATCGGTACTCTGACGGTCGCTTTATGCCAATAGACTTGACGCCGTTTGTCTTCGCTGTGATATAAAACTTCGTAAGGTTCTTGGTTGGGAAAAATTCTCGACTATAAGTTCGTCCAGCACGTGCGAGATATAGGTGTCAGATTATTCGGGATATTCATCCTGGTCAGATTGTTCCAATCGACTCTGGCAAGCAGTATCAGAAATGAATGGGGAGGCCCGAGATGGAAGAGCAAATTCGAAAACTGAATGCCGAGTACGGCTTCAAGCTGAGTGAGGACGAGATCAAAGTGATCGTCCAGCAGGCCGAAGAGATGGAGCGTTTACTGCGGCCTTTGAATGAAATGGATCTCGTCGACGTCATGCCGATCCTGAAAGTGGAAAAGAAGAAGGTGCGAAGATGAAGCCCATCGATATCGAGGCGATGACGATTGGTGAGATCTCCAGGCATATTCGCGGCAAAAAGCTATCGCCGGTCGAGCTTACGAGATCTGTTCTTGCAACGAATCAAAAAGTTAAACCCCGCTCTCAACGCCTATGTGACGGTCACGGAAGAGAAAGCCCGCGCTGACGCCAAAACAGCGGAAAGGGAGATCTCGCGCGGCAGGTATCGCGGTCCGCTGCACGGCATCCCCTTTTCGATCAAAGACAATTTGGCGACCCAAGGAATACGCACTACGGCGGACTCGAAAGTGCTGGCGGAGTGGGTGCCGGACCATGATGCGACGGTAGTAGAAAGACTCAAGAAGGCGGGGGCCATCATACTCGGCAAAACCAACATGCATGAATGGGCCAGCGGCGGAACGACGATCAATCCTTACTACGGCACCACCCGCAATCCCTGGGATCTGGAACGAGTGCCCGGCGGTTCCAGTGGCGGCTCCGCCTCGGCGGTGGCCGCAAGCCTTTGCCTTGGCTCCATTGGAACCGACAATGCCGGTTCGGTAAGAAACCCCGCGTCCTTTTGCGGAACCGTCGGTCTCAAGGCCACCTACGGACGGGTGAGCCGCTTCGGTGATGTTCCCGGAACGGGAGGGTTTTCTTCCGATCACTTCGGCATTTTCAGCAAATCCATAAAAGATTGCGCCACGATATTACAGACGATCTCCGGGTACGACGTGAGAGATCCGCTGAGCTCGGAATCCCCCGTCGCCAATTTTTCTCGCGGCATCAAAAAGAGCGTCAAAGGTCTAAAGTTCGGCATACTCAGGGGTTATTTCGAAGATAAAGTCGCAACCGAAGTTAAGACGGCAATCGACGAGGCGGCGCGCGTGCTGCACTCGCTCGGAATGAAAAAAGTCGAATTCTCGATTCCTCACAGGGATCTCATCCCGGCCGTACAGACCGTCACCAGCCGCGTGGAGAACATCGTTCATCTGATGCCTTATATGAAATCACGCCCCAATGACTTCAGCCGCCCTTTGCTCCATCGCCTGATCGGTTCGCTGATGATCCCCGCCTCGAGCTATGTAACGGCTCAAAGGGTTAGACGAATTATCTGCGAGGAGTTTGAAAAAGCTTTTGACAAGCTGGATGTGATCGTCACACCCACCACGCCAATCACCGCGCCGACCATAGAAGAGTGCAAACAGGGATTTGTCGAAATTGACGGCCAAAGAATTGCGCTTCAACCGGCAGGCATAAGTTTGGGCACCACTTTTACGGTGCCGTTTAATGTGACGGGCCTGCCGGCCGTCAGCCTCTGTTGCGGGTTTTCTTCTTTAGGACTACCAATCGGACTGCAAATCGTCGGCGGGAATTTCGAAGAGAGCACGGTTTTTCAAGTGGCGCATGCATACGAGCAGGCCGCCAGGTGGTTCGAAAAACGGCCCGACAGCAGCGAAAAGAGAGTGGGTTCGGGTTGAATAGATGAATGAGGAATTGAATGGTTTGTTATTCTCACGGCGCTCACGGGCTGCAGCGCGGCATATCGCCCAGGTGCGGGCCTTGATGATAGAGGGACGTGTAGATGTTTGACACAACCGGCGATGTGTCGCTAATATTTGGTCCACATGGAAGTGAAGGGGTTTATAGCGATATACCGAAGTTAGCCAGCGACATGTTTGAGTGAAACTATGATGGACCGCGGTGACGCATTCATCGCCTCGCTCGACGTTAGAGTGAGCGAAATCCTCGACCGCTGCACCCGCTGCGCGCGATGCGTCGAGGTCTGTCCCACCGCCGGTCCTGCCGGAATCGACACCCGGGAACCGGCAGCCGTCGTGGGCGACGTGCTCGACATTCTGCGCGGGGGCGGTGACGCGGCCAGCCGGGGCGCCCGCTGGGCGCAAATCGTGCACTGGCTCGGGTCGCTGTATCTCTGCCTGCGACGACGGCGTCAATCCTCGTTTCATGTTAGCGGCTACCCGCCTCAAGCTCAACCAGCGGCGGGCCGTAGAAGAACGCCACGCTACCGGCCAGGCCGGTTTCCAGAAAATGTCCGAATCGGTGAAGGTGCTCTCCCGGGTGCAGCTCCCTGCTGAACTGCTTGCCCGGATCACCCGGTCCGCCCGCGCTGATTCCGAAGCGGCGCCGGATGTCGTCATGTATCTTGGCTGCAATATCCTCAAGACGCCGCATATCGCGCTTCTTTGCCTGGAGGTCTTGAATCGAATCGGCGCGCGCTACAAAGTTTTCGGCGGTCCGGCAAACTGTTGCGGTGTTATTCAATATCGCGCCGGCGATGCCAAGGCATCCGGACGAATCGGCGGCAACACGGTCGCCGGATTCGCCGGCACCGGCGCTTCCCGCGTTCTCACATGGTGCCCCACTTGCAATATACAACTGAGCGAGATCATCATGCCGAGCACGGAGGCTGCTTTCGCCCTGCAGCATGTCATCCCCTACATCGCCGCTCGAATCGAGCTGCTCCGCCCGCACTTTATTCATCCGGTTTACAAACGCGTGGCTCTGCACGAACATCCGGGGGTGGCCGGCGTGACCGAAGGCGTTACACAGATTCTCACGGCAATCCCCGGCGTGGAGCTGGTCGATCTCGGTCAACCACGAGTGGGATATATGTGCAACTCGCTGGCGCCGGTACCGGCGTATAAGCGCGAGCTCCATGCGCGGGAGCTCGACGCGGCGGCGGCCGGCGGCGTCGACTGTCTCGTCGGCATTTATCACGCTTGCCATCGCGAGCTGTGCGCTCACGAGGCGACATCCCCGTTCAAGATCGTCAACTTCCTCGAGCTGGTGGGTGAAGCTATGGGCGTGGAGAGCAAAGATCTCTTCAAGCAGTGGAAAATGATGCAAGACGTCGATCGGGTTCTGGCGGAGGTCGCCGAACAGGCGGCTGCGGCCGGGTTGGATCTCGACACCGTTCGCGAGGTACTGGTGGCCCACATGCTTCGCGAACAACCGCTGCCGGTAGGTCCCCGTAAAGCCTCAGTTCCCGCGCCGGCGGCCCCGCCCCACGGCTTTTTCCCGGAATAGCATTGATTCCCCTAGCTCCTGATCGGCGTGACCACCATCGCGACCATTGTCGGAGCCTTCGTTTTTGGCCTGCCCTCGATCATTGCCGTCGTCATCAACTATGTAAAGAGGAAGAAGCGAGAGGCACCTTCCTCCTGATTTTGTGTCAGAGTTACCTAAAGGCGGTTAACTCGAAACAAGTATGTCGGGTGCTGCTTCGTTGACCAAAGATTCAGAAAGTCCTCTGCGGGTTACAAGGGACTATCAACTTGGCGGAGGAGTGGGAGCTTGCCCTCGTTGCTCAGGGCCTTTCCCCCACCTTGAGTCGGACCCGGGATGGGCTTGTTCTCAGCGTGCCGGAGGAAGAGGTGGAGAGGGCGCTTGCCGGGCTTTCGGCATATGAGCGGGAGAATCCGCCCAAACTACGCGAGCGAGATGAGCCGGCAGATCCGCCAAACCTCGTAGCGGGAGCGTTGGTTGCCGGAATTCTCCTCCTATGTTTTTTCATAACTGCGATTGGGGATCCCACGGCGCAATGGTTGGAGCGCGGCAGTGCGGATGCTGACCGGATACTTCACGGCGAGCTATGGCGTACGGTGACCGCTCTCAGCCTGCATGCCAATCTGCCGCATGTCCTAAGCAATGCCATCGGCATCACCATCTTTCTTGGTGCGCTATCCAGCACCCTGGGGGCTGGACTGGCTTCGGCTCTGGTCCTGCTAGCCGGCGCCGGCGGAAATCTTGCCAACGCTCTCCTCCACGGCTCTGCTCATGTCTCCATAGGAGCCTCTACTTCGGTTTTTGGCGCTGTCGGGATGCTCGGCGGCTTGGGTTTGGGCAGGCGCGGCCGGAGTAAAGCACCCAAGCGCCGCGCCTGGGTGCCCGTCGCCGCAGCGCTTGCGCTTCTCGCGATGCTAGGTACGGGAGGAGAGCGCGTGGATGTTTTGGCTCACCTCTTCGGTTTCGTGTTTGGCGGTGTCCTAGGACTTCTCTTCGGTCTTTTCACGCCGCGTCCGCCGGGGTTACGTATCCAGTGGGCCTCGGGCAGTGCGGCGCTCGCCGTGTTCATTGCTTGTTGGCTTCTTGCCTTATATTGAAGCGATCGGTACAGACGGTAGGGAAGGCTGCGGGAGCGGGATTTGATATGATTATCTTGCCCATCGTCGGCCTGGAACCCCTTCAAATTGCAACTGACCTCCGCACGCGCGACATTGAATGTCAAAAGAGTTAATGTGGTTGCAGTCTTCAAAACGTCTCGGTTTGTGGCTATGAGCGATGCTCAGATGAAGTTGCGTCTGTGCCATCGCGATTTTGGGAGGAGCCATGGCGATATTCGAATCATTGACAAATATTTTGAAAGCGCTTGCGATCGGCGAGCGGGTTAAAGTGACGCTCCGGCCGGAAATTGGAAGATTTCCAAATCCGATGGAAGGGCATATCACCCAAAAAGATGAGTCGGGAAATTTTTCGTTAAAGTCGGACCAGGGCGTCGTTCAGGTCAGCGCTTCTGATATCCTCTCCATTACGAGATTACAGCGGTAGAAAGGAGATTCTCATGAAGCGTTGCAACTTTCTTCTCGCGGTGATCGCCCTGCTGGTTTTCGCCAGCGGTCATGGGGACAATCGGGTCGGCGCCGCGCAGAGCAATCCTAACATGAGCTTCTTTGTCAGTAGCGCTAAGAGCAAGACAGGCAACCTGGGCGGCCTGCAGGGCGCAGATCGCATTTGCCAGACCCTAGCGTCCGCCGTGGGTCTCGGCAACAACGCTTGGCGGGCCTACTTGAGCGTGGAGCGGGATCCCAATAATAACAACCAACCGACCGATGCTCGCAGTCGGATCGGCAATGGTCCCTGGTTCAACGCCAATGGTGTCATGGTCGCGAAGGATCTTGCCGAGCTGCACGCCCGCAAAGGAGACGCTACTCTGTTTGTTGATGAGAGCGGCCAACCCGTTCCCGGCAATTGGCCTAACTCACCGAAGCCCACCGAACATGACATCCTGACCGGCTCGACCACTGACGGTAAGGTCATGGCTGGAAAGACGTGCGGCGACTGGACGTCGGAAGCGTCCGATATGCAGGCGCAGGTGGGTCACTCCGATGGGCTAGGCCCCGGCGGTGATCCGTCTGGCAGATACCCCGTATGGAACTCGTCGCATGAAAATGGAAGCTGCGCCAACACCTCTCCGCGCGGAGGCGCTGGACGGATTTACTGCTTTTTAGCGAAATAAGAAGGCACGAATGAGACCTGTGAAGAGCACTGTCTTTGTCCAAAAGTAGTTGACTCCTGCGAAGATGGTGATGGGTCCAGACGACACTTTGTCGGAAGCGGCTTGCAATATGGGTGTATTCTCCAGCGATAAAATTGCAATCCACGACGAGGGCCAATATACCCGCTCAACTTCCCGCTAGTTTTCAAGAAGCCGCGTCAGAAAAACCGCCAACCGGTATCCGGCGAGAATCACCTCTGATCATTCAAGGCGTTGATACAGAACATTACCTAAAAGACCGTGAAGTTACCAAACCTCAGATGAAATACCTTGGCATTCGCGTTGCTGGTTGGAGAGCGTAATACAGTTCACATAGGAGGCATCCGCCCAAGCTGCCTCTGGAGGTAAGACTGATTATGGCTCGACCGCGTCCGAACGTTCTAGTCGTAGATGATGATGCCGCTACGCGTGATGGTTTGACGGCACTGCTGGAAAGCTGGGGGTATCACGCCTTGGCCGTATCCAACGGTCAGGCTGCGCTGCAAAGGTGCAACCAGGATCTGCCTCACGCGATTGTAAGCGACCTTATGATGCCTGGCATGACCGGGCTGCAGTTTATTGAGGCCTTACATGAACGCGTGCATCAAGTCGCGATTATAATGCTAACAGGCCAGGCGACGATCGAAACCGCAGTGCAAGCCATCAGGCTCGGCGCCTATGACTATTTGCCGAAGCCTTTGGAGTCGCCGAAGCTGCGTGCGGTACTTGAGAAGGGACTCAAGCAAGTAGGATTTGCCCGTGAGGCGAACGTGCTGCGTCAGAAGTTGGTCTCCCCGTTGGGCTCCTATGGTGAACTCATCGGCAAGTCGGCAACCATGCGCCAGGTATACCAACGACTGAGCCAAATAGCTGCTACAGATGCCGCTGTACTGGTGAGTGGTGAAAACGGCACTGGCAAGGAGCTTGTCGCGCGCACGCTTCACGATCTCTCTCCAAGGCGTGAGGGGACTTTTTTGGCGCTGAATTGTGCCGCAATGGCACCGACGTTGATGGAGAGCGAACTCTTTGGTCATGAAAAGGGGGCATTCCCGAATGCTTTAGCGCGGCACCCGGGCGCCTTCGAGCAAGCTGACGGTGGGACCCTTTTCCTCGACGAGATCACCGACATGGCGGTGGAGGTTCAGGCAAAGTTTTTGCGAGTCCTGGAAGAAGGACAGGTGCGTCCGATCGGAGCCACTGCAAGTATTCCCGTCGCAGCCCGCGTCGTCGCTGCCACGAATCGCTTGCCTGCTAGCGCCGTCAAAGAAGGAAAACTCATACAGGATCTTTTTTACCGCTTGAATATCTTTCATTTGGCGCTTCCACCGCTTCGGGAGCGGGGTGATGATATTCCGCTATTGGCTCGTTATTACCTGGAGTCATTCGGGGGAAAATATCAGCGGCCGATCATGCCCTGGGCTTCTGACTTTGTGCCGGCGCTGCTCGCCCATTCGTGGCCCGGCAATGTGCGTGAGCTGCGCGACGCAATGGAACGGTTAGCGTTGCTGGCTCCCGGCCCGAATCTGACCGCTGCCGATGTTCAGCAGTATTGTGTCAATGCCGTGCCTGAAGATAACGCCGACGGTGATCACCAAATTGCGTTGCGGTTTTAGCAATCCTGCTCGACTCATTTTCCCCAGCCGTTGGATCATCTCGTTTGCCTTCTAAGCCCGCGGCTGCGTGTTGGCGCAAACCGTTGTCAATCGATGGTTCCGACATGCATGTAAATTTCCGTCGTTCAGTTCAATCTCAGGAGAAATTGGTCTTCCTGCTGGGGACGACTACCCCGACTTCGTGGCCAGCCTCGCGCGACCAGGCGGAAACATTACTGGATTGTCCACGCTTGCTCCAGAGATAAGCAAGCAACTGGAGCTTCTGAAGGAGATCGTTCCCAGGATCTCCCGGGTCGCCTTTCTTGGGGATGTGACCCGACCGGGCACCCACAATCGTTGAAGGAGCTCAACCCGGCCTCAAATGCCTTCCGGGTGCAGCTTCAATACCTGGAAGTAAGAGGTCCCAAGGATATTGAGCCCGCATTCCGAGCCGCAGGCAAGGACGGAGCTGACGCAGTCCTGGTGCTAGGGAACTGATATCTCATCGTCCTCGCTGACAATATGGGACCCCGCTATCACGAACTCGTCTAAGAAGTGTTCAGTGTTTTCCACCACGAACTGAATCGAATCTGACACTCCCCTGTATCAAAAAAGATCTACTCTTATACGCTATCCCATTGCAGGACTTCAATTTCTCTAGCTTTTATCTCTGGCACACGCGTTGCGATGAAAGAAGAAGGAAGATTAAATTTGGAGCCTCTGCTTTATAATAACGAAAGGAGATGCCCATGAAAGCCCCTCGTTCCATCACGCCTGCATCCGCCGCATTACTTCGGTCGATGCATCTTTCCGTTGCCCTAGGGTCAACGATAGATAAATTCTCAAAGTCGATGCGAGTTTATATGTTGCTGGTCCCGTTTTTGATTCTCGCCTTGTGGACTCATCCCGTGTATTCATTGATGAACCCTGCGGGAAGCAAAGCAAAAGACCCTGACTCCTTCGGCTCTAAGGTGGCAATTAGTAGCGATTTCGCGGTGGTCGGAGCTCCAGCAGACAACCCCTATGACGCTAAAGTCTACTTGTACAAAAAGACACAGTCGGCCTGGATAGAGCAAGCCAACTTCACTTTGCCAAACCCCGCGAATGATGCTCTTCACTTCGCCGAATCCGTCGCGATAGACGGAACATACGCGATCGTCGGCGCTTCGGCTTATGACGGCTATGGGAAAAGTAAGGCATTCATCTACCATTATGATGGTTCGAATTGGGTGTTAGAACAGATCATCGAGCCCAGTAATAACTTCGGTCAGGTGTTTGACAACAGATTCGGGCAGTCCGTTTCCATAAGCAGCGATCTCGCCATCGTTGGCGCCACAAACAGAGCGTATATTTTCAAGCGTAACGCGACGGGATGGAGCGAACAGGCACCGTTTCTCACTTCCGACAATAACCCTTCAAAGGGATTTGGGTATGCGGTCTCGATCAGTGGGAATTACGCCATTGTTGGAGGAAATGACGCACTGGCACCGGTTGTTACTCCAGCTACAACCCATATTTTCTTTTTCGACGGCGTGCGTTGGACGAATGCAGGTCGCCCAAGGATAGAATTTCTGCTGGAGTAATTGCTGGCAGCCCATGACTGATGGAGTGCAAGTTCTTGGTCCTTCATGGGAGCCGGAACGGGGGTCGCTTACGGTGCGTTGTGCGAAAACTAGAAAATAAACGGGGTTCGGGCTGCCAATCATTTCTGCAGAACATAATGCAGATAAATCATCGTGCCACTCTGGAAGCCCACGTAGATCTTCGATCCTTTCACGCCCGCGAATTCTTGAAAGAGTTTCAATAGCCAATTTTGAAAGAAAGCTCGAATAATTAGAAGTTTTCTTTAATTGTCCAAATCCAATGACTTGACAACGTTCGGTGTAATATTTTCTCGTTTGAGAATCTTCATGCCCGACCTCTCCATTTGGCGATGTAGTACTTCGACATCATTTTTGTTGCGAAAATCAGCGTAGAGAAGATATCCGTCGTGACGAAGCACTCTTTTCGCGTGTGCAAGAAAAGTTTCCATGGAGCCATAGCAATGCGACGATTCAATGTTGATTACAACGTCAAAGCGTCCAGCATCGAAAGATAATGATTCAGCATCCCCCTTGATGAATGATAGCCCGTCCATGTCATGAGTGTGTTTACAGAATTGAATGGCTTTGTCTGAAAAATCGATCCCGGTCAACGCTTTCGGTTTCAAATACCGTTTAATATAAGATGCGCCTCCCCCGCGCCCGCTACCGATTTCCAACACATCTCGATTCGTTAAATCTACAGCACTCACGACATGGTGATATAACTGGATGAAATAACGGTTAGGCTCATCTGCTTCATCCAATTTCACCGTGTCAGAGTGATCGTGTAAGGGGGCGTAACCGTAATTCATAAATGACCAATCTTTTGTCTGATGACGACCGGCCAAAAATTGATACCATTGCTTCCAGAGCAACTTCTTTACGTAGGAAGAGATGCCACTCAGGGCAAGAAATACTCTTATGAGCATAAGCTCTCGTTAGTTATATAGATCAGTAACAGTGTCAATGGTTTTTGCAAACTCATTCAGTGCCGGGCGGCCCGATTTGGTCATCTAGTTAGTTAACTTTGGCTGAAGAGTCGCATGGGGGGTCTCTTGCCAATAGAATTACAAAGGCGGATTGAATCGAATTCTCCTACGAGCCAATCTTGCGTGAGACCTCACACGTTCAGTTTAATCCTAACGGTTTTACGGTGGTCTGGGTGGAGAGAGTCTAAGCGCAGCATTCACCGTCTTCAGAATGCTCGGCTACTTCACAATCCTGACCAACCTAATCCTGGCCAGCTACTGCACCGCTCCCCTATCAGCTCGTGCTTCGCCCATGGTGGAGAAGTCCTTATTTCCGCCTCTCGGAATCCCTATAAGTTTCGTCACGCTAAGCAATCGACGGGGCAATCTCGAAGCTCTCTTTAGCCCACGAGCCAAAGTCGGTGCTCGCAAGTTCGGTGAGCTGGCCCGGTTGAAACTCTAGGCGGATTGTCCGATGAGCGAAGGGTAAGAAAAAAGGTTCTGGACAACCGGCAATGAATCGCAGTAAAAAAGCGCGTATGGCCGGGGGGAGTAACGTTGACGTCGCGGTTTCGTCCAACCCATTTATCCCCTTATCGTCACTTGGCAATCTGTGCCAAACTTGATTGCGTCCAGCGCTTTAGGGATAAAACGTAATACGTTAGGCAACATTACAAAGGAGGCTTTATGTATTCGCGCTCTGTTCTAAAGGGTCTGGCTGCCGGCTTAGTGGTGTCCTTATCACTGCTGCTGTCACAGTTGAGCTATGCCCAAGAGCGGCGATGCCAGGATTGAACTGATTTCTGCTTGAATGAAATCTGAGCAAATTGGGGGGTGGCTGAGGTCTAATCAATGATGACCGAACATGTTATCACGATATCGCCGGACGCTTCCTGAAAGAGCCGCTCGCTTGATGAACAAAAAGATAGGTTGTCTTCCGGTGGTAGAAGGTTAAAAACTTATCGGATTGCTCACTGAAACGGACATCCTGCGATACATGGCAGACTCCTGAATAAAATCTGACTTAACGTGAGTTGAGCTCCGCCGAGGCCTTAGCAGCGGCCCGTATTTACGCTATCTTTGGATGGGAAAGAAACAGCATTGGAGGTTTCGTATGGCTTCGTTTGAGCAGATTGAGGAATATGCGGAGCGTCATACGCGCGCTCTTTCGGCTCTTCATGGGCGCCTTTGGAAGGAAACTCATCAAAAGACCGAAAATCCCGGTATGATGGTCGGTCCTCTGGAAGGGGCGTTGTTGAAATTGCTGATTCGGCTAACGGGAGCGAAGCGGGTCCTTGAGATCGGCATGTTCACCGGCTACAGCGCGCTGGCTATGGCAGAAGCCTTGCCAGAGGATGGGCAACTCATTACTTGTGATGTCAATCCCGAGACCACTGAAATCGCGCGGCGCTATTTTGCTGAGAGCCCACACGGGCACAAGATCGAGATCAAGCTGGGTCCGGCAAGGGAAACTCTGAAAGCCTTGAACGGGCCGTTTGATCTCTGTTTTATCGATGCGGATAAGGGAAGTTACGATGATTATTACGACCGGGCCATCGATCTGGTGCGTCCGGGCGGGCTCATCGTCCTGGATAATATGCTGCGTGGCGGGCGCGTTCTCAGCCCGCGGGATCAGGACACACGGACTGTTGCCGCTCTTAACGATCGCATTCGAAAAGACCAGAGGGTCGAAAACGTTCTGCTTCCCATTCGGGATGGAATCATGCTGGCCTATCGGCGCTGATTCCTATGCCCTGCACTGAAGCTTGTGTCATGCACTTAGAGACTGCCCAAACTCTCCGTACCCTTGTGTTTCGACCCGCTGAGCGCGAATGGACGGTGGCCGTCGATGGGCCCGATGAAGTATGCAGGCCCCTTGTTGAACCGTCTGTCTCGGATCGACATTGTTTTGGATATTTGATAGTAGTGCTCAGCGTTGATAAGACTTCGAGGTATCACGGGCGACATTAAGAAATGGCAATGTTGGTTAAACGTTGGCCGAAACGCTTCTTACGGGCGGACGCAATACTATTTCGCCGCAGAGATTTTGCGGTCAATCAATCAGCGCGGGTTCGTTTACCATCGAAAAGGAGAATCTATGGCTTATAAGCTTGAAGGAAGTCTTCTCGAAGTTTGCAATTGCGAGGTTTTGTGTCCTTGCTGGATCGGCGTGGATCCGGACAGGGGAACTTGCGACTCCGCCTTGGCACATCATTTCGAAAAAGGACAAATCGACAATGTGGATGTATCGGGCCTCACCATGGCGTTCATCGTGCATATCCCCGGAAACATCCTGAAAGGTAACTGGCGCGCCGTCGTCCACATAGACCAACGGGCCACGAAGCAACAGGAAGAGGCGCTCCTCAGCGTCTATACCGGCAAACAGGGAGGTCCGATCGCAGATCTTGTGCAGTTGATTGGTGAGGTGGTTGCCGTCGAGCGGTCGCCCATCACTTTCGAGGTTAAGGAGGGAAAGGGGATGCTGCGGATCGGGAGTATCGCTGACTGCGAGATGGAACCTTTCCGTGGTCCCAATGGCGCGGTGACAACGCTCCGCGATTCCATATTTTCGACGATTCCGGGTTCACCCGCCTATGTGGCCAAAGCGACGAAGTTCAAAATGAATAACGCCGCATTGGGGCAAAACATTGATCTTAAAGACCACAATGCGATTCAAGGGAATTTTGTTTTCCAGAGTTGAGCCATCGATTGGCAAGTCAGCGGGCAGTGAGCGCACTTCGCGGCAAACGGTGACAGGCTGTAGCATCGGAGGGATGGAGTAACGGCGGTGATGCATTCAAAACCCAACACTCCCATATCCCCATACTCCGACGACACGCCATTTCCCTCCTCCGATCGTGGACCTTTCTTAGGTCTAATAGGCTCATTGGTCGTCTCAGCTTGGTTAGCCTTATGGATCTGGGGTCGATCGCCCTATGGCCGCTACCTCGATCATCAACAACTGGCAGAGATCAGCACGGGCGCGCTGCTTCTACCGGTCACGCTTTACCTTGTCGGTTGGACGCTCATGACGGTCGCCATGATGTTGCCGACGACGTTACCGTTGCTGGAGATCTTTCGTCGGCTAACTGCCCGGCGGCAAGAGCAATCGCAGCTTATGGCCCTGGCGATTGCGGGTTATCTAGTCGTATGGATGGGATTCGGGATTGCCGCCCACACATTTGATTGGGTGCTGCATCAAGTTGTCGAGCGCATTTCCTGGCTTGAAGCGAATGCCTGGATCATCGGAGCGGGCACCCTACTTCTAGCTGGGGGGTTTCAGTTTAGCCGTTTGAAATACCGCTGTCTGGATAAATGCCGCGCGCCATTGAGTTTTGTCATGGAATATTGGCGTGGTCGTCATGATAGGCGCAACGCACTGTTGCTTGGTATAAATCATGGGATTTTTTGTGTGGGGTGCTGTTGGGCGTTGATGCTCTTGATGTTTGCCGTGGGCGTCGGCAATGTCGCGTGGATGTTGGTGCTGGCGGCCGTCATGGCCGTGGAGAAGAACATGCCATGGGGACGGAAACTGAATTAAGGAAGTGATGACCGAACATGTTATCACGATATCGCCGGATGCTTCCGTGAAAGAGGCCGCTCGCTTGATGATTGACAAAAAGATAGGTTGTCTTCCGGTGGTAGAAGGCCAAAAACTTATCGGATTGCTTACCGAAACGGACATCCTGCGGTACGTGGCAGACTCCTGAATAAAATCTGACTTAACGTGAGTTGAGCTCCGCCGAGCCACTAGCAGCGGCCCGCATTTACGCTATCTTTGGATGGGAAAGAAACAGCATTGGAGGTTTCGTATGGCTTCGTTTGAGCAGATTGAGGAATATGCGGAGCGTCATACGCGCGCTCTTTCGGCTCTTCATGGGCGCCTTTGGAAGGAAACTCATCAAAAGACCGAAAATCCCGGTATGATGGTCGGTCCTCTGGAAGGGGCGCTGTTGAAATTGCTGATTCGGTTAACGGGAGCGAAGCGGGTCCTTGAGATCGGCATGTTCACCGGCTACAGCGCGCTGGCTATGGCAGAAGCCTTGCCAGAGGATGGGCAACTCATTACTTGTGATGTCAATCCCGAGACCACTGAAATCGCGCGGCGCTATTTTGCCGAGAGCCCACACGGGCACAAGATCGAGATCAAGCTGGGTCCGGCAAGGGAAACCCTGAAAGCCTTGAACGGGCCGTTTGATCTCTGTTTTATCGACGCGGATAAGGGAAGTTACGATGATTATTACGACCGGGCCATCGATCTGGTGCGTCCGGGCGGGCTTATCGTGCTGGATAATATGCTGCGCGGCGGGCGTGTTCTCAGCCCGCGGGATCAGGACACACGGACTGTTGCCGCTCTTAACGATCGCATTCGAAAAGACCAGAGGGTCGAAAACGTTCTGCTTCCCATTCGGGACGGAATCATGCTGGCCTATCGGCGCTAATTCCGCACCCATTCCCTGGTTCTAGGCACTCAGCAGGTGTCATGCTTTTTAGAGACGGTTCAAAAACTCGCCGTACCCTGCTTCGGCTTGCTAAGCGCGAATGGACGCTGGCCGTAGACGGGCCCAATGAAGCGTGCAGGCTTCTTCTTCGACCGTTCGTCTCGGATCGACATTGTCTTTAATATTTGATAGCTGAGTAGTCGTGTTCCATCGTTGACAAGACTTCGACGTATCACGGGCGACATTAAGGAATGGCAATGTTGGTTAAGCGTTGGCCGGAACGCTTCTTACGGGCGGACGCAATACTATTTCGCCGCAGAGATTTTGCGGTCAATCAATCACCACGGGTTCGTTTACCAATGAATCCGTCGAAAAGGAGGATCTATGGCTTATAAGCTTGAAGGAAGTCTTCTCGAAGTTTGCAACTGCGAGGTCTTGTGTCCTTGCTGGATCGGCGTGGACCCGGACAGGGGAACCTGCGACTCCGCCTTGGCGCATCATTTCGAAAAAGGACAAATCGACAATGTGGATGTATCGGGCCTCACCTTGGCGTTCATCGTACATATCCCCGGAAACATTCTGAAAGGTAACTGGCGCGCCGTCGTCCACATAGACCAACGGGCCACGAAGCAACAGGAAGAAGCGCTCCTCAGCGTCTATACCGGCAAACAGGGAGGTCCGATCGCGGATCTTGTGCAGTTGATTGGGGAGGTGGTTGCCGTCGAGCGGTCGCCCATCACTTTCGAGGTTAAGGAGGGAAAGGGGACGCTGCGGATCGGGAGTATCGCTGACTGCGAGATGGAGCCTTTCCGTGGTCCCAATGGCGACGTGACAACGCTTCGCGATTCCATATTTTCGACGATTCCGGGTTCACCCGCCTATGTGGCCAAAGCTACGAAGTTCAAAATGAATAACGCCGCATTGGGGCAAAACATTGATCTCAAAGACCACAACGCGATTCAGGGGAATTTTGTTTTCCAGAGTTGAGCCATCGGTTGGCATGTCGCTAAACGGAAGTCAGCCGGCCAGCGAGCGTACTTGGTAGCAAACGGTAGCAGACTGAAGCACCGGAGTAATGGCGGTGATACATTCAAAATCCAACGCTCCAATATCCCCATACTCCGGCATCCCGTTTTCCTTATCCGACCGTGGACCTTTCCTATGTTTAATAGGCTCATTGGTCGTCTCAGCTTGGTTGGCCCTATGGATCTGGGGCCGATCGCCCTATGGCCGCTACCTCGATCATCAACAACTGGGAGAGATCGGCACGGGCTCGCTGCTTATACCGATTACGCTTTACCTTGTCGGTTGGACGCTCATGACGGTCGCCATGATGTTGCCGACGACGTTGCCGTTGCTGGAGATCTTTCGTCGGCTAACTGCCCGGCGGCAAGAGCAATCGCAGCTTATGGCCCTGGCGATTGCGGGTTATCTAGTCGTATGGATGGGATTCGGGATTGCTGCCCACACATTTGATTGGTTGGTGCATCAAGTTGTCGAGCGCATTTCCTGGCTTGAAGCGAATGCCTGGATCATCGGAGCGGGCACCCTACTTCTAGCTGGGGGGTTTCAGTTTAGCCGTTTGAAATACCGCTGTCTGGATAAATGCCGCGCGCCATTGAGTTTTGTCATGGAATATTGGCGTGGTCGTCATGATCGGCGCAACGCACTGTTGCTTGGTATCAATCATGGGATTTTTTGCATGGGGTGCTGCTGGGCGTTGATGCTCTTGATGTTTGCCGTGGGCGTCGGCAATGTCGCGTGGATGCTGGTGCTGGCAGCCGTCATGGCTGTGGAGAAGAACATGCCGTGGGGACGGAAACTGAGT
>CAVTUQ010000038.1:0-141735 GCA_963737905.1 uncultured delta proteobacterium | reverse complement strand
GGAAACCTAAGCTTCGCGAGAGTGGAACCGGTGGCGGAAGTTGACAGTTGCCCCGGCAAAAGCACGGCTAGTGCTAGTAGACTGCTCCCACATGATGATCGAATCTCCCGGAGAAGAAGCGAACCAGTGGACTTTGACCAAGGAAGAGATGAAAAACTCCGCGTGGCTAAAACCCGAGTTGGTCGCACAGATCGAGTTCACCGAATGGACGCCCGATGGTCACCTGGGCATTCGAAGTTTGTCGGTTGAGGGAAGATAAGAGTAACTCATTCACGCCAATCAAATTGTCCCTATAATGCTTGCAAGCGCGAAGAGTCAACAGCGCGACGGAGTCCGCTGTCGCAGTTGAGAAAAACAAACAGGTCTTGAGTCTGAATTTGGCCGTGCTGTCCCTTAAAAAAGGAGAAACCGGATATGCTAAGTTGGAGCATTACTTTTCTTGTCATCGGACTGATTGCCGGGATTCTGGGACTTAGCGGCATCGCTGGCGCCGCGACCCAAATCGCATGGATTCTGTTTGTTGTCTTTCTGGTTCTTTTTGTCGTCAGTCTCATTATGGGCCGCCGGCCGCCCGTGTGACCGGTGACAGGTAGTGACGCTGTTTTTGGTAACTTTCTATAAATCATCTTCATAGGGGACTTTCTAAAAACCCCGTCACCTAGTGTCACCCGTCACTTCCCGCCAGAATCACCCTCCGGTCAGGCAATATGATACTTTAGTACTAACTATTTTTTGACCTCAAGATGATTGACGACCGCCTGAACGCCAGCCACTCGCCATGCGAGTTTGACAGCGTGTTCTCTCGCTTCCAGTGAGGCCACGGTACCACTCAAATCGACTGATCCGTCAGTGGTTCTCACGTTTACATCTGTCAAATCTACAGCCTTATCTTTAAGGAAGTTTTCTTTTACCGCTTTGCTAATGGCTGCATCTTTGTCACTCTCCTTGCGCGTCATTTCAGTAATCGTTTGGCAACCTAGTACGAGTGAAAAGATTACCAATAGTGTTGCCGCAATGACTCGTGGGACGTATTTCATAGAACTTCACTCAACGCTTAACGTTTCGAGAGGGGCAGCCCTAAGCCCCGCGCCCCATTGCGGGGAGAGCGGTGAGCTTAGGGGCGGTGGCAGGGACTGATGATACTTAGGGGGCTGAGTAGGGCGTTGAATCGAGCAGACGGTGCACAGTTGATCGGAGAACATCAGGCCCAAAAGGCTTCGCAAGAACTTCTGCCACGTCGTCCAATATTGTCTTGCCTGAAATAACGGTGAGAAAACCTGTTATAAAGATTATGGGAATTCGTGGTCGAAGAGAGTGAAGGTGCTCGACGAACTCAATTCCGTTCAGCTTTGGCATCACAAAATCCGTAATCACAAGATCAAACGACAGCACCTGAAGTATCTCCAGTGCTATGGCTCCATCGCATGCTTCGACGACCCGGTGACCCTCTTTGCGTAGCACTTTACAAATCAAGTCTCTGTTTAAAAGGTCGTCTTCAACTACTAGAATGTTTGCAGCCATCTGAACTGAGACCGAGAGCAAACAATATGCCGCCTATTAAACGCATTATTTCTTGCGGCATGCGATGGCCAGCTGTTAAGAAAACCCTACATTCACAAAGTAACATGTCACGAATATTAGGACAGCTACCGGAAGAAAGGGCCGAGCATGAACCCGGCGACGCCCTTTTGCCGGAGAGGCACACGATTCCGGGGGCGGTATTACCAGAATAGCACAAGATCGTAGCAACCTACCCGGAATAGCAAGCAAATCGCTTTGTGGCTGGATCTTCACGTTTCTTCAACTGTAAAGAATTTCTTTGGTGTACGATTCGCCAGTCTACTTACCATCGTGTCTGACATCCAATACTTCCCCTTGCGGAAGGAACTGTTCGGCGAATCGCGATGGCATCGTCCTTGCTGAATTTTCTTGTATGGGATGGATCTGCCAACATTGCGGCGCGCCATTCGTTGATTCGGCCTATCGGGTCAAAAGTGAAGAGTCCGGCGTGGTCCTGCTTGACATCATCGTTTGCCACGATTGTTACGTGCAAGCGCGGGAACTCGGATTGCGTACCGAGGAAATCGGTGTTCGGTATAGATCTCCCGCAGAAACCACAGCAGTCCAAGAAAAAAAACCGACATTGCGGCGATGAACAGCGAGAGCGAAGCGTCAGAAGGGCGATCAGTGATTAACGTGCTGCCTTTCTGCTGTAGCGGCTGTAATGAGACGATCAACGGCGGCGATTACGAAAACGCTGATCAGATCTTTGCCAGACTACAGGAGCATGTAACGAAATGCCCCGTGGCGACGTTTACTTTCGACGGAACGACGGACGTTGCCGGCAGAGAGTTAACGCTTGCGATCAGTCAAATCTCGTTGGGCTCAACGGTTTGTCATCAGAGCGCGGAGCGATACGCGAAAGATTAGTTCAGCGAAGAAAAAGTCAATGGAAGCCCAAAAAAATAGGCACAACTTACAAGCCGCAGTTTTTTTACGTGTCCAGTTTAACCCATTTGGACGTGGAATAGTTCAGTAAATTGGACGCTGTGCACTCTGCTTCTGGATACAACCGAGTAAATGAGTGATGGGCTGGCGGCGCGAAAAGCCCGGGAAAAATTGTTACGGACTGTTTCAGGCGGGTTGTAAACCGGTACAGCAAAGGGACCGGCGTGCTGCGGGGCGCAAGGAGTGTTTCTCTTTTTCCACTCCTCTGTATCTCTTTGAACTCTGCCATTGAGATCCAGCCTCATTCCGTTTTTTCCTGTGACTCCATATCATATTGGATTTGCTCAAAAGAAAATCTTCATGGGCTCAGTTCCTCGGATGGCACAATCGTTGCGCAGACGTCGTACCATTTACTCAACGATGCGATGGAGAGCGAAAAAATTTACCATTTGGAGGGACATAATGTTTAAAAAGATTAGTCATGCTGCTGGTGTGCAGTCAGAAGTGGAGATTCTTTTTTCCACTGCATTTAATTATATGTTTCCCGATGCGGCACGGTCTCGGCCATGCCTTCTCCCCCAGACCGAGACTACACAAAACGGACTGAGAGCGCTGGGTCAAGCAATGGCTGACAACGGCACACCGGGAAACCCGATGAGCTCTCTCGATTCTCAGATACCAGCCGTCTTCACGTATCTGGGACAGTTTATCGATCATGACATCACTGCCAGAACTGACCGTGACAGCACGATTACGATGTTGGGCAAGGGGGAGCCTATAGATCCGCTGGACCCGGATAAAATAGTCAGTACCTTGCGAAATGGTCGGCGGCCGCAGCTAGACCTGGATAGCGTTTTCGGAGAATGGCCTGGACTGGCGGGTTCGACGACGACCGAATCGCAGATCCTCTATGACAGCAATTATAAATTCATAGTATTTGAAGGCAGCGGACGTGTTGACCTTCCGCGCCAGAAAGCCACCGATATCGAAGGAGTCGTGACCTTTCCGGCTACTATCGCCGATATGCGCAATGATGAAAATATCAATATCAGCCAGTTACACACGGCCTTTTTGAAGTTTTACAACGCGGTTCATGCCGATCAGCCGGGCACAGATAAAGAAAAACACATCCGTGCCCGCCAGTTGGTGCGCTGGGCATACCAGTACATTGTCGTAAACGAATACCTCCCGACTGTATGTGATAAAAACGTTGTGCTCGACACCTTCGCGAATGGCCCGCGTTTTCTTGGATCGACGGCCGGCCGGGCCGATGCCTTTATGCCCCTGGAATTTTCGGTTGCCGCGTTTCGGTTCGGTCACTCGATGATCCGGCCTTTCTACAAGCTTTCGGCAACATCCGGCGATATAAAACTCATCAAGGACCCCATGGATCCGCCGGGTACAAATTTTCTGCTTGGTACAAATGGAAACCCAGACAATTTCGAGGCGGATAATCAACTGAAGAACAAACTGGTGATCGAATGGAAGAATTTTGTTGGTGCGACCGCCCAGAAAGCGCGAAAAATCGATACCAAGATTGCTCATGATTTGTTTACCCTTCCATTTCGGCCTGACGACCCTGTGCTCACAAGTCTGGCGCAGAGCAATCTGTTTCGCGGGTTTAATCTGTCTATTCCGATGGGGCAAGCGGTATGCGATGCGATGAGTGTAAATCCTCTTACGCCCGCGGAGATTCTGACAGGGGAAGATCCTGCGATTGCTGCAGCGATTAAGAACGCCTATTTTCATCACCGGACGCCCCTCTGGTACTACGTTCTTCGGGAAGCCGCAGTTCACGAACAAGGGGAGCATCTGGGCGAAGTTGGAAGCCGGATACTCGCCGAAACTTTGATTGGTCTGCTCAAACAGGATCCAAATAGCTACTTGAACAACAAAAATGATGCCGCAGTGAAGACAAACGGGATCGATGTCAAGCCTGGTCCCGGCGGCTTGATTGGAAGTCTGGTCGATCTTCTAAAGAAGGCGGGATTTACTGGCATCTGAAAATTCAGACAAGCACCGACTTGAGATCAGAATCTACGACCTCAGTCCGGTGCTCATGTTGAGGGGAACTTTGTGTCGCTCGCAACTTTCACGGCGGTGGCGGCGGGGCGCCACTCCTAAATCTTTGGTCAAATCCCGGCCCCGCAACCATGAGAAAGGGGTCTTGATGGCCCCTTTCGTGTTTTACCGGCTCGCTGTCCGCACTCCAATTGCGCCCCCCTATCCTAAGTAAAATGAACATTCCCAAAGGCAGGGACTCAAAATAGTATAGGGTACTTGGTTTAGATCTCCCTTTTTTATAGGATAATTTATGATGCGATCCAAAAGTATCGGCGGGTTTCGGCGGAAAAAAAAAGGATCTACTCTTCGGCACCGGGCGGACTCGGTTCTGCTGATAATCTTGCTTATCCTGACTGCTTTTCCCGCCCTTGCGTCCGACCGCTATACGGATCAACAGCTCGATGCCTTCGCAACTCGAGTAGGTAAGATTTATTGGATCGTTGCGGTCAACGACCAAACACCTGCCTTTCTTTCTGACCCCACCATCAAGGCGGCACCCTTCCATCCTCCGGCTAAGGAATCTTTCGAAATCACCGACTTGGTGGGGCGTAAAAACAAAGACCCCTACTATAAAGTGAAGTTTACTTCCGGCAAAGAAGCCTACATAAAGCCGGAAGCGTTTCTCGAAGAATTGAATGCAACGATCGCTTCCGTCGATCCAGATGCGATCGAAAAGAAAAGGGTCGCAGAGGCGGAGCAGGAAGAAAAAAAGAGAATCGCATGGATCGAAGCCCAACCTTGGCCGCGAGGCGTCAAGGAGGCAGCGATTAAACGCAAGGTTACACCAGGTATGAATGCAGGAGAGGTTCGACAAATTCTGGGTAAGCCCGTTCGCGTAAACAAAGTTACAGCTCAGCTTCATGTCTCCGAAGAACACTGGCTCTACGCGGACGGTTCAACCGCAATTTTTTACAACGGACTTTTGAACCGCATTGAGCCCAAGCGTACTACTGAAACCCAGCCCGGTGCGGAGGGAAAATGATGTGGACCAGAATTGGAAAAATAACGATTCTCGCCGGATTGTCTCTCTTTGGTTGACACCAGACTTCACGGACCGGCGATATATTCACCCGAGCGTGTTTTGACGGCAGCACACGTCGCTACCTTCGTCGTTGATCGCCAGGCTTTTTTGTAAGGCTCTCTGGAATGGTTATGATTTGAGCTTATTGAGCTTCTCTCGCCGTTTTCTTTCTTTTTTCGACAATCGTCTCGGATTTCCTTTCTTGAGCGTTTCTCGCTGCGGATAATCAGGTTCCTCGTCGTCATCGAATGACTGGGCGAGATGGCGCAACATGGCCCTGAATTCGCTGGCATATAAAGCGACCGCGCCGAAACGCTCAACCGCATTGCGTACCTCTCGATCCGAGGTCACGACCACGCACCCAGTACCTTGTTTGCGAGCGATCCGGACAATCACGCTATCCGCCTTCTCACCCAGACGCGAGTATACGATGGAAACTCCATCCCGTTTTTGTTCGACTTCGTTGATGGACCCGGACTGCCAGCCATCAAAGACAACCGTGAGACCGTGGCCGTTATTCTTATGATAGTTTACGAGCTGCTGCACCAGAACGTTGCGTTTTTGCTCAAGATTGCCGGTTAACCCGGTGTCACTACCAATCACGTTATATCCATCAATGATGATCTCCATCGCTGCAAAGGAGATTATCCGCGAAGCGCTCAAAATAGAAGCTTTTGGGGAGTAGTTGTCAAAGTCGGAAAAACCAGGTAAATACTGGGCGAATTTAATTGTGAGGTTGCAGAGTTGGGTATCCTCATACAAAAAGCTAAAAGAATCAACGAGTTACCACCTTATCTCTTCGCGGAAATCGATCGCAGGAAACGCGCAGCTTTGGCCCGCGGGGTCGATTTGATTGACCTCGGAATCGGCGATCCCGACATTCCGACTCCCGCTCAGGTTGTAGAAACGCTCGTCGAAAGCGCCAGCAAACCGAACAACCATCGTTACCCCAACAGTTCGGGGCTCATTGAGTTTCGCGAGGGAGTGGCAGACTGGTATCAGAAACGGTTCAACGTCAAATTGGACGCCGGCAAGGAAGTCGTCTCGTTGATTGGATCCAAAGAAGGCATCGGCAATATGGCCGTGGCTTTCGTGAATCCCGGCGACGTTGTTCTAGTTGCAAGTCCCTGCTATCCCGTCTACCACATCGGCACTGGGTTTAGCGGTGGCAAGAACTACTTCCTGCCGCTCAAGAAAGAGAATCACTTTCTTCCGGATCTCGATTCGATTCCAGCCGAGATCACCCAACAGGCAAAGCTTCTCTGGGTCAACTATCCCAACAATCCAACCGCCGCCGTCGCGGATAAAGAGTTCTTTAGACGGGTAGTCGATTTCGCCAACCGGTACAATGTGATCGTCTGTCACGACGCCGCTTACACCGAGATGGGGTACGATGGCTATCGGCCCATGAGCTTTCTCGAGGTCGAAGGGGCGAAGGAAGTCGGCATCGAGTTTCATTCACTGTCCAAAACTTTTAACATGACTGGCTGGCGTATTGGTATGGCCGTGGGGAATCCGGAGCTGGTGGAAGGCCTCGCACAAGCCAAATCCAACTTGGACTCCGGCATTTTCCAGGCCATTCAAGAGGCCGGCATTGCCGCGCTGAAGCTTGGCGACAAGATCGTCGAACCCTCCCGAAAAATATACCAGGAGCGGCGGGATATCTTGGTCGACGGTCTTCGTGCGGTGGGACTTGAATGCGAAAAGCCTCGCGCGACCTTTTATGTTTGGGTTTCGACTCCCAAGGGCCTTTCTTCCGCGGAATTTACGGCCAAATTGCTCGATGAAGCCGGGGTGGTTACGACTCCCGGAAACGGCTTTGGCGAGGCGGGAGAGGGGTACGTGCGCTTTACGGTCTGCGTTGATAAATCAAAACTGAATGAGGTTGCGGAAAGAATCCGGCGGGTCAAACTATAGGTTTCTTTCAAGCGAGGGGCACAATGGCGGATGCTATGGCCCATCAGGTCTACATGGGCATCGGTTCCAACGTGGGCAACAAGAAGGAAAACTTCTTCGAGGCCCTCGGCCGATTAGCCAAACTCCCAGATACCAAGATTATCAAGGAGTCGTCCCTTTACGCGAGTGAACCCCTGGGAGATTCTAAGGAATGGTATGTCAACGGCGCTATCGAAATCGAGACGAAGTTTAAACCCGACATGCTGCTCAAAAAATTCAAAAACATCGAGCGCGCCATGGGCCGCAAGAAAGTTAAGAAACGTTGGGGCGCACGCATTATCGACTTGGACATCCTGCTATACGACGCGCTTGTCGTAAAGAAAAAAACATTGCGCATTCCCCATCCCGAGATGCCGAACCGAAAGTTCGTGCTTGTCCCGCTCAGCGAAATCGCTCCGCAAGTCATCCATCCGGAGCTCGGGGTGACGATTTCTGAGCTTCTGGTGAATGTTAAAGACGACAAAAAGATCCATCTGTACCACTCCTAGGTAAAGCCACTCGTCTGGACTTCCAGGGCCAAACCGTTGCTAATTCGCATCCTCCTTTTCGTTTTCCTCGCGTACATTTTTTACGTTGTGCTCAAGGCCTACTGGTTGTCGCGCAAGAGCGACACCCGCTTCGTGGACCCACGAAAAGTTGATGACATGGTTCTCGATCCGCAATGTCAGACCTATGTACCGAAGAATGAAGCGATCCCCCAGGCGGGCAACTATTTCTGCAGTCGGGAATGCGCCAGGCTCTATTTGTTACGCTAGCGCGGTTCATTGACAAACTCTCCGAGGAGTCAGCCCCTGCGGTTGCGGGCAATGGGTCTCTACCTTGAGGAGGCCCGCAAACTTATGGTCAAGCACCCTGGAAGTCAGCGCGGCCTCACGCTCCTGTGCCCGCTCACTCCTCGGTCTACATACTGTCGTGATTTTTCTTCGGACTGTGAATAATCCGGGCTAACTCCTGCAGAATCTTGTCTTGGACGCCGTCAAAGCCCCCGTTGGACATCACGACGACGATATCATTGGGAGCGGCGTTTTCCGCCACATAGGAAGCGATAGCATCCGCTTTTTCAAGGGTAACGGCACGTCGCTTTCCGACGCCGTTGATTGCCCGAACGACCCTTTCGACCGACAGCCGTTCAGGCTCAGGAACTTTTTCCGGTTGGTGTAGTCCGGCAACCACGATACGGTCCGCCAGCGCCAAAGTCTCGGCAAATTCCTGTTCGAAGATATTCCTTCTGCTCGTGTTGCTTCGCGGCTCAAAGACCGCCCACAGTCTCCGGCCAGGGTATGCCTCTTTGACGGCACTCAAGGTTTCTTTGACCGCTGTGGGGTGATGGGCGAAGTCATCTATGACCAGTACACCGCCAACGTTACCCTTGATCTCCTGCCGACGCTTGACCCCGGCGAACGTTGCCAGGCCGTCGCGCAACTTGTCCCGGTCGATTCCCAACTCTCTACCCATGGCATAGACTGCGAGGGCGTTCTGCACGTTATGACGCCCGATCAGACCGAGCTCGACAACGCCATCCGATCGACCTCGGTAAAAGGGCTCGAAAAGGCTTTTCCCGTCTCGGAATGCGATGTTATTCGCAGTCCAGTCCGCTGAAACCTCCCTACCGTAGTAAAAGAGCCGGCAGCGCGCCGGCACCACAACCTCCCGCACCGCTGCATAGTCGCTGCACGCAAGCAGGCACCCGGTCGACGGAATGAGCTCGACCAGCCGTCGGAAGGCATCTTTGAGATGGCCGAGATCACGATAAATATCGGCGTGGTCAAATTCCACGCTGGTAAGAATGACGTTGTGCGGGCGATAGTGCAAAAACTTGGGGCCCTTGTCGAAGAAGGCGCTGTCATACTCATCCCCTTCTAAAACGACATAGTCTCCGCTTCCAGGATTCCATCCGCTACTGAAATTGAGCGGTACCCCGCCGATAAAAAAACCCGGATCCAACCCCGCTCTTGCGAGCACCCACGCAGCCAGAGCAGAGGTCGTGGTTTTCCCGTGGGTACCGGCCACCACCAGGGAGGTCCGCGATCGAATGAGAAACAGGCCCAAAGCCTGTGGAAACGAAATATACGGGATCTCCTGGCCCAGCGCAGCGTCGGCTTCAGCATTGTTTCGCGATACCGCATTGCCGATGACGACAAGATCGGGTCGTGGCCGCAGGTGCTCTTCGCCATACCCAGAGAGAATCGTAATCCCGATTTTCTCCAAGTACGTGCTCATCGGCGGATAAACGTTTTGATCGGAGCCGCTGACGCGGTACCCGAGAGACTGAAGGAGACCGGCCAGTGATGCCATGCCGGCCCCACAAACAGCGATCAAGTGAACATGACTGCCGGCTGGAGGAAGTTTGTTCATGGATTCAACGTCGCCATGATCAAATCGTGAATGTAGGGGCGAAACTCTCTAATCTTTTCATTCTCACGCGTGGGATGGACACGGTTTGACAGCAGCACAACGTGGCAACTTTTTTCCAGGTCCCACCAAATCGAGGTTCCGGTGAAACCGAGATGGCCCACGGAATGGAGAGAAAAATATCTACCACTGGAAGAACTATTTTCCGACGGCGTATCCCAGCCCAGAGCATGGGTCGAATTTTTCACCGCTTCATCTTTTGAGAGAAACTCCCGGATCAATTCTTGTGGCAGAAAAGAATCGTTGCCGCGTAAACAGCGGTTGAGGCACGCCAAAAGCTGATGGATATCCCGTGCTGACGAGAAAAGTCCCGCGTGACCGGCCACCCCTCCCATTGCGTAAGCATTATCGTCGTGCACCTCGCCACAGATAACTCTCTTGCGCCACGGACAGTCCTCCGTGGGGGCAATCATCTCTCCAACGGGGTGGGTCCTCGACTGCGTCAAATCAACAAAGTACGTGCTTTTGAGACCGAGAGGGTTGAATATCCTGTCTTGGCAGAAACAGTCCAGTGTGCTGTCGCTAATGGCTTCTACGACCTGGCCCAGGACCATGAAACCGAGATCGCTATAGAGACTCTGTACCCCGGCCGGGCTCACCGGTTTCTCACGATGGATCTGCGTGAACACATACTGTTTAGCGGGCCGGCTGGCGACGAAGTTAACCCTTCCCTCTTCCTCGCTTTTGAGAACCTCCTTGTAATACGGCCTCCACTCCGGCAGGCCGGAGGAATGGTTGAGCAAATGTCGGAAAGTCACCGCATGCTTGCCGAAGATTCCAAAGGCAGGAAAAAACTGAGTCACGCGATCGGCCAGGCATATTTTCTTGTCCCTCATAAGCAGCATGATGGCCACAGTGGTCGCGAGAGGCTTGGTTAGGGAAGCAAGATCGAAGATAGTACTCGTGTGCATGGGGCTCCTCGTGGGGACGACAGAGCGCGACCCGAAGGCGTGCTCATAAACAATCTCGTCTCCCCTGCCCACGAGCACCACGGCTCCAGGGAATACGCCTTGAATCACCGCTTCTTCGCAGGCATCTTCGACCGGCTTGAAATCCACAATCTTTGTTCGACCCGTCCTGAGAAAAATTCCCGGAAAGTTTAACTCCCGCAACGAAATTTGTGAATCACGCCACCGGCGACTCGATCAGCGACAAGGTCCCTGCGTTTGCGTCCAGGGCCATCGTGACGCCAAAGGGTAAGGCGAGATTCTCTTGCCCGTGTCCTGCGGGCACTCCCATGACCACCGGATAGGGCGCTCTATGAAAGAGTTCGCCGATGATCGCCCGAATGTTCCTGGACCCTTCATCGTCACATTGAGTGAAATCGCCGAAAACCAATCCAGCCAACCCTGTAAGTTTGCCGGCCATTTTTAGATGGGTCAGCATTCGTTCAACTCGGTAGGGTTTTTCGCCCACATCCTCCAAGAAGAGGATCTTGCCGGTGGTATCGATGTCGTACGGTGTTCCCAGCGTCGTCACAACCAACGAAAGACATCCCCCCAACATCTCGGCCTCCACTCTGCCAGGTCGAATAACCTCACCGACTTCAATCTTCCACATCCATTTTTTCCCTGTCAAAGTCCCCCAAAGATGGTCTCGGCTGCGCTGGGACAATCCACCTGCGAAGTCCATGGCCACCATAGGCCCATGAAACGTTACCATGCCACAGCTTTGGAGAAGCCAGTTCAGAAGAATCGTGACGTCGCTGTAGCCGGCAAAAATTTTCGGGTGCAATCGGATGCGCTCAGTCAAATGAGGAATAAGCTGGATGGAGCCGAAGCCCCCGCGAGCGCAAAAGATTGCGTCGAGATCAGGCCGGCAAAAGAAACTTTCAAGGTCACGAGCCCTCTTCGCGTCTTCCCCCGCCAGATAGCCTTTGCGATCATGCACTGCGGGAGCAAGCTCGACTTGGAACCCTTCTTGCTGCAAAGCCTGAACCCCAGTCAATAATAGTTCGTCATTGACGCAGCCAGCTGGCGCCACGACACCGATTCTTCCTCCCGTTCTTAGCGGCAGAGGTTTATGAACAGCCACCCCACTCCTCCACGTCCCGTTTTATCAAGGTAAGAAGCGATGGGACTAAAGCCTGTGGACAACTCATTGATTGGCGCTAGGGAGACCTTGCTGTAAATCGTTTGGGGTATTATTTTGTCAAAAAAACTCTTTTCTGACAAGCACTTTCCTATGTCTTCCCATTTTTTCTCCTAGGGTCCTTGCAGGAATTCCTGCCGTTGACTTCGTCGGTCAACGCGGATAGATAATCAGAATGATTCAACAGTTTTAGACAATTTGCTCACTGCTTCTAAGCCATTTATCCACAGTATTTTCCACAACCGATGAAGATAAAGCAGGAACAGCTAGAACGACTCGCGAGCGCTTTGTTGGCCAACTATCACGCCAAGGAACTGATCATTCCGAAGAGCACCGAACCCGAACTGAAAGCCAAGATCGTCGCAATCATCAATCATAACTTCGCTGAGGAAGAGGCCATCGAACAGGAAGCGCGGACAATGCTTGCTTCCTTTGCACCAGGCACAAGGGATGTGGATCCCTACAAGATGTTTTTGTTGGCGAAGCAAAAGCTCGCCGCGAAAAAGGGATTCGTCTTGTGATCCGGCTATCGGAAAGCCGCATCTCCCACCTCGCCCATCTAATCGTCGACGGTCTTAGGAAAGGGAATCTTGCGGATTTCGCCCATGAGGGACGCACCCTCAGCGAGACGAAACGGGTTGTACATGACTTTTTTCAGCAAGAAGATCATATTGACGACGTAGTCCGCCAAAAGATCCTTTCTCTTTCGCGTCACGTACCGCCAGGAAGCCGTGAATGGGATGTGCTCTATCGCAAATATTTTGAAGAGGAGATGAGGAAGCAAAGAAAGTAGGCTCCGCCCCCTGAACCTTCCCGGGTCGATTGCGTTGCTCTAGTGAAGCCGAAAATTTTGCCGGCCCAAAGGGTTGACAGATGGGGATTAATGCTTAGATTTATCGCGCTCTTGGAAGTCCCGTGGCACACGGCTACCCATCGACTTCAAATAAATTCGTTTAAAATCAGTTAGTTAACTGAATCAATGTGAAAGGAGACCAAAGGTGAAGATTAGACCTTTGCAAGATCGGGTCATAGTTCAGCGCATCGAAGAAGAGGAGAAGACTAAGGGAGGACTTATTATTCCCGACACCGCGAAAGAAAAACCACAAGAGGGAAAGATTGTGGCTGTCGGGAAAGGTAAGCTGAATGACGACGGCAAAATTACCCCGCTCGACGTGAAAGTCAATGACCGTGTACTTTTCGGTAAGTACGCTGGAACAGAAATAAACATTGACGGCGAAGAGCATCTGATCATGCGCGAGGAAGATATCCTGGGCATTATCGAGAAGTAAATTTTTCAAGCGAACTGAGGAGGAATCTCAATGGCAGCCAAGATGGTAAAGTTTAATCGCGATGCGCGAGACGCGATTCTCAAGGGAGTCAATATACTCGCGGACGCAGTGACGGTTACCTTAGGACCCAAAGGAAGAAACGTGGTGTTGGACAAGTCCTTTGGCGCGCCCAACGTAACTAAGGATGGCGTCACCGTCGCCAAAGAAGTGGAGCTCGAAGATAAGTTTGAAAATATGGGCGCTCAGATGGTAAAGGAGGTTGCCAGTAAAACCTCTGATGTCGCTGGCGACGGTACCACCACCGCCACAGTGTTGGCGCGACAGATCTACGCCGAAGGCGTGAAACTCGTCGCCGCCGGTCATGACCCCATGTCGCTCAAACGAGGCATCGACAAAGCCGTCGAAGCCATGACCAACGAGCTGAAAAATCTGTCCAAGACCACTAAAGACCCCAAAGAAATCGCCCAGGTGGGCACCATCGCCGCGAACAACGACTCAACCATCGGCGATGTCATCGCTGAGGCGATGAACAAAGTCGGCAAAGAAGGGGTTATTACCGTTGAAGAAGCGAAAGGACTCGAAACCACGTTGGATGTTGTGGAAGGTATGCAGTTTGATCGTGGTTATCTGTCTCCTTATTTCGTGACCGATCCGGAGCGAATGGAGTGTGTCCTCCAGGACGCCTATTTGCTGATTAATGAAAAGAAGATCAGCAACATGAAAGAGTTACTGCCGATCCTGGAACAGATCGCCAAATCGAGTAAGCCTTTTATCATCATTGCCGAAGACATCGAAGGTGAAGCGCTGGCGACACTTGTGGTCAACAAGATCCGTGGCACCCTCCACTGCGTTGCGGTCAAGGCGCCGGGGTTCGGTGACCGCCGCAAAGCGATGCTGGAGGATATCGCCATCCTCACCGGCGGTAAGCTCATAGCCGAAGAATTGGGAATCAAGCTAGAAAATATTGCGGTGCAGGATCTCGGTCGCGCCAAGAGAATTGTTGTCGACAAGGACAACACCACTATTGTCGATGGCGCCGGCAAGAAGTCCGATCTCGAAGGGCGCATTAAGCAGATACGGGCTCAGATCGAGGAAACGACTTCGGACTACGATCGCGAGAAATTGCAGGAGCGCCTCGCCAAGCTGATCGGCGGTGTCGCGGTGATCAACGTGGGGGCCGCCACTGAAATCGAGATGAAAGAGAAGAAAGCCCGAGTCGAGGACGCGCTCCACGCGACCAGAGCCGCCGTAGAAGAAGGCATCGTTCCGGGTGGAGGAGTCGCTTTGCTTAGGGCATCGGCAGCATTAGAAAGGCTCAGAGTCCCTGAGGAAGAGAAATCGGGAGTCAACATCATCAAGAGAGCGATTGAAGAACCGCTCCGGCGGATCGCCATCAATGCCGGCGTAGAAGGCTCGATCGCTCTGCAGAAGGTTAAAGAAGGCAAGGGAGCTTTCGGTTTTAATGCCGCGTCAGAGGAATACGAGGATCTGCTCAAGGCAGGCATTCTCGACCCTGCCAAGGTCGTCCGTACGGCTCTGCAGAACGCGGCATCGGTAGCCGGCATGCTTCTCACCACGGAGGCCATGGTCGCAGAGAAGCCGGAAGAGAAGTCTGCCATGCCTCCTATGCCTCCTGGAGGTGGAATGGGTGGTATGGGCGGAATGGGTGGTATGGGCGGAATGATGTAAGGCCGGCCTCTAAACTACGTCAGGCCCGTTATGCCGGTATATCTTGAAGGCATAACGGGCCTTTCTTTTTGCCTTCTGCTTGACACTAGAGGATTTTCATATTAGTCTTCCCAGGTGCTTTTTCCCTTGAAAATATAATAGTTTAGCTGCCTACGGCATGTTTGAATCTCTAACCGATAAACTCGAGCTGACCTTCAAAAGGCTTAGGGGTCAGGGAAAGATTACCGAAAAAAACATCGATGACGCCCTCAGGGAAGTGCGCCTGGCGCTTCTTGAGGCCGACGTTCATATCGGGGTCGTTAAAAATTTTCTTGAATCGGTCAAGTCCCAATCTCTAGGCCAGGAAGTTTTACAAAGTCTCACCCCCGAGCAGCAATTCATTAAGATCGTTCGGGATGAGCTTATCGGCCTTCTGGGGGGCGAACATAAGGAGCTCGACCTTAAGACCGCCCCTCCGGCGGTCATCATGCTCGTTGGCTTACAAGGCTCGGGCAAAACGACAACTTTGGCAAAGCTTGCCCGGCATTTAAGGAAAGATAAGAAGAGAAAGCCCTATCTGGTTCCGGCAGACATCTATCGACCCGCCGCCATCGATCAGCTCAAAATCCTGGGCGAGGAGCTGGAGCTGCCGGTTCATGATTCCGATCCAGCGATCTCCCCTGTAGTCCTTTGCCAACAGGCTTTGGAGGAAGCAAAGAAGCGGTTTTGCGATGTCCTCTTGATCGATACTGCAGGCCGTTTGCACATTGACGAAGAACTCATGCAGGAGTTGTCGTCGATAAAGAGTGCCGTCCATCCCCATCAAATTCTTTTCGTGGCCGACGCGATGACCGGTCAAGATGCTGTGAACCAGGCCATTGGATTCGACGGTAAACTTGATCTCACAGGGATTATTCTCACTAAGTTGGACGGCGATGCCCGCGGTGGCGCCGCTCTTTCGATTCGGCAGATGGTTGGCAAGCCGATCCTCTTTTCCGGTGTGGGGGAGAAGCTCGATGCTCTCGAGCCCTTCTATCCCGATCGTCTGGCATCCAGAATCCTCGGCATGGGGGATGTGCTTTCGCTCATCGATAAGGTTCAACAGAACGTCGAGCAGAAAGAAGCGGTTCGCCTACAGCAGGCCTTTCAAAAGCAGCAATTCACCTTGGAAGAGTTCCAGCTTCAGCTCCAACAAATAAAAAAAATGGGCTCCGTCGGCAGCCTGCTTGAACTCATTCCCGGAGCCAAGAAACTGGCATCGCAGGTTGACACAGAAAAAGCCGAGCAAGAGATGAAACGCGTGGAAGCCATTATCAACTCGATGACCCTTGAAGAGCGGCGCAATCCGGCAGATTCTGAACGGCCGACGCCGCCTGCGTATTGCTCAAGGGAGCGGCACCACCGTCACAGATATTAACAGGTTAATGAAACAGTTCATGGAGATGAAAAAGATGATGCAAAGGGTGAGTAAGCTGGGAGTCCGATCCCTGTTCAACCGAATGCCCAACCCTTTCCATTAGAAAAGAAGGAACGATAAATATGAGCGTAAGAATTCGTCTCAGCAGGCATGGAGCAAAGAAAAAGCCATTTTACCGTATCGTGGTCTGCGACCAGCGCTTTCCGCGTGACGGTCGATATATCGAACAGGTGGGAACCTACGATCCTAACGCCAGCGCCGAAGCCGTCAAACTGAACCGGGAAAAGGTCGAGATCTGGATCAAGCGCGGCGCCAAACCCACGCAGACCGTTTCGGAGCTGATGGCGCGCCAGAAAAAAGCAAGCTAATCCCCGGACAGGAGGTCACCTCCTTCATGAAGGAGCTCGTTCAATACCTGGCAAGGTCCTTGGTGAACAATCCCGATGCTGTCGAGGTCAAAGAGACCGAAGGAGAAACCGCCTCGGTTTTGGAGTTGAGAGTGGCCAAAGAAGATCTGGGACGCATCATCGGCAAGCAGGGTAGAACGGCAAAATCCATCCGCACGATTCTCAACGCCGCAGCGTCAAGAACCAACCGCAAGGTGGTCCTTGAAATTGTCGAAGAGAAGTAACCTTCCCGCACCAGACCCGTGTCCGAGCGGTTCGTCCCTCTTGGAGAGATAGTCACCACCCATGGTATCGGTGGCTGGCTGAAACTCAACCCGTACAACCCTCTGACAACCGTTCTCAACCCCAGCCGGGAAATTTGGTTGCAGAAAGAGCAGAGTCGGCGGAGGCACGAAATCGAGAAAAGCCGGCCTTACAAAAGTCAATTTTTGGTAAAGTTATCCGGCGTGGATCGGATTGAGGATGCTGAACCTTGGGTCGGTTCCATCCTCTATCTAGCGGAACGGGATCTTGATTCTCTGCCATCGGGCGAATACTACCACTATCAGGTGATTGGCCTGGAGGTTTTCGATACCAAAGGAGAGCGCATCGGAGTCGTCGCTCGAACTTGGTCCACGCCGGGAGGAGAACTGTATGTCGTCACTGGCGCTCTGAAAGAGCACCTTATCCCCGCGGTAAAAGAAATCATCGAGAAGGTCGATTTCGCCGCCGGCAAGATGACCATCAATCCCCCTGAAGGGCTTTTGGATCTCTAGTGCTGGCTTTGGTTGCCGTAGCTGACCTGATGCTTAACTTTACGGTCGTCACGCTATTCCCACAAATGTTTGAATCGCCGCTGGGTCACAGTATCCTCAAAAAGGCCCAGGAGAAGGGTCTGATCGCCATTCGACTGGTCGATCCACGCGACTTTACGACCGACCGACATCACGTCACCGATGACTATCCCTACGGTGGAGGCCAGGGGATGGTGATGAAGCCAGAACCTTTAGTGTCGGCCATCGAAGCGATTCGCGCGCAAAGTTCCAAGGCGAGAGTCCTATTGCTTTCGCCCCAAGGAACAGTTTTCACGCAAGCAAGGGCCGCTGAATTGGCACAAAAAGAAGATTTGGTTTTGGTTTGCGGCCGCTACGAAGGTGTCGATGAAAGGGTTAAGTCCTTTGTCGACGAAGAACTTTCGGTGGGCGACTTTACCTTGAGCGGGGGTGAGCCCGCCGCCATGGTCGTGATCGACGCCGTAGCACGGCTGATCCCCGGAGTCTTGGGAAATGAAAAGTCCGCCGGAGACGAATCTTTCAGTAACGGGCTGCTGGAATACCCACAGTACACTCGTCCCGAAGACTTTCGCGGTATGAAGGTCCCAGAGGTACTTCTTTCAGGTGATCACGGGCATATTAGACAGTGGCGACGGGAAGCGAGCATTCGGCTAACCATGGACCGGCGTCCCGATCTTCTTGTCAAAGCGACTCTGACCCTGGAAGAAAGAGCCAAAGCGAGCGGCATCCGGGCGCCCGTCTATGTCGCACTGCTCCATCACCCTGTCTACGACAAGAACAGGCAAGTAGTAACCACCGCCGTGACCAACATGGACATTCACGACATTGCCCGCTCGGGAAGGACCTACGGGATTCACGGCTTTTATGTCGTCACGCCGGTCAAGGCCCTACAAAAGCTCGCCCACAAGATAATCGACCATTGGGAACGGGGCTATGGCAGTCAATATAACGTCACCCGCAAGGAGGCGCTGGCTCTGGTCCGCATCAAAGATACTCTGGACGACGTGCTCGTTGACATCGAACACGAATGTGGGAAGAAACCTTTGTTGATCGTCACGTCTGCCCGACCAGGCGCCAGCCGCACCTCTTTCGCGGACCTCCGAGACATGTTAATACAGTTAAGCCAGCCGTTCCTGCTCATTCTGGGCACGGGATGGGGACTCACAGAAACCATTTTCTCACGATCAGATTATGTTCTTGAAGCCATTGAGGGGCCAACCGACTATAATCATCTTTCGGTGAGATCAGCCGCAGCGATCGTGTTCGACCGTCTCCTCGGCGGTCAGTAAATTTCACAGGAGTCAGCCATGAATATCTTGAATCAAATCGAAGCGGAGCAATCCAAGAAAGAGATCCCCTCATTGCGGCCAGGTGAGACCGTTCGGGTTCACGTAAAAGTGGTAGAGGGTGAAAAAGAGCGAACTCAGATCTTCGAGGGAATCGTCATCGCTCTTTCCGGCAAAGGCAACCGTGCGACCTTCACTGTCCGGAAAGTCTCCTACGGGGTCGGCGTGGAAAGGATCTTCCCCTTGCATTCGCCTCGCATTGAAAAGGTCGACGTCGTATCACGCGGCAAGGTGCGCCGCGCCAAACTCTATTATCTGCGAGAGCGGTCCGGTAAGGCAGCGCGTCTCTATGGCGAGGAGGGACCTGCCGGCAACTGAGCAACTTCCTCAACTAGACCCAGAACTTTTCCTTTTCCTTCGCATACGGCCCCGGGGTGAACCTTGAGCTCTCCGGCTTTGAACTCACCCTGGAATTGGCCACCCGGCATAATTTCGAAGCAACCGATCACCTGTACGGTGCCCGCCAACTTCCCTTCGACTTGGAGTTGGCGGGCGTAGATATGGGCATCGACCTGGGCGTTCGCGCCTACGACTAAAAGATCACTGGCTTTGATCTCACCACTGAAGCGGCTATCGATCCGAACCGGCAAATTGTAACTGAGCTTTCCGGATATTGAGGAGTCGGGAAACAGCACGGTTCTCGGCGCGCCCTGTGCAGAAGGCGTTTTGCCGTTGTCTGATTTTTCCGCCACGCCTTATGACCTCAAAACAGCCGATCTAGACCCGGCTAGACCTGCACAAGAGTCCCTCAGGCTGCGTTGCATCCTGATCATTTTAATATGATACCATGAAATCATGGAGCTGTTCGAATTAAATTCATCCGCCCAGGCCCGCCCCTTGGAGCCATTAGCCGAACGCATGCGACCGAAAACCTTGGATGAATTCGTCGGCCAAGAGCACTTGCTCGGCGACGGGAAACTGCTTCGCGAACTGACCGAGGCAGGCGAGCTTCGATCGCTCATTTTATGGGGACCACCGGGAAGCGGGAAAACTACCCTGGCGCAGATTCTGGCCCGCACTGCCGGCGCTGCCTGCGTTCATTTCTCAGCCGTCACTTCCGGTGTCAAAGATCTCAAGAAGATTATTCATGAGGCGGAGGAGTTTCGGCGTCTCGGCAGGCGCACCGTACTTTTTGTCGACGAGATTCACCATTTCAACAAATCCCAACAGGACAACTTCCTGCCCCACGTGGAACGCGGCACTCTGATCTTGATCGGCGCCACCACAGAGAATCCTTCTTTTGAAGTCATCTCGCCCCTGCTTTCGCGCTGTCAGGTTTTAGTGCTGAATCCGCTTACGCCCGACGACATCGGAAAAATCGTCGAGCGCGCGCTCCGGGACAAAGCGGGCGGACTGGGAACGTGGCAGCTTGAGATTGCCGATGAGGCACGTGAGTTTGTCATTCAACACTCTCAGGGGGACTGCCGCGTGGCGTTAAGCGCGCTGGAAAATGCGGCCACCTTGGCCCGCAAAGATAAAAAAAACAAAATCGAACTGAGCCACTTACAAGAGGCCTTGCAGCGAAAGCCGCTTCAATACGACAAGGCCGGCGACGAACACTACAACGTCATTTCGGCCTTTATCAAGAGTCTACGCGGCAGCGATCCAGATGCCGCCCTCTACTGGATGATGCGAATGATAGAGGCCGGGGAAGATCCCCTTTTCATTGCCCGCCGCATGATTATCTTTGCAGCGGAAGATATCGGCAATGCTGATCCCCAGGCGCTGCAAGTCGCCGTGGCAGCCAAAGACGCCTTTCATTTTGTTGGCCTGCCGGAAGGCAAAATCCCACTAGCGCAGGCTGTGACCTATCTTGCAACTGCACCTAAATCCAATGCTTCCTATAAAGCGCTGCTCGCGGCGACCCAAGATGTCGAAGAGAAAGGTACCTTGCCCGTTCCCCTACATCTCAGAAACGCCCCCACACCATTGATGCAGAAACTGGGCTACGGCAAAGACTACCAATACGCTCATGACTTTCCTGATCATGTGGTGGAGCAGGAGCACTTACCGGCTGATCTCAAAGGGCGAAAGTATTACTTACCCTCCGAGTCGGGGCACGAAAAGCAAATCAAGGAACGGGTGAAACATTGGGAAGACCTCAAGAAAAAACCAACGAGATGACCCGCGTTTTTGATATTTCCCCATAGGCACGCATGGACGTAAATCCTTTTCGTCTCGTCACCCCTACGGTGCAAACGATCCAAACATGGATATCATGGAACGCTGGGCCCTAACCAGGATCAGTCGCGTGTCCCCTTCGGGTCCCTTACCCTCGCTCTCCAACAAAGGTGAGCGGAAGGCCGGGATTAATCTCCCGAATTCTGCGCCAATCTTTTTCTGCCATAATGACGTAATCGTCACCCGAGCCCGCCCTCGCGGCGATCATTTCCGGCGACTCATCAAGCACTTGAATAGATTCGCCGTGATAAAACACCACCGAATCGCTGTTAAAGGCTCCGTATAAATGCAGCTTTCCATTCGCCCCGACGTGCCGATTGACCGCCTCCATGAACGAGCGATAACTCCTCGCCTCAGCTATCGCCGGCGTCACCATCGCCCGAATGATGAATGCTTGCAGTATCGAAATGAACACAAGCCGATGGGCAGCGGGGCGCACTCTGCCCTTCCAAAGGTCACGCCCCAACCAGATCCAAAGTGCCGCTGACAAGAGCGAGACAACTGCGAACGACCAGCCGAATCGCTCCGATCTCATTCCTAACAACCACGAGATTGGCACGGTCTTTTTCTTTAAGGAGACCCTCAATCAACGCGAGAAACCAGCCGGAATCATGATTCCAGATTGCTCCCAGCGAGATAACAAGAAGCAAAAGGGCGGTAAAGCCGGCGACGATTGCAATACAGCGATAGAGTACGCTCCTCGTCCCAACTGCCGTCCCCTGCCGGTAAAACCACGCACCCATCATCAATGACAAAGCGGGATATAACGGCAAAAGATAATCCGGACGCTTTCCCACGGAGATAGAAAAGAAAACAAACATGACTAGAAACCAGAGCCTCAGAAACAGGGTATCATCATCCGATGAAAAACCCTGCTTGAATGAATCCCAAAGGAGGAACGGTAGAAATAAACTCCACGGCAAACCTTGAGAGAAAAGATAGGGAATATAGTAATAGACGGGGTGGCTATGCCCAGAGCCGCCAAAAAAGCGCTCGATATTCTCTTGAAGAAGCTGACGATCCACAAAACCTTCCCCGCCGCGGCTTACCGCAATCCCGTACCAACCCACTGCCAGGATCACGGTCAGAACGACACCCGGATGAAAGCAAACCCTGGCTAGCCAGTCCCACCTTTTTTTCACCACCAGAAACGTGCCCACGACGAGGCCGGGCAGCAAAATACCCAAAGGACCTTTGGCCAAGGTACCCACTCCAAGAACAATGTAGAGCGCGTAATACCACAAGGTACCGGTCAAGAACCCACGATAGAGCGAATAGAAAAGCACCAGGCTCAGGGTAACAAAAAAACTCAACGTCATATCGACGCGCGCGTTCAGCGCCTCATCGGCGTAAATCGAAGTCGTTGCCAGGATAGCGGCCCCGAGAAGCGCAACTTGATTACCGAAGATCTTGCGCCCGAAAAGATACACCACCAAGACACCCAAGGTGGCGTAGAGTGCTGATGGAAAGCGAATCGTAACTTCATTCATTGTTCCCGTGATCTCAGACACCAACGCCGCCGACCAATGAAACAGTGGCGGCTTGGAGGGAACGGCGGTGGCGCGCTTGAGCGGGAACAACCATTCCCCACGTTGGACGATGTCCTGCACCGCAAGCGCCTCTCTGGGCTCGCCCTTATCAAAAAACGGCGTGGAGCCCAGATAAGGAAAGTACAGCGCGCCGCACAGAACAATGAGGAGACATAACGATCTGTTTCTGTCGTTCATGGCGCGCTCTATCGACAACTATTCTAGAAACCCTCCGGCTTGCGGAGAAAAGCATTCACTTGAATGCACATCAAATCCAGCACACACATGGGGGGGACCTTCGTCTAGCTCGAGACGGGTGTCTTTTGCTCCTTTGTCCCCGCCAGATCCAACAAAAAGGCATAGGAGAAGGCCGTCTCATGATGTCTCTTGAAACGGCCGGAGGCACCGCCATGCCCAGCGTCCATGTTCGTTTTCAAAAGGAGCCGATTCTTGTCCGTCTTCAGCTCCCGTAGTTTGGCTGCCCACTTGGCAGGTTCCCAGTATTGGACTTGGGAATCGTGCAGCCCTCCGGTGATCAATAGATTTGGGTAGTCCTTGGCCTCAACGTTGTCGTAGGGAGAATAGGACAACATATAGTCGTAGTACTCTTTCCGATTGGGGTCTCCCCACTCGTCATACTCGCCGGTTGTGAGTGGAATCGACGGATCGAGCATAGTGGTAATCACATCAACGAAAGGGACTTCGGCAACCACACCTTTGAACAACTCGGGCCGCATATTCGTCATCGCACCCATAAGCAAACCGCCGGCGCTTCGCCCCATAGCGAACAACTTGCCGGAATTCGTAAACCCTTCGCGGATCAGGTATTCCGCACAGGCGATAAAATCGGTAAAGGTGTTTTTCTTCATTAAGAGCTTGCCGTCCTCATACCACCGGCGTCCGAGCTCTTGGCCACCGCGGACATGGGCGATGACGTACACGAACCCACGGTCGATCAAGCTCAGACGCGGCGACGCAAACGCCGGATCTATGCTGAGGCCATAGGCGCCGTAGCCATACAGCAGCAAGGGATTTTGTCCATCCCTTTGGGTCCCCTCGCGGTAGACAATCGACAAAGGGATCTCGGTGCCATCGGACGCCGGAGCGTAAAGACGTTCGGTCACATAGTTGTCCGTATTGAAGCCGCCGAGCACCTCTTCTCGCTTCAGCAGGATCTTTGCTCGCGTTACCATGTCGTAATCGTAGATCGACAGCGGAGTTTTCATCGAGGTGTACTCGAACCGCAAAATGGTCGTTTCGAATTCGAGATTGGTGCCCGCATTCACCCGGTACGCCGGCTCGTCGAATTCCAGATAGTGCTCGCCACCGCCTGCCCAGGGCACGACTCGAAGTTGATTCAAGCCGCGTTTGCGCTCTTCGAGAACCAGATGGTCTTTAAAGATTTCGAAATCGCCGAGGAAGACATCGTCGCGATGCGGAATAATCTCCTGCCAGTGCTCTTTTGAAGTTTTATCCAGGGCCGTGGCCATCAGTCGAAAATTCTTGGCATGGTCATTGGTGCGTATCAGGAATCGATCCTGGTAGTGATCCACGTGATATTCATGATCCCGTTCCCGGGGCAAAAAAACGTTAAACATCCCAGTGGGATTGCCCGCTTCCAAATACCGATACTCCTGGCTCAGGGTATGAGACGACACGATCATCAGATACTTTTTCGACTTGGTCTTGAAAACATAGGCTGCAAACGTCTCGTCGGTTTCTTCAAAAACCAGTTGATCCTCAGCCGGATCGTTTCCAAGCACATGGCGATAGATCTGATAGGCTCGCAGTGTCGTCGGATCCTGCTTCGCATAGAAAAGTGTCCGGTTGTCGTTGGCCCAGGTGAGGTTTTCGCTGACTTCGGGTATGAGATCCGCAAGCATGGCGTTCGTGGAGAGGTTCTTGAAATAGGTCGTGTAAACCCTTCGGCCCTGCGTATCGACCGCGTAAGCAAGCAGGTCTCGCTCCGAGCTCACCGTCCAGCCACCGATGGCGAAGAACTCATGTCCCGCGGCCAATACGTTGGCATCGAGCATGATCTCTTCACCTGCGTCTAACGAGCCCCTCTTGCGCGCGAAGATCGGGTACTCCCTTCCTTCCTCATAGCGCGTGTAGTAATAATATCCATCCCTCAGGTACGGCACGGACATGTCCGTCGGTTTGAACCGGGCCTTGATCTCTTCGAAAAGCATTTCCTCCGACGGCTGGGCATGGGCCATCGCCTTTTCCGCGTAATCATTCTCGGCATTGAGATACGAGATAACCTCCGGATTGTCACGTTCTCTTAACCAGTAGTAGTCGTCGATCCGCACGTGGCCGTGTTGTTCGAGACGAGTCGGAATCTTTTTAACCATTCGGCAGCCTCCATATCGGGCATGGCAATTTGGAGCCACGAGATAAAGATCTTAAATAATTTCGGAATTGTTCTCCAGGGCCCAAGCCGTGCTCCGGAGAACGCCAAGGAACGAATAAAGCCCCTTCGTTGACACTATCGTTCATCATCGGCTACTCTCAAGCTCATTCATTGTGCCGTGGGAATGTGTTCAGGAAAATATCCTGAAAACGCTACGCTGAAGCCATTGCCACGCAGGAAAAACCATCGATCAAATCTTCTTTAATGAAGCACGACCATCCCCCCGCTGATCCGGGCCAAAAAAACGCAACTCGGCCGTCATCGCCCGGTGTCCAGGTTAGAGACACCATCGTTAAGCTCGGATATAGCCGAGTGATCGCTTGGTTGTCTCTGCTGCTGCTTATCGCCTGCGCTTTTCCAAGCCGCGTTCCTGCGCAAACCCCACCCAAAGCCATCGTTCTCGCCTGGGACGGCGCCGTACCGGCTTTGGTTCATGAGATGTTGCGCTCGGGCCAACTTCCCAACCTGGCGAAACTTATCGAGGGCGGGGCTTTCGCTGATGACGTGATTTCCTCTTTTCCGTCCCTAACGGCCCCAGCGTTTGCATCGTTGTGGACCGGGGCTCCACCCAGCATCACCGGCATCAGCGGCAACCGCGTGCCGCGACTGCCGCGGAGCCAATTTACGATCCTGGAGAGCAGTGGCGCGTTTAACAACGCCCTTCTGCAAGCGGAGCCCCTCTGGGCATCAGCCGAACGCGTCGGGCGGCGGGTCGTGGTGACGCACGTTCCCTTCGGTGGCGACAAGTCGGATCGAGGAGTCCATTTTCAAGGGTACCGTGGCGTCGCCGGCCGCGACGGGATAGTCAACGGCCGTACCTCCAAGCCACAACCAGCGAAGTCATGGGAGAACCTCCCTTCCAGTGACGCTCCTCCCTTGGAAATTACTTTTACAATCGGTGCATCCACGCTCTATGGCTTATTTGTCGACGAGCCATCAGATCCACAAAAGGGTTACGATGCGCTGCTCGTGGCCGGTGTTCGAGATGCGAAAGAAGTCAAGGCGAAGCTAAAGGGCGAGCCTGCGGGGCCGGCCGGCCAGCCTTTTTGGAGCAAACCGATCAATGTCAGAACAAATGACGGCCGTGATGCGACAGTTTATTTGAGGCTATTCGAGCTTAAGCCCGACGGCGGTGACTTTCTTCTTTTCTTCACGCGACCCATGCGTGAGATGATGTCTCGTCCTGATTTGGTGCACGACGCCAACGGCACCGTTAGAGCTTTCATCGGGAACGGAGCCCATCCGCTGTACAGTCAAGGATTATTCGGCGCCACCCTTCCGAAAGGAGGTGATGGCACCGCCGAGGCGCGTTATCTCGAGACGGTTTCTTTCGCACACCATCAACTCGTTGAAACCAACCGATGGGCGCTCGATCTTCCCTGGGAACTCTTTGTTGCTTACACGCCGTTCCCCGATGAAGCAGAGCACATGTGGCGGGGTTCCCTTGACCCGGGGCTCTCCGGCTTTCGCCAGGATATTGCCGATCGGTTGCGTCCTTTTCTGCAACAGGTTTACCGTTTATCGGACGAGTTGCTCGGTCTCCTAATGACCCATCAAACCCAAAACACGATTGTCGCGCTCATCTCGGATCACGGCATGGAGGGAACCCATAGACTCGTTGCCATCAACAAGCTTTTGCAAGAAAAAGGCCTGTTGGCGGTGGACGAACGCGGGCGTGTTGATCTTGCCAGGACCAAAGCAATCTATCCAGCAATTAACAACGGCTACCTGCTGATCAACTCTACGGACCGCAAAGGGGGCATCGTTCCGCCCGAGGAGCGCGAAAATGTGGTGCGGCGTATTCGTGAGTTACTTTTTGAGATTCACGACGGCGAGCGGCAAGTCGTGACTGCCGTTTACGACGCGGGTGCCGAAGGAGACGCTATGGGCATCGGCGGCGAATGCGGGGGCGACATTTATATAGACTTATTGCCGGGCTATGAGCCGGATCCAAAACTTGGCGCTACGGAACTCGTCGCCAAACGTGAACCACACGGCATGCACGGCTTCAATCCGCTTAGGCCTTCAATGCGAACCCTCATGGTAGTCGCCGGACCAGGGGTCCGGGCGGGGCAGCGGCTGACCGGTGTTCGGATCGTCGATTTCGCGCCCACTCTCGCCGAGCTTTTGAAGGTACCCGTTCCTAAAGACGCCACCGGAAAAGTATTGTACGAAGCCTTTTCCGACCCCCATTGACAGTGCCGGCCGGCGTCGCGTGAAACCCGTGCCGCCCTATTGTTATTGACCAAAAAGCTCTTAACATTAGCCGCAGGTCCGGCTAATATCCGTTTCAGAGGAAGAGCGTCTATGGCAGACAGAAATCACCTGATCCTCACCGCGGTCGGACCGGATCAAATTGGCCTCGTGGAAAAAATTTCTGAATTTATTTCCCGCCACGGCTGCAATATCGAGGACAGTAAAATGGCCGTCTTCTGCAGTGAGTTCGCCCTGATCCTATTGATCAGCGGCGACAGCGGAAAGTCTTCACAAGATCGCCAACCACTACCGCGAGCTTGAAATTGAGACCAACTTGGCCATTGCTATCAAGACACCCACGTCCCGAAAGCCGGCGGAATCATTTCTTCCCTACACACTCACGGCGTCCTGTATGGACCATCCCGGCATCGTCTATCAGATAAGCGGCATTTTGAGTAGCTTCAGCATCAACATCGAATCCATGGAAACCAAAACCTATGCTGCGCCGGTAAGCGGCACACCGATCTTTCGCCTGGAGGCAGATATTTCGGTTCCGACGAAAATCAACATCAATGCGCTGCGGGAACGCTTCGCGGCGATTCAAAAAGAAGAGAATATCGACATCGAGCTTGCCTTAGTCCATGGGGGTGCGACAAAAACGGCTTGAGACGAAAGCTTGCTTTCCGATTGCTAGGATGCAGTCTTGTGACACTGGGAGCTACACCGGCTGGAGGCTATGATGCATAACGTCAACGCTCGTGTGGCAGTTTCTCTTGCGATATCTTTATTCTGGGTTGCCGCTGCTTCATTTAACCCCGCCTGCTCCCAGACGCTGGACAAGATGCGCCTCGGTTATAGCGGCACGGGACTCAACAATTACGTTCTCGAGATGGGCCGTCGAGCCGGAATATTTCGCAAGAACGGCCTCGACCTCGAAGTCGTGTACGTAAACAGCGGATCCTTGCTCAACCAGGCGCTTATCGCCGGCACCTTCGACGTTTCTTTTTCCCAGGGCTCCGAGGCGATGTTGGCAAAACTCCGCGGCGCCGACATGCGCATCACGGCAGTGATCGCGAACCGCTTCAACCATGTCTACCTGACGGCTCCGGCCATCACTTCGATCAAGCAACTGAAGGGCAAGAAAGTTGCGGTCAGCCGCTTCGGCTCCGGTTCCCACTTCCAAAGCAACCTCGCGCTCAAGGAGGGCGGCTTGGATCCGGACAAGGATGTCACGGTCCTCCAAATCGGCAACTCTGCCGCCCGCATGGCGGCTATCCTGAGCGGGACCGTGGACGGAACCATCATGGCCGCTGACTTCGTTCCCAGAGCGAAGAGAGAAGGATTTAACATCGTAGCGGACCTCTCCGATTCCAAGATCGATTACCCATTTCTTTCTTTGAATATGATGGGCAGCTACATCGAGCGAAATCCCAAGATGGTGAGAGCTATCATCAAGAGTATGGCCGAATCGGTCCGCGCGCTGCAGACCGATCAGCCGGCGGCGAAAGCGGTCGTTCGAGCGGTTCTCCGAACCGAAGATGTCGAAACTATCGACTACGCCACGATGCGGAGCATACAGGTGCTCGCACGCCGACCCTTTCCCACAGCCGCTGGGATTCAGACGGTGCTGGACGAGCTCAGCAAAGAACCGAAAGCCAAGTCCAGCAAGTTCGAGGACTTCGTCGATCTACGCGCCTTGAAGGAGCTGGACCAAGAGGGCGCGTTTAAGTAAATCATTTCTTCCCCAAAGGGTACTCCAAAAGATCTCAGAGGCGCACGGTTTGAACGATTTGAACGGCTTGAACGTTTTGAACTGCAACAAAGCCTATGTTTTTTCAGCGGCCTGCTAATGCCTCGGGATTGAGCACATGGCTGGGTTTGCCGCCTGCGTAAGCGAGAATGTCGTCGACCACGACGGCATAGTATTCTTCATAACTTTCGCGGGTAACGTAACCCAGATGCGGCGTGCAGGTGACCTTATCCATCTTGACCAGCGGATGGTCCGCGCCGATCACCGGCTCTTCTTCGTAAACGTCTACTGCGGCCATGCCGGGCCGGCCGGCTCTGAGCGCATCGGCCAGCGCATCTTTCGCGATCAGCCCCGCCCGGCTAGGATTCACGAGCAACGCCGTGGGTTTCATGTGCGCGAGATCGTCACGCGTGACGATGCCCCGGGTATCTTTGTTGAGCGGCAAATGGAGGCTCAAGATATCCGCCTCGGCGAAAAACTCCTCCCGGCTTTTGGCAACTTCAAAGCCGGCGGCTCTGGCGCGGCCGGTGGAGCCTTCGCGGCCCCAACAGATGACTCGCGCGCCAAACGTTTTGCCGACGCCGGCGACGATACTGCCGATTTTTCCGTAGGCATAAATTCCCAGCGTCTTGCCGTTGATGCCGATGCCGAGGGTTGACTGCCATTGCCCTTCTTTGAGCCGTCTGACTTCGTACGGCAGATTGCGTAGCGCCGAAAGGATGAGTCCCCAAGTCAGCTCGGCCGTAGCGTTCGAATTGCCGGAGCCGCCCGCCGACACGACGATTCCCTTTTCCGTGCAAGCTTCCAAGTCGACGTGCGCGGCCGCCCGCCCGGTTTGGCCAATGAGCTTGAGCTTGGGCAACCGCTCGATCAAAGCGCGAGGAAAAGCCGAGCGCTGCTGAGTGAGCACAACGACTTCCGCGTCTTTCAATCGCTCAGCGAGCTTCGCTACGTCCTTTTCGGTGTCCGTATAAACGACAACCTCATGGCCGCTCAGCTTGGGATAGCACTTGAGTGTTTTAAACGCGTTTTGATAGTCATCGATGACTACGATCTTCATGAATCTTTTCTCCTTCGTGTTTTTCGTCGTTGGTTGTTATTTTGTGCACTTTGCGTTCCTTGCGGTTTATTCTGATTTCCTAGCTCTTCTTCAACTCGGCAACATAGTCGCGCAATCCCGCTTCGAGCTTGTACTCGGGATTGAATCCCAGCTCCGAGCGCGCCCGCGTGATGTCCATCCGCGGTCGCGCGGGAGTCAGTTTCCCACGGCGCATCTGGACACCTGGAAATATTTTTCCGAGCGCTTTTTCAACGTCTTCCACCGTGGTCAACGTGCCGCTGCCAAGATTGTATACCTGGTGAGGCAGAGGCGACGTATGCACAGCGAGAGCGATACCGTTGGCCAGATCCTTGGCGTAGATGAAATCGACACTCTCGTAGACGTTGAGCTCCACGGGTTTGCCTGCCATCGCATCCCACACCGCCGCTTGCACGGCGACGCCGGGACCGCCAGCAACCGAATGGTAACCATAAACCCCCGCAAACCGCAGTAACGCCAACTCAAATCTGTGCTTCGCGGCATAGGTTTTGAGCACATGCTCGCAGCCTAGCTTCGAGGCGTTGTAGACGCGCCCGCGGCTGTCGAGGGGCGAGTCCTCGTAAAGCAACTCCTTGGGATCGTCGCCCAGGTAGAGAGCCTGAGTGCTGGCATGGATCAACCGGCGCACACCGGCCAGCTGTACCGCTTCAGCAACGTTGATGGTCGCCACCAGATTCACTTGAAAGCCCGCGTAGACGTTGTTGATGTTGGCTTCGCCCACTGAAGCCGCTAGATGAATCACGCACTCGGGACGGGCTTGGTGAAAAGCGTCCACGAGCACCGGCACATCGCGGATGTCCCCGCGAATCACGGGCAAGTCCTTTCCGGTTACATGCCGGATATAATCCGGCCTGGGTGCGACGTCGAAGAACGTGACCTCATCGCCTCGCTCGACCAATTCCCGTGCGGTATGAGTGCCGATCAAACCCGCTCCAGTAATCAAAACCCGCATCCTTACCTCCGCTGATATTCAAGAACTGTTCAACGTTCAAAGTTCAACGTTCAAGGTCCTGATTCGCCCACCTCTTTAAACCTCGAATCTCGAACTTCTCGACGGCTGCATCGCAACTTGCTGAAAAATTCTGTTGCAGGCTACTCAAAAAGACTCAGAGGCGAGGCGCGCGAAGAATCGACGAGCGGAGGCGTACTTAATCAGTACGTTTAACGGAGCGAGGCGATTGAGCGCAACGAAGCATATGAGTCTTTTTCAGCAGCCTGCTAGACTTCCGGTTTCAATTTATAGAACCGGCACGGGTTCTCGAACAAGATCTGCCGCGGGAGATTCTCAGGAAGATCGCGGCGGCGAACTAACGTGTCGATATCATCGCTGAACTCTTCCCAAGGCCGCTCGTGGGGAAAATCAGACGCCCAGAGCAAGCTGCGCGCCGCCGATCAACTCGGCCACCGTCGCAAGGGTTTTTTCCTCCCTGTTCACAGGCGTAGTAAAGATTGCCCCCGCGCATGATCTCACTGGGGCATCGCTTGGTCGGATGCGGCCAGCGGTTGATCCGGTGTTCCCAACTTTCGTCCAACCGATCCGCCAGGTAAGGAACCCAGCCGCAGCCCGCTTCTAAAAACGCGACGCGCAATTTCGGGAAGCGCTCGAATACGCCGTGAATCATCATGCTGGTGAGCTGCTGCATTTGTGAAAACGGGTGGCTAAGCGGGTAGACACCGGCAAAGGACGGCATGTGGTCCAGGCCCAGTTCCACGGCGGCGCCGCCGTGTACGGCGATGGGCACGTCGAGTTTTTCCGCCGCCGCGTAGATCGGATCGAACTGGGGCAACCCGTAGCCGCGCATCGGACTCAATACTGCCGGCAACATGCCGCCGGCCATACCCAGGTCGCCTACCGCGCGTTCCAATTCCTTGGCCGCTTCGGTAGGATCTTGCGGCGCGAGTAGCGCGACGCCCCGAAAACGAGGACTCACGCTTAAGAAATCATGGTGCAGCCAGTCGTTGTAGGCATGCGCTAATGCTACTGCCCAATCGGCATCACGGAGCAAACCGATATTGAGGCCGTCGTTGGGATAGAGCACGGTTGCGGCGATTTCCGTCGCATCGAGGAATCGTGTCCAGAGCTTCGCATCAGGATGTTCTCGCTTATGCGGCGACAGCGCGCCCCGCGCCCAGCCGTCCCAAGAAAAGAGCGGATACTCGCGCTTCCCTTCCACGCCGCGATACGGCGCCGGCAGAAATTCTCTCAACTCACGATCCCGCTCGATCACATGACCGTCAGCATCGATAACTGGAAACGATCGTCTCATAACTGCTTCTCCACTCTACCGTTCTTCTACTACCAGCCCGTCTCACCCGTCAACATGAGGACGCGAAAAGTCCAAAAACAAATTACAGGAATCCTGTGCCCGGCCCGAATGGGAATACGGATCTGGGAAACAAGAGAGTTCGTCAGCCGCGCCTACCGGCTAGGCACGGGCGTTGATCACTTGACGTGAAATCTAAGCGTCAGGACTGCAGATCGGTATAAATGGCTTGGGGCTAGGTCTCGAACCTAGATTTTCAGATTGTTTATCTTATGTAGGGTCGTCGTCCACGGCGCGCCGCAACGAAAAAAAGAAATCACGACTTTCAAACCTTCGGCCAGGCTGGTTTCTTATTAATTATGGTTTGCTCAACGGCTTCCCGAATCTAACGAACTTAGCCCTTTCCCGGTTTCAGTAATCTAGCCGTTCGAAATCTACTTTTCGAAAACCCGCGTTCGTTGGCTTTCGCAACTCTGAATAACCTACCTCTCAAATCAATATGCTAAGCAAGTATGCTCAACACACACGACACACGTTTGGCTATAGCAAGAGTAATAAATGGAGGCTCCCACACCCACAGGATAATAGATCTTTCCTACGCTAGAACTGGAGTTACGCTCTGAACATTTACAGGAAAAAAGAAAATCAACAATGGTAAGAACCCTAGGCACGCGCACTAAATGGTGTAACTTATTACATTTGTAAACTGTGAGGACCACAGCGCATAACTTAATCTGTCCAAACTCGACCATCCGAAGATTCAGTTCTTGATTTTTTCTTCGTCCAATTTGGAGTCATTTTTCTTCCCAAATTTCCATAACTTGAAGAGTAACGTTTTCGATAGTGCGTCGATTTTCGGGATTGCACAAAGTTATGAGTTAGTTCTATCAATAGCTTCAGTGAAGATCTAACGTTACTCCAAAAGCCACCAGATACCATCCAAGCAAACCAGTAGATGCTTCGATATTCATAGTCATTTTCTTTTTCTTTGCCTGATCCACATCCGATAAATAGCCGGGGTCTCTCCATATCGGGAATAGTGAATCGCGCTTCGACTGTCCTCACCGACACGACTGTCATAAGCAATGCGAGTCTTAAGCCTTCATCACTCGCCTTGGTCTACTTGGGAGCCTGGAGCGTATTAAACGAAACCGATTTCTTTTTCGCCAAGCTAAAAAGAACCTTGTTTTTCGTATTAATATGCTCGTCGGGAAGGGAAAATCGACTTACTTGTGGACGCTGGCGCGAGTTTGCGCGGTTGCATCAGTGGGCGTTCCTTTGGTCTAAAGACGATCAATAACAGATAGAGATATGGTTAACGTTCTGTTGAGCGGGCCGCAGACACGCTCCGACAAGTGGCCATGCTTCCTTGGGCAGATTCATTGATGCTCTCTAAACTAGTGATTATCCTGTCAGCATATTACGATCAAAAAAACTTATCGTATTCCCGTGATTCTGCGAGCAAAGACTGACCAGCATTTTAGGTCAAACTCAGACACTACCCGACCGCCATAATCATCTAGCTTGTTGGCAGCTGCTCTATTGTTACCGGGTTGTTACCGGGTGACACCAGTGGATTTTAGATCCAAGCAAAGAACATTCCAATTTAGTTTTTAAAAGTAGTTTACTTTTTATAAGTAATTATTTTTACGTTTGATTTTACTACAAAATTCTTCGCTGATCGCGTGCAAATAATTTCTTGAGAATTTGGGGTCTCAAGATTCAAAGTCTGATGTCCTACCGATTAGACGACCCCCAAACACGGAACAAGAAATGGCTCGGGGACCAGGAGTCGAACCTGGATTCTCAGATCCAAAGTCTGATGTCCTACCAATTAGACGATCCCCAAAGCTAAAAGCGCCCCAGAAGGTCAATGCCTACTGGGGCGCTTATCCAGAAGGCAGACCACCCTGCCTTCAACGATGTGAAGGCGGGCTACAGGGTTTGTTGCTGGCTAGTGTTCATTTGAAATCAGGATAATCGCTTATCTCCACCGAGGCAAGCACCAAAGTGAATCGTGCGGGTGCTCTAGCTTTTCCGCGTTGACAGAGAGACGTTATCCTGTCTAAGCTTTCTTCAATACAGTGTTAAAGGAGGCGAAAGCGATGAAAGCCATTCGCATCCACAAATTCGGCCCCACGGAAGACGCTCTCCAATACGAAGATGTCCCGGTACCCGAGCCCAAAGCGGGCGAGATTCTGATCAAAGTCGAAGCGGCGTCCTTGAACCGCGCGGATCTCGGCCTGCGCAAGGGCACCTATCGTATTTCCGCCGATGCGCTCCCGCTCATTCCGGGTCGCGAATTCGCCGGCACCGTCGAAAAGCTAGGTGCCGGCGTTAACGAATACCAAGCAGGCCAGCGTGTCGTTGCCTATCCGAGTCTCGGCGGTTACGCGGAATACGCGGTCGCCAAAACCTCCGAAGCGCGGCCCGTCCCCGACGGAGTCACCTCGGCCCAGGCGGCGGCAACGCCCACCGTATGTCTTACCGCGTGGTTCGGCTTGTTGACGGACGGCAAACTCAAAGCCGGCGACTGGCTGCTGGTGCAAGGAGGGAGCAGCGGCGTCGGCAATGCCGCGATCCAAATCGCCAAGCATCTGGGCGCGAAAGTCGTCGCGACCTCCGGCAGCGAAGAGAAATGTCGAAGACTGCGACAACTGGGGGCCGACGTTACCATCGACGTCTCCGAAACCGATTTTCTGCCGGAAGTCATGCGCGTCACCAACAATCGTGGCGTTGATGTCGTGTTGGAAATGATCGGCGGCGAAGTTTTTCAGAAAAGCTTGCAGGCACTCGCGCCCGGCGGCCGTCTTTTCTCCATCGGCGGCGCCTTTGGCGCGATTCCGGATCCGCTGCCGGATCTCAGTGACGGTCGAAAAGCGACGCGATTTTCGATTACCAATTATCTAAAGTCGAAGCCGGAAGATTTCAAACAGCTCGACGATATTTTAAAGCTTATCCAGGAGAAAAAATTTCAAGTCGTGATCGGCAAAAGCTTTCCGTTGGCGGAAGCCCGCGCCGCTCAGCGTTATCTCGAAGGGCGCGAGCACTTCGGCAAGGTCATGTTGACCATGTAGAAAAAACGGAGGATAGAAACATGGCGTTTAGAATTAAACGAGTCGGTCATTTGGTTTTGAAAGTGAAAAATCTCGAATCTTCGCGGAAATTCTTCACGGACGTCTTGGGTTTTCCCCAGGTCGGTCAAAATGATCGCGGCATGCTCTTTTTCAGCAGCGACGTGGTCGATAATCACCATATGCTGGCGATTCGCGAAGCCAAGGAAGGCGCGCCCATGCCGAACCCCGAACAGATAGGGATGGAGCACGTCTCCTTCGAAGTCGCGAGTTTCGTTGAGTTGCAGGAAGTTTATCGCCGCTTTAAAGAAAACAACGTAAAAATTCGCCATACTGTTTTTCATGGAGTCGCCAAGAGCATTTATTTCTTCGATCCCGATGGCAACCAGTTAGAGGTCTATTGTAACGTTCCGCCGGAAGAGTATCGCAAATCCGTCTCCAACCCTTACTACATCTACGGCAATATCGAAGATGAACTGGACGGAAAAGTACCGCAGAGACCCGGCACGGTGGCGCCCTAGCGCGACCCTCGCTCGAACGTCAACCACGGCCGTTCCATCTATGACTCCATCACTCCATCTCGTCTAAGTAGCCGCTTTAAGCCCCCTCTGCTAAAATATCTGGGATGGACGCCTCGGAAGGCAAACAACAACCGGAGTCGGCGAAGGCGGGGGCTCCTTTGCCGGAACTGGCAGGCTTGAACGATGACGAACTCCTGCAGATGCGGATCTGCGATCTGAAACTCAAAATTGCCGGTACCGAACTCGAATCGCGGATCCAAAAATTTTTCAGCGAGCTTGCCGCGAAAGGGATCGGCTTCAAGCCCCTCTGTTATCTCGGCGACGAATGGTTTTGTCCCGAAGGCTGCGCGACCATCGCCATCCCCTTTTATCTCGCCCATCCACGACTGAAAAGGCTCGAGGAGAAGATGATGATGGAAGTGGAGGGGGGCACAGAAGCGTGGTGTATGAGCCTTTTGCGCCATGAGATGGGACATGTCCTGAATCACGCCTATCTGCTGGAAAAAGAAACCCGCTGGCAAAAGTTATTCGGGCCGCCGTCGTTGGAATACTCGGAAAGCTTTCGCGCTCGCCCCTACAGCAAGCGATTTGTGCGTCACCTGGGCGGCTGGTACGCCCAAAGCCATCCCGAGGAAGATTTCGCTGAAACCGTCGCCATTTGGCTCACGCCGGATTTGGACTGGAAGCAACAGTATAAGGATTGGAAGGCCCTGGAGAAGTTGGAGTACGTGGATAGTCTAATGGCCAAGCTCGCCGGCAAACCGCCGTTGGTTTTTTCAAGGACCAAGATGAGCGAGGCGTCCCGGCTTCGATCCCGATTGGCACTCTATTACAAGCGCCGGCGACACACCTATGCGCAGGAGTTTCCCGACTTTTTTGACGCCGACCTCAAGAAATTGTTTGTCGATTCCTCTGCTTCGCCTAACACCGAGCGAGCGTCGACTTTTCTGCGTCGCTCGACAAAACCGATTCTGAACGCGGTCTCCGCTTGGACGGGCGAGCCGAAGTTCACACTGGACCGCCTGCTGCGGGCGTTGGCGGAGCGTTGCTCCGAATTGGACTTGCGACTTCGATCGGACGCTGCCGGCGTCGAAATTGCCGCCTACCTGGCTACTTTGGCTTCACACTATCGTCTGACCGGCAAGTTCAAAGCTTCCTGATCATGGTTCGGGCCAAAAAGCGATACAAAGTGTTGGTCCTGTTCGATACGGCGGGCACGCCCCCGCCGGATCAGGATTTCACCAAGGAATTGAAAACCGATGACTGGGCAGCCGAAGCCCACGTCATCAGCGCGCTCAAGAAACTCGGGCACGAAGTTCGGACCATCGGTGTGTGGGATGAGCCAGGAATGATCATCGACGAGATCAAAACCAATCCTCCCGATGTCGTCTTCAACCTCACCGAGCACTTTAATGAAGTCTCAGCCTACGATCGGAACGTAGCCGGTTTGCTCGAAATGATGGACGTGCCCTATACCGGCTCAAGCCCCACGGGACTGACATTGTGTAAGAACAAAGGGATGGCCAAGGAACTCCTGGCTTATCACGACATTCGCGTTCCGAACTTTGCTATTTTCTCTCCCGGTTCGAGCATCAAGAGACCCAAGCGACTCAGATTCCCGCTCTTCATCAAGCCGCTCAAAGAAGAAGGCTCCGTCGGTATTTCGCTGGATTCGTTCGTCGATAACGATCCCGGGTTCGAAGAACGGATTCGCTTTATCCACGAACGGCTGAACCAGGAAGCCCTGGCGGAGGAATACATCGAGGGACGGGAACTTTACGTCAGTATTTTAGGCAACGATCGTCTGCGCGTCTTTCCCTACCGCGAGGTGATCTTCTCCGAAGTTCCCGAAGGGCAGCCGAAGTTCTCGACGTTCAAAGCCAAGTGGGACGACGCTTATCGCAAGCGCTGGGGCATCCAAAACATTTTTGCCGAACCGCTGCCGAACGGCATACATCAACGCGTAGCGAAGATCTGTAGATCAACCTATCGAGCGCTGCGGATTCGCGGCTACGGGCGGATCGACTTGCGCATCACCCCGGATGGCGAGATCGTAATTCTGGAAGCCAATCCAAATCCGAACTTGGATCGTGATGATGAATTTGCCCAGTCTGCCATGAAAGTGGGCTTCACGTATCCCAGGATGATCCAGAGGATTTTAACTCTCGCGGTGACCGCACCGCATTAATAATTGCGGCTCTCGCTCCCTCTTTCTCCCCCGGATCAAGCTAGCCTTCATCCTCGACCCGGCCTGCAAATCCGGTCGTTTCTTACCGGCAGCGGACAATTTCGTCTACCGGTGGATACCTCACCCATTTCACAGCTTCTGAGAAAATTCCGCTAAATTCCCCTCTTACTTCTAATTGCAGCGTGGCCATCAAACCGAAATCACCCGGTTTGATGGCATATCGGTTGCTCATATTCAAAACTTCGAATCGACAGGTAACCCGAAAACCCCAGAGACAAATGGGAGTCCTCATGTTGAGAGTGATTTTGTTGTTCATTGCATTACTCGCTTTCGGAGATGCCGCGCGGGCGCATTCAGACGGCGAAGTTAACAAGTGCGCAGTCGAAGCCGAACGAAACGATTTTGATCTGGCCATCGATCATTGCACGGCGGCTATCCAACTAACTGAAATCTCGGATCAAGAGCTTGCCGCTGCCTTCAATCACCGCGGCTTCGCCTACTACAAAAAGAAAGACTACGATCGCGCCATTGAAGACTACGACCAGGCCATACGCTTGGGTCTGGCCGATGCGGATTGCTTCTATCGTCGTGGGAGCGCGTATTTTGAAAAGAATGACTACGACCGTGCTATCGACGGCTTCGATGAAGCTCTCAAACGCAATCCCAGCCATGGTCCCGCCTTGATAAGGCGTGCCAAGGCATACGAGGCCAAGCGCCAGTATGAACAGGCGCTCGCCGATTACGAGGCGGCGACGCAGGCAGATCCAAAGTTTGCCGCAGAGCGCGCTAAAGGTTTCTTATTTTTCTACCTGGGCCGAATGACCCAAAGCGCCGAGATGTTTGAGACCTACACGAAATCTAACCCGGATGACACGTGGGTCATTCTCTTTCGTTATCTGGCGGAAGCCAAGATCGGTAACGCTCTAGCCGCTGCTCGCGATCTAGAGGTCGACGCAGCAAACCTCAAGGAGCGTCGTTGGCCCGCGCCTATCATAGATTTTCATCTGGGAAGAATCGACGAGAAGGCCATGTTCGCAGCAGCCAACAACCCCGATCCCAAGATGAAAAATGAAATGACGTGTGCGGCGAATTTCCATGCCGGAGAGTCCAGACTTTTCAGAGCGCAGGTCAGCGCGGCGATTCCCTTGCTGCGCGCCGCGGAGAAGGGTTGCCCGTCGAACTTTTATGAATCCCACGGAGCCAGCACCGAACTGAAGCGGCTGGGCCAAAACTAATCGCAACTACGCGTTATCCCGCGAATTCCCCTTATTTTGCATCGTGGAAAATAATCCCTAAGGTGTATCTCTCGCCGGAGTGAACGGTGCTCACCCCGTGACGCAGGTTGGCTCGGTAGTAACCTCGGGCGCTCCGAACGGGACGATGATGAACTGCAAAAATAACCGCGTCGCCTTGGTCTGGCGAAAGCGCTTCGATCCGCGTCTGCCTGCGGGGCCGCTGTTCGGCAACAATAAATTCTCCGCCCGCAAAATCCTTGCCGCGCCGGCTTAAGAAGAAAGTGACTTGAAAAGGAAAAACCATCTCGCCGTACAAATCCTGGTGCAGACAATTGAAATCGCCGGCACCGTATTTCAGCATTAGCGGTGTGGGTCGTGTCTGACCTGCCCGGTGACATTGGTCGCTAAACTCCGATAGCTTTTCAGGGTACCGAGATCTCTTGCTCCCCAGGCGAGAAAGCCACTCGTTGGCGAGGGGCACAAGACGGGGATAAAGGGAATCCCGGAGCTGCTGAACAATTAAGGGTAGTGGATAAGCGAAATATTTGTACTCGCCCTTGCCGAAGGCATAGTGTTCCATTTCGATCCGACTACGAAATTGCCGGTCGTCGGCATAAACCCTCGTTATCTCTTCACATGCCCTCTGCGAGAGAACCGCGGGAATGACCACAAACCCGCGGTCATCGAGGTGAGATAGCGCTATGGCCAGTCCATTTTGTCTTGGCGAAGTGTCTGCGGTGGATTCATAATTCATCGAGAGTTATAAAGAGCTTTCCCCTGATCTCCGAAATCTTGCAATTCGTTTGTGAAATTAGGAAATCCAGAAAACCTACTAAAATCGCCCTCCTCCATTCGTGTCAAGGAAAAGCCTGAAACGCAATCCGCTGCCGCTCGCGAATGGCTTAGCGATACGGCGCTTAAAGCGGCGGCGCGGGCCCGCGCCGATCAAACGGTTCCTCGACGTTCCGGCAAATCGTTAACGCTGGACAGTCGCTAATAACTGGGATAGCTTTAAAGCTAACAGGCGTTAGTATAGATAGAAGATAAATATCTTTTACTTTAACACTCATTTGCGAGTGAGCCGATGAGCCACATATGAAAAGGATAACGCTTTATAGTTCTAGCCGTTCGTCGATGACCGGGCGGGCAACTCCGGCCCATCATCCGGATCCATTCCAAAAACCCGATCGGACAAGCGAAAAGCCGTCCGCTCAAGTCGCCGGCGAAGCGCACCGCTTCTCATGGCGAAACTTCTGCGCACGCCATGGACGGCTCCTATGGTTCGCCGGCGGCGGCCTGCTCGCACTCCTCCTGCTGTTTACCTATGCGACGATCACGCCTTCACCCCGCCCGATCACCCAGGAAGATATCCGCGCCGCGGTGCTTCACACGCTGGAGACCAACACCCTTCCGTCACCCGCAGCGAAGGCGTACGAGGTGATTCGGCCGTCCATTGTTCGGGTGCGTGGGTTAGGACCTGACAAAGCCGGCGGCGAGAACACCGAGAAGAGCGTTGGCACTGGAGTGGTCATCGTCGATAAAGGCACTATCCTCACCAATCTCCACGTTGTGCTCGGCGCCAAGCGGGTGCAAGTTGTGTTCGCCGACGGACTTGAATCCGATGCTACGGTAACCGGCGTACGGCCGGAGCACGATTTGGCCGTGCTTCAGGCGCAAACGATACCCGACGATCTTTTCGCGGCCACCATGCGATCCACCGCAGACCTCAAACTGGGCGACCAAGTCGTTGCCGTGGGCTTTCCGTTCGGCATCGGCCCTTCGGTGACAGCGGGAGTGGTGTCCGGTTTGCGGCGAGAATTCCGCTCCCCGGAAGGGAAGCGCCTGCTGACGAATCTCATCCAGTTCGACGCGGCGGCTAATCCCGGAAATTCCGGCGGGCCGCTGGTGACCCTAGACGGCGAGGTCGTTGGCATCGTCACCGGCATTCTCAACCCGACCAATCAGCGGGTTTTCGTGGGCATTGGATTTGCGGTTCCCATCGAGAATGCAGCAGCTGCTGTGGGATTACCGCCGTTCTAGCCCGACAGCAAAAACGCAACGCGCAGGAAGATATGAACAACAAAGAAACGAGCCGCAGCGAAATTGCTTCACTCATGGAGCGCATTCTCTACGAAGTAAAGAAGGTCATCGTCGGCCAGGATCATTTCCTGGAGCGTGTGCTGGTAGCCGTGCTGGCGCAGGGGCATCTGCTCGTCGAGGGCGTCCCGGGGCTCGCCAAAACCCTTACGGTCAAGACCCTCGCCAGAACCATTCGCGGGTCGTTCAAAAGAATTCAATTCACGCCGGATCTCGTTCCGGCGGATCTGGTGGGAACTCGCATCTACAACCAGAAGACCGGCGACTTCACCACCTCGTTGGGGCCCGTCTTCACCAATCTTCTTCTTGCCGATGAGATCAACCGGGCGCCGGCGAAAGTGCAAAGTGCCTTGCTGGAGGTGATGCAGGAACGCCAAGTTACGATCGCCGGCGAGAGTCACCGAGTCCCTGAGCCGTTCCTGGTAATGGCCACGCAGAATCCCATCGAGACGGAGGGAACCTACCCGTTGCCCGAGGCGCAAGTGGACCGGTTCATGATGAAGGTGCTCGTCGGGTATCCGACCGAGGAAGAGGAGTTCGTTATCGTCGACCGGGTCACCGGCGTTCCCAACGATGTCGTCCCTATGGCCACGACAGAGCAATTGAGCGAGCTGCAGCGCGAGTGCCGGAGCGTCTATGTGGACCCGGCGCTCAAGCAACATGCGGTGCGGCTCGCCTCCGCTACGCGGGATCCGGATCGCTACGGTGTCAGCGACCTGGCGAAGTACGTGTCATTCGGCGCGAGTCCGCGCGCCTCGATCAATCTCATTGAGGGCGCACGGGCGTTGGCGTTCCTGCGCGGGCGAACCTATGTCTTGCCCGATGACGTGACGGATCTAGTGCCTGACGTATTTCGGCACCGGCTCGTATTAACCTATGAGGCCCTCGCCGAAGCGATGACGTCAGATCAACTGATCCATCGTATCATGCAGCACATCCCGGCTCCCGATAAGCCGCTGGAGACCCATGTCAAAGTCGCTGCCAGCTCCTAACGGATCGGGAGTTTCGAGTCTAGAGTTTCGGGTTTCGCGTTTAGACCCGAGACTCGGAACCCGAGACAGCGATAAGCCACACGCATAGCCGCCCCCGGGGCTGAGGCCATACTGCGGCGCTTGGAATGGACCGTGATTCGTCGCCTGGACGGGCTGCTGCACGGCGATTACCAAACCTTGTTTCGCGGTTTTGGGCTGGACCTGGCCGATCTGCGCGAGTACCAGTATCACGATGATGTCCGTTACATCGATTGGAACGTCACCGCGCGTCTCCAGATACCCCATGTGAGGGTTTACAATGAAGATCGAGAAGTTACGGCGTGGTTCCTGCTGGACCTGAGCCCCTCCGTGGATTTCGGCTCCCAGGTGAAGAAGCGGTCCGTGTCGACCGAATTCGTCACTGTACTGGCGCGGCTCTTGACCCGTCACGGCAATCGCATCGGGGCGCTGTTTTACGGCGACAGCGTAGATACGGTGATTCCAGCGCGGAGCGGCCGGCGCCACGTGCTCCACGTCCTCCACAGGTTGCTTTCCCGGCCCGAGCGCTCCCACTCGGCCGCGACGAACCTGCGCGATCTTCTGGAGACCGCTTTTCGGGTCATGCAAAGGCGATCCCTCGTTTTCGTCGTCTCCGATTTCATTAGTGCGCCCGGCTGGGCCGAGCCGCTGGCACATCTGGCGCGGCGCCACGAGATCATCGCGATTCGGCTCTACGATCCGTTGGAGCGGGAATTGCCCGATCTGGGGCTCCTCGTGATGCGGGATGCCGAAACCGGAGAACGGTTGTTCGTCGACACCCATGATCGAGCTTTTAGAAAGCGTTTCGCAGCGGTGGCCGAGCGGCGTGAGCAGGAGCTCCGGTCGGCATTCCGCCGGGCTGGCGTGGACGCGCTGGAGTTGTCCACCAACGACGATCTCGTCGATGCAATTCTGCGGTTCGCCGACCTGCGCAAGCGGCGAAGCCAGTTGGCGGCGGGCGGAAGCCTGCCGCATCACTTAAGAGGAAAACATGAAGTTTCTGTGGCCTGAGATGCTTTGGCTGCTGCTGATGGTGCCGGCGCTCGTTGCCGGATACGTTTTTCTGTTGCGCCGGAAAAAACAAGCGGCGCTCAGTTATGCCAGCTTGAGCATGGTGAAGGAGGCGATGGGCGCGGGCCAGAGACTGCGGCGCCACATTCCTGCGCTGCTTTTCCTGGTTGCGCTCACCGTAATGATCGTCGCAATCGCCCGTCCCGCTGCCGTCGTCACCTTGCCATCCCAACATCTCACCATTATCCTCGCCATGGACGTCTCCGGTAGCATGCGCGCCAGGGACGTTGAGCCCAATCGAATTGCCGCAGCGCAGGCCGCTGCGAAAGCCTTCGTCGCCGAACAGCCCTCAAATGTACGCATTGGCGTGGTGTCCTTCGCCGGAACGGCGTCGCTCGTGCAGCCGCCCACCCACAATCACGAGGACATTCTGGCGGCGATCGATCGCTTCCAGCTCCAACGCGCCACCGCGATTGGCAGCGGCATCATCGTCTCTCTGGCAACGATTTTCCCGGAGGCAGGTATCGATGTCAGCTCGTTGATTTATGGGCGGGACACTCCGCGTGGCGTTCCGCTCGATCAAACTCGCAAAGCGGAGAAGCCAGCATTCACGCCGGTTCCACCGGGCTCCTATCCATCCGCCGCCATCATTTTGCTCACGGACGGCCAGAGGACCACGGGCCCCAGCACCATCGAGGCGGCCCAAATGGCCGCCGACCGCGGCGTTCGTATCTTCACCGTCGGGATCGGCACGACAAGCGGAGAGACCATCGGCTTTGAAGGCTGGTCCATGCGTGTCCACCTCGATGAGGGAACACTCAAGGCGGTCGCCAATATGACGCGCGGCGAGTATTTTTACGCGGGCACCGCAACCGATCTGAAGAAGGTCTATCAGTCGCTAAGCGCAAAACTCGTACTGGAAAAAAGGGACATGGAAATCAGCGCCCTGTTTTCTGCGGCGGCAGCCGTCATTGCGCTGATTTCGGCGGTGCTATCACTCCTGTGGTTCAATCGGATCCTATAGCCTCGCACAACTGCGCCGATTCCAAACTCTCGGAGCTAAACGTAACGTATTCTGACGACTGAATTTAGTCGTGCGCTAATTTCCCAGCAGTTTCTTCATCCGCTCAATGACCTCCGGCGGCTGGGAAATCACCTCCTTCGCCAGATTGGCCATTTCTTCCCCGCTGATCGCATCCACCTCCCATCGTCTTTTCTTCAGCTCTTCCAGCAACGCCGGATCTTTGAGCGACGTGTGATAGGCGTCACGTAAGATTTTTACCCTGTCCGGAGGAACACCCGGCGTGGCCACCATGGGCCTGCCAAAAATTGCCGGGGCGAGCAGGACCGTGGCCACCCGGCGGTTAATTTCAGGCGTCTTGTATTGGTCCATCAACTCATAAATGGTTGGGACATCGGAAACTCTTGCATCTCGCTTCTTTGGCGTTTGCATGATCGGGCGAACAAAGCCGTTTTTGTGCCAGGTTAAAAAGGGCTCGCGCGCAAAATACGTACTGATCGTCAAATTGCGGCACTGCAACTCGCCGCGCTCGATGCCGAGATCAATCTCACCGCCGCCCGGGTAACCGGTGACGATGTTGAATTTGATCCCCATACCCTCGTCCAAGAACTTCGGGATGTAATAGCCGGAAGTGCTCGTTCCCGTGGCACCGCACTTGGGCGGCACCGCCGCTTTGCGGATATCCTCAATGGATTTGTACGGATTATCCGTCCTCATGACTAAAATAAACTCGGTTTGCTCCGGCGTGCCTATCCAGGTGAACTTGGACCAGTCAAACTGAACTTCTTTACGTCCTGAAAGTTGATCAAAATACATCGACGGACCGAATGTCCCCATCGTCAGACCATCGGGTTTGGCAACGGCATAAACATAGTTGGCTGCCGTCACGCCGCCCGCTCCGGTCATGTTCTGCACAATGAAATTTGGATTCCCCGGGATGTACTTGCCCATATATTGGGCGAAGATCCTTGCCCACAGATCATAGGCATCTCCCGCAAGATTGCCGACGACGATCCTGATGGTTTTTCCTTGATAAAAAGGAGTCTGAGCTTGAAGGTTGGATATCGATGCTAGAAGCAACAACAGCGCAAGCGCGAAACTAGTCATAGCGTTTCTCCAGACTGCCTAAGAGCCAGGCGTTATAACCAACTCTATCGGCCGGACGTACGCGCGGATCATATTGCCGGGTCAATGAAGGTGTCAAGAGAACCGCTGCTGCAAAGCGAAGGTTTCTCGCCCTTCGGGAAAATTCTCGCGATTAGTGGCAGGAACTCCTGTTGATCACTCGGGAGCGAACTCGGCGTGAATCCGGAAGCGACCTACGTAAGGGAAAATAGCAGAAACGGTGACTAGAATGGCCAAGCACGCGAGCCCTCCGGTCAGCGCCGCCATCTCGCTGCCTAGCCAGGCGGCGATGATTCCGATTTCGAATTGGCCTAGCTGCGGGCCGCTCATGGTAAAAATGCCATTGATGGAGGACATCCTGCCGCGCAACTCGTCCGGAGTCTGCAACTGGTTGATGGTGCCGCGAAGGATCGAGCTGATCGTATCTCCAACGCCGGTCAAAGTGAGCATCAATACGGAAAACCAAAACATGCCGGAATAGGCGAATAAAACCGTCGCAACCCCGTAAATAGCGACACCGATAAATACCCACAGGCCGCTGCGCCGCACCGGGCCGCGAAGACTCATGGCCGCGGCCGCGCAGACCGAGCCCACGGCTCTGGCGGCATAAAGCGCGCCGAGTCCTGTGGGGCCGACGAATAGAATATCGCGCGCGAATATCGGCAATAGCCCGCGAACGTTGCCGAAGAAAGTCGCCCCGAAATCCAACAGCATCAACGGCAGAATGATCCCATGTCCCCACACAAAACCGATCCCTTCTTTAAGGGACCGGAGCGAAACCGCCCGCATACCACCGCCCTGGGAGATCTTGGTTCTTAAGAGCAGCAAGGCCAGCAGCATCGCGAGCCACGACAGAGCGTCGATGGTGTAACAAGCGGCCGGACCGAAAAAGGCCAATACAATGCCCGCCAGCGACGGCCCGGCGATCATCGGCACATAGCGCTGGGTGCCCTGGAGCGCGAGCGCTTGCGCCAGATCCTCGCGCGGCACCAGGTTGGGGATAAGGGATTGGCGCGAAGGCTGCTCCAATGAGCTGAACAGCGCGAGCAACATCGTCGCGATGTAAAGCAGTTGCGGCGAGGCTATGCCTGAGTAGGTGAGCATAGCCAAGGTCGCCGAGACCCAGAAGAGTCCCGTCTGCGTGCATATCATGAGTTTGCGACGGTTGACGGCGTCAGCGAGGAGTCCGGCGAACAACAATAGAAAAATCTGCGGCAGAGCGCGCGCCAATCCAAGCAGACCGATTTGAAAGGGTGAGTTGGTCAATTCGTAAATTTGCCACGCCATCGCCACCGTGGTGAATTGGGTGCCGATGCTGGAAAAAAACGAGCCCGTCCAGAAAATACGAAAGTCTCGATGGCGGAAGGGAGAACGACTCGACTTGTTGTTCTGCGGCATGTCGCGTGCGGTAAGGCTGCGGCGTCATGCCACGCGGGCCCACTTGAACCATTGCGTTCTTAAGCCCATGGTTCCTTGCCTTCGGGAACCGAAACGGCGAATGCATTTAGTGTCATCGCAACCATTACGTAAAAGCCGATCGCGCTGACGAGCTCGACCATTCGCTGTTCCCCGAGGATCGCCATGCCGCGATGGTAATTTGTCTCAGATAGCGACCGGGTGGTGCTGAGTTCCTGGGTGATGTCATAGACGAGGCGCTCGTCCTCGCAGGTGAATTCCGGCGTGCGACCTTCGCGGATGGCTTGGACGATATCGGGTGAGATGCCGAACTTAATCGCGTGGGGCTCGTGTATGAACCAGGCATATTTCGCGCTGGCCAGCCGCGCCGAAATCAGGATCATCAACTCGAGCAACCTTCGTTCAACGTTCACTCGTGAAGCAAACATTTCCTGCAACTTGAGCGTGTTTTCGCAGAGCTCAGCGTTGCGCAACCAAACCGCGAAGGGGCCGCGCATATGGCCACGGGCGCCCATTATTTGCTCGTAAATTCGTCGCTGCTCCGAAGAGAGTTTGCCTTCATCGACATCTGGCAAGCGTCCCATGACCTGATCCTTTCTGCTTAGTGACCCGGCCGCTTGGCCTTATCTCACAACGGATTTTTCCCCCAAAGCGACGTGAAAAACCCTTCGTTTACAAGTTCCTGCACAAGGCTATTGTCAAAAAACTCCTCCGGTTTGGCTTGCTTGGCTTTGGGGTTCTTCAGGGCAATTTGTTCTAGAGTCACCTGAAAAGCTTTGGCCTTCACCAGAGGGACTTTCTCGACAAAGTCGTAGGCGTACTGGAGGCTGCCTTCCAACATTCCCGGATCAGTGACCTTGGTGTAGCGGGCGAAGATGGATTTGGTTTCTTCCTTCTTGGTGTGCATGAAATGAACCGCGCGTCCATAGGCGCGCAGGATCGCTTTGGCACGGCTTCTATTTTCTCGGAGAAACTTGCGCGTCGTGGTGAGCCCGACGTGCATGAACGGAATATCTTCCTTCGCGAGATTGGCGAGCATCTTTACGCCGGCTTGCTCGGCCACGTAAGCCATCGGATATGACATCGGCGCCGCATAGATCGACCGCTTTGAGAGCGCACTGGCGATCTCCGGCATCCCGCCGATCTGAAGTATCGGGACGTCACGACCCGCCACGAGTCCATACTTGGACAATAGCATCCTTATCCCAAAGTCAGTGGAAGCGCCAAAGCGGGTTACACCGACGGGTTTCCCCTTGAGGTCTTCGATGCGTTTGATTTCCGGAACCGCCATGACATAGAAGGCCACGACGTTGACAATCGCCCCCATCGACACAAGATCCCCGCCCTGAAGCCCGCTGTCCGTTACGACTTGGCTATTGGCCGCCGAGACCGCGACTTCTCCCGCCAGCATCGCCTGCGCTACCGTCGCCGAGCTGGGAATATAAATCAAATCTACGTCCAGGTCTTCTTGCTTAAAGAAGCCGGCCTCTTTCATGACCCAATACGGAGAATTGAGCGCGCTAACGGCAGTCCAGGCGACGACGGTTTTCTGCGCGAACACGGATGCCGGCGAAATAAGAATGCCAGCGAGAATCAGAAGGCCCAGTAAGCGAATCGTTTTCATCGTTTCCTCCCTAGTTCATGATGAAGGGTGCGGTGCTATCCAAGCTCGAATTCCGGGCTCTGGATGTCCCCTCCCCAGATATCGATGGGACTGCCCGGGGGATAGACGACCGGCTGGTGTAGGACGTCGTCGAGACGGCGGTGGCCCCAGCCAAACTCCACGGCAAATCCGCCAGGAGTTTGGACATAAACATGGACGGTCTGACAGTTGATGTGCCGGCCGGGTCCCATACCGATGGGTGCCTTGTGGATGCGCAGGAAGTGATAGGAGCGCATCACATCATCGAGCGATTCCACTTCGAGCATGACGTGCTGCAGCCTCGGAGACTTGCCTGGCATGCATGGAGCGAAAGCCATACTGTGATGGCGGGCGTTACAGCGCAAGAAGCACAAACGAACGCTGTCGTCCACGATTACCCAATCACTCAGACGAAAGCCCAACACACCGGTGTAAAAATCATGCGTTCGCTGGGTATCCTTTACCGTTAGCAGCACGTGGCCCAAGCGGAGAACCCTGAGATCACGGGTATAGTGCACCGGCTCTTTGTCGACCTCAAAGCCATACGACAAAGCTAGACGGTGTCCATCGGGGTCCTTGAATTCGATAAAATCGGTCAAATGTCGTTCGACACACTCTTCCGGAGTGCTGGGGCGCCAATCGATCCCTTCGGCTGTGAGCTTCGTCTCCCACTCGGCAAGCTCTTCAGGCCCTCCGACGTCAAATCCGATATAGCGCAGAACCGGTTCCGAAGCCGCACTTGCTGCAATGCGATGCTGATAGTGATCCGGCCTCACATAGGTGACCTTTTCGTCCGGCGATCTGGCGACAGGAAATCCCAGCATGTCACGCGCAAATTTCTCGAATCTTTCGCGATCCGGCACGCCGACCCCGACCTGCACAATATCGTGGATAGTCGCCATGGTAGACCTTCCTTTCAGAAGTAGCCTCTGACCGCCAGAATACTTTCCGTCACCCCTCGGGCCATTTCATCACAAGGGTACGCAAGAGTACCTAATAGACGCCAAAGAGCCACGTTATGGGACTCGCGTGTTACGAGCAACGCGAAGCTATCGTGCGTAGAGCGTACTGTCAACAATCAAACTCCGCGTAAGCTCCCCGCCATCACCTAAGTGGGAACCGTCGGGCTAAAACGCACCCGGATAGCCAACAGAAGGCAGTTCTACCTCTACCACCTCACAGCGGAGTTTACCGCTAGTTCTTGAACCGTCCGTCATACTCCATATTTGCCGGTTCTGCCTAATGGCACATCCGATGCTCTTATCACAAGCCGGAGGGAGAGTCGCATGAAGATTAGAAACCTTATCGTGCCCGCCGCATTTTTAGCGTGGGCAGCCTCAGCTTCGGCTCAGACTATGACAGAAATCACGGGCCGACAATGGATGGCATCAGACAAGGATATTCGAGAAATCTTTGTGTTGGGATACGTAAACGGATTGGAGCAGTTACTCTCACAGTATGATTTTCAGATTCGAAGCGGCGGCGGTAAAACTTTTGACGCTCATGTTCTCGATGAGGCATTGTACAAAAAACTTGTCAATGAGCCAGAACTGAGAAATGGTCCGGTAAGAGAAATTCTCATGACAGTCCTTAACGATTACGCGGTTCTCACCGACCGAGTAGGTAACAATCTGCCGTCATGGCAGAAGCTCATGTCCACATCGGAGTGCGCCGAGCTGATGAAGGTCTTGTATGAAAACCAGAAATCCAGAATGGGATTCTGAGCTGCGCTCAGTATTTGGAGAGAAACTTTAGCAACTTCTCTGCACCGGCCGGCGGCGCTATGCTGCCCGAGAGAATCTCTCTTGACTGGACCGGTTTACCGTAAAATTCCGCGTTGGCCTCGTCCCGGGTGTAGACTACCGTACCCTCCAAGGAAACGCCGGCGAATAATCCTTGGCTTCGGCTATAAGTATATATAACCGCCCCCAGGGTCATGCTGCCTTCGAGGTCACGTCCCACGGGACCCGTCGCTAAGCTCATGGCGCCCCCGAGGGTGACGTTACCCCCTTTCGCGAACGCGACGACGGCATCAGGAGTGTTGAGGACAAACACGAGCTCAGAGACTTGAGCCCCAGCCTGAAAGCCGAATCCCATCCCTCCCGCGCCGATTGCCGAGGGACCGCTCCAACCCTTCTCCGTTCGCGCAACGACAATGCCGGTCCCGCCTCTGCCACTGAAGACGAATCCAGCTTTTGTGACAGTAAGGATTGCCAGGCCTTTCGCCTCGCGCAGGATCACATCCGGAATTGCTGATTCAGGGATCGCCTGGAAGTGATCAAGAACCGAAACAGCCTGGTTGATGTCATCTTGCATATCGGCGTGCGCGGCAGTGGTAACTAGGCACGCGGTGAGTACAATTGCACCCATTGAAAAAATACTTGCTCTCATCGTAGCACCCTCCCCTCTTGTGGCTGCAATAAACTGGTTCTGAGAATCTTTATCAAGCTATGCGCAAGAATCAACCTGCTGGCGCAAGAAAAGTTGGATAAGTACGAGATGGCGTCCCTGGCCATCTATTCGGAGCAGGCTTTCGTTGGTGTCGGAGCAGGTGCCGCGCCTCGCGGCGACCCCACCGACCCTAGTCAGCGTAACGGCAAGGTGAACAATTTCTGGTCCGGCTTGATCAGATGTTCGTGGCCATTGTTCGTTACTGCCAACGTGTATTCGACTTGCACAGTGCCCCAACCGACTTCGTGACTGGAGGCTTCCAGGTTAACCGTCATGCCGGGCTCCATAGGAATGTTGGTCGTGTTGGGCAGGAATGGATCATTCACTTCCTCTGCAGGCCCGATCAAGAACGGAAATTCTCTCGCTTCGAGACCGATAGTGTGCCCCAGGAAGAAATTTGAATAGTTCGGAATTCCCGCCGCGCGCACTCCCTGAACCATGGTTTCGTAGAGATCTTGCGGTCGCGCTCCGGGTTTGAGCGCTTCCACCGATCTCAGCACCCCCGCCTGAACGGCGTCGTAACGCTTGCGATGCTCATCGGTCGGTTCCGCTCCTACACAGCCGGATTTGCAAACGTCCGCATGGTAGCCATTGATGGAGCAACCCATGTCGACGCGGAAGATATCGCCCTCCTGCAAAATTTTATCTTTGATGGCGGGAAAGTTGCCGCCGCGGCTGACGGCCATATGCATCCAGTAAACCTGCCCGCCGGCTCTTGCTATCTCAGCTTTGTAGATCCCGGCAAGCTCGCTCTCTCTCACCCCGGGTTTCGCGGCCCTCAGCATAGTATTGATCGCTTGTTCGTTGAGCTCGGCCGACTCCCGCAACCTCTGAATTTCGCCGGGCGTTTTGATCATGCGCACATAGCGGAAAAAACTCGATGCCGGTTGCAGCTTGGCTTCCGGCAGAAACGATCGAATCGTTTCGTAGATCGTCAGAGGAATCCCGAAGTGGTCCATGCCGATCCGACCTCGGCCCATGCCTTTGTCTTTGATCAACTGGGCAAGCGCTTTCTCCGCCGTCGGCCCTTTAGGTTCCCCTTGGGTGATTTCCACCGTGCGTCTTTCTTCTAAAGATAACTTCTCCATGTCGGAAACGTGGTGCTTGCGCGGGCGCCCGTAAGTGTAGACTTCCCTGAGCCACACTTCATCCAAGGCCGCATAGCCGACGTCGCCGCCGGGAATAAGTAACGCCGGCGATTGCGCAGTGTCGTGCGGGAAAACCACATAGACCTGCGAGCCGCCATAGCGGTAGCCGTTCTGGCTCCACGAAGCGTGGCCGCTCAAATAATAGACGTTCTCCGGCGTCGCCGCGACGACGCCTGCCAAATCGTATTTATCCATTAGCGCGAATAAACGATCGCGATTGTAAAGCATGTCAAAGTTCCCCCAAATCCACGTGCTAGTGTTCGTATCCCCCTACCTCCACGGTCTCGGTTCCAACGGTTTCACGCCAACCTCCAACAATGCCGGCCCGGGGTGCGCGAGTGCGCGGCCTAAAGCCGGCCGCAAATCATGCGGCTGCTCGACCCGCTCGCCATAAGCGCCAAGCGCTCGCGCCACCGCCGCGTAATCGCCTCTGAGCGAGATGCCGATTTCGTGTCCCTTAAAACGCTCGTGAAGCGTCTCCCGGCTGGCACCGAGACTTTGGTTGTTCAAGATTACCGTCAGAGTCCGGATGTCGTTACGCGCTGCAGTCTCGATCTCCATGCCGGTCAAACCGAAGGAGCCATCACCCGTGACATTGAGGACGGTCTTATCTGGATGGGCCAGTTTCGCGCCCATGGCCGCGGGCGTGGACCAGCCCATAGCGCTGGTGCCGCCGAAGCCGATAAAGCCATTAGGAAACAGCGCTTCATAATGGTGCGAGACGTAGGCGCGCGTGACGCCGGCGTCGTGCAAGAGAATCGAATTGCGGCGATCGAGGCAGTTGGTCAGTTCCCAACACGCGCGGTAGGGATTTATGGGAACTTCATCGGAAGTCAGCCGTTGGCTCCAGGAATCCATCCATTGCTTTTTGAGCTCGCTAATTTCTTCGGCCACGACTCTGTTCATCCCTTTGCGCCACCCGCCCAGTTTTTGAGTGCCTTGTTGGAGCAGCGCTTGCAAGAAGAGTTTGAGATCGGAAAGCATGACCAGGTCCGCGGCGTAATTCTTGTGCAGTTCGGCCGGATCGATGTCCACTTGGACGAGCTTCGCGTGGGCCGGCTTAGGCAGCCAATTGGAAGTCGCGTGCTGCCGAAAACTGCAACCCAAAGCAATGACCAGATCCGCCTCCTCGGCGAATTTCTTTGACTGCCCCGTGCTGTAAACTGCGCGCGGGTAACCGCCGAGGCCGAGACATAAGGGATGGTCCTCGGGCATGGCACCCTTGGCAGGAAGCGTCGCCATCACTGGAAGCGCGAACGCTTCGGCAACCCTGACGAGATCCTCCGTCGCACCTGACCAGAGTGCCCCGCGTCCCACGTATATCAGGGGCCGCATCGACTCGCGCATCAGCTCAAGCAATTTGTCGATGTCATAAGGATCGGGACCGAAGCGCACGCGGCGGGTCCGGGTATAAGGAGGGATGTCGGCCTGCGCCATGCTGATGTCCTGCGGGATCTCGATGATCACCGGCCCCGGGCGACCTGAGCGCGCCAAGGTAAAGGCGCGGCGAAATACCTCCGGCACGCGCTCCGGCGAAGGAATGCTGAACGTCCATTTCGCCACGGTTTGGAACGTATCGAGGTACGGTACTTCTTGCAGCATCCCTTTGGCGAGTTGCTTTCGAGAGCTGTGACCGAAGATAACGACAAGAGGCACGCAGTCCGTGAAAGCATTGACAATAGCTGTCATGGCATTGCATCGCCCCGGCCCTTTGGTCACCATCGCCACGCCTGGCTCGCCGCAGCTCCGAGCGTAGCCATCGGCCATGAAGACCGTGGCCTGTTCGTGGCGCGTGAGAATCAATGGGATATCGTTCTTTTCGTGGAAAGCGTCGAACAACGGGAGTATGTCGTCTCCCGGCAAGGCAGCGACGAATTTAACTCCCTCCGACCTGAAGATATCAACAACCGCGTCTGCAACACGCATGATGGCTCCAATTTACCTGGGTGATCAGGCAGACACATATTTGCAAACGTTCCGCCAGTCAAGCTTTTTCATGGATTGGGTCGCGGATTTCAGTCGATAGATGAAGGAGAGCGACAGTGATCGGGCGTCTAATTTTGGCGCTTCGCATTCAACAGCTTCTGCGCCGAGGCCGCCAATTCACCGATCATAAAGCCCATCTTGGGATGCCGAGGTTCGAAGTCGGGCTTGAGGCCGAAGCGTGCTAGAGCCTCACTGCACACTGGGCCGATGGAAACGACTAAAGGTTGTACCAAGGCTTTGGACAGCTTGGCGTCCAATCCATCTTGTTGTGCCAATTGGAAGACGTTTTCCACTTGGGTCGCGCTCGTAAAGACGACGACATCGGCTTGAGCTTCTACGATCTCGCGGATGGCGGCTTGTAGGGGAGCGATATTCTCCGGCAACGCCCAGCGATACACCGGCACCCGCAATATTTCGGCGCCACGCGCCTCTAGTCCGGAGAGTAGCTCCTGATTGGTAATGCCGTATTCTTGAACGGCGATGCGCTTTCCCTTGAGCGGGACATTGGAATCCAGAACCGCGAGCACTTCTTTCCAAGTATTGGGCTCCGGCGCCGTAAACGCCGGCTGCAACTCCAGCTCTTTCAGCGCCGCAACTGGCTTCGGTCCCCGAGCCAGAAGGGTCACGCTACCGAGCAGCGACGCGATCCGTTCCCGTGAATAGTGAATGGCGAGCGCATCCACCATGGTTCGCGTGCCGACTCCGGTGAGCAGGACAACCAAATCGATCTGTCTGGCTTCTATTTTTTGGAAAAGCTCTAATGGAGCGTTGTTTTCGGCGAGAGGCACCTCGCGCATGGACGGCGCGACGATGGGCTCACCACCGTGACGGCGAATCAACTCCGCCATCTCTTTTGCGCGACGGCTTTCAAAAGAAATAATTCTAAGTCCTTGCAGGCCGGTTCGGGAGTTCGTTTCCATGGCGACAGCCATTCTAAAGGGCACTCATGACCTACCGCGGCTTCCTGAGGACACCGCTAAACGATCATGCCGGCAGCGACGGTGCTATGGGTATTCTCGTCGATGACGATAAAACTCCCCGTGGAGCGGTTGCGCGCGTAGCTGTCAATGACAAAGGGTTGCTGTGCTTTGACATCGACTCGGGCAATGTCGAATTCGCTCTCCAGCGCCTCCAGGTGAGCCATCGCCGGGGCGGCTAAACTCGGTGGCCGGGAGGCGTGACTTCATCCTGAATCCCAGTGCCCGCGGTGTATATCTGTTTGAATCAAAGTTGAAAGTTGTTTCCATAACGATGCCTAATCAAAATATTAGATGCCGATGAATTCTTCTTCGCCCGACGACCATGTTTCCTCTGGAGAATCCGTGTCGGGAGAGAACCAGTCGAGTTGGTTTCTCAGCTCAACCACTTCACCGATAACGATCAACGCTGGCGCCTCGAGCGACGCGCTCTTCTCCACGATATCCGCGAGGGTCCCGATCACCGTTTCTTGCTCAGAGGTGGTTCCCCGTCGAATGACCGCTGCAGGAGTTTCCGGCGACCGGCCGTGAGTGATGAGCCTGGCCACGATGGCCGGCAGATTGTGCAGCCCCATTAAGATAACGAGCGTGTCCACCGCTGTGGCCAGCTTGCCCCAGTCCACGGCGGATTTCCCCTTATGCGCTTCATGTCCCGTCACTACGGCGAAAGACGACGCGAACTTTCTGTGAGTCATCGGAATACCGGCGTAGGCCGGCACCGCAACCGCAGAGCTGACACCTGGGACGATTTCAAAGCAGATCCCTGCATCAGACAGCGCCTCCGCCTCTTCCCCGCCGCGACCAAAAACGAAAGGATCGCCGCCCTTGAGTCGCACAACCTCGTGACCCAGCCGGGCATGGTCGATGAGTATCTGGTTGATTTCTTCCTGAGCGATACAATGGCGTCCGGCTTGCTTGCCGACAAAAATCCTGATGGCCGTGGACGGCGTCTCTTCAAGGAGCGCAGGGTTCACCAACTGATCGTAAACGATCACCTGAGCGCTGTGCAGCAACTGCAACCCGCGGACCGTGATCAGGCCCGGATCCCCCGGCCCCGCGCCGACGAGATAGACTTTGCCCGTCCTCATGGTTTGGCTCCTAACGTTTCCAGCAAAAGCTCTTTCGCTTGCCCTGGTTGTCCCTCCTTAACCAAGCGACGGAAGTCTCCCTGCAGCGCCCGGTTCCATGCGCTCGCATCTGGAAAAACGGACCTTGCCCGCAGCTCTCTGCGCACCTCGCCTGCTATCTGAACAAACCCGGCGTAGTCCGCCGTCAGGTACTCGTCGAGCTCCTCGCGGATGGCGCGAGTCACTGCTGGACTCACGCCGCCGGTCGAAAGTGCCACCGCTAGGTCGCCGCGCCGAATCACCGCCGGCAAGATAAAATCACATTGCGCCGGGTCGTCTGCGCTATTCACCCAAACGTATCGCGAGCGCGCCTCCCTGCACGCCGCTACATTCAACTCCGGATCATCCATGGCGACAAAGGCCAGCTCGTAACCCGCCAGATCGCCTGAGCGTTGTTCGCGCGCCAAGTGGCGGATCGCGCCTTGCGTGAGCAAACGCCGTAGTCCCTCCGTAATCGCCGGGCTGATAATAGTCACGCGTGCTCCGGCGGCCACGAGTCCTTCGACTTTTCTTTCTGCGACTCTTCCGCCGCCGATGACAACGCAACGACGCTGTTTCATTTCGAGAAAAACGGGATAGTAACCCACGCTTTTAGACCTTCGCTTCCGCGCTCACGTGCAGCCCGCACTCTTTGGTATCCGGATTTTCCCACCACCAGCGGCCCGCACGGAGATCCTCTCCTGGGTTCACCGCCCGCGTGCAGGGAGCGCAGCCGATGCTGGGATAGCCTTGTTTATGAAGGCGATTGTAAGGGACATTGTTTTTTCGTATGTAATCCCACACGTCGTCGTAGCTCCTCGCGAGGTTCATTGCTCTGCTAAATCGCTTGTAGATTGTTCAACAATGTTTTCGTTTCAAATGACAACGGTGTGCTAAGGATCACGTTCAACCGATGTCTTGGATCTTGCCGGTTCTGGCGCAAAGTAAAATTCGTACTGGAATAGAGGCGCCGCGCCAAGAAATCAATTTCGGGCCGGAGCTCCTCAAAAGTCTCGCTAATATTCGGCGCAAGCAAACGGTCATTGACCGAAATCTCCACTTGATTCCCCGCAAATCTCAATTTGCCGTCCAGCGCCGGCTCTTGCTCCAACCGCCGGCAATTTTCCAAAGCAGACCGCAATACGGTGCTCAATTTCTCCAGGTTCGACCCGCTAAGTTTACTTTTTTGACTATAGAGAAGCCCGCGCCGATCGCCGGTCTCGTCGATACCGACGTTGGCGTCCTCGGCCACCAAGATGACCCCCGGACCGGCCTGCATATGGCTGTAGTCGGCAACGTCGTGGTAGACGCCGTCTGTGGCTTGAATCCAGCCGTGAAAGACATCGATAAAGTCCGTCAACGAAACCTTGTTGGGCTCCGCGGTAAAAACCTTTACGTTGATCTTTTGCAGTTCCATTGTTTTGAAAACGAACTAAGCGCTGGGTTGCGCAACGTTATCCAACTTCACTCCGTTCGCCACGCCGCCGCGCAGCTTGTTGTGACAATCATGCGCCGCGTCGATGAACAACTGCGCTTCCTGCACCAATTGTACGGCGCGATCGGCATCCACGGCCTTGCCCGCCCCGACAAATTCCTTGGCCTTGAACATGTACTCGGCGAATTTTCCGCCGGCATACTTGTCCCAGAAGAGCTGCGTTTCGTAAAAGCGTCTGGTGAACTCGGCGAGAATTTGATTTTCATCTTCTGAAATGGCGGGATCTTGCGCCTTGACCAACCCTTGCGCAGCGCGCACCATAGAAGCATACGCCGTTTTCGCGGCCTCTTCTGGCCGACCGCCATCCAAGAGCAACTGCGCCTCGAACAACTCGCGTTCGCTGGCAGCCAGAGTAAACTCAGCCTGGCTCACCACCTCGCCGGCGCACTCACCGATTCCCATGTCCGCTAGAGTGAACTCCCGGGGGTCGCCCCAATCGCTGTAGTAGGCGCGATCCACGTCGTGGTCGGGAATTTTGGTCAAATCCTCCAACAAGTCTTTGATCTCTTTTTTGCCGATGCGCCGGACGAAATCCTGGAAGCGTTCGTCCTTCAGACGCTTGCGCACATAGTACTCAGTGATCGATAGCACCGCCTCCGGTATCCGCTTGGACGGAACGGCGCCAATGGGAACACCATACTCACCGGCGTTGTCATGAAACTTTCCGCCGAGAATCACCTGGAAATGGGGCACCTGAAATCCTTTCACGTTGCGGTTGATGCCGTAAAAGCCAATGTCGGCGATGTGATGCTGGCCGCAGGAATTGAAGCAGCCGCTGACTTTGATGCGCAGATTCTTCACCGCTTCATCGAGCTGCAAGCTCTTCTCGCCCAATCGATAGCGCAACTCCCGTGCGAGACCGCGGGACGACGCGATTCCCAATTTGCAGGTATCCGTGCCCGGGCAGGCCGTGACGTCTACGATAGTAGCCGCGTCCGGCGCGCCGAGACCGATGGCTTTGATCGCTCGGTAAAACTCCGGCAGGTCCGCCTCGCTTACCCAACGGAAGAGAATGTTTTGCTCCACTGTGGTGCGTATCGTATCTTTAACGAAACGCCGGGCGATGTCGGCGAGCGCCCGCAATTGGTCGGCGCTGGCATCACCCAACGGCAAGGTTACCGTGGCGGCTACATATCCGGGTTGCCTTTGCCTGTATACATTGGTGGCGTACCAGGCATCGAAACCTTCCGGCCGTTCGCTGCCGTTCAAGCTTACTCCGGGTTTAAGCGGCTCTTCCGTTTGGTCATTAACCGATGCCAGGTGGGCCGTCCAGCGTCGATCATTGGCCAGCTTTTGGCGCTCTGCCAGAACGAGCTTGCGAAACTCATCGATGCCAAGATTCGCGATGAGAAACTTCACCCGTGCCCGGGCGCGATTCCGTTTTTCACCCAAACGCGCGAACACCCGCGAGATAGCCTGGGATATCGGCAAGAGCTCTTCTTCAGGCAGAAATTCATCGAACAACTTCGCCTTGTACGGGACTGAGCCGAGACCGCCGCCGACGTAAACCGCGAAGCCGCGCTTTTCCTTGCCGTCGACGATTCTCGTCTTGGCGATGGCGCCCATGTCATGCATGGTCACCAGACCGCAGGGATGCTGCTGGCAACCCGAGAAGGCGATTTTAAACTTGCGGCCAAAGTCCTGTGTATCGGGGTGCCCCAGCAAGAACCTTGAGCAGGCTTTGGCATAAGGCGTCGTGTCAAAGGTTTCGTCGCGGCAGATGCCCGCCAAGGGGCAAGCCGTCACGTTACGGACCACGTTGCCGCAGGCTTCCCGCGTCGTGATTCCAACAGCCGCGAGACGGCGCATCAACGAAGGCGTGTCGTCAATGTGGACGAAATGAAATTGAATGTCCTGGCGGGTAGTCACATGGGAGACACCATCCGCATATTCCTCCGACAGCTCCGCGAGAACCTCCAGTTGTTCCGGATTGAGCCCGCCAAACGGAATCTTGATGCGCATCATGCCCGGCGCGTCCCATAGTGTATCCGGTCCCTTGATAACGTCCGCTGGAAGTTTGAGCTTCTGGATGCGTTTGCCGTCGTGCCGCTGTCCATTATCATAACGCTGCCCATAGATGCCGCGCCGCAAGCGAGTCTCGGCAAAGACCTTTTCGTCGATCTTCCCCTGCTTTCGGAGCTCCATTTGTTGCTCGAAGATGTCGATCTCCCGCGCCAGTTCCGGCGGTATTTTCTCGGCGACCTTTTCTTTCCAGGTAGGGCTTTTTTCCACGGCCTATCTCCTTTGACTCAGAGTTTGGCTTGAACCTGACTTTTCAAATTTATTTAGTCAGAAATACCGCCAAAAATTTTTCAAATGTAGTACATCAGCGCCGCCGGTTCCGGTTTACACAACTCAGCCAAGGTCATTTCGTCGAGAATGTTCTCCATCGCTTTGACGCCTCGTGCCCAGGTCTCGACCAACCGCTGGGTCACCGGAGACATTCCCCTGCCATGTGTGCCCGGCCGTAGATCGATCCCCACCAACGGCCCCTCGAGCACATGCAACACCTCTCTAACCGTAATCGTCTCCGGAGGACGGGCGAGTATATAACCCCCCGCAGGCCCGCGTGAGCCGTGAACGAGCCGCCCCCGCTTCAACAAGACCATAATCTGCCCCAGGTACTCGGGGGGTATCTGCTGGTTCTTGGCGATTTCCTTCACCTGTACGGCCCGCCGAAGTTTGTAATTGTCGACAAGCTCGGCTAGAGCAAGTAATCCGTAATGGCCTTTTGAACTGACCTTCATAAGTCGTCGTGCCTTTACTAGGTAACCGATCCTAAGTAAGTTGATTAGAAATGTCAAGAACCGAGACGCCCCCGAGCCTACACGCCACACAACCCTCATTTTTTATGTTGCCGGAACAAATCGATTGCGGCTATATTCTCCAAATCCTTAACCGGTTCGGTAACTTGCCCAACAAACGTCGGAGGTGACCCATGAAGCGAGCTGTCAGGATGGTGCGCGCAAGCTTGCTTTCGATCGTTTTGGTCTTGACCGCTAGAGCCGAGCTGTTCGCCGCTCCGGCCGAAGTCATCATCACCCATGCAAGCATGAGCACGTCGGCAATCCCCCTCTGGGTTGCCCAACGTCAAAACTTCTTTGGCAAATACGGCATTAAATCCAAAGTCGTCTGGGTGCGCGGCAACCCGGCGCAGATTGCCACTCTCGCATCAGGCGATACCCAAATCGCCTACGGCGGCGCAACGACAGCCCTCGCCGCGGCGGTGGGCGGCAAAGAGTTACAGATGGTAGCCAGCTTGAGCAGCCGAGAAAACCTAGATCTCGTCGCCCGACCGGGAATCAATAGTCCGAAAGATTTGCGCGGCAAGCGCTTCGGCATCCAGAGCATTGGCGGCGGCGTGTGGAAAACGGCTACGGTTTGGCTCGAGCACTTTGGTATGGATGAAAAGCGTGACAATATTCAGATGATCGTCATTGGTGATGTGACGATTCTAAGCCAGGCCCTTGAAACCGGCCGCATCGACGCCACCGTCGTCCCGGGTTTTTTGAGCCGCCGGTTGGCCGAGAAGGGATTCGTGGTCCTGGGGCGGTGTGAGCAAACAAGGCTACCTTCCGTGGGGATGACCGTCCTCGTGGAAAAACCTTATCTCCAGCAAAACACCGACACTCTAGAGAGCGTACTCAAGGCCCTTATCGAAAGCATGGTATTTATCACGGGGCCCAAGAACAAACCCGCCGTGCTAGAGACCATTAGCAAACAATTCAAGCTAAGCGATCTTTCCGCCGCGGAGGGCGCCTATCAAGATGTTTTCACCTTGATCCGCCTGGAAGAATACCGCAAACCCTACGTTTCGATGGATGGGCTCAAAATCCTGCAGCGTCTCATGAAAAGCCAAAATCCCCGCATCGGCGATGTCAAAGTAGAAAACCTCGTCGATTCAAGCGTCTTGAAGAAAATCGATGACAGCGGCTTCTTCGATCGCCTCTATGCCGAGTACGGAATAAAATAATAGCGCAAGACGAAATGAGCAAAAACCATTGATGAGCATCCACACGCAACTCTGTAGTTTCAAAACCGCCGACAACGAGAGACTCCACGGCCTGCTCTTCACGCCGCCAGAGGAACGCTCGGATCTTGCACTGGTGTTTGTTCACGGCGTAGCGATGAATTTTTATTTGCCGCCGTTGGCGAGTTTCGGGCAGGAGCTGGCGCAACGCCGCTACCATTGCTTTGTGATCAATACCCGCGGCCACGACTGGATTGCCCGCGTCGGCAATCTAACTAAATTCGGCGGGTCGGCTTACGAAAATCTTGACGACTGCTTATTCGATTTTGACGGGGCTTTGAATTACCTCGAAAAGCAAGGCTATCGCCGCTTCGTGCTCATCGGCCATAGTTTGGGAGCTATCAAATCGATCATCTACCAGGGCACGCGCCAACGTGCGGACGTGGTCAGCATCGTGTCTTGCTCCGCCCCAAAGCAATTCTATTCCGAGCGGATTTCCCGGCAGCCCGGGTTTCGCGAAACCATAGAAAGAGCTGAAACTATGGTCGCTGAGAGCAGGGGTGAAGAGTTATTGTCCGTCGCCGTGGGTGCCACACCGGGAATCTTTACCGCCCGTACACATTTGGACAAATACGGCAAAGACGATCGCAACGATTGCCGTCCCTACGCAAAGCGGCTCGGCTGCCCCTTGCTCGCCATCGTCGGCAGCGCCGAGCCCAAGTTTTTTCATGAATACGCGCGAAGAGCTGGTCGCTGCCGCGGGTGCCAACTCAATCTATAAGCTGGTCGACGGAGGCAATCATTTTTACAATAAGCACACGGCGGAGATTGTCGAGATCATCTATCAGTGGCTGGCGCAGTTCGACAGTTGACATTTGCCGTATTATGTTTCCAAGTCATACCATGAGACTCTCGTTTATCTTTTTGACCTTAATTTTTTGTCCCAGCCTGAACGATCACGCTGCGGTTATATTGGCCGGATCTATGCTGAGAACGGGGTAGAGTAATGATTCATTCATCCATGAGGGTAGCCATGAGTTGGATTTTGGGATGCATCGTTACTGCTTTTATCCTCGTGACCTGTGACGCTCCTTCCTACGCCGCCTCCGCGCCTTTCAAGTTGATCGTTGGCTACGCCGCGTTGAATGCTCGCATCTCCGCTCTTTGGATCGCCGAAGAGCAAGGGCTCTTTGCCAAATACGGCCTCGACGCCCAACCAGTTTATCTGCGCGGCGCGCCGACGTTGGTGGCCGGTCTCGCGTCGGGTGACATGCAGCTCGGCCGCAGCGGCGGGAGCGCAATGCTCGCAGCCGTTGGCGGCGGTTACGATTTTAAACTCGTGGCCACTTTTTCCAGCCATAACACCTATGACCTGATCGCGCGGCCCAGCATTAAACGCGCCGAGGATTTGCGCGGCAAAACATTCGGCCTTACGAGCATAGGGGGCACGACCTGGATGGGCGCGCTGCTCTGGCTTGAACACTTCGGGCTGGAGCCACAACGCGATAAGATTTTGTTGCAAGTCGTCGGCGATCAAAGTGTCCAAGTCCAAGCCGTTGAAACGGGAATTGTCGACGCCGCGGTGCTCGATGGGGTATTCAGCCGGCGACTCAAGCAGAAAGGGTTCACGGTCCTCGGCGAATATTCGGATTTGAACCAACGCATCGTCGGCCAGGCTATGATCGCGCCGCACACGTTCCTACAACAGCGACCGGACATTGTCGAGAGTTACTTAAAGGCGGAGATTGAAGCCCTCGCCTTTGCTCTTGCTCCCAAAAATAAACCGTCCGTCCTTAAAACACTGGCGCGTCGGCTCAGAACGGACGCCGCAGGCGCAGAGGACGGATATCAGGATCTGCTGGTTGGCGTCGATCGCAAACCATTTGCTTCTTTGGAAGGCCTGCGCAACGTGCAGCGAATGTTGAAGCTCCGAACTCCGAAAGTCGGTGAGATCAAAGTCGAAGATGTGATCGATAATCGCATCATGCGTAAGCTCGATGAAAGCGGCTTCATCGACCGGGCCTACGCCGCGCAAGGTGTAAGCGTCAAATAGGCAGTGTCGACCGCAAACCGTTTGCGTCCCTCGAAGAAAAGCGTGCCAGCAGAAATAAACCCGGAGGGTAAAAACCATGCCTCACCTAAAAGTTCAAGACGCCGAGATGTATTACGAAGTCCACGGCGACGGCCCGCCATTTCTCTTCTGTAGTGTAACCGGTCTCGATCACCAAGCCTGGAAGTTTCATCAAGTGCGTGAGTTCTCTCAGGACCACAAAGTCATTGTCTTTGACTACCGCGGCACCGGCAAATCAAGCAAAGCGGTGCAGAAATATTCAATCAAAATGTTCACCGATGACGCCGCGACGATCCTCGATCATCTGGACGCGGAACAAGCGGTCGTCTGCGGGCATTCCATGGGTGGCGTGGTCGCTCAACTGCTAGCCCTGGATCATCCGAACAAGGTTAAGCAACTTATCCTTGCCTCCAGCGGCTCTTCTCATCCGGGAGCAAAAGGTATTCCTCTTGCCATGTGCCGCGACATGGTTCGCTTGGGTTTCGAGGCCTACATTCGTCAGCACACGATTGAAACGGGATGGACTAGAGAATTCGTAGCGGCCCATCCCGATCTGATCGAAAAGTTTCTCCAGGTCAGGATGTCCGGCATCGCGCCGCTGGAGAACTATCTTCACTTTGTGCTGGCGCGCCAGGAACATGACCACACGGAGCGCTTGAAGGAGATCCGGGTCCCCACGCTCGTGCTCGTTGGTGACGACGAAAAACACGGCGCGACGGATAAAACTCACTGGCACGCTGCCCACGAGCTCGCGCGAGAAATTCCCAATGCCAAGCTCGTAGTGCTACCGGGGGAGGGTCATCATTACCTGGCGACAAATCCCGATGCGGCACACAAAGCGATTCGGGAGTTCATCTAGAATGGGTGAAGCCGCCATCTTTCACCGTCATTACCGTGCCACAGCGGGTGACGCAGAGACCGTAGACTTGCGCAACGAGATGAGAAAGACTTAATTCTCCTTAATCCCAAGCTCCTTCTGCGCCTCTCTGAGAATCGAAAGATCCGCAACGTCACCTAAGGCAACCTCGCGGTTTACCTTGGCTAGCTCTTTAATCTCCTCGATTATCAGGCGAAAGCCGCTTTCTGACAGGCTTCCATCGTAATTAATGGCTTTCGATAAATACTCGTATGTCCCAGTGGCTATATCCCTATCGATCCTCTGCCACTCCATCAGAAACTGAATCGTCCCGTCGCGATTTGTCCTGATATAGCGGCTGGCCTTAATACCTGCTTTGATAACTCGCTTAACCTCGTCGGGCTTCTCTCTGATTTTCTTTGTCGTAGTTATCAGACCGCCCTCGGGGTAGGTGAATATCTCATAGGCCCGCGCAAGGACGTTTAATCCCAACTTCCTTGCCTGAAGATCGAGGGGGACCGGGACTACCGTTGCATCGATTAACCCCTGCTGCAGACGAGCAAGACGGCCTTCGGTAAGACCTCCCGAAGCGAACTTTACGTCTTTATCCGGCTCTAGGCCAAAATGCTTGAGCATTAGCCGCGCATGGCGATCAGGACTACCCCCAGGAGTCCCGATCACAACTGTTTTTCCCTTCAGCTCTCTCACGGATTTGAGATCACCACGGGCCACGAGTGTCTGTGAGCTACCTTGTATATAGGAAGCAATGACTTTAAGCGGCAGCCCTTGGATCGCTCCCCGTATAGCACTCATGCCGGTAACATAGTCGGCTTCGCCGCTGGCCAGCGCTACCGCTGCCACTGTGCTAGACATCCGAATGATCTCGGCTTCAAATCCTTCCTCTTTCATGAATCCTTTCTTCTGCGCTAGCGGGAAAGGGGTAGAACTGGCTCCTGGAGCAAATCCAATCCTGATCCTATCTGCCGCATGCGCCAAGTCCTGAAAAATAAAAATAGCGAGGAAAACGGCAAAGAATGTCGGCACTGGATACCCCCAATCGGACTGCCTGCCCAACGTTGTCACTCCGAATGGTTTCCATCGGAGTGTCCAGTCACGGCTTTTTCTGGATTCCTCAAAATCAGTTGAATAATTCAGCCTGATTCCGGCCAACCCGATCACAGTCGGGCTAGCGGGAGCCGGAATCCACCCATCTTGGTGCGCGTATGGGGAAGAATCTGGTAAATCTTCCTGGTCTCTAGATCTTCAGCCCCTTCGTTCCCAACGCAGATCGCAAACTGTTTTTTGGGCTGCTGCATGTGCGCCAGTCCAAAAATTCCTTGATTTTAAATTTTTACTTTCCCGATCCCGTGAGCCTCGTACCGGTGTTTCCCAGCTCGATTGAGGGTGCTATTTCGTTAGACGAACCTAGCATCCCCTTCAGTTTTCGGCCAACAACCAGTCCCGTAGCGTTTCCCTTGCCGCGCAATATCCCGAATCGATCCCCAAATAGCGATCGGTTCGACACCCTCGATTTCCCCCAATGATCTCAAACTACATTGCTCCCCATATGCTACAAAATGAATCAGGCGGCTAACGCTTCCGCTCAGCGACTGGGCGAGCACCGTGAACCCGTGTCCCCTGAAGTGGCCTGTTCGACGTCCCATGGGCAACCAGTGCTGCGACATCTGTGATGATCCGCGACACCGACTTTCCGGAAAGGTACGTCCTCAGGCCGATGGTTAGGAGGCCGAGGGCCTTTTTGGCAAGGCAAATGGAGAATCCAACTGTCCTCGATTACTTTGAGCATGGGAGAGGTGTCTTTTTCCACACGCACCGTATCTGTTTGAACACTCCGTTCGAGACCAATTTCCCTCCGCTCGTTCTTGGAGACGGCGTATAGTTTTGAATTTGCTGAGGAGTCAACCGCCCAGGTTACGATTCTCGACTGGCACAACGGTTGCTCATCAGAGACAATTGAGGCTTCGTTCTGTTTAATCGTAACCCTGCGAAGGGCCGTTGACGAGATTTGTGGTAGGAAAGGAACGATAGGGTGCGAGTAGAAATAATTTCAGTCCATTTTCCGAAGGCGGGTGGTAGTTCACTCCTTCAATCCCTCGTCATGGCTTACGGTAAAGACGCGGTCTATCAGGACTATCTAGATGACCCGGCAGACCCGTGCAGCCATTACAGCTTGGACCCTGAAGGGTGTCGCCGAAAGGCGCGCGGGGTCGGTTGGCCACCGGGCGTGAAGGTCATCCACGGTCATTTCCACCCCTCGAAATATGAGTTTGTAAGATGCGCTAAGAAAATTACTTTCTTAAGGCATCCGGTAGATAACGTAATTTCGATTTATTACTTTTGGAAAACTTTTGACAAGGGGCACGGTTTGTTCCGTTACGTGCGTGACAATCATTTGACTTTACCCGATTTCATCCGCTTGCCCACAATCAGATATCTCCTCTCGCGGACTTATTTTGGCGGCGTAGACATGAATCAATTTGACTTTATAGGATTCCTGGACAGTTTTGCAGAGGATATGCGGGCACTCTCTCAGCTATTCTCGTTTCCCGTCGCTGAATCTAGGGAAAACTTCAACAAGTGTCCAGACTACCAATCGGAAGTAGATGCAATAGGGGCAAACGACCAGCTAATATCCATCCTTCATGACTATTTAGCTGAAGACATTAGGTTTTATGAAAGAATCAAGACGAGCCGGGGTCGCTCAACCAACGGGCTAGTTCGATGAGTTCGGCAAGGCGCGGCCAGCCTGGAACAATATCTTTTAACAAGCTGCGCTTTGTCAATCTTTTCTGCCGACATCTATTTCTCCCGACAAATACCGCCCACTCGGGTATCCAGATGTCAGCCCGCGCTTAGCGCGAGCCGGAATCCAGGAATTTCAAAGAATTCTGGATGCCCGCTTTCGCGGGCATGACGATACAACCGGTCTAGGAATCCGTTAATGAACTTCCGAGACAGGACGCTATATTGCATTGCGCACAGCCTCCACGCTCTGCGGATTTTCTAGCGCAGAGAGATCTCCCGGGTCCTGGTCCAGGTAACTCGCCCGGATGATACGCCGCATGATCTTGGCGTTGCGCGTCTTCGGCAGATCGTCGATAAACTTCAAGACTTCCGGCTTGAGCGGCTTGCCAAGTTGCTCGGCCACCATCGCGCGCAATTCTTCGCGCAGCTTTTCGCTCGCCTTACTTTCCGGCTTCAAGACGCAGAAGCAAACCAGAGCCTCGCCTTTGAGCGGATCAGGGACGCCGATGGCCGCTGCTTCGCTCACAGCCGGGTGGCCGACGAGCACGGACTCAACTTCGGCGGGGCCGAGTCGCTTTCCGGCGACTTTGATCGTGTCGTCCGAGCGACCCAGAATGTACCAGAGGCCATCTTCATCGACCGCAGCCCAATCGCCGTGAACCCAAACATCGGGGAACCGGCTCCAGTAGGTTTGAAAATAACGCTCCGGATCTTTCCAGAAGCCCGCGCGTCATACCGATCCATGGCTTGCGGACAACGAGCTCACCAACCTGGCCTCGCACAGAAAGCCCTTCCTCATCTACAACATCGGCAGCGATACCGGGTACCGGTCCCGAAAAAGCGCAAGGCTTGAGCGGCGTGAGAACGTTCCCCATGACCAGGCCCCCCGAAGTCTCAGTACCGCCGGAATAGTTGATAATCGGGAGGCGTCCTTTACCGGCGGTGTGGAAATACCAGAGCCACGGGTCGGGATTCCAAGGCTCGCCCGTGGAGCCGAGGATGCGCAAGCTTGAAAGATCATGCTGCTCCGCCGGGCCGATTCCGTGACGCATCAGACTCCGAATCAACGTCGGCGAGACGCCGAGAATGCTCACCCGATGGCGCTCGACGAGCGACCACAAACGATCCGGTCCGGGAAAATCCAAAGCACCCTCGTAAAGAACCATTGTCGCACCGAGCAGGGTTGTGCCGAAAACCTCCCACGGCCCCATCATCCATCCCATGTCCGTCACCCAGTAAAGAACGTCTTCTTGTCGAACATCGAAGCCAAGCAGCATGTCCTGGGCGGCCTTGATCGGAAACCCACAGTGGGTGTGAACGGCGCCCTTAGGCCGGCCGGTCGTCCCCGAGGTGTAAATGAGCATCATGGGATCTTCAGCGTCGGTTCGTTCCGTTTCTGCTTCCTCGCTCTGTCGCCCGACTACCTCATGCCACCACAAGTCGCGGCCCGGAGTCCACGGAATCGAAATCCCAAGCCGCTTAAGAACAAGGACATGCTGGACCGATGAAGCAGAAACAGCCTCGTCGGCAACAGATTTTAGGAGTACATGCTGACCTCTCCGGTAAAATCCATCGACGGTAAACAGAAACTTTGCCTCGCTGTCGCGCAAGCGTTCGGCCACCGCCGCAGCGCCATAGCCGGAAAACAACGGAAGAATGATCCCGCCGAGTTTGATCACAGCAAACAATGCTGCGACGGTCTCAGGCATCATGGGCATGAAGAGCGCCGCCACATCCCCCTTTCTCCATGCCGAGCGCTTGGAGCGCGTTCAGCCAAACGGCAAACCTCGTGATCAGTTCTTCGTAGGTGAGAGTACGAGTCTCGCCATTTTCTCCTTCCCAACGGATCGCCTCGCGACGCGCAACCGGCGTCCCTTTCCATTTCTCCAGACAGTTATGGACGATGTTCATTTTTCCGCCGCAGCACCAGCGTGACCAGGCAATGCCGCGTGAGGTATCGAGAATCCGCTCGTAGGGCTCGTAAAATTCAATTCCAAGCTCTCGGAGCACGGCGGTCCAGAACCATTCGATGTCCTCCGTGGAGCGCCGCTGCAATTCTTCGAGGCTCGCGATGCCATGCCCCTCCATGAATTTTTTTAACCGGCTCCCTGCGACGAGCTCATCGCTCGGCCGCCAAACGACATCGCCACCAAATTGAAATTCAGACATCGCATTCCTCAGCGGGCGAAGAAATCACTCCACTTATTCGTTCAAGCAAAATCTCTGAGAATGCTACCATTGACAGGATTGAATGAGCAAGCTAATCCAGCGCCGACAATCTCAAACAGAAATCCCTTGCAATTGACATCATTCTTGATACTAACGTTTCCAAAACCCGGACAGGAGGTACGCCATGGACAAAGAGTTGTTGACAATTTCCAGACGCGACTTTCTAAAGTTTGCGAGTAAAACCGCTGTAGTTTCAACCGGGCTCTTGTCCGGTTGCGCTTCGATGAACGGCGCTCGAAACGGCGCGGCGAGCGCAGAGCGTGCCATCGATATCCACCATCACTATTTTGCCCCCGAGCTATTCACAGAGATTAAGAACCACGGGAAGGCGCTGGGCATTGAATTCATCCCGCCCAAGGACAGCCGGCAAGCGAATGGCGCGATACGTTTCCCCAAGGGTAACCGGCTCAGCTTGGATCCGCGTCTCGTGGAAGTCGAAAAGCGCATGGAGATCATGAATCAGGGAAATATCGCCATCGCCACCGTCGAAGTTCAAACCAGTGCCGTGGGCTACGAGCTCGACGGCCAGCGCGGTGAATCCTGGTGTAAACTCTATAACGAGGCAATTCAAAATTTGGTCAAACGCCATCCCACCCGCTTCACCGGTATCGCAACCGTGCCGCTCCAGGATCCACCGCGCGCCGCCCGCGTCCTGGATCACGCCATTCGCGACCTTAAGATGTCCGGAGTGACCATCGCTTCCAACGTCGTCGGCAAATACTACGACAATCAAGACTTCGATCCGTTCTGGGCGAAGGCCCAGGAGCTCGACGTCTTGATGATCATGCATCCGGAGTGGATTGCGGGCGATGAAAAAATGGGCGGCTTTGGGCTGCGCACGGTCTGCGGCAATCCCGCCGATACGACCCTGTCGGTGGGTTACATGATCTACAGCGGCGTGTTCGATCGCTTTCCAAACTTGAAGCTCGCGCTGCTGCACGGCGGCGGCTTTTTTCCTTATCATCTGGGTCGGTTCGACAATAACTTTGCGAGGAGCCTTGAACGCCGTCCCCTTCCCGCCGCGCAACCACCCAGCAAATATCTAAAGAACCTCTACTTCGACAATTTGGTCTATCGAATTGAAACCGTCGAATACTTAAAGCGGATGGTCGGCGCAGATCACGTAATGGTCGGAACTGATTATCCTTACGATCTCGGCGACTCGATGGCGGCCGAAAAGATCCAACAGATGACTTGCACGGATGCGGAACGAGCCGCTATGCTGCATGGAAATGCGCGGCAATTGCTGAGACTCACCGCAAGCCAACAAGCATAGGTTTCGCATTTTTGTCCGTTGAGCTCTCGACTGAACTACTTTCGTCGTCTCCATATCGCTACTAGCCAACAGCGCCCCTGAGCGGTTAATATTGGTTTGAGGATATTTCATGATCCAACTGCCGAAACAATACGTGCCCAAAGAAGTCGAGAGCAAATGGCGCACTCGATGGCAGGAAATGGGAATTTATCGCTGGGATCCGGCGCGCCCTCGGGCCGAGTCTTTCGTTGTGGACTCTCCGCCGCCGACCGTAAGCGGTTCCCTCCATGTCGGCCACGTGTTCAGCTACACCCATCAGGATTTGATCGTGCGCCAGCGTCGCATGGCGGGAATGAATATCTTCTACCCCATGGGGTGGGATGACAACGGTTTGCCCACCGAACGGCGGGTGCAGAACTTCTTCAACGTTCGCTGCGATCCCTACCTCCCTTACGTGCCAAATTTCAAACCCCGAAGTAACCCAAAGGAACCTCCCGAAATGATCAGCCGGCCCAACTTCATCGAGCTCTGCCGGCAGCTCACGCAAATCGACGAGCAAGCTTTCCAGGAGCTGTGGCAGCAACTCGGACTGTCGATCGATTGGGAGCAAGAGTATGCAACGATTGACGATCATTGCCGAAGGACGTCTCAGCTCAGCTTCTTAAAGCTGCTCGCAGAGGGACACGCCTACGCCACCGAAGCGCCGACTCTATGGGATGTGGATTTTCAAACTGCGGTCGCGCAGGCGGAGGTCGAAGATCGGCCGCTCACAGGGGCATTCCATCATATCCGCTTCGGTGTCGAAGGCGGCGGTTCGTTTGTCGTCGCGACAACGCGGCCCGAGTTATTAGCTGCCTGCGTCGCTGTTGTGGCTCATCCGGACGACCAGCGGTATCAGGCGCTCTTCGGCAAAAACGCCGTTACACCACTCTTCCGCGTTCCGGTACCGATCCTTGCCGATGAGCGCGCAAGTATCGAAAAAGGCACCGGCATTCTCATGGTGTGCACCTTCGGTGATGCCACCGACGTGGAGTGGTGGCGACAGTTCGATCTGCCGCTGCGACAAATTATCGGCAAAGACGGCCGGCTTATACCCCTGCAGTTCGGCTCCCCAGGATGGGAAAGCCTCGATCCAGATGCGGCCAACGCGTTCTACGAGGGGTTGCAAGGGAAACACGTCCAGCAAGCGAGGAAGGCCATCACTGATCTTCTCCGCGAGGAAAGAGGCAGCGCTCTTCCAGGACTCGGCCCGCCATTGACCCAAGAGCCTCAGCGTATCGAGCATGCCGTAAAATTTTACGAGAAGGGCGAGCGACCGCTCGAATTCATCTCCACGCGCCAGTGGTTTGTCAGGTTATTGGACAAGAAAAAAGCTCTACTCGAGCAAGGTGCGCGTATCCAGTGGCACCCGTCGTTCATGCGATCGCGCTATGAAAACTGGGTCGAAGGACTCAATCAGGATTGGAGCATCAGCCGGCAGCGCTACTTCGGCGTGCCATTTCCAGTCTGGTATCGATTGGATGAGCGGGGGCAACCCCGCTACGATCAACCCATCTTACCGGACCTGAGCCAACTTCCAGTGGATCCGCTCGCCCAGCCTGCACCTGGATTCGCGGAGGCGACACGTGGCCAAGCCAACGGCTTCATCGGCGATCCCGATGTCATGGATACCTGGGCCACGAGTTCGTTGACCCCGCAGATTGCAAGTCATTGGGCCGACGATCCCGAGCGGCACCGCAAACTGTTTCCCATGGATATCCGTCCGCAAAGCCACGAGATCATCCGGACCTGGGCGTTCTATACAATCGTCAAAGCCTATCTCCATGAGCAAACCGTACCCTGGCACAACATCGTTATCAGTGGGTGGATCCTCGATCCGGACCGCAAGAAAATGTCGAAGAGCCGCGGTAACGTCATCACACCCAACCATCTGTTGGAGCGGTATTCCAGCGATGCCGTGCGCTACTGGGCCGCGCGCGCCCGTCTCGGAGTCGACACCGCGTATGACGAAGCCGTCTTCAGCAATGGGAAACGCTTGGGGATCAAACTCTTCAATGCCGCTAAATTCGTCGCGGGTCATCTCTTGGGCCAAGATCTGATGTCGCTGAATCCGAGAGATATTACCGAGCCCCTTGATCAGAGCTTTATCGAGCGCCTGCGGGAGACGGTGCGTAGAGCCGGGAAGGAATTCGAGACTTTCGAGTTCGCCGGTGCGCTTCAGGTCATTGAAGATTTTTTCTGGTCCGACCTGTGTGACAACTATCTCGAGCTCGTCAAGGTTCGCGCCTACAGCGCTGAATCGACACCGGGCAAACGTTCGGCCTTGGCGACGCTCAAAATTGTGCTGTCAGTACAGTTGCGGCTGTTCGCTCCCTATCTACCCTTCATTACGGAAGAAGTGTGGAGCTGGCTGTTTGCCACCTCGCATGGCAGAGAACAGTCGATTCACATTGCCTCGTGGCCAACGATGGACGAACTCGCGGACGTAGGCCTTCCGTTGGAGGAAGATCCATACGGGGCAGCAGTGAAAGTGCTTTTTGAAGTGCGTAGAATCAAAAGTGAAGCCAAGGTGAGCGTCAAAACTCCGTTGCGCGAGCTAAAGATCACCGGTTCGGCAAAAACACTGGACGCCATTCGCTCCGTCTTGGGCGATCTGTTATCGGTGACCAACGCCCCCTCCGCCGTGCTAACTGAGGAGCTTATCCCGGAGGGACAATTCAAAGTGAATGCGGCCTTAGCGACGCAAGAAACGACCGCTCCTTAGAAAGGAACTCTGAAACGGCGTATGGCATATCCAAATGTGGCCGCTTACGGATCCTGGAAGTCGCCGATTACCGCCGACATCGTCGCGGCGGGCGAAGTTGGACTTGAACAGGTAAAGCTTGACGACGGCGATATCTATTGGATCGAGCGGCGATCTCAAGAAGGCGGGAGAAAGGTCATTGTTTGCCGTTCGCCGGATGGACGGGTGACGGACATGACGCCGCCCGTCGGCTTCAATGCCCGCACGCGTGTGCACGAATACGGCGGCGGCGACTACTCCGTTTCAGACGGGACCATTGTCTTCTCGAATTTCGCCGACCAGCGTCTCTATGTTCAACAGCCGGGGTCGGAACCTAAGACTTTGACCCCAGCTGCAGACATGCGTTATGCCGACGCGGTGATCGACCGCCGGCGAAATCTTTTTTTCTGCGTACGCGAGGACCATACCGGTCACGGGGAGGCGATCAATACTCTGGTGAGCATCGACCTCCAGGTAGAAAACGCAGGACGGATACTGGTCTCAGGAAATGATTTTTACTCCTCGCCACGCCTTAGTCCAGATGGCGCGCGGCTGGCTTGGCTGATCTGGAACCATCCCAATATGCCGTGGGATGGGACGGAGCTTTGGGTGGGCAAATTAACCGGAAACGGATCGATAGTCGAAGCGGTGCGAGTCGCCGGCGGTGTCAATGAATCCATTTTCCAGCCGGAATGGTCGCCGGACGGCACCCTGTACTTTGGTTCTGACCGCTCGGGGTGGTGGAACATTTACCGGTGGCGAGATGAAAAAGTCGAACCCCTATGTCCAATGGATGCCGAGTTTGGCCAGCCTCAGTGGGTCTTTTCCTCTGCCCTTTACGGATTTGCATCCGCCAGACGGATCGTCTGCAGCTACACTAAAAACGGCCGTGATTACCTGGCTACACTGGACACCTTAACCAGAGTGCTCGATGACATCGAACTTCCCTTCACCGCGATCTCTCAAGTCCATGCCACTGATGACCGCGTCGTTTTCATCGGCGCGTCATCGACTGAGCCGACGTCAATCGTCTCACTAAATTTGGCTACGAGAGAGCTGGAGGTGTTACGGAGATCACGAGAAAGAGTTGTCGATGCCGGATACCTCACCAATCCCCGAGCCATTGAGTTTCCAACGGAGGGCGGTCTTACCGCTCATGGCCATTTCTATCCGCCGCGGAATCGGGATTACGCCGCGCCGGCGAACGAAAAACCGCCGCTGGTAGTCATGAGCCACGGCGGGCCGACCTCGTCGAGCTCCGCATCACTGAAGTATTCAATCCAATACTGGACTAGCCGCGGGATCGCCGTACTCGACGTAAATTACGGCGGCAGCTCGGGCTACGGGCGTGAATACCGAGAACGGCTCAAGGGTAAGTGGGGTATCGTCGATGTCGATGACTGCGTCAATGGCGCGCGCTATCTTGTCGAGCGTGGATTTGTTGACGGCAATCGCTTGGCGATTCGTGGCGGAAGCGCGGGTGGCTACACGACACTCTGTGCGCTGACCTTCCGTGACACTTTCAAAGCCGGCGCCAGCCACTATGGGATCAGTGATTTGGAAGCTCTGGCAAAAGACACCCATAAGTTCGAGTCGCGCTATCTCGACACCCTGATCGGCCCTTACCCGGAACGGCGTGATCTCTACGTGGAACGATCGCCGATTCATTTCACTGACCGCCTGTCTTGTCCGATGATTCTCTTCCAAGGGTTAGAGGACAAAGTTGTTCCGCCCAATCAAGCGGAGAAGATGGTTGAGGCCATGCGCGCTAAGAAGCTACCCGTCGCTTACCTCACTTTCGAGGGCGAGCAGCACGGTTTTCGAAAAGCAGAGAATATCAAGCGGGTCCTTGAAGCGGAGTTGTATTTCTACTCGAAGGTCTTTGGTTTTAAATTGGCCGATTCTGTAGAGCCGGTGAACATAGAGAACCTTCAAGCATAAGCTTCTAAATCCCGGTGGTCTAGTGGCAATGAGATGAGCGACTTATGACCCTACGATTATTTGACACATACACGCGCAGCCTGCGTGATTTTGAACCTCTCGATCCCGCCGAAGTCCGCATCTATGCCTGTGGTCCGACCGTTTACGATTACGCGCATATCGGCAATCTGCGCACCTATGTTTTTGAAGATATCCTTCGTCGGGTACTCGAATTCAACGGCTACAAAGTCAAGCATGTAATGAACATTACCGATGTGGGCCACCTGGTATCGGACGCGGATACCGGCGAGGATAAAATGGAGGTGGGCGCTCGCCGCGCTGGAAAATCCGCGTGGGAAATTGCCGACTATTACACCCTGGAGTTCAAGAAAGATTTGACGCGGCTCAATATTCTTGAACCGACGATTTGGTCCAGGGCGACCCATCACATTCCAGAGCAGATCGAAATGATCCGGTGCATCGAATCAAAGGGCTTCACTTATCGCACATCCGACGGGATCTATTTTGACACATCCCATCTCCCCGGCTATGGGCACCTCGCCCGGCTGGATACCAGCGGCCTGCGTGCCGGAGCGCGCGTTGACAAGGGAGAAAAGCGCAACTCGACAGACTTTGCTCTGTGGAAATTTAGTCCGCCTGATCAAAAGCGCCAGATGGAATGGGATAGCCCATGGGGCGTCGGCTTTCCCGGATGGCACATTGAATGTTCGGCTATGTCAGCTAAATACCTGGGTACTTTTTTTGACATTCATTGCGGCGGTGAAGATCATGTGTCCGGTTCATCACACGAATGAAATCGCCCAGACCGAAGCCTGCCACGGCACGCGTCTCGCCAACTTCTGGATGCATGGTCATTTTTTGCTTTTCGAGCAAACGAAGATGGCGAAATCAGCCAGGGACTTTTTGCGCACGCAGACCTTGATCGATCAGGGATATGATCCGCTGGCATATCGGTACTTTTGCCTGGGCGCTCATTATCGAGCAAAGCTGAGCTTTACCTGGGAGGCGCTCGATGCAGCCGCCACAGCGTTGCAACGCTTACGGACGGCAACGCATGACTGGGGACAGCCCGGTGAAGGTGATCTGACCTACGTGAATCGATTTAAAGAGCAGATCAACGAAGACTTGAACATGCCGCGCGCACTGGCAGTAGTGTGGGAGTTGGTGAAAGACGATTTGTCCCCTGCAACGAAAAAGGCCACGTTATTACAGTTTGACCGAGTATTGGGACTGCGATTAGCAGAATGGCAACCGGAAGAGGCGGTCATACCGCCGGAGATAATGGCTCTTGTGGCAGAGCGCGAGAAGGCACGCACTTCAAAACAGTGGAAGGATGCGGATGCCTTGCGTGAGCAAGTGAGGCAGGCTGGATACGAAATCGAAGATACGCCGAACGGACCAAAGATTAAGGCGGCGCGCGCGGAGCGACCTTGACGATCGGCAAGTCACATGAAATTTAAGGCGGTCTTTTTCGATTTATTTGGGACATTGGTGGATGACTTTGGATCCTCGGTAGGCCATATGCATCAGGAGATGGCCGCGGCCCTTAGCGTGCCCTATGAGCAATTTATGCAGTTTTGGGGGCAAACGGCGAAGATGCGAATTATCGGTGTCTTCGACAGTGTGGAAGCCAATATCGAATATGTTTGCGACGCCATGAAAGCGAGCCCGCAAGCGGAACAGATTGAGAGAACAGTTGAGATTCGCATGCAATACATCCGAAAGGCGCTGCAACCCAGGCCGCATGCCATCAATACGCCCAGCGAACTGAAGAACCAGGGTTATAAAATAGGCCTCCTCAGCAATTGTTCCATCGAAATCCCGATTCTCTGGCAGGAAACAGCTTTTGCTGATTTATTTGATACAGCAATTTTTTCTAGCCGAGAACGCCTTAAAAAACCGGACTCCCGGATTTATCATCTCGCTTGCGAGCGCCTCGGCGTCATGCCTGAAACTTGCCTCTACATCGCCGATGGAGAAGATTACGAATTGACCGCTGCTGGTAAGGTCGGGTTGCACCCGGTGCTAATTCGGACGCCGTCACAAAAAAATGATGGCCGGTTGCATCAAGAAGCCAGGGAATGGCAGGGAGCCACGATCGCAAGTTTGGTCGAGGTGTTGCAGCTGGTAAAGGCTAAGCGCGGGAAGACAAATGACCGACTTGGATCTCTTTAAAACTGAATGGAAATTTACGCGCGGGACTAACCCTTGAGCTTCTCGACTCGCTCACCGATGATGAGTTAGGCCGAAATTCCCGGTCCAGATGTTGGGCCCTTCTGGAAGCAATTCCGCCACGTCGGCCGTCTTCAGGAGTGCTTCCAGGAAGCTTTGAATAGTAAAAAGATCAGGTTCGACTACAAAAACAAGCGCTATCGAGGCGGTTGTTCCAAAAATGCGTTAAAAGCTTATCTACGAGCACTGGACCGAGAATTGGTGCAGGCTGTGGAGCGAGTGGATTGGAATGCGACCATCGAGTGGGGAGATGAAATGGCCGGCGTCTTTCAACACCTGATGCGCATGCTTGCGCACGAGACTCTCCATCACGGACAGTGGATCCTCTATGCGCGGCTTATGGGAAAGGACCTGCCCCCAGGCTGGAAGGCGTGGGGAGTTTAGCATAGCTATGCAAGCAATTGCTTAGGTGACTAAACCGCTAGCCTCTCGGTATGTGCTAATATCCAAACAAACCATCATCCGTTTTGGAGTACAAGAAGAAAATGGAGCAGACATCATCAGTCCAATCTTATCACCCTCAAGGCTTTCTGTCTCTAGCCAAAAACGTCGGCATCAAAGACGATACGCTCGATCTCGCCGTTGTCTATTCCACCGTGCGCGCTCGCGCGGCGGCGATGTTTACCAAAAACCGTTTCCCCGGCGCGCCGGTCATCATTGGACGGAAGCATATCGCCAATGGTTACGTGCAGGCGCTGGTGATCAACAGCAAGAACGCCAACGTGGCGATGGGAAAGCTGGGGCTCGACAACGCAATTGAGACCTGCCGCATTGCGGGCAAGGAGTTGGGCATCAGCCCCTACGACGTCCTGCCATTTTCTACGGGGGTTATCGGTCGGCCGCTGCCGATGGAAAAAATCCGCGCTGGGTTAAAGGAAATTCGAAGCGAGCTCAAGCCAAACAATTTGAAGCTCGCTGCCGAAGCGATCATGACCACCGACAAATATCCGAAATACTTTTCTTGTCAAGTCGGCCCGGCGACGATCGCAGGCATAGCCAAGGGTGCCGGGATGATCGAACCCAATATGGCGACGATGCTTGTCTACCTCATGACGGATGCAGAACTACCTGCTATGTCGTTGAGTCCGATGCTCAAACGAGTCGTTGACCGAACCTTCAACGCCGTGAGCATCGACACCGACACGAGCACAAGCGACACCGTCGTTCTGATGGCGAACGGTCTTGCCGGCGCCGTAAATCAGCGTGAGTTCGAAGCTGCGCTCCTCAAAGTGAGCGAATATCTGACGCGGGAGATTGCCCGAAGCGGCGAAGGCGCTACCAAGCTCATCACGGTCGACGTCAACAGTGCAAAGACTACCGCGCAAGCGAAACGTATCGCCAAGTTGGTGGTTAATTCGCCGCTCGTAAAGACTGCCGTCTACGGCTGCGATCCGAATTGGGGCCGCGTGATCATGGCGGTGGGGAAGAGTTTTGACCCGAGCATTGAGCCTCGCAAGGTAACGATTCGTTTCGGCGACACCCATGTTTTCAAAAAAGGCTCGCCTGTGGATTGCGACCTCGAAGAATTGCGAAAATATCTCGGCCAGTCCGAAGTCATGATCAGTGTTGACCTCAGCATCGGCAAAGCTTCTGCCCGTGTTTGGGGCTGCGATCTGACGGAGGGCTACATAAAGGAAAACGCTTACTATACGACATGACACACCTCGTCCCGTGAGAGCTCGCAGAGGTGGAGTTGGACGCCATGCTTGTTCCAGCAGTGATCCTGTGCTAGGCATCTTTCATATCGGTTGTTCGTTCCTTGGTTGAGTGCAACGTAGGGTACATTGCACCTTCAAAAAGGAGGGTTTGAGATGGCACAGTTTGATATGCGATCATCTTCGGCATTTCCGACAACGGCCGAGGCCTCGGCCGAGCGTGTTACTGCCTTTCTTCGGAAAGTCTACGGCTGGATGTTTGCCGGCCTTGCGGTCACCGCAGTCGTCGCGTCTACGGTGGCGGGCTCGCCGGCGCTTGTTCAGCACATCTTCTCCAATCAATTGCTTTATTTCGGTCTAATCCTGGCGCAACTTGGTCTCGTCTTCTATCTTTCGGCCAGGGTTCAGACGCTCGCGCCGAACGTGGCGATGACGCTCTTCCTTGTCTACGCCGCGTTGAATGGCGTGATCTTCTCTTTCATCCTCTTACTCTATACGGGAGAGTCCATTGGGACCACCTTCCTGGTAACCGCCGGCATGTTCGGTGCGATGGCCCTCTATGGCTCGACAACCGAGCGCAGCCTGGCCGGCGCCGGGCAATTCTTTTTCATGGGATTGATCGGTCTTATACTCGCCTCGATCGTCGGGATGTTCTGGCACAACGATGCTCTGCAATTCCTTATCACCGTTATCGGCGTGATCGTGTTCACAGGATTGACGGCGTGGGACGCACAGCGCCTCAAACAGATGGCCGTGACGGTGCCGGAAGACCGCGTGGGTTCGTATGCCGTCGTCGGTGCCCTCTCTCTCTATCTTAACTTCATTAACTTGTTTCTGATGCTTCTAAGGGTGCTTGGCGGCCGTCGAAATTGACTCCCGATCCGGGCAGAAACACTGTCCCGCGAAAGTATGGGGAGCCAGATGCCGCACTGAGGCTGCCTTTCGCTTGGCCTGCCGCCATCAGGATTTTTCTGGGGCTTCCTTTTGCAAACGAAAGAATTTACTGAGTTCATCTGTACACTGGCGGAAAAAAGCGGCAAGGTCATCAAACCCTATTTTGCTAGAGCTGACCTCGCGATAGAAATCAAGGAAGACCAAACCCTCGTCACTCAGGCCGATCGACAGGCTGAAGCTGTGATGCGCGACCTGATCCGGAAGAGGTATCCGCAGCATGGAATTCTCGGCGAGGAATTTGGGCCAGAGAATGCCTCAGCGGAATTTGTCTGGACACTGGATCCCATAGACGGGACTATCTCATTTGCCAGAGGGTGCCCGCTATTCGGAACTCTGATTGGCCTGCTCCACGGCGGGACACCCATTTTGGGCGCCATTCACCATCCTGTGCTCAGTCAGTTGTGTATCGGGAATAATACGGAGACCACGATAAACGGTCGGATCGTGCGGCTGCGAGAGATCGATCATTTATCCGAAGCAATGCTTCTAACAACCGATATTGCAAATATCGGGAACCATAAAAGAAACGGCTTCGAAGAACTGGTGAGGCGGACGCGCTTGTTTCGCACGTGGGGGGATTGTTACGGCTATTTGTTGGTTGCCTCCGGCGGGGCGGACATCATGCTCGATCCCATGATGAAGCCATGGGATATCCTGCCGTTGGTTCCCGTCATACAAGGGGCAAACGGCGTGATTACGACATGGTCTGGGACCGACGCATCCCAAGGCAATTCCTGTGTCGCGGCAAATAAGGCGCTGCATCCTCAGGTACTACAGATTTTGAATTCCTAAGAGTGTGAGTGGTCGCGAGAGGCCAGTGAAATCAAATTGACCACATCACGCTTCTGAAGTACGAGGATGTTTATTCAAAGTTGATACGCGATGAGTGAAATGTCGGACGATCCTAAACTTCTTCTCCATGAAGCACAAAGAATTCTTCCCGATGTGATCCAGCTTCGGCGTCGGATCCACCGGCGTCCGGAGATAGGCCTCACACTCCCGCACACGCAAAGTGCGATTATCGATGCGCTTGGTGGCCTAAATCTCCAAATCGCAACGGGAAAACAACTGTCGTCCGTTATCGCCCTTCTCGAGGGTTGTGCGCCCGGACGCACGGTGCTGCTCCGGGGCGACATGGATGCACTGAAACTCCTGGAAGCGACGGGTCTCGATTACGCTTCTGAAATCGACGGAGCGATGCATGCGTGCGGTCACGATGCTCACACGGCAATGCTCGTTGGCGCCGCGCGTCTGCTCGCCATGCATCGAGACCACATCGTCGGCAAAGTCATCTTCGCATTTCAACCTGGAGAAGAGGGATACGCCGGAGCACGACTCATGATCGAGGAAGGTTTGCTCGACCGCTACGGCGCTCCTGACGCCGCATTCGCTATTCACATCACACCAAGGCAGCCGAGCGGCGCGGTCTTTAGCCGACCCGGACCTACCATGGCCGGGGCAGGCACGTTCAGGATCGTTATCAAAGGGCGCGCCGGACATCCAGCTGAGCCTCACCATGCTGTTGATCCGATTCCGATCGCCTCGGAAGTCGTAATTGCGCTGCAGACCTATGTCACCCGGCGCGTCAAGGCCTTCGAGCCCGCGGTGGTTACAGTCACGGCTATTCAGGCCGGATCACATGACTTAGGCGCGATCCCGGAGGCGGCGACTTTGACAGGGACGATTAGAGCAGTATCGGAAGAGACGCGTTTACAACTATTCAGCGCGGTCCGGGAACTCGCAGCGAACATTGCCTCCGCACATGGAGCGGAAGCGGAAGTCATCGTAGAGCCTGGTTATCCTCCTGTCGTCAACGACCCCGGCGTTGTCACGGCGGTCGGTGAGGTAAGCCGGAACCTATTGGGCAAAGATCATTTCCTACTGTTGCCGACGCCCATCATGCCCAGCGAAGATTTTTCCTATATCCTACAGCGTGTCCCCGGTGCCATGGCCTTTCTGGGAGCGCAGCCTGAGGGGCAGGGTCCCGTCGCAGATGTTCACTCGCCCCAGATGATTCTAAACGAGGATGCAATGGCCGTTGGCATAGCTCTTCACGCGGCCGTGGCGCTCCGGCTGCTCGACGACTGAGAAGAGGCTCCGGGTGTTAGTGAAGATCTCGGCCTCAGCCAAACAATCGTCAACGAAAAATCACGAGAAATTAGCCAGATTCTATGACGCCGCCATGGGAGATAGGAGGGAGATGGCAGCCTACATTCACCGCCTCATCCGTCAGCACAGGCCCAAGGCAAGAACACTGTTGGAGCTAGCCTGCGGCACCGGCGCTATTCTCAAGTTTCTTGCGAAATACTATGACGTGGTCGGGCTCGACCTATCGCACCAGATGCTTGCGATCGCCCGCAAGAAGTTGCCTCACGTGCGGTTCTATCGCAAGGACATGATCAATTTCGACTTTGGGAGACAGTTTGATGTGATCATTTGTGTGTTCGACTCCATCAACCACGTGTTAAGGTTTGCTGATTGGAAGAAAATATTCGGCAACGCTGCGCGACATCTTGAAGAGGATGGGTTGTTTCTTTTCGATATCAATACCGAACCGAAGCTGGAACGTCTGATAAACGCGCCGACGTGGGTGAGTAAATTTGGCCAGAACTTGGAGCTTGTAAAAGTCACCGATGGCGGGCGGAGTATCGCTAATTGGAACGTTAAGGTCTTTGAACATCAGAGCGGTAGCAGGTACAAACTCTTCGAGGAGGATCTCAAGCAAATCTCCTTTCCTGTGGAGCAGGTAAGAGACGCGCTTCAAAAACAATTCACTAACGTTAAAGTAATTGATGTCCTAGGCGGGAAACCATCCGGTAAATCGAACCGGTTATATTTCGTGTGCAAGAGGTAAAGTTGCTATAAAGTTCGTGTCGCCGCATTACATCCGGTAATAAGACGCAAGTGAACCATGTCACAAACAGCATTCGTATCAACAGCGATTCCGTATGTGAATGCTAAGTCACACGGCGGTTTTGCGTTGGAAATGGTGCAGGCAGATGTGATGATCCACTATTTCCCACGACTGAAAAAGTAAAGGGAAAGACCAGCATGCTAGACATTCGATCGATCCGCGAAAGGCCCGAAGAAGTCCGTCAGTCCTTGCTCAAGCGGATGGACGAAGTCGATTTTCACGATCTCCTGTCCTGGGACCGGGATCGGCGATCCCTGATTACCGAAATTGATACCCTGCGCGAGACGCGGAACAGCACTTCATCTCGTATCGGCGCGATGAAGCAAAGAAAAGAAGATACGACTGAGCTCCAGGCGCAAATGAAAGAGCTGTCGCGCAAGATTAAAGAGCTGGAGGGGTCGCTCGAAGACATAGAGGGAAGGATTCGGTCTTTTCTGGAGGCACTCCCGAATATCCCAGATCCGGACGTTCCTGCCGGGGGCAAGGAGTGTAACCAAGTATTGACGGTCTGGGGCACAGAGCCGAAGTTTGACTTCAAACCTGAGGATCACGTGGCGTTGGCTACGAACCTCGGGCTAATAGATTATGAGCGCGGCGTGAAACTCGGGGGAAGCGGATATTGGTTATATCGCGGCGATGGCGCGCGTCTCGAATGGGCCTTGCTTAATTACTTCGTCGAGACACACCTCTCGGATGGTTACGAGTTTATATTGCCGCCGCACATTCTTACCGATCAGTGCGGCTACACAGCCGGCCAGTTTCCCAAATTCGCTGACGACGTGTTTCACTTGAAGGGTCAGGATAGCTTCCTTTTACCGACAGCCGAAACCGCGATCATAAACCTCCACCGGGACGAAATTTTGAGCGAGGACGAACTGCCGAAGCGATATTTTGCTTACACCCCTTGTTACCGGCGGGAGGCTGGAAGCTATCGTACGGAGGAGAGAGGCAGTGTCCGGGGACATCAATTCAACAAAGTGGAGATGTTTGCCTTCACAAGGCCGGAGGAATCGGACTCGGCCTTTGAGGAACTGGTTGGCAAAGCACAAAAATTGGTTGAGGGATTGGGACTCTATCATCGAGTGAGCAAACTGGCAGCGGGGGACACGAGCGCTTCGATGGCTAGAACTTACGATATCGAAATATGGATACCGAGCATGCACGAATTCAAGGAGGTGAGCTCGGCTTCCAATGCTAGGGATTATCAGGCACGCCGCGGTAGTATTCGCTTTCGCCGCGGCAGCACTGGACGACCGGAATATCTGCACACGCTGAATGCATCTGGGCTGGCAACGAGCCGGCTACTCCCCGCAATCCTGGAACAAAATCAGCGGGCTGACGGGACTGTGGCAGTGCCAGAGGTACTTCAGAAATGGGTCGGGAAGCGGACTCTGGGGTAGCTGCTGATCAAACAAATGGGTCACACCGCCCGTCGACCTAGGCTTTGCACACCTTGAGCAAGTCAAGTTATTGGGAATACGAACATGGATAGGCAATCAAGAAACTTCATCCTCAAACGTGGCCGGCTCCTCGACCCCGCCAGCGGCCTAGACAGAGAGCAGGACATTCATGTCCGCGACGGCGTTGTGGAGGCCATTGGAGCGGATCTCAAGGCCGAAGGCGCGACAGTTGTTGACGTCAAAGATTGCATTGTGACGCCGGGCCTAATCGATGTTCATCTGCATTTGATGAACGGTCTCGGCGCTTTCGGTGTGGACCCCGATATTTTTGGCGTCGGTTCCGGGGTTACGACGGTCGTGGACGCCGGCAGCGCAGGCCATAGTCTCCTTCAAGTGTTTCGCAATTACGTCACGAAAAACGCCAAGACACGGGTGCTCAACTACGTCAATCTTTCCACGTTGGGCGGCGTGACCGGGCCGGGTTATAGCATCCTCGCCGACCCGCGCCTGATCGACGAAGATAAGATCGAAAAAGCTGTGGACGCCAATCGCGACATCATCGTCGGCATCAAGATCATGGCCACCGGCGGGGCGCTGGGCGGAGAAGGGCTGACACCGCTAGCACGGGCACGAAAGCTCGGCGACAACCTGAAGATCCCGCTCCTGGTCCATATCGGCGAGAGCTGGACCAAAGACGCAACACCGCCCCCGATCGGCGACGTGCTCAAATATTTGCGGGAGGGAGATATCGTAACCCATATGTTTACTGCTCACCCTGGCGGGTTGCTGGATCCGAACGGCAAGCTCTGGCCGCAGGTGCGCGATGCCAAGGAGTCCGGCGTCCTTATGGACGTGGGCCACGGACTGCACAATCTAAATTTCGACGTCGCGCGAAAAGTTCTCGATCAAGAACTTTTCCCGGACGGCGTCTCCACCGACGGCCACCGAGGTAACCGAGCGGGTCCTGTCTACGATTTGCCGACAACGATGGCTAAGTTGATGGCTCTCGGGTTTTCGTTGAACCAAGTGGTCGAGATGGCAACGGTGAATGCAGCCAAGCTCCTGGGCCGAAGCGCCGAACTTGGTTTTATCCGCGTCGGTTGCCCTGCTGATATTTCTGTTTTGCGCCTCGAAGAGCGCGAGTGGAAAGCCGTGGATTCTCAAAAAGGAACGATTCAGGCGCGACAAGCGCTGGTTCCCGTATATGCTGTTCGCGGGGACACAACCTACGAGTCGCTATCACTGGAGCGACCGTAAACGTACAACCGCGAGACAACATGCAGCTAACGCCTTCGCCGTGTCGTAGTGCTTCCAAATATCGACCCTAAAACGCCGCGCATGATCTCCCGCCCGACCTGAGTTCCCATAGCGCGCGCCGCGCTTTTGCCTACAGCACTGAGAGTGCCTGCGACTTCCGACTGCCAGGTCTTTCCTGCTGGTGTTGTCGATTTCTCTGCTTGCGGCGCACGCCCCTTCAACATTTCGTAGGCTGATTCCCGATCGACGACTTTTTCGTAATGGCCGAAGATGCTCGACTGTTTGATGATGTTCTCGCGCTCCGCCGGTGAGAGCGGCGGCAGTTGGCTTTGCGGCGGATAGATCAACGCGCGGTCAACGATACTCGGCCGTCCCTTCTCGTCGAGGAACGAAACCAGCGCTTCGCCGACACCGAGCTCAGTGATGGCCGCTTCGACATCAAGTTTTGGATTCTGTCGGAACGTTTGCGCCGCCGCTTTGACGGCCTTCTGATCACGCGGCGTGAAGGCGCGGAGTGCGTGCTGTACGCGGTTGCCCAGCTGTCCAAGAACCACATCCGGCACGTCGAGCGGGTTTTGCGTGACGAAATAAACGCCGATTCCCTTGGAACGGATTAACCTCACCACCTGTTCAATTTTTTCCAGCAAAGCTTTGGGCGCATCGTCGAAAAGCAAGTGCGCTTCATCGAAAAAGAACACCAGCTTGGGTTTCTCCGGATCGCCGACCTCCGGCAAGCGCTCGAAGAGCTCGGCCAGCATCCAAAGCAGGAACGTGGCGTAGAGTTTAGGCGCATTGATGAGTTTATCGGCGACGAGAATGTTGACGACACCGCGTCCCTTCGTATCCGTCTGCATCATGTCGTCGAGATCGAGCGCTGGTTCGCCAAAGAAGTTATCCGCTCCCTGCTCTTCGAGCGCCAACAACGCGCGCTGGATAGCGCCGATGCTGGCCGTCGAGACGTTGCCGTATTGGGTTTTGAATTGAGCCGCGTTGTCGCCGACATGCTGCAGCATCGCGCGCAGGTCTTTGAGATCGAGAAGCAAGAGACCATTGTCGTCGGCAATCTTAAAAGCCAGAGTCAGTACCCCGCTTTGCGTTTCATTGAGATTGAGTAACCGCGCCATCAGCAGGGGCCCCATGTCAGAAATAGTCGTCCGCACGGGATGGCCCTGCTGGCCGTAAAGATCCCAAAAAACGGTCGGGTAGCCCGCGTACTGGAAGTTCTCGACTCCGAGCTTTGAGACACGTTCCGCGATTTTTGGGCTCTCTTGCCCTGGATGGGCGATGCCCGATAGGTCTCCCTTCACGTCAGCCATGAAAACCGGAACTCCGATACGGCTTAGATTCTCCGCGATGATCCGCAAGGTGACGGTCTTTCCTGTTCCGGTGGCACCGGCAATGAGACCGTGGCGATTGACCATTCGCGGCAGTAACAGGTGATCTAGGTTTCCTTTTGCGATGGGCAGCCCTTCTGGCATAGGCACCCTCCTTTATTTATCAATAACTCAGTCCTTTGCAGCGCTTAGAAAATAGTCGATAAAATCAAGTAGTTAATATATAAACCAGGCGCAGCGTGAATTAAAGCCAAACTTCACATGTCTAAGGCATCAGGAACGAACGAGGCATGGTGTCGAGCGGAGGGCGGTACAAAATCCGATCTCAACAGATTCACTCCCTTCAGCGTTAAAGAACCGTACCTAATTTAATTTGCAGAAATTCGTGTTTGTAAATAGGACCCCATTTGAAGTAGCATCGGCAGCGTTCGGCCAAATTTTCAAGAACCAAGCAATCGGGTCGTGGTGGACAGGCGGGACGATTCTTTGCCAGGGAAAATCAATTTTTTTAAAGGAGGATTTATGACGCAGCGTATTCTGAGCATGTTTGCGGCTGTTTTCTTACTGACTTCGGTAGCCATCGCTGCCGGACCCAAGGACTATCAAGTTACCGGCCCTGTTCTCGACGTAGCCGATGATATGATTACTGTTGAGAAGGGCAAAGAGAAATGGGAGATCGGCCGCGATAAAAACACTAAAGTTGACGGCGAACTCAAGAAAGGCTCCAAGGTTACTGTCCATTACAAGATGACCGCGTCCAGCGTCGAAGTCAAAGACGCCGGAAAAACGAAAGCCGCCACTAAGACGAAGACCAAATAATTCGCCACAGGGCTTTTCGAGCTCTTTCCCGCCAAGGCTCGAAAAAAAGGGCCGTTCCCAACGGCCCTTTTCTGTTTCTTAGTTCGGCTTTCCTTTTGTGGGCACATTTGCTAGCTTAAGCCCACTTGCTCCGGGATCCATTGACCATGACTCCTTACCCAGAAGCGGTTATCGTTCACAGCTCGGATCTGCACCTCGGCGTAGATGACAGCTTCAGCAACTCCGATTCTCTTGCAGTGCTTCCTAAGGTTTTGGCTACGGCAAAGGCGGTACGTGCTGACGTTGTCCTGTTAGCGGGGGATACATTCGACAATCATCGCCAACCTCTCGAATTGCTGGAGCGCGCCGCTCAAATGATGCGCGACTACCGGAATTCCATTGTCATTCTCCCCGGAAACCATGACCCGCTCACTCCTGACTCAGTGTATCGAAGAGGCGGACTCGCCAATATTCCGAATGTCCGAATCTTAGGACTCAATGTCGATGGAGCCGTGACTTTTTCCGAATTTGAACTCGAGATCTGGGGGCGGGCCCATCTCGACTATGCCGACATGTCGCCGCTCGCGGATCCAAGGCCGCGATCCACCCGATGGCAGCTCGCCGCCGCCCACGGTCATTATGTCGACGAAGCAAGGGACCCGAACCGGTTGATCGGCTCTTGGCTCATTCATCGCGAAGAACTGATTGCAACCGGCTCCGATTATATCGCCCTTGGGCATTGGAATCAGGCGACGCCGGTAGGAAATGGCGACGTGAGCGCCTATTATTCGGGTTCGCCGGAGTACGCCGGGACTGTTAACGTTGTTCGACTATGTGTACACGGCAAGGTCGAGGTATCACAGACTCCGCTAAACGGTTTGATAAAACAGCCGTAACTCCCCTCTTGCAGTGGAAAAATTGCGTCGAAATCATGCGTGGCGCGACGCCATGCGATAAATCAAAAGCAAGACGATCGATCCCACGACTGCCATAATGTATCCAGCCTGATCCCCTTCGCCATAGAGCCCCAAAAAGCGACCCAGGAATCCACCCACGAGAGCACCGGCAATACCGAGTAGAGTTGTAATGATAAATCCGCCGGGGTCGCGGCCCGGCATAAGAAATTTGGCGATGATTCCAACAATCAAACCGAATATGATCCACCCGATTATACTCATAATTCATTCCTCCTATTCTTTGGCAGAGAGACTCTTCATTGGAGCTAACGAGATGCGTACCACACTTCTGCCAAGCCGGGCAAGCTCTCGGCGACCGTAGCGTCGTCGCCTATACGAAGGTCCCTTGGCGCAGATCGCGCAGCGCCTGCTCGATCTCTTCCCGCGTGTTCATGACGAAAGGACCGTAGCGCGCCACCGGTTCGTTCAATGGTTTGCCGGAGACCAGCAAGAAGCGCGCGGAGTTTTCGTTGGTGAGTATGTCAACGAAGTCGCCGTCGCCCCAAACCACCAGCTTGGGAGACTGAATCAGAACTTTTTTCTCGTCCTCACTGCCGAAAAATTTCGCCTCACCCTGGAACAGGTAGGCGAACGCCGTGTTGCCGCTGGCAATGACCTGAGTGAACCTACTGTGCGGCGGGATGGAGACATCCATATACGTCGGATTTGCCGCAATTCCGCTCACGGGACCCTGCGTGCCGTCGACTTCCCCGGTGATCACCCGAATCAGGGTACCGTCTTCTCTTTTGATCTCGGGGACTTCAGCGGCGAGAATATTTTGATACTTCGGCACGGTCATTTTAAGATGTGCCGGCAAATTAACCCACAACTGAAACCCCGCGATGCCCTCGGGGCGCACCTGAGGCATTTCCTCATGCATGATACCGCGACCGGCCGTCATCCATTGAACGTCGCCGGAGCCGATACTTCCGGCATTGCCCAGTGTGTCCTTGTGGCGCACGGCGCCAGAAAGAATATACGTCACGGTTTCAATGCCGCGATGAGGATGCAAGGGGAATCCGGCCTCGTAGTCGCGCCGATCCGTGGAAGCAAAGTGATCTAACAAAAGAAACGGATCGAGATAATCCAGAGTTTGCGTTCCGATGCTTCTTTTGAGCCTAACGCCCGCCCCTTCTACGACTGCCTGCGGCTCAATGATTTTCTCGATGCGTCTTGGTAATGACTTCATGACGGCCTCCTTCTTGCTCTCCAAACTCCAATACCTTGTGCCCCGGAATCCCGCAGTGAGATTCTCTTGCGCAGGACGTTAAAAACAGTGTAACCACGTCTTTGAACTTGTAAAGTACACACTTTGAAGTAATGGTCTAACCTCAAGGTAAGTATGGCGCGTGGAAAAAAAGACACCCGTTGTCCGGCGGAAACCACCCTCGGGATTATCGGCGGGAAATGGAAGCTTTTGATTTTACGCGAGCTGCTCTCCGGCGCGAGCCGCTTTAGCGAGTTGCGCCGCCGCTTGAGCGGCATATCGGAAAAGATGCTCGCCCAGCACCTGCGGGAGCTTGAAAGCGACGGGATTATTGCTCGGAGAATCTATCCGGAGGTGCCGCCGAAGGTGGAATATTCACTGACCGCTTCGGGGAAAACCCTGAAGCCGATCATCGATGGGTTGCATGAATGGGGGCTCAAGCGTCTATCAAGCGAGAAGCGAGTCGTAACTTTTTAAACATTGATACTCGGTACGTCAGCCTCTGTTAGTTCCGACGACTGAGCCGCGTGAGGGATTTGACATCCTTTGCCCAGGTCTTGATAGAAGAGATGCATTCGACTCTCCCGACGCTGCGATTTCTAGAGCGACATAAATTCGAGAAACCTCTGGAAAAAACTAAAGGAGGAAACATGGCACGCATCGTTCATATTGCGCTAAAAGTGGATGATTTGGAAAAGAGCAGCCAGTTCTACGAGAAAGTATTTGGTTTCCAGCCCGTCGAAACCAGCAAGGTCAGAGACCATACATCGCGTCACCTGAGCGACGGTGCCATCGACCTGGCACTCATTAAATATGACAGCGAAGAGTCCGCGGAATCATTGGCCGCAGGATCGGGGCCGTGCATTCACCACTTTGCGATTGAGGTCGAGGATTTCGACCAGTCAGTGGCGGAGATCGGCAAACTGGGCTGCGAAATTATCAGCGACCCGGGCGTGGTGCCGGTCAAATTCCGAGCTCCCGGCGGTACCGTCGCCGAAATCGTTCCAACGGCAAGATACAAGAAGCCTAACTGACCGACCGTCTACTTTTTCAGGTTCAGAAGGCTATTCTCAAAACTGACTTCGGTTCTTCGCTCTGAGATGTAACATGGAATCGTCGATTGGCCTTCACATTAACTCGTTAACACGTTTCGAAGAGAGAGGTGTTTATGGACGTAACCAAAAAGATTGCTAAGTTCGTAGTTGATACCAAGTATGAGAGGATCCCCCTGAAGGCTGTAGAGACGGCGAAGATCGCGGTGCGGGACTGCCTTGGAGTCGCGCTGGCGGGCAGTAAGGAAGAGGACGCCAAAATCTGCGCTGAAATCGCCCGCCAGGAAGGCGCGAAGGAGGAAGCCACGGTCATCGGTCAGGGATTTAGATCTTCCGCGTTGCAGGCGGCGTTTGCCAACGGCACCGCCGCCCATGCCATGGACTTCGATCACAGTTTTACGCTTATGGGCCAGCCGACGGCTCCTATCATCCCGGCTGTTTTCGCCTTGGGTGAATCCCTGAGCACCAGCGGCCGCCAGATTCTCGAGGCCTATACGACAGGATTCGAAGTCACAGGAAAACTCGCTTACTCACTGCGCGACAGCAAGCATGACGCTTGGCATGCCCCGAGCACTTTGGGATCTTTTGGGGCCGCGGCCGGATGCGCGAAGCTCCTCGGACTCAGTGCTTCTCAAATCGAGATGGCGTTAGGGATCGCGGCCTCCATGGCCAGCGGGATCGTGGGCAACTTCGGCACCATGACCAAACCCTTGCATGTGGGCCTCGGCGCGAGAAACGGCGTCCTGGCGGCGAAACTCGCGCAATCCGGTTACACCGCAAACGCACAAGCGATCGAAGCGGGGATGGGCTTCTACAACGTGTTTCATGGCGGAACGACCATCCATAACGAGGCTGTAGAAGAACTAGGACGGTCTTACGCACTGGAGAGTGATGGCATCAGAATAAAACCCTATCCTTGCGGCGGTCTGACGCATCAAGCCATCGACACGGTACTGGACTTCCGGGCGAAACATGGCATCACACCCGAGATGGTTGAGTCCATCGATGTCGATGTCATGCGCCACACCTTTGACAGAATCGTTTTCAAAATTCCTCAAACCGGAATTCAAGGGAAGTTCTGCATGCCCTATCTTTTGGCCCGGGCGATGATCGACGGCCGAGTCTTTATCGACGCTTTCACCGAATCAGCCGTCAGGGACCCGCATGTGTTGAAACTGGCCGAAAGAGTCCAAATGAGGCTGGACAACAATCTTCCGTCCCACAACCTGGGAAGCCGGCCTTGTAGAGTAACGCTGCGCTTGAAAAACGGTCAGACCTATTCGCGTGAAGTCCAGCATTCAAAGGGAGGTCCCGAAGATCCGATGACCGCAGACGAGCTCAAAGGCAAATTTACGGATTGCGCGCGCCAAACTCTCAGCGAAAGCGAGACAAACCGCGTCTTGGATGACTTGGACCGGCTGGAAACTTTGAAAGATATCCGCCCATTGTGCCAGCTGCTAATGGGATAACGATGTTTAAAGAGCGCGCTGATCCTTGCTCTGGTTCTGCTTTTTTAAGTCCAACCGCTTCCGTCGTCAGCCAGGAGGCTAAGAAAATCAGCTTGGTCTATCCTTCCTTGGCTTTCACGCAGAGCCATATTTGGGTGGCTAAAGAAGAATGGTTGTTCAAAAGCACGGACTCGACGTGGACCCGGTTTTTTTACGCGGTGGGCAGTGGCAACGCAGGCCCTGGCCGCAACGGCGTGCTGAGTGAAAGGAAGAAAGAATGGCACTTTGCCACTTGCTCATAGGATAGAGCCTTCGCGCGGTTTGCCAGCGCCGCCGATGCCGCAAGCGAAGAGCGCCAAGCCCGAGCCGTTTCTGAGCTTTCTTCAGGGAATTGGGAAAAAGGCTTTTAACGAGATGGCGAACAGGCTTCCTTCGAAGTAAAACTAACCCGAGGAGAAAGCGGCTGCGGTTCATAATGGATTCTTGTCTCCACGAGATTCTAGTTCGGCCCTGACTCTGGGCAGGCTGTCGGGATAATGTTTTTGCACGAAGGCGATCAGTATCTCACGGCGTCAAGCGACTCAACCGGCTTGCTTTGCCGTACTTAGCAGAGATACGCAGCGGAGAAAATTACGGATGCCGGATGACAAAAGGCCTCACTTTATTCGGCGGACATTAATCGCAGGGCTGTTGATTCTTCTGCCCCTGTTCATCACCTACGTTCTGATTGCTTTCTTGGTTAACATTTTTACCTGTGTCGGGGCGCCGCTGGTGACCGGCTTGTTGCGACTCTTTGGGCTGGAAGATCTGGCCTACCCTCTGGTGCTCGCTGTCAACTTTCTGCTTTCCCTCGCCGTAATCTTTTTGCTGGGCCTGGTCGGAACCAATATCCTGGGGCAGCGGCTGCTAGCAGCCTTTGAAGTATTGCTCCTGAGATTGCCGCTGGTGAAGACAATTTATAGCAGCGCTAAACAAATGATCGAAACTTTCCAGGACCCAGCCGCAGCTTTCAGCGCGTGGTTCTCCTGCAGTACCCTCGCCAGGGTCTCTGGAGTATAGGCTTGGTCGCGACCGAGCGTGCTGATAATCTCAATCTCGTGCCGGGAAACAGAGTGCTCTCGGTGTTTGTTCCGACGACCCCCAATCCCACCTCAGGCTACCTGGTCATCGTCTCCCCCGAAGATGTTGTCGACCTGGATTTCTCAGTCGAGGACGCCTTCAAGTTCATTGTTTCAGGCGGCATTGTCGGAAAGGATCTTGCGTAGTGGAGGCTGGGAAGGCTACCTGTATGGATCATTCTCCCTTATCGGATCCGAAGCGCGGCAAGGTCCCACAATCGTCATGAGAATTATCGCCCGGCGCATCTCGGCTCTGGTACGGAAAAACGAGCTTCTGGAAATTCTGCGACGTCGAACTGCGACGGGCGCCGGCGGCGCTTCCCGGGCCTGAATTCGATCTCGTGCAGGCTGCGGCGCTCGGGAACGTGGCTCGCTCACCCGTTGGCGCGGTTCGGGCATATAGGGCGGTAGCGGATGTTGGCGTTCACGGCGCTGGCCTAATCGGCGCAACAGCCAATTGAGCAGCGGCAACAAAACAAAAATAATCAGAAGAAGGAGTTGTTCGACGGTAACGTTCTTCAACTCTCCTCCTATCGCCTCTGGCTTGGAGTCGGCTCGTCTCCCGTCTCGGCGATCGCGTCGCGCATGGCCGTGTCCGCCTGCACGTTTTTCATTTTATAGTAGTCCATGATTCCGAGGTTGCCCTGTCGAAACGCCTCGGCCATGGCGCGCGGGACTTCCGCCTCGGCCTCGACCACACGCGCCCGCATTTCCTGTTCCAGAGCGACTGCCATCGCCCGCCGCTCCTCGGCTTTGGCCTGAGCGATCTGCTTGTCGGCATCGGCTTGGTCGATTTGCAACTTCGCGCCGATGTTCTGACCCACGTCCACATCGGCGATGTCGATAGAGAGAATCTCGTAGCCGTTCCTGCATCCAGTCCTTTGCTCAGGATATTTTTTGAGATATGATCGGGATTTTCCAGTACAGCCTTGTGTGTGGCGGCCGATCCGATGGTGCTCACCATGCCCTCGCCCACCCGCGCAATGACCGTCTCCTCGCCTGCGCCGCCCACCAACCGGTCGATGTTGGTGCGAACAGTCACGCGAGAGACCGCGATGAGCTGGATTCCGTCTTTCGCCACCGCGGCGATTTTCGGCGTTTCGATCACCTTCGGGATGACCGACATCTTCACCGCTTCGAGAACATCCCGCCCGGCCAGATCGATGGCAGCGGCTCGTTTGAAGGGCAAAGCGATGTTGGCCTTGTCTGCCGAGATCATGGCGTTGACCAGCCTGACAACGTTTCCCCCCGCCAGGTAGTGCGCCTCCAGATCGTTAAGCGGAATATCCAGCCCCGCTTTGACCGCACTGATCCGCGCCGTGACTACTGTGCCGGGGGGCACTCGGCGCAGGCGCATTCCGATGAGCGTGAAGAGCCCCACATACGCGCCCGATGCCCAGGCAGCAATCCAGAGCGGGAGGGGGACCAGATACAAGATAAAAACCAACCCCACCAACAGCAGCACTAGCAACGCGAAGCCTCCCGCTATGCCGGTCTCAGCTCCGAACATTTTTCACCCCTTTCTGCTACGCGCGCTGGCGCCGCACAACGATGCGGTTGCATCGACGCGACTTACCACAATCTGCGCACCCGCCTCAATGAATTCCCCATCGGAGACAACATCCACTCGTTCGCCTTCGACATCTGCAATACCGGACGGGCGCAGCGGCGAAACCACTGTACCGCCTTTACCCAGCCACTGCTTGTCCGTCTCCGGTGACGAAGCGTACCCTTCCTCCCGCGGCAAGGCCGGTCTCCAAAATCAGCCGCTTGCCAAACGGCAGGCGCGGTAGAAAGCGCAGCAGGACTAGACTTCCAACCACTGCCAGCAGCAGAGAAAAAATTACCCGACCCACCGCTTTGAGGATGAAATCCCAGGTGGCGCCGCCGCCGATGAGGCTAAGGCTCAGGCCTGAAAGAAGCGCCGCAATGCCGAGGACTCCGGCAAGACCAAAACCAGGAGTGACAAAGATCTCCACAGCTAAGAGGACCAGGCCCGAACCCACCAGCAGCATCTCCTCCCAGCCGGCGAGCTGGACCAGCCAGTGCCCCCAGAAGAAAAACGCGATACTCGAAATTCCGAGAACTCCAGGAACACCAAAACCGGGCGTGCGCATTTCCAGGATGATCCCAAGCATGCCGATGGTGATGAGAAGAGAACTGACAATGGGATGGGTGAGAAAGCGGACAAGATTCTCTGCCCAGTTGGGAAACGCGCGCCGCAACTCGCCCCCCGCAAGACCCAACTGCTTCAGCACCCCCTCGATTGTGTCGGCGCGGAAATCCGCCACCTTATGCTTCAGGGCCTCATCGGTGGTAAGGGTCAAAAGTTTTCCTTTTTGAATGAGACCGGGGATCTCCACGTCCGCGTCCACCATGGCTTCGGCGACAAGCGGAGGCCGCTTGCGCGCTTCTGCGGTGGCGCGAAACTCTTTTCTCACGTAGGAAACGGTTTTTTCCTCCACCGGTCGCGCCGGGCCGCCGGGCTGTCCGGCTTGCACCGGAGTTGCGGCGCCGATCGTGCCCCCGTCGCCCATGAGGATCTTCTCCGCGGCGAGCGCAATAAGAGCGCCGGCGGAAATCGCCCGCTTATTGACGAACGCCACGGTCGGAACCTTGGCGTTGAGCAGGGCGTCGCGTATGAGAACCGCCGCGTCCACCCTTCCACCGAAGGTATTGATTTCGAGAATAACCGCCGCTGCGCCGGCATCGGTGGCCTCGCGCAGAACGCGATCAACGAACGGCGCAAGACCCAAATCGATCATGCCCTCGATGGGCGCGACATAAACCACTGAGTTTTCTGAGCGAAGGAAGGTCCGCTCAGGACCACAGTGGTCAAAAACACGAAACCAAGCAGCGCCATTCTTACGGCGCCCGTGCGATTAGGGCCGTCATAAATCGCTTGATCCACGGACATGCAAAGGTTCCCCGGCTAGCCGTACTCCACTTCCGATTGTATGTCCATACAATAGCAATCCAGCTCGTTTCCATGGGTTTTTCTGGCTGGGTTTATCTATGACCGCGGAGTTGTAGGGTATAATGACAATACCCTGTGGGCTGATCTCCGACGAAGAGCTTTACGTTCGATCTCATCGAGAAAACGCTCCTCGCCGAGTTCATGAGACGCGTAGCCGCCGCGACATCCAGACTCTAGCTATGCTTTTAATGAAATCGATATTTCCTCAACGAATGACTGCAGCTCAAAACCGATAGATCGCGGCGATTCCGGTCTCAGTTGGCATGCGCTCGGCTGAGACGATCACGATTTGGCCGCCCTTCTTGAGGACCAGTTCTCCAAGGTCGTCGAGCACGTCGTCAACTTCCGGGTGTGCAAGATCGCCGTGCTCAATCCGCCCGGAGCCGTAGTCGATCCGTCCGGGGATGTGACGGTCAGCTTCGATCAGCAGAGTCGCAACCCGCCCGGTAACGGTGGCCTCGGCGACCGGCGCCAGTTCATCAGAGCCGAGTCCCTTGGATTTTGCTCTGCCAAATTCCTCAACCAGACCCGCGAGCCGTGCAAGATACTGAGGCTCGACAACCCGCCAGGCGCGGTGGCGGAGCGCATCGCCTGGCAGGGCGTCCGGATGAATGTCGATTCCGTCGGCCATCAGAAAGGGATTCTGGCTCACCTGGCGAAACAGATTGTGGTATTGCGGCAGCGCGGCCAAAATCAGGGGCAGGCCTGACAGTCGCGAATGATGCTCAAGAATCGCGCGATCGACGGCACGGAAGAATCGCTCGGAGTCAATATCGACTTCATCCTTCTTTGAGCCGTGGCCATGGCGCATCGGCGGCCCGCCGGCGCCCTTACCATAGGAAGCGACCGTCAAGTGCGGCTCGGTCAACTCCTCGCCGAGCGCGTCGGTTATAGTCCGCGGCACCTCTTGCGCCAGCTCGATCTCATCAAGGACATCACGATTGCCCTCGTAGAGCTGGATCTCCCGCCGGTTCAAACCAAGGACTTGATATCTATCGGCGGACTGAAGGATGCGCATCAGCGGCTTGATATGGAAGGTGTCGGCCACCACAACCAACTCCGGGACCAGCCTCTGTAGCCGGTAGACTCGGAACAATCCGGGTGCAGCCAAAACAGCCAAGCCGTCAAGCGTGTGATTCCAAAAGTCGCGATCATCGGCCAGAGCCAGAAAGGGATCGAGAAGCGCTTCCACTGCGCGCGCCGTACATTTCTGTCGCAACGATTGCTCCATCGATTTTACCAGGTTGCGAAAGCGGATCGGGTCCTGCTGATTTTCCGGATAGCACCTATGAGTAGGTTGGTAGAGCGAAAGGCATGGATTCTCATGAGCGTCCAATAGTCCCGCCGCGTAATCATTAATTAGCGAGTGCATTGTTCCTCCTGGAGGCTATGTTTACTGGGCGCGCACATTTTGGCCGCCAGCAAGCGCTTTATTGAGGCCCTGTGGAGCCCACCGCATCTCCGCAGTCGCTTTCTTCATCAGTCGAGCAAGGTGAACGCCGCTCGAAATGACTCCGATATGGCTGAATGCCTGTGGATAGTTGCCGAGAAAAGCCCCGCTGCCGGGATCGATTTCTTCAGGAAGCAATCCCAACGAGCCGGTGCGAGCGCACAGCGAGCCGTACAGCGCCAACGCCTCATCCAACCGGCCCTGGTGGGCTAGATTATCGACCAACCAAAAACTGCATAGCAGGAATGCGCCGTCATGCCCGGGGAGTCCGTCCGGCGACTCCTCGGGCAGATAGCGGTACAGCAGCCCCTTGCCTGCGCTCAACCCGCTCGCAATAGCGGACGCGGTGGCGACCATCCTGGGATGTGTCGCGGGGATGACCCGGCGAATCGGCAACGACAGCAAACTTGCGTCGAGCTTGCCGCCGCCGAGATGTTCGGTCAGAGATTGCAGACACTCGTCCCAAGCTTCGTTAAGGATCGCGTTGCGAATTTGATTCGATGCCGCTTGCCAAACTTTGACGTCTCCCGGCAGGCTGAAGCGCTCGGCCAGGCGCGCGCCCCGATCCAGCGCCACCTGGCAGAGCGCCGCAGAATAGGTAAACGGCCTGGCCGCTGTGCGAACCTCCCAGATGCCATGATCCGGTTTGCTCCATGCCAGCCGCGAGCCTTCGGCGAGCGTTCTCAGCCTTTGCCATAAGACACTGTCGATTGCGCCTCCATGAGCGCCCCATTGATACGCGCAGTCGAGAATCTCTCCATAGACATCATGCTGCAATTGCTCTACCGCCGCATTACCCCAGCGGACGGGAGCAGAACGTCGATAACCTTCGAGTTCCGGATCTATCCGCTCGGGCCGGGGCTGCTGTCCATCCAAATCATAAAGCACCTTCGGTGCTCCTCCCCGCTCGACAGCGTCGAGAACCCAACCGAGAAAACGGTCCGCTTCCTGGTTAAAGCCGATGCGCCGCAGCGCGTAGACGGAAAATGCGGCATCACGAATCCATGCATAGCGATAATCCCAGTTGCGCGAACCGCCGATCACTTCGGGAAGCGACGAAGTCGGCGCCGCTACAATCGCTCCGTTGGGAGTATAATCGAGGAGCTTAAGGGTGATCGCCGACCGGCGCACAAGCGCTTCTTCGGGGCCTTCATAATGGAACTGGCGCATCCAACGATGCCACGCCTCGATGGTTTCGCGCAGCAGCTCTTCCGGGAAAATATAGCTATGACTGGAAAGCCGAGCGCCCCACCGCAGGGTCAATTCGAATCGCTCGCCGGCGTTTAGCTCAATCAGATCCTTCAAACTTGGCACGGGTCGGGGACCCTTGGCATGAAGGTGCAGCTCAACGTCGGGACGCGACGGACAACGTAACCGAAACCCTTCCCCATGAGCGCCCACGCGCGCGCCACCCCTGGGCTCGATCTCGATCCTTAGGCGCACGCGACCTTCCACCACCCGCGCCGAGCGCGCCAGTTCAGATCGGCCCGCTGGAACGTCCTCGCTCAGATCTGCTCCGGAGCGCAGTGACAACGCGTCGGTCAAACGAACGACTCCCGACGGGCAGCGCATCTCAGTGACCAGCACTCCCGTATCGGGTTCGTAAAATTGGCGGGATTCACTCAAACCCTTGGGCGCCAGAGTGAAAGCGCCGCCGCGTTTGAAATCCAGAATTCGGCAGAACAAAGGAGCCGAATCGAACCGTGGAACGCACAGCCACGCGATCGCTCCATCACGGCCAATCAGCGCAGCCGTGGTACCGTCACCGATCAAACCGTGGTCTTCAATCGGCAGATAACCTTCGAGGTAGCGGATGGGAGCGAAAGGCGTCACTATATGCTCATGGAGTTGGGCGCGTGCCGATGCCCCAACCAAGCCGGCCTGTAAACTTCAACCGGCGCGCCATCTATCCTCTGGCTCGAAGCTCTCCGGATCGATGACCATGCGCCGGTGAGTATAAAGTGATCCGCTTGACCGGATATCTGCCGGCGACCATTTCGAGCAAGCTGTGACGGAGACGGCTGGCATTCAAACCGACCGTGTCGCACACGTTCTCGAACGAAAAGAACCACTCATCATTTTCCGCTCGCACCCAATTGATCGTCTCATCAAACAATCTCCGGTTTCTTCCTCGTGCGCATGTCGCGTGCTTCTGCACGCAGTAGATTGCGTCTTCCAGAACCGCAAGCATAAGCACCCTCTCCGGCTCTAGATAAGTATTCCTGCGCAACGTGTCAGAGAACTGACTCGGCATAAGATGATCCAGTTGGAGCAAAGAATTTCCATGTTCTTCTAAGCTTAGTTCACTTCGACGAAGCACGATTGCACCCCCTTGAAATTCCTGTCCACTATATGCGGTCCATTGATCCAAAGTGCCACACGCCTGTCGTGTTTTGAATAAAGGCAAATTGCCTGATGCGTTCCCGATCTTTCAAACGCGTGTGAGGTTCCCGCCGCACAAATAAGCGTGGGGTAGACCTCCCGCGCGGGCTATCGGAAAAAACCAAGCCGCCGGAAAGCTATGTTTATGAAAGCGACTGGAAAGGAGCGATGTATGGCGGTGAGCGGGTTAGATTACCGGCCACGACGGGCCAGACCAAAAGGTTTTGCTTGTAATCAATCCGCAAAAAATACGGCTTAAGTTTTGGGCTTTGATTTTTCGCGTCGGCGATTGAAGCAAGTTCGACCCTGGATTTTTGCTGCGGCAAAACCGTTGTTAGATTGATCTGCTTGACGGAAAAAATCCCGGTCGATACGGGAAACCCGTTAGGTTCAAACTGCAGCGACAGAGCGAAAATGGCAAAAACTAAAAATAAAACTATTTTAAAACCAACCACTGCATTCTTTCGAGCTAAAACCATGAGCTATCCAATATCATAATATTTTTCCTTGTCAATTCCTGGCTGAAGAAGGGTGGAACCCGTCGGACACAAGGTATTTGTCATCAATCCAGGCTTTCTGAAGCGGGTGATTGCCGATGAACCGGCGGGGGTTAGGTGCTTTATTTTTAACTATCGCATTGGAACTCCTGCGAATCTGGCTTGACGTCCGTGCTTGCCCTGCCCTATTTTAACCTCAATGCGTTGCGGCTGGGTCTCCTGGTCAGAAAATGATGAAGAGAAGAGCTCGTGCCTCAAATCTCAACGGCGGACTGAGTGAAAGGAAGAAACAATGGCACTTTTAGATATCGGAGCAAAATTTCCCGCCGTAACCCTGCGGGATATCGATGGAGATGCGATCGAGTTTCCATCGGTCTTTAATAAGGCGCCGGCCTCCATCGTTTTCTTCTACCGGGGACAATGGTGACCTTGGTGTCGGGCCCAGGTCGCGGCCTTTATCTATGAGTACGAAAGATTCAGGGAACACAACGTCGCCATCTTCGGGATTAGCCCGCAATCAGCGGAAAATGGCCGGCAACTCCGCGAACGGATTATTCGCGATGCCCAATTCGATCAGATCGCTCACAAGGCACACGACGCTTTTTGGCAAGATCCCAAGAGCGTCTTTCCGTTGCGGCTCATCAGCGATCCCGAGTGTACATTGAGCGAAAAAGTCGGAGCGGCTCGCGAGCATCACTGGAGCGGTCCGATGGTGCACGCAACGACGTACCTCCTCGACGCGGAGGGAATCGTTCGGTGGAGATTCCAATCGAAAATGGCGCAGCGACGACCCAGCCCGGTCAGACTTGCCAACATGGCGGGCGCGGTCGCTAAAAAGCAAGCTGTGCCGGAGTATATCGAGGATTGAATCAGGGAACCACAACAGCGACGACAAATCGAAAATTTCGATGGGCTGGGGCTTCCGACTTCGGATTTTTTTGGGCCGTTGCGTTCTGATCACGGGCTGTTGTAAGAAGCCCTGAACAACTCGCAAGGAGACCGTTATGTGGCAAAGAGGTTTGTCGATCCTGATCGCTGTGCTCGTCATCTCCCTCGCCGGCGAGCCCGCAGCAAACGCCCAAGCGCAAGCCTTCTATCAGGGCAAAACCATTCGTATCGTAGTGGGTTTTACGCCCGGAGGTTTTTATGACCGCTGGGCGCGCCTGCTTGCCCGCTATATGCCGAAATATATCCCGGGTAATCCGGAGATCATCGTGCAGAATATGCCGGGAGCCAGCTCTGTGATTGCAGCGAACTATGTCTACAACGTTTCCAAGGGAGATGGATTGACGTTGCTCGTACCGATCAACAGCCTGTATCTGGATCAACTCGTAGAACGGAAAGAAGTCCAATTCGATGTGCGCAAATTCGAATGGATCGGCACCCAGGAAAAAGCTCCGGTCATGCTCTATTTTCGAGCGGACTCGCCCTATAAATCTATCGGCGATATCATCAAGGCGAGTGAGCCGCCCAAGTGTGGGGCAACGGGAACCGCCAGCACCGGCTATCTCTTGGCCAAACTTATGGAAGAAAATTTAAAGGCCAAGCTCCAGACGGTGACCGGTTATCCAGGCGGCAGTGAGATCGATGTGGCCGTGGAACGCGGCGAGATCGTATGCCGGGGCATGGACATTCCACCCCACTTCGGCCGCGAACCGTTTGATACTTGGCACAAGAATGGTTTTGACCGCCATATCCTTCAAGGCGGTCCAAAACGGGACCCGAGATTGGCAGATACGCCTACGCTTTTCGAATTGATGGATCAATACAAAACTCCCGATGTGGGGCGCCGGCTGACACGTGTCATCCTGGCCGCCGGAGACTTTGGTCGCCCCATGGTTGCTGCTCCCGGAACTCCAGCGGATCGAGTAAGGGTTCTGCGCGAGGCCTACGCAAAGGCTATGAGAGATCCTGAGCTGATAGCGGAGGCCAATAAAGGCCGAATGGATATGGATCCGTCAACCGGCGAAGACCTCCAAGCTCTACTGAGGGAGATTATGGATCAGCCTCGAGAGGTCACTGACCGGGTGAAAAAACTGCTCGCTGATTAGCGCCCTAAACGAACCTCGAAAAGCTCGCATGAAACGCGGCCCGCCGCCGCGATAGAGTGCGACTTCGATCATTCCCCCCACTTTCGTGTCTACAAAATAGATAGGCGTTTTAACCAAACGATCACCAACCACTGATTGCAATTTTTTCCACGAACGCGGCCCAAAATGCCATCTTTATCCCTTGATTTCCATCGACGGAATAACTTAAAGTTGGCGGATGAAGATACTGCTTGAGATTTCACCTGAACACTATGATCGCCTGCTAAGTGGGGTTTCCGAGAAGTCTCCTTTGTACGGCGTCCTCAAAAATGGCGTCGTTACTTACCCCACCAAAGCAGGCGCAGGGTCCAAGATGATCGAGATCCTTTGCGATAAGTTTCATGCAAGAATGCTTCGCACTCTTGCCGCGAATCTTTCCCCACAAGCTGTGCCGCAGATCGAAAAGGCAATCAGACTGTCTCGAGTGTACCACTAAGAAGAGACATCATTGTCGGTTCTCGCCTGGCTTCATCGGATCGCATGGCAGCCGCCCACTGAAGATCAAATCCTGCACGGTATGATACCGTGCGCTCGCTCGTATCACGCCCGCTGAGTACCCGCCCGAGCAAATTCGTCTCTACGACCAACCGTTGCTCTCAGCATCTCAGACGGTATGGGTTTCGCGCCTCCCAAAACCTCGGCATAGATAGCCATCTGAGCTGCCTCCTCCACGATGAGATTGGCCCGCGCCGCGGCGGCGGGATCCGCGCCAAAAGCCAGCACGCCGTGATTTTCCAGCAGCACTGCCTTGGTGTTCTTCGCGTTGGACAGAGCCACGGCGATGTTATCGACTGACGCAGCGGAACCGCGCGGCCCATAGCGCGCCAGGGGCACGCCGTCGATCATTTCCGAGCGCACGAGCGCCTCGTACGAGCAACCGATGGAGCGGCTCGCCAGCGCGAAGCTCGTCGCATAGGTCGAGTGGGTATGGACCACGGCCCCCGTCTCAGGCCGTTGCTTGTAAACCACAGCGTGCATATGCACGATCTCCGCGTTGGTCGGATTGATCTCCCCTTCCAAAAGCCGGCCTTCAAGATCGAGGAGCGCCAAGCTCTCGGGTTTCAGATTATCGAAGGAGCTGGTGGCGGTTAACAGGATCGTGTCGGTGTTGGGCACACGCACGCTGAAGTTACCGTGGTGGCTCATAGAGATCGCCCCCACCCTTACGAGAAAATTTGCTCCATCGACGACCGCTTGTCGCAATGTGAGATGACTGATCGCCATAATGCCTCCTGACGTTTCGTGATGACCCCGCGTTGGCAGAATCACTGCGCTGCGACGATTTTTGAAGAACTGCTGCACACTATCGCGCCGTTGCGGAAATTTTGTCAAGCGACGTTAGTGGTTCTCACCGGCGAAGGAGAGACTAAACTAAACCGGCCGACTCATTCTGTCGTGACGGTCACATTGCTCGGCGCGTTGGGCAGGCTCGGCACATTTGAGTTCTTGGCAACCACCAACAGAGTAATGCTCTGAGGCGGCAGCGTGACTACGAAGTTATTGCCACTAGAGCCGGTATCCGCGAGGCGATTGATGCTATTCGCCGCCGTCAGCTGCCAGACCTGCGCCGTGCCATTGTGCGCGAAATTGGCGAGATTGATAGTCACCGCTGTATTCCCCGATAGATACTTACTAATAACGATCACCGTCAGAGCTCCATCCGTCGCACGTTGGGCTGCAAAGGCGGCGACGGTATCGGGATTGGACATTGCGGCGGCGACACTGGTATCACCGAAAGTGGACTTGTTGCCGTCGTAGTTGCGATACATCTTCATCGCTTTGTACGTCGGCGTGTTCGACGCCGGCGTGGTCCAGCGAGCCGCCATGTCCAGTCCTTCGCGTCCAAAAATCCCCAGGATGTCAGCCTGTGCCGTAGCCCCGTTGATGTGGCTCTCCGCGCCCCAGTTATATTCGGTAACACCGGTGAGCGTGCCCGGGTAATAAGTATTCACCCAGGTTCTCAGGCGTGGAATCAACCGGACTCGATCGTTGATCCAAGATTCATCAACATAGTTAGGGTCCCATAGCGAACGGGTCGAGCGGTTGCGCCGTAGCTGCATGTTGCTCGAGACATCGTTGCCGAATTCACCGCTCTGCGGATAGTAGTGCACCGTAAAGATATCCAGCAGGCGCTTTCCCGTCGCTATGTTGTTCTGGCGCAGCTGATCGAGGAGCCACGGTAAATAATCAGCTCCGCCATGATTGTTGCGATCAGGAAGAGAGCTCCACCCGTGGGTGCTCCCATACTGCTGATCGTAACCGCTGAATAGGTATCCGCTCCAACCCCACTCCTCGGGTCCAACCACGAGCGACGAAGGATCCACTGCTTTGATCTTCCCGGCGTAGTCGAGAATCTTGTTTTTGATCTCGTCCATGGTCGCGCCCGTCGGGTGGACATCGCGATGAGTCCCGTGCCAGATGCTCGGCTCGTTATCGAGGATATAATACCGCAACCCACCGCTGGCGCTCGTGCCCCAGCGGCTGACCAGGTGCTGCACCCAGCCTTGCTGAAAGAGCGAATTCGATGGCTCGTTGGCATCGTTCGCATCATTGCCCGTGACATATTGGCCGTTCGTCAAAATGCCATTCCCGGCATCGGGAAACCATTGCCAGTCGTTGCCGGTTTGCGGTCCATATTTGGCGATAGAAAAACTCGCCAGCTTGCCGCGATTGGAGCCGAGTTTTGCCACCCAGTCGATCATGGGGATGGTAAGCATGGCCTGGGCATTGGCTGCCCGTGCGTTCGTGAAAAACGTATCGCCCCGCTCCCCGGCAGTCGCGCTGCCCTCCCCGATGCTCTGGTAATACCAATCGTTGCCGCGGTTGTCGGCATTGAGTTGCCAGTTGTACCGCGTGGTGTTATTGCCGCCGTTGCGGTTGAGCGGGCTGTTCAGGTCGTTCAATTGCGCCGTCGTCGCATGGGCAATCCCGTAAATGTTCGGATTGATAGGATGGCGATTCGCATTGGCATCGACGTTGACCGTGACCGCAGGATTCTGGGCGTTGGCCGAAATCGAAGAGTAGAGAACGAAACAGAAAGCCAGGCTAAAAATCAGGCGATAGCTTCGCGGGCACATCGACAGTTCTTTCACGCATGATTTATGCCGCGGGCGAAAACGACGGTTTGCTCGTCGTTTTTGCAGAGTTGTCGTAGTGAAGGAGGAAAAAAAGAGAAATCCATGACGACAGAATTGTGCGAGGGTTTTGCGCAGAGCTGCGGCGTTATCTACCGATCTATCCGATCATTATCAATGCGCACATCGCGCTGACCAGCGCTAGCGCAACAGCCGTCATCATTACGACTCGAAACCCGACAACGAATGATTCATCGATCGCTTGCCTCAGCGCCAACTGTGTCTGATCGTCTATACCGGGAGGTAGTTCCGCGCCAGCAAGCCGGACGCGTTGCTCATCGACGGAGCGACGCACTTCTGGAGTTATATCCAGCCGAGCCAAACGCTGATCTAGCCCACGGTTGAAAGCATGCAGAACCACGATGCCTAGCACCGCAATGCCAAGGAGACCGCCGATACGTGAAACCGCATTGTTGATACCGGAGGCGATGCCCGCCCTATTTTTCGGCACCGCGTTCATGACCGTTGTCGTTAAGGGCGCGACGCTCACCGCCATCCCTAAACCCAGCACCACCACCGGCGGAAAGAAAGTGGTCCAGTAACTGCCGCCGATGCCTAGGATTGTAAACAATCCATACCCTAAAGCCGCAATGGTCGGGCCGACTACCAGCGGCAATTTCGCACCGTGCTTTTGCACGAGCCCCCCGGCCCAGCGTGAGAGAAAAAACAAGATGAGAATAAAGGGGATCCAGGCGGCACCCGCCGCTGTCGCCGAATACCCTTGAACCTGAATCAGGTTGAGCGGAACAAAGAAAAGACTTCCACCCAGCGCCGTGTATAGAAAGAAAGTCATTAAATTGGCACCGCTAAAATCACGCGAACGAAACAATGTCAGCGGCAGCATCGCGTTACGGGCATGCGCCTCGACCAGCAGAAAGATTGCCAGCGAGAGCACGCCAACAACCAGGGTGCTGATCACGAGCGGATGACCGAAGCCGAAGCGTGATGATTCGATCAGACCGTAGACCAGCGTTCCCAGGGCCAGTGTGCCAAGCCCTGAGCCCAGCCAGTCCAAGCTTTTGCTTTCACCGCCATCCCGGCTCTCTGGCACGCGCAAAAAAGAGATTGCCAGCACCACAAGCGCCAGAGGCACATTGATAAAAAATACCGCGCGCCAGGAGATATGCTCAATCAGCCAGCCGCCCATGACTGGACCGATGCCTGCGGTAATGGCCGTGAACGCCGACCAAGTACCGATGGCCTGCCCCCGCCTCTCTTCATCAAATGATTCGCTAATGATGGCGAGGCTTCCTGGCAGAAGCAGCGCCCCACCCACTCCTTGCATCCCGCGCGCGATGATCAGTTGACCGACGGTATCCGCTAGCCCACATACAATGGATGCCGCGGCGAATAAAGCAACGCCCCAGCAGAAGACCAGCCGCCTGCCAAAGCGATCGCCCATTGCACCGCCGACCAAAAGCAGTGCGGCGAGAAACAGCGAATACGACTCAACGACCCATTGCACGTCCAAAACCGTTGCCTGAAAGCCCCCTTGCAACGCCGGCAGAGCCACATTGACGGCTGTCCCATCAATGAAAGCCATGCTCGATCCCAGTATAGTCGCAGCCAGGATCCACGGCTCGGCTTCCCGTGTGCACGGAATAGCGGCAGGGCTCGATAAGACTACGCCCTCATCACACGGTTGTTTGAAAATATTGGCCATGTTCTAACGGAGTCTTTTTACGGCCGCGGTGTACATGGGGTGGAGTTTTCCACCACGTTGTGTACTTCGAATTGATCCGTGACGCGGTTTAGGAGCGGCCCAAACTCGACGATAGCAATCTAGCCAGCCGGGCCGGTCGACGAAGCATCGGCTTCCTTGGCTAGCGCTAACTGCCGCGGGCTGGCGCCGGCGCTGCGGGCGATGCCCGCCAGAGTTCGGCGGGAGACCGCCGAGCGTGGCCTGGCGGCGGTGACGTCGATGCTTGAAGCTACTTTGTCGCGGTGCTTGATCAAAAGCCATTGTCGTTCTCGCATCCGCACAAGCACCCATGAGCCGCGGAGTTTTTGGCCGTGGAGCGCGAATTTGAGATCGCCTTTCGCCAGCGCGCGATCGACATCTTCCACTTCGGGCTCCCACGTGCCACGATCCCAGATCATGACGGTCCCGCCGCCATACTCTCCTTCCGGGATGACGCCTTCGAATCGGTTGTACTCGATGGGGTGGTTCTCGGTCTGCATGGCAAAGCGCTTGTTTGCGGGATCGAGGGACGGGCCCTTCGGAACTGCCCAGGAAAGCATGACACCGTCGTGCTCCAGGCGAAAATCGTAGTGGAGACTGCTTGCACGGTGTTTCTGGACAACAAATTCCAGTTTCTTTTTTTTCGCTCGTCCCATCTTGCCAGCGGGTTCCGGGGTTACATCGAAGCGCCGCCGCCGGTTATATTCGGCGAGCCTGCCGAATTTACTGAGATCGGACGATTGTGAACGTGATTTCTTCATGACGGTACTCGCACGGGGAGCCTCCCAGTCAATTCACGTCGAATACGGCCACTACGGGCGCATGGTCGCTGGTTCCAATTTCACGATAGACCGAACACTGCGCCGCCTTCGAAGCGAAAGATTCGGTCGCCAGAACGTAATCGAGCCGCCAGCCGATATTGCGCTGACGCATGTTACGCCAGGGTGCCCACCAGGTGAAAAGATTCTCGTTATCGGGGTCCAGCGCGCGCCCCACATCTACGAGTCCCTGAGCCAAAATGCGCTCGAGTATCTCTCTCTCCTCCGGCCGCTGACCCACGAGCGCGGGGTTGCGTTCCTTCGGATGAACGTCACGCTCGGTGCGGGCAATATTGATGTCTCCACAGAGAACGAGTCGCCGGCCGTTCGCATGAAGCTCCGCAACGTAACGCTCCATCTCGCCCAGAAATTGCATTTTGGCAGGAAAATCTTTGCCGCCGTTGGGAACGTAGACGGAGACGAAGCTCAGATCGCCCATCTGTGCGGTCACGATACGGGTCTCATAGTCGAACGGTGGGTGCACGAAGCGCGGTTCCTCCAGAAACGCGTCCCGCCTGATGTGGAGGCCGACTCCTGAATAGGCCCGCGCGCCGTGCCAATAGCATCGGTATCCCTGCAGCTCGCATAGCGAGGACGGCACCTGGGCCACGGTCGATTTGAGCTCTTGCAGGCAAACGACATCGGGTCGCTCGCGCTCGACCCATTCGAGAACCTGGGATTCACGCGCGCGAATCCCGTTAACGTTCCAGGTGGCGATCTTCAAAGGAGGCATCTGTTTCCTTTACCCTCTATCCAAGAAAAAGTATAGAAAGAGCCTGACACATATTCAAATAGGATCCGTGTTATTCAGCCGTTGCTTTCACAGGAGGTACGATGCCGAAACCAAAGGTTCGCAAGGGAATGCCCAGTGTCCAGCTGACACAGGAGGAATTCTCCAACCGCTGCCCGCGAGAGGTTCTATGATCCGACCTTCGACGCGGTCGCTCCGGAAATCGAAAGAGTCATTGCCGTGGCGTGGAAGAATTACATCGAATACCATAGGAACCCGCGCAAGCGCCGGGCAGGACGTGGCTTCAGCGATCCTGAATTTCCGCTGCCCATCGAATGGCTCGAAACACGCAAAGCCATCCAGCAGGCGGAAAAACGTCAGAAGATTCCGAAATCCAATTCGCGCATTCTTCTCATCAACGGCTCCACCCGCAGCGATCAAACTTGTCCCGGAGAAATGTCGAAAACTTTTCGTCTGGCGAAAATAGCCGAAAAACTTATCTCAGGGAACAGAGGTTTCGAAGTGGACTTTCTGGATCTCAGCCGGCTCGCGTCGGAGTATGGTCGGATCATTTATCCGTGCAAGGCCTGCGTCTCGACAGCGATGCCATTGTGCAACTGGCCCTGCTCCTGCTATCCCAACCATGCCATGGGACAGGTCAATGATTGGATGGCGGAAATTTACCCGCGTTGGGCCGCAGCACATGGAGTGATGATCCTATGCCCGGTCCACTGGTACCAGGCGCCCAGCTCATTGAAGCTAATGATTGATCGCTTGGTCTGCGCCGACGGCGGAAATCCGGACCCAACTTTGACCGGAGGAAAGAATCCGCAGCGGGCGAAGGAAGTGGAGCTCCAGGGATGGCACTACCCGCGTCATCTCGCCGGACGCGTTTTCTCGATCGTCGTGCACGGAGATACCGTGGGCGCGGAAACCCTCAGACGGAGTCTCACGGACTGGTTAACGGACATGGGATTGATAGCGGCGGGGCACGCCGCTCTGGTCGACGGCTATGTCGGTTACTATAAGCCCTACGCAACCAGCCATGATGAACTGGACGAGGACGAAGACTTTCAGGAGGAAGTGCGCAATGCGGCCCGGAGCCTGACGCGCGCAGTACGCCTTCTCCGCCGGGGGGAGTTAAAGCAGCCCGACGCGTCGGTTCAAGAGCCCCGTCCGAAGTAAAATCTTACCTAGCCAATTTGACGCGCTTGACGTGCCTCTACAAAAAACAGACCCAGCGGAGACAGAAGGCTATTCTTACGCATAGCGCGACATGGTGACCGGCGCATATTCATCGGGGGCCTGGGTCACAAAGAGACGCGACTCAATGCCGTACAGCTTTCGGGCATTCCCGCCGAGCATTTTTTCTTGAACCTCTTGCGGCACCTTCCATTTGTTCATGTGATCGATGGCCTCCCAAACGTCGGAAGCATCGAGATGCGGCATATCCGAAGACCACAGGGCGATGTTCTCAAACAGATCCCAAAGACGGAATGTCATCTCCTCGTCGCTCTCGAAGGCGATGTAACAACTCTTATAGAAGACTTCGTGTGGATCGCCGATTTTCTCTTCCGTATGCCGGTAAAGCTCGAGATAGGTCTCGGCTTTCTCCAACACCAACGGCAGCCAGCTCGAGTTAGATTCGAGGATCGCGACTTTGAGACGCGGAAATTTCTCGAGCCAACCGGTCATCAATACGATCCCGGTCCAGGTCATCGCCTCGGCGATGAAACCGTAGGCCGCATCTCCGGCTTGCTTGGAGCCCATGATCTGCATGATGTTGGCAACGAATTGTCCCGGTGAATAAACCAAAGTGTCTTCGTCCGCAAACAAGCGTTTTCGGTTCGACCCCATGCGTTCTCCCAGTCCGGGAGACATGGCCTCGCCCCGCGACGGAAACGTATGCATCCCGAGCACCATGCCCAATTCTTCAAACTCCCGCCACAGAGGATCGAACTCCGGGAAGGTCGGATACTTGTTGTGAGCAATGATCGGACGCACAAGGGCGGACTTGAATCCGCGCTTTGCCACGCGGCGCAACTCCTCTATCGCATAGTCCACGTTTTGTATCGGCAGAACCGCCGCGGGATAAAGTCTCTCGGGATCCGCAGCACAATAATCATAGACCCAGTCATTGTACGCTCTTGCGCAGATTTGCGCGGCTGCGGCGTTATCCACGAGAGGGAGATAGACAAACGTGGACGGAAATATCATCACCTGATCGATGCCGGCGGCGTCCATATCTTTCAGCCGCGCATGGGGATCTCTGGCGCTGGCGTTTCTGCCGATCTTTTCATCCCAATCCTTTGTGCCGGGCTGCGTCGCGCCAATGATCTTCTTGGTGAGTCCGGGATGCCAGGTTTCTCCAGGGTATTTCCATTGGTCCGGGCTTCTAAAGCTGATCTTCGAATTGCGCACCAAAATGAGGCGGTCGGCGTCCCGGTAGAAGTGAGTCTTGGCGAATTCCTGCTGCTTCTGCGGAATGTATTTGTCCCAAATCTCCGGCGGTTCATAGATGTGGCTGTCACAATCAAAGACTGGAAAATTCTTTTTGCGACCCCTAGCTTTGTATGACATAAACTAATCTCCCTTTGACTTGAATTGCCATTTAATATTCCCTGCAGGCCCGCGACGTCAACACAGCCCCGTCATGATGCTCTTAATCACTTGCATCATTTGGATTTCAAGAAATCTCTCATGATGCCGTGAACTTTTTCCGGCTCGGCGTAAAAGTAGCTATGACGCTCCCCCGGGATAACGACTAACTTGGAATTGGAAATTCCCTTAGCCAAGATGTCGGCGCCGGCGCGGTGAGACATGTCACTGACGACAAAATGATCGTCGTCGCCTACAAAGACCAAGGTCGGTACTTTGATGTCCTTTAAGCGCCCGCGCGTATCATGGGCCTGCCGTGCCAAGACATGGCGAAAATAAAACTCCACGGGACAGAGGTTGGCCATCCGCACTTTGAGGTATTTCTCGATGAGGTCCATATGCTGCTTTGCGTACGTCTCTGTCCAGCCCACGACGATGGTGTGCTCCCTGACATATTTTTCATAACCCATCTCAACCATCTCTTTAGCGATTCTTAGCGGAATCCCCGTCTCCCCGGGATGCGCTGCACCGCTGGATGCGAGAATTAGCGTGCTCACCTTACGGGGATGATCGATCGCCAGCAGCTGGGCCACCCGTCCGCCCATGGAATGACCACACACAACGGCGCCTTCAAGACCCAGGTGATCCATAACCGCGGCCGCATCATCAGCAAACATGTCCGTGCTGTAATTCGCGGAGGGTTTACCGGACAAGCCGGTACCACGATAATCAAAAATGATCACGCGGTGATCGCGGGAGAACTCCGGGACCTGGTAGATCTTCCAAACCGCGCCGTCACAGGCGGTTTCGCTGAGAAAAAGAAAAGGCCTCCCTTCGCCAAACGTCTCGTAATAAATGTCCACGCCGTCTCTTGTTTTCACATAGGGCATGAAAAACCTCCATCATCGGTTATGAGCGTCCTAGGAACTCGCGGATCGTTTTATGAGCCGCATCCGGGTTGGCGAAGAAATAACTGTGTCTCTCTCCGGAGAGCACCACAAGCTTTGAATTCGGAATTTGGGTCAGAATCTCGGAAGAGCTCCGGTGGTTGATATCGCTGGTTACGTTGCGGTCATCTTCCCCCACCAAGATGAGCGTGGGGATTTGGATATCTTTGAGACGGCCGGTGGTATCGTGACTCTGGCGCGCGATCAGATGACGCAGATAGAATTCTACCGGGCAGAGATTCGCCATTCTTACCTGGAGATATTTCTCTACTCGCTCGGGGTGGTTCTTCGCGAACTCGTCGGTAAAACCAACGAGAATGGAATGATCCCGCACATACTTTTCATAACCCCATTCGATCATCTCTTGGCAAATCTTAAGCGGAAGCCCTTTAGTTGCCGGGAAAGCGGCGCCGGTGGAGGCGAGGATTAACTTGCCCACTCTTTCGGGATACTCCAGCGCCAGCACCTGGGCGATCCTCCCGCCCATGGAATGACCGACGACGATGGCCTTTTCGGCGCCGAGATGATCCATCAGTGCAGCCGCATCGTCACAAAACATCTTGGTTGAATAGTCGATGGAGGGCTTCCCGGAGCGGCCCGTCCCCCGGTAATCGTGCAGGATGACTTGATGGTCGCGGGAAAATTCCTCCACTTGATATATTTTCCACACCTCACCGTCGCAGGCCGTTTCACTGAGAAAAACCATCGGTTGGCCCCGGCCGTGGACCTCATAATAAAGTTCCGTATCCTTCAACTGCAGAAATGGCATTTCTAATCCTCCAAACTTATTTCTTTCTGTTGCCTTACCGGTTCATAGACCAGGATGTGTTTCTTGACAAGAGACCGATGTTGTTTGAGCTTGACCGGGCACGATCCAAGCGATATTTCAGTCGGTGACTCTTGTCGACGACTTCGCAAGATCGAGGAGGGAACCATGGTCCAGCGGTTTTTCACACGCAAAGTTCGTTTCAGCCACATCCCGTTATTGACTTTTTTCTTCACTCTTATTGTTCCTTTTGCTGCGTCGACCCAGCAGTCGCCAAAGATTCCATTTCCCTATGGTCCCATGGGCCTCAACAGCATGCCGTGGATTGTGGCCAAGGAAGCCAACCTCTTTGAAAAGAACGGGCTAAACGTGGACATGATTTTTGTCGGAGTGTCCACGGTCATGGTTCAATCCATGCTCTCCGGATCCGCCAATATCGCGGGCCTTGGTGGACCGTCCGTCGTTTCGAACGTCCTGAGAGGCGGAGACATCATCCAGGTCGCGGCGACGGTACCCTATTTCACCCAGTCTCTAATGGTTCGCCCACAGATCACAGAGCTGGGCGGCCTAAGAGGAAAAAAAGTCGGGATCACCAGATTCGGAGCGGTTACTGACCTTGCCCTGCGAGCCCTTTTGGAGCGGAACAATATTAAGGATGTCACCATCCTGCAGATGGGCGGGCTTGCGGAAACAATGGCGGGGCTTTCTAAAGGCTCGGTGGATGGCTCCATGGTTTCTCCTCCACATACCTTTACTCTATTAAAGCAGGGGTTCCGCGAGCTTGTCTCGCCTAAGGATTTAAGAAAATTGGGCATCGGCTTTTTGACCAATGGCGTGGTCGCCAGACGATCTTATGCCGCCGCTAATCGAGATATTGTCGTGCGCATGATCAAAGCCACCGCGGAGGGGACAAAGCTGATGACAACCAACGAAGGTTTGACGAAAAAGCTGATCTCCAAGTACCTCTACATCGACGATCCAGAGTTGCTGCAGCAGAGTTATCTTTACGTGGTCGAAAACTTCGCCCGGGAACCCGCGGTTCCGCCGGGAGCGATGCAATGGATGGCCCAACAACTCGCGCAGATGAATCTGGTCGATGCCAAGGCGCTCCAGAGCACTCCCACCTCCGCTTTCTTCGACAACAGCTACGTCGAAGAGCTGAAAAAATCCGGGTTCTTCGATAATCTCTGGAATAAATAATGGCTAGGGAATCTGTATATTGGGAATCACTGTTGATTCGGTTCGTGCTGTAATGTTACGTTCCGCATGTCTATAGAAAAACAATAGGAGGAGCGCACAATGGCAAACGAGGCGAAAGAAAAACTGATTGCCTGTCTAAACGATGATCTGGCTCTCGAGCTTGCTGGGATTGTCCGCGCGATATATCAGGCGAGCACCGCGGGAGGGTTGCTCGGCCATGAGCTGCGGGAGCTGTTGGAAAAAGAGTTACCTGTGGAACTGCAGCACGCTCAATTCCTTTCGGACAAAATAGCTATCCTTGGCGGGAACCCTACGACTTCAATCGCGGAGGTCGCGCTTCCCGTCGATGTAGGGAAGATGATCGACGAGGATATTGCGACAGAGTGGAAAATAGTCGACCGTCTTCGAGAGCGGGCTAGGCAGGCTGAAAGTTACGGTGACATCGGTCTTAAAATCCGGCTTGAAGAAATGATCGCCGACGGAACGGACCACGCTAATGCTCTCCAGCGATTGGTCGGCCTGACTCAATGAGGTAATCTAATGGCTATCGCAGACCTCTTAAGCCGTTCTGAGCTTTTCTGCGAGCTTCCTGCTCTGGTTTTGAACGATATCGCCGGCATTTGTCGCGAGGTTAAAGTCTCAAAAGGGGAAGTCGTCTTTCGCGTCGGCGACCCGAGTAGGAATGTTTATATTCTCGTGGAAGGCTCGGTGGAGCTCGGTTACGGATTGATTTCGGCCGAGGATTCAAAACCCGGCACGATCCGAGAGCCCGGAGCGTTCTTTGGATGGGGAGCCCTGGCGGGAGAGGGGAATTACAGACTCATTAACGCGATGGCTTTTCAGGAAACGCGACTCATCATCGTCGATGGCGTGGAGCTAATGAATCTCCTTGAGGGTCAGCCGGCAGCCGGCTTTCGCTTCGTACGCAAGCTCCTTGCAATCATTCTGAATCGAATCGTCTCGATGGCGGCTACTTGAGCAACTCAGAGACGAAGTACTGAAGGCAGTTGGATGGAAATACCCAGCGACACTCACTACGTCTTTGTCTGTCAAGGAAAGAATTGCCTTACCAAAGGATCGGCGGAGCTCCTAGGTCGAATTCGGACGGCATTGGCGGGGGAACAAACCTTCAGGGTAGTCCCATTTATATGCTTCGGCGCCTGTACTGCCTCGCCAAACATAGCGGTCTTCCCGGACCGCCTGTGGTACTCGATGGTGATGCCGGAGCGGCAGAGCTGCGTGATCCAGTCGATTCTGAGAGGCGAGGAGATATCCGAGCTATCGGCAAACGTCAGCAACGACCTCAAGGAACTCGTCTTCCGAATGTTGAGGAAACCTCTTTAACCCGCGTGTTTCCCTATTCGTCTAACGCTAACTCACGGACACGTTCGCGCTTGTTAGTACGTTGACGGTATATTCTCCGACACATCCTTCACGAACCACACGTCAAACGCCTGTTTGTTTTCTTGCTCTCGCGCTAGCCATCTATATTTAGTGAACCGGCCCACTCTCCGATCCCCACGATCCGCACATTCTCGCCATCTTCGTAATGACATATAATGTTGCGTTAAATTGCTGAAGGAAAGGGGCCTAGATATGCCAACGACGACCAGAGTTTTACTTGTTTTGACGCTAAGTCTTTTTTTGTCACTCGTTGTCCCGCGTCCCACTTACTCGCATGATGGCGAATTGGATTCCTACGGGTGTCACTACGATAAAGACCAAACAAAACTATCACTGCCATCGAGGGGGTATTTCAGGGCGGCAGCTTTCCTCCAAAATCGAGATGATTCGCCTTCTCAAAGAGCAATTTCTCAATTTGGGCCGTCCCTGGCCCTACGACGAAGTAGCCGAAGAAGACATTACCTCTCCTCCGCAGCCTGAGCCGCAGCAATAATCTTCTTCCTTCCTATGGGGTTCCTCCGTTTTCTGCTTGTTTATTTATGAGCTATAAGAACCGTCAATCACTGTTTGGCGGCCAGGATTAGTGGATGAAGCGAAAGACTCCACCACGGATCTACTGCATTCCAGCGGCTGAGGCACCGGTAGTAGCGGTGTTTCGGCGCGGGCCGACAAATTGGTCCCATGTGGGTCGCTGGGATCTCGCGCAGAGACGGTACGAGCCTGGAGCATGGCTGGGTGGACGCATTTTTCCACGCCGTTCTGATCTCTCCCCCGACGGTCGCACGCTCTGCTACTTCGCCCACAAGCCCAGCGCGACCTGGGAGCACGGCGAGGCCTACGTCGCTCTTTCGAAGTTGCCCTGGCTCACGGCTCTCTACGCCTTCCGCACGTGCGGCACTTGGACCCGCGGCTATTATTTCACTGACGATGGAGGCTGGGACAAGCCCGAGCATGTGAAGCTTCCGATCCCTTACGGACTGCGCTCAATTCCTGTGGTTCAATTCGCGAACGAACGGCGCCGCGGCTGGGAGGAAGCGCCGGACTCCCCGCAACGCGATCCCAAAGATTTTTGGGACCAGCGTCGCAACGCCCGCATGCAGAAACGCCAGCCCGGTGGCGACCACCGGCTCTGTGTGGAAAGCCTGGGCTGGGCGGAAGGCGAGTTCAGCACTCAACAGGCGATAGACGGCCTGCGCACCCACTACTCACTGGAATTCAATGGAGACGTCGAGCTGCTGGACGATCTCCAATGGGCGGACTGGGACTGGGAAGGGCAACTGCTGGTCGCCACTCGCTCCGGAAAGCTGCAAGTCTGGAATCTCGATGGCGATGGCCTCAAAATTCTGTTCGAACAAGATCTTTCTCTTCTCGAACCAAACCCCGCCCCTGCACCCGCCTGGGCCCAGCGCTGGTAGCTGGCAACTTCCTTCTTGTCAAACGATTAACTCTTACTGTCTCACTTCTTGCCGGGATGTATCAAGAGTGATACTATTTGAGCAGTGGGTCGAAGAACGCGCGGCGGTTACATTTTTGAGACCTATTCCGGCGATCACCCGACACGTACATATCTACCGCGGTGCCGAGTTTATCGGCCGATTTGATATCGAAAACCAAATAGCCATGGACGGTGATCTCTCAAGACAGGTTGTAAAGTATCTGGAAGAACTGGGATACAAGAAATCTTCGAAGGGGAATAGCCCATGGTACGAGCTGCAGCCGTAAGGACCACCGAACGTCTATCGGCACCAGAGTTTGGCCGAAAGATTCGCGACGCGCGTTATTTAGTCGGCGAAGATCGCTTCATCGTCACATTCGACAGCGGCAAAGAGTACAGTTTTCCACGATCATCGCTGGAGGTTGATGACGGCAGCGAACTGATAAATATACAAGTCGATCGGAGGCGGTTTTTCTTTCGGGTGAGACAAGCATCAGGCAACCGTTACGAAGTACCCTGGGATCGAGTGCTGCACGAGGCCGAGCCTTCATACGGTTATTTTCGGAGCCGTGAGGTTCGAACAAGAACAACCGGCGAGGTAGCTTCCACGATTCGAAAGCTGCGCGAGGCAAAAGGATTCACCCAAGACCAACTCGCGGGTGCCGTTGGAATGATGCGCAGCAATATCTCGCGCATCGAGGCGGCAAAACATCGCCCCACCCTTGAGACTCTGGAAAGAATCGCTAAAGCGCTCAAAGTTTCGGTCGCGGACCTCGTGGTGCCGCGCTGATCATCAGGGCAGCAATATCAAAAATATCTGGCTTCGATCTGGCGGATTCTCGGAATTAATATTTTTGACAGACTTTGCTTAGTTGGGCGATATTCTGCGTCATCTTACGACGTATGATGGAAAGTATCACAGGGTATATATTGCCAAACTTAGGCTGAAGTCCGAGGTGAGTGTAATTCAACTTTATTAGCTTCTGACCGAGTCCTGGTGTGGGGAAAGTATGATTCCATAGCAAAGGAGGTATCAAATGGCTAAGTATATGGTGAAGGCGTCATACACCGTCGATGGCACGAAAGGGCTGATCAAGGAGGGTGGTTCTGCTCGTCGTGCAGCGGTGCAAAAGACAATCGAAGGTTTAGGTGGTCGGCTGGAATGCTTTTACTATAGTTTTGGCGAGCCAGATGCTTTTGCGATCGTCGATGTCCCGGACATCGTGAACGTCGCGGCGATTAGCTTGGCGATCAACGCGACGGCTGGGGCTCGCGTGTCGACGACAGTCCTGCTGACGCCCGAGCAAATCGATGAGGCCGCAAAAAAATCCGTGAGCTATCGACCGCCTGGGGCCTAGGCAACAGCATCACGGGGGCCCGGCACCTACTAAGGCTCGGCGCTTCAGGCCGCTTGCTACAAGCGACAGCTTTCCACTAGGGCCTGCGGGAGCGGATAATCCGGCTGCCCCACCAGAAGTCGGCACGACCGTCCTTCGCACCAGCGTCGTGGTATTGGATTCCTCATCGTCAAGACTCCGTGCTCGCCCACCAGCGCCACCCGACTCTGCTCGTGAAGGTCGTTCCTTGACAAGGCTGGAATCATCGACTAACTAAGCTCGAGGTCAGTTCTAATCGTTTGGACCCACGAGATTGATGAAGCGATATTGTTTTCCTTTGCTTCTGGTTCTTTATCTGGCGTTTTCCGCAAGCGCAATCCATGCCGCCGAAAAGATCCGCATTGCTTACCCGGCGGTGGCGCCAGGATCGACGCCATCTTGGGTGACTGCGGAAAAGGGCATCTGGCAAAAATACGGCTTCGATGCGGAACCCGTTCTAGTCAGCGGCGGAGCACGGGCGGTGCCAGCCTTGGTGAGCCAGAGCGTCCAGTTCCTGATCGGATCGGATACCGGCGTTACCACCGCGATGCTCCAGGGGATTCCATTGACCCGGCTGGGCGTGACCATGAACACCCTGGGCTCTTCGTTGCTAACACAGCCAGCGATTCAATCCGTTAAAGACTTAAAGGGAAAAGTGCTCGGTATTTCACGAGGGCGAGACGCCAGCTACATCCGTTTGGCAAAGTTGCTTCGTGACAATGGGCTCAATCCTAATGAGGACGTGAAATTCTTATCGATCGGCGGAGGCGAAGGCGGCCGCCTATCGGCCCTAAAGGCCGGCGTGATTCAGGGGACGATGCTATTTCCGCCTCTGGACCTGTTAGGCAAGAACGAAGGACTCAAGGTCTTGGCGAAATTCGATGTGCCGACTCCCGGCGGAGGGATTAACGTTACCACGGCCTACCTGAAGCAGAATCGGAGCCTGGTCGTCAACTTCCTCAAGGGATACATGGAGGGCATCCATTACATGTTGCGGCGCAAAGATGAGAGCCTGAAGGTGTTGTACAAATACTTTCAAAACTCTGACACCGCCGCTATGAGCTATCTATATGATGAGACCACCCGGCGCCTGGAAAAAGATCTCCGCCCCAATACCGAATCCATCAGTTTCCATTATGAGATGGCCGCCCTCGATGATCCGCGGGCCGCAAAGTTTTCTGCAAAGGAATTTTGGGATCCAAGCCTGGTCGAAGAGATCCGCCGTTCCGGATTTGTGGAACAACTCTATCAATAGAATTTAAATGGCGGCGAAGAAAGGTCAGACCTTGCCCTGAGTTTATCAAGTGGCGAACGGACAACCTCCTCGGAAAACGAAGATCCACCCCGTCATATCTAACCTGCATTTTCCCCATTTTGCTCTTTCAAGCGATCCCCACAACAAAAATGAACGGAAGCGACGTATAGGAAACCCCAAGGCGTTTTTGAGAACAACAAGAACAAAGCTCTTCAGGAGATCCTGAGCCGAGAAAGTCCTGCGAGGACCTTGACGCATTGGGTGATCCCACAGTGGCAGCTCATCGGCCAGGTAGCGGCAAAGGAGAAATGGAAATTTTTTATCCAAGACAGACGCAGCGATGCTTCGATATTAGATCAATGGGAAAAGGCTCTGGGAAGAATGACCGGTTTAACATCGAGAGAGGCATAGGAATTGCTGGCATGCGCATTTGTAATGGTCAAATTTTTCATAATACCGATCGTTACGACCTTTCTGTCGCTCTTACTCAACTGCGCGGACGCTGCCCCTCCCTTGCAACGCGCCTGTAATGCTCCACCCTTGCCCTCGCCTAGTGGCACGGTCATAACGGTCTCTACGGAAAGCGCCCTTCAGGCGGCGGTCAATTCCATAACCTCAGGGACCACCATCATAGTCCAGCCAGGGACGTACAACATGACCAGCACTCTATGGCTAAATCGCAACGTCGATAATGTCGCTATCCGCGGCAGCACGAATTCCTGCGATGATGTCGTCCTTATTGGTCGCGGCATGAGCAATGCAAACTACGGCAACGTTCCCCACGGGATCTGGATTGGGAACGCTCGCAACGTATTGGTCGCCAACCTCACTATTCGCGATGTCTATTATCATCCCATCCAGTTGGATCCCAATGCCGGGGCTCAGGCGCCGCGCATTTACAACGTGCGCCTGGTAAATGCCGGAGAGCAATTCGTGAAATCGAGCGCCAGGACGAGTGGAACAAGCGGGGTGAACAACGGCATCGTCGAGTACTCGGTTATGGAATATACGACCACCGCTCGCTCAAATTACACCAACGGCGTTGATGTCCATCAGGGAGCCAACTGGATCCTCCGCCACAACCTGTTTCGCAATATCAGAGCGCCCGCGGGACAACTGGCAGGGCCCGCCGTGTTGATGTGGAACGGCAGTCGAGACTCAATCGTCGAAAATAATCTTTTTCTCAATGTCCAGTACGGCATCGCCCTGGGACTGAACGGCAGCAAAGTTGATGACCATTCAGGCGGCATCGTCCGAAATAATTTTTTCCATCGCAGCAGCTCGCAAAGCGGAGACGTCGGAATCACCATTAACAACTCGGCGAACACCAAGGTCTTGCATAATACCGTCATTCTCAGCGGTACCTACCCCAACGCCATCGAATACCGTTTTCCGGCAACCACGGGGCTGGAGATTCGGTATAACTTGACGGACAGCGTCGTCCAAAGCAGAGATGGCGCAACCGGCACCGTGTCGAACAACGTGACCAATGCTCAACCAAGCTGGTTTGTTAATGGGGCGGCCGGAGACCTCCACCTTGCGGCCATTGCCACCGCTGCGATCGATAAAGCGGCAGCCCACCCCAGCGTCCCCACCGATTATGACGTCGAAACTCGGCCGCAAGGAACCGCCCCCGATATCGGGGCTGATGAATTTTCACTGGCGTCGCAACCGCCGCCAGAAGGTCCTTCCAACCTTCGAGTGCTCCCCTAGCTCTACCCGTTGCGTTCAATCCCCTGGCTTCAACCTACTAATATAAGATGGAGTCGTAGAGCGATGGACTGGGTTATCTACTTAGATACACGCGAATCTTTTTGTGTCGTCCCGTGGTAATCTCCAAAGAAGATTTTGCTTGGATTGAGCCGCTTATCTTGATTGTTTCACCAATCCAACCCCGATTGGCATGCCGGTTGCGTTCTATAAGCGATAGAAGAGGATAGAAAGAAGCCTTATGAATGAATTTTTATTGCTTGTGGTCGTTATCGTCTACGTAGCTATCAGTTATAGACCCACGTCAAATGAAGCGCGCAACAATCAGCAAAGCCATCACAACGAGCAGGCTTCCTATAAACCTCACGGAACCGATCATTGAGAGACTCCTCGCCGCTCACCTCCAACTGGAACTATCCTATCCAGGTCACGGCCTCCTAAATCGGCGGGCGGCGGCCCATAACAAAGCTGACCAAAAACAGAACCAGAAAGACCACGAACAGAATCCATGCGATTTGGGTCGCTGCGCCGGCGATGCCGCTTAATCCTAAAAGGCCTGCGATCAATCCGACGACAAGAAAAGTAATACTCCAGCTCAACATGATATCTCCCTCCTTCTAAGCAACTGAGATCGGTTTGCTCGGTTGCGATACTGACGACAAAGTCTCTCAACACCTAGTTGTTACTGGCCGTCTCTGTCACCCCTGTCGAGTCTCGAATTAACTCAATGTGCACGGGCGCAGTGCCAGATTCGACGATACCCAGAGCGCCGGCCGCAGCACGCGATAGATCGATGATGCGACCTTTCACAAACGGGCCTCGGTCGTTGATTTCCACCTCGACACTGTTCCCATTCTCCAAGTTGGTCACTCGCGCCTTGCTTCCTAGGGGAACAGTTTTGTGTGCCGCCGTGAGCTTATTCTGATCGTAGATCTCTCCGCTTGCTGTTTTCTTGCCATGAAATCCCGGACCGTACCACGAGGCCGTACCATTGAGAGCATGCTTGGTGGCTGGCCTGGATGAGTTTTTTCGAGTATTCGGTTCAATACTCGCTTTTTGTAGATTGGCTTCGCTGGAAATAGTTTCGTTGCCGGTGTCCGGGAGCGCAAAAGATTGATCGTTTCTCTGCGATAGAGTCGAGATTGCGCTGCAGCTTTGTGCCACGAACGAGACAAGAACGAGCCCGCTTATCTGTGTTTTCAGTCCAGTCCTGGGTACTGATAATGTGCGAAATAAAAACATCGCTGTCTTCCTCGCTTTCTTATCAATGCCGAATAATTCACAAGCTAGATAAGGGTTTCCGCAAGAGCCATGCCTTGCGACGTAAAATCGGTCTAAGCTACTAATTGATAGGCGTTTTTTGGCGAGCAACAGAGACGACGAGATTTTCACTGTGCAGTGAATTCCCTACAGAAAACCCCTTACAGCCGGATGTCGAGGAATTGGCCAGAGATGGCCGAATGAGAAAGAAAAACTCTTCTAAGCACTCGCGCGAAGAAGCGCTAAAAAAAGTGTCGTATGATTAGTCGCAATCCTCGAAGCATGAAAATGCTTGCGAGGTCACTCCGTCGAAGTGAGAGCGAAGAGTCCTGTGAGCGAGACTAAGCCAACGGACTTTTGCAGATCACGTTGAGCAAGGCTTGCCGTCTCTCTTCTTTCACGGCCGTGAGCGCCCGTTGCAAAGCCCTCGGAACTTCATCCGGTTCCTCGACCCGCTCCGCGTAGGCACCACAGGCTTGGGCCGTCAGTTCAAAGTGCGGCGACGGGCTCAAATCGCAGCCGGGAAAATTGCGCGTCCTTTGCGCGACTCCATCGGGATAGAGTCCCCGCGCGGCGTTGATGCTCGCGTTCCAGGCCTGGTTATTATAGATCACCGTGAGAAATGGGATGCGATATTTCTGCGCCGTGAAATGGCAGGCCGTCGGCGCGCTGAAAATATAGGAGCCGTCGCCTTCGGCAGCGATGACCGTCGCGTCAGGCGCGCCGAGCTTGGTTCCGATGGCGGCGCCGAGTCCCCAACCCAGATGGCCGGATGGGGGTGTGCTGAAAAGAGAACCCGCGCGGCTTAGGGAAATCGATTCAGTCAGGCGCGACGTAATAGTCTCATTGATCAGAATCGTCTTATCGTCAACGACGTCGCCGATACACTTGGAAAGCCATGCCGGGCTAATGGCTTTTTCATTTTTGGCCGACTCGATCCGTGCTTCGATCTCGCGCATCATCGCCTTATGTTCGCCTTCGGTCTTCCTGCGGCGCTCGTCAAGTTTCGATTTCATGTCAGTGCGTGCGCTCAGTTTCGCTTTGAGCATCGAATTCAGTACCGGCAGAGCGATTTCCGAACATCCCGTCACCGCCAGGTCGGCCGGAAAACCCCAGCCGGGAACGGCGGTAAACAACGGGTCCCGCTCGAGATGGATGATTTTCACGTCGGACCGAAGCACGTTGCGGTTCGGCGGTTCCCATGGCACATCGATGTCGATAAAAAACAAAACGTCGGCGTTCCTGGCGTGTTTTACGGTTTGGTAGCCCACGTAGAGCGGATGATCCGTGGGGAAATTCACATAGTCAAGCTGCTGCACCACCGGGATCGAAAGCAATTCGGCCAGCTCCACCAGATACGCCACCGCCTCAGGATTGCGCCCGAGATATTTCGTTACGATGAGCGGGTTCTCGGCCGCCATGAGCAGGTCTGCGGATTTTTCTAGCGACGCTTGATCCGCCTGCATTTTTGTTGCCGGCGCTGGAGACTCGGAGAAAATCTGGGTGGATTCCAGCTGCTCGCATAGCCACTCGCGGGGCAAGTTGAGATACACCGGACCGCGGGGTTCGGTCATGGCGATCTTGTAGGCCCGTGAAACCACCGCCGCGAGATTCTGATTGGTTCTCACCTCGTAATCCCACTTGACGAACTCGCGGACTATATTTCCCTGATCCCGCGATTCCTGGCGCCAGTGGATATTCTGGCTCTTGCCGCCGCGCAGCTCTCCTTCCGTGATCGGCGTTCGCCCCGCGATCAGAAAGAGCGGCACATTGGAGGAATTGGCGTTGATGATTCCCCCCAGTGCGTTGGCGGTCCCTGGCAAGGTATGCACCAGCACCATTTGCGGCTTTTGCGTGACGTTGTAGTAACCGTGGGCCATGGAGACCGCCGCCAGCTCGTGGGGCACGACGATAGGCTGAATGTCGTTGGGATCTTCCTTGGCCGAGCTGGCCAGCGCCTCGATGAGAGGACCATGGTCCGTTCCCGTATTTGCAAAGAGATAGCGCACCACGCCAAGCGCTCTCACCTGCTCTAAGAAAGCTTCGGCGCCAGTGCTTACCCGAACGGTCTTGTTTTTTTCGGCCATTGGGGAGTCCTTTCTGGGAGACTTGGAAAGTCGGCCCAACTGTGTCAAGAACTGGATAATTTTTCAACCTACAATCTTGTTCGCCGCATTCTCACAGAGGGACCAAGCATCTTGACTTCTCCAGACTTATAGAAGAAAAAAGACTCCACATTCCCGCGTGAATCGTGAAGCAAACGTAAGAGGAGATTGATCATGAGCGATGTTAACCAGACAGCGGGTGTCTTCCGGGACCCGGCAAGACCATTACATACCCGAGGTGGCTCGCCCGGGTACCTCGAGAAATCCCTAGCCGCAGCGGCCGAACTCTTTAAGGGAATAACCACCGACGGAATCGTGATTCCGGGTCTTTTCTCGATTCAGAAGACCGGCGTGCCAACACAGTCCATTAAAGAGGCCGCCGAAGACTTTCTCGGCTCGCTCAGCCTCGAGCAGCGTGCGAAGACCCTCTTCCCGGTAGATACGGTCGAGTGGCGTCGATGGAGCAACATCCATCCCACGTTGATGCGCCATGGCACGCCGCTCTTTGAAATGAGCGATACCCAGCGTGACCGTGCCTTTGCGCTGCTGAGAGAGAGCTTGAGCGCCGAGGGCTTTCAAACGGCGCGCGACGTCATGCGTCTCAATGAGACCGTCATGGAAATGACCGGGAGACTCGCTGAATACGGTGAGGATCTTTATTGGATGAGCATTATGGGGCAACCTTCCGCCACCGAACCCTGGGGCTGGCAAATCGACGGCCATCATCTCATCATCAACTACTTCGTCCTTGGCGACCAAGTGGTCATGACTCCGCTTTTTCTGGGCTCGGAGCCGGTCCATGCCAAAAGTGGTAGATACGCCGGAACCAGGGTCTTCAAAGCAGACGAGGATCTGGGATTGGCGGTGATCCGCGCGTTTTCCGGAGAGCAGCGCGCCAAAGCGATTATCGCGCCGGAGCCGTCGGGAGAAGTATTCACCTCAGCCTTTCGCGATAACTTGGAGCTGAAGTACGCGGGCATCCGTTACGAAGAGCTGTCAGGTCCGCAGCACGACCTGCTGCTTGGTCTGGTTGAGCTGCACGTCGGACGGATGCGGCCGGATCATGCCCAAACAAGGATGCAGGAAGTGAAGCGGCATCTGCGAGATACCCACTTTTGCTGGATGGGCGGGATGGAAGACGACAGCGTGTTCTATTATCGCGTGCAAAGCCCGGTCATCATTATTGAGTTCGACCATCAACGGGGCATTGCGTTCCGCCAGTACGAAAAGCCTTACAAAGATCACATCCATGTAGTTGTACGCACCCCCAACGGCAACGACTACGGCAAAGACCTTCTGCGCCAGCATTACGAACAGGGCCATCATGGGAACCCGAACTGATTCTGTAAATCCAAACGTGGCATGTTCTATTTTACGAGCCGAGGTGAACTAACCCAGTCAACGGGGAGGCAAGCTATGTGCAGACACGGCCGTTCCCGCCGATTCCTTTTTGTTTTTTGGATTTTGGCGAGCGTCGCGACTCTCTTGCATTCCGACGCGAGCCGCTCAAGCGCCGTTGAAGAAAGTGAGGCTCGGCATTGCGGCAACCAGCGTCGGCTTCTTGCCGATTTATACCGCCTATCATCGGGGTTTTTACAAAGACGAAGGCATCGACCTCGAAATCATTTTGATGTCCCTTGCGGCCGCCAATAATGCCTTCTTCAAGGGCGAGATCGATTACAGCGCGGGTTTGACAGGTTTGGCGTTGGCCGCGGTGCGAAACTATCCCGCGAAGATCTTGATCTTTACCGTTGCCAAACCGCTCCAGTCATTCGTCAGCCGCAAAGAGATCAAGGAGCCGCGCGATCTCCGGGGCAAAAAAGTCGCCGGCAGCTCGCCCGGCGGCTCGGCGACTATACTCGCTTATCGGGCGCTCAGGCACTTCGGGCTCGAACCCGGAAAGGACGTTACCGTCACGCCGATGGGCGGCTCCGGTGCGGGCCGTCTGGCCGTCTTGGAGTCGGGGCTGGTCGATGCGTCTTTACTCTCTGTGCCGGAAAACATCATCGCCACGCAAAAAGGCTATCACGAGTTGATTTTTTTGGGCGACATCGTGACCTTCCCACAAAACGGCTTCGGCACGTCGCTGCAGCGGATCCAGCAACAACCCGACGAGGTCTACCGAATGGTCCGTGCCACCCTGCGCGGCTTGGCGTTTGTCATGGACGACGCCACCCGCGATCAAGTGCGCGATATCATGATGAAGCAGTGGAAAGTGAGCGACGCAAAACTCGCCGACGAAATGTTGAGGTATCTCAAACGCGGCCTTGCCAAGGATGCCGTGATCAGCCCCGAGGGCGTGCAGTATTTTATCGACCTCACCCGCGAGACCTCAAACATCACGCAGCCCATCAGCGCCGCTCAGGTCGTTGACTTCAGCTTTTTGGACCGCGCGCGCAAGGAGCTTCAGGCAGCGCGTTGATATAGCGGATGCGGTTCCCGACCTTTTTTATTTTTCCTTGATTCCAAGCTCTCTTTGCGCCTCTCTGAGAAGTGAGTAATCCACGACCTGATCGAAAGAGATGTCACGGTCGAGCTTGGCACCCCTCTTGCCCTCTTCAATCAAGAGCCGAAGCCCATCTTCGGGCAGGCTCAAATCATCGCTGTAAGTCTTCACGACGGAATCGTAGGTAGCTGCAGCCATCTCTCTATCGATGCGCATCCATCCGATCATAGTCTGAATCGTACTTTCGCGATTTTGAATAATATAGCGATTGGCTCTTATGCCCGCTTTGATCATTCGCTTGACTTCGTCCGGCCTCTCTTTGATCCGTTTGACACTCACGACGATGCCGCTCGACGGGTAACTGAACAGCTCGTGAGCTCTTGCCAGGACCACAAAGCCCATCTTCTTACCGAGAAAGTCCGATGGAGCCGAGCCCAACGTGGCGGCCGTCAATCCTTGCTTCATCGCAGCGAAGCGGGTTTCTATCCCGCCCGTCGCCAGAAATTTCAGATCCTTGTCCGGGTCAAGACCCAAATGCTTGAACATCAACCTCGCAGTGCTTTCAAGGCCGCCCCCGAAACTGTTCAGGCCGATGGTCTTTCCCTTCAAATCTTGGACGGATTTATATTCGGACCGGGCGATGAGCGCGGCAGTAATACCAGGCGTGTAACAAGCAACGACTTTGACCGGTACTCCCCGAATTGCTGCGGCAATCCCGGGAGCAACCACCGATTGATAATCGATTTCTCCGCTCACCAATGCTGCCAAAGCAACAGTCGATCTTATTCTGATCAACTCCGGTTGAAACCCTTCCTTTTGAAAAAAGCCGGCCTTCTCCCCTAAAGGAAGTGTTAGAAACGAGCCGGAAGGATCCGGATAACCAATCCGAATCTTATCGGCCGCGTGGACCGATACGGGGAGAAGAAAAATGAGGAAAAGAAGTAAAATCGTTTTATTCATCGACATCGCTCTCTTTCGCGAGTAGTTCTCCGGCTGCACATAACATAGGTCTAATCGCGGACTGAGGTCAAGAAAATAGAAATGTCGCGAGAAACCAGCCTGCCGGTGAAACAGACAGCGGATCAGAAAAGTTTCTCCAGGCGCAGTCCGATGAGGCGGATCGCCTTTCCTCGCGGATTTTCCCGGGCGTCGAAGAACGGCGAGAGGAGGGCCAGCGCTTCCTGCTTGAGCAACCGGAGCGCCTCTCCATTGTTATCAACCCTGATTCCGTTCTTGATACTACGAGAGCGATTACTGGTTTGAAAATCGGAAAAGCGCACGGTTACGATTACCGTGCGAAAACCCGAGAACTCCTTTCCCCGCAGCTTTGCGATAATCCGCTCCGCCATGCTGTAGAGCCGCTCCGTGACCTCAGAGGTGTTCCAAGTATCCTGCTCGAAAGTTTCCTGTTCTCCCAACGACTTTCGCGTCCACTCGTTCGACACTACCGAATCATCGATGCCGCGCGCCTTTTCAAACAGCCGCTGTCCCCACTTACCGAACCACTCAGTTAAAATGACCTCAGGAATCTCGCGCAGATCTCTGATCGTCCGGATATTTCGTTGGTGGAGAAAGGCTTCGCCCTTCGGGCCGATGCCGGGAATCACTCGAATCGGAAGCGGATCGAGGAACTGCTGAACGCATGTCCGGCGATCACCACCGTGAGGCCGTCAGGCTTTTGATGGCCGGAAGCGATTTTGGCAATGAGCTTGTTCGGCCCGATGCCAAAGGAACAGCCGAGTCCTTCCTTTTCTCGGATCTCGGCTTTGAGCTTTGTCATGTGCTCTATAGCGGCCGGGAAATTCTCCCGCGACGAAACATCCAGATAAGCTTCGTCGATGCTTGCCTCCTCGAAAGCATCCGCAGAGCGTTCGAAAATCTGCATGATACGGGCTGACACTTCTCGATACAAAGTAAAGTTGGGACGAATGAACACCGTCGCGGGTTCGCCTCTTCGACGCGCCGCTTCGGCAAGTCGCCACGCGCGCGCAATGGGCAAGGCCGAGTGAATGCCATACTTACGCGCCAGGTAGTTAGCTGTCGTGATCACGCCTCTACCTTTGCCTTCTTTAGGATCGGCACCCACCGCCACCGGAAGGCCCTTCAAGTCAGGGTTATAACGTTCCTCCACCGCAGCGTAGAACGCATCCATATCGACGTGCACGATAATGCGCATGGAACTCTAGAGATTGTTTGATGTTCGGCGTGACTTTACTAGGGCAAAAACACGATCGACGAAGCTAGGGTCCATCGCGTCTGACGAGGACCCACAAAGACTGGTGTTTCCACCCCGCCGCCGAGCCAAACTATTTTTTATCCGCTCACGGTATGCCGGGGTAAACACAGTCGGTCCTGTAACCTCGGCTTCGAGTGCTTTGAGCGCTGTTCGGACGATTTCTCGGCGAAGACGCGCATCCAGTTCTTTCGGCAAGCTTGGATCGCCGCACGGATGGGGGATGCTCACCCCTTTGACGATACGATTAGCGCGCACCTGCATCGCCACTGGAAACATCGCGCTCACTAAAGCTACCGGCAACCCCGCCTTCTCAAGTTCTTTGCTCATCACAGCGCCGCTGCGACTGCAGGTCCCTCACGTGGCGACGAAAAGCACGCCTTCGACGTTGTCCTTTTTCAAGTCCGCCGCAATCTCCTGGCCAACGCGACGCATCACCGTCGGCGATCCCTGGTTTCCGGGAATAACGTAATAGGCGGGATACAGTTTGCCCGGACCGATCGCTCCTTCCGACTCCAGGGCGCGCAGCGCGTCCAGAGGAACGCCGTAGTGAGGGTTCTGATTCATGTAAGCGATATTGTATCCCCCATGAACCGTTTCCCATTTTCCCGGCTCAAGCTCTTTGAGCTCGGCAATGTTGTACTTTTGCCAGTGGGTATTTCGGTAGGTTTTGAAATGATCCGGGTTACCCCAGGGAACGACGCCACTGGTCGTCACCAAGGCGAGCCTGCGCTCCTCGACTTGCACTTAGCGGCGGCGCCGGCGGCGCATCATCCCATACCTCCAAAGGCAACTCGCTTTCGACAGGCTCGTTTTTGATTTTCTTGAGCAACATCTCGATGGCGCGCTCAACTCCCGAACGATCCGTTGGCTCCAGTCGTCGAATACCGCGAGAGATGTAGCCTTCTTCCCGCGCGGAACCGACGGTTTCATCGCGAGCCACACGCATGGCAAATTTGGCCAGGCGCTTCAGCGCATCGGTCATGCCCGCGGTGGTCTCAGCCGTCGGCAGGCAGTAGACCCGGGAGTTAGCCCAATCGCGATAAGTGTCGATGCCCGGATTCTCCTCGTGCATTGCCGTCACGCAAGAAATTCCTAGATCATTTGCAACCGCATTGCAGACTTCGACACAACTGAGACCGTAACGCCCGGAATTAAAGGCCGGCCCCGCGACTAACGCTTGCGGCTTTGCTGAGCGAACCGCATCAAGGATCGCTTTCATGGCGTCTTCTTTGTGCTCATGAAAGTAGTTATCACCATAATAAATTGTGCGTGCGATCTTCACGTCTTCGTCGCCTAGCTGAAGCTGCAAGCCTCGGGCTGCCGCGGCGCTGCCTTCGATGACACCCACAGGCATGCCCGCTTTATCCTCTCCGCCGAGGCCGGCAAAGAATTGGTTAACGACATGAACGATCGTAGTCATAGTGATCTTCTCCTATGTTTCAGCTTTTTAACCTCCCGAACTCGTTTAAACCGGGCAGCCAGCTAGCCGAAACGGCATTCTCTTGGCCGAGGATGAGCCTCGAGCGAGCGGGCACAGGAGTGTAAAGCTACGATGACTTTTGGGCACTCGGTCATAGGCTCTCGTTTCTTCCTCACTTAACAGGCTGCCACTCCAATTTGCAGGCATCCTCAAGGTACAGGCCCATTGCCCGCGACCGGAGAGGCTCGCTCGTCGGCCGATCTTGCATGAATAATGCGAGCTAGTATTCCGCACACCGCCACGTCCCCTGCCCCCAAATATCGGCTCCCCCTATCAATACATCCCTCGCTTCCAGCGATAAAGGTCCTCGCGCCGATACCGGTGCCGCGCCGGGAAAAGGAAAGATCTTGATTTCTTCGTAGGGGCCAATCACTCGGTCCATCGCAGGCAAATCCAGAGGTCGATCGAGAGTCCCCGTGCTCACTATCGCGTCCGCTTCCGAAACATAGAACAACACCGGGCTATCCTTGCCTTCTTTCCCACCATTCTCATAGGTGACTAGCGTCGTCTTTATACCTCTCCGCTCGCAGGCGCGGATGGTAAACATAACGTCGACGAACGCGTTGCCGCCGCCGATCCAGGTAACGAGCACACCGTCAGCTTTCATGGCATCAGCGAGACGGGCAGCATTTTGAGCGCCCACTTCTTTGCCGTGAGAAGTCTCAAAGCGAATGCGCTGCAAGATGACGCCGCCGAAGTTCAAGCTCCGTCCGTGAGCCCCATAGAGTCCTAGAACCAAAGGGTGGTTTTGCCAATCCCAAGTGGTCGGGTAATAGCCGCGACCCGAACGGGTCGTGTCGACGGTAACCGCCCCGTCAAAAAGCTCGTTGGGATGGAGAAATGTCGCCATGGAATCCCGCAGCGACAGTCCATAATAGCCCACCCCTGAATGCACGTGCTGAGGGTCGGTGATGCAACCTTGCAGCAGCATCACGTTTGGCAGATCGGGTTCCTGTTTGCCGAGGTCATACGTAACGATCTTTTCTGGTGAGAGTCCCGCGGTAGTCTGGGCAACTCGGTGCGCAATCTTATACTCTGCTAATTGAATCGCGGTATGAGCCTCCAACTCGGCAAGCCCTGAAGCGATTCTAAAGTTCAAGACCAAGTGGAGGAGCGAGCTGAATCGGGAGATTTCGGCTCCGGGGCCAGACATGTCGAGGATGGCGCTCCTTTGGACCGTGGTGCCGGCCCGAATCGTCCCTTCGTATTCTGCCGCGGCAATCACCGTCATGTCCGACAGCCGGTGAGTCCGTCCGTCCCCCACGTCTTCGATGGGTCCTAGAATACCCGGGAAAACTTGCCCGCTCCCTGAGACTTTGTGTCGCGGCTCCACGATGTCTCGAATCCCAGTGATGCGCGTCTTTTCTCCAGGCATCGCCACGGCGATGGATGCATCGCTGATCCTGCGGATCCTGAAGGACCAGATCGATCAACGCGGTTTCATCAACCTCAAGAACCTGGTTTTCATAACTGAAGCGGCGACCCAAGCGGATCTGTTTTACCGGGAATTCCGCGATTTCAAGTTTCATATTCTGTGGTGCATTTCAGACCAGCCAAGTTTCTCTACTAAGGAACGTTCATGATCTTTGCGAAGTCCTGGATGTAGGCTTGCAGCTTGGGACCAAGTTTGGGGGTCACGACGAAGTCGGGCTGCAGTTGAAATTCTTTATACTTACTGCGCACCCCTTTCATAGCGCTACCCTTGCCTAACGTCGTCGCCAAAAAAGTCTGCGCCTCGTCCGAGAGCACCCATTCGGCGAAAAGCAACGTGGCGTGAGGGTGCGGCGCATTTTTCGCCAAAAACAAACCTTCGGGTTTGACGATCTTCGGCGATAGAACTCTAAAACCCAACGGTGCTCCCTTGTCGCGTATGGCCGCCGAAGTTTCGCCGTTGATGGCGATACCGATGGGATATTCACCCGAGGTCACGACCTGTGTCGTCAAAGTTCCGCCGCGCCGATAACTTATACCCTGCTTGGATAGCTTGGTCAGGTAATCGACGGCCTTTTCTCTACCCCAAGCTTCCTCCAAGGCAGCCAAAATATACCCCGCTTCCGGATCGAATAGCATTTTTCCTTTCCAAGCAGGACTAAGCAAATCCTGATAGCTTTTCGGCGCTTGTTCCGCCTTGACCGAGCTCGTGTTGTAAATCAACGCCGTTGTCAAGTGATACATGCTATGCCAATACCCGCTCGGGTCATAGGTGCCGTCGTAAAAATGTTCCCGTCCGGAGATCATGTAAGGTTGAACCAAGTTGTCATTCATTAATTGATAGCCGTAACTGAGGTCCACTTGAATCACATCGACGGCATGCCGGCCCGCGCGGGCCTCGGTCAATGCGCGGTTGAGGATTCCTTGCCGCGGGGAAAAATAATGCTGCAGAGCCAGAGCTCGATAACGAGCATTAAATACCTTCGCCAGAGGAAGAAATTCATCTATCGGTAACGTCCCATAATAAACCAGCTCGCCTTCCGCCTGAGCGCCTTTGGCGAGGTAATCGAGTTTTTCCTTTTGCTTGAGTGATTTTACTTTTTCCGCAACTTCGGCAACCGTCGCCCCGCGGACACTCGTGGGGAGCACTGCGAGAGCCATAGGTAGAGTGAGGATAGCGAAAATGATTTTGATGATTCGCCGCATGGTTCGGTTCCTTTCATCGATTATCAGGTATACGGAGCTCCGGCAAAGTGAGCCGGGTTACAGCGAGCTTATCTTTTCAGCGGCATTTCTTTGCTTGCCTCCGTTGCCGCAGAAAAATCGAATATCGATGCCGGTGAAAAATCTGCCTTCAGACCAGCCGTGGCGCCAAGCATGGCGATATACGCCTTGGCCTGCTCCTCGGAAGGAATACAGTTCTTTGAAAACGTTTCCTTGACCGAATCGTAAGCCTTTGCTGCTTGCGCTGCATTGAGATTCATCCACCTTGCGATGATATCGACGGTCGCTTCGCGCTGAGTCCAGGTATAGTCGAGCCCTTCTATCGTAGCTTTGAGAACTTCGATCACTTCGCCCCGTCCCGTCTTTAGCTTTTCGTCGGTTGTGGCCAGCCCGGCTTGTGGAATCGGCAGTATCGTTCCCATGTGCAGCAGTCGTTTTAAACCCAGCGCTTCAGCTCTCAAATCCAGCGGCGCGGGGACGATGCCGGCATCGATCGTCCCTTTTTGCGTGCCGATCATTCTGTCGCTGGAGGAGTTCAAAGGAACGATGATTGTGTCGGGACCCAAACGATATCTATCGATGAGAACTCGAACTTCATAAGCAGGGAGAGTTCCAAATCCGCCGGCACCTATTCTCTTGCCGGCCAGATCTGCCACTGTCATTATCTCGGGGCGGCTGATGAGCAGATGTTGGAGCTTGACCGAGGCAAAGCAGATGACTTTCAACGGAGCTCCTCTCGCGCCCGCCGTGGCAACGCCGCTGGGCACGGTGGTGTAATCAATCGCGCGGTTGAGTAGTGCCGGCGCCGTCAAGCCCGCCGCCATCTGAATCACTTCTATGTCAAAGCCTCGCCTTGCGAAAAAGCCTTTCTTTAGCGCGACGTGAATCGGCAGATAGCTAAGCGATGGCGAAGGGACCGCAAGCTTGATTTTCGTACCGGGCACCGGACTTTTCAACTGCGCCTCCGCACCGTCTACCGGTTGCACTGCCAGCCCTACGGCCGCCAGAAAGACCAAAGACATGATAAGGTGTTGCAATAAGAATTGCTTTATCATCATTCAGTCCCTTTTTTTCGCGGGCCACTAACCTTCTTCAAATACCCGGCCTTCTATAACCCGCAGCACGCGGGTGGCGCAACTGCGCGCGAACTCTTCGTCGTGGGTCGCCACAATCAAGGTGCGGCCATCGCGGAGCAGACCCCGCAGCAGATCCCGGAGCTCCATGCGCCGCGCCTGATCCAGCGACGCCGTCGGCTCGTCCATGAGCAGAAGCGGCGGATCGACGGCGAGGGCCCGCGCGATGGCGACCCGCTGCGATTCACCACCCGACAACTCGCGCGGCAGCGCTGCAGCGCGATGCTCCACGCCCAGCGCGGCAAGCAATTCGCGCGCCCGGCGCTCGGCTTCGCGCAACGGCACGCCGTACGCGTGCACCGGCGCAAGCCACACGTTCTTGATCGCCGGCAGGTGCTCGAACAGATGATGAAACTGAAACACCATACCGACCTTCCGCCGCAGCGCTCGAAGCGTCGGCGGCGTGAGTCGACATGCCGCTGCCTATGGCTAAATCCTCGACCTGGACCGTCCCCGACTGAAACGGCTCCAGCCCTGCGACCACTCTTAGAATAGTGGTTTTGCCGGCCCCGGATGGCCCCATCAATGCTACCAGCTCGCCCCGTGGCACATCGAAGGTGACGCCCTCGAGGACGCCGCGCGTGCCACGGCGAAGGCCCAAGGCCTGCACACGAAGTACTACTCCGCTCACGCTGTCGCCCTCTTCCAGCGCCGTTCGAGACGTCGCGCGAGCGCCGCCAGGGGCAGCGACATCGCGAGGTAGAGCGCGGCACAGAGCAGACCGGGGATGACCCAGCTACCGATATTGGTGGCAAAGATCTGCGTCTGTTTCGTCAGTTCGAGGACCGTGAGCACAGAAACCAGCGATGAGTCCTTGAGGAGCGCGACAAAGTCGTTGGTCATCGGCGCCAGCGCCAGGCGAAACGCCTGCGGGCCGCGGACGAGCGTCAGAACCTGGCGCTCGCTCAGGCCAAGGATCCGCGCCGCCTCGAGCTGGCCGGTGGGCACCGCTTCCAGCGCCCCTCGATAAATCTCGCTCTCATAGGCCGCGTAGTTGAGCGCCAATCCCAGCAACGCCGCCGCGAAAGCCGGCAGGCGAATGGCCGCCGCGATCCCATAATAGAGAACGAAGAGCTGGAGCAGGATCGGCGTGCCGCGCATGATCTCCACGTACCCGGTGAGGAGCGCGCGCGTGAGCCGCCTGCCGTACACGCGGCCGCTGGCGATGGCCACGCCGAGCACCACTGCGAGTCCCATGGACAGGCACGACAGCACAATGGTAATCAGCGACGCCTGCAGCAGCGACGGCAGATAGCGTCGCGCCGCTTCCCATCCGGAGAGTGTCGTCGCGCCGGAAGGCGCATCGACGCCGATGACCGGAGGCACGGTTTCTCGGGCGAGAATCCTCGCGTAGAGCGCCGGCTGATCCTCGTTCCAAACGCCCCATTTGCGAAAAATGCTCTCAAGAGCTACCGTCTTGCATCGCCCCGCGAAGAATTTCGTCGATCGCGTCACGAAGCGCCGCGTTCCGGGCCGCCAGCACGCCGACATAGTGGCCCACGGCGACGCTCTGCGGCTGGATCGTAAATCCCGGGAGCGCCCGCCGGCGACGCTCGGCGAGAACGTTATCGAGCAGTACGGCGTCCAGACGGCCGATCACGAGATCACTGTACGGATGCACATCGTCATCGTAAGAGATCGCCTGAATGCCAAAGTCGCGTTCGGCGCGGAGCAGGATTTCGTAGGCGATCGTACCGCCGAGGGTACCGACCCGCCGGCCGCGAAGGTTGGCAAGGGTAAGGAAACGCGATGCATCGGCGTCGCGCACACTCAACACTTCGCGAAACTGGTAGTAGGGAACGGTGGGTGCCATCGTGGCGCGCCGCGCCTGCGTGTCTTCGATGCCACTCAGGCCGATCTCGGCGTCGCCGCGCTCGATGGATTGATCGATGGAGGTAAACGTAACGTTGATGAAGGCGGCCTTGCGCCCGAGGCCGCGCGCGATGAGATCGGCGATTTCGACATCGAAGCCGACGATTTTGTCCGGCTCGGCGGGGTCCGCTTCAACAAACGGCGCCCCGCCCTCAGGGTCGCCCGCCCAGAGGAACTCGCGGCCCGCTGGCGCGGCGCTAACAGACAGCGGTACCAATACCGCAATGACGGCGGGCGAGGCAACTCTGATCAGGGTGCCCACTTGATTCTGCAGAAAAGCAGTCAGGCGTTTATCTAATGATAGGAATTTGCTCTTGAGGTTCAGCCACTGGCCACCCAAAATTGTCCTCGACAACCTTCCTCCGACAGCTTTCGAGAATCTAGAGGTCCATTAGAGGAGACCGACTGGCGCATCCTCAATTTTGGACCGGAGACTATCCGATCGTCAACCATTCTGTCAATCTGCGCGGAGAAAGCTTTCTACTTCCGCGGAGCTGTCGACTGCGCTAAACTCCAGGCCTAGCGGAATCCGTCTCAACTTGACACATTGAGAACCAACGCGGTACATGAGAAACGGTTATTCCGCTGATAGAGAGGACCATCGCGTGGAACTGCAACTTCTCGACTACGCTCTCGAAGACCTCCAATGGAGCGAGCGCACGGCTCTTGACGGGAAGTCCCTTTCCGTCTCCGTTGCCGATCTTCAGGAACAAATCAAGGACCTAACCCGCGACATCCGCGTCGATTATGAACTGGCACGCCCAGGGGAATCCAAACGCATCGTCCACGTTCTGGACACGGTGCTCCCGATCGCAAAATTGAATCGTTCAGCTTCCACTTTCCCAGGGTTCGAGGGTCCGGCGCAACTCGTCGGCACGGGGCAAACAATGCGCCTCAAGAATCTTTTGGTGACCGTCGCCGGTCGCTTTCCCCAACCTGAGGCTATGACGCCAATTGAGAAGCCACGCGAGGGGATGATCGACATGGCAGGTGTCGGCGCTTCATACTCCTACGGCTCAGACTGCTTCCATTTGATTCTTTCGCTGACCCCCGATCCCGCCGTCTCCAATGCGGCCTTCGACCAGGCGCTCAGAAACATCACACTCCGATGCGCTCGCCTTCTGGCTCAGGTGGAGAAAACGGGGGCCGCGCCTGAAAGAAAGATCGTCGCTTTGAAGCCCGTCGACGAACGGCTACCCAAAGTCGTTCTAATCTATCAGGTGCAGAGCCAGCTCGTTTGCGCGCGAACTTTTTATTACGGCGAAGAAGTCTCGAAGACTTTGCCGACTTTTGTTCATCCGGCGGAATTCTTCGACGGTGCGGTGGTCAGCGGGAATTACAAGAGCGAGCGGAAGATCCCTACGTCTCTCCACTGCACCAACCCGTTCATCGCCGAGCTGTTGGAGAGACACGGCAAGACAGCTAACTTTCTAGGCGTCATTCTTTCCCGTGGCTACAATGACAGTTTCGAGCAGAAAAAGAAGATGGGGTTGTGGGTAGCGCGCCTGGCGCGAAATCTCGGAGCCGACGGAGCGGTCGCGGTCATGGAAGGAACGGGGAACGGAACCGTCGATTTCATGCAGACCGTGAAGGCCTGCGAAGACGAAGGCATCAGGACCGTCGCCGTGCTCCATGAGTCCAATGGCCCCAAGGGATATGAGAGGCCTCTCGTGGACCATCCCAAAGAGGCGGATAGCATGATCAGCCGGGGCAACGTTTCGGAGAAAATATATATTCCTCCGCTGGCAACCGTGATCGGTGGCGCCGATATCGATCTCCATCTAAAGGCGACCCACGATGCGCGCCTTCCATTCCTCTTTGACCCCACCATATTTTTTGGCTCCTACAGCAAGATGGGCGACACCGGGTTCCGGGCAGTTTACGAGCAGTAAGGAGAAGTCACATGAAGGTTCTCCACTATATGAATCAGTTCTTTGCCGGCATCGGCGGTGAAGACAAGGCCGGTCAGGAGGTTCTTTTCATACCCGGCGCCGTCGGCGCCGGCGCGGTGATCGAAAACGCGTTGAAGGACCGCGGGGTTGAGTACACAACGCTCGCCTGCGGGGACAACTATTTTCACGAACAAGAAGACAAAGCTTTGATAGCGATTCGAGCCGCACTAGAGCAATTTCAACCCGATGTTTTCCTCGCCGGCCCGGCTTTCAATGCCGGCCGATACGGCCTGGCCTGCGCCAAAGTCTGCAGCTGGGTCCGAGACAACTGGCAGATACCTGCAATCACTGGAATGCACGAAGACAACCCGGGAACCAGGGAGATCGGCCGGCACGTCTACGTTATTCAAACCGGCGTCTCTGCGGCGTCGATGCAAGAAAGCCTAAGACGTTTCTCACTGCTCATCGAGCGGCTGCTTAATGGTAACGAAAATGCCATCGACAATTTCCGTGCTGAATATTGCCTGCCTATTCCACGGCGATTTACCGTGAGATCGGGCGCGCCGGATTATGTCCGCGCCGTGGATCTGTTGCTGGCAAAGCTCAAAGGCCAGCCCTATGAGAGCGAGATTCCTCAAGTCGAAACGAAGCAGCATCCTATTCCCAATTTGACCGGCAGTTTGAAGGACGTCACTGTTGCGTTGGTTACCGAGGGCGGTTTAGTGCCGAAAGGAAACCCTGACCGTCTGGAGAGCTCCCGTGGCTCCAGATATTTCAAGTATGCGCTCGAAGGGCGGGAGGACCTCAGGCAGGGCGAATTCGAAGCCATGCATACCGGTTACGATACTTCTACAGTCGACAAGGATCCGGACCGGATCGTGCCGCTGGACGCCATGCGCGTCCTGGAGAAAGCCAAGAGATTCAATAGACTCCACGGCCACTACTTCGTCACCACTGGCACGGGAGCGATGCCGAGCAAGATGGAAGAAATCGGCGCAGGCATTGCCCAAGAGCTCGCCGGCTCCGGCGTTGGCGCGGTGATATTAACCGCCACCTGAGGAACCGGCACACGTAGCGGCGCTACGATCGGGAAAGAAATCGAGAAAAAGGGAATTCCGGTGGTCGTAATCACTTGCCTCTCCAACGTCGCAACGCAAGTCGGAGTAGGAAGGATTCTCGGCGGAAGTAAGTTTCACTATCCAGTCGGACAGCCGGAGCTGCCACCGGAGGAAGAGCTGCGCTGGCGCGTAGGCCTAATAGACAAAGGCCTCACTGCGCTAGAAACGCCCGTGAAAGAACCGAAGGTGTTCTAGGAACCTAGCCTTGCGACGATTTAAAGCGCTCTCGCGCGTCCAAGTGGAACCCGATCAATGAAGTGTAGGAGCAGGTTTTCGACGACTGTCATCCAGCTTGCGAATCGTTTCCTCTAACCGGCGAAACCTTTCTTCATCTCCGGAACCGATAATCTCCTGGAGAATTTGGGTTAGTTCCTTGAGGAGTTCGATCGACTTTCGGCGCAGGATTGCACTCTTCATCAACTCGCCCTCTAGGTTAGAGTGATTGGAGCAAAACACACACCATGACGAGGTCTTGAAATCTGCTCTCTTCATAAGGTCATCTCTCTGACCCTTGGCAACCCGAATCTTCCCTCGCCGCCGTCTTAACGTATTTTGAAACCCTTTCGGTAATAGAAAAGTAGATGAGAGCATCCTTCGATACCTCTGACCATTTTCTACCTTTTTCTTTGTCATTTTTCACTGCTGTCCGTCTCAAGTCCATGAAGGTAACAACGCGAGCGTTGTAGAAAAATCACTTACAAAAATTCGTAAAACGACCTTAAATCCCTTCATCCAGGGGAACGGATCAACAGAACTCATTTCTTGGTTGCAGATAAAATTTCTGTTGAAACGCAATGTCTTGGATGCCACTTGGACAAATCCCAAGGATATGGCATGTTCCTTGCCTTTTTAGAAGAACATGGATCGTATTTGTCAACATTGCGGGGAGCCGATTGTAGGTAACGCCTATCGGGTTGTAAGCGAAGATCAAGGTATCACTTTCCTTGATATGATTGTTTGTTCCCTCTGTTTCATGGAAGCCAAACGGCTTCACCTCCGTGCGGAGGAAATCAATTTGAGAGGCAAACAAGCTTCCACTCGAAGCCGCGGAAGCCACAGTTCGCGA
>CAVTUQ010000037.1:0-253163 GCA_963737905.1 uncultured delta proteobacterium | reverse complement strand
CCTTCGCGCAGTATCACCAGGCGCGGAAAGAACAGCGCGGCGAGGTTGAGATCATGGAGCGCGGCGACGATGGTCAGGCGGTGCTCGCGGTTGAGCCGGCGCATGAGCTCGAAGACTTGGACCACATGTTTGAGATCGAGGAAGGCGGAAGGCTCGTCGAGCAAGAGAATCTCGGGTTCCTGGGCCAAGGCGCGGGCGATGATCACTCGCTGCTTCTCGCCGCCGCTCAACTCATGGAGATAACGGTTGGAGAAAGATAGCGAATCGGTCAACTCCATGCTGGCTCGCGCGACCTCGAGATCTTTCTTTCCCTCGAGTGCTAGAGGGCTGTGATAGCTCGCCCTTCCCATCAAGACGATCTCGGCCACCGTGTAGGGAAAAAGGATTTGGCTCTCTTGCGGTACCATGGCGAAAAGCCGGCTCAATTCCCGCTTGCCGTAGGTTTCAATACTTCTGCCATTGACTTTGACCTCTCCCCGCCCCCTCAAGACCGCGGAAAAAATCTTCAGTAAGGTCGTTTTGCCCGACCCGTTGGGACCCAGGATGCCGACCATCTCGCCGCTCTCGATCGAGAGGGAGACACCATCGAGCACGGGCTTATCTTTGTAGGCAAACGTCAGATTCTCGGTTTGAATCGCCGGATTCATAGAGCCAACTTTTTAGCGCCGTCGCGGTAGAGAAGGAAAAGGAAGAAGGGGCCGCCAAAGAACGCGGTGATGATTCCTACCGGCAGCTCCGCTGGCGCCAGCAGGATGCGGGCGAGAGTGTCCGCCCAGCACAAGAAAATTCCGCCGCCAAGAAAAGACGCCGGCAGCAGGAGCCGATGGTCGCTGCCGATGATCAAGCGCATGACGTGGGGAATCATCAATCCCACGAAACCGATCATGCCGCTTACGGAGACCATGGCGCCGATCATTAGCGAGGAAGCGATAAAAATCTGCCGCTGGAGCGCGCCGGTCTCCACCCCGAGTTGCATAGCCGCTTCTTCCCCCAGGGTGATGAGATTGAGGGCAAGACCCTTGGTCCAGAGCCAGAGAAAACCGAAAATGATGTAGGCCCAGATGAATCCGACGGTAAGATAGGCGCGAGTGGAAAGACTGCCCATGAGCCAGAAGAGCAGTCCCTGGGCCTGATAAAAATCAATGATCGAATTAAGAAACATAATCACGGCGGCGATGAAGGAGTTAAAAATCACTCCGGACAGCAGCAGGTGATAGGGGTGGAGGCGCCCGTGGAACAGCGAGAAACGATAAATCAACACCATGCTCAACAACGCGCCGAAAAACGCAGTGAGGGGCACCCAAGAGATTTCACCGAAAAGCCCGCCGGCGATGGGCAGCAGCCAATGCGGGAAAAAGATCAGGCCCAGGATTCCCCCCAAAGAAGCGCCTCCGGAAACCCCGATCATCTGCGGGCAGGCCAGCGGATTGCGCAGCAGCGCTTGCAGCACGACGCCACAAGCCGCCATCCCGCCGCCGATGGCGACTCCCAAAAGAACTCGAGGAAGTCGGGCGCGAAACAGTATTTCGGCATCCGGATTCCCGGAGAATATATTTTGCAAAGCTCGCGACAGATCGAGGCGCACCGGTCCGAGCAGAGTGCAACCGACAATGGATAGTGCCAGCAAAGCCAACAGCAGTCCATTGACCGAAAACATTTTTTTACGGTCGAGAACTTTCACATGCACTTCTTCTGTTGGGTCCGGCGTGTGGATTTCCCGAAGCACTCCGGATGCACGAGGCGGGCGATTTCTTCCAGTCCCTCGCCGACCCGCGGTCCGGGCCGGAGAATCTTGTCGGACGGATACGAATAGACGCGCCCCTCTTTCACAGCGGGAATAGACTTCAGATCTCCCCAATATTTGAGCGACGTTCCGCGCTCCGATCCCATGCCGGCCTGGATGATGACCTGCGGTGCTTTGGCCACCACGTACTCGTCAGGGAGGTTGAGCCAGGGCTGAGCTGCATTGCCGGCAATATTGTCACCGCCCGCCAAGGTAATGAGCTCGTCGATGAAATTCTTGCCGCCGACCGCGACCAAAGGCCGAAGCCCCACCGCAAAAGTGTGGAGCGCCGCGGCGCCGGGGCCACTCGCTCTTGTCACTTGATCCAATTGGCGGGTTATTTTTTGCGCGAGTTTTCACCCTGCTTCCGGGACGTCCCAACATAGCGGGCAACGGACTTTAAACGGAATTCAAGATCTCGTCTCACGCTCGCGACTGATAGCAAAGTGACTTTGATGCCGAGATGCTCAATCTCTTTTGTTTTCACCGGATCGGCTGGAGCTCGCTAACGCCGATTACGAGCTCCGGCCGGTCGCGATGATCGCTTCCACACTCGGACTGGTAAACCCGCCGATCTTCGGCATCCGCCGCGCCTCGGCTGGATAGTCGCAATAAGTGGTCACCGCCAACCAAACGATCGCCAAAACCGAGGGCAAATAATGTTTCGGTCACGCTGGGCGCAAGGGAAACGACTCGTTGCGGGCCTGGCCCTTCTGCCGCCCGGATACTATGGCCGTACAGGAGGATTAGGCTTACGGCAAATAAATAAACAGTGATGATCTGCTTCCGATGATTCATGTTTCTCACAGAGCCAACAAGACCATGACCGAGGTCTCGCTCAATTCTCCAACAGCGCCGAAGATATCGCCGGTAACGCCGCCTAAGCGACGATGAAAATAGCTTTTGCTTGCGATAGTGAAAACCGCGACCCAGGCCATCATGACAATGCCGTTCCTAAGAAAGATCGCCGTTACCAAAACCAAAGTCAGCAACGTGGCGAGAAGAAAATGCTTCGTTTGCAGGTGATCTATTAAATTGGAACCCAGTCCCGCTTTGGCTGCCTTGGAGCGATAGGCCAATAGCACCATCGCCCAACGCCCCAGGATAGGGGCCACCAGCAACGTTCGCCAGCGGTCAATGTCCATGCTTTCAAGAGCGTTGATTTTAAGAAACAGCACCAAAACAATCGCGATGAGACCGAAGACTCCGGTGTGGCTGTCATCCATGACGCTAAGAACGCGGTCGCGGTCGCCACCGGCGCCCAGGCCGTCGAAGGTATCTCCGACACCGTCGAGATGAAGCCCGCCCGTCATGACGGCCAACAGGGTAACAAGGATCACGCTCAAGAGCCCCGCGCTTGCAAAGGGGTCGAGCAGAAAATTCACGAGGGCCAGGATCGAGCCCAATATAAGACCAACCACAGGGAAGAAAATCACAGATCGTCCCAGTTCGTTGGGGGAATGCTCCATCCACCCGGGCCGGGGGAAGAGAGTCAAAAACTGTAGCGCTGCAAAGAAAGAGCTCACGACAGTTTTTTCTCTACACCGGCGGATTCAAAGGTCGCCATTTCAGCGGGGATTTTTGCAGCAGCTTCAATGAAACCCATGAGCATGCAGGCGCCGGTCCCTTCCCCGAGGCGCATTTCCAAGTCCAAAACCGGTGTCAGCTTCAGTTGCTCAAGCATGAACTTATGCCCAGTCTCGGGGGACAGATGCGAGGCAAAGAGAAAATCTTGGACCGGCGGACAAAACCGCTGTGCGAGGAGCGCTGCGGCGCCGGATATAAAGCCGTCCAAAACCATCGGAATTTGAAACGCCGCCGCCCCCAGAATCACACCTGTCATGGCGCCGATTTCCAGTCCGCCCACTTTCGTAAGAACGTCGAGTGGCTCTTTCAAGTCGGGCCGATTCACCTCAAGACCGCGTTCGATGGCCGAAACTTTTCGTCTCCAGGTCGAATCGTCGATTCCCGTGCCTCTCCCGACCACATCGCGGGGCGCAGCGCCACTCAAGGCACACAGTATGGCTGCGGCGCTGCTGGTGTTGCCGATCCCCATCTCGCCGGCGCCAAGCAAAAAGAGATTCTCCAGAGCTACTTCTTCGACGAGACGAATTCCCGTTTCGATGGATTGTACAGCCTCCGATCGGCTCATGGCGGGGCCGCGGGAGAAATTGCTTGTTCCGCGGCGAACTTTGCAGTTGCGCAGTCCCGCTGGGTTGGCGAATTCGTAATCCACACCCACGTCGATCACTTCGACTTCGACGCCGTAATGGCGCGCTAGAACGTTGATGGCGGCGCCGCCGCGCAGAAAGTTGTGAGTCATTTGCGCGGTGACCTCTTTGGGATAGGCGCTGACGCCTTCCGCGGTAATCCCGTGGTCCGCTGCGAAGACGAATAGCAGTTTTCGTCCGAGATGCGGCGGAACTTTTCTCTGAATCACGGCGACGCGGCGCGCCAACTCTTCCAATTTTCCCAGACTTCCTTGCGGTTTTGTCAGAGAATCGAGCCTCATCTGGGCTTGGACCTCGAAGGAGAGATCCAACGGCCGGATTCTTTCGAGGGTCTTTTCTAGGAGCATGCTGCTTCCTTCTTTACGATGATCGGCATTCCCGCAACCATCAGAATAACTTCATTCGCTGCTTGTGCTAGGCGTTGGTTCGTCCGGCCGGCAAGGTCGCGAAACTTTCGCGCCAGGGGATTGTCCGGAATGATGCCCCAGCCAACCTCATTGGTGACGAATAGCAGATGGAAATCAAGCTGCGGTAGCTGCTCGATGAGATCTTCGACTTTCTGCGACGCGTATTTCTCGTCGCGCCGGATCAAAAGATTGCTGGTCCACAGAGTCAAACAATCCACCAGCGCGCAGTCGGTTTTGCCGCGCTCTGCCAGGAGTGCTTGGGTTAATTCCAGAGGCTCCTCGATAGTGCGCCACTGGTTGCCGCGCCGTTTCCGGTGTTCCGCTATTCGCTGGGCCATTTCTTCATCTTTGGCCTCGGCGGTCGCCACATAGAGCCGTCTACCGCCGATTTCTATTGCGCGCCGCTCGGCGTATTGGCTTTTTCCGGAGCGGGCGCCGCCGGTTATTAGAATGATCTCTTTGCTCATGGAAGCGATTGTGGCGTCCATTCTTTGAGAGCTTCGAGCAGCCGGACATTCTCCTTTCTTTTCAGCACGGCGACGCGGAAATGATCGGTCCCTAGCCCCGCAGAAGGAATTGCAGGCACGGATGAGTATTTTCTTATTTAAGAGAAAAGAACGAAGCCCTGAGGCGCTGGCGTTGTTTGCAATACGAACCAGCAGGAAATTCGCACTGGAGGGATAAGGTTGAAAACTTTTCAACGCGAGCAAAGCTTGCGTCAGGAAAATTCTCTCCCGGTGTAGCCAGCGCTCTGTCTTTAGCCCGAAACTCGGATCAGCCAAGCAAGCCAGCGCGACATGCTGGGCCGGGCCGTTGACGGACCAGGGTTCTAAGTAATTGGCGAATTGTGCGACTCTTCGAGAGTGAGCGAGAAGATAGCCGAGACGAAGTCCGGGCAAAGCATAGTATTTGGTGAGGGAGCGCAGGATCATCACATAGGCATTGTCCCGAATCAGTTGTTTGACGGACTCCCCTTCGACAAAGTCGATAAAGGCCTCGTCGATGACCAAGAACCGCCTTTTCAAAAGAGCCATGCGGGCAATCTTTTCGATCTCCTTTCCCGGAATGCACTGGCCGGTTACGCTGTTCGGCGTGGTGAGAAAGGCCATGTCATCGGCTTTTTCCCATGCTGCCATAAAATCTTCGGTGGAGAATTTAAAGTTGCCATTCGCCGTGAGGGACAGGAAGCGCACTTTCGCGCCGGCCAATATCAATGCGTTGGCATGTTCGGAAAATGCGGGTCCCACCACTAGCGCCTTGCGGGGACGCAAAGCCAAGCAGAGGAGGTAGACGAGCTGGGTCGAGCCGTTGCCGACCAAGATCTCCGCGGGTTTCATGTCATGGTGCTTTGCCAAAGCCTCCTTCAGCTTCTCGCCGTAAGGGTCGGGATAGCGCGATACCTCGTTGTAGCTGTTTCGAAAAGCCTTGCGGGCTGAAACCGGCGGGCCCAGGGGATTGATGCTGGCGCTGAAATCGATGATCTCCGCAGGATCAATGCGTGCTTTCTGCGCCCACCTATGGATGTCTCCACCATGCTCTCGGTCCAGAGCATGTCCTACAAGCGGGCCGTCGAGATCAGCACAAATGTCACGAGCGAGAGAATGGCTGTGACCAGACACAGACATCGAGCCTCCTTTAGCATGGTAATCTTAACCGAAGTGAAATCATCACCCAGATAGGGCTTCCAAACTTCTTTGCCGAAGTAAACACTGGGACCGCCGAGCCTGATGCCCAAAGCACCGGCCAACGCGGCCTCCGGGTAACCGGCATTGGGGCTCAAGTGGTTGGCATGATCGCGCCGTAGAACTCGCAGGGCGAGGCCTGGGTTGAGCCGCACCAGAAAAGTAGCAATGACCATGAGCAATGCCGTCAAGCGCGCCGGTATGAAATTGGCCAGGTCATCCAGTCGCGCGGCGAACTTGCCAAAGTAGAAGTAACGCTCTGTGCGATAGCCGACCATGGAGTCCAGTGTGTTGACGGCTTTGTAGGCCATCGCCAGCGGAATGCCGCCCAGAAAAAGATAGAACAACGGGGCGACAATGCCGTCGCTGGTATTCTCACCCAAAGATTCCAAGCTGGCGCAGACAATTTTGTCTTCGTTCAAAGCGGCGGTATCCCGCCCGACGATATGGGCAAGATTCTCTCGTGCCTTAACGAGATTACCCGATCGCAGCGGGGTGTTCAATGCGGGTGATGGCGTCAAGCAGTCCGCGGGTGGCTAGAGTGGTGGAGGCTAGTCCCGCGGTGAGAACAAAAGCGATCCACCGTGGCAGAAACGTGAGAAAATAAAGCAGCGCCCAGGCCGTTCCAAGTGCCAGGGCGATCAACGCCACAGAAAGAACCATTCCGGAGACAAAGTCTCGGCAAGCCTTGCCGGTCCAGAGCAGACTTTCGCCCCGGGAAATAAACTTTCCCATCAGAACCACCGGGTGAGGAAACCAACGCGGATCGCCGACGGCGAGATCCAAAAGAAAAGCGCTCGACAGTAGCAAGGCAGAGGAATTTAAGAAGGCTTGCCAATCCATGAAGACTACTTTCACTTGTCGGTCGAGAGTGCCAGGCCCTTTGCAACAGAGATGTAGGCCGCGCCGCCGATGAGCTCGCCGAGCGTGGTATGCTTGCCGCAATAACGTTCCACGCCATCACCCAAAGACACGATGGCGACGCAGTCGGTACCCGTGCCGGTGGCAGGCAGACCCGATTGACAACTCTTGATGCCTCTCTCGTAGAGCGCCCGCACGCGTCCCTCCGTGACGATCTGTACCGCTTCCACCATAGCTTCATCTGAAAGTCCCGGTTGAATCGTCAATATCATATTGACGGTATGAAGCGCCGCCGCCGGTTCCTCAATCGTCACAGTAGCCGTGTCCCCCACCGAAAGAGCGTTGCCGCAACCCACCGTAGTAAAGCATGTGACCCGCGCGCCGCCGCCGTTCATTGCAACTTGAACCGTATGCCTTATTTCCACTGCGGTAGCCATAGCAATGACTTTCCCCCGAAGTCCTAATTCGGCAGCGGCACGTTCCAACCATGGAGCGGGTTGGGCGCAGAACAAGGCATTCTTTCCGTCCACGTGGTGGTTGATGACGTGATCGGCATGACAGAAACCGCCGTTTAGAACCGCCCAGCTCAAGGTGCGCGCCGGCGAAGAAAAACTTAGAATCAGGACATTCTGTTGCTGGCTTACATTAAACAGTGAGTTCATAGGCGATGTTTTTCAAGGTCATCTTTAAATGCTCGCAAACGATAACGCGTGAACCTTCCCAGTCTCTTTATCTCGCAACGATGAAAGCGCGCGAACCTTCCATGCGAGCTATTTACGGATTCTGTCGTCGCGCAGGAGAAGGGGCTATCCAACTCCGGATTAGATTCATATCCAGTGATTTTCTGAGATGATCCGCCAGGCGGTCGATGCGCGCCTCGCGTTCGGCCGCAACATTAGCCCAGGTTTCGGCGGGAGGGAGATCCAAGGCCCTGCGCGCGGCCGCAAGAAATGCATGGCGAAAGTCATCGTTGTCGAAGAAACCGTGCACGTAGGTGCCCAGCACGCGGCCTGATGCGCTCACAGCACCGTCCGGAACGGAACCGGAAATTCCTTGCGCGTACGATATCCGCAATCGGGCGAGCTCCCGCTTCGTAAAAAGTTTCGCCGACATGGATTTCATAGCCTTGGAAATGGGTTTCAGGGACTGGGGCTAAAGCCAAGAAACTCCGATCGCATGCAGCCTTGGACGCGACGTACAGTCTTCTCCGCATGCAACACCGTTCGCACGGGCAGGAAGCCGAGTCCCTTTCGGGTGCATGGTTGTCCCCCATTCTCGATGCCGTGGGGATCTTCAACGGAACTGCCAAGCATCTGAAAGCCGCCGCAAATGCCGACGACTGGAGTACCCTTTTCACAGAGCCGGCGCAGTTCCGGTGTAAAACCTCGACGGTCTAGCCACTGCAGATCGTCAAGGGTTTGCTTGCTGCCAGGCAAGACGAGTAGATCGGCTGCGGCCATTTCTTCGGGGTGTTCGAGAAACGCGAGAGAAACGGACGGCTCCATCGCTAGAGCATCGAAGTCGGTGAAATTCGCCATGTGCGGTAGAGCGATGACGCCGATGCGAATTGGGCGCGCCGGCCCGGGTTCGAGATTTCTCCAACGCCGCGTCGCCGAGGCACGGTCTTCCAAGGCGACGCCGTCTTCTTCATCGAGACCGAGGTCGGCGAGATAGGGCACGATGCCAACGCAGGGCAAGCCGAGGCGATGTTCCATCGCGGTTACTCCAGGCCGCAAGAGTGTTTCATCGCCGCGAAACTTGTTGATCACGAAGCCGCAAATGCGCGCGCGATCTTCGGCTTCGAGTAACTCCAAGGTGCCGAGCAGGGAAGCGAAAACTCCGCCGCGATCGATGTCACCCACCAGCAGGCAGGCCGCATCCGCGGCGTGGGCCATCCGCATGTTGACGATATCATGCTCGCGCAGATTGATTTCCGCCGGCGACCCCGCGCCTTCGAGCAAAATGACATCGTGGTCCTTCGCCAAGCGCTTGTAAGCGTCGAGTACCTCGGGAAAAAGCTGTTCCACCCGCCGGGTGTGGTAATCCCAAGCCGTCACTTGTCCCCAAATCTTTCCCAGTAAAATTACCTGGGCGCCGGTGTCGGTAGAAGGCTTGAGCAGAACGGGGTTCATCTCCACGCGAGGAATCGCGCGGCAGGCCTCGGCCTGCAGCGCCTGAGCTCTGCCGATCTCGCCGCCATCCGGTGTCGCGGCGGAGTTCAGCGACATGTTTTGCGCCTTAAACGGCGCCACCCGATAACCTTCCTCGGCGAAAACCCGTCCGAGGCCTGTGGTAACAATCGATTTTCCCACGTGGGAAGCCGTTCCCAGGATCATCAAAGCATTTTTTCGGGTTATCACTTCGCCTCGCTGTTCACGCTTCTAGCATTTGGTCTCAAGGCGGTACTTCATCGCTCTGCGTGTCGTAAAACTGCTGGGCAGTGCTTACTCAAGGCGCTGCCAGAAACAGCCACTTGATGAAATCGCCGCTTTTGACGAGGTATCGTTCAGCGGGAACGTTGGAGCGATAGCCGTTAACCTCGAAATGCCAGCCACGGTCACTGGCAAAATCATTTCTCACTCCGGCTATCTCTTCGACAAAGTGATCCATACCGAACTTGCGTGAAGTGACCACCGGAACGGCAGCGCTTAAAGCATCGAACACAGTGCTTTTCTCAGGCATGGTTAGTGTCTTTTCAATAGGAAGCTGTGTTCTCGATCTAAAATCGACGACTACTGTAACCTCCATGATTTCGTTATCAGGCATATCTTGCTGCGTAAGGAGCGCTGTTCTGGACCTCTTAGAGTCCGTCATTCCCGAATACTTCTATCCCTCGATTTCCCTCGGGACGGTGAGTTCTCGAACCGTCGGGAATCCAGGTGAGAAGACTGGACCCCCGATTAAGACATTCGGGGGTGACAAACTTTAGGATCAATTCCTCCCTACACATCCGATACCCTGTCAGCCTGCTGTGTGTCAGTTTAAGTTAATTCCTTCGTGTGGAAACGAGTTGAAACGTTGAACCTGGAACATTGAACTTTGAACATTCTTTCCTATTGATTTCCAAAATTGGCCCGAAAACCGAGCAAAAAGTTTAGCGGCGGGGCGCGGAACCCGTCCGCCTGATCGTACTTCTTGTTGAACAAGTTTTGGATCTTGCCGATCAGGCTTATTTCCTTTGACGAGGGGCATGCGCCAGGGAAGCCTGTAGGATGATGCGAGATCGACAATTCCATATCCCGCCGTGACCGTATCGCCAAACGGCGAGGCAGCTCTGAAATCGTCGACGGCGCCCGACGATGTTGACGATGAGATTGACGTTCAAAGCATCCTGTAGATAGTTCAGGATCATGTTCCCGCTATTGTGCGGCCGGCGCGGTAAGATCCCATCCGCAGTATCCCAGTCGAGATAGGTGTAATTGGCGTTCAAAGTGAGGCCCTCGAAGAGTCTTATTCCCAAAGTCAATTCGACGCCGTCAAACCGGGCGCTTCCCACGTTCTCGGCGCGGACACAACCCATTGGATCTCCGGGAATGGGTCTTCCTTCGATCAGGTCTTTCACCTCGCGATGGAAGTAGTTTCGCACCCTAGTTTGATCGCTCGGCGAGGAAGATTCTGTTCGACGCCGAAGTTTATTTCCCAACTTCTTTCCGGACCGAGGTTTGGATTACCGAAAGCGGGGCAACCGAAGCCCGGAGGGAAGAACAGCTCGTTCAACGTCGGCGCTCTAAAACCGCTGGCATAGCCACCCTTTAACTTGGTGCCGATCTCCTTGAATAGATAGGCCGCGGAGAAAGAAGGCGTCCAAGCGGTGCCGAACTGTTGATTATCGTCCAGGCGGATTCCCGGGATCATGATCAGGCTGCGGTCGAGAAACTGAAATTGTTGCTGCAGGTAGTAGCCGACATTGCCGATGGCTTCGTCGATTCCACCGTTGGTGCTGGCCGACCTGCGATTGTATTGGACGCCAAAAGTCGACGTGCTCCAATCTTCGAGGCGATAGTTGGTTTGAAATTCGCCGCTAGCGATTTGAGGGCGAAAGATATCGCGAGTGCGCGAATCGCAGGGGAACCGAAAAAGACGCAGGAATCGACGTCGTCGGTAAAATTGTCATGTTCTTTGAAAATGGATCCGGAAATTCGGTAATCCCAGTTCGCCAGGATTTTTTGTTCCCACTCAAGTTTGCCCACGTATTGAGTCGTGGCCTGACGAGCGTTGGGGTCGGCTGTGGAGGCGAAGTTGTTGTTATTGAACAAGCCCGCATCGCTATTGATGTAGTGGAAGATACCCTTGAGGCTGGCATTCTCTGTCAGCTGATAGTCCAGGCGCGCCGACGTCGAGAGGTTGCGATAATCGTCGTTGACGCTCCTGAAGCCTTGACTCCCGATATGGCCTACGCTGAACGCATAGCCGAGTTTACCCACGCCGCCTCTCAGGGTTGCGACTTGACGGTTGGTCCAACCGTTGCCGCCCTGCGCGGATACCCCCACATCCAACGGCCCCTGTCCTCTTTTGGTGATGATATTGATCACGCCGCCGATGGCTTGCGAGCCATAAAGAGTTCCACCGGCGCCGCGGAGGACTTCGATGCGCTCGATGCTTTCGGTGGTCAGGTTAGCGAAGTCGTAGGCACCTGTGGTCGTGCTGTTTATTTCAACGCCGTCGACCAAAACCAGCACCTGATTTGATGCGGAGCCACGAATGAAAACGGACGTGGCCGTTCCCATGGAACCCGTTTGAACGACATTGACGCCTGCGACGTCGCGCAGGACCTCCGATACCAGTTCCCCTTGCCGCTCGCGAATGTCTTCAGCTGTGATGACTGTCAGGGATGTTGTGAGCTGATTAAGAGGAACTTCCGTGCGTGTGGCGGTTACAACCATTGGAGGAAGACTTTCCGCGGGTGCCGGCTCCGCGGCCTGAGACAAGATCGGAAACAAAGTAAAAAACAGTAGAAACCAGAAGCGAGCCATAAAACCTCCTTTTCCCGCGAAAGGGGAAGTTAGGCAGATCGGATAGGTCTCCTGGCTCGGGCTTTAACCTACTCGCCGCGCCTTCCCACCCTAAAATTTCAGATTTTTAGATTTTAGACTGAATCCAAAATCCTAAATCCAAAATTCTTCTGAGCAGTGGCTAGTGCGTGCGGCCTTCGTGGCCCTTACAGTTGCGGGGCAGCAGGGGCATTCCCCCCTCTCCATGCCCGCTCCCCCATTTTGGATTTTCGATTGCCGATTTTGGATTGGTATCGAATCTAAAATCCAAAATCTAAAATCAAAAATTGGAGGTGGGTGCAGGGAGGGGGAGTCACCCCTTTCCCTTAATCCGTCTGCAGCCGATTATCTTTGTTTTATTACCTCCCTAATCCGATCATTCGTTGTTTGCTCATCGGAAAAAGGAAACCGCGTCCTTGCTGGCTCGCTCGAGAAAACGAAAAACAAGCCACGACTCATCCCAACGAGTCCGTCGCCTCTACGGTCTATTGGGGGAAAGATTGGAAGACCTTTCTCTCTCTTCCGGAGAGGCCGGTTGAAAAATGCTCTAGGCAGGTTTCCTGGCTTAGGCTTTAATCTACTCGCCGCGCCTTCCCATCCAGATTAAAATTTCAGACTTTAAATTTGCGGTTTTAGATTGAATCCAAAATCCTCAATCCAAATCTAAAATTTTTCTGAGCAGTGACTTGCGTTGCGGCTTTCGTCGCCCTTACAGTGGCGGGACCGCGCCGGATTTTGACCGGTCTTCCCTGACGCCCAGAGAGTCAAAATAACGAAGCGGAAATTACATCGTGAACAATGTCCTGTCAAGCGTTATTTTCGCTCCTCGCAATTTCACGACCTTCGGTTTGCCGCTCTGAAAATCTCGTCGCCTCAGAGGATGAGCCAGAACACCAGCGGAATCGTGATGATAGAAAAAAAGGTGCTCAAGACCACGATGGACGCCGCGAGATTCGGATCCTGACCAAACTTTTCTGTGAGAACGAAGTTCATGGCAGCTGCGGGTAGGGAACCGTAAAGCAGTAACACTTGGCGGTTGATGCCGTCGGCGTCGATTAGTTTCACCGCGATGGTCGCGGCAATAAATCCGCCCAGAATTCGCAGCAGCGCTCCGCCGATGGCGTGACCCCATTGCAATGACCGAAAGTCATGCAGGCGATAACCGAGGCTCACGAGCATAAGTGGAATCGTAGATTGGCCGAGCAGTGAAAGCGGCTGGAAGATCAGATCAGGAATCCTTACTTGCCCCAGATTAAAAGATAGTCCAGCGATGGTGGCATAGATCAGTGGCAGACGAAAAATCTCTGCCCAATGACCACGACCACTTAGAATGTAAACCCCAAGCGAGTATTGAAAAGACGTGATAATGACAAAGAGCAAGGTTGCTCGCTGCATGCCGGGCGGACCAAGAGCGAAGAGCGCCAGCGGGATACCCATATTCCCGGCGTTCATAAAAAGGGCGGGCAAGGCGAACCCACGGGAGCGAAATTGAAAGACCAGGAAATAGAGCCGGATCAGTAAGCCGACGCCAGCGAAGATTATGACCACGCCGCTGAACAGAACCGCGATGTCTTCCGCAAAGAGAGGCCGGCTTGCGAGAGCGGTGAAAACCAGGGAGGGCGTTCCCAAATAGACGATAATTTCCGTTACCGATGCGAGGCTGATCTTTTTCCAATGGGCGAAGACGAAGCCCACCGCGACGAGCAGGAAAACCGGAATAACAGGCGATAAAGGCTTGAAGAGCTCCATGGGGCCGGCGGCGAAATCGGTGTTGTCTTACAAGGATGCGAAGAGAAGGAAGCTCAGGGTTTCACTGAGCTCGACAACGGCTCCGAAATTATCGGAGCCGATGCAGCCATTTCTCCTTCGGAGATAGGTCCGGCTAAGCAAAGCGAAAAGAGACAAACATAATCCAATCCAGAGCGCCGTTCGCCCCACCAGGAAAGTGGCTAGCGCCAGCGTCAGGATTGTTGTCAAAGCGAGATGCCAGGCTCTAACGTTGCCGGCTAGGATCCTCGCGGTGCCTTCAGCGAAAGAGGCCGAGCCGTAAAGAAAAATCACCAGCGACCAACGTCCGAACAACGGTGTCAGCAGAAGACCGAGGCTGCGCGTTTCTCCGGTCACTTCGATGGCCCGCACCTTGAGCAGAACCACAAACACGATTGCTAGAATTCCAAACGTGAGACTATGTCCTTTCTCTTTTCCTTGTTTCACGGACAATGCATCAAAGGTATTTTGCACTCCCTCGTAGTGAATCGCTCCGGTCAAGAGCGCGAGGACCGCGATCAGAAGGACGTCGAGAATTTCCGACTCAAGACGGGGGTCCAGTAAGCGATTCAGAAGAACCAACACCAACCCCAAAAAAATTCCCACCAACGGAAAATAAAGTATGGACGTACTGACTTGCTCGGCGCTAACCTGCGTCCGATGGAATCGGCCAGCAAATGTCAGAAATTTGAACGCAGCAAGCGCATTTTTCATGGCCCTCCTTTTCGCTCAGAGCTCTGCCACTGTCAATACGGCGGCGGTTTTTAACCGTCCAGGCCAGAGGGCCCTTTCGGAGTTTTATTTTGCTCGAAAAATCAATATGTTATGGGCAATTTTTCGCTTTACTTTTTGCCATTTTTCCGGTAATATTCTTTGTTAGTCAAAAGTCAAGCTAACCCCGGAACTTTTCAGGTAAATCTCAGTTAGCAGTTGATAAAAAATGGCCGAACCAAAAACCCCACAAGCATCGGACTATAGAGCGGATAACATAAAAGTTTTGGAAGGGCTCGAGGCGGTCCGAAAGCGCCCAGGAATGTACATCGGGGACACCAGTGAGCGGGGACTTCATCACCTTGTCTATGAAGTTGTAGATAACTCCATTGACGAGGCTTTGGCAGGTCACTGCGACAAGATTGATGTAACGATTCACATCGATAATAGCGTGACGGTGGTCGACAATGGCCGTGGTATTCCGGTAGACATTCATAAAACGGAGAATGTTTCCGCCGCCGAGGTCGTGCTCACGAAGCTTCACGCGGGCGGCAAGTTTGATAAAGCTTCTTACAAAGTTTCCGGCGGCCTGCATGGTGTGGGAATCTCTGTCGTTAATGCGCTGTCGGAAACTTTGGAAGTCGAGATCAAACGCGACGGCAAAGTCTACCAGCAGAGCTACAAGCGGGGCGAGCCTCAGGGAAGCTTGAAGGAAGTCGGCACATCCAAGGAGCGCGGGACCCGGGTTACCTTTAAGCCCGATACGCAGATCTTCGAGACGACCGAGTTCAGCTTCGACATTCTATCCCAACGATTGCGTGAGCTGGCGTTTTTGAATCGGGGAGTGAAAATCACCATCGAGGATGAGAGAAGCCAGAAAAAACACGAGTTGTTCTATAAGGGTGGCATTGTTTCTTTTGTCGAGCATCTCAACCGCGCCAAATCTGCGATTCATTCCAAAGTAATCTACTTACAGGGCGAAAGAGGAGGGCATCGACGTCGAGATTGCCATGCAGTGGAACGATGGCTACGCGGAGAACGTATTTTCTTTTGCCAACAACATCAACACGATGGAGGGTGGGACCCATCTGATCGGCTTCAAGTCCGCGCTCACACGCACGATCAACAGCTACGCGATCGACAGCGGACAGCTCAAGAAGGACGATGAGAATCTGCAGGGAGAGGATGTGCGTGAAGGCTTGACCGCAGTCATCAGTGTTAAGGTTCCGGAACCTCAATTCGAAGGCCAGACAAAGACGAAGCTGGGTAACAGCGAGGTGAAAGGCATCGTTGAGGCTCTATTGAATGAAAGGCTTGCAAATTACCTCGCCGAACATCCAACTGACGCCAAAAAAATCATGATGAAAGGCGTCGAAGCGGCGCGGGTGAGAGAGGCGACACGAAAAGCCAAGGATCTCGCGCGGCGCAAGGGCGCGTTGGATTCGGGTTCCTTACCGGGAAAGCTTGCTGATTGTCAGGAGCGGGATCCGGCGTTATGCGAGCTGTACCTGGTGGAGGGGGATTCGGCCGGTGGATCAGCCAAACAAGGCAGAGATCGGCGCAATCAGGCGATTCTCCCGCTCAAGGGTAAGATTCTCAACGTCGAAAAGGCACGCTTTGATAAGATGCTTTCCTCCCAAGAGATTCGCCTGATGATCACCGCTTTGGGCACCGGGGTCAAGGAAGACTATGACGGGGCCAAGCTGCGCTATCATTCCATTGTGATCATGACCGACGCGGATGTGGATGGCTCACATATCAGAACCCTGCTACTTACTTTTTTTTACCGGCAAATGCCCGATTTGGTGGAAAAAGGGCATCTCTTTATCGCCCAGCCGCCTCTGTACAAAGTGAAGCGGGGCAAACAGGAACGCTACATCAAAGATGAAACCGGGCTGGAAGATTACTTGATCGAGATCGGCACCGAGGACATTCGAGTGCGGACATCGAGTAATGGCAACGGCCTCGCCGGACAACCGCTGCAAGCCTTTATCAAAAAGGTGCTGCGTTGGGAGAAGCTGATGGCTGTTGCGGCAAGGAAAAGGCGAAGCCGGTCGGTGCTAGAAGCTCTCTTACTGGAGCCGGATTTCAGCGACGAGACTCTCAAGGATGAAGGGATGCTCAAGAAATTCCAAACCGATCTCGAATCTTACATCAACCTAGTTGCACCGGACGAAGCGCCGCTTTCCTGTTCGCTGGAAGAAGATCCGGAGCATAACTGCTTCAAGCTCATCTGCGCCACGCGGTCCAACGGGACCGGGCTGCATACCGTGATTGATCGGGAATTACTGGCAAGCGTCGAGTACAAAGAGCTCAAGCGGCTTTTCAGCGAGCTCATGAGCCCGGGATCGCCGCCATACTCCTTGGAGGATGGCGAACAGAAAGCCAAGCTACGCTCCTTTACGGAACTCGCGGACTATATTCTTGAAGGCGGCAAGAAAGGCCAATACATCCAGCGCTACAAAGGTCTAGGGGAAATGAACCCGGAACAGCTTTGGGAAACGACCATGAACCCCGAGACTCGCGTGCTTTTGCAAGTCCGCATCGAAGACGCCGTCGAAGCCAACGATATTTTCTCCACATTGATGGGCGACGAAGTGGAACCCCGGCGCAAGTTCATCGAGGAGCATGCGCTAAGCGTAAAGAATCTGGACATCTAACCCACGGAATAAGTTCAAGCCGTTCAATTCGTTTAAAAAGTTCAAAACGACGAAACGGCTTGAACGATTTGAACTACTTGAACTGTTTGAACGCCTAAAGATATGGAAGCGACGCTGAAGCAGCAAAAGATCCCCGTCTATATCGAGGACGAAATGCGCCAGTCGTTCATGGACTACGCCATGAGCGTTATCATCAGTCGCGCGCTGCCGGACGTGCGCGACGGGCTCAAGCCGGTCCACCGCCGGGTGCTTTACGCCATGTACGATATGGGCAATAGCTGGGACAAGCCCTATAAGAAATCGGCTCGTCTCGTCGGCGATGTCATCGGTAAGTATCATCCCCACGGTGATGCCGCGGTTTACGATACGATCGTTCGATTAGTGCAAGATTTCTCGATGCGTTATCCGCTGATCGATGGCCAGGGGAACTTTGGCTCCATCGATCCCGATCCTCCCGCCGCTATGCGTTACACCGAAATCCGCATGGCCCGTCTCGCCGAAGAACTTTTAGCGGATATCGAGAAGGAGACCGTCGATTTCATTCCGAACTACGACGACTCCCTCAAAGAACCGGCGGTTCTGCCGTCGCGCGTTCCCAACCTGCTGGTCAACGGCGCCTCGGGTATCGCAGTCGGAATGGCGACCAATATTCCGCCGCACAACTTGGGGGAAGTAATCGATGGGCTCGTTGCCCTGGTCGAAGATCCGGCTCTTACGATCAAACAATTGATGAAGTATATCCCGGGGCCGGATTTCCCTACCGGCGGTTTCATTCATGGGAAGGAGCCGATCGCTCAAGCTTACAACGAAGGTAAAGGCATCATCCAGATGCGCGGCAAGGCTTTCACCGAAACCGTCAAACGCACCGGCAAAGAGCAAATCGTTATCAGTGAAATCCCGTTCATGGTCAACAAAAATCGGATCATTGAACAGATTGCCGCCTTAGTGCAGGAGAAGAAAGTCGAAGGGATCGCCGATCTCCGCGATGAATCGGACCGCGAAGGGATGCGCATCGTCGTCGAATTAAAGCGTGATGTCATAGCCGACATTGTCCTCAACCAGCTTTATAAGCACACGGGTTTACAAGATTCTTTCGGCGTCAACATGCTCGCCATTGCCGACGGCCGCCCAAAGGTACTCAATCTCAAAGAGGCCCTCAAGGCCTTCCTGGATCACCGCAAGGAAGTGGTGACGCGGCGGACCGCCTATGACCTGCGCAAGGCGGAGGAGCGGCTCCATATCCTCGAAGGGCTCAAGATCGCGCTCGATCATCTCGATGCCGTCATTACGCTGATTCGGCGCTCCCAGGATCCCAAAGCCGCAAAAGACGGTTTGATGCAGAATTTCGGCCTCTCCGACATCCAGGCACAGGCGATCTTGGACATGCGGCTGCAAAGACTGACAGGTTTGGAACGCGACAAGATTCTCGAAGAGCACAAGGAAACGGTGGAGCTCATCGCCAAGCAGAAAGCGATCCTTGCAAACGAGAAGGAAATCTATCGCATCATTGTCGAAGAGCTGAAGGAGATCAAGGAGAAGTATGGCGACGAGCGAAGAACCCAGATCGTCGCCCAATCGGAGGAGATCTCCATCGAGGACCTGATCGTCGATGAAGACATGGCGGTCACCATTTCGCACGAGGGCTACATCAAACGCAATCCGGTCACTCTTTATCGGGCGCAGCGACGCGGCGGCAAGGGAAAGATCGGCGCGACCACCAAAGAAGAAGATTTTGTCGAGTACCTCTTTATCGCTTCCATGCACTCGTACATTCTCTTCTTCACGACGATCGGCAAGGTTTACTGGATCAAGGTGCACGAGCTGCCGCAGGCGAGCAGAGCCGCGAGGGGCAAACCGATCGTTAATTTGCTCAATCTCGAACCGGGAGAGAAAGTTTCGGCTTTCTTAACGGTCCGCGAGTTCCAAGAAGGGCGTTACGTTGTCTTTGCCACAAAAAAGGGCCTCGTAAAGAAGACCGAGCTGATGTCCTATGCGAATCCGCGCTCCAACGGGATTCGCGCCATCGCCCTGGAAGACAAAGACGAGGTCATTGGTGTCCATCTGACGGATGGACAGCAGGAAATCATTCTTTCCACCGCCGGTGGACAATCCATTCGCTTTAAAGAAGAACAAGTCCGGCCAACGGGCCGGGGAACCTATGGTGTGGTCGGAATGCGGCTCGATGATGGCGATTTGGTGGTCAGCATGGAGATACTCAGCCTCGGCTGCGACGTGCTCACGGTCGCCGAGAACGGCTTCGGTAAGCGTACGGAGACCAATGAGTATCGTCTCCAATCCCGCGGCGGCAAGGGCATCATCACGATGAAAACCACTGACAAGACCGGCCGCGTTGTGGGCGCGCAACAGGTGACCGAGGACGATCAGCTCATGCTGGTCACGAACGCGGGCAAGATCATACGTCTTCGCATCAAGGATATCCGGGTTATCGGTCGCAACACCCAGGGCGTGCGACTTATCGATTTGGAGGAAAGCGAACGGGTCGTGTCGTTGGCACGCCTGGCGGAGAAAGAGGAGGAGGAGGAAGAGTAGCTTTTCGTCCACCCACGGTGTCTTTCGCAGTCTCGTCTGACGCGTCCTCTCCGAACTTGATTTCTCTTCCTGCTTCCGGGATCTTTTTATCATTATGCTGAAGCCGATCGGAATTATTGGGGCGGGCGGTTGGGGTATCGCCCTGGCCAAGTTGCTTGCTGATAAGGGTGAGCCAGTGACGCTCTGGTGCCACGGGGCAGAAAGCTTTCGCGAGCTTCAAGAAAACAGAGTGAGTCGCACCTATCTGGCGGGTGTCGTCCTCCCGGCAAGCATTGAATTTACTCGTTCCATCGAAGCTGCCGTCGCTGACAAATCCTTGGTCATTTGCGCTGTTCCGTCCCATACGGTGCGCGCCGTCGTAGTTAGCGCTTCGTCCTATGTGTCCCCGAAAGCAACCGTTCTGTGCGGCACGAAGGGGCTCGAAGAGGGAAGTCTGAAAACTATGGGGGAGGTCTTGGCCGAGGTCTTCGGCGGACCGCAAAAGGAAAGACATGCCTTTCTGTCCGGTCCGACTTTTGCCATTGAGGTCGCTCGGGGCTTGCCGGCCGCCGTTACCGTAGCTGCGCGCCTTGAAGAGATAGCTAGAGACGTCCAAGAGACCCTGAGCACGAAGAATTTTAGAGTCTATACCTCGACGGATGTCGTTGGCGTGCAGATGGGTGGGGTAATTAAAAATGTTATTGCCATCGCCGCGGGAATTAGCGACGGTCTGAGCCTCGGTCATAACGCGCGTTCTGCTCTAATCACCCGGGGGCTTGCAGAGATGACGCGGCTGGCTGTTCGCATGGGGGCGGATTCAATGACCCTTGCAGGTTTGCCGGGTTTGGGGGACTTGGTGCTAACTTGTGTCGGTGACCTCAGCCGCAACCGAAAGGTTGGTATCCAGATCGCACAGGGAAAGAGCGTGCAGGAGATTAGCCAAGAGACTCGCATGGTGGCCGAGGGTATTCGTAACACTCGTTCTGTATACTTGCTTTCGAGGCGGTTGGAAGCCGAAATGCCGATCGTGGAGCAGATGTATAAGGTCATTTATGAAGGCAAAAAGCCCGCCGAAGCCGTGCGCGACCTAATGCAGCGCTCTCTAAAGGCCGAACTCTACTAAATTGACAATACCTGGAGTCTATGATTGAAATAACTTCTTGGCCGTCTGTTCGGCCGAGGGAGTATTACATCTATGAAAAGAACTTATCAGCCCAGTAACGTACGACGTAAACGAACCCACGGCTTTCTCATACGGATGGAAACCCCCGGCGGGCGTAATGTGTTGAAAAGACGAAGGGCCAAGGGGCGCAAAAGGCTAACTGTTAAGGTACCGCCGAAACGGGCTCGCACGTAAAAACGGGGGATGTCGTCGCGAGGCAAAGCGAACTTTCCGAAACAAGCCCGTCTGAGAAAACGGCCAGAGTTTCTGAGCCTGTCGCGTTGGGGGAAAAAAATCTATGCCCCCCATTTCTTGATTATTATCAAACCGAACGAGCGAGGAGAGGCCCGGCTTGGCGTAACTGTTAGTTCGAAAGTGGGGAATGCGGTTGTCCGTAACCGAGTAAAGCGGCTTCTCAGAGAATGTTTCCGCAGGCATCGCCACCAAATTGTCCCCAACCAGGATGTGCTCATTATCGCCAGGAAGGGTGCGATGAACCTTTCCTGGTATGAGGTCGAGAGTGAAATTCGAGATATTCTCATTGAAAACAGAGGTCGCCGGAAATAGTGTATCGAGTTTCTAGAAACATTATCCCCATCATCTTGACGGCGTACCATAAGCTCCTATCGCCTTTTTTGCCCCGCGCGTGCCGTTTTTTTCCGAGCTGCTCCGTCTATGCTTCTGAGGCCATCCAAAAACATGGGATTCTAAAGGGATTATCACTCGGGCTCAAACGGGTTAGTCGCTGCCACCCTTGGAATCCAGGCGGCTACGATCCCGTCCACTAAGAACTATCGCTCATGGATAAGCGCGCATTTTTAGCCATCGGCCTGTCGATACTTATTTTGGTGATCTACCAAGAGTGGATGACACGATACTATAGCCCGCCTCCGTCTGCCCCAGAGATTGCGCAAAAAGCACCGGAGAAAGCGCCGCCGGCTGCGCCAGAGGCTCCGGCCGCGCCTACCCAGACCAAGCCTGTCGCGGTTCCGGTCAGCCGCGAGGCCAAGGAGATCCGCGTTGAAACCGACTACTACATTGCTTTGTTTACCAACCAGGGGGCTCGCCTCAAGAGCTTCAAGTTCAAAAATTATCGAAGCTCGGTTCAAGAGGACAGTCCACCTTTTGATATAATTCAGTCCGCTCCCGGGGTACCGTTTCCCTTGGGCATTCGATGGCAGAGTCCGGCGCCCTTCGATGACGAGGAACTGCTTTACTCGGTAGAGGGGAGCGACCTGAAGTTAACCGGCGACTCCAAGGGTACTCTAGTTTTCAGTGGTCGAGCAGGGAACGGAACGGTCATTACCAAGACGTTTACTTTCTCCGGTTCGACTTACCCCGTCCAATTTGAGGTTTCTGTGGCAACGGCTGATGGTAGCGCTCCGATGCCTGAATTGATTCTGACGGTCAAAAGCGACCAGAGCGTCCCGAATCCGGACGCGCACTTCGAAGGGTTTATTGCTCTCGTGGATAACAAGATCCATCGGGAACCGCCCGCGGAAATAGTCAAAGGTCACGAATTCGTTGGCGACGTTGGCTGGGCGGGCTTCGGCTATACCTATTTCTTCTTTGGATTGCTTCCTGACAACGGTGTTCAGCACCGAGTTTGGGTGCAGCAGGCCGGTCCGGCTTTCATTTCTGCAATCAGTGGCCCGGCAGGAGCGCCGGGCAACGTTCATCACTACACGCTCTTCGTTGGACCCAAGGAGCTTGACATCCTCAAATCGGTGGGGAAGGGACTGGAACGCACCATCGATCTCGGCTATTTCGGCTTCGTTTCGATTCCGTTTCTTTACGTCCTGCATTTCTTCCATGGTTTTACCGGAAGTTATGGCATCTCCATCATTCTGCTGACTGTCCTGATCAAGCTTCTCATGGCTCCGCTGACCCACAAAAGTTTCGTATCGATGAAACAAATGCAGAAGCTCCAGCCGCAGATGGAACGGCTAAAAGAAAAATACAAGGATGACAAAGAGAAGCTCAACAAGGAAATCATGGAGCTTTACCGGCGCAATGGCGTGAATCCTCTGGGCGGTTGTCTGCCTATGGTGCTCCAGTTTCCTGTGTTTATCGGTCTCTACAACGCTTTGAGTACCCCTATTGAATTGAGACACGCAGGGTTTTTGTGGATCAAAGATCTTTCGAAGCCGGATTGGCAATCGCTGCCTTTCACGTTTGGGAGCTGGCACCTCGGGATTCCGGTGCTCACGATACTTATGGGTGCCAGTATGTTCGTGCAACAATGGATGACGCCGAGTGCGGGCGACCCGAATCAGCGAAAGATGATGCTCATGATGCCGCTAGTATTTACTTTCATGTTCGTATCGTTTCCCGCGGGTCTCACCGTTTACTGGCTGGTGAACAATGTTCTTACCATTGGCCAGCAGTATTGGATCAACCGGATGCAAAAATAGGTTGAACCGTCTAGGCGAGGTTTGAATATGGATCATGTGGAATCCGAAGGCGACACGATAGACAAAGCAATCGAGAACGCGCTAAAGCTGCTGGGAGTCGAGCGGGACAGGATTACCGTCGACATCTTATCGGAGGGCAAGAAAGGGATCCTGGGCTTCGGGTCCCAGAAAGCGCGCATCCGGGCGACGCTCAGAAAGTCCGCCATCGACTTCCAGGCCTCCGAGTTGCAACCATCCGCTGTGGAAGAGCCGTCTCTGACCGCGGCAGAAGCGGCGGCCATGGGGCAGAAGGCCAAAGAAATCTTGGCGGAGATATTGAATTTGATGGGAATCAAAGCAGAAGTCGACTTGAGAATGGCGGGAAAAACCGACGAAACCGTGGTGGAGATCCGCACCGAAAATAGCGGCCTACTGATCGGGCGTAAGGGACAGACTCTCGAGGCACTGCAATATTTGGTCAGCCGCATTGCCGGCGAGCGAGGCGGAACCGAAGGTCCTCACATTGTCGTCGATATCGAAAATTATCGCCTGCGTCGCCGCAAGTCTCTGGAAGATATGGCCTTGCGTTTGGGGGAGAAGGCGAAGCGCCAGAGGAAAACCGTGACGGTCGATGCCTTGAGCGCCGCCGACCGCCGCATTATTCACGCGGCGCTGCAAGACGATCCTTGGGTAACAACCAAGAGTCTGGGACAAGGTTCTTATCGCCGGCTGTTGATCATCCCAGAGGGAGATCGAAGAAGGAAGGAAGAAGCCGCAGCTCCTGCGCAAGAGAAGCCGGGAGCCAAGATCTCGAAGTAGGTGGTCGGAGCCCGCCCGGCGCGATAACCCTTCTCTGGCCGATAGCCACAGTTTGTTGACCCGGCTCTCTAGGTTGCCTATAGTGAAGGCATGATTAAACGCCGAAAAACGAGACAAATACAGCTCGGTAAGGTCAAAGTGGGGGGCGGTGCACCCGTTACTGTCCAATCCATGACCAAGACGGACACCCGCGACGTCGATGCCACCGTCGATCAAATCTGGGCCTTGGAAGTTGCCGGCTGTGACATTGTGCGTGTGGCTGTACCGGTCCGTGAAGCGGCGGAGCGGTTGGGAAAAATCAAGAAACAAATACGCATTCCTCTGGTTGCCGACATTCATTTCAATTACAAGCTTGCACTCATTGCACTGGAACAAGGAGTCGACGGCCTGAGGCTGAATCCCGGTAACATCGGCGCCCGATGGTGCATCGAGGAAGTCGTCAAGCTCGCCGCGGAACGAAAAATTCCAATTCGTATCGGCGTCAACGCCGGTTCATTGGAGAAAGATCTGCTGCAAAAGTACGGCGGGCCGACCGCTGCAGGAATGGTAGAGAGTGGTTTGCGACACATCCGCATCCTGGAAGAACTGAATTATCCTGAGATCAAAATCTCCCTGAAGGCTTCTGACCCTTTGATGACTATCGAAGCTTACCGCATGCTCGCCGACAAAGTGGATTATCCATTCCATCTCGGAGTAACCGAAGCCGGAACGCCGACCATCGGTACGGTCAAGTCGGCGGTGGGGCTTGGGACCCTTCTCGCGGAAGGAATCGGTGATACCATACGGGTTTCGCTGGCCGCCGATCCGGTGGAAGAAGTGCGAGTCGGCGCCGAAATTCTCAGATGCCTTGGACTCAAGAAAGATGGAATGACCTTTGTCGCCTGTCCTTCTTGTGGGCGAGCCGATGTGGATCTCGTCGGTTTGGCAAAGGCGGTCGAGGAGCGAATGCGTCCCTACAGCACCCTTAACATCCACGTCGCGGTTATGGGTTGCGAGGTCAACGGCCCCGGGGAGGCGCGCGCCGCCGATCTTGGCGTCGCTGGCGGCAAAGGCATCGGTCTCATCTTTAAAAAAGGAGAAGTGATACGCAAAGTCCCCGAAGCACAGATTGTTGACGCGCTGATGGAAGAGGTCAAGAACCTGGCCGCCGAGAAGGAAACAGAAAAAGCAACGGCGGCGCTCGACGGCTAACCGTTTCGGTCTCTTAATTATCCCCGTTTCCAAAACTTATGCGTTGGAGCAAAGCCTTCATCCCTACTCTCAAGGAGGAGCCGGCCGACGCGGAAGTGGTGAGTCACAAGTTATTGGTCCGAGCCGGGTTCATTCGCCAGTTGAGCCGCGGCATCTATGACTACCTGCCGTTGTCGTTGAGGGTCATTCGAAAGATAGAAGCCATTGTTCGCGAAGAGATGAATCGAGCGGGAGCGCAGGAGCTTCTTCTTCCCATCGCCTGTCCCGCAGAATTGTGGCAGGAGAGCGGTCGTTGGCAGGCTTACGGTAAGGAACTGATCCGGTTCAAAGACCGTCACGAGCGGGACTTTTGCCTCGGTCCGACGCACGAGGAGGTGATCACGGACCTAATGCGTCGAATCGTGCGCTCCTATCGCGAGATGCCCCTCAATCTGTACCAGATTCAAACGAAATTCCGCGATGAGGTCCGTCCGCGTTTTGGTCTAATGCGGGGTCGTGAGTTTATCATGAAGGATGCCTACAGCTTTCACGTCGATGTGGAGGACTCCCAACGTGAATACGACAACATGTTCCAAACCTATAAGAGAATCTTTTCTCGCTGTGGTTTGCAGTTTCGCGCCGTGGAAGCGGACACCGGCGCCATTGGCGGTAGTCAATCCCACGAATTCCAAGTGCTAGCCGAGTCCGGCGAGGATGCCATCGTTAGCTGCAACAAATGCGAATATGCCGCGAACGTGCAAAAGGCTGAAATCAAAGCGCGTCGCCCTGCGGGCCGCGATCTAAACGAGAACTCACCCAAGCTCGAAAAGGTTTCAACCCCCGGTAAAAAAAGCGTTGCGGAGGTGGCGGAATATCTCAGACTACCAGCCGAGAAGTTCATTAAAACATTGGTGTATAGAACCGATAACAATCGGCTGGTGGCTGTGTTGGTACGGGGCGATCATGAAATCAACGAGTTGAAGTTACAGGCAGTACTGGGTTGCCGGGAAGTCGCCTTGGCCGATGAAGCGGAAGTAAAGGCGGCGACTCAGGTAAGCCCCGGGTTCCTGGGACCCATGGGTCTTAAGCTGCGAACCGTGGCGGACCTTTCCATCCAAGGAATGCGCGGCGCGGTCACGGGGGCTAATGAACTCGACGCGCATTACATTGAAGTTGATCAGGAGCGAGATTTTACGCCCAGCGCCTTCGCCGATTTGAGATTGGTCGTCGCGGGCGATTCGTGTCCGCGCTGCGACGAGGGTTTTCTCGAAAGCCATCGCGGCATCGAAGTAGGCCAGGTCTTTTACTTGGGCAAGAAATACAGTGAGTCTTTAGGCGCTACCTATCTCGATACCGAAGGGCGTGAGCGTTCCATTGAAATGGGTTGCTACGGCATTGGCATTTCTCGCTTGGTGGCAGCCGCCATCGAACAAAATAATGACTCCAACGGTATCATTTGGCCGTTCTCTATTGCCCCGTTTCATGTTTTGCTGCTTCCGATCAACTATCGAGACAAGGCGATCCAAGGAGCCTCCGATCGGCTTTATCAGGAGCTAGAGAAGCGCGGCCTTGAGGTTCTTTTGGATGATCGCGACGAGCGGCCGGGGGTCAAGTTTAAAGACGCCGATCTGATAGGGATTCCCTTCCGGCTTACGATCGGGGCCAAGGGACTGGAGAAAAACGCAGTAGAGCTGCGCTGGCGCCGCGACGGGAAAACCGACGAAATACCTTTGGGCGACGCCGCGCAAGCCATCCATAGCATCATTACCCAATCGCTTCAGGCATAGAGCATGGCATCCAACCTCGAGTTGGTTCGTTCCCGGCTATCGATGAAAGAGCGGTTGATTGTCGCTCTTGACGTCGACCATCTCGACCACGTCAAGCAGCTGGTCCGACTCCTTTCGACGGAAGTGGGAATGTTCAAGGTTGGAAAGCAGCTCTTTACATGCGCCGGGCCACAGGCGGTGCGGCTCATTCAGGAAATTGGGGGCGAAGTTTTTCTCGATCTCAAGTTTCACGATATCCCCACTACGGTGGCAAAAGCGGCGGTGGAGGCGACGCGCTTGGGCGTCAAAATGTTCAACGTCCACGCGTCCGGCAGCCTGGAGATGATGCGCGCGACGGTGAAAGAAGTCCACCGGATTTGCCGTCAAGAAAAGCGGCGACAGCCGATCATGTTAGCCGTTACCGTTCTGACGAGCTTGAGCCAAGATGATCTCAAGCGGGTCGGCGTGGATGGTAAAGTGGCTGATCAAGTGGTGCGGCTGGCGTTACTGACGAAGGAAGCGGGCATGGATGGTGTCGTCGCCTCACCGCATGAAGTGACGGATATCCGCGCTGCCTGTGGCCGTCGGTTCATTATCGTTACTCCGGGTATTCGCCCGGTTGCGAATAGCCGAAACGATCAACAGCGTGTGATGTCCCCAGCGGATGCCATCACAGCCGGCGTTGACTACATTGTTGTCGGGCGCCCGATTCTAGAAGCGAAGGATCCTGTCGCCGCGACGCGAGAAATCGTCGCCGAAATGGAGTCCGGCGCAAGATAAGTGCGAGCATAAACTGCCGGGCCGTTGTAGAAGCCCCGCCTCGATCTTCTATCCTCCATCCCTCAATCTTCAGTTCTTCCAAAAACGATGGAAGTGGTGCACGGGACTGTGACCTGAACCGACGGCAAAGCCTTTGCGAATCGCCTGGGTGATATACTGCTTGGCTAAGGCAGCTGCTTTCTCGACCGTTTCCCCCTTAGCCAGATATGCGGTAATGGCGGCGGAAAAAGTGCAGCCCGTGCCATGGGTGTGGCGAGTGCGGATACGGGGAGAGCGAAGTGTGCGGATTTTGTTGCCATCGAAAAACAGGTCGACGGCCGGGCCTCTTCTGTGGCCGCCCTTGATGATGACATTCTTTGCGCCCATCGCAATGATTCGTCGCGCGGCTTCTTCTATTTCCCTGGTCCGGGTTAATTTCATTTCGATAAGCTCCTCGGCTTCCGGAAGATTGGGCGTCACAACTTTCGCTAGTGGAATAAGACGCGAACGCAGCGCCTGGATGGCATCTTTTCTCAGCAACAGATCGCCAGATTTTGCGACCATCACGGGATCAACCACGAGATTTTTTAGGTTATAGTGGCGGATCTTCGCGGCCACCGTCTCGATAAGCGCCGTATTGGGAAGCATGCCGGTCTTGAGTGCGTCAGTGCCGATGTCTTGCATAACCGCGTCGATCTGTGACGCCACAAGCTCCGTGCTCAATTCCAATATTTTAGTTACCTGGACGGTGTTCTGCGCCGTGATTGCGGTGATCACCGACGTTCCATAGACGCCGAGGGCGGCGAAGGTTTTAAGGTCAGCCTGGATTCCAGCACCGGCGCCGGAGTCGGAGCCTGCAATGGTAAGAGCCTTGGGCGATGACTTCATTGTTGCCATCCTAGCAAAGCGTCGCCTTCAGTTCGAGTTTCTTGTGCTGTCATTCATTCGGGAAATCCCGAGTATATGCCACACCGTCAACGCTTTGCATTCAAGAAGGGCGAACGTCCGAAAACTGGACTTTTGCTTCGTGGACAAACAATGCGCGCAGCTTGTCCCAGAAATGACCCCCTAGCACAAACACGCTGCACAGCAGCATCAAATCGGCGATAAGGGCAATGACAACCGGGTGTGACTGGAGCAGCGGAACTAAATGGCCTACATACGGCGAGCAAAACCCAAACAGCAAGGGCAGAATAAACATAACGAGGCCCACACGGTAGCGAGTCTTGCTTACTTCATCGGGAGGACCGTGCTTCTTGAGAAATTCGCTTAGGCGTTTTTTAAGATAATCGAGACCGCTGTTGCCCATTATCGCAACTGCGCCGATCAGACACAGTTCTGGGACTCCGAATAAGAGCAACCCCGAAATAGCGACCGTCCATGCCTCAGCGAATTCAAACCAGATGATGACGGGAATCAGCAATGGACTTAGCTGCCCTAGAACAAATATGGTACCGCCCAAAACCAGACGTCCCGGAGACTGCGCGATTTCTCGCAAACCTTGTTCGCCGTTCATGCTAACGCCAGATCCTCTCGCTCGTTAGACATGCTCAATCCGTAACACACCGATACAGTCGGAGCGCAGAGAGCTATAGCCGTCCCGCAAGAAGCGAGTTGGAGCCCACACCGAGACGATTCAGACACTTCAGCAATTGGGCGCGCGGCAGATCGAGAGACTTGATGCGATCTTCGGTCATGAAAAAAACCGAGCCGGACCACGGGTTCGGAGCATCGGGCACGAAGACCGCAACGAAACCTCCGTCGATGCGTTCGACCAGGAACGCGATCTGCCATGTTTCCTCTATCCGGGCGAGGACAGCTTGGTGTGCCTCTTCTCTCTCAATACCGACCATGCTCTCGCCCATGCTCTTGATAACTTCATAACCGGGAACGTTACAAAGCACTGAGTACTCCAGCCAATCGACCAGGTTTTTGGCGAGGGCAGTCTTCGCCAGCAGCCCGGCGAGAAAACAGCAGAGGACAATCACGGCGCCCGCCAGTAACTTCGCCACCCCGATACCGCCGACGGATTCCACCGGGATCAAGGCGGCCACCGGCTCGACGAAATCGTCTACAATGTCCAACGCAGTGTAGGCAACGAAAGCAAGCAGAACGATCGGCACCAGAAAGAGTGCACCGCCCAGCAATGTCGTCTTCAAAAAATCCAAAAAATGTTTCATCGTTTCATCCCATGTTAGATCTAGTGTCCTGGCACCAAAGTTCGCACTATAAATCAGCGAGCGCCCCATCGTCATACCCGCGAAAGCATGTCCTGAGCAGCGTCGGAGGGGCCGCAAAGGAAATGAATCCGAACTTGGCGTTCTCGGCGTCTTGGCGCGAGAATGATCCTAAGCATCCTCTAATAAAGAAAGCGCGCTTATTCGACCCAATGAAGGACGTCGCGAATGACGGACCAGCGGGGTTGCCTATTCGCGGCGAATCGACCCAAGACCCAATAGTCATAAAGTTTTTTTAAGGTGCCGTCCCTCTTCTTAAGATCGATCAGGGCGTTGACGTAATCGGTCAGTTCGTGGTCCCCGCGCGCCATCGCATAGGTCAGCGGTAGCGAGATCGGAGGTGGCGGCACCGCAACGGTGTATTCCGGATGGAGGAGACTCCAAGCCGATCCCGCTTCCGCGGTATAGATAAACCCATCAAGAGTTTTTCCCTTGGATTCAAAAAATTCTTCGGCGGATTCCACAATCACCAGCTGTGCGTTGGGCAGGCGCTCTCGGACAAAAGAGACAAAGTAGGGAACGTCTAAAATGGCTAGCTTCGGAGCTTTGAGATTCTGCAGTGCTTCACGGCTGCTAAATTCCTTTCGTCGATGATCTTGGACGATAAAAGCCAGGGTCATTTCCAAATAGGGCGCCGAGAGTCGGGCGGTTTCCGCGCGTTCTGGAGTGACCACAACCCCCGACATCACGATGTCACAGTAACCTTCATTTAACTTGCTCCGATATCTTGGAGCGATCGACGAGCACGAACTCGAGGCCCACGCCAAGAGAGTCGGCAAGAACATGCGCCATTTCAACATCCAGGCCGACGAGGGTACCCTCTGTGTTCAAAAAGGAGAAAGGGCGGTTATCGGTGAAATATCCGACCCGGATGGCTCCCCGATCGTGGATTCTTTTCAATGCGGGCTGAGACCGTTCCACCGGTCTAGGAGGCGGTGCTGATTTGTAAACCTTGGCTGAGCCGGCAGGGAATAAAGGTTGCATAAGCGCGAGGATTTTATCCTTGTCGTAGGCGTTTTCAACCGCAAATGAGAAGTAAGCTCGGGCCCCGCCGATCGTGATCGCGACAACTCCAACCGCAAGCGCTGTCACTGGAATGAAGCGCTTCCACTGAAAACGCAACCTCCCCGCCATCGCAAAGCCCCCGAGCACTGCGAGGGAAAAAAGATGCATCGCGGAGGATAAAGTGCCCAGTTGGGAGACGAAAATACCCGAGGCGAGGTAAAGCTGCATCATATCGGCCGGCAGGCGAAGCAGATCAAGCAAAAACGGCATGGCGGCAACCGGTTTGCCAAACAGGCTTAATAGACCGGACACAGTTAAACCGAAATACCCCGCAAGGCTGATGGCTGAACTGGTGAACCAGGCCGCAAAGAGGATAAAAACGAGCTGCAACAGTCTGCCAACGTTTGGAAAATTAAAGGAAACCGGAACGATGACGTCAACGCTAGACACCGATTCTGGGCTGCCGCCCATCCTTTTGTTTAGCAGTTCCTTTCCGTGGTCAGTCAGCATCGGTATCACGATCAGCAAGTTGTCTGTTGCGAACGCCATTAGCAGCGCGTCTTTCGTGGCTCCGAGGATCTCGCGGTAACCGAGCGGTGTCAGCAGCATAACGAGAGCAGGCAGCACGGCAAAGGTCATCAAGAGGGCGGCCATAGCATAGGCGATGAGATACACCTGCAAGCGGCTCAATTCATCGACATTCATGGTGCCGGCTGTGCTCGCGGCGATCGCGAAAATACCGTACGGGGTGAGCCGGACGACGAATTTCATGACCCGCTTGAGCGCTTCTTCCAGGATTTCCAAGTCATTGATGAAAGAATCCTTTCTCTCGATTCCCATCAGGGCCAGGCCTACCGCAATGCTGAAAAGCACCACGGCGGGCACGATATTGTTGGCCATCGAGTAGAAAGGGTTGCTGGGTATGAACTCAAGGAAATTGAATTCCTCGGGTTGTACCAGCAAGGTCGTGCTAAAGAACGACACCGCTTCCCATTGCGGAAAGCTAAGCGGCAAGAGATAGACGACTGCCAAGGTCAACGCCCAGATCAGCAAAAGCAGGCTGCCCACCCGCAACGATAGCTTGACCGCATCGCCGTAATTCAATTTACCGAGCCCTGAGATCAGGGCAATGATGATGTAAGGCAGCACGGCCATCTGCAGCAATTGGACAAAGCCTGCGCCAACGAGTTTCAGTGGAGCCGCTATCTCGCCGAAGAAAATACCCGTCGCGATCCCCAGGCCTAGTCCGAGGAATATTTGTGCCGATAAACTCATGCATGATTGTCCAGGGTTGATAAAAAACCACAAACTGACGCACCGGGCAAGCAAATTCGCTGTTACTTTTTCCCGATGGCTCGACGAGAACGAGTATAAATCGCCCGCGCTACGTCTAATGTAAGTGTTGCGGCAATCAGTTACTTCTGAAAAATCGCCGCGATCAGCGCCAGCAACCCGAGGATTGAGATTAAACCGGCGAGCATTGCGGCCAGCGAACGGGGAATAGCTGGATACTGCGACCTCAACTGCCGAACGCTCATCACATGTTGCACGGTTCCCGCCAGCAACGACAGCATGCCGAAGATAATCATTATCACGCCGAATATGCGCGGCGTGATCAGGAGTCCGACCTCCTCGGTCGCCGCCACTTCGAACTGGAAGAACTTGTAAACGCTGAAACCGAAGGTGATCAGCGACGTCCCCGTCCTCACCCAGCCCATCATGGTGTTTTCATAGGCGAGACGGGTACGATCGTAAGCAAGTTTTGTCGAGGTATCGAGATCTATCGTGCTTGGTGCCGTTTGGTTTGCCATCTCAACATTGGTTCCTTTCACCCCACCGAGACACAAACGGATCAGGTTTCGGGTGCCAGGTTTCAGACAAACCTTTCGACAACTGAAACCTGAACACCGCCGGCTGCACCTATTTGCTCCTTAGTAGCCTCCGCTCGTCGCTCGTCACTCTTACTCCCTCGACCCTCGACACTTCATTCCCCTTCGACACTCTTTGTTCCTTTCCACGGCCACCGACCTTCGATCTCCACCACCAACGACCAAGCTCAGGAATGTCCGCACGATGACGAGGGCCGCCAATATCAGGACATTTTCCAAAGTCGGTTCCAGCACGACGGTCGTAATTATGTCGGCGGCGACCAAGAACTCCAGGGCCAGTAGTAGCGCCTTGCCAAGCTCGATCTTGTACTGCCGGTAAGCATCGCCCACCTGTCGGTTAAGGTGAAATAGATAGCGCGAGGTTCCATGAACGGTGGCGACGACGATGGTTGCTACGGCCATAACTTCAATTCCCAGCGCTGCAATCTCCATGGCATTGCGCACCGCTTCCATGACTCCGCTGGGTACCCCGGGCTCGTTCATAATTACGGTCTCATCACATCACTCGTATCAGCGCTGCCATCTAACGTACGGAATTGAGACGAGGATATTGAGCACCAGATAGAGCAGGATGGCGCCACCCACCAGTCTCTCCTGCGGATAGGTCGCATTTGCGATGGCCAGCGCGATGGCTGGATGACGGCAAGCGGTGGAGATCGCGAGCACGATCTGATCGTTGGGGTCCCGCCCTGCGAACACGTGTCCGACGGCTAGCCCCACCACGACGAACGCGACGATCACCACGATGGTTCCGTTGCCGACCAGCGCGAGCACCTCCGGCAGCGCCGCGATCAGAATCGCCAGTGCACCCACCGCCAGCAGCGCGATCGCGATGAGCGCAACACGCTTCTGGATGCGGTCGGCGATCGTGCTCACCACCGCCCGAAACGCCATGCCGGCGGCAAGCGGCGCCAAGACGGTAAGCAGCGCCAGGTGCGCCACCGCGCCGGGCGCAATCCCAAAGGGCTCATTGAAAAATCGGCCGATGAAATGTACGGCCAACGGAATAAAGACAATCGACAGGAGCGCTGCCGTCGCCATCAACCCGAGCGCGTAGGAAGCCCCACCTCCCGCCTTGATCACGCGCTGTGGCAGCAGCGGCGGAATGGGCGAGATCGCGATAGCGACGAGCGCAATCTCGACGGCAGGGTGGAAGTCGAATACGGCGGTTATGGTCACGGCGATGAGCGGCATGAACACGAACATCGCGACGAGCGACCGCGCCAGAAAGGCGGGCCTGCGCACCACATAAAGCGCGTCGTCCATGGTTGCCTGCAACCCGTAACCGAACACCGTCAGAAAGATGCTCGCCTGCAGGCAGAGCATGATCAGTTGCTGGAGGTTCATTACTCTCCTTGGGTCTTAAACAGGAGTACACAGAGCAAACGGAGTTCTTGCCAAATTCAGAAACCGCGAATCGCCGCGCCGTCACGCCAGCTTAGCAACGTTGCGGTCATTTTCCGCTCTCCCTGGCAGCAAGTCCCTACATTGCGACGCGTCGAACACGACCTGATCGTACCACCAGAGCTTTTCAAAGAAGGCACGTGCCATGTCGAGCTGCGAATTTATTTGTGAGGACGACAACGTTCTGTCGACGATCACTCCGATACTACAGTTCCCGTGAATGGCATCGAACAAACGCTTTTCTGTTGAATCTATTGGCATGAATAGATCCCTGTAGGTGTGAGTCCGGTTGATTAGAACGGCCGCGGCCCTGGGAGGCAGCCGCTCTTGAACACAGATCGTGTCTGGCATTCGAAGGGGCACATAACGAAGCCAGGCGTCACCGGCGAAACTTATCGGTTGCATCTCGCCGGGACTGTCGTCTCGGTAGGCAACCATGCTGTGGCGAACCATTGTGCCCCGAAATAGTTCGACAGCGGCATACTGCTCTGCTACGGAAAGCTCTTTTAGCCGGGAAGCCTGCGGGATCTTTGCTACGACTCCACAATGAGGGGTGTAGGGTGCTTGTTTTAGCCACCGGACAAATGTCAGGCCTGCCCTTTCGATGAAATCGAATAATTGCGGCACGGAATAGGCGCGGTCCTGCGGGTGTAGAAGCGCATCGGCAAGTGCTGCCTCTTGCCCGAAGTCCGGGGCCTCGCGCAGCAGGCCTTCCAGCGGATGCCCCGGTGGCAACGTCTTGAGCGCATCGATGAGATCTCGAATCTCCGCGTCGTTGGCATGGATGCCGATCCGTCTGCAGAATTCCTGCAGCATATAGATGCCGGTCCGTCCGTAAGGCGCATACACCATGAGATGCATCGCGCCGTCCGGTTTGAGCACGCCGCGCAGAGCGCTGAGCCCCGCATCGGGATCTGCAAGATGATGGAGAACCCCGGTGCAGATAATCTGATCGAAGTTCGTTTCCAACTCGTTTACACGCTCGACCGGAAGCTGGCGGACTTGGAGATTGTCCAAGTTGTATTTCCGCTTGAGCTCCTCGGTAGAGCGCACGCTCGTTGCGCTGAAGTCGATGCCAGTGACCTGAGCCGCAGGCCAACGCATGGCATGCTTTGCCGCTTGCGATGTCCCGCAACCGGCAATCAGGATGGATAAGTCTTCGCGGTAAGATCTGGCAGGCCAAAACAGATGATAGTCCGCACGGCGTCTTTGTCGGTCCTGCCAGAGCCGTCGATACTTTTCGAGGCTATCGATCGGCCGAGGATAGGGATACCGTTCGTAGAAGTCTTGGACTTCCGCTGCCACACCTAAAAGTGGCGACTGGTGCTCTCCTCGCTGGCTCATAGTACATTAAACCGCGGGTCCGCCTGGGAAACCTATTCGTCGAATTTACTTGACTGCAGGTCAGTGGCTGCCTCCGCCGCCCGCATCCTCCAGATGCGCCAGCACCGCGTCCAGATTGAAAGAGGCCGGCTTCTGGCGCGGCGGGAACTGCTTGAACGAGTCAATCTGCTGCGCTACAAGCGACTGCATCCCGAAGATCAAAAAGACATGGGAGATGACCCAGTCCCAGTAGGTGTTCGAGTTCTCGTCGGCTCGCTCGAACGGGTCGCGGCGCAGGTTGAATATCTTCGGAATGCGGAGCGGTACAAACGGCTCCACCCAGCATTGCATAGTCTTTGCACGTTGCTCCATCAATACAAACTTCCAATCGCCGTCTCGGATCGCCATGACGTCACCGTCATCGCTGATGTAGAAGAAGGACTGCCTGGGGCTCTCTTTTACCTCGCCGGTCAGATAGGGCAACATGTTGTGGCCGTCGATATGCACCTTGAAGGTTTTGTCGCCGGCCTTGTGGCCCTTGAGGAGCTTCTCCTTGATGTCGGGTTCTCCCGCGGCCGCCAGGAAGGTCGGCAGCCAGTCCTGGTGTGACACAACGCCGTTCAGGACCGAGCCCGCCTTGATTTTTCCCGGCCAGCGCACGAAAACCGGTACCCGCCAGCCGCCCTCCCAGTTGGTGTTCTTCTCGGACCTGTACGGGGTGATGCCGGCATCCGGCCAGCTGTTGAAGTGCGGACCGTTATCGGTGGAGTACATGACGATGGTGTCTTCGGCGATGCCCAACTCGTCGAGCTTCGCCAGCATCTTGCCGATGTTCTCGTCATGGGCGACCATCACGTCATTGTAGAACCCTTGGCCGCTCTTGCCCTCATGCTTCTTGGCGGCGTGGGTCCGGAAGTGCATGGCCGTGGTATTGTACCAGAGGAAGAAAGGCTTATTAGACTTGTGCGCGTCGTCGATGAAGCGTAAGGCGTGCTCCGTAACATCCTCGTCGATAGTCTCCATGCGCTTTTTAGTGAGAGGACCGGTGTCCTCAATCTTCTGTCCGCCCTTACCATCGGCCCAGCAGTGGAGCACGCCTCTGGGTCCGAACTTCTGCTTGAATGCCGGGTCCTTCGGGTAGTCCGGGTCCTCGGGCTCTTCCTCGGCGTTGAGGTGGTAGAGATTGCCAAAGAATTCGTCGAAGCCGTGGTTTGTGGGCAGAAACTTGTCCTTGTCCCCCAGATGGTTCTTGCCGAATTGGCCGGTAGCGTAGCCCAAAGGTTTGAGTAGCTCAGCGATGGTCGGGTCTTCTGCCTGAAGGCCTACGTCGGCGCCAGGCATCCCCACCTTGGTCAGTCCTGTGCGGATCGGGTTCTGGCCGCAAATGAACGCGGCCCGCCCCGCGGTACAGCTCTGCTGCGCGTAGTAATCGGTGAAGGCCACGCCTTCGTTGCCGACGCGGTCGATGTTGGGAGTCCGGTAACCCATTTGACCCCGGCTGTTGTAGCTGATGTTCCACCACCCCACGTCGTCTCCCCAGAGTATGAGGATGTTAGGTTTCTCCTGTCCTGCCTGAGCCATTTTCAATTCTCCCTTCTTTCTATTGAGATTTGAACTTATTTGATCTCAAACTCGGTTAATCAGAAATTTTCAATAGCTCTGTCGTTTGAATGCCGTGCTAGCGCAACCGGCGAGTTCCAGCGCCGCGCTCTCATAGCGTAATGACGGTCTCACTTGTCAAATCAGAGCTGAAGTTCATGGCTCTATTTCGGAAATAGAAACGCAATCGTGAACTTCATTGCCCAGTCCGGTGCGAGCTCTGGCCGCTCGACGTTGTAATAGAATTCTACTCTTGTGTTAATCGGTTGTTTTCCGATCGTGAAGAGTTTGCCGGCTCCGCCCCCCAGAGGAACCGTCCAGCGATTGCTGGAACCGGCATCCCAGTTAGCTGTGAGGACCGGGTTAGACGTTAAATACCAGCCGTTTTCGAGGTTGTAAGTTATGAAGGGCTGGAGCAGAAACTGGTTCACTTTGTCGCGTTTGGAGTCGCCGGCGAACGACCAAATATTTCGTACGAGCACGCCCAAGCTCCAGGGCTTCGGCTGGGTGAGTATAACCGCCGTTGGCCCGGCACTCCACTTACCCGAACCGAGCTGCGTATCCGTCGCGGTGCGAAGGTTGATCGACGGACCCAACCCCCAGGTCACCTGTCCAGGTTTTGCTGGAGATGCGAAGAGCGAATAGTTGATGTCGCCAAGACCAAACGCTGCCCCACCTTTGCCGCCAGCGGGAATATCCGGCGTGCCGGCGATCTCGCCGGGAACATAGATGAGCGGCAGGATGATTCGGTTGATAAGGTTCCAATCCCCGACTGTGACCGGAATAACGGGTTGAACGTTTAAGAAATAGGCACTGCCATTGGGCGCGCCAAAGTCGAACGTGCTTTCCAACGGCACGCTAATCAGGTTAGCAACCGGGTTCTGCGCCTTGGCGCGCAGATCGTCTTGTTGGGCTGGTGCTGATTCGATTGTAAAGAAAACAAATAGGGTTAGCGCGGCAAAAAACTGGACGATGTACGCGAGTTTCAAGGTTTTGCTCCTCCGACTCATGCGTTGGCACTCGTGGCTGACCCCGAGTGGAGTCGAGATATCGCTTCGCACCGTGGCGCCGCCACCGCGCTCAAGTAAAAATCCCAAGCAAAGCTACCGACCCCGACTCGCATCCGTCCGCCCGCGCTGATAGGCTTCTTGCTCACTTTCCTTGTGCTTACCGTAGAGAAAACCACCGGTGGCGCCGAGGCCTGCTCCGATGGCCGCTCCCATTCCTGCGTTTCCCGCAATCGCGCCAATGATCCCGCCGGCGCCCGCGCCAATCAGGCTTCCACTGGCAGTTCGTTGCCCGGTTTCCGACATCGTACATCCGCTGAGCGCTACGATAAGCACGAATACAACCATAAACGCTGCAATCTTATTCATCATATCCTCCCTTTGGATTCATCGGGTTACTTCTTTTTGCACGGCCATTTCTCAGTTAAGAACCTGAATTCCGTCTCAACCGGACTCTCTTTCATATATTGCGGATGCGCCTTTACCCATGCGACGAACATCGCTGTCACCTCGTTGCGTGACGGCTCGGGCTTGGGGAGACATACGAGCGGTTGTCCTCCGGGCCCCGAGTTTTCAGCCATATGATAGTCGTACGCCCCCACCAAATAACCCTGACACATCTGAATTGCTTCCTTTGCTAACGGGTCATTGGCCGAGACCGCGCATAAGTTTAGTAAGCTCTGTGTGGTCTTAACTTCGAAATCCTCCGCCGTGACCGCACCCGCGACTCCAGCGTTGAGAAACGTCATCAAAAACAACATGCTCACTAGTTTTCGATTCATGATTTACCTCCCTTTGCGGATAAATTTATGTTCATCGCATCGATACAACGTAATAGACTCCCCAAACGCTTGGTCATGGTCATTCTTCCGTCGTTAGCTGCTCATCGACGCGTTCCTCGATCGTCAGAAGTTTTTCTAGAGTTCCAAGGACCTTGATGGCTCCAATCAACGCGCGGAAACCAGTGGAAGATTTATACTCGTTCATCGCCGTTTCGTCCGACCAATGCTCAATCATTAGAAGGTGTAAGGGATCATGAACTTCCTCGTAAACCCGACGGTCCAAACAACCAACCGGCAATTGTTTTGCTGGCGTCGCGCCTTTGAGCACCTGAAACAATTCGTAGCGCCGGTCAGCGTCGACCTGCGCCTTAATCACTATTGCTGGCATTTTTCTTTGAGCTATGACGCCGTTCTTATTGGGTCCTACAGGCAACCCTGGTGCCACTCTGCAAGGATTTCTTAATTGGCTTCGAAACAATTGCTTTGTTGCGGAGTTGCAAGAGGGAGTGAAATTCAAACGATATGACACCCGCGATCGCAGCTGGTAGTATGTTGCGGAACTCGCAAAATGCTGCGACTAGATGCCGAAATATTGGTAGCCCGGCAAGCGGAACAGATGGTTGAGCAAACAGGATTTATTGCGAACGACGCGGCAAGCTATTTAAGGGGGTTGGGATAGCTAAGCACTGCCAACGGGGTGCTTAAGGATCGAGTTTCGAACGCATCCATCCATCATGTATTTGTGTAGCCGCGAAGGACCGTCAGTGCGACCACAACTGCGAACGCCGCCGGAAAAAGCCAACGCGACCACTGGTCAAGCAAAAGGGCCTTCTCGGCCTGCCCACGTTTTGCTAGCGCCGTGGTGACCATGACTTCGACCAAACTTCCAAAGATGAGGATGGTCGAACCGAGGATGAACATATCGAGGCGAGTCAGATACGACACACGAGGAACCTCATGACCAATCGAGAATTGGTACGCAATGAGGGTCAATATGGTGGTGATGGAAACGGAAATTTGCGTTGCTCCTTCGTGCGGATCGATCCAGAATACTGCCCATGACATGGCGACGATGAAAACCAGCGGCAAGATGATCTTCAGCACGAAATAGCCGTAGCGTCGCGCGGCTTCGAACGATAAGACAAATCCAGCTATAGGTTCAGCTTGCGGATTGGTTCGATAGGCCTCTGTCCGTGTCTCCCAGCGCACAATATCCCAGTCGGCGAAGGAAAGAACGTCGGCAATGCCGGACTTGACCTGCGTATCTTGTCTCAGTTCGACCTCGTCGGGTCGATAGGCTTCTGACACGAAATGCAAATTGAAAATCTGTCGGTCAAACGGAAATCGGCGCACGTTAAGCGGCTGCGAAAAAGACCCCCATACGCGCTGGCGGTATAAGACCTCTCCGTCGGGCGCGATCTCCACCAGCTCCGCAAAGGTGGGGAAGACCCGCTGCTGACTGACGATTTGCAGCCCAGGGTGCCAAACCTCGTTTAACGGCCGGCGCACTTTGCCGGGTCCGCGATGCGACAAGCTTGGATCGCGCCAGCGCATTTGGTAGAAGACGTTTGCCTTGAAACTTTGATCCGCGCTATTCACTTCATCAATGTCCAAAACGTACACCGATACGAAAATAGGCGTGGGGCCGTCCTTTGCCAGCGGTCGAGTCAAATTTGCATGGGCGGCGCCGGTGGCCGTCAACAAGACCCATAAGACAAATGCCAAATTGGTCTTCATTCGGTACCAGTTCTCTTTTCGAACTTTTCACTAAAATTCGATCGGGCAGCACCCAGATTTTCGCGCGTTAACACTCAATGGTATTCTGCTTGGTTTTTCCGATTTCGACCTAGACCGAGCTTCTTCATGCGAAATCTTAAGGTAGAGGGATTGAGCTTGAGCATCGCTGCCGCGCCGTTGGGGCCGCTGATGCGCCAACCCGTGGCCTCTAAAGCGCGCAAAATATGCTGCCTTTCCGCCTCATCCAGTGTCGCAACCTTCTGTAAAGTTTCCGCAGTACCATTTTGGTAACCTTCGTCGGAGTAGCTTTGGTTCATCCCGGACGAGGGGCTCCGGCAAGCGCAGTACCCCGGCCGGCGAAATGATCACCGCGCGCTCGATTACGTTTTCCAGTTCTCGTATATTTCCAGGCCAGTGGTATTCCATCAGCTCACGCAGGACCACGGCCGGCACCGCTTTGAATTCCTTTCCCATCCGCGTGCCAATTTCTCGGACAAAATACTCAACCAGCAGCGGAATATCTTCCCGGCGCTGTCTCAATGGCGGGATCGTGATCGGGTAAACGTTGAGTCGATAGAAAAGATCTTGCCGGAACCTGCCTGCAGCGACTTCCTGGTACAGATTCCGGTTGGTTGCCGCTATGACGCGGACATTGACCTTGAGCGTGGTGCCGCTGCCAATTCGCTCGAACTCGCCTTCCTCCAGGACACGCAGCAGTTTCGCCTGAGTGGCCGCCGGCAACTCGCCTACCTCGTCCAGCAAGATCGTGCCGCCGTGAGCGATCTCGAAGCGGCCTTTATGCTGACGCTCCGCCCCGGTAAATGCTCCCTTTTCGTGGCCGAAGAGTTCGCTTTCAACGAGAGTTTCAGACAACGCCGCGCAGTTTAAATTGATGAGCGGCGCGCGAGAGCGGCGACTCATATCGTGGATCGCACGGGCGACCAGTTCCTTACCGACGCCTGTCTCTCCCAAGAGCAGCACCGTAGATTCCGTCGGGGCGACCTGTTCAACCCGCATCAACACATATTTTAAGGCATCGCTCTCGCCAACAATCCGGCCAAAATTATTTTTGACATTGATCTCTTCGCGCAGGTAGAGGCATTCCGCTTGAAGTTTTTCCTTGAGTTCTTGAATCTCCTCCAAGGCTGTCTTCAGGCCTTCTTCCGCCTCTCTCTGAACTGTAACGTCGGCCCCGATGCTCAGTACCCCGGCCGGGCGACCGTCACGGTTATACAGCGTCACGTTCGACCAGACGATCTTTCTTAAGTCGCCCCCCCTGGTACGCATTACAAGATCGCGCCGCGGTTGTATCGCTTTCTCCTGATCCATTACATGCTGAAATTCTTGCCCGATGGGTTCGCTCGCGGTGGATGGGATCACGTCAGTGAAATGCCGCCGCCGTATTTCGTCGGGAGTATAGCCGAGGGTCGAACAGAAATACGGATTGACGTAGTTGTAATTACCCTGGTCATCGACGCCCGCAACGAGAAGTTGGACGTTGTCCAATAATGCCCGCCAACGACGCTCATTGCTTGCAACTTCCTTCGACAAGATCGACGCCCGAAGAACATCGTCGATGAGCTCGAATCCCATGGCAAAGATAATCGCCAGGAAGGCGAACGAAATCATGTAAGGTGTCTGGATGATACCCTCGTCGACCAAAGGGGTATGAATGCCAGCAGCAATCGATGAAGAACAGAATGCTTCCGCCCACAATTCCAGCCCGGCGGCGGTCGCCGCGCCGCCACAAACGCACCGAGGCATCCGCCACGAAAATTACGAGTAAAACAGAAGCGAAATTAGCGACAGACGTCCAGGGGTTGGTGGTGCCGACGGGGACCGCAAAGTCTTCACCCCAGGGCAGCGCGATGCGCTTCAAACTGGTGATTTCCGAGAAGGTGAGACTATGAGGCGACAGAAAGTTGACAATGATCGAAATAACCCACAGGCCGGTTATCGCCAGCGCGAGCCATCGATTGGCGGTTTCAAAGTAAACATAGACGAACCAGATAAGCGCGACCAATAAAGCAAAGACGCAAATATTCTGATATCGAGCCACCAATACGTATGTTTCGACGCTGTCGGCGTGAAGCCCCCACAGCTCCATGAACGACGAGCCCGCGGCACCCAACGCTGCAAAAGTGAATAGCAAATTGGCCCAGGCGTGGTGTCGCTGGCGGATCCATATCACACCGTGCACGATAGCAAGGGTGAGGCACATCGCCCCAGCGATCGACCACATAATAGTAAGCAGGCTCATAATCTATTGGAGCTGGAACACTGTGTTCCCATTTTGTCTCGTGCCTTGTGTATCGTTTGATTTTTCTTGGCCCAAAGACCTAAGAGAGAACTCAAAGTGAATTAAATGCACGTTAAAATCCACCCCGAGTATAGCTATCGGATTCGCTAAGGCAACATTCCCGTAGATTTTTGCGCACGCGCGTCCATGAGAAGACTGCAAGGATTTCATCAGCGGTCTGGTCCAGATAATGCTCATTCGCCAATGAGCCTTGGGGGGAGGCGATTTATCAGTTGCTGAGAAGATTCGATGGACGGCTTAGAGGCTTCCTAACAAAACCATCGGGCCGGAAGGTTTTTCCCCGCCGGCCGCAGGTTCGACAGTTACGGCGAATTTGTCGAATTGTTTTCCTTGGGCGAGGACCGGCATACGAAATCTTGCCTGGCCCTGATCGTCGACGCGGAAAACTCCCGCGGGAACCGGTTCCTTGCCCACGATTCCCCATAGTTCGTAGGCTTTGTCGGTTGACGTCTTGGGGAGTCCATTGGTAAGCAAGATTCCACTGCGTGCGCCGGGGTTCCAGAATAGTTTAGCTCTGGCTGCCGGCGCCGCTTCGAGACCTTTGAGCTCAATCAGTCGGACGTCTTGGGAAGAGAGCAATTGAAGCAGCTCGTCTTTTTGCGCCGATTCGATTTGCGCGGCGGCGAGTTGCGCTTTAGCCTTTTCAAGCTCGGTTTGGGTGCGTGTCAGGTTGGAAGTCAAAACCAAGGCGACTGCCGCAGTCGCAACGGCACCGATACCTAAACCCCACCAATTCCAATTGAACCGTGGAGCTTTTTCCTGTCTCGGTCGCGCAATCGCCTGGGGCGCGATCTGCTCCAGAACGCGCGCCTTAATGGCTAGCGGCGGCACCTCCGGACGTAGGGACCTGTGAAGCACGGCCAGCGTCTCGCGCGTCTCCCGGACGTAGGCTTCGCAGATGGCGCAGCCGGAGGCCAGATGAGCTTCAAATTCTTTCAGCTCCTGCCCATCGAGTGCGCCGAGGGCATAGATTTCACTATGCTCTTGCCAATGTTCGTGTTCGTTACTCATTACGTCGCCTGTGTTCCGAGTATCTCGCGGAGACGCTGAATCCCGGAGCGCATCCTGGTCTTGACTGTGCCCAAAGGCTCTGCCAAGCGTTCGGCAATTTCGGTCTGGGTCAGGCCGGCAAAATAGGCCAGCTCCAGCACTTTGCGCTGGGCCTCGGGCAAGTCTGCCAAAGCGTTGCTCATCGTCAACCGGGTCTCCGACTCCGCCGCTGATGATTCTACGTTGTCGCTCGATTCCGCGCGCGCTGGATCGTCGGTGAGGACGAAGCTCTTTTCCATTCTACGTATAGAACGTATTTTGTCGATTGCCCGGCTGCGCGCAATATTAACAATCCATGCTTCCGGACTGCCCCGCTCGGCCTTGTAGTTCTGCGCTTGCCGCCAAATTTGGACGAAAACCTCTTGGAGTAAATCCTCGGCGTCTGAACGAGCCTTCAGGATCCGCATGGCTATGGTAAAGACCAGGGTCGAGAATCGATCGTAAAGCTGGCTGAAGGCGTCGCGGTCCTGATTCGCGACCTGCTGGATAAGACGGACGGCGATGGTTGGATCGGCAGTCACTGACAGTACCTATGCACGTATGTCGCCTCGCGTCGAGGTCATGATCAGCACAAGAAACATTTCCTCAGCTTGCGTTTCGGGGTAGGTACGGCAGATCTACCCCTGCTTCGTGAGTCACGGCCTCTCCCTTGTCGCGAGGCATTCTAGGCCAATCGATTCCCGTTGCGCAAACACATCCCAGACTTAATACGATCGCGCCGATGGGTTTGGATTTACTCTTATAAGAATTTTTTTAATCGACAAAATTTTCTTTTCGGCAATCCGAATCGCCAGACAGACGCGTAGAGAAAACATGAGAGGTCAAGGTCAGTTTGACGGACAACCGACAGGCAAGGAGAGGTTTCATGAAGAGGTATTGGCGGAGTTCCGCAGTCTTAACCGCGGCAATCTTGGCGGGGAGTTCACCGCTGCTTGCACACGATGAATGTGACGACATTCTTCAGACTCAAGCAGCCAGTGCTGAGAGCGGTGAAAGTGTGGGCCCACGTTTCCAGTCGGGATCTGCGGTTACGATTCAACTCTTCCAGTACCAGCCTGCACAATTGGAGGTTAAAGCCGGCACGACGGTAACCTGGGTCAATGAAGACGACATCCAGCACACCGTCACCTTGGGTACACCGGAAAACCGGAATGGGTCAGTGAGTCTCAGCCTTTCCGGCAAAAGTACCACGGCCAGCTTCACTTTCGATCACCCGGGTGAGTACGAATACTTTTGCGAACGCCACCAATCCATGCGTGGCCGAATCCTTGTCAAGTAACGTTATCAGAAAATGACGGCGACCGATTAACAAATCCAATAGGAGGAGAAAATGAATAGTAATTTAAGAAAATTCGTAGGGACTGCCGTAGTGGTGGCGCTCTTGGGCGTTGGCTACACGGCGAATGTGAAGTCAGCGGAGCTGAACCATCACGGAGCGATGAGTTCAGATCTGAGAACCGGTCTGAATTCGTTGTTCCGAGAGCATGTCTTCCTGGCAGCAGCAGCTACGGGTGCAGCCCTGGCTGGCCGTGACGGCGAGTTTAAAGCTGCCGCTGGGTCGCTTGATGCCAACTCCGTCGACATCTCCAAAGCCATCGGCTTGGTCTACGGCCAAGGCGCGGAACAAGCGTTCCTACCTTTGTGGCGCAAGCATATCGGCTTTGTCGTGGACTATACGGTCGGTGTTGCCACCAAAGACGATGCTAAGAAAAGCAAGGCGGTCAACGATTTGGTCCAGTACACGCAAGATTTTGGCGCATTCCTCGCCTCGGCGAATCCGAATCTTCCGAAGGATGTCGTCGCCGGCTTGGTGAAGGATCACGTTTTGACACTCAAGGACGTGATCGACGCCCAAGCGGCCGGCGATATGAACAAGAGCTATACGGCGATTCGCACTGCCGCCGGCCACATGGGGATGATCGCCGACCCGCTCGCGGCCGCGATCGTCAAACAATTTCCCGAGCGTTTTGCGAGCCGGTAATAGACGCGGAACTCCACCAGGGTTGGAGTGACCAGCCCTGGTGGGCTGCATCGGTACACAAACAGACAGAAAGGAAAATCAGTCATGAAACGTTTGCGGAGAAATTCATTCTATCAATGTGTCGCCACTTTTCTGACCGCCCTGATGACCGTTGTGACAACAGTGCCGGTTGCTCGGGCGGCAAACCATCGAGAGGCACCGATTACCGCTTTGGACAACAAAGCGGATATCACCGATTGGTTTGCCTTTGTCAGCTATGACGACCCAACCAAGGTAACGATGATTTTGAACGTCGATCCTTTATTGGAGCCGGCCAACGGGCCCAATTATTTTCCGTTTGACCCGGAAATTCTCTACGAAATGAAAATCGATAACAATCAAGACGCCAAAGAAGATGTCAAGATTCAGTTCCGCTTCAAAACGGAGGTACGACTGCCTGACGTTTTCACCGGGTTTGTCGGCGTCGGCGATGGCGTTTCTACACCGGTAAACTCGCCATCCCCGCTGCCGCCCGGGACTCCGCTGATTCCCCCGGCCATCACGGCATTGGACGGACCAGGATCGGAAGGCTTGAGTCTGCGCCAGACTTATACTGTCGCGCTGCTGAAAAAGGTCGGCAACCGTTGGCGGTCGACCGATTTGAGCACTGGTAGAAAATTAATCGCCGTTCCCTCAAATGTCGGTCCTAGGACGATGCCGAACTACGACTACGTGGCCCGCCAGGGCATCTACGACCTTGGTAATGGCGTTAGAGTTTTTGCTGGCACAGTGGATGATCCATTTTATATCGATCTCGGCGCCGCCTTTGATACGCTCAATTTCCGTCCGAGTGCGTTTGGGACCGGGGTTCCGGGAGTACTGACGGATGATCAGGACTTGGCCGACAACAAGAACTTCGCCCCGGATGCCGTGGCAGGCTTCAATGTCAACTCGATTGCCATCGAGGTGCCGATCGCGATGCTCACAAAAGATGGCGCGATCCATCCTGTGAACGATCCCATGGCTTTGATCGGCACCTACGGTACCACATCGCGCCCGCGAGTTAAGGCCTTGCCCGGAACGCCCGGTGGAAAGTCAGTCCTGTCGGCGAACGTCGTGCAGATTCAGCGGATGGGAAATGCGCTGATCAACGAGTTGATCATCGGCACTGGCGACAAAGACAAATTCAGCATGAGTGAGCCCGAAGATGACGCGCAGTTCAGCAACTATTTGTTAGATCCACTTCTGGCACGGGTTATCAATGCGGCCTACGGCGGAGCCGTACCGATCCCTTCTCCGCCACGGCTAGATTTGGCGCCGTTGGTGCAATATACGACCGTGCTTTGCCCCGGATGCTCCGGTCTGCAATCCGGCCCGATCGCCGATTTGCTGCGTCTGAACACAGGCATAGGTCCCACGCCCCAGGACCAGCGGAAACGCTTGGGAGTACTAGTCGGAGACCTCGCCGGATATCCCAATGGACGTCGTGTGTCCGATGATGTGACCGATATATCGGCGCGAGCCGTGGTCGGCGTTTTAGCCGGCCCCCCTTTCGACGGCTTTCCCAACAACCGGATCGGCGATGGCGTGAATAGCAACGATAGGTCCTATCAGGAAACGTTCCCTTACGTGGCTTTTGCTAACAGTGGCCGCAATAGCCGGCATCAAAGTCCCAGCACTTCCGGCTGCGCCCAACCAATCGTTCCTTTTGCGGCAACGGACTGTCCGGTGGACTAAAATTAATGCGAGGGGGTGGCCTCACCGATTCGACGGGGCTGCCCCTTCACCGCTCGGGAGGGGATATGGAAAAACGACCAAAATATAGCACGCCAACTCTATTTCTCTTTCTCTTGATCGTCTCGCTGTCACCCCAACTTGCCTGGTCCGCCTCTTCGGCCTCTGACCGGGCGATTGCTCAATCACAATTCAAAATTCGTCGCAATCCGAATAATCCGATTGCGTATTACCAACTGGGAGACGCCTATCTCCAAAAATCCCGAGAAAGCGGCGATAACAGTTACCTCGATCTCGCGGAGCAGGCGTTGAGAAAGTCTTTAAGCCTCAATCCCCAGCTAAGCGGTGTTCGGCGCCATTTGGCTCATGTATTGGCTTCGCGTCACGATTTTGAGGCTGCCGCAGCCCAAGCCCGAGAGGCGATCACGCTGGACCCAACCGACATGGATGCTCATGGCGTTCTCGGCGATGCGTATCTCGAAACCGGCAAATATGAGCAAGCGGAAGAAACCTACAAGAGGATGATGACTCTAAAGGAAAGTCTCTCGTCGTACAGCCGGCTATCGGGCATAAAAAGCTTGAAGGGCGACACCCCTGGAGCGATCTCTGATTTGAAGACGGCGATTCAACTAGGCAAACAAGAAAACCAGCCGAAGGAAAGTATTGCCTGGGCACAGTGGCAGCTTGCTGCGGAATATTATGCCATCGGCAAATTGGCTCAAGCCGAAAGTGAATACGTGCAAGCGCTGGAGACCTACCCCGGATATTATCGTTCTCTAGCTGGGCTGGCACAGGTGCGATCGGCGCGGGAGCGTTTCCCGGAAGCTATTCAGCTTTATCGAGAAGCGATCAACACCGTGCCGATGCCTGAATATGTCGCTGCGCTAGGCGATGTCTACGCCAAGATCGGAAATCCAAACGAGGCACGCAAGCAATACGAGTTAGTGGAGTACATCGGGCAACTGAGCGCGCTCAATAAGGCTCTCTACAATCGGGAGTTGGCCTATTTCTATGCCGATCACGACATCAAGCTGCAACAAGGACTGGAGTTGGCGCAGCGGGAATTAAACTACCGGCGCGATATCTATGCCTATGATGTCCTGGCCTGGAACCTATTCAAGAACGGCAAATTTGAGGAAGCACGCGAGGCCGTGAGACAGGCGCTCAAATTAGGCACCCAAGACGCGAAGCTTCACTACCATGCCGGGATGATTTATCACCGCCTCGGGGAGAAAGGAAAAGCCAAGGAGCATCTCCGTCGGGCGCTCTCGATCAATCCACACTTTCATATTTTTTTCGCCGATAACGCCAAGCGCACCTTAGTAGAGTTAGAAAATTCCGAAGATCAAGTGGCTGCTCTGCGGCAACCACTGGACAGGAGGTAAGGTCATGCGCTTCCTGATTGTCGGTTTGCTTGCCTTCATGCTGCTCGCCTTTACCGAAAGCGGCTCGGCCCATCCGCTCGGCAACTTTAGCATCAGCCAATATAGCGCGCTCCGTATTGGCGGGAATGAAATTGAATTGCGCTACCTGATCGATATGGCCGAGATCCCGACGTTTCAAGAGATTCAAGAAAATGGGATTGTACCGAAGACAGGAGATTCGAGTCTAAGCACTTATCTTCAGCGCAAGGCCGAACTGCTTCGCGATGGCTTGGCGCTTGAGGTCAACGGTAAACGTCTCGATCTGCGAGCAGAATCCAGGGAGATCATTTTCCCGCCGGGGGCCGGTGGTCTGCCGACAATGAAAGTCGGTTTTCTGTACAAAGCGAAGCTCATAGGCGACTCGAACCCCGCCGACTATCTACTCAGCTATCGTGACGGCAATTTCCCTGGACGGGCGGGCTGGAAAGAGATCATCGCGATTGCAGCGTCCGGGAGCCAGAATATCGGACAGCTCGGTTCCTGATCTCGATCGCAGCTCCCAGTTAATAACTATCCCACCGATCTGTTGAACAGCCCACCGCAGGACCTGGAAGCCAATGTGACATTCAGCACTGCGGTTGCGCCTGCGCCGTCGCATCAACGGCGAGCTCTCGGAGTTGATTCGAGGCTCCCGAGAGAAAGCGATCCCGGTTAACAAGCTTCAGATAGACGCGTGCAGGATTTCACACGATTCCAGCAGGTCGGAGCCGGTAAAACAATCCATTCCTACGCGAATAATCTAAACCCGCCATTATCGATGCCGATACGACCGGACAAAAGAAAATGAGCGCAGTTCAGTTACAAGCTAATCAACAGACGACGCCACGGAATTCGTTTACGGAGTTGATAGCAACGGAGAATTGGATCTGGGATTATCTTAATCGCTCTTGGCGTTGCTGTAGGCCTTGGCGCGTTTCATGCCCTGGAGCCTGGTCACGGGAAAACTTTAGTTGCTGCGTATCTTGTGGGTTCGCGTGGGAACTTGCAGCATGCGTTTTTGCTCGGATTGATTGTAACTGCGGCGCATACGGCTGGAGTATATTTGCTTGGCGGGGTGACCTTGTACGCTTCACAGTACATCGTGCCGGAGCGGCTTTATCCCTGGCTAGGCGTGGTTTCCGGTGTCCTGATCACCGGATTAGGTGCGGTCCTCTTGGTGCGGAGGTATCTAGGCAAGGACGGGCTCTCGAATCATTATCACCAACACCATAGAAACATTCTCATGGCCCGATGACCACGACCATCACCATCATCATCACGTGTCACGCCATTGCATTCATGGCCAGCTTCATCAGATCACGATGCGACCGACAAGTGTCTTACCGGGAACTTTTGACGTTGGGTATTAGTGGCGGCATCGTTCCTTGCCCGGCGGCGCTAGTGGTACTCTTGAGTGCCGTTTCGATGGGGCGAATTGGCTTTGGGTTGCTTTTGATCGTCGCATTCAGCGTTGGATTAGCTGTGGTTCTGATTACCATTGGTCTTTTGATGGTTTATGCGCGCGAGTTTATGTCACGTTTCGAAACTAATAGCCCGCTAACGACCCGGTGGCTGCCGTTGACTTCGTCGGCTTTTATTCTTGTCTTCGGCGTCGCGCTTATAGCACAGGCACTCCAAACCGCGGGGATTCTTTCTATCTCGCTATGAGCTAAAAACTGTTGGTCAGTCCCATCGACCCGTTTCGGCCCTCGTTTTTTCACGCTTGCTTCGCTCATTTTTCGGATTTAGGATACACGCCGTTAGCGAAATTAGCCCATTTTGCCATCAGGAGAACCCGATGGAGTCGATCAAACTTGCCACCGTAGCAGCGGCCAATGCTAAAAGTCGGAGACTTAGAGAGCTCGTTCGCGCGCCGGAAATTCTTGTCATGCCGGGAGCGTATGACGTACTGAGCGCCCTTTTATTCGAACAGATGGGTTTCAAAGCGATCCAGGGTACCAGCGGCGGTATCGCCGCTGTGTTAGGCTATCCAGACGGCGAGATCATGAGTCGGGACCAGTTTGTCGAAATCACAGGCAAGTTCGCCGCAGCGGTTTCTGTTCCACTAAACGCGGACGGTGAACGGGGTTACGGTGATGAGAATGAGATCAAAGAAACCGTCCACCGATTGATTGCGGCAGGCGTAGCGGGAATGAATCTGGAAGACGGGGCGGGTGGCAAGCCGGGCGGAGCGCGCGGTCTAGTGGAATTGTCAGAACAGCTTCGGAAGATCAAGGCCGTCATGGAAACCAAGCGCGCGCTCGACAGCGAGTTTTTTCTCAATGCCAGAGTGGATGCATTCCATCTCATGACTGACGATCCAAAAAAAGCGCTGGATGAAGCGATTCGGCGTGGCAACGCCTACGCAGAAGCCGGTGGGGACTGTATCTTCTACTTGTTCGTCCATTCGAGCGAGATCATTGGCCGCCTTGCCAAGGAGGTCAAAGCGCCGATTAGCATCCTTGCTGGACCGCAGGCTCCGAGTGTGAGCGAATTACAGGACCTAGGAGTCGCCAGAGTCAGCTATGGTTCGGCCTTTCTTAAGGCCGCCATCGGTGGCACAAGAAAGCTAGCGCAGGAAATTCTCGAAAAAGGGACGATTACAGCTCTCAAAGAGGGGATGCAGACGCCTGAGATTACGGCCCTGATCGCAAAAAGGAAGGCGGGCTGACAAATGGCGGGACAAGGTACTGTCATTGCGATCCATATTGCGCCCACCGGGGCCGCGCCCATGAGGTCGGTTGCCGATGCGCAAGTAATAGTCGGCAGAGGAGCTGGAGGGAGATCGCTATTACAGCAAGCTTGGAACTTACTCTAATCAACCTGGATCCGGCCGCGACGTGACTCTAATAGAAATTGAAGCGATCGAGGGTCTAAAGAGAGAGTATGAGGTTCAATTAGATCCGGGCGAGTCGAGGCGCAATATTGTGACGCGGGGCATTGCGCTCAATCATCTCGTCGAACAAGAATTTCGCATCGGTGATGTCGTTCTCCGCGGTACGCGGTTGTGCGAGCCGTGCGCCCATATGGAGAAACTAACCGTCAAAGGGGCGCTGCGAGGGTTAGTTCACCGGGGTGGTTTGAGGGCGGAGATCATCAGGGGCGGCTCCATTCGCGTCGGAGATACTATTCAGTTCCAAGCACCGACAGCGCGCTGAGTCAAGCGACTCTAAAATCTGCCCGTGACCGTCTTGCTGTGCCGCTCTCCTATATCTTATCTTGGTTCTCACAGCGATGCAGTTTACGCCGGTGAGCTATGTGGCGCCGGCGGTGGGATGATAAGACGGTTCCAAACGTTCAAGCCGTTCAAAACGTTCAAACTGTTTCACCGACATTATACTAGGCTGGTTGGGAGCAGTTAAGTGAAGGATGAGTCGTTCAAGGATTTTGTTTTGGATCAGTTGCAGGACCTGGACGGCGTCGAGGCGCGACGGATGTTCGGCGGCTACGGGCTCTATCGGGACGAGACTTTCTTCGGCATCCTTCACAAGGGGAAGCTGTATTTTAAAGTTGATAAATCTACGGTTGGCGAATATCGCAGGCGAAAAATGAAACCCTTCCGGCCCAACCCGAAGCAGACGCTAAAAAACTACTACCAGGTGCCTGTGGAGATTATCGAGGACGGCGACCGGCTCGGCGCGTGGGCAGAGGCGGCGATTCGTTGTCAGAGGAAGAAAGACTAGCCGGTTTCTTTGGCGGCACGGGGTAGAGACTCGCTGCTGGGTTGAATAGGTGGTCCAGCACCAGCCAGAGGCTCCTTGAATGATGGAAAAATAACAGCGGAAAGATCACCGAGAAGGGAACCCAGATGGCTAGCTGCCGGTGAATCGTCATATGAGTGAAAGTATCCAGAAGAAAAAAACCTGGAACCGCGATAGCCACGGTGGCTGCGTAGTTGATATAAATGGCGCCGACGAAATAACCCTGCTCGCGCTCGAACTTCAGGCCACAGTGGAAGCAATGGCTATTCATAGAGAAAGGGCGTCGATACAAGGGACCCACGCCGCAGCGTGGACACTTGAGCCGAAGGCCTGCGCCGAGCATCGATAGCATTTTGCTCGACATGCTAGCCTACATTGTTCACGTGACCGAGGAGCAAGCCTCTCCGGTCGCGGGCAATAGGTCTGTGCCTTGAGGAGGCCTGCAAATTGAATGGCGAAGCGGAGAGTGATGAAGAAGGGCAAGTTTATGGCTGAGCCCATAAAACTCAGTGGAGCACTGCGTTCCTGTGCCCGCTCGCTCCGATGCTCGTTCCTCGGTCTGCAGTATGCGGTGCCTTTTTCCTGGGTTCATGAATATTCCCCGCTATGCTACTTCTTCATGATGTACCGTCGTAACGTCGCCGGATGATTTCGCCGGCCCGCCATTGAGGTACTCCCGGAGAAATCGAGCCGTATGGGATTGCTTACCATCTTTGGCAACTTCCAAGGGCGGGCCGCAGGCGACGACGTAGCCGCCTTGTTCGCCACCTTCAGGTCCCAGGTCGATTAGATAATCCGCGTCCTTTACGATGTCGAGGTTGTGCTCGATGGTGACAACCGTGTTGCCCATTTCCACCAGACGATGAAGAATGTGAATCAGTTTCTCCACGTCGACAAAGTGGAGCCCTGTGGTGGGCTCATCCAAAACGTAGAGGGTTTTCCCATGGGACTCCTTGCCCAACTCATAGGCAAGCTTGATTCTCTGCGCTTCACCCCCGGATAGCGTGTTGCTGGCCTGCCCGAGTGTGATGTAGCCCATGCCGATGTCATCGAGGATCTTGAGTGGCCGGGCGACTTTTGGAATGGCGTGGAAGAACGGCACGGCCTCTTCTACGGTCATGTGGAAAACATCGGCGATATTTTTATCATTGTAACGAATGCTGAGCGTCTCTTCATTGAACCGCTGGCCGCCGCAGACCTCGCAATCCACGAAGACATCCGGCAAGAAACTCATCTCTTTGCGAATTTTTCCCTGGCCCGCGCATTCCTCGCAACGCCCGCCTCGGACGTTGAATGAAAATCGGCTCGAGGTGTAGCCTCGCAGCCGAGACTCCGGCGCGAGCGCGTAAAGTTTGCGGATCTCGTCCAACAAGCCGACATAAGAGGCCGGGACAGAACGGGGAGTTTTGCCGATGGGGGTTTGATCGACCTCGACGATTCGTTCCAGCGACTGCCAGCCGATAATCTCCCTGTGCGCGCCCGGCCGTCCGGCGAATTGGCCGATCTTTGTCTTCAGGCCCTTGTAAAGGATTTCCTTGACCAAAGTGCTTTTTCCTGACCCGGAGATCCCCGTGACACAGGTCCACATGCCGAGCGGCAAGCGCACGTCGACGTTTTTGAGATTGTTAGCTTTTGCTTCTCGGATGGTGAGCCAATTAGTGTTACTAAGTTCACGCGTCGGGCCGAGCCGCTTGCGCTCCGCTTTGAGAAACATTCCCGTAAGAGAATTGGGGTTGTTCCTGATCTCCGTGGGCGATCCGATAGAAACAACGTTCCCGCCGCGAACACCCGCGCCCGGTCCGAGGTCGACGATGAGATCGGCGGATTCAATCGTTGCCTCGTCGTGCTCGACCACCAACACGCTGTTACCGACTGCCCCGAGCCGGCGCAGGGTGCGCAGCAGCATGGCGTTGTCGCGCGGGTGAAGACCGATCGTAGGTTCGTCCAAGATGTAGCAGACGCCGCGGAGATTCGATCCAAGTTGCGCTGCAAGCCGAATGCGCTGCGCCTCACCGCCGGACAGCGTGTCCGCACGGCGGTCGAGGGTCAGATAAGGCAAACCGACTTCCGAGAGGAACGTGAGTCGTTGTTGGATTTCTTTAAGAATCTTGTCCGCCACCGCGCGGTCGCGTTCCGCAGCGCCATTATCGGCGTAGGCGAGCTGCAATGAGTCGAAATAGTCTTTGGACTCCTGTACCGACAGCGCCGTGAGCTGCCAAATCGACTTACCGTCCACGCGCACGGCTTGAGCCCGTGAATTGAGTCTTCTCCCATGGCAACTATCGCAGGGAGATTCGCTCAAAAGCTCTGCGAGATCCTGGTTTCCGTCTTTTTCGCCATTCTGCCATAGCTCTCGCAGATGAGGGATGAAGCCGACAAATCCGGAACGGCCACTGGTGCCGTAGAGCACTTGTTCTTGCGTTTTCTTGGCCAGGCGTCCGAAAGGCTTATCGATATCGATGTTGTGCTTTTCCGCCAATTCTTTCAGAAGACGCTCCATAGAGCGGCGCAGGCTGGTTCCATTTTCTGAGGTGAAAGCGGAAATGCCGTTTAAAGTTTCGCTGACCGACTGCCGCGGATTGGCGAAGAGCAGTCCAGGATCGAAGTCCCATTGAAAGCCCATGCCGCCGCATTCTGAACAAGCCCCTTGCCGGCTGTTGAAAGAGAACAGCCGCGGATCGAGGGGCTCATAGCCGATGCCGCACCGGAGACAGAAAAGGCGCTGATTGAAGATTTGCTCACCCCGCTCGGATATGAGATGAATCACGCCGTTCCCAATGCGGAGCCCCTGATCCACCAGCGCCTCAACATCGCGTCCGCCCGCTTTCGCTTTGCCGATCACGATGTCGATGTCATGCTCCTTAAACCGCTCCAAACCCTGGGTAAGCTGAGGCGCCCTGAGATCGAGCAGCTCGCCGTCGATACGCGCCCTGCGATAACCCAACCGTCGCGCGCCGGCGATGACTTCTTTGTGGAAACCTTTGCGCCCGCGCACGATGGGGCTCAAGATCATCACCTCTTTGCCGCGATAGGAACGACCGATGCGATCGAAGATTTGGCTGCGACTGAGAGACCGAATTTGCCGGCCGCATTGAACGCAGTGCTGTTTTCCGACTTTGGAGTAGAGCAGCCGCAGGTAGTGATAGATCTCCGTCACCGTGGCAACGGTCGATTTCTTGCCGCCTTGGCTGAGCCTTTGCTCGATAGCGACCGTCGGGGGTATACCGGCGAGCAGATCGACATTAGGCTTCGCCATGATCTGAAGAAACTGCCGCGCATAAGCGGAAAGGCTGTCGATGTAACGCCGCTGTCCTTCCGCGTAGATGATGTCGAACGCCAGCGAGGATTTCCCCGAGCCGCTCAAGCCGGTGATGACCACGAAACGGTCTCGGGGAATGGCGAGGCTGATATTCTTGAGATTGTGCTCCTTGGCGCCGACGATCGTAATGGCGTTCTCTGCCGTTGAGCCCCTGAACTCTTGAATCCTTGAACGCTTTTCAAGCAGCGGCGTGAAAGGAGAGGGGGCTGCTTTTTTTAGATAAGGCCGTAGATAAACGCCGGTGTGAGAGCTTTCGACGCGTGAAATTTGCTCCGGAGTACCGGTGGCGACGATGCAGCCTCCGCCGTCGCCCCCTTCCGGCCCAAGGTCGATGATGTGATCGGCGCACTTGACCACTTCCAAGTTATGTTCGATGACGACGACGGAGTGGCCTTGATCGATCAATTCATTGAACGCCCAAAGCAGCCGGTCGATGTCGTGGAAATGTAAACCAGTGGTAGGCTCATCGAAAACGAAAAGCGTTCCGGCCTTCTTGGCCTTGGCCATGTGCGCGGCCAATTTCAACCGCTGCGATTCTCCGCCGGACAGTGTCGTGAGGGGCTGTCCGAGCCGAACATATTCGAGCCCCACGGCGCGCAGCGGATAGAGCCCTTCCTTTATTTCAGGCAGGTCCTTGAAGAACTCCATAGCTTCGGAGACCGTGAGATCTAAGATCCGTCGGATGTTTTTGCCTCGGTAGGTGACTTCGAGAACTTCTTCACGGTACCGGCTGCCGTGACACTCCGGACAGGATGTGTAGACGTCCGAGAGGAATTGCATCTCAATTTTTTCAAAACCCTCGCCGCGGCAGGTTTCGCACCGTCCGCCTTCTACATTGAAAGAAAAGGTCGATGGCGTGTAACCGCGCATGCGCGAGAGGTCGGCGATGGCGAAGAGCCTGCGGATGGCGTCGAAGACCTTCATGTACGTCACCGGATTAGACCTCGGCGTGGTCCCTACCGGTGACTGATCGACCAAGACGACCTCGGAGATCTTGTCCACCCCTTCAATTTTCGCACAGTGAACGATATTTGCGGAGGGAGCTTCCTTGAGTTTTTTCAGATTCCGGTGAAGGACTTCATCGACGAGGCTCGACTTCCCCGATCCTGAAACACCCGTAATGCAGACAAAAACACCCAGCGGAATCTCGACGTCGATATTCTTCAGGTTGTTCGCATGCGCGCCGGTGATCTTGATGGACCGTTGCAAGAGCTGCTTACGGTTGCGGGAAGGGAACGGGATCATCTTGCGTTGGCTCAGGTAAGCCGCGGTTAGCGATTCTTCGTTCTTCAGAAGATCATGGTAGGAGCCGGCGAACATCACTTGCCCGCCCTGCTCGCCTGCTTTGGGGCCGAGGTCGATGATGTAGTCGCTTTCTTTGATGATCTCGGGATCGTGCTCCACCACGACGACGGTGTTTTGATTCGCTCGCAGACGATGGAGGATCTCCACCAGCCGGCGGCTATCGCGGGGATGGAGCCCGATGGAGGGCTCATCCAGCACATACAACGTGTTGACCAATGATGAACCGATGGCGGTGGTGAGGTCGACTCGCTCCAACTCGCCGCCGGAGAGCGTCCGCGACTGGCGGTCCAACGTCAAGTATTCAAGGCCGACCCCGACAAGATAACTGAGACGCCGGCGAATCTCGTCGAGAATCAGGCTCGCGATTTGATCTTTAGCTCCGGCCGGCTTGAGTTGGGTAAAAAAGCGGTGAGCCTCACCGACATTCATGGCGTTGACTTGCGCGACATCCTTGCCTTCGATCCGATACTGAAGCGCGTCTGGTTTGAGACGGCTGCCCTGACAGTCGGGACAGAGAAGATAGGCGCGGTAGCGCGACAGCAGCACCCGCACATGCATGCGATAACTCTTGCGCTCAAGACGGCGAAACCAGCCCCGAATCCCCTTGTAGTCGCCGTCGCCCTCCAGGATCAGCTGCTTTTGCTTCTCGGTAAGGTCCCCGAACGGCTTCTTGGTGGGGATCCGTTTGCGGTCGCAGAAATCCAACAGCCGGCGAGTTCTACGGGTGCGATTGATCCACGGCTTGATGGCGCCTTCGTTCAGGGACTTGCCGGGATCCGGAATGACTAAATCCAAATCGATATCGATGACCCGGCCAAACCCGCGACAGGTTTCGCAAGCGCCCAATGGGCTGTTAAACGAAAAAAGATTAGCCACAGGATCACGATAAGAGATGTCACAGTGTGGGCAATGGAGATGGTTGCTGATGGGCTCCCGCCGCCAATTTTCTTGCGGGAAGAAAAGATTCAACCTTCCCTTGCCGTAGTGAAAGGCTTGCTCCAAAGAATCAGAAATTCTCTTCTTGTTGCCGGGACGATAGGCGACTCGATCCGCGATAACTTCCAACGTTGCATCGCTCGGCGGCGCTACGCCGATTTCAATGAGATCATGGATATCTCGCTCCATGAGCAGCCGATGAAAGCCGGCTTGCTGTAGACCGCTTTTTACTTCGTCCCACGGCAGGGAAGAAGGAGCGAGCGGAAACGTGACAACGATGGGCGTGGCTTCCGGTAGAGAAGAAAGTTTCGCCAAAACCGTTTGAGCGCTGTCGCGCTCGACGATTCGGTCGCAGCCGCGGCAATGGAGCACGGCGATCTTGGAGAAAAGCAGCTTGAAATGATCGTGGAGCTCGGTCATCGTGCCGACGGTGGAGCGCGAAGTTCTGACCGGCCGGCTCTGATCGATGGCGATGGTCGGCGGAATGCCCTCAATGCTCTCCACATCGGGCTTGTCCATCCGGTCGAGAAACTGCCGCGCGTAGGCGGAAAAGCTTTCGACGTACCGTCGCTGACCCTCCGCATAGAGAATGTCGAAGGCCAAGGTCGATTTTCCTGACCCGCTCACGCCGGTGATGACCGTCAGAGCGTTCAGGGGTATTTGCAAGTCAAGATTCTTGAGATTGTTTTGTTTGGCGCCCCGGATATCGATCCAGTTCTGGCTCATGACTCAAGTCCGCTGAAAAAGGCCCATCTGCTTCGTTGCGCTTGCCCGACTCGCTCCAACGTACTATTTTACGTACGCCTCCGCTTGTCGATCATCGCGCGCCTTGCATCTGAGGCCTTTTTGACCGCCCTTCCATGAAGGTTTTTCAGAAGCGCATTATTCATCGTATCGTTAAAATCACTCATAACTTAGTTTAAAGCTCTATTGCAGGCGATATTTTTCCGCCAGGATGCGCCGGAAACGAGGACCGTAGATCAAATCAAAGGTCGCTTCTTTGTCCGGAAACAGTTGAAGCGCGGTGTGCTTCGCGTGGTTTACGATCTCCTGGGCTTCCTCCAAAGTGAGATCGACCTCCCAGAGCAATATCGCTGCGATGTCCATGGCCCGGCTCAGCCTGCGAAGTTTCCGTTCCTCTGCCAGTAGCGCTTCCTTATTTGCGTTCATCGATCGAGTTGTTTCCAAAAGATTCCAACCTTTTACATTTATCACAAGCAAAGCTAGAGGTCGAGAATCAACTTCGGTCCGGCTCGACGGGTCGCCTTTCTTAGCGGTCAAGGCTTTGTTAATGTTGGTTTGGTGCAGATTGCGGAAATCTTCTATTCCATACAGGGCGAAGGCAGGTTCGTCGGCATGCCTTCGGTTTTTATCCGCACGTCGGGTTGCAACTTGCGCTGTGTCTGGTGCGATACACCCTATACGTCATGGGCACCTGAGGGAAGAAAGTGGAGCGTCGGGGAAATTCTGAATGAGGTGGCAAAGTACGCGGGTCGGCCCGTTGTGGTGACGGGAGGTGAACCGCTTCTGGCGGCAGAAATTGAAGAGCTGACGGCGCAGCTCAAAGCCTTGGGAGCTCACATCACCATTGAAACTGCGGCGACCCTGTTCAAGCCGGTGACCTGTGATCTCGTTTCCATGAGCCCAAAGCTCGCTCATTCTACGCCTTGGCAACGAGCCAAGGGTACATTCGCGAAAATGCATGAGACGGCGCGGCTCAACTTCGAGGTGATGCGGCAATTCATCGATGGTTACGACTACCAGCTAAAGTTTGTGGTGGATCAGAGGGAGGATTTCGATGAGATCCAAGAGATTCTTGGCCGCTTGGAAGACGTGGACCGCTCTCGGGTCTTGATCATGGGGCAGGGCAAGACGATGAGAGAGCTACGGAATAAAATAAAGTGGATCATCGAGCTGTGCAAAGAGTACGGCTTCGGCTACACGCCACGGCTCCACATCGAGCTGTTCGGTAATCGTCGTGGTACTTGATCCTCGTTGCGCGTCAGAATCGTCAGATGACAGATTTAGATGATATCACTGACCCTTGGACATGCCCGAGGCCTGGCGGCCTGTGATTTCAGATGGGGAGTTCAAAGGTTTGAAATCGATCTTGCGAGCATCCACCTCGCTCTGAATTGCTTCGCTGGGGGTCGCAGGGTGTTGGACCCCATTCTTGTCCAGTTTTGCGATGATGGTCGGCGCGAGTAACTTGAGAAGTGTTACCGGTAGCGAGCTGGTGAAGTGATAGTGCTCGGCTTCACGTCCCTGCACATACGCGGTGATGACGCCAAAGTAGCGATCGCCTATATAAAAAACGAAAGCGGCGGTTCTATTGGTCGCCCGCGAAGAGGTTACGTTGCCCCATCGATTAAAGGTCTTAATTCGGTTGTCACCGGAACCGGTTTTTCCTCCGACCGTGATCAGCTTCCCGTCGGGCAGTCGAAAGACACCAGCGAGTCGCCGTGCGGTTCCGCTCTCCACCACAGCGGCCATCGTTTTTCTCACGACCCGGGCCACTTCCGGGACAAGCACTTGCTGTCCTGGCTCTGTCTTCCGCTCGAAGACCGTCTCGTAGGGCGTACCGCGGGCGAAATGAATGTTGCTCAGCTCCGTATTGGGCCGCCGCACGCCATCGTTTACCAAGATCCCGATTAACTCAGCCAAAGCCACGGGTCGATCTGAGGAGTTACCAATCGCTGTTGCGTAGGAAGGCACCATAGTTTTGAACGGAAAGCCCAGCCGTTGCCAGTAGGGCAGCATCCGGGTAAAGGCATCCTTCTCCATGATGATACGCAGGCGGAGGTCCTGGGCCCTTCGGTTGTGCGGGTTGAGGAGCCATGCAGAACCCTGGCGCCGGGCATCGCTGCTGTCGGCGACGAGTTTCTCCCATGACAGCTCGGGATTTCTCCGATATTCGCTGGCACACCAGAGATCCAGCGGGTGGAGCGAAAGAAGATAAGCATAGTCCACCAGGGTCAAACGGGGGTTTTGGTAAGCGCGGAACAACTTGGATAAGTCTTGTTCCTTAATTTTTATCTGGTTCTGTTCCAGCCAAGCCGCCAATGCTTGCTCATCAGTGCCGATTCGCCAGGCGAAAAAGAGGATAGCCAGTCGCCGCTCTGCGTTCTTTTTCGTCTCCAGCAATCGAGCAATGATCTGTTGTTCGGTCTGCCCGTGATAGGCTTGATAGGCTCGACGCAATAACAGTGCGGGATTCTTCTTCGGCGATCTCCTGAAGCATGCGTTTACGGTCCGGGTTTGTCGGATCGGAAAGGACGGCATCGGAGTTGTACTGCAAGCGCGCGCGATGATAGCTCACGATGTCGCGCATCAAACGGATGAATACGAGATTCGTTGAGTTGCGGAACGCATCCCGCAGCTCAAGGTTGCGCTTGTTATCTTCGGGTTCGAAGTTTTCGAAATGGTGAATGCCGCCGCCGGTGAAAAAAGTTTCCCAGGGGCTGGCCGAGTATTTGCGCTCCATGGCGAGATCGAGAAAGGCTTCCAGAGTGAGGTTCTTTTCCTTCTGCAAAGTCTCAACAGCCCACTTGGTCAGTGGATCGCGCGCTTGCTGAGCTTTCGTCTTCAGACCGTCGGCATCCAAGGTCGCAAGCTCTTTGTGCAGCGCGCGCGATGAGTTCAAGATAGTGCGTGAGTGTGCGCAGCTTGGCGGTACTGCCGAGTTCCAGTTTGACGCTCTTATTGAAATCAAACGGCGCGGCAAGATTGTCCGCCTGTACCCGTACGAGGTTTCCTTCCGGAGTGGGCTCCACCAATAGGAAAGAATAAATTACTTTTTTAGGATCGGCGTTCTCGAGAAGTCGCTCGCCGTTCAATCCCCGGGCTTTGATCACTTCCGGATTCGCCAAACTGTGGAGGAAATCGGTTATCGCTTTCTGCAACGGGACATCGATGGTGCTCTGAACCTCCAAATGGAAACGATTCAGATCGTAAACATTATTGGTACCCAGGGACTCCATCATGGTCGTGCGAATGGCGTTAGCCGCCTTGTTTTTGCCCGAGGAAGGTTGAGGCGGCAGCGGTGCTGCGGGGATGAACTTGATCGGGGTCTCCTGCAATGCGGCGGCGAAATCCCCATCGATGATTCCCGATCGCGCCATCAACCGGGTAAACTGGTCTACCTTTTCTTCCAGCGAAGCTCGCTCATCCACCAGGAAAACGGATGGCGCGCGTACTGAAATAAGCAATGCCAGGGAATGCTTGAAAGCACGCACTTTAGCGGGAGTCAGTCCGGGAGCCTTCAGCGCGCTGACAACGTCGGTCAACTGCATGCCGAACCAAGCGAAGAGTCCCTCGCCCAGGCCGTGAATTTCGCCGTAGCTCGGCGCCGCCGCCAGCGGAACGGTATTGAAATAATCGACAACGATCCGTTCTCTCCACGCGCGAGTATTCCACCCTTCGCGGTAGGCCTTCAGGCTTGCGCCAACAAGCTGGCGGTATTTTTCAACGGGTGATTCTGTGCGCCCTTTGGGCGAATGGCGAAACTTCTCCAATTGTACCGCGAGAGTGCTGCCACCCTGTACCGGCACTTCGATGTAAAGTTTGGAAGCGATATAGAACACTGCGGCCTTGAATAGACGGTCCCACTCGATGGCGGGATTCTGCCATGGGGAAGCAGGGTGGTCGAGATCCCGGTTTTCGAGGAAAAGGAGCGTTTTCACCAGCAAGGGAGGAATGTCGTCCATCTTGGCGAACAAAAACTCTGATTGAGCATGGCGAAAAAGAGACAAGCCGTCAGCGCCACGGATATCGAGACCGGTTTCTGGCGGTTCCACGTAGGGGGGTGAGATTCCCCGCTTAATAAGCTTCACCATCTGCTCCGATTGTCGCGCCTGCTGTGTAACCTGATATCCCTGGGCCTCAAGGCGGGACTGAAAGCCGGGTAGCTTTGAATAGCCCCTACGGTCATCAAAAGGAGCAGAGCGCGGAAAGGCGATGGCGTCACTACGCCCCTTTGTTAATTGATAGGAAAGTTGCTCATTGGTGCGAGTAAAGAACCACGATTGTAGGAGCGAGGTTTGAAACTCGATGTAAGCGCAAGCAACCAAAATCAAGACAATCAGGACCAGCCAGAGCCAGAATTGGAGTCGCTTCTTGTTGACAAAAGAAAAAAGACGGGAGGCAAATGAAAGCGCCTGCGTCAGATCGAAAGAAACCGGTTTGCTGGCCATCGGGATATCCAAGTAAAGATACCACAAACAGATGTGAATTTCTCGTGTGTCGCTTTTGGGGATGAAAATAGCCTGAAAGAGGTCCATGTGCCTATTGGACTTTAGTCCAATAGGGGTCATGGCTCGCCCGGTTTGCTCGTTTGGAGCCGCCGTCACTTGGTCCGGCTCGAGCCCAACTTATTTTCTCTCAAGGGGTGAATGCTAAAGGGTTTTGTTTGCGGTCGCTGCGGGTTCTTTTTAGTGGCAAAAGGCCAAGCGAGGGATTTATAATCGCCCAGAGGGAGGGTAGTCTATGCTGGCGACGCGTGTCGTACAAAAGGATGGAACGTTTTATTTTATCGCCTACAAAGCCGCAGATCTTTTAGATCGAGTCAGCTTCACCAGCCGCTACTATTTTGAAGGAGAACAGATCGAAGCGGACGAGCCGGGCGAAGACGAAGTCGCACGATTCATTGCCGGTATCGAAAAGAGCGAAAAATCGTTCCAGCGCATCCTTAACCGAAGAAAAATCCGTCAAATCGTTAACTTCTATGAGACGGCGGTAAGCCAGCCTTTGATTCCGGGTACGGTTCTTCTGTTTACCGATGAGACTTTGCGTTTTCGCCGCTCAGATGCCTCCGACAGCATCGGTTTTTTAAGCGAGCCGGACGGCAAGTTTCTGGTCATCGACGGCCAACATCGGTTGGCGGCGCTCCATTTCTTTCGCCAGAAACATCCGGAGATGGCCGAGCAAGTAGAGGTTCCATGCGTAGTCTTCGACGGCAAAAGTGCCGATTTCGCCACGGAGATGTTCGTCATCATCAACTCGACCCATACCCGGATCAACAAATCGCATCTGGTAGATCTCTACGAGCGAGTGTCCTGGGAAACGCCGGAGAAAAAGTTCGCTGCGAAGGTTGTCAATTTGCTGTACGAGGAAACCGACTCCCCGCTGCGCTATCGCATCAACCGGCTGGGCGGACGGAGTCGACAGGAAAAGTGGATTCTCCAATCCGAACTTTTCAACGAGATCCACAAAGTCGTGCTGGCGAACCGTAGATTCTTTGACGAACGGTTCCAGCTTCGTGCCGACCGCGCTTATGCCTTGATTCGGGATTATTTAAAGGCCGTGCGGGAAGTGATGAATTCCGTCTGGGGCGATAACGAGAGGTATATGTTCACCCGGGACGTGACCTTGAAAGCGCTCTTGCGGGTATTGGGCGATTTGATCCGGAACCGCAAACTCATTCAAGTCTGGGAGGAGAGTCGCGAGCCCCGCGCCTTTGTTGGAGCCATGCGGCCGTGGACGGAATTGGCTAAAGAGTTTCGCGCTGAAGGTTTTTACGAGCGCTTCCCCGCCAAGGGGCAGGTGGAACGGGTCCGGCGCATTCACCTGCGCCTGAGTCAAATTCTGAATCTAGCGAAATATTAAATTTCATAAAATATAGTGACTTAAGGTGACACTTGTGATAAATAATTCTGCATGGGAAATCCAGCAGGAGTCAAGAGAGATTTTGAGGCGTTAGAGGATCGTCGCTTTGAGGCTTTCCGGTTGCTGAAAAAGGGATTCAGTGAAGCGGAGGTAGCACGGCAAGTAGGCGTGCACCGCCAGTCGGTCAATCGCTGGGCCCAACAAATCGAGAAGCACGGACGCGGGGGATTGAAAAAAGCGGGTCGAGCGGGACGCAAGCCCCGTTTAAGTGAGGCGGATGTGAAAAAGCTAGAGAGCCGCCTCAAGCAGGGGCCCCAAGCCGTAGGGTATGAAACCAACCTCTGGACTCTGGAACGTGTGGCTAAGCTGATAGAGCGGGATTTTGGAGTGGAGTACCACCCCGGGCATGTGGGCTGGCTGTTAGGCAAACTGGGATGGAGCTGCCAGCGGCCCACGGGACGGGCGTGGGAACGCGATGAACCGGCCATCGAGCGATGGAAGAAGCGGAGCTGGCCCAGGCTTAAAAAAAAGCCCAGCAAGAAAGACGCACGATAGTGTTCATCGATGAGAGCGGGCTGAGCCAACGGCCGCACCGCTGTCGGACCTGGGCGCCCAAAGGGCAAACCCCGGTGCTGCAGTATTCTTTTAACTGGAAGAGGCTTTCGGCGGTGGCCGGGATCACCTGGTGGAATTTTTACTTTCAGTTGCATCAGGGTAGCATTCGCAGTCCCCAGGTGGTGGAGTTTCTTAGCCATCTTCGGCGTCACCTCAAGAAGAAATTATTGGTGATTTGGGATCGCTCCAAACCCCATCGCAGCCGCCTGGTGCAACAGTTTGTGACCGATCAGAAGGGCGCGATCTGCCTGGAGTACCTGCCGGCTTATGCTCCGGAACTCAATCCGGTGGAGTACATATGGGGGTATTGGAAGCATCATGAGCTTCCCAACTTCTGTCCGAAGACGTTCACCGAGCTGAGCTATCATGCCATCCGGGCTCTCAAACGCATGCGTCGTCGCCCTAAACTCATCACGGCTTTTTGGCAACAAGCCGAATTGTTTTAAACTATGCTTCGTCACTATATTATATAAACCTTAATAGTTACTTTGCTGGCTGCGATAGGAGGAGCATATGCCGAAAATCGGCTATCGTGGTCCATGTGCAAATACAAAAAGCCCGGCCGGGTTATCCCCGGGCCGGGCTTAGGTGCGGTTCGCGACTTTTCGATTTAGTCCGCCAACACTCCCTGGTCTTGGCCGCCACCGTGTTGATAGATGATTCGCTTGCCGGTCTTTTCATCGATTTCGTTTCGCTGACCGCCGGCCTTGGCCACGTCTTCCGGCGTGGCTTTGTGACTGTTGCCGAGCAGGATCATCGGCTCATCGTAGGGATTCGATCCTTCATAATACTCATGGGCTGGAATGCTGATGATCTGACCCGCTGAGACCTCATGACTTTCGTTGAGACCCTTCATGATTCCCCGACCCGTCAGCACGTAGTAAGTGCGGTCCGAAGGATGGTTGTGCATCCGCTGAACGTCGCCTGGGGGAAAGGTAAGGATCCAAGTCTCGAGATTCTCCCTCCTGAACAGATCCATCCGTCGCTGTCCTTTCTTTCTGCCTTTGGCCATTTCCAAGACATCCAAGAGCTGCATAGTGACCTCCTTTTGGTTGGGTTATAAGTTGGTTTGAACTTCAACCGACTTTATTCCGGTGGGCGAGAACTTGTCAAGACGCGAGATGTAATTCACAGATTTGTTATAGGTCCTGTCAGCAAATCGGAGTCCGGGTCGCATTTGTGTGTCGAATGGAGGCGTACTATAGAGACAGTTGAGCACGGATTGTGGAGGGATCGAATATGAGCCCGGTTCAACTCAGCATAATGTATGGCCACCTCGAAGGAACCGAAGGTAAGTTCGCCCGCGATCCCTCCGGTTATCTCTCCATCGAGGCCGGTATCTATCAGAAGCATGGGCTGGAGGTATCGTGGAATCATGTTCAGGGAACGGAGGAGCGCTATCGAAGATTGGAAGACGGCACCGCGCAGATCTCGCTAGTTGTCGGGAGAGCTTCCCTGCAGCACTTTCTGGATTCCAAGACTACGAGGATTCTCGGCTGCGCGATGAATAGTTGCCCTTACTATCTTGTTGCCAGCCCTGTCATTCGACAGCTCAGAGACCTCAGGGGAAAAACCATTGTTTGTCGAGAAGGCCCTTCTCGCAATAACCCCATCGCGGACACTTTCCGAGAGCGGGCGCAACTAAGCATTGGCGAAGACCCGGTCTTTCAATTGCCAAACAGCGATCAGGAGGCTTTCAATCTCTTGGTCAACGGAAAAGTTAGCGCGGCTTTGCTGCCCCGACCTTATGGTTTCTGGGCTGAAGAACGAGGGTTTAAAAGAATCACGGACTGGCCCGACATAGTCGATGATCCACTGCCCATTTCGATTGAAACAACCGCGACACTGCTGCGAGAGCGAGGAAAGGATTTTTCTACATTTTTGCAAGCCCACCGCGAGGGGATTCGATATCTTAAGACGCAGCGGGAAGCGACCATTCGAATGCTTGAAAAGCAATTTGCTCATCCGCCTTCTTTGGGTGCTAAGATCTTTGATGAATATCTGGTCTGCATGGACGAGGAACTGAGGGTGGAGTTCAAGCAGTTGGAGAAACTTTTATCGCAAGTGGCTCCGGATACTCCGGGTGGGGCGCGTGGTGTGGCAACCGAATGGATCATACCAGGGAGTCTCAAGGAATAGCATGGCTGTGGTCTCTCCCCTCGTTTCGCGGGACTACCTCAAAATGTGGTTTCTTGCTATATCTCGGGCAGCACAGTGTGGATAAAAAAAAGAATCAAACGATAGGAGGTTTCTATGGCAGGCATAATCGATTCGGATACCCATATTTCGGAATCCGAGGCTATGTGGAACATGATGGAAAAAGAGATGCACCATCGGCGCCCGGTGCTGCTGAAAGGTCCGGAGGATACGCTTTACGGCCCGCGTAATGCGTTTTGGTTGATCGACGGTAACATTTTTCCCAAGCCTAACGGCAAGGGTAGTTTCCGTCTCATCACCCCGTCTGCGAGCAAGCTCGAATCCGCCCGCGGCGACATCGCCATCGGATGCCGAGAAATGACCGACATTTCCAGCCGGCTTAACGACATGGACAGGCTTCAAGTCGATACCCAGGTCGTCTTTCCGACCTTATTTTTGATCTATATTACCGACGATGCAGCTTTAGACATCGCAATGGCCCGCGCCTACAATCGCTTCATCGCTCAGGCCTGCGCCAAAGGTGGCAGCCGCATGCGCTGGGTGGTGGTGCCGCCGCTTCATTCGGTGGAAGAGTCGGTGAAAGAAATTAAATGGGGCAAGGATAACGGCGCCGTCGGCGTTTTCTTCCGCGGCATCGAAGGCGAGCGGACCTTAGACAATCCATACTTCAATCCGATCTACCAAACCGCCAGCGAAACGGACCTGCCGATCTTGATTCATACCGGCGCCGGCTGCCCGCTATTTCTCAAGCTTTTCGACGTCGAACGCAACCATACGTTCGGCCACAGTCGAGTGCAGCCGCTTTTCGCGTTTAGAGATCTGATCGGCAACAAAATTCCCGAGCAGTTCCCCAAGCTCAGGTTCGGTTTCATCGAGGCCTCCGCGGGTTGGGTGCCGTTCATGATGCACATTATAAAGAGATTATTCCGAGAGAAATGGAAATTTTCCTCGGACGCGGACATGTTCCGCGAATATCGGATTTTTGTCGCCTGCGAGGCGGACGAAGACGTTAAGTATATTTCCGAGTATACAGGCGCTGATCACTTGATCATCGGCTCGGACTACGGTCACCAAGATCCATCCGAGGAGCGCCAGCTCGTGGCCGCTATGCGCGCGCGCGAGGACATTCCGCCGGCGCTTACGGATAAAATCTTCTTTGACAATCCGAAGCTTCTTTATCCATTGAACTAAAGCACGCCAAGCACTCGCATCTGCTCATCGGCCCTTTAACCCTCTCCCTCGCTCGAGGGAGAGAGAAGGGGTGAGGGTGATTCGACAGGAGGATTGTCCATGGAAAGCCTAGTGAATCGGAGGGACTCGCTGTCTTGGTTGGTTCTATTACCGTTCATCGTGAATCTGTCCCTGCCGCTGCTTTCGCCACCCTTTTCTAGCGCTCAATCCCTCCAGACCGTCAATATGGCGATTCCCTCGAAGAGTTTTCAGATGGTCATTTATCCCATGGCACGTGAGCGGGGCTACATGAAAGAAGAGGGAATCGACCTGCGAGTTGTTTACATCGCGCCGACGACGAGTATTCAGGGAATGCTGGGTGGCGATGTTCAGTTTACCGGTGCGGGCACAAGTGCTCTAGTGAGTATCGCGAGAGCCAATACACCGTTAAAGGTGGTTGTCGCGACCAATGACCGGGTTCTTCAGTGGCTGCTCACCCGACCGAACATCACCAATCCTAAGGATCTCAAAGGAAAAAAGATCGCCACCACGGGAGCTGGGGCCATTGCAACCTTTATGCTCAAACAGATCCTCACCAAACATGGGCTAGATGGCAACAAAGACCCCATCTATCTCGATACCGGCTCGGGAAATCAATTGCCGGCCCTGCTCGCGGGTGCCATGGATGCTGCCATCTTGAGCGTGGAGCAGCGTTATGTCGGGCTCGACAAGGGAATGAAGGAAATGTTTTTTTTCGGCAGTGAAGTGAAGAATTCTTGGGGGACACTCGCGACCACTGACAAGCTGATTAAAGAGAATCCAAAAATGGTTGGCGGCTTCGTCCGGGCGACGATCAAGGCGTTGCGCTACGTTCGGCAGGACAAGGAGGGTACGATCGCGGCGCTGGTGAAATTTTCTGGTGTCTCACGCGAACAAGCCACCCGCGTGTACGATGACCTCATCGGGACGTTTACGAGAAACGGGTTTGTCGACGAGGAAACACAGCGAAACGATCTCAACATTATCCGTCAAGTCGTAAACGCTAGCGAAGCAGTCCCGACTGCAAAGGCCTACGACTTCAGCTTCGCACAGGAAGCGGATCAGCAGCTGAATAAGGCGGGGTGGAAGCCGTAATAGTTTTCAAGGGCGCCAGCCTGACTGGCTGAGCTGGCGGTCGGCTTCGCGAGCAAAGCGAAAATCGCAGGCGCGGTGGCGTGAAATCGTTTTCGCCGTATTTAGGATCTGGCGAATGACCTATGTTGTTACGTTGACGATCAATGAATGCCGTAGAAAGCGCAGGGATTGTCACGCACCATTTTTTCAACGACGCGGCTCGGTATGCCGTTTTGTGACCGAAGCGTCGGAAGAAAATTGCGCTGTTCGAAGGGGTCGTTGTGCCCATAGTCGGAACCAATCAGCAGATTGTCTTCACCGATACAGTCAGCCAGCAGCGGTAGATTTTCTTCGGTTTCGCAAGCCACGTAAATTCTGTAGTCGCGGAAGAGATCCGCGCTCGATGAGTACTTCCATTCGCCACGAAACTGGCGCTTAAAGGAATGTAGTAGATACGGAACCCAACTGGCATAGGCCTCGATGAAGCCGAATTTGAGACGCGGGAACAGAACAGGGATTTTGTTGTTTACTATATCGTTGAACGCAAACAGCGGCAGAACCGCCGAGTGAGACCATTGCCGGTTACGCTCCAGATTGAAAAAGTTGATAAACGTCGGAGAACCGGAACCTTGATGGATACAGATCGGCAGATCAAGGTCGCTGGCCAATTGGTAGACTGGAAAAAAGTACGGATTATCGAGCGTGAGATTTCCCTCGATACCCCTGAAGAAAACTCCAGCCGCGCCATTTTCTTTCGCCCAACGGATTTCCTTTACCGATTCTTCAATGGATCGGAGCGGTGGAATGACTACCCACTTTAGGCGGCCATTTGCTTTAGAACAGGCCTGGGCGAGAAACCGGTTGTATGCGCGCGTCAACGAGACTTCGAGGGCGACGTCGTCGGTCAGATAGATGAGAAACAATGTCGGGTAGATCACCTGGACGTCAAAGCCCAGCCGATCCATGTCTTTCAGGCGCGTTTCTGGATCGGTCAGGTCACGACAACCGACGGCGATATCGGTTCTCACCTGCTGGCGCTTCGCTGCGGAAGGTGTGATCAAGTTGAATCCCCCTTTGCCGGCCGGCTTTGGGAAAATATTTCCATCGATCAGCCAGAAAGCGTTACGCTCTCCATAGAGAGTGTCGTCGGGGACGGATACCAGAACCGGTCTCCGCTTGTACATCTCCTGGTCGAATAGCTCCCACATCCGTTCAGACTCGGCAATGTGAGTATCCGCATCAACTATTTGCTTCGTGTTTGTCATCGATGACCTCCTGAATTGGACAATGAATAGCCTACCTGTGGTATCGGCTGAATTGCCGTTACGCTAGTCAACTCGCATCGGGTTGTCAAGGATAATGGTCGCACGTGGCTAGAGATCAACTCGCCGGTTTTTGAATTAATTCGATCTTCGCCAGTTCCTCAACGAACTTCACTAACCCTGAGTGATCCAAATCGCCGTTGCCCATTGATTTCATAGCGGTCATCATTTGAGCCACCTGGCTTGTGACCATCAGCGGCACGCCGTACTCAGAACCTGTCGCCAGCGCGATCTTCATGTCTTTTTCGTGCAAGCGGATGCGAAAGCCGGGCTTGAAGTTGCGTTCCAGCATTTTCTGGCCGTGGGCTTCGAGAATCTTTGACTGGGCAAAGCCCCCGAGGAGCGCCTGACTCACTTTGGCGGGATCGACTCCGGCTTTGGCGGCGAGCACCAATGCTTCGCCGACGATCGCGATAGTTGTTCCAACCACCATTTGGTTTGCGGCCTTGGTTACCTGGCCGGCGCCGGCATCGCCGACATGAACGATGTTCTTACCCAAGGCCTGAAAAATCGGCATGGCTCGCTCGACCGCCGTCGCCTTGCCCCCGATCATAATCGAAATCGTCGCGCCTATCGCTCCTGCTTCGCCGCCGCTCACCGGCGCGTCAATCATGTCGAGACCGCGTTTTTCCGCTTCCCCGGCGAGCTTCCTTGCGACTACCGGCGAAATGCTCGACATGTCGATCAGAAGCATGCCCGCCTTGGCGCCTGTGAAAATGCCGTTTTCACCGGCGTATACGAGTTCCACATCCGGCGAGTCGGGAAGCATGGTGATAACTATCTCGCTTGCGGCGGCAACCTCCGGTGAGCTCGCGGCCGGTTGTGCGCCTTCTTTGCTCAACTCATCCACCGCCGCGCGGCTCCTGTTGTGCACGACAAGCGGATAACCCGCCTTCATGAGATTGCGCGCCATGGGTTTGCCCATGATACCGAGACCGATGAAACCGATGATAGGATTCGCCATTGTGTGTTCCTTTCACTGTTATTTTGCAGATCCGGCTTATATTACCTTCTCGTGACTGGAGGCAGCAACATAAGTCACTCTCTTTTTTCTAGGATGTCTTGTTCCAGGATTGACAAAGAAGCAGCGACGATGTTAACAGGCGCACAAAGTCAGAAAGGGGAGGTGCGTCATGCTGGGAAGATATCGCGTTTATGATGCAGATGCTCACATGATCCTGGCGTCTGGCGATATGGGAAGACTTGGCGGAGAAATATGCTCCGCGACGTCTCCCTCGCCCGGCCACCTTCAATGACACCGTGATATGGCGGCCTATACGAGGGGCGCCGAGAAACCCCTAGGTTGGTTTTGATCTGCGTTTGTTTGCCCAAGGTGGAGCGATTAAAATAGGGCATATGGAAACCGAGCGCCGTTCTCTACCGGAAAGGATTAGCGGACTCTGGCAACTGGCGTTTAACCTCCGATGGACTTGGCATCAGGAGGCGCGCGAGGTATTTCGGCGTCTCGACTACCCGCTCTGGCGCCTAACCTCGCATAACCCGGTCCGCATGCTTCACTTGATAACGAGGCAACAGCTGAAGCAGGCGGCGCGGGATCCGGCGTTTGTCGCTCTCTATGATGCTGCTATCGAGGGGCTTGGGCGTGCCTTAACCTCTAAGGAATCGTGGTGGGCTCGAACCTACCCGGGTCTGCCGAATCGTCCGATCGCCTACTTTTCTGCTGAATTTGCCTTGCACCAGTCGCTACCCATTTATGCTGGCGGCCTTGGGGTCTTAGCCGGAGATCACTGTAAGGAAGCGAGCGATTTGGGGATTCCGCTCGTCGGGGTCGGTTTCATGTACCCGCAGGGATACTTTCACCAGAAAATCAATTCAGAGGGGCAACAGGAGGAGATATACGAATACCTAGAATGGCAACACGCGCCGGTTGAGCAAGTGTTCACGAAAGACGGCAAGCCTTGTATTTTGTCCGTTGCAATAGGCGATCGGACTGTGCATGTTACGTTATGGTGCGTCCGCCTGGGCCGCGTAAAGATTTACTTACTTGATACGTCCGTTAAGGAGAATGAGCCGGCGGATCGCGAGCTTTCAGCGCGACTTTACGGCGGCGATCGCGAAACAAGACTCAAGCAAGAGATCCTATTGGGTGTCGGCGGTGTCCGGGCGCTGCGCGTGCTGGGCTACCATCCTAGGGTCTGGCATCTGAACGAGGGGCATACGGCCTTCGTAACTCTTGAGAGAATGCGTGAGCTGGTGGACCGAGGCGAAGGCTTCGATGCGGCGCTTGAGAAAGTACGCCGGTCCACGATCTTTACAACGCACACTCCGGTAGCTGCCGGACATGATGCGTTCGATATTAACCTTGTCGAATCCTACCTCTCGGGGACCTGGGGTAACGACGGGTTATACCGTGACGAGTGTTTGCGGCTTGGGACTTACGACATCGGCGATGGGCCGATGTTCAACATGACCGCCTTGGCCATTCGCAGCACTAGCGCCACCAACGCTGTCAGTCAAACCCACGAACGGGTCACCTTGGATATGTGGGCACGGCTATGGCCAAGTGTTGCTGACAGAGAATGTCCGCTGAAAAGTGTTACGAATGGCGTTCACGTCCCCACCTGGATCGCGCCTGATATGGCCAGACTATTCGAGCGCCATCTTGGGATAAACTGGAAGGAAGAACACGATGAGGCAGGCTTCTGGGACGGAATCGCGGTGATCCCGGACGAAGAGCTGTGGGCTGTTCGCGAGGCACTTCGAAGCTATCTCATCGCATTCATTCGAGAGCGCGCCCGTCAGTTGTGGACGCAAAAGCAGGTGACGGCCGCTCGGGTGGTAGCGGCGGGTACGCTACTGGATCCAGCGGCGCTCACCATCGGATTCGCCCGGCGGTTTACCGACTATAAGCGTCCGGAGCTGATCTTTCATAATCCTGAGCGGTTGGCGCGCATCCTGACAGCGTTTAGACGCCCCGTTCAAATCGTCTTTGCGGGCAAAGCCCACCCGCTGGATCACCCCGGAAAGCATCACCTGCAGAATATTTTCAGTCGTGCTATCGATCCTGCGTTCGGGGGTCGAATCGCCTTTGTGGAGGACTACGACCTCTACGTTGCCCACTTCCTAGTGCAAGGGTGTGACGTTTGGTTGAATACTCCGCGCAAGCCTTTCGAAGCGAGCGGAACCAGCGGGATGAAAGCGTCCATCAATGGCGCGCTTCATCTGAGCACCGGAGACGGCTGGTGGGCAGAAGGCCACACGGGATCAAACGGGTGGTTAATTGAGGGGGATGATGCGGCGAGCGATCCGGCCGCTGTAGACGCAACCGACGCGGAAGCCCTTTACAAGCTTCTTGAAGAGGAAGTTGTGCCAGCCTTTTACGATCGCGATGTCAACAAAGTACCACGACGTTGGCTTCAGTTGGTGAAGGAAGCGATCCGCACGACCATGCCCCGTTTTGGCGCCCGTCGCATGGTTAAGCAGTATGCAGATTGGATGTACGCGCCAGGATTTTCCGTGGACCCGACACTATAGCAACCGGCCAAGGTATCTCCCGCGTGGTCAAGCGTATGCCTGGTAAATTCCTTCAAATTTGCCCAGCTTGATCCGCACCATGTATTGCGCGTTCTCGCGCACCACTCGCTCGTCGCGCGGCGTTTTCACGGCCAGTGCGATTCGTTCGGCGGATTGAGCGGTGTGCTCTTTGTCGGCGACCATGTGCACCGTGAAGAACGTGAGCGCGTCGTCGTTTAGGCCGTAATTCTTGCGTAGATAGGTATTGAACTCCTCGGAATAGCGGCAAACCATGCTTTCGCTGGTCAGCGCCGATGCGCGGCTCAGCGGGCCACCGCCAATTAGCGTGTTGTAAATCGTGCGCGCGGAATGGATCTGGCACTCGAAGATCTGGGTTGCGTCGGCAAAATCTTCTTCTTTGAGCCCCAGCGCGAGCCCGAACTTTTTTGCCAGATCGGGATGGGTCTGCTCCTCGTTGAACTGGTAGGTGTAATAATTGAACAACTCCTGGTCGTGAGCGTTCTTAACCATGCCGAGGGCGAACGATTTGAGAATCGCCTTATTGTGCAAATAATGCTGAATGGCCCATCCTTGCAGTCTTCGGGTCGAAAGCTTTCCATCGCGCAACTCGGAGAAATAGCGGCTCTCCATGAGACGTTGTATGCCGGGTTGGACGATTTCCTTAATTACCGATTGAACGATTGCTTTGCCATCCATAAATTAGCTCCTTCGCTTTAACAGTTTCGAGTCTCGGGTTTCGGGTCTCGAGTTAACACCAGACCAGAGATCGAGACGTTTTGGTTAAAACTTAGTTTGCTCACGCTATGATTTACTAGGTCGCTATTTTCCGGCCAAAACCTGATCGAGCAGAGTGTAGTCTGTCACCGCAGGCACATGAACCGGAGCAGGAATCTGCTTGAAGCTATAGGCTAAGTCGAAATAATCCTGGAGTTCTTTGAGATTTACCTTCCCATCAGGAGCCAGAGTCGATAGCCATTGTTCATACACGGTTTCGGCGACTTTCGTGTCCAGTTTCCATTTGTCTTTGACGTAATTGATCATCCATGCCCTCTCCCGCTGGCTGAAGGTCAGGGAATCGAGCATCGCTCGTATAACGGTCTTGATTCGATTGGCATCACTCCTGATTTTGGCTTCATGAACCACGAGGCCGCTGGTGGGAAAATTTACGGGCAGTTCATCTGCGCCACCGATCTGCCTGAAGCCCTTTTGCACCATGATGACATTATGGGGACCCGAAAGCAGCGCCGCCGAGACTGCCCCCTGACCGAGACTCGTGACCGTGTTGGATACCGATCCGGTTTGAGTAAAGATGACTTTTTCCGGATTCATCCCTTTGGTTTTGAGAAATACCCGTGCGACCAGATGCTGGAGGCTGCCGATCCTATCTACCGCGAACCTCTTGCCGGCAAGGTCCTCCGGTTTTTGAATGGCAGGTTCCGACACGATGTAGAAGGGCGGTTTTCTCATGGTGACGATGAGACCCTTCAATGGCGCCCCCTGGCTTGCCGCGACCAATCCCGTCGTATAGCCGGTTAAGTAGTCGATTTCGCCTGCGGATAGGGCGGCTATCGGCAACGGCCCGGCCATCTGAATGAGCTCGACGTCGAGACCGTGTTTCTTAAAAAGCCCTGCGTCACGGGCGACGAAGATATTCAAGAACGATACGCTGAAAGCGGAATAGGCCATGCGCGTTTTTCTGCCTTCTTGAGCAAAAGACGGAACCGTGAGCCGCAAAAGACACGAGAAAAGGGCAACGGTGGCAAACCAGAACGCAGGTACGGCGAATAGCGAGTCGACTTCTTGCAAACTTCATTACCACGGCGCGACTATAAGCCGCACGTAAAAAGTTTGTCAACCAAGTGACAAGAAACAACAAGACTCGGGCTGGCCGCGGAATGGGGCTGTTTATCGCATCTTGAGGTTGGGGAGCGATAAGATGACCAAGAAATTGGCAGTTGACGGGCGCTTATCGCCGGGAGCTTGAAAAAAACAGACGGCTAAAGTTTGGGAATCAACAGCGTTGTTCCAGCCTGGAGACGATGGCTTTTTCCCATGCCGTTTACCTTGAGAATTCGCTCCACAGACGCCCCGTAACGCCGGGCAATTTGAAAAAGTGTTTCGCCGCGTTTGACCTGATGGCGGACCACCTGCGGCTTTTGTTCCTGTGGCTGCGGCTGGCGCTGAGCGACTTCGATGACGGGCTCCATTCTTGAATCGACTGGCACCTTCACTCGGTAGCCGGCAGGAACCAGTCGGGTCTGCGTGCTCAGGGCAGGATTCCATCCCAAGAGCTGATCTCGCGTCAACCCTGTGCTTTTGGCAAGGGCAGCCACCGACACGCTGTTTTTTACCTCGATCTCCTTAATGGCCACGGGTGAGTCAAGCTCTAGCTCAGGAAAGTATTGGTTGACATTCTTTCCTATTTCTACCGCGGCCAAGAACTCCGCGTAAAAGTTCTTGGGGGCAAAACCCCAATAGGGATGATTGTATTGACTGATGAGTTCTACCAAGTTGTCCGATTCGATTGCCGCGACCGCTCGGGCCATACCGCCGGGTCCGAAGTTGTATGCGGTGATCGCCAGGGGCCAAGTCCCTAAAGTGTCATAGGTTTGCTGGAGAAATAAGGCGGCGGCGCGCGTGGATTCGATGGGGTCCCTTCTTTCATCAATGGACCGGTCGACGCGCATGTATTGTCTGCCCGTGGTGTGCATGAATTGCCACATGCCTAAAGCGCCGACATTGGATCGAGCGTTAATATCATACGAGGATTCAACGACGGGAAGATAAGTCAGTTCGACCGGCAGCCCGCGATCCCTGAAGATCTGCTGCATCTGTGCGATGTGTCGACCGGAGCGTTTCAGACCGGCAGCCGTCCGCTCTTTGATTCCCCTCTGAGCTTTAATCCGCTCGATATCGACGCCATTAACGGCCGCAATCCGTTGTCGCTCTGCGTTGATATAGTCATCGGTGCGGTTGTCCTCACCCACGTCCACGACTTCGTAGATCCTGCTCATGTCGAGGGGATCGAAATAGACCAATTGCGATCTGGAATACTCGGTGAAGATTTTTTTCCAGAACTCAACAGAGCTCTCCAGACCCGGCAGCAGCGGAAACGGGTCTTCAGTGCCCGGTTTGATTTGGGACTGTGTGTTCCCTGGCGAGAATGCCACCCAAAAAACTAAAAGTGAGAGGAGCCATCGTGGGGCGTGCTTCATCGTCACCTCAATTGAGAGCCGTATCGAGCAACTCGCATGCCATGAACTTGGAATTCATAAGTGCCGCATTGTAAATAATTTCTAAGGCAGAAACAATCGAATTCGAGCCGTTTGTGTGACAAATTTGGCAAGGAATAGACTACGGATGAGAACTCTGGAGGTAATTGACGGCAAGCCACCGAATCACTATAGTTCCCCGTCATTTGTTTGACGAACCGCTAGGAGGAAAACTTTGGAGCCCACATACCTAGTATCGATGGCTGAGGCAGTTCTTCGGATCATTTTAGGCTGGCGTTTTTTGATCAGCGGCCTTAGCAACATCCGTCGTTGGCCGAATCCCGTGCAGACCGCCTGTATCCTGTTCCCCAAAGGCGCGCCCTTTTTCGGCTTCATCGCGACCGTGCTGATGGTTGTCGGCGGTCTGGGTGTGGCGAGTGGCTTTCAGACCCAGATCTGTTCGCTTATGTTGATCATCTTCTTGATTCCGACCTTCAACTTGCACTTCTATTGGCTCAAGGTTTTACCGACTATGGTTCCGGTGGTCAAAAACGCCATTGGCGATGATAAAGCACAGAACTACTTTCGAAGCTTTGATCGACAAGCCTTTCATGCCCACGAGGTAGGGCTGCGCGACAATCTTGTTTTCTTGGCCGCAGCTCTTTACTTCACGGTCCGGGGATCAGGGGCTTACGGCTTGGATAATCTTATGAGCGAGTGGGTTGTGCGTCTCTTCTAAGGCTCTGCGGTAACGCGCTCAAGGTCAAATACCTCCTACAAACCGACCCGGGTTGAGTAACCCCTTGGGATCGAACTGGCGCTTGATCTCGCGCATCAATGGAAGCGTCGGAGGAGGCGGTCCCCAGACATCGATACCTCGTTTCAAATGGGCTGGCGCGGCAAGAACAATTGCATGACCCCGATGCGCTCGGGCTTCGTCAATCAGTTTGGCGAACCACTGAGCTGCCAGGTCGTCGACACCCAAAGATATCCAGACTGTTCCCATAGCGGCGTCGCTGACTATCTCCGGGCGAACTTCTGCTTGTGACCGGTTATGCACCGTCTCTATGACGTCCGCCGCCGATGAACGCGGCACCGTTACGCGATAAACCGTTCGATCGACTTGAAGCGGAAAATCACGCATCTCTTCCCAAAATCGGCGGTGATCCTTTTCTCGTAGAATCACGGTGGCAAGGCCAATCTTTTGAGCCATCGACGTTGCATCGCGGAGATGACGGGCGACGGTTTCTTCGAACCCCTCACACCATACGGCAACGCGCCAATCGCTCGGCGCAGGATCGGTTGCTTTGCTTGCCTGGGCGTTCAAAAGAAAAACCGCCGATGGCAGTAGCTTCGAACGAGATAGTTCTTCGGTAAATTGCCCTACTTCCGGCAAAGTCCCGGAAGCGATGATCGTCGCTTCGGTATCCGGAATCGGCGCCATTCGCAGAGTGACTTCGGTAATAATTCCCAGCGTGCCGAGGGAGCCGACAAAGAGTTTACACATATCGTAACCGGCGACATTTTTTACCACCTTGCCGCCGGCCTTGATCTGCTCGCCTGTCGCGAGCACGATCTTCATGCCGATGACCAAGTCGCGTACGCTGCCGTAATAACTGCGTCTCGGTCCGTTCAAGTTCGTTGCCACGATCCCGCCGGCGGTTGCGCGCGCGGCCGCGGGAGGATCGAAAGGCAAGAATTGATTGTGCTGCGCGAGGACTTCTTGCAAAGCGGTCAACGTGCGCCCGCTCTGGACGGTTGCCGTCAGATTGGCTTGATCATGTTCCACTAACTGGTTTAGCCGCTCCAATCCGATGACGACCTCGACTCGCCGAGGCTCATTACCGATTCTCATGGCTGTTCCGCTGCCCCACGGAGTAACGGTGGCGCTCGCCTCGGAGCAGAGGCGTAATGCGACGGCGACCTGTTCAGGGTTTGCCGGGAAAACAGAGAACCGCCGGCTCTCTGCCATCGATGTTGTGGGCCGCGAGTAAAGACGGCTCGTTGATGACAGCGCCAGCGCCGAGCTCCCCTTCGAGCAATTGCGCGAGTCGATCGCCGCTAGACTTCATTTTTTGCTGACGAAGCTTCGGCCTCGCTATAGGCGCGGTCGAGGAGATCCATGAGATGATAGACTTTTACCTCGGGTCCGTATCGTTGCGAGCCGTAGCGGAGTTGGAGCATGCAGCCGGGATTGGGCGCGACCACCGAATCGGCTTCGGTTGAGGCCACGGATTGCATTTTTTCTCTAAGAAGATGTTGTGACATTTCGGGGTGGGTAATGTTGTATATCCCGGCACTGCCGCAGCACCGATCCGAGCCATCCATCTCTTTGACTTGCAGTCCGGGAATCGATTTCAACAAATTCCGCGGTTGGTTGCGCACACGCTGGCCATGCGCGAGATGACAGGGGTCTTGATAAGTAACAGTCATTTTCAAGGGCGCGAGCTTACCCACAAGGCCGAGATCGCCGAGAAACTGCGCGGCATCCTTGACGATAGAACTGAATCGTTTCGCCTTCTCCGCATAGAGTCGGATCATCGCGCAGCAGATGGTCGTACTCTTTCATGGCCGCGCCGCAACCGGCGGCGTTGACGATGACTGTATCAACGCCGGCGTCGAGGAAAGCATCGATGTTGCGCCGGGCCATCTGTTTCGCCGCCACGCTTTCACCGTTGTGAACGTTGAGCGCACCGCAGCAAATCTGATTTCGGGGAAAGACAACGTCGCAACCGTTACGTCGCAGCACGCGCACGGTAGCTTCATTCACGTCGCTGAACATCAGCGGCATGACGCAGCCGTTAAGCATGGCGACTGTAGCTCGGCGGGCGCCGATGGCAGGTAAAATACCCGCATCCGGCGTAAAGAAACGTTGTGAGATTGGCGGCAACATCGACTCCATTGTCCGCAACCGCTCCGGTAACAATGGGCGGATCGCTCGTCGCAATCCGCTGCGCTGGTATAATCGCAAGAGCGCAGCCGCCAGTCTCAAGCGTCGGGGATAGGGGAGTAGTTGGGTAAAGGAGAAGTTTAAAGCGGCGCGTGTAAGCTTCGATCCCGGCGGGCCGATGATCTCCCGCACCGTTTCAGCAATGCGTCCATACTGGACTCCGGAAGGACAAGCCGTCTCGCAGGCACGGCAGAGCAGGCAGAGATACAAGTGATCCTGGAAGCGTTGGTTGAGCTCGATGCGCCCATCGGCGGCGGCGCGGACCAGATGTATTCTGCCGCGCGGCGATTCTGGCTCCAACCGCAGTGCCCGGTACGTCGGGCATTGATTCAGACACAGTCCACAATGGACGCATTGATAGAGTTCTGGGAGGTCCAGCGCCGCGATTTTTGGCCGATCAGTTGGGTTTTGATTCTGGTCGACGTGATTCAAGGCAGTCATCTCCCAGTTTCGAGCCTTTGAGTTTGGAGTCTCGCGTTCTCAACCCGAAACCCGAAACCTGAAACCCGAGACCTTTTTCTTTTAGATCCACAATCCCGCCGGAATATTGGCTGGTTGCCGGCGCATCTCGCCACAACTGATAGGCGTTGGGAACAGTTTTGCGGGGTTGAATCGTCCATCGGGATCGAAGGCTCGTCGAACCCGGGACATGGCTTCGAGATCGGCTTCGTTGAACAGGAGTCCGATGTAAGCTTTTTTCTCCAGTCCGACGCCGTGCTCGCCGGTGATGCTGCCGCCGAGCTCGATGCAAGCGCGCAGCGTGGCTGCTCCTGCTTCGATGACGCGATCCAGTTCGCCCGGTATCCGCATATCGAAAAGGATATTTGGATGAAGGTTGCCGTCGCCGGCATGAAAGACATTGGCGATCCGAAGGTTATATTGTTTGCTGATTTGGGCCACGCGTTTCATCATTTCCGGCAGTTTACTGCGCGGCACAACGCCGTCTTGAACATAATAGTTCGGCGCCAAAGCGCCCATGGCTCCGAAAGCGCCTTTTCTGCCCTTCCAGAGCAGTTGTCGCTCGGCGTCGTCTTTGGCAACTCGCACCTCCCGAGCGCCATTGCGCTCGCAGACCGTGCGCGCGAGATTCAGTGAACGCTCGGTCTGTTCAAGGATACCTTCGACTTCCACGATCAGCACGGCTTCGGCGTCGCGAGGGAAACCGACGGGGGAACCGGTTTCCACTGCCTCTATCGTTGTCCGGTCCATCATTTCCAGCGCCGCGGGGATGATCCCCGCACCCGTGATATCGACGACCGTCCGAGTCGCTATATCCATCGCGTCGAAGATCGCCAGCAACGTGCGCACGGACTCGCGAGTCTGCATGAGTCTCACTGCGACCTTGGTGACGATTCCCATGGTTCCTTCGGAGCCAACAAAGAGTCCGCAAAGATCGTAGCCCGGGGCGTCTGGAACCTCGCCGCCGAGCCAGACGATCTGCCCATCGTCCAACACCGCTTCGACGCCTAGGACGTGGTTCGTCGTTACCCCATAGGCGAGGGTGTGCGGCCCGCCCGAGTTGTTGGCGACATTGCCACCGATGGAGCAGGCGACCTGGCTGCTGGGATCGGGTGCGTAAAAGTAACCGTCCCCGGCCACCGCTTTCGTGACGTCGATATTGATCACACCGGGTTCGACAATGGCCATGCGATTTTGCAGATCGATTTTCAGAATGCGATTAGCCGCGCTAACGAGAGGACAATACCCCCTTCGGCTGGAACGGCGCCGCCGGCAAGTCCGGTCCCGGAGCCGCGTGGAACGATCGGCACATTGGCTCGCTTCGCGGCCTTGACGACCGCGGCTACCTGCTGCACGTCCCCGGGAACGACCACCACTTCCGGCATCACTTGAAAGATCGAACCATCCTGCTCGTAGACGATGACGTCTTCTTTCTCGAAGAGAACGTAGAACTCACCTACAATCGCACGCAGCTCCATTATGAGAGCGTGATTGTTCTTCCCATCGGGTCGTTGCACTTGTGGAGTGATAGCCATAATCAGGCGGCTGTTTTATGAAGCGAGCCTAGCCTATCTGAGGACAACGAGGGGTGCAAGAAAGAAAGATTGACGCAAATCCCCGAGTAAAGGTATATAGGCCGGGTATCGCTGTCCCCGTGCTCTAACAAAAGGAGGAGGACTATGACGGAAAAAAAGAAAGGCCAAGAAGAGGGCGAGAAAAAGATCTCACGCCGCAACGTACTCAAGGCGGCCGCAGTCGCTGGTGGTGCGGCGGCTACGGTCGGCTTCCCAGCGGTAGCCAGGCTGCACGCGCAGACGCCTATCCAATGGAAGGTCCAGACCGCTTGGGATGCGGGTACCGTCGGCTATAATGCGTTCCAGAAGTACTGTGGCAGAGTCAAAGAAGCTCTCTGAGGGTAAGCTTCAGTTCCAGCCTTTTCCTGCGGGGGCAATCGTTGGCACCTTCGAGATGTTCGACGCGGTAAAGGCTGGTGTCTTTGACGCCATGCACGTCTTCACACTGTATTGGGCCGGCAAGATGCCGGTAACGGCCTTTCTCTCCTCGTACCCATTAGCCTTAGACCGGCCGGATCAGTGGGAAACTTGGTTCTATGAGTTAGGCGGTCTCCAGATTGCCCGCAAGGCATTCCAGGCCCAGGGCATGTTTTACGTAGGACCCATCCAGCATGACTTAAACCTGATTCATTCGAAGGTTCCGATTCGCTCCTTTGAAGAATTCAAGGGGAAGAAGTTGCGCTACCCAGGTGGGATGATCGCCGAAATCTATGCTTCTGCCGGTGTTTCTACTGTGCTTTTGCCCGGGGGCGAAGTGTATCCCGCGTTGGAAAAAGGCGTTATTGACGGTGCGGACTTCGTCGGACCGGCGGTGAACTATAACCTGGGATTTGCCGAGGTGGCTAAATACATAATTATGGGACCCCCGTCCACCCCCTGCCTCCATCAGCCCGTCGATCTCATGGATCTTACCGTGAATATGAGTAAGTGGCAGGCGCTACCCAAGCATCTCCAAGAGGTAGTGACTGCGGCCACGCGAGAGCACTCCTGGGACCAGTACGCCTACATTCAGAAAGAGGACATCGCAGCCTGGGAGAAGTACAAGGCCAAGGGCGTCACTATCATCCGTCTCTCCGATACAGACATCGCGAAGTTCCGGAGATTTGCCATTCCGATGTGGTTCAAGTGGGCCAAGAAGGACGCGCTCGCCAAGGAGGCGTTCGCATCCCAACTTGCGTTCATGAAGACACTCAATGTCGGCTACATTACGGATTCGATGCTGGTCGACCTTGACGGCAAGACGAAGTTGAGTCTGTAGTCTAATCATCAGCATCTCGGTAGTGTAACTCAATGGGGGCGGAGGCAGCACCCACGCGGTTCTGCCTTGGCGCTGTGGCGAGCAGGTTTAATCGAAAGCATCTGTGGAACATTTGGAGAAGATCGTTCGTTGGATTGATAAGACCAGTTTGGTTTCAGGAAGGATCCTCGCGTGGTGGACGCTTCTAGCGGTTTTGATCATCACCTTCGAGGTTATCGCGCGGTATGTTTTTGACCGTCCGACCAACTGGGCCCATGAGTCGATGACCCTCATCTTCGGCATGCAGTATATCCTCTCTGGCGCCTTTGCTCACTACTCAAAATCTCACGTCCGCGTGGACGTTGTCTATCAGTCTCTCTCGCCGCGCAACAGAGCCCGAATGGACGCGCTAACGGCTCTCCTGTTTTTCCTTTATGTGGGGGTGATGACCTATACCGGTTGGTTCTTCTACTGGGACTCTCAGAAAATGTGGGAACTGTCGTTCACCGATTGGGGTCCACCTCTCTACCCCGTGAAGTTCACAGTGTTCCTCGGTTCGCTGCTCCTCCTGTTACAGGGTGGCGCCAACTTCATTCGTGACTTTTACTTCGCTGTAACGGGGAGCGAGCTTAAATGAACATCGAGTGGATCACCTTCCTGATGTTCGGCTCCCTATTGCTGGTGCTTCTAGCGGGTATGCCGGTGGCGTTCGCCTGTGGCAGCATTGGCATGATCTTTACCCTTTTTCTGCTCGGCCCCTCTGGAGCAAGCCTCGGCGTGGTGCGCACCTTTACCTTGATGAACAATTATCTATTGGCCGCCATCCCGCTTTTTATTTTCATGGCTGCGATCCTCGAGCGCAGCGGGATCATGGAGGAGCTCTACGAGGTTATCTATCGCTGGATGGGTGGGGTCCGTGGGGGCGTGGCATCAGCGACGGTGGTTGCCTGCACCATTCTTGCCGCTATGGTAGGCGTGATCGGCGCCAGCGAGACTACGATGAGCATGATCGCGCTGCCTGAAATGTTCAAACGCGGTTACGACAAACGTCTGGCGATGGGAGCCGTTCTCGCAGGAGGGACTCTCGGGATTCTGATACCTCCCAGCGTCCTCATGATTGTCTACGGCCTGGTGGCCAACGAGTCGATCGGCCAGCTGTACGCCGGCTCGTTTCTACCCGGCCTTCTCTTGTCCGGTCTCTACATCGCCTATATCACCGTGCGCTGCTGGGTCCGGCCCGAGATGGGTCCGCCGGTTCCCCTCGAGGAGCGGATGTCCTTCGTTCAGAAACTCAAGATCGCGCGTGGCGTCCTTGTCCCCATGGTTCTCGTTGTGGTGGTGCTAGGAACTATGTTCGCCGGTATCGCATCGCCGACCGAGGCCGCCGGAGTCGGTGCCTTTGGGGCGATTCTAATTGTCACTCTTCAGCGAAAGTTCAGTTGGTTGAAGCTCTACCAGGCGTGCGAAAACACGCTCAAGGCCACCTCCATGGTCCTCTGGACCATCTTCGGAGCCAATCTCTTTGTCGCCCTTTACGTGGCGGTTGGCGGCGGCAGATTCGTCGAAGATTCTCTTCTTGGCTCCGGTCTGGGCCCATGGGGAATTCTGTTCCTTATGCAGCTAATCTTGCTTTTCCTCGGCTGCTTCCTGGACTGGGTCGGCATCCTGATGCTCTGCGTTCCTATCTTTGTCCCGATCATCAAGAAGCTAGGCTTCGACCCGATCTGGTTCGGCGTGCTTTACGCCGTGAACATGCAAATTTCTTTTCTCTCCCCGCCGTTTGGCTATGCACTCTTCTATCTTGCAGGAGCCATAGGAGTGCGGCTCGGCATCACCACGCGGGAAATTTGGTGGTCTGCGATCCCCTTCATTGCCTTGCAGTTAATCGGCCTTGCACTCTGCATCATTTTTCCCGAGATCATCCTCTGGTTTCCTAATGTCTTATATAGATAATTGGCGCAGGCAGAGCCCCAAGGCTCTTCGGTTCAATCGGCGTGATTTCATTAAGACAACGGCTGCGGGTGCGCTGGCAACAGGGTTAGGCGTGCCCTTTATTGTCCCGCAGCGCTCCTACGGCGCCAGCGCCAAGAAGAGCCTGAAGATTCTTCAGTGGGTGCACTTCGTCCCGGCCTTCGACAAATGGTTTAACGAGAAATACGTCAAGCAGTGGGGCGAGAAAAACAACACCGAAGTCACCGTGGATAACATCGGTCTCCCCGGCATCAGCGCCCGCGCCGCCGCTGAGGTATCCGCCCAGAAAGGCCACGACCTGTTTCTCTTCAACTGGCCGCCTCCGTTCTACGAGGAGCAGGCCATAGACATGAAGGACGTTTATGCGGAGTGCGAGAAGAAGCACGGCAAGCCCATCGACCTCGCCATCAAGAGCACCTACAACCCAAAAACCAAGAAGTACTTTGGCTTCTCTCCCTCCTTCACACCGGACCCCATAAACTGGCGCAAGGACTTGTGGGATGATGTCGGGGTCGTGCCCTACAGCTGGGATAAGATCCTCGACGGCGGCCGCAAGATAAAGCAAAAACACAACATCCCGGTGGGCATCGGTTTGGCTCAGGAGCTCGATACGGCCATGGCCATGCGCACCATTATGTACTCGTTCGGCGCCCATGAGCAGGACGCCGCCGGCTATCTGACCTTGAACTCCAAGAACACCGTCGAGGCCGTGAAGTTTGTGAAGGCTCTGTTTCAAGAGACCATGACCCCGGAAGTCTTCACCTGGGATCCCTCCTCCAACAACCGGGCCATGCTGGCGGGCACCATTTCACTGGCGCTCAACGCCATCTCCATCACCAGCACCGGTGAGAAGGACAATCCGAAGTTCACAGAAAAGATCCACCTCGCCAAGGCAGCCGCCGGCCCGGTGCGCCGGATCGGCCTGGAACATGTGATGGACGTGTACGTCGATCTGGAAGTTCGCCGAAAATATCGACGGCGCCAAGAAGTTTCTCGTGGCTATGTGCATTTTTTGCCAGGCGTTGTAACGGTGAATTCTATGACTTCCCCTGCTTTCAGCGCACCGTGCCGGACCTGAAGCAACTGCTCACCAACGACAGCAAGGCTAAACCATCTGACAAGTACAAAGTCTTGGAAGACGTGCTGAGTTGGGCCACCAACATCGGCTACCCTGGCTATGCCAACGCCGCCATCGACGAGGTCTATCAGAAATGGGTCATCAACGTCATGTTTGCCAAGGCCGCTCAAGGCGTGCTGAGCCCCGAGGATTCGGTCAAAGAAGCCGAGTTCGAATGCCGCCGCATCTGGGAGAAGTGGCGCGAGCGAAAGCTCATGTAGGACCGGATCTCCGCGGCACACAGCGTGACCCCGGAAATTTACAAAACGCATGGCGACTGTAGAGACACGCGGGGTCAAGAAATATTACGGCGACGTCGCCGCAGTGAACGGTATAGATCTGCTCACCAGGGATGGAGAATTTCTCGTGCTGCTCGGTCCCTCGGGTTGCGGCTTTAGAATAAGTGTCCTGGCCACCCCTACGTACCGTAGGCAACGGTGGCATGACAGAAGCGCAACACAGAATCGATTGAGATCATCGTGGCCTTTCCGCTGTCGAAGCAGATGAGCCTTTTTCAACGGCCTATGATGCATCCGACAAATCTCCACTCGCTTTCCGCCTCCGAAGCGGCCCGCTTGATCCGCGACGGCGTTGTCAGCTCGGAGCAGTTCGTGGAAGCCTGTCTGGCACGAATTCGTGAGGTCGATGGGCAAATCCAGGCGTGGACGTTCCTAGATCCCGATCACGCGCTCGCGCAGGCGCGCGCTCTGGATCAGCTTCGTCTCGAAGGAAAACGGATTGGCCCATTGCACGGCGTGCCGATCGGCATCAAAGATATTTTCGACACCGCCGACATGCCGACCGAAAACGGATCAGTGATCTACGCTGGTCGCACACCGTCGCATGATGCCGCCGCGGTGGCTATGCTCCGTGCGGCGGGTGCGGTGATCATGGGCAAGACTGTGACGACCGAGTTTGCGTATTTTTCTCCTGGTAAAACACGCAACCCTCACAACTCCGAGCACACGCCCGGCGGTTCGTCGAGCGGTTCAGCCGCAGCGGTGGCCGCGAATATGGTTCCATTGGCGCTCGGCAGCCAGACCAATGGTTCGACAATTCGCCCGGCGGCATATTGTGGCTGTATCGGTTTCAAGCCGACGCATGGACTAATTTCGCGCCACCGAGTATTCGCCCTATCGGGCACGCTCGATCATGTCGGGCTGTTCGCGCGCTCCATTGACGATATCGCGTTGCTTGCCGAGCGGTTGGTCGGCTACGATGAAAATGATCCTGACACGCGTCTACGAGCCCGCATACCGTTCGTTGAAGTCGCGGTCGAAGAGCCGCCGCTGCCTCCGATGTTTGGGTTCGTGAAAACCCCGCATTGGGAGCGCGTGGACGAAGACACCAAGGAGGGTTTTGCCGAGCTGGTCGAGCGATTGGGCAAACAGGTCGAAGAGGTCGCGCTTTTGCCGTCGGCGATCGACGCGTGGGATTTGCACCGGACGATCATGGAAGCCGAGATGGCGGCGAACCTCAAGCGGGAGTGGGACAAGGGATACGACCGTCTCTCGGAGCAACTGCGGGCGCAGCTGGAGCGCGGGCATAACGTACGCGCGATTGACTACCAGCGCGCGCGCTCTCGGATCGCGCCCATCCACGAAAGCTTCGTCGAGCTTTTCGAGCAGCGCTACGACGCTATCCTGACGCCGGCTGCGACTGGAGCAGCACCCAAAGGCCTTTCCTCGACCGGGGATCCGGTCTTCTGCACCTTGTGGACGCTTTGCGGTATGCCCGCGATCAGCTTGCCGCTTCTGCAGAGCGCGAGCGGACTACCCATCGGCGTTCAACTGGTCGGCCCGCGGAACGGCGACGCTCGTCTTCTGCGCACAGCCCGCTGGCTCGCCGCCCGGATCGCGACGAGCTAGACCTAATCGTCCGACAAATCGGGCTGGAACAAGTATGCGGTGGATTTACGCGCAGGGTCTTGCGCTAGTCCTTGGATAACTCGAGCCGATTTCCGCTGGGGTCGACGACGTAGACCGAGTAGCCTGGGCCTTCGCCATGAATGCGTATCTCATCCGCTTTGATCCCTTTCCCTTCCAGCTCTTTGATCAACTCTTTCGGATCGCTGGGTCCTTCGATATCAAAGGTGTGATGGGGTACTTGCGGTGCCCGCTTCTCCGAGGCGTCGAAGAGACCGAGCCCGGTCTCACCAGCGCGCAGGCGCGTCACTTTAACTCCGCCGACGTTGTGTTGGGTGCGCACCTCTGCGCCTAACGCGTTCTGATAGAAGCGCGTCATTTCGTCTAATTTATCCGCATGAAAATTCCATGAGCGCATGCGCAATACCTTCATGGCAACCTCCTTTTGTGATTTACAATCGCTCGTCTTGATCATCCTAAGATAGAAGACGGAAGATCGAGGATTGAAAAATTCTATCCTCCATTGTCGATCCTCTATCCTCGACTCTAACTGACATGGCTCCAAGCATGGTATGAGCTGCGAACGAGGGGGCCGGATTCAACGTGGCGAAAGCCAAGTTTTTCGCCTTCCGTTTTGAATTCTTTGAATTCGTCAGGTGTCACGTAGCGCTCGACGCCCAATTGCCGGTTCGAGGGTTGCAGGTATTGTCCGATGGTGACGATATCGACGTCGTTTTCCCTCAAGTCGTGTAATGTGCTTTTCACCTCATCGTAGGATTCGCCAACGCCGACCATGAATCCCGACTTGGTCAGTACATCGCCGCGAACATTCTTGGCTTGCCGTAAAATACTTAGCGAGCACTCATAGCTGTGACCCGGACGCACTTTGCCGTAGAGCCTGGGCACGGTTTCAATATTGTGGTTGAGGACCTCGATTCCTGAATTGACGACTGTCTCAAGTGCCCCAAGGTTACCTTCAAAATCTGGAATCAGCACTTCAACGCGGATTCCGGGGTTGAGGCTTTTTATCCAAAATACCGTCTTGGCGAAATGATTGGCACCGCCGTCTGGAAGATCGTCGCGATTGACGGAGGTGACGACGATGTGATCAAGTCCGAGGTCTTTTACAACCAAAGCGACGTTACGCGGTTCTTCCGGATCCAACGTCAGAGGCTTGCCTTTGTCGATGGCGCAAAAACGGCAGCCGCGCGTGCACGTGTCACCCAGGATCAAAAAGGTCGCAGTCTTGTTGCCCCAGCACTCGCCGATATTCGGGCAGCGTGCCTCCTCGCAAACCGTGTGAAGCTTTTTCTCCCGCAGGATGCGTTTCAGGCGAAGATAGTTGGGGTTACCTGGAGGCTTGACTTTGATCCAGTCTGGATGTCGGCGGGGCATTTTCTAATACGCTTCCGGTCGAGGATTGATGATCGAGGATCGAGAATTGCCATCTTCCATCTTCCATCCCGCATCCTCGGCTGAGTCACTCTCTTTAACATCCCTATAGCTAAACAGTTCAGCGAAGTGATGGAGAAATCTGTTTTTCACTTTACTTTGATCTTGTTCCACCCGCAGTTCCCTAGACATCGAGGTGACTTCGGCCCATGTCAGTCCGCATGGAATAATCCGACTGAAATAGGAGAGGTCCGTGTTCACATTCAAAGCCAGGCCGTGAAAAGTAATACCGCGACGCACGGCGATCCCGATAGCGGCAATTTTTCTATTCTCGATCCAGATTCCGCTGTAGGGCGGGCGCTGCACACTGTCGAGACCAAAATCCTTCAGGGTGCGGACGACGCTCATCTCCAAATTTCTAAGGTAGCGGTGTACGTCCTTGCGTAACTTCGAGCGTAGATCAATAAGCGGATAGATCACCAGCTGGCCCGGTCCATGGTAGGTGACGTCCCCGCCACGGCTTGTCCTAACGACCGGAACTTCCTGCGGAGCGAGGAGATTGGATGACTTGCCGCCGCGACCGAGGGTATAAACGTGGGGATGTTCGACGAAAAGTATCACGTCGGCCGAAGGCTCCCGTTGTTTCAGCTCTACAATTCTCTCCTGCAGCGCCAGCGCTGCGGGATAACCCGTCCGGCCCAAATCGGTGTAAAACAACTTAAACATCCCTTGCATTATTCTTATCGTCCATGCTCCGATCTTTCAAGTTAGCAATCTACGTCGCCTATCCGGCGTCCAGAATGCGTACTCATCAGATGTTGCGAGCATGAGAACGCAAAGGGGTCCAACATCTCCAGAAAAAGAATGGAAAGGCTCGTCAAAGGTCTGGAGCTGAACCCAAACGGACCTGATTTCCGACCGCAGGATTGTCAAAGGAAGACTATTCGCTACCGAGAGGGACTTTCACGCCAACAAAAGTTGTAAGTTCTCTGCGCCGGGTAAATCGCGGAGCAGAGAGAAAACGAAAACATATCGCCGAATCTCACGGCTGAACTCTCGGATCGCTTCGAGATTAGTAAACTTCAAAGGAACCCATCGCTATTTTCTCGCCGTTGATGTAGACATCCGCCTCGTAAGCACCGGGACGCCAGTTTCCTGGACCCAATACCCCTATGCCCACCGAGTGGTAAGATGAAGTCCAGTTCGGTTCTATCCGGGTTTCATAGTCCACAATTCTGAACGTTTTTTGGTTCTCGCGGATTTGGACGGTCATTGTGAAATAGACCCTCTTTCCGGGCCGCGGATACTCGAGGTGGATTTCCGGATAAACTCGGTTAGTGACCGCATGGGCAAACCGACTATTATACGTCGGGTTTTTAAGAGGTGCGATGTCGGAAGCGCTGCTGCTAAAAAATGTGAGCTTAGTCAGACTGGCGTCGAGTGATGGAATCACTTCGACTTTGTCACGTAAGATCTTGGTCTCAGGAACCGTGGAAGCGGTCTTAGATTCCGACTTGCTTCTGAATGAAGAGCCGCAGCCTGTGGTTAATGGAAGCAGAAATCCGAGAAGCAGTAGCATACACAATTGTTTCGAATCGAACATTACCCCCTCCTTATTTTGGTTGCTCTCCGTAAATGAAATGCAATGAGAAGGCCAGCTAGGGCCTTGTCACAATTATCGTTCTTTTACGGGTTCAATATTGAGGAACCCCTTGCTCAGTGACAAAAGTGGCCGTAGCAGACGAAACTTGGCCAGGGTGGGGTTGGAAATGATGACGACTTGTTAAGCATTGGGTGCACGATTTTGATCGCCGTGCAAAGGGGCAAAGGACCAAAGGCTCAACGATCCGTAGGCCTTTCTCGGTTTGACAGGGAAGAGTGAGGGCGGCTACATTCTGTCGAATTCGACAACGCGGAGCTGTTTCCATGTCGCAACACTTAATGAATCCACCGTGGTTTGTCCGTAAAGATCTGGATGGGTTTTTCGGTCTCATGATCGATAACCTGATCCAACTGATTCTCATCGTCAGTCTCTGCCGGGAGCTTATCCATTTGCCGGACAGCTACATTTTCGGGCGCATTCTGCCGGGGGCGGCGATTTCGATTCTGGTTGGCAATTTTTTCTATGCTTGGCAGGCACGGCAGCTTGCCCGGGAGACGGGGCGTGAAGACGTAACCGCGCTTCCCTACGGCATCAACACAGTGAGTCTCTTCGCTTTTGTTTTCTTCATCATGCTGCCGATCTATCAGGAGACCAAAGATCCGGTCTGGGCGTGGAAGGTCGGGCTCGTTGCTTGCTTTCTCAACGGAGTCATCGAGATCCTCTGTGCATTCATCGCGGAGAGCGTACGCCGCGTCACGCCGCGAGCCGCTTTGCTATCGGCGTTGGCGGGCATCGCGATTACATTTATTTCGATGGATTTCACTTTCAAAATCTTTGCCCTGCCTTTGGTTGCTCTTTTGCCGATGGCAATTATCTTTGTCGCGTATTTTTCGCAACAGAAACTTCCGCTTGGTTTGCCCGGCGGTATGGTCGCCATTGCAGTCGGCACTTTACTGGGATGGTTGCTGGGTACCATGACAGGAAAAACCTGGAATTCGGCCTATGCTTTGACATTTCCGGTCTTCACCGGCGGTCCGCTTTGGGAGGCGCTGTCACATCCGGGCTTTCTGAATTATTTTTCGATCATTTTACCGATGGGGATTTTTAATGTCGTTGGTTCGTTGCAGAACATCGAAAGCGCCGAAGCCGCGGGGGACCGCTACCGCACCTTTCCATCCCTCATGGCCAATGGGCTGGGCTCTGTAGTAGCGGCATTTTTCGGCAGCGTCTTTCCTACGACCATCTATATTGGTCATCCCGGTTGGAAACGCCTCGGCGCCCGCTCCGGATACTCAGCATTGAATGGGTTGTTCATTGCTTTTCTTTGCCTCACTGGAACCATGCAGTCTGTTCTAGGCTTGATCCCTCTCGAAGGTGGAATCGGGATTCTTCTCTACATCGGCATTATTATCGTCGCGCAGTCGTTTCAGGAAACGCCGAAAGAACATGCTCCGGCGGTGGCGCTGGGGATCGTTCCGGCATTAGCCGCGTGGGGACTGTTGATGGTCGAGACCGGCCTCAGAGTCGCCGGCAAATCGCTCTATCTGGTCGGAACAGCGCCCTTCGGCCAGAGCCCGGCGATGCACGGTATGATTTCCCTGCAGCAAGGGTTCATATTTACTTCCATGATTCTTGCGGCCATCGGGGTCGCGTTGATCGAAAGGCGGTTTCAGACGGCGAGTCTTTGGTCCTTGGCCGCCGCGCTCTTTTCGGCCGTGGGCATCATTCACGCCTACGAACTCACACCCGGCGGTGTCGTCAATCGCTTCGGACTCCTCGCGGCGCCGGAGTTTTTCCTGGCCTACCTGCTACTGGCGCTACTGTTCTTCGCCGCGGCATTGTATACGAAGCAAAAGTAAGGCAAGGCTGCGTCGTCGGTCACAAGCCACCGGACCCTTGACCACGGGCGGAAGGCACGCTCTCTCGAAGCATCTTAAAGAAGCGTTGGAGACACCAAGCTAGCGTGCGAGCGGTGTCTCTGCCGTGTACTCTTGATTATTGATACAGGTGACTTCCCAGTGATCGCCGCCGTTATGATTGAGACGGGTAACGCTGCACGGGTCGAGATGAAAAGTGCGGTAGTTGTTCAAGTGGGTGCCGGTGATTCGGCAGATGATGCCTAGGATCGGAAAGTTGTGGCTAACCACGATGACGGCTTCTTCGGCGACGTGGCGCTGCACGATGCGATTCAATCCGTTCCAGGCCCTACGCGCGACATCCACGAGCCGCTCGCCGCCCGGAACCTGGATCTCTGCCGGCTCGGTTCTCCATTTCCGAATAAATTGTGAGTAGTTTGCCTTAATTTCTGCGAAGGTCAGACCTTCCAATTCGCCATGATCAAGTTCGCGAACGTCGGTTTCGATAAGCACGGGGAGTTGATGATGCCGACTGAAGAACTGAGCGGTCTGTTGCGCGCGCTTCAGATTGCTTGAGTAAATTCCATGGATCGGTCGGTTCGTCAGTGACGCCGCAATCTGCTCCGCTTGACGGACTCCGACTTCGTTCAGATCCAGATCCGTCGCGCCTTGGCAGCGACCCTGCAGATTCCAATCCGTGGCACCGTGACGAACCAAGAAGACTTGCACAACGTCATCCTTAGAACAAGATCGCGAGAAAAACTCTAACTTTCTTCCAGGGAGTTAGGGTGAACTTGGATCTGAGCCTTGGACTTGAGGTTCTCGACAAATTTCTGCAGCACTTGTTGCCGACTCTCGGCCAAAGCCTGATTCGTGAGCTGTGTTTGCTCCTTGTCGAACCGCTCCATGTCGGCGCCTTGGCTATCTTTGAAGGCAAAGAGATAGGCGTTATCCTGTTGCGTGTAAATTTTTTCCGGGAACGGTTTCTCTGCCGACAGCGCGATCCCTCCCGAACTCATTTCCGAAAGCTCCCCCACTTTAGGCAGTTGAGGCGCGCTGCGGAGAAACAGCCCGGTTTCTTCCAGTTTTAGCCCGTTCTGCTGAGCAACTTTGCCGATGTCCTTTTCTTTTTTTAATTGTTCCAACAAGCTTTTCGCCTTTTGCTGCAAAATTTCGTGTGCTTTGGATTCCTTCAGGCTTTTTTCAATCTTGGACCGTACGGCCTCGAAGGGTAAAACCGTCGGCTCGCTTCGTTGTTTGAGTTTTAAAACGTAATAGGCGTTGGTACCCTCGACGACGGGGCTGATGTCCTTGGGGCTCAAGGATAATGCGGCTTTATAAAATTCCGGCGCTTGCCCGACTTCCGGCAGTACTTCACCCGTGGTGAATGGACGAGTTACGTTGGCCGCAACGCCGCTCTCCTGGGCCAACTTGGCGAAGTCATTCCCGGAGAGTGCCTTCTCTCGGTCTCGATCCGCGAGCTTTGCAGCTTCGCGTTTGCCCTTTTCTGCCTTGAGGGTGCGGATGATCTCCGCACTGGCCTCTTTCAAACTTTGGGTTTTCTCGTCTCTGACGTCCTCAACCTTAACGATATGAAAGCCCGTGGGACTCTCGATGACATTGCTAGTCTCGCCCTTGGCCAGGCTGAAAACGACCTTATCGAGAGGCGAAGGCAGTTGGGCTTGTGTCACCCACCCGATATCGCCTCCTTTGGCCGCCGTCGAGTCCTCCGACTCTTGTTTAGCCAATTGGGCGAAATCCTTCCCGGCTCGCGCCTCTGTCAGAATGCGATTCGCGCGCGTCTGGGCATCGGTTTTTTGTTTCGCATCCGCTCCCGGCGGGATGCGGACTAGAATGGTGCGCGCCTTGACCTCTTTGGGATGGTGGAATTTTGATTCGCGATTCGCTTGATAATAATCCTCGACCTCTTTGTCGGTAATCTGGGCTGAAGACGAAAATCGTTCGAAGGGGTAGGAGAGATATTCGACTTGGACTTTCAACGGCTCTTTGAGCATCTCCTTGTTGCGATCATAGAACTTCTTAATCTCTTCCTCGGTTAGCTTTACTTCTGAAAGATAATTGCTGAGAGGCAAGCGGATGAAATAAAGATCAATCTTTCCTTGTTCGTAACGGTAGCGGTCGCGTACCTCGGCCTCCGTAACATGCACTGCGTCCAGGAGCATGCTGGTGAGTCGCTGAATCGTCAACTGCTCTCGCTGTTCGTCTTCAAACTGCCCGGGGCTAATTCGGTTGGCGCGCAGAAGCTGGAGATAGCGTTCTTTGTTGAACCGGCCGTTGACCTGAAAGTCGGGGACCTGCGCAATAGCCGTCATCAAATCTTCGTCATTAGCGGCTAGTCCGAGCTGGCGAGCCTCTTGGAGCACTAGCCGTCTTTGGATGAGCTCTTCGAGCAAGGTGCCTCTGATGTTTAGACTTTTCTCAATCTCAGGCGTGAGCGATCCTTTCAAGAGCTCGCGATACCGCTCCAACGCTTTTTGGTAGTGCATGGCAAATTCTCGTTGCGTAATGACTTCGCCATTGACCTCGGCAATATCTTGCGAAGACGTGTCGCGAAGCTTATTGCCACCGTAGAAGGCGATGAAGACGACAATGATGAGTCCAAGTAGGAAAATAATAATCCAAGATCGCTTGCGCTTGCGAAGGACATCAAGCATAAATCGTCAACCCTTTCAATCAAAATAAAACTATTTTTCCATAATAGGAAAAGGTTCCCGCAGTTGCAACCATTGCCGCCCCCTCTGGTCGGCGTTTTTCCTTTATTTTTTCATTACCTTGCTAGAAAACGCCAAATCTGTTATTTTCTCTCTGCTTAGCCCTTTTTCGCGTCGGTTAGAAGGAGTTTTCTGATGTTGGATGCCATCTTTGGCGTTTTTTCCAACGATCTTGCCATTGATCTTGGAACCGCCAACACCCTGATCTACGTTAAGAACCAGGGGATCGTCTGCAATGAGCCCTCGGTCGTCGCGGTCCAGCAAAGAAACGAACGGGGCGGCAAAAAAGTGTTGGCCGTGGGCGCCGAAGCGAAAAGAATGTTAGGCCGCACGCCGGGAAGCATCGTCGCCATTCGCCCCCTGAAGGACGGCGTCATTGCCGATTTTGAAATCACCGAGGCGATGCTCAAATACTTTATTCAGAAAGTTCATAATCGTCGAACCTTTGTACGTCCTCGGATCATTGTCGGTGTTCCATTCGGCATTACCGAAGTTGAAAAGCGAGCCGTGAAAGAATCCGCGGAGTCCGCTGGAGCCAGGGAAGTCTATCTGATCGAAGAACCGATGGCGGCGGCCATAGGAGCGGGGTTGCCGATTACGGAGCCCACCGGCAATATGATTGTCGACATCGGCGGCGGAACAACCGAGGTCGCGGTGATCTCGCTGTCCGGGATCGTTTTTTCTCGCTCCGTCAGAGTGGGTGGTGATAAGATGGATGAGGCCATCGCTCAATTCATCAAACGGAAGTACAATCTTCTAGTGGGCGAACGTACCGCGGAGTTGATCAAGATTACCATCGGCTCGGCCTATCCGGGAGATGAGATTCAGACGATGGAGATCAAAGGTCGCGATCTTGTGGCGGGTGTGCCGAAGACCGTCGTGATCACGGATGAAGAGATCCGAGATTCTCTGCTGGAGCCCATCAATCAGATCGTAGAAGCCGTCCGGCTTTCACTGGAACGGACGCCCCCTGAACTCGCCTCCGATATCGTCGACCGGGGTATCGTGTTGGCCGGCGGCGGGGCGTTGTTGAGAAATTTAGACATCCTGCTGCGGGAAGAAACCGGTTTACCGGTTATGATGGCGGACGATCCTCTCACGGCCGTGGTCATGGGTGCGGGAAAGGCCTTGGACGAGATTGCGTTGCTCAGGGAGGTGGCGGTTCACTGAGTTTCTGAGACCTCTGTGGTCCCCGCCCTTTGGAGGCGAATGAGCCTTCCATGTTCGCTTTTCTTCGCAAAAACCAAATCCTTCTAAGCTCTTGTTTCTGTCTTCTCCTGTCGCTTTATATCTTGACTGCTGCCGCACGCGGACAGCTGAGAAATGACCCTATTGGTCCCGTACTGCTTTGGATCATCCGTCCGTTGCAGATCGCTGCTCAGGCGACCACGAGTTGGATCGAGGAGATTCAAAACAGCACTTCGATGTTGGCGGGCTATAAATCCGAGAACGAGAAACTCAGAAAACGGATTCAACAGTTGGAGGTTGAAAAAAATCAACTGCTAGAAGCCGGAGCCACGAATCGGCGACTGCAGGAACTCTTGGAATTTCGTTCCCATCTGCCGTCCGCTACGGTGACTGCCTCGATTATCGCCAACAGCGGCAGTAGTTGGTTTAAAAGCTGTCTCTTGGACAAGGGCAGCGCCGACGGTGTGCGCAAGGGTATGGCGGTGGTTACGCCTTTGGGCGTTGTCGGGCAAGTTGTGGCGGTCACGACACGGACGGCAAAGGTATTGTTGCTCACCGATCCGAACAACGGCGTCGATGTTTTCGTTCAGCGGACGCGGGCCCGCGGTATTGCCTCAGGTTCGCTGGATAGCGGCACCATCCTAAAGTACGTGAAGCGGAGCGAAGATATTCAGGAAGGGGACCGGCTTGTGACCTCAGGTTTCGACGGTATCTTCCCCAAGGGCATCGTGGTGGGAACCGTGACTAAAGTGCGCAAACAAACCCTTGGCCTTTTTCAGTATATTGAAGTCATGCCGGCGGTTAACCTGGAGCGGACCGAAGAAGTTCTGATCGTCAAGACTGACATCAACCAGGAAAAAAATTAGAATCCATTCCGGCGATTTGATTATTGTAGATATACGATGAAACTTTCGCTTTCATTTTTTATCGTGGGCCTATTGCTGATGCTATTACAAACGACTTTTCTCCATCTCCTTCCCCTGGGCCCGGTGGTTCCCGACTTGATTCTTGTGCTTTGCGTCTATTGGGGTCTGTACCATCCCACCGTTGGCGCTGCTCTGGGATCTTTCTTGTTGGGTTACTCGGTGGATGTTGTGTCGAGTCCCATTCTAGGTCTCAACGCGTTCGCCATGTCGCTCGTGTTTCTGGCAGTTTATCTCAGTTCGCGATCCATTTGGCTGCACAGCCCCGTGGTGAGTTCCATCGTCGTTCTCTTGGCATCCCTGGTCAAAGGTGCGGCCTTGATATTGGTTTGGACTGTGTTTTTAAGCGTCGATGGTTTTTGGACGGGCGCCCTCCGCTATATTTTATTGGAAGCGCTGGTCGCCGCGGTACTGGCGCCGGTGGCGTTCGCTCTGTTGCGGCGCGGACAAGCCTTCCTGGAACGGATCCGCGTAACTGCCTGAGAGTAAGATGGCGTTACTCGCTGATATCAATAGACAAGACGGCGCCCCTGAGCTACGTAGACGAACTCGCCTGCTGTACCTTGTTCTGATTCTAGTATTCGGAGCTCTTCTCACCCGGCTCTTTTTCCTCCAGGTGGTTGATGGTGAACGGTACACATTTCTGTCTGAGAATAACCGCGTGCGCATCAAGAGAATTCCCGGCACGAGAGGGATGGTTGTTGACCGGCAAGGGCAACTCCTTGTTGATAGTCGCCCCTCCTTCGATTTGCTGTTTGTGGCCGAGGATGCTGAGGAGCCGGAGAATACACTGCGTCAATTGGCGCGCTACCTCCGGAGGGACGAGAAGGAGTTGCTTGCCATTTTCGAAGAGAATAAGAAACGGCCCGCCTTTGAAGAAATCGTAATAGGTAAGGACGTGGATTGGGCGAGCGTCGTCGCCGTGGAATCCCATCAGATCGATTTACCCGGAGTTACCCTGCGCGCGCGTCCGCGGCGCAGTTACGCAGATGGACCGGTTGGCTCTCACGTTCTCGGATACCTGGGCGAGATCGGCCCCAAACAGCTGAAGACCCTAAAAGATGAGGGTTACGCCACCGGCGACGAATTTGGACAGTCCGGTCTGGAAAAAACTTGGGAATACGTTCTTCGCGGTCAGAGCGGCGGTCAACAAGTCGAAGTGGACGCGCTCGGGCGACGGGTGCGGGTGCTTCATGAAGTTACCGATGTTCCCGGCTACACGGTGCACTTGACCTTGGACCGCCAGCTTCAAGAGACCGCCTTCGAGGCACTCAAGGACAAGGAGGGAACAATCGTTGCTCTCGACGTCAATACGGGCGCTATTCTAGCGATGGTCAGCACGCCAGCCTTTGACCCCAATATGTTTGCGCGGGGAATCAAATCGGATGAGTGGCAAACGCTGTTGAAAGATCGGCTCCGACCCTTGAGCAACCGGGCGATTCAAGGTCAATATCCTCCCGGTTCTACTTTTAAGATCATCATGGCCATTGCTGGGCTGGAAGAGGGCGTGTTGCAACCCGAAAGCCGGATCTCCGATCCCGGCTACTATTACTTCGGCAATCGTCAGTTCCGTGATTGGAAAAAGGGCGGGCATGGTTCCGTGGATCTGCACCGGGCGATTGTTGAGTCGTGTGACACTTACTTCTATCAAGCGGCTCAAAGAATCGGTGTAGATCGAATTGCGAAATGGGCCCGGACGTTCGGCTTGGGAGAGAAAAGCGGCGCCAGCCTTGATGACGAGAAAGGTGGTTTAGTTCCTGACAGTGAATGGAAAAGAAAACGCTACCGCCAGCCATGGTATCCGGGAGAAACAATTTCCATCGGCATTGGTCAAGGCTATCTCACGGTAACGCCTTTGCAACTCGCCAATATGATGGCCGCGGTGGCCAACGGCGGGACGCTCTACCGCCCCAGGATCGTTGATAAAGTGGAATCCGTGGACGGTACGGTGGCGCGCGAATACGGACCGGAGAAGATCCGCACGATCAACTTGAAACCAGCGACTTTGGAACGTCTGCACAAGGCTTTGGCCGACGTAGTCAAAGGCCCCGGGGGAACCGGTGCTGCGGCGAGGTCAAGCGTGGTCGAAATTGCCGGCAAGACAGGGACGGCGCAAGTTGTGGAGATGAAGGGGGGCGCCTACGTGAAGAGCGAAAAGCTGGCCTATTTTAACCGCGATCACGCCTGGTTTGTCGCTTACGCGCCGGCACAGAATCCGAAAATTGCCGTGGTGACTTTGGTCGAGCACGGCGGGCACGGCGGAGACGCTGCCGCTCCTCTGGCGAAAAAAGTGATCGAGAAATACATGGAGCTGCAAGCCCGGCCGGTTGAGCAACAACAAGCGCACGTCGAAGGAGCAACGCGTGCAGATTGACCGGCGACTGGTTGCGCACTTTGATTGGACGCTGCTTCTCTTGGCTCTGGCGTTTGTTGCTATCGGCGTCACGACGATCTACAGCGCAAATTACAATATCGCCGAAGGGCACGCCGGCGGCTTACCCTCCAGGCAACTGCTTTGGCTAGGACTGGGCCTCATAGCCCTGCTGGCGGCCGTGGCCTTCGATTATCACTATCTCGATCGGCTTGCGTACCCGTTTTACGGGGCTATGCTCTTGCTGCTGCTTCTAGTTCTTTTTGTCGGCCATTCCGGCGGCGGGTCCCAGCGCTGGATCAACCTCGGGTTTTTCCGATTGCAGCCTTCGGAGCCCGCGAAACTCGCGATTGTTCTGGTGATGGCAAGGTATCTGCAAAGTGACGAGCCTTCGCGAGGGTTTCGACTGAGTGATCTTTGGGTGCCGTTTGTGTTGGTTATCCCGCTGATTATCCTGACCCTGGTGCAACCGGACTTGGGTACCGCTATGATTCTGGGGATTGTCTTTCTCAGCATGATACTGATGGGCGGGCTCAGGCCGCGTTCTTTTCTCTACCTGCTAGGCGCCGGCCTGGCTCTTCTTCCTATTGCTTGGCATTTTCTGAAGTCCTACCAGCGCGCGCGCATTTTGACCTTTCTCGATCCAGATCGTGATCCGCTGGGAGCAGGCTACCACGTCATTCAGTCGAAGATCGCGATTGGTTCCGGCAGGCTTTTTGGCAAGGGTTATCTCCACGGGACACAGAACCGGCTCGACTTCTTGCCCGCCCAGCACACGGATTTTATTTTTGCTGTTTTCTCCGAAGAGTGGGGTTTTGTGGGTTGCTTGATTTTACTTCTGCTTTACTTCGCGCTGATTGTCTATTCGTTTCGATTGATCGAGCGGGCCAAAGATCGTTTTGGCGGTTTGTTGGTATTCGGAATGGTTGCGATTTTCTTTTGGCATGTGGTTATTAACGTTGCCATGGTAACAGGGATCATGCCGGTGGTGGGGGTACCGCTTCCGATGGTCAGCTACGGTGGTTCGTCCCTGGCCTCCATGATGTTTGCTTTAGGGGTAATGATCAACGTGAGCATGCGACGTTACACGTTCTAGACCGACGGCAGACTGAAGACCGGGGACCGTCTACGGTCTTCTGTCATCGGTCAGTCTTTTTCTATTGCAGCGCTTTCTCAATAGCGCTAACTAACCGTGCCTTGGGTACGGCCCCGACGATTTGCTCCTTCACTGCTCCAGCTTTCAAGATGATCAAGTTAGGAATGCCCCGGATGCCGTAGCGCGACGCCGTGGCAGGATGATCATCGACGTTCAGCTTCGCCACCTTTAACTTGCCCTCAAACTGGCCGGCAATTTCCTCGACGATGGGAGCGATAGTTTTACAGGGTCCGCACCAGGGCGCCCAGAAATCGACCAGCACCGGTAAATCGCAGCCCAGCACCTCGGCATCAAAATTATTGTCTCCAACTTCGGTAATTTTTCCCATGGTAGTGTCTCCTTATAGTGTCAATAAAAATCTAACTAGGGTACGGACTCCAAAGCCTGTGCCGCCCTTGGCACAGATGGCGGTATCCGTTTCTGCAAAGGCCGGACCGGCAATGTCCAAATGCGCCCACGGAATATCATCCACGAATTCTTGCAAAATCAAGGCGGCGGTGATGGCACCACCGTGAGGGCCGGCAACATTTTTCATGTCCGCCACACTGCTCTTCAACGCTTCACGATACTCTTTCACAAGCGGTAGTTGCCACAGTTTTTCACCGGCATCCCTCCCGCAGCGCATGAGGTTGTCGGCCAAGGCCTGTTGGTTGCTAAAAATTCCTGCCACTCCGTTTCCAAGAGCAACCATACAAGCGCCGGTCAAAGTCGCCAAGTTGACCATGTAGTCCGGCTTCTGTTTTGCCGCGAGGGCCAACGCGTCAGCCAAGATCAGGCGTCCCTCGGCGTCGGTGTTGAGAACCTCGATGGTTTTCCCATTCAAGTAGCGAATCACGTCGCCCGGCTTCTGGGCATTGCCGCCTGGGAGATTGTCGGTTGCGGGAATATAGCCGGTGACTTCGATATCCGGGCGGAGGTAGGGCAGGCGGCTCATGGTGCCGATGACCGCCGCTCCACCGGCCATGTCGAGCTTCATCGTTTCCATGGACTTCGCCGGTTTGAGCGACAAACCGCCGGAATCGAAAGTAATTCCCTTACCGATCAGAACGACTTTCTTCCGTGCCTTGCCGCCGGGTTGATAATGGATCTTGATGAAGCGCGGTTCCTCATAGCTACCGCGGTTCACCGCCAAAAGGCCAGCGAGATTCATTGCCTCGATCTTTTTTCTGCCCCAAACTTCGACCGACAAGCCGCGTCCGCGGCAATGGCGCTCTGCTTGCTCGCCCAGAAAGCGAGCGGTTGTGACAGAGGGCGGCTCATTCACGAGATCACGCGCCAGGAATACGCCCGGAATCGTCTGCTCTACCCTGAGCACTGAACGCTCCAAGGACGCGGTTCGCTTGAGGCCTGGTTTGAACAATGTGAGACTTTTCACCGCCGTCGCGACATTCGAGTTCGAGCGGTACTTGCTGAATCGGTAGGAGGCGAGGGTCGCGCCCTCGACAACGGCCCCCGCCGCGTCATCCGAGTCTTTGTCCGGCGCAAAAAAGAAGGCGATCTCTTGGGCGCCCACCGCCAACGCTTCCTTCCTTGCGCGCGCGCCCGCCTTTCGCCAGGTATCGGAGTCAACATCGTTCGTTTTACCGAAGCCGACTAAGAGCAAATGAGATGCCGGTAAGATCCCGGCAGTGGAGTAGAGGAGGCTGCTTCCTTCGGCCCCCGTGAACCTGCTTTTCTGAATTTGCTCGCTGAGCTTTCCTTTGAGACGGCGGTCGAGAGCGCGAATAGCCGGCGCCTCTAGTGTTTTTTCTTCTGCGGGCAAGACCAGAAGATCGGTCTTGATAGCATCTGCATTGGTGTCTCTGAATCTTGTTTCCACGGGGGCTCGATTAATCTTTGTGCCGGATCAACGTCATGAATTCTTGCCGTGTCTCTTGCCGCGTGCGGAAAGCGCCGAGCAACGTGCTGGTGATGATCATAGAGTTTTGCTTTTCAACCCCGCGCATTCTCATGCACAGGTGCTCGGCCTCAATGACGACCGCCACGCCAAGCGGATCGAGCTTCTCCATAATGGTATTCGCGATCTGGTTGGTCAGCCGTTCCTGAACCTGGAGCCTCCGAGCGTAGACATCTACCAAACGGGCGAGTTTGGAAATACCCACGATCTTGTGATGCGGGATATAGGCAACGTGTGCCTTGCCGAAGAAGGGCAACAGGTGATGTTCGCAAAGGGAATAAAAGTCAATATCCCTTTGGACGATCATCTCTTCGTACTCTTCGGTGAAAAGCGCGTCATTGATGACCTTTGCCGGATCCTGTTGATAGCCCTGGGTCAAGAAAGTCAGGGCCTGAGTTACCCGGTAAGGTGTCTTTAGAAGCCCTTCACGATCCGGGTCTTCGCCCAAAGCCTTCAAGATATGGCGGATCTGGTCTTCCATGTTGTTAATGCTCATGTTTGATCCGGAATTCGCAACTGATAAGACAACGACCATCTAAGCCGTTTAGCATTCCAAAAAAATTAACATGTAGCCATAGGCAGGTCAAATTAGGTGATTAGCCAATCTTTGCAGACGGCTCAAAAAGACTCAGAGGCGATGCGCGCGATAGATCGCTAGGAGGCGTACTAGATGGTTCGTTGAAGGAAACGATTAAGCGCATGCGCGAGCCGGAGGCGCTCGCTAGAGTCTTTTAAGCAGCCAGTCCGGTGTGAAGCGAAGCACGTAGGCATTGAGGAACGTCATATAGTCCGTAAGCAGCAGCATCCCTACGAAGATTAACAACACGCCTCCCATCACGTGAACCAGTTGTATGTAGCGACGAAATGTCTGCGAAAATTGGAAAAAGGAGTTGACTGCCAGCGCGCTCAGGAAGAATGGCAAGGCCAGACCCGCGGCATAAGTCGAGAGCAACAAGATCCCCCGGCCGACTTCACCTGAAGTTCCGGCCAGCGCGAGAATGGCTCCCAAGATCGGTCCGACACAGGGCGTCCAGGCGACGGCAAAGGTGATGCCTACCAAGACCGAGCCCATGTAACCCGCGGGTTTATCCTTCAGATTGACCTGCAGATAACGCTCCAATGCAGGGATTTTAAAAAGCCCGACGAGATAGAGTCCCACAAGAAGAACAAACAACCCGCCTAACAGGCGAATGAAGTTGCGGTAGCCCAAAAATAGACTGCCGAGATAACTCGCCGAAGCACCTAGGGAGACAAAGACCAAGGAAAAACCCAGGATGAAAGCGACCGAATTCAAAACCACCCGCGACCGCACCCGCCGCAATGCTTGATCGCTGCGCATCTCTTCCAAAGAAACTCCGGAGACGAACGATAGATAGGACGGGATGAGCGGCAGCACGCAGGGGGAGAGAAACGAAAAGATGCCGGCGGCAAAGGCAACGAAAAAATTAACGTCGGCCATTCTGCTCTTCGAGCAACTCTTGGAACAGTTTTTTAGAGGCTGGACCGTACCATTCAGCGGGGCCCCAACCGCGGGCCAGTCCTTCCCCTTTGGGGCCGATTAGATAGGTGGTTGGTAGTCCCCAGGCGCCGTATAGCGATGCCACTTCTGCGTTCGGGTCGAAGGCTACGGGGTAAGTCAACTTGAGCTCTTTGACGAAGGCCAGCGCCTCCTGTCTCCGATCCTTGACGTTGATCGCCAGGACCACAAAGTTCTTGTTCTTGTAATCCTGATAGAGTTTTTCCATTGCCGGCATCTCTTCCCGGCAGGGCTCGCACCAGGTCGCCCAAAAGTTAAGAAATACGGTTTTTCCCCTGAAGTCCTTGAGAGAAATTTTTTTCCCTTCAGAGTTGGCCAGACTGAAGTCAGGTGTCGGCGCGACTTCTTTCATGGGTTGGAGAATCGGGATCACTTTGAAGTTGATCTTCGACTGAGCCCACCCAGGCGCTGCCCCGAGTGCCAAAAACAGCAGAAGCAAACCCCAGAACCGTTTTAAAAATGTGGACGGCATAAACGATTTACGATTTTGCTAAAAAACCTATGAAATGCTCTTCAGCGGAATCATCTTACTTTACCGGACCCCTTAGGACGACGCAATATACTGCAAAGTGAATCAGGGTCGGAAACTGGCTCACGAAAAGTCGGCAAGGAGAATTTTCTCACCCAGCTTTTGGATGATCCAGCGATGAACATCCCGTACGATAGGTTCGCTGTTCATCTCGATCAGCCAATGGCCCTGGCCGGGATATTCTCTGAATTCTCCGCCAAGCCACTCAGCTATTCGGCGGCTGGTCGCTGGCGGTGTAATACGATCTTCGCTGCCTCCCAAAACCAGGATCGGGCAATTCAATGGCTCAGACTCGAGGTTGACGCGCGGCACGAGAAACTCGCGAGCCAGCGCGCTGGGTTCCGGTACTATCTGACGGCTAAGTCGACTTTGGAGATTTTCAGGGAGTGGTGCTAAAAAATAAGTGCGAAAGTCCCTCTCGTCGATTCGGAATGGCCGCTGCAAGAAAATCAGCAATCCATATTTGAGCCACAGGAGGCGCTGTGGCCGCGATCTGGCCGCCAGATTTCCCGGTGACGGGGGCGACACCAGAATAAGGGCGGAATTTTTGCTTTGCTCGCAAACCTTGAGCGCCATTAGCGCACCTAGATCCATTGCCAGCAAAACCGGCGGTATGGAAAAAGAATGAATAAACGCTGCGAGATCTTGGATGCAGTCGTTGAAACGGAGGTTATGGAGGCTTCCCATTGGATTTTGTGGAGAGCGCCGCCGCAGATCGATGGCGATGCACTCCCATCCTAAGTTGCAAAAATGGGTGGCCCAGCTTTGCCAGCACCAAGCTCCGCTCCACACACCATGAACCAGAAGCAATGGCGACCTGAATTTCGCTTGTTCGGGCGGGTACCGCTCCGCCGACAATCCGGCGATGAGGTGTTTCATTACCGCTATTTAGCCGGATGGACCAAACATAGCAAAGATCCAAAAAAACAGAGCCCCCCGACTTGGCTGATCGGAGGGCTCTGTTTTCTAGATAGCCAGAACGGCTATCCGAGCGCCTGAGATAAAGGAGGGTTTCAGTTCACCGCCGCAACCCCACATCTCAAAACTTAGTTACTTTTTTTTCTTTTTGGCTTTCTTCTTGGCTTTCTTCTTTACTGCCATAAGTACCTCCTTTTAAAATTCCATGCGGTGGGCTTTTAGTAAGAGGAAGTAAGTGTTGGCTCAGGCTAAGAAAGATAATCTCAAAAAACCCTCCCACATTTTGTAGGTGCGGCGATTATAACGGCACAACAAATTGTATGTCAAGAAAAAAATATCATTTTACAAAATTTTCTTTGATTTTTTTTATTTTCACCTAAACGGGATTTTAGTACAACAACGGTGTCAGAGACGAATTTAGAGAAAAGAAATAATAAGAGCGTGTTTTATTAACGACCAGACAAACACGCCAGCACGGGACGCAAGAAATGTAGGACTGCAGTTTGCTTCTGTGTGTTTAATTAGGATCCGATAGGGGCGCTGGATCATATAAATGCCCGTCCGTAGAGTTTCAATCACTCTGATCTTCATTCAGAGGGCCGGCCCGGGTGAGCTGCCATAAAATGTTCAAATTCATCGGGAGCGCGGGTTATTTACGATGCTCCACAGTCATCGCCCGCTTGACGCCCTCACTAGTTGATCGCAAGGGCTCTCATGATTTTCAGCAGATGAGTTCTATGCAGGCCAAGCGCTTTGGCCGCCGCAGCACGATTGCCCTGCGCAGTGGCTAGCGCTGTAACGATCAGCTCGCGGCGGTAGGTATTGATGGCGTCGTGGTAGGACAATTCTTCAGTCTTGTTGCTCGGTTGCCCGCCAATGACCCTTACCGGTAGATGGTGGACGGTCAATATCGGGCCGTCCCCTAAAACGACTGCCCGTTCGATAACGTTGGCAAGCTCGCGCACGTTCCCCGGCCAGCGGTAAGCCAAGAGTTTTTCCTGCGTGCTCTCGGCGATTTCCGAGAAATTCTTTTTCGCCTCTGACGAGAACCGTTGCAAAAAATAGTTCGCCAGGATCGGGATATCCTCCTTTCTCTCCCGTAAAGGCGGCAGCGTAATCGCGATAACATTCAGGCGATGGTAGAGATCTTCACGAAAGGTTCCGTTCTTGAGCGCCTGTTCAAGATCGCGATTCGTCGCGGCAATGATTCTCACGTCCACGGTGATAGGCCCGGTTCCGCCCACGCGTTCGAACTCGCGCTCCTGAAGGAAACGCAAAAGCTTGGTCTGGAGCTCCGCCGCGATATCGCCGACCTCGTCCAGGAACACCGTGCCGCCATCAGCCAGCTCCATTTTCCCCTTTTTGAGCTGATGAGCTCCGGTGAAAGCACCCTTCTCATGACCGAATAGCTCGCTCTCCAAAAGGTCTTTGGCAAGCCCGACACAGTTGATGGCGATGAAGGGCTTCAATCTCCGGTCACTCCAGTCGTGAATCGCCCGGGCGAAGATTTCCTTGCCGGTGCCGCTCTCGCCCAGGAGCAAAACCGTGGACTTGCTGCCTGCGGCCTTCTTTGCTTCCTCTACCGTCTGAACCATCAAGGCATTCTTTCCTGCGACGAGGCGATAGCGTCCGCTAAGCTCTTGGGCGAAGAATTCCACTTCGGATTGGAGCTGCGCTCGTTCCAACGCCTTCTTGACCACTAATGCGAGATGCTCCGGATCGAAGGGTTTCGTAATGAAGTCGTCGGCGCCCGCCTTTACGGCTTCGACGGCTCGTTCAATGGTACCGTAGGCGGTGATGATGACTACGGGCAAATTGTGGTCCCGTTTGCGGATCTCCTTCAGAACCTCGATGCCGTTCATCCCCGGCATCTGATAATCCAGTAAAACGAGATCTGGATTGGCAGCATCGAGTTTTGCGAGGGCTTCGGATCCGTCGATGGCCCGTTCGGTCACATGGCCCAGGTCCGCCAGTTCCTGGTCCAAGAGATCGAGATTCAGCGGCTCATCGTCAACGATCAAGATTCGGTTTGGCATGTGGAAGGCTGGATTCTAGGGCGGAGCCTGGAGCCGCGTCAAGTCGCCGGAAAATCGCCTATGGCTTATGGCGTATGGCATATCAATGGAACGAGGAACCATATGCTATGAGCCACAAGCTATAGGCCCCATCACGGCTTCAGTTTCACGATATTAAAAGCTGCCACTGGACGGGCGACACCCTTCAATTGGAGTTCTTCCAGGGGCTCATACCCGACGAGATTTTCTATCTTGCTCAAGGTTCTCTGGTTGGTGAGGATCTGACGCGCTTTTGCCTCTGAGCAGAGGCGCGCGGCGAGATTGGTAACATTGCCGATGGCGCCGTAATCCATGCGTCCTTCAAAGCCAATATTACCGAGGGTGGCGTACCCGGCGGCCATCCCGATTCCCAAATCAAGGTCATATCCTCTTTTGAGCCACTCTTTGCGCAGCTCCTCAACCTGGTTTTGCATGGCCAAGGCCATGCGGACCGCTTTCTCGGTATGATCGTCGCACGGAATCGGATCGTTAAAGAAAATCATGATACCGTCACCGGCGAAACGCTCCAGGGTTCCGCCAAACTCAAAAATGAGTTTCCCCATTGCGGCATGATAACCGCGCAGCACTTCCATGACTTCCTCCGGTTCGGCGCTATCGGAAAACGCAGTGAAGCCGCGCAGGTCGAGGAAGACGACAGTAATTTCACGGCGGTGGCTTTTGAAAAGATTTTCATTTTCTCCGAGGATCGTTTCGGCAATCTGCGGGGAGAGGTACCGTTTGAGCCGGTTCACCCGTTGCAGCTCGTCGACTTGCTGTTTGACCTTTTCGGTGAGCGAGCGATTCCATTCATCTAACGTGTCATGCATCTGTTTGATCCGCATCATCGCGCGGACCCGCGCCAAAAGCTCGAAGGAATCGAACGGTTTGATCACGTAGTCGTCCGCGCCGGCGTCGAGGCCGCGAACTTTGTCTTCCTGAGTTGCCTTCGCCGTCAGCAGGATTACGGGAATACTCTTGTGCTTTTCATCTTCTCTAAGGTGCTTTAGAACCTCCAGTCCATTCATCTTGGGCATCATGTAATCGAGCAGGATGACGTCGGGTTCAAAGGAGGGAACTTTTGCCAACGCCTCGGCGCCATCGTTGGCGCGCTCGATGGTATAGTTCTGGTCCTCGAGCTCTTGCTCCAACAGATCGAGATTAAACGGCTCGTCGTCGACAATTAGAATTTTATTCGGCATATCTCCACCATTTTATATTTTCGATACTTCGACTTTGCTTGCTCAGCACACGTTTTGGATACTTTGACCGGGCTCAGTACTAGTTTAGGTTGCTCGGTCATCGGATTACTCTGTCAGCTCTAGCTAAAACGTTCGGCGGAATCGTCAGACCGATTTGCTTGGCCGCTTTCGGCCGGAGGGCAAAGCGCAAAGAGCATAGCGCAAAGAGCAAAAGCGTGATTTTTTTCTTCATGGTTCTTTTTCTGCCTCGATCCACTTGTCGCTCGACACTTGCCACTTGCCTCTTCTCACTTGACGACTTTATCCGCCCGGACAAGCACGTTCGGAGGAATCGCGAGCTCCAGAGCGTGAGCGGTGTTGAGGTTGACGGCCAAATCGTACCTGGTCGGCTCCTCCACAGGCAGGTTAGCGGGATTGGAACCCTTAAGAATCTGGTCCACGTAGGTGGCTGCACGGCGGGACAAGTCTGCTATATTCACGGCGAAGCTCATCAATCCGCCCGCATCAACGAAGTCGGACCTGTCGTACATCGCTGGCAGCCGGCTCTTAGCCGCGAGTTCGACAATCTTTGACGGGTAAGTGTGAAAGAGGGCATCGGGCATCAACAAAAGAGCATCTGACCGCGCTTTGGTTGCAGCTGCGAATGCGCTTTCGAATTCATTGGGGCTTCGCGCCGTCACGATTTGAAGTTGGATGGCCAACGCTCGTGCCTTGATGTCGATCTGACGCAGATTTGCTGCCTGCGCCGGATTATCCGGATTCGAAAGGGTCGCGATGAGGTTAGTCTTGGGAATGACTTCCTTGATCAGTTCCACTCTTTTACCGATGAAATCCGGTGAAAGCCTCGCCACCCCGGTAATGTTACTACCCGGGCGTGAGAAGCTGCTAACGAGGCCAGCCTGAACAGGATCGCCCACGCCAGCGAGCACGATCGGGATCGTGCTGGTGGCTTGTTTGGCAGCTACCGCTGCCCTAGTGCCGGAGACAACAATGACATCAACTTTGAGCCCGACGAGCTCTGCAGCAAGCTGGGGTAAGCGATCCAGTTGCCCATCGGCATACCGGTACTCCATAGCGACATTCTTGCCCTCGACGTAGCCCAGCTGGCGTAACCCCTGCCACAGGCTGTCGTCGCGAGATGCGTTCAGGGCGCGGGAGGTGGAAACGAGGACACCTATCTTCCAGATCTTTGCAGGCTGTTGCGCCTGGACTGGAAAGCAAACGGCCAAACACAGGGCGCCCAGGGCAAGCGCGCACAATTTTACATTCTGGGTTTCAGGTTTTCGATTGATGATACGAGAATTCAAAAACCGCGCATAAAATGTCTCACCCATAGCCATTTCTCCTTTTCTTTTCTTCCAATCCGAAATTGGCATGTGAAAATCCAAAACCGGTCCTGAGTTGAGTCGAAGATCTGCGCTCTGATTTCTGACAGCTGACTTCTGATCTCTGACCTCTGTCATCTGATCACCTTGTCCGCCCTCACCAGCACGTTCGGCGGAATCGTCAGGCCGATCTGCTTGGCCGTCTTCAGATTGATGATGAACTCGAACTTCGTCGGCTGCTCGATGGGTAACTCGCTCGGCTTAGTGCCTTTAAGAATCTTGTCGACATGCTGGAGGGCTATTCGCAGGTTCTCCGCCTGGCTCGGTCCGTAGGCCATGAGCCCGCCATCATCCACGTATGGTGCATTTTCGTACATCGCCGGCAACCGACTCTTTGTCGCCAATTCCAAAAGATGCTTCCGATTGAGCTGGGTCAGTGGGTCGGTGATGACAAACAGCGCATCCGGCCGCTTGTGCACCATCTCCGAAAAGCACCGTCGAAATCCTTGGCTTCACGGACCGCCAACGCTTGCACTGCCACCCGCAATGCTTGCGCCGCTAGCTCCAGCTCACCGAATTTAAGGGTCATGCCAAGATCCGCCGCATTCCAGAGGACCGCCACGCGGGCTAACTTGGGAAAGGCTTCTTTCAACAGCTCCAGACGTTTGCCGCTCAGCTCCGTTTCCAGGGCGCTCACTCCGGTGATGTTTCCACCTGGCCGGGCGAAGCTAGCGACAAGTCCAGTCGCCACCGGATCGCCGGCCCCCATGACGACGATGGGGATGGTCGTAGGTCGCTTGCTTGGCGGCGAGAGCCGCCGGAAAGGACTGCGTCAAAATCACGTCTAGAGGGAGGCGCGCGAGGTCGGCCGCGAGTTCCGGAAGGCGGTTCAGCTGTCCATTCGCATACCGCCGCTCAATAGCAATGTTCTGACCTTCCACGTAGCCCAATTGGCGCAAGCCTTGTTCGAAGGGTGTAGGGGATGAGGGTGGAGGGGAAGCTGCCCACGTCAACAGGCCTATCCGGGAAAATTTCGCTGGTTGCTGCGCCTCGGCGGAAACGCGTAGAGCTAAGAGCATGGTGCCTAATGCGAGGAGGATGATTTTCTTTCTCATAGAATTTCGTCCGCGTTTTTTGCTGTTTACTGTTTTCTGCTCACTGCTGCCTGTCATTTTATGACCCTATCCGCTCTCGCTAGATACATTCGGTGGAATGATTAATCCAATCTGCTTGGCGGTCTTGATTGATGATGAATTCGAACCTCATCGGCTGCTCTACGGGCAGGTCGGCGGGCTTGGCGCCTTTGAGAATTTTGTCTACGTAGGTGGCAGCGCGTCGATACAAATCACCAACTAGGGGTCCATAGGCCATGAGGCCGCCTTCCTCCGCAAATTGTCTCGTCGGATACATGCCAGGCAAATGTTGCTTAAGCGCCAGCTCGACAATCCGCTTCGAGTGAAGAGTTACCAAGGGAGTCAAAAGCACGAGAAGCGCAGTGGACCGTAGCTTTGGTATCTCCACGAGCGCCTTTTCAATATCTTGGAGCGTTTGAACCTCGAAGGAATGAAGCTGCAAAGAGAGAGCCTGCGCAGCCGCACTGGTTTCCTTAAATACAGGCGACGCTACTCTTCCGGTCGGGTTCCACAAGGCGGCCACGCGAGTCAACTTTGGAAAAGTCTCTTTAAGGATTTCCACACGCTTGCCGCTTAAATCCGCTAAAAGAACACTGAGCCCCGTAACGTTGCCACCCGGTTTGGCCAAGCTGTCGGCTAGTCCCCACGTAACTGGGTCCCCGGTTGTCACGACGATGGGTATAGTCTTTGTCGCCCGTTGGGCCGCCTGAGCACTAATATCGGCCGTAACAACTATGACGTCGACCTTGACCTGAACTAACTCAGCAGCGAGCTCAGGGAGTCGATCTTCTCTGCCTTCGGCATAACGGTATTCCAGAGCGATGTTTTTACCTTCTACGTATCCACGATCGCGCAGTCCTTGTTTAAACGCTTCAAGATGCGGTTGATCGCGACCGCCAATAAAGAGGATCCCTACGCGGGGAATTGGGCGCCGGCGAGAGCCGCGCCTACCATAAGCGCCACAGCGATCGCGATAAGCCTAAAAAGTTTCATCCTAGAGCCTTATTTTGGACTTTCGATTTTTTCGTATTTCGGTCAAAACGGCGACGACCTTTTGTTCATAGCCTTTCCCAATTCTAATCGAGAATCAGCAATCTAACCCTGTCCTGCCTTCGACCCGAGCTCAGGTCGAGAGCAGTCGAGCCGAAGGTCTAAAGATCACGCGAGGAACTTCTTGATCTTATTCAGGAGTTCATTTTCATCGATCGGTTTTGGAAGGTAGTCGTCGCAGCCAGCTTTACGCGCGTCGATCTCGTCGCCGACCATAGCGTGAGACGTGACGGCGATAATCGGGATATGCTTCAAAGCATCGTTGGCTTTTATTTTCCGGGTTGCCTCCCAGCCGTCCATCACCGGCATTCCAAGATCCATGAGAATGAGATCGGGTTTATCCTCCTGAGTCTTTCTCACCGCCTCTTCACCATCGACGGCCTGCAAGACGGTATAGTCATCCTCCAGGAGCTGGACAACCAAGTCCCGGTTCCATTCGGTATCATCGACCACCAAAACGATTTTCTTTGACATGTTCTTATCCTTTCAGGAGATACGTAGGGGTCAGGCGTTAGGCGTACGCTTCACGCCTTGCTCCACTCCTTACGCCTAACCCCTCACGCCTCACTCCTTACCCTTTACGTTTTCAAAACCATCGGGATCGTGATCGTGAATTTCGAGCCTTTGCCGACTTCACTATCAACGCCGATATCGCCACCCATGAGATTGATGAACCTCTTTACGATCGCTAGGCCGAGCCCGGTGCCGCCGTACTTCCGTGTGCTCGACATATCCGCCTGGCGGAACTCCTCGAAGATATAATCCAGAGCCTCTTTTTTCATACCGATGCCGGTGTCGGAAACGGTAAGCTTTACGTTCCCGTTTTCCTGCCATGCCGCAACCTTGATCTCTCCTTTCTCGGTGAACTTCGCGGCGTTGCTCAAAAGATTCAGCACGGCCTGCTTGAGTTTGTCTCGATCGGTTTTCAACGGTGGGATGTCCGGGGCGATCTCGGTCACTAAACGAACGCGACCATCCTTCAACATCGGCTCCACGGTTGACGTCGCCATTCGGACTACGTCGTTCAGTTGGAAGGTTTCGGCGTACACCTCCATCCGGCCGGATTCGATCTTCGCCAGGTCAAGCAGCTCGTTGATCAGGTTGAGCAGATGTTCCGAGCTGATCAGAACCTTCTGGAGATTCTCCTTTTGCAGATCGGGAATTTGCGCGCCGACCCGGCGCAGAACAATTCGGGTAAATCCGATGATGGAGTTAAGTGGTGTCCGCAGCTCATGGCTGACATTAGCGAGAAACTGCGACTTGTGACGGTTCGCGGCTTCGAGCTGCTCATTCTTGTCCTGGATTTCCTGGAACAGGCGGACGTTCTCGATGGCGATCACGGCCTGGTCGGCGAAGGTTTTAAGTAAGGCGATCTGTTTTTCAGAAAACGGGCGGACCTCGGTGCGGCGGATCACTATCCCACCGATCGGTGTTCCTTCACGCAGAAGTGGTATGGCAAGAATAGTTCGAGTGCCGAACCGTTCGAGATAAATCCTCGAAGCTGGATATTCGTTGTCGACTTGCGCAGCCAAGTCATGAACGTGGATGCTTCGGTGCTCTAAGATGGAGCGGCCGCTCACAGTGTCTCGGTTCACGGGAAACAACTCGGTCAAGTCCGGCGCTGGTAGTGGTCCAAACGAAGCCACCCGGCGATGGAAATCGCCTTCGAGTCGAAAGATTTGCGTATCATTGGCGTCGCACAGTCGTGCAGCTTTTTCCGCTACCGCATCGAGAACCGGCTGGACATCGGTATGCGAACTGGTGATTACTCCTAGAATCTCACTCGTTGCGGTCTGTTGCTCCAAGGACTCGGTAAGTTCTCGTGTCCGGTCTTCGACCTTTTGCTCCAAGTTGCTGTAAGACTCTTGGAGCTGGGTGGTCATCTTGTTGAACTCGTCGGCCAAAACCTCGATCTCGTCGCCAGTCTTCAGATCGAGACGATAACCCAGATCGCCGGTGCCGATGCGCTCCACTCCTTCGCGCAGGATCCGGACGGGACGGACGACTCGTCGCGCGAGGAACCAGCTGGCGATCAGCGCCATACCGAGACCGATCAAGAACAATGTCGAGGTTCGCAGCATGGACGCGTAAAGCGTTTCATAGGCCTCTGCGACGGGTCGTTCTATAATGACCGCCCAGTCCAGACCTGGAATCAGCGCGAACGAAGCGAGAACGCTTTTGCCTTGCAAGTTCTCGGTTATAATCGCATTGGACGCGGGTTTCCCAGGGCTCGTCTGAAAGGCTGCTTTGACTTGATCGAGCAACGCTACGTTGCGTCTCTGTAGAACGAGACTGATATCCGGATGGGCGATCAGCTCGCCGGTCTGGGTAACGGCATAAGCGTAGCCCGCTTTCCCGACCGTGATGGCCGAGACCACGTCGCCGATGTATTTGAGATTCACTTCGGCCTGCAGCACGCCGATAACGTCGCCGGCAAAGCGCTCTATCGGTACGGCAATGGTCATGTAAGGTTCCGAGCCTCGGACAAAGTGAACCGGACCAAAATAGGATTTACCTTGCTTCGCCGTTAGAAAGGGCGGCGCGGTGGAAAGATCTCGTTTGGCTTCGGGAAGCACCGTGCGCAAGCGCGAAGCCTGTACCCGGATCGCGCCCTTTTCGTCGAGCGCCAGCGCTTCAGTGACCGCCGGGGCGATTAAAAGAAGCTTTTCGAGCTCAAAGCGAAATTCCGTCGTCAACCCTTTGGGTGCGATCTCACGGCTCTTGGTCGCTCCCTTCAAGGTGTTGTGAATTTCTTGCACGAACCGCTCGATTTTAACGGCCGCTCCGGTAGCGACCTCTTTCTGAATTGCAGCCAATTGTTCGCGGCTTTCAAGATAACGGAAATATATTTCGACCAAGCCGCTCGTGATCAACCCGCCGCCGATCAGCAGCACGGAGATAAAGAAGTAATCGCGAACCAGTCGCCCGCGCCGCCGTCCAAGAACCCGGGGGAAGGAAAAATTTTGGAATTTGGATTTCAGTTTTTGAAACATTCTATTTCAGATTTTGCGCTAGGCTCTCTTAACCCATAGAAACCAGAAAACGCAAAAAGACATTCCCGTCTACCCACTTTCTCACGCCACGCGTTTCGCCCGGCTATCTGATCACTTTTTGTGCCCGCGTGAGCACGTTGGGCGGGATCGCCAACCCCAGCTCCTTTGCGGTTTTGAGATTGATGACCAGCTCCACGTTGTCGACCGTCTCAATCTTGAGATCCTTGGGATGGGTCCCGCTTAGAACTTTCTGCACGTATTTTGCAGAAAGCCGGCCGATCCCATGGTAGCTCTGGCCATAACTGGCTAGAGCCCCTTTGACGACCAGACTTTCGTCTTGAAACATACTCGGCAGCTTCTTAGCTTTTGCCGTGTCGATGATTAATTGCGCCTGACCCACCACTATCGGGTCCGGGATGTAAAAAAAGGCGTCCGCCTCACCGGCTTTGAGGTCCTGCAGCCCTTTGCGAAGTTCCTCGGCGGAACTGACGTGGCGTTCAATAAACTTGAGTCCTAACCGCTTGGCCTCTTCCTGCGCCAACTTTGCCCCCTCGACGCCAATACCGCTGCTTGGGTCATAAAATGTCATCACCCGACTGACCTTTGGAACGATCTCTTTCAGGATCTCAAGGCGCTTCGCCGTAAGATCTCTGACGAGGTAGTGAACACCGGTGAGCCGTCCTCCCGGTTTCGAAAAGTCGTTTACTAATCCCATGGCTACCGGATCGGTGCCGATGGAGAAAACGATGGGGACGTTCTGCGTTGCTTCCTTGGCCGCAACGATGACAGAACTGGCGATGGCGTATATTAAGTTGACTTTCTCCTGCTCGAAGGTCCTGGCAGCATCAGCCGCAGCCTTTGCATCGCCCTTGGTATCTCGGATTGTTAGAGTGAATTCTTTGCCTTCTTCGAATCCCAGTTCCTTTAACCCTTTCCGAAGCCCATCAACAGTCTCAGACAATGGTCCACCTGGAAAAAGAACCCCGATGCGGTAAAGCTTCTGCTGTTGCGCTTTAGCGGACGGGCAAAGCGCTAGGAGCATAGCGGCTAGAAGAATTGCGGATTTGAGATTGCGGAGCGCGGATTTTAAAGTAACGTTCATTGAGGCGATCCGAACTTGTTCCATCGTTTTGTTTCTCAATCCGAAATTCGAAATTCGCAATCCGAAATTATCTGATCACCTTCACTGCCCGGTTGAGCACCTCGGGCGGAATCGTGATGCCGATCTGGTTGGCTGTCTTGAGATTGAGCGCGAGATCGAACTTCGTCGGCTGTACCAGAGTCAGATCCCCCGGCTTGGCGCCTTTGAAAATCTGGTCGACGTACTCAGCCGCGCGCCGAGATAAATCGGGCAGGTTCACTCCGTAACTTATCAACCCGCCTGCCTCGACAAATCCGGTTCGGTCGTAAACCGATGGGAGCTGGGTTTTGATCGATGCTTGGGCAATCCGCGCCAGGTGACTGTTGAAAAGGGCGTCCGTCATCACGAACAGAGCGCCCGCGCCGCCCTTGGCGGCAGCAGCAATCGCGCTGTCCAACTCGTTGGCATTTTGAGCCGTCACTGATTGAAACGTGAGGCCCATAGCCCGAGCGCCGAGCTCTGCATCTTTGAGGTTGCGGCCATGGCCGGGATTTTTTGGATTCGAAAGGGCGGTTACTTGAGCCGTCTTGGGAAGTATCTCCTTGATGAGTTTCAGTCGCGCGCCGAAAAAGTCCGAGGACATTCTCGCTACGCCGGTGACATTGCCGCCGGGGTACATGAAACTCTTAATGAGTCCCGCCTCAACCAGATCTCCGGCGCCGGCCACGACAATGGGAATGGTGCTGGTCGCTTTCTTGGCGGCAACGGCCACGCTGGTGCCGCCCACAACGATGACATCGACTTTTTGCTCGACTAACTCGCGCGCGAGTTTATCTAATCGGTCCGTCTTGCCTTCGGCATAACGGTACTCCATGGTAATGTTCTTGCCCTCTTCGTAGCCCAGGTCGCGCAGTCCCTGACGCAAGCCTTCGTCGCGCGCAGCGTTCAACGCTTGTGTGCTGGACACCAGCACGCCGATCTTCCAGGTTTTTACCGGCTGCTGCGCGCTCCCAACCGCGCCGCCCGCGAGCAGGCCCAAAAAAACCCCCACAAGCCTAATGATGTTTTTCATCCACGATGTGCTCACCATCGGTTTATTCCCTCCAGTCCAGAAACGAAAAGTCAAATTTTTGGTGTTCTTCTCGCGCTTCGCTCTTCACTTCTCGCCCTTCACCATCACAGCATCACTCTATCAGCCTGATATGCGCCGACTGCGCTATTTCCCCGCCGATCAGGTTGGTTGTCTTAAGAGTTTATATGGCACCATACTGCTGTCTGTCGAAGGCTGTCCAGGGTTCAAAGGGTTTCGATCTTAGACGTCAATGTTATCTCCTCGATTTGAACTCGGGACGAGGTCCGCGGTTGAACGATTGCCGATTTGGGTTTCCCGCTTATCCATTGCCTCCTAGCGCAAGCGTTATGCCATTAGTTAAACGGAATGCCGGCTCAGTAATGTGTTGATCTTGTAAGGAAATTTCGAGTTTAAGAAGTGCCTTGGCGGCTAAACAGAAGGCCAAGCGTAGCAATCTTGCTACACCTCCGTATCAAATTTGCTGCACTACTTTCGCTAAAGTAAACAAGGGAGCATGGCCTTAGGCTGGGTTCTTGAGCTCCGTGGCGCCCTTTGCGCCTTTGCGCGAGTCATATTTGCCAACGGAGCCGGAGTTCTTGCAGCCGCAACACCTTCTGCGTACATTGAGTAATGATCATAGAGGGTGAGACGTGAACCGAGACTGGCTGGTTACGGGCTTCTTTTTTGTCCTGTTACTCGTGCTTCTCTACGGCGCCTTTCTGATTCTTAGCCCGTTTTTGAAAGCTTTAACCTGGGCGGCGATCCTCGCGGTCTTGTTCTATCCTGCCTATGCCGGGTTGTTAAGGCTTTTTAAGGGCAATGCCACCTTAGCTGCCCTCACTGTCATCGTATTAATCACGCTTATTATCGTTTTGCCAGGTATCCAAATCGTCGGGTTTCTTTCTGAGGAAGCAGCGGACCTGGTCAAATCCATGGCTGCTCTGGTAAATGGGGACGGCATTGAGACTTGGAAGCAGAATCCTTGGATTCAGCAGCTGCTTCGTTGGTGGAACATGCTCGGCATGAGTCTTGCCGAGCTCAAGTTCGAAATCGATTGGAAGAAGCTGGTGTTGCAAGGGGCCCAGGTATCCTCTGGCGCCGTCGTATCTCAAGTCACAGGGGTGGCACAGAATTTCTTTCTCTTTGTTGCCAATGTTTTTCTCGTGCTTTTCACCTTATTTTTTTTTCTCCGCGACGGAGCCAGTTTCTGTTATCGGCTGCGCCGGCTCCTGCCGATGGATCCCGAACATCAAGAAAGACTGTTCCAAAATATTACTAACGCTGTTACGGCGGTGGTTCACGGTTGTTTGGTCGTTGCTATGATTCAAGGGTTTCTCGCGGGCCTCGCCTACTGGGCTCTGGGGGTCCCATACGCTGTAGTCTGGGGGGTAGTTACCGCTTTTGCCGCGCTTTTGCCCGTGGGAGGATCAACACTAGTTACGGGACCCGCAGCAATTTACCTTTTTCTGCAGGGTGACATTGTCAGAGGTGTTCTGTTGGTGATCTGGGCTCTCGCTGTGGTCGGGGGCGTGGATAATGTGTTGAAGCCTATCTTCATCGGCACGCGGCTTAAACTTCCCATGCTATTCCTGTTCTTCGGAATTCTCGGCGGACTGGCGGTCTTCGGTGCGCTGGGACTGATTTTAGGGCCGGTCCTGCTAGCATTGCTTACAGCTCTTCTTGATCTCTATATGGAGGAATATGGGAGCGATTCTGCCATGGAGAGCAAGCTCTGATCAACTGAGCTGTGTTGTAGTTTGCGAATCTTGTAGATAAGTAAGGCTCACAAGGAGGAAAAACATGGCGGAAGATATTCAGGTTAAGCGCGAAATCGTTCTGGAAGCGGACGCTGAGACGATGGAGAGGATGCGAAAGGAAGGACATGCAAGAGGCTTTACCGTTTACTGCGACGAAGGAGAGCGCATCGGTGGCGACAATTCAGCGCCGCCTCCGCTGGCTTACTTCGGTCTCTCGCTGGCTTTTTGACTGCTCACGCAGATTTCCCGGTACGGGGAAATGCTGAAAACGCATATCGACAAAGCGAAGGTCTTTGTCACTGCGCGATTCAAAAGCGAAGGATCCGTGTTGCGCGAGACGGTACAGGCAGAGGGCTTGGGCTTTGAGACGCGTTGCGAACTTACTTCCGGCGAGCCGGCGGACAAGGTCGCGAAAGTTATGCGCAATGCGGAGAACGGCTGCTACGTGATGCAGACGATTCTCAAGCCAACTCCGGTGGAGTGCCAGTACACCCTCAACGGGGAGGTCTTCGATCCGGAGGCATTTGTGAAGAAGTAGCAGCCTTCGACGGGCGAAAAAAGGAAAATGTAACCGCAGAGAACGCAAAGAACTCATAGAACAACTCTTTGCCAGCTTTGCGGTTGAGTATTTGGGGCGGATACCTATGAATCAGTGGACTGTTGAAGTCGGTGACAATGATTTTGAAACGGCGGTTTTGCAACGCTCTCAGGAAATACCGGTGCTGGTGGATTTCTGGGCGCCCTGGTGTGGCCCTTGCCGCGTTTTAGGTCCGGTGCTCGAAAAACTCGCAGAAGAGTACCGCGGCAAGTTTCTCCTCGCCAAAATCAACGTGGATGACAATCCATCTGTCGCCGCCGCGTTCGGCATCCAGGGGATACCGGCGGTGAAGCTCTTTAGAGAGGGTGGCGTCGCATCGGAGTTTACGGGCGCTCTGCCCGAACCGATGGTGCGCGAGTTCCTGTCTCAGTTTTTGCCTTCAGCCGCAGACGAGCAGGCGTTGGAGGCGGCCGAGCTTGAGAAAGACGGAAAAGTTGCCGAGGCGAAAGCGTTGTATCAAGCTATTCTAAAGTCCGAACCGAACCATGCTAAGGCGTTACTCAGTCTTGGCCGCCTGTTGATCAACGAGGAAGAGAAACAAGCGGCGTTGAATCTCCTGGAGAAGGTACCTCTTGTGGCCGAAGAACGAAAAGAAGCGGATCGTCTCATCGCTCGGTTAAACCTTCAAGGTGGAGCGGCGCAAGACGAATCGGAGCTGCGCGCCAAGCTCAAGGGCGACCCGAACAATCTCGAGATTCGGTTCGACCTCGCTCAAGCGTTAGCCGGCAAGGAAAAATACGACGAAGCGCTCGCGGAATTTTTAATCATTATCAAAGCGGACCGGAGCTTTCGGGATGACGGAGCGCGCAAAGCGATGATCCAAATTTTTGAAGTTTTGGGATCGGATCACCCTGCGACAGAGAAATACCGTTCCGAGCTAGCCAAGGTGTTGTTTAGCTAAGGTGGATAGATACGAGTCAATTTAGCGCTATTTACCACGCTGTCGCGTGCCTCAAAGTCTGCCGCGTTCCCTAGGAAGGAAATATGACCATGATTACTCTGGAACAATCGAATCGCATCATCGAGGTTATTTTCGCTCGCGGCGGTGAATTGGGCTGTCGCCCACTCAGTGTCGTGGTGGTTGAGCCCGGGGCGAAGGTGAAAGCGTTTCAGAAGGAAGATGGGTCGGCCATGATGCGTTTCGAGATGGCCTACGGCAAGGCTTATGCCGCGCTTGCCTTGGGCCGGTCCTCGTCACTGGTCCGTGTCCGAACGGAAGAACGGCCGCTGTTTATGCAGTATTTGATCCGGGCTTCGGACGATCAAATTTTTCCGGAGGGCGGCGGCATGTTAATCCGCGACAAGGACGGCGAAGTCATCGGTGCTGTGGGTGTTACCGGAGATACACAGGAGCGTGATGAGGAGTTGGCCGCTCACGGCATTCATGGAGCGGGTCTCAAAACCGACGAAGACTGTAAAAATCTGGGTTCGAAAGTCCGACTGGAAAATTAGCAGCAGCCCTAAGCCGACCGCAAAGAACGCAAAGGTCACAAGGTAGGGGCGGGTTTAAAAACCGGCCCCTACAATTTCTCACGCGACCCATTCCGAGACCGGTGCTTTTGCTTCGTGGAGCGGCTGGCAGACGATATCCACCAGGGTCGGGCCAACCTGCCCCAATGCTTCCTTGAGCACCTTACCAAGGTTGTTTGGCTCGGTGACGCGCCAACTCTTCACGCCGAAGGCGGCAGCCACGGAGGCGTGATCGGTGGTGTCGAAGTCCACCGAGAAGTAGCGCTGGCCGTACCCTGACTTTTGCCCGGCCTTGATCCAGCCATAAGTACCGTTGGAAATCACGATGAAGGTTATTGGGAGCCGGTGACGCACCGCCGTTTCGAGCTCGCCACAGGTGAAACCAAAACTGCCGTCCCCCATCACCGCTACGCACTTCACCTGCGGTCGCGCAAAATGAGCGCCGATAGACGCCGACAGGGAATAACCGAGCGCGCCGTGGGCGCGGTTAGAGAAAAAGCGACGCCCGGTGCCGCGCATCTGGTAATAAGCGGAGAAATAGGGACAGGGGGTGCCGGCATCCGCGACTATAATGGCATCCGGATCGAGTGCCCGGGCCATTTCAGCTACAACGCGCTCCGGTTTGATCGGCTTGTCCCCGGACAAGGCGAGGACATTGAATTTAGCAAACTTCTCTTCCTTGGCCCTTTGCACTGCCGTGGTCTCCAGCGGCCGTTGCAATGTTACCAGCGCTTCGTTTAGCGCCGCCAGGGCAAGCTTCGCATCGCCAAGCAGGGGTACCTCCACTGGATAATTGGCGCCGAGCACCGCCGGGTCCACGTCCAGATGAATCACCCTCACTTTGCCAGTCGGCGGATGGCGCCAGCGCTCAGTGGTCACCGAGCCCGCGCGGCAGCCGACAAAGACGACCAAGTCCGCCTGATCGACGATGCCACGTGTTTCCGGCGTCCCGCCGTTGGAGCCCACGACGCCCACCGACAGCGAATGCTCCTCGCTGATCGAGCCCTTACCGCTAATAGTGGTGGCGACGGCCGCCGAGAGCCGCTCCGCAAGCTTGCGGAGTTCCTCTTCCCCGCCGGCAATGACGACTCCGCCGCCACAGATAAAGACCGGCTGAGCCGCATTGCCTAGCAATTGCGCCGCTCGCTCGACGAAATACGGATCGGGCGCCACGCGCCGCGATGGGTAGCGGCTGAGGCTCGCATCGCCCCACACGTCGGAGCGCTCCACCGACCCGTTTTGCACATCGAACGGCAGCGCGATGTGGGCTGCGCCTGGCCGGCCAGTGGTCATTTGATTGAAGGCGGTGCGGAAAGCGCGCGGGATGTCCTCTGCGCGGTCGAGCACTACGTTCCATTTTGTTACCGGACGCATGAGCGCGCCCTGATCGAGTTCGGTGAGAGTGTAACGCCCTCGCGCCACAACGGAGATGTCGGAGTTGATGCATAGCACCGGCACCGAAGATTCGTTCGCCTCCGCAAGGCCGGGAAGGATATAAGTCGCGCCGCCGCCGCTGGGACCTTCGCAGACGCCGACCTTGCCCGAGACGCGCGCATAGCCGTCCGCCATGTAGGCTGCCGAGCGCTCGTCGCGCGTCAACACGTGACGCATGCCGTGTGACATTCGCGCGAGCGCATCATAGAACGGCAAGCTGGTGTCGCCGCACAGACCGAAGAGGATCTCGACGTCGTGCGCCTTCAGCATTTCGACTACGGCTTCAGCGCCGGTAAGTGTGCCGCCTTGCCCCTCGACTGGCTGGTTCATACCGATGTTGCACCCCGCTTTCTGAATGATTTGGCAAAATTGTCTCTCATAGGCTTCATCGTCTTCCGTGATCGTATTATGATAGATCTTAACAATACAAACGTATTTGAATCGTTTTGCTACATCGACAATGATATCCCTCCTCCCTTCCCTCTCCCGTTCTGGGCCGAGAGGGCGAAGAAGGGCGGGGTCAGGCAGCAATCATGACTCCCGGAATAGATCCAACAGAGCAAGAGGTTCAACAACTGGCCTGCTCGCTTTACCACCAGGCGGCCGAGCACAAGCCATCCATGTTCGACCCTCAGGACTGGCTGGGTAAGATGATCGAGTGGTCGCTCGAGGATGAGTCCCTGCGCGTCGCGCTGTTTCGCTTCGTCGATGTTCTACCCAGTTTGGATTCCGCTGCCGAGATCGGCCGCCACCTCGAAGAGTATTTTGCCAAGGTGGATCATGCTTTCGGCGGTTTGGTTTTTCTCGCTCAAGCGCTTCGTGCGGGCTGGCTGTTGGCGCCGGTGGCGCGTCATAACGTCACCCGACTCGCGCGACGCTTCATCGTCGACGAGGAACCGGAGGCGCTTCGCTCGGCGCTTGAAACTCTGCGCAAAGAACCCGCGGCATTCACGCTCGACGTGGTCGGCGAGGCGACCCTGAGCGAAAAGGAAGCGGTGGCGACTCAGCGCCGCTACCTCGATCTGTTGCAAAGTTTGAGCACAATCTCTGCCGGTTGGCGGCCCATTCCGCAAATCGATCAGGGCGCAACCGGTCCGCTCCCAAGGGTCAATCTGTCGGTGAAAGTCTCATCGCTCTGTGCCCGCTTTGATCCGCTGGACCCTGAGAGCGAAACAATTGTCCGGGATCGTCTTCGGCCGCTATTTCGTGAGGCCGCCCGACTCGATGCCGCACTGACCTTGGACATGGAACAATATTCGTTTAAAGATTTGACCTTAGCGATTTTCCAAAACCTCCTCGAAGAATCCGAATTTGAAAGCCAACCGCATGCCGCCATTGCCATTCAGGCCTATCTTCGGGATGCGGAACATGACGTGACAGAGCTGATTCAATGGGCGCGCGCCAGAAAGCGACGCATTGGCGTGCGTCTTGTGAAAGGAGCCTATTGGGACAGCGAGATTACCTGGGCCAGACAGAAGGGCTGGCCGATACCGGTTTTCCTGGACAAAGCGGAGACCGACACCCACTACGAGCGGCTAACGCGCTTGCTCTTGGAGAGCCACGATGTGATCGATGCGGCCTTCGGAAGCCACAACATCCGCAGCCTCGCGCATGCGATCGTAACGGCTAAGGAAATCGGCATGCCGAATCGGGGCTACGAGATTCAGATGCTCTACGGTATGGGCGAGCCGATTAGGCAGGCGATCGTTCAAAATGGCCAGCGGGTGCGTGTCTACCTTCCGGTGGGTAGGCTCCTTCCGGGCATGGCCTATCTCATTCGGAGGCTGATGGAGAACACGTCGAATACCTCATTCCTGCGCCAGACTTACGCCGAGGAAGAACAGATCGATAGACTGATTATGACCGCCGATGCCGAAGAAGACACTCACGCAGGCCCGCAAGACCACGCGGAAAAGAGCAGCGAGCGACGTGGTGGAGCCGTTCCAAAATGAACCGCTCTTGGATTTCTCACGTGTGGAAAACCGGAGCCAGTTTGCCCAGATGCTGAAGACTGTCAGAAAACAATTCGCTCGTAGTTACCCACTCTGGATCGGTGGGGAGGATGTGGAAACAAAAACATGGATCGATTCGGTGAACCCGGCCGCTCCTCAAGAAATCATCGGCCGTGTCCCTGTTGCGGGGCGAGGCGAGGCAGAGCGGTCTCTCCTTAATGCAACGGAGTATTTTCCTCAGTGGGGACACACGCCGGCCAAGGAGCGTGCCGCTTTTATGTTCCGCGCCGCTGAGATCATGCGCGGCCGCCGCATTGAACTGGCAGCTTGGGAAGTCTTTGAAGTTGGCAAGGGCTGGCGCGAAGCGGATGCCGACGTCGCTGAGGCCATTGACTACCTTGAGTATTACGGCCGGGAGATGCTGCGGCTGAGCGCACCGAGGGTAACCCAAAGATTGCCCGGAGAAATCAATGCTTACCTTTACGAATCCCGGGGAGTGGCCATCGTGATTGCACCGTGGAATTTCCCGCTGGCAATTCTCACCGGTATGACGGCAGCGGCTTTGGTGGCGGGAAACTGCGCCGTAGTAAAACCGGCGGAGCAGTCGCCCGTGCTCGGCGCCCTGTTGGTAGAGATCCTCCGTGAGGCCGGTTTGCCGGGTTCTGCGGTCCAACTTGTTCAAGGGGGTGGCGAATTGGGGGCCTATTTAGTACGCCATGCCTCGGTGCAACTCATCGCTTTTACCGGATCGCGGGAGGTCGGCTTGGAAATTCTGCGCACGGCTTACGATCATCAACCGGGCCAAGAGCATGTAAAGCGGGTCGTGTGCGAGATGGGCGGCAAGAATGCCATCATCGTCGATGAAGATGCCGATCTGGACGAAGCTGTAGTTCACATCGTCGAGTCGGCCTTTGGGTACCAGGGTCAGAAGTGTTCGGCTGCTTCGCGCATCATCCTTGTCGATGAAATTCATGACATTCTGTTGGAACGGTTGATTGAAGCGGTTCGGAGCCTCAAGATCGGTCCGCCCGAGGATCCGAGGAATTTTATCGGTCCGGTCATCGATGCCGCCGCGCACTCAAAGATCATCGGCTATCTCGCTCTCGGCAAGCGGGAAGGAAAATGCGTGCTCGAGGGGCAAGCACCAACGAAGGGATTTTTTGTTGGACCGGCCATTTTCAGCGAGATTGAGCCGGATCATCGCCTGGCTAACGAGGAAATTTTTGGACCTGTGCTTTCGGTTATCAAAGCCAAGGATTTCAGTTGTGCGTTGGAGATCGCGAATCGCTCGGCCTATGGGTTGACGGGTGGCGTTTTCTCCCGTTCGCCCGCGCATATCGATCGAGCGCGCCGGGAGTTTCGTGTGGGTAATCTTTACATTAACCGCGGCATCACGGGCGCCATTGTCGAACGACAACCCTTCGGAGGCCTTAAGCTGTCTGGCATCGGCTCTAAAGCCGGCGGCCCGGATTATCTGCTCCAATTTCTTGAACCCAGGACTATTTCTGAAAACACTTTGCGTCATGGGTTTGTGGCGCCGGAAGAGTTAAAAAGCTAGCGTGCTTCGGTTGGCTTATAGCGTATGGTTCGCATGTTCCCACTACAGTAGTCTGCAGATATAAGTTCACGGTGTGAAGACTTCGTTTACCGAGGAAAAAGTGGCGCCAGGCTTGGGCCCGCCCGAGATGACGTAAATGGAGTGACCAAGCACCGCGGCTCCTAATCCGTGGCGGGGGGTGGGCATGGGAGCCCAGGATTGCCATCGATTTGAAGCCGGGTTGTAGGACTCGGTTTGGCTGTGGGTTCCGGAATTGGACTCGCCGCCGAAAACAAAAATTTGGCCGTTTAGAGAAGCAGCCACAATTCCGCTTCTCACAGTAGGCAATGGGGCCCGGGCCCGCCAATGGTTTGTTGCAGGATCATATTCTTCGTTTTCCGTAATGCTTTTATCGTGCCTACCATTGATGCGCCCGCCGATGGCGTAGAGCTTGCCGTTCAGAACGCCGATCGCGTGATGGTCTCGCGGCGTCGGCATGGGGGCGAGTTTCGCCCAACGATCTTGGACGGGATCATAGGATTCGTTTGCGTTCGTGTTTCTGCGATTCGAGCCCACACCACCGATGGCGTAGATCTTTCCCTCAATCACACCGACGGCCAATGCACCTCGCGCCGTCGGCATGGCCGCCCGCATACGCCATTGATCCATGACTGGATCATACTCATAGACCGTGTTGACCGGACCTTCGCCGGAGATGTATCCGCCGATGAGGTAGATTTTTCCGCCCACCGCGGCGGCGCCCACATGATGCAACGGCCGCGGGAGCGCGGCGCGGCGCTGCCAGCTATCTTTAGCCGGATCATAGGCTTCTACGAGATCGCCGTTTTTTTCGTAACCGCCCATCACATAGATTTTCTCGTTAAGCTCAACGGCGGCCACTTCGGTTCTCGTCGATGGCAGAGGCGTGCGAATCACCCACTTTCCTCGTGGCTGCGCAGCGGCGCTCACAAGAGAATGGAAACAAAGAGCAAGGAAAAGCGAGGCTACGAACATAGGCTTGATGTACGTGTTTAAAACCTTATTCATACCGAACCCACAAAGGAGGTGAAAACAGCTAGCAATGGAAGGTGTTTCTCTAAGAATCGAATGAGACTCAAGGTTCTAAGCGGGATACGGGTTCTCGAGAGCGTTGTTTTCCATGAGCGACTGAAGATCTACCATGGTGAAAGCGCAGTATTTTGGATCATAGCCCAGCTTTTTGGCTGTCATGCCTTGCTCCAGAATGCGCTGGAGGATCATACGATTCAGCGGGCCGTGACCCATGCGCCCGTCGTGCTGAACCAAGTCCGCTTCGGCGTGGGCGGTAAAATAAGCGGCCTGTTTCTGGTTCAAACCGTAGTTGGAGACCAGCGCTTCCGCCCATTGCTTCGACCAATAGCCGAGGGTTTCTTCGTAGACATGCATGCCCCAGAGCTCTATGATCGAGCCGTCTTGGAAAATGCGCCGGCAATAATCGCTGATAGCCCTTCCGGCGGCGGAAGCAGGTTGCTCGAGCACTTCTTGCCGGGAAAGCCCTAGCGCTTCCGCGGTTTCGAGCAAGATTAGCGTATGTCCGGGAGGTTTGGGCGAAATCAACTCCTCAGCGATCTTTTCCGTGAACCCGGGCAGGAGATCATAGTTGCCAATAAAAAATGGCAGATGAACGTAATAGGAGACCGCGTTCAAGGCAACCACCTCCACGGAAAAAAGCCCCCAATCTTTAAAGAAGCGGCGCATGCAAGGCAACGGCAGGCGCCCTTCTCTCAGTTGGGTCATGAACGGTCCTTGACTAATCTTCCGTTCCCAATGGAGATAGAGTTCGTGATACAGATTGTCGACGTAGGCTTTGGCTTCGATAGGATCCATGAAAATCCAACGGTTGGAGATAAAATTCAGAGGTTAGACTGACTCCAATGAGCCTTTACATAAAGGGAATTTTCTGTATTGTTAAAACCTAAAAGGTTTCCTAAGTCAATCACCGTTTTTTGATGCATGAGAGGTGAACGATGGAAGCACTGAGCCCCGAGGACTTTCTGAAGCGATTGTCGGATCGTCGCGAAGCCTTTTGGGAAAAGATGACCACGGAACGCAAGAGCTATGGCGCGGAAAAACCCCTGACACCTGAGATTATCCTGCGGCGGTTGCAGTTTGGCGTCGTGATGGAGCGAAAGGCTGCCGAAGTCAGCGCCCCCTGGGTATCGCATCTGCCTGAGCTGGAACTGCAACACTGTCTGTCGGAGTACGTGGCCAATGAGCTGAAGCACGCCTCCATTCTGCGTAAGAGGATCACGGAGCTCAACGGCGATCCCGACGCCTTGTGGAACAAACCTCTGGAAGAACTTGGGCGCCTTTGGGATTTTCATGCTGCCCTGGGCTCTTTTTGCGAGCTTTTCGCGAGCGTACAGTATGGTCACGAGGAATTCTTTCCCCGAACTTCAAAGTCATTCATCGAACGGATCGAGCCCATCGATCCAGAGACTGCGTCCATTTATCGAGATACGCTCTTAGCCGATGAGGCGGGTCACGAGTGGCTGGCGCCTGAGGTGCTACGTCGCTATGGCACAGATGCGAAGACGCAACAGCGTTGTTTAGAGGCCCTGCAAACTGGATGTGAGCTTTTTGGCCGGGCAATTCAGAGCTTTAATCGAACCATTGCCGCTTAAGATTAAGACGTGGAGAGCGACGATTAGATACGGGCTCCGATCGAGAATCGCCGATTTGCTTGATTTAATCAGTGCTTAGGTTCGACTTTCTTGCCGTAACTGACCTCGCCTTTATCCACCCGCAGTGAGAAACCGCACTCCGGATTCGTACAAACCCAGGCTTTGAATATTACCGCTGCGCCATCCTGTCCGTAGTCTGATAACGGGATAAGAATCCCATTGTTGCATTTTTGGCATTTCGGCAGGTCCATCTCCACTCCTCCTTTCAGCGCGCCAAACAACCCTTCACAAAGCAAAATTCTATAGTATCGAGCAGGTTGGAATCAAGCGGGCGATCTTGGCCGAGTGAAGCTCGAAAAGCTCAAGCGAGATCGCGTTCTGGACGGATCCAAAAAAAGAGGGACAGCAGATTTGTCTACTATCCCTCTTTCAAAGTGTCACGAACAAACGGTTACTTCGTGTCAGCCTTTTCAGCCTGGGCTTTGGACGGGGCCTTAGCCATAGTTATGCTGCTGGCGTTCATCTTGCCGTCTTTCGCGGTGTAGGAAACCTTAACCGTGTCACCTACTTTGACCTTTCCCAGAGTGCCTTTCGCTTTGGAAGTAGCGGTCAGGTCAAGATCTTTATCTTTGGTCTTGACACTCAGAGTACCCGCCTTGGCATCCACCGCCGTAACTGCACCCGTGGCGCTAATGGCCTTCGGCTTTGACTTCGTTGCCGTATCGGCTGCAAAGCTGACGCCACTAAAAGCCAAGGCGGTTAAAGCGATAACTAAAACCTTGAGCATGCTTTTCATAATATCACCTCCTCTCCTTCATTAGACGCCACTATTATAAAATGCTTCAAACTGAACAGGGAAGAAAAAAACGCAAGGGAGATGAAGAGCCGAAGCGTCCAGATTGCTTCACAAACCGTTTTCAATACGCGAATCAGAACGATCACCGGGTCAGAGACTGTAAAACCGACGGGCGTTGTCTTCCAAAAGCTTCTTTCGGACAGCTCCCGGGATATCATCCCGCAGCTTCAGATACTGTGCCGTCCCTTCTGTCCGGTCCGCGTGTGGATAATCGGATGAATAGATGAACAGATCCTCTCCGACTTCTTCTACCACGCGGCCGAGAAAAGGTTCATTGCCCTCGCAGCCGAAGAAGATCCTGCCGGATTTCAAGTAATCGCTCGGCGGGTGGCTAATGAGGTCTCGCGCGTTATAACGGGGATTGTCAAAGTGATCGTCCATGCGCTCTACATGAGCTGGAACCCAACTGATGCCTCCTTCGAGGAAGGCAAACTTGAGATTCTTGTAGCGGTCCAATAGGCCGGAGCAGAGCACGCTGGTCAGACCCGCCATGATGGGGAATATGCCAGCCAGCACCCGATTCGGAAAATGGTGCTCAAAAAGTTTGTCGACCAATGGAAACTGGAGGCTGAAGTGAACCGCAATGGGCAGATTTAAACGATCGGCCTCGGCAAAGAACGGATCGTGGTCGGAATGGTCGAGCCGCTTGGCGCCGGCGGTTCCGTTAATCATCACTGAAGACATCCCCAGCTCTTTGAGACGTGACAGCTCTTTGGCGGCACCTTCGGGATTCTGCAGAGACACGACGCCGACACCTTTGAGACGATCCGGTGCTTTTTTGCAGGCCTCCGCCAGCCAGGTATTGTAAGCGCGGCAAACACCCATCGCCAGGATGCCGTCCGGCCATGCGTTGACATGCAAAAGAAAGCTCGGGTAAAGGAATTGCATGTCGATGGCTTCTTTGTCCAGATCGTCAAGCCGGTCTTTAATGTTGGTTAGAGTCTGGCTGCCTGCGGACGCGCGCCGCGCGGATTGTATCGCTTTTCCGGGAGGCGCAGCCGTGCCGGGAGCACCGGCCCCTTTGATCGAAGGCCTTTTGTACGGAGTCTCGCCGTCAACAACCCAGAAATTATACCCTTGGTCATCAGTGAGCAGTCTCGGACGATAGTTTCTGAGCGAAGGCTCCATATACTTTTCAAACATTTCTTCCGTTTCAAAAAAGTGACCATCGCCGTCAATGATCATTGCCAAGTCCTTTCTTTACTAGGATCCTCTTCGTATCCAGTTGAACTGTCGCGTCTCACTTCGAGCGTTTGGAGACTGCCTCAGGAGAGAGTCCGGTCGGGCAGGGATAAGCCTTTATGCTGTGGCTGATCTTTGACCGCACCATCAGCTCGGCGTAGGCCACTCCCACGGCTTTGGTATTGATGACGGGCACCCCGAGATGCGGCTCTAGCTCCTCCGGGGTGACAACATAAGGATAAATCTTGCCTCCCAACGGGATAATCGCCTGGGCACCTTGCTCCACTAGCTCTTTACCGACGGCCAGGGTGCGCTCGACGACAACGTCATGGTAACCGGATAGATCGCCGGTATCATAGAGACCCACTGTTCTCATGCCGCAGACAAAAGGGGTCATCCCATAGCTTTGCACCAATCTCATGGTGTGCGGCATGTGGGTCTCGAGGGGAACGATCAGACCAAAGCGGTCGCAGATGCTGGCGGCAAAGTGAAGCGAAGCGCGTAGCAGACCGATCACCGGTATGCGCACAGCAAGCCGGCTGGCTTCTACTCCAGGATCAAAGGTATTGCTTTGCATCACGGCATCGAACCCTGAACGCTCAGCCTCGATGGCCTTTTGCACGAGGGCCGGAGTTTCCAAGATATGATGCAGGCCGGAGAGGGCTTTTCGTTCCTCCAAGAGGCTCAATACTGCCCCGCCGCCGAGATCATCAGGATACGCCAATTCAAACGTCGTACCGGGTGAGGCATAGCTCGCGAGAAGCTTTCTAATGTGAGCTTCCAATGCCGTTGAATGACGCACGAAGGAATGGTTCAAGAACATAATACGCATAGAATGACTCCTTTTTTTTCAATAGGCTGTGGCGCTGATCAAGGCTCTTCAGCTACCGAAGATCGTTCTGAGTTGTTTGGCGTAGTCGTTCATCTTTTCCGCCAGTTCCGGATTAACGGGCACCATCTTAATTTGTCTTATCGCCGCCGGCTGCTCGGATGCAAGGTCGGTTCGGGCGACGAGTCGCCCAAAACCTTGCTGGAGTTTCTGTCCCTCGCGAGACAATGCAAATTCAATGAAAAGCTTGGCCGCGTTTACATGGGCGGCTTGCGAGGCTAATCCGATGCCTACCATGATGGCCGGTGCCTCGCCCAACGCGATCCAGTCGATGGGAGCGCCTTTTTCTTTCACGCGGTCCACCGAAGACGCCGGAATGTTTATATCGCAAAGGCCTTCTCCAGCAGCCACCAGCTGTGCCAATAGCTCGTGTCCCTCCCGAAGCATCGGTTCTTGCTTGGCGAGTTGACGCATGTATTGAAGACCGCGCTCCCGTCCCATGATCTGCAACATTCCGGCAAACCAGTCCGCCTTCGTGCCCTCCATCATCAGCTTTCCTCTCCATTTGGGATCGAGGAGGTCGTCGTAAGTTTTGGGTGCCATTCGCGGCGCCACGAGCCTAGTGTTATAGGCAGCGACGTAGGGGTTGTAATAGACGGTTGTCCAAAATTCTTCTTCCTTAAAATTCTTTGGATAGAGAGCATCGTTCGGAGAAACGTGGCGCGCCAGCACGCCGCTGCGTTTGAGGATATGCATGCTAAATTCGACCGTTTGAATGACGTCAGCGGAAACCCTCTTAGCCCTGGCCTCGGCGAGGACCCGGGTCAAAAGCTTTTCGCTGCCCGCTCGATTGAGTTTAACTTTTATAAACGGATAACGCTTTTCGAACTCGGCGATCATGATGTTGGCCTCACCTAAATTCATCGAAGCGTAGAATACGACTTCGCCCTCACGCCGCGCAGCCTCGGATGTAGCATCCGTTGACGCGGCGCGCGCGATTGGAAGCGAGCCAACAAACAAAGGCAGGAAAAGGACCAACCATCTTTGTAACCGGGCCATGGGGGATGCTCGTCATCGACGTTGGTTGGACAACGAGGCGATAAATCCGCTCTCGTCAAGCTCGCGGATAAACCGATCGTCGACAAATCGCCTCGCATCAGCGTCTCTGGCCTCAGGAAGTTCCTTGGCCATGAAATCGAGCAACGTTTGGAGGGAAGAGACAACAGGGTAGGGAACGCTCGGCATGCCTGGCTGGGTCAAGTCGTAGGTTTCCTCCGCCACGCTTCGATCCGCGATGCCGCTGTATTCGGCTTGGACGTCGACCGTGAACTCTCGGTCTGTGCGATAACGGTGCATTCCTTCGACATAGGCTTTGATAAACTTCCTCGTAATTTCAGGATTCTCTTCAACGTAATCGCGACGAGCCGCGATCCCTCCGAGGGCGTAGTTCAACCCGTATTCGGCGAAATCGACGAGGTACTTGCAACCTCTTCTTCGACCGTAAACGGACTCCGGAGGTGTGATGACAATCGCGTCGCACCTGCCGCTCAGAAGCGCTTCGAGCTCTTTGTCACCGCCGGCCGGAATGGGTTCCTTCTGCAAGCCCCGTATACCCGTGGCGTTCAGCTTTTCGATGACAAATTGCACCAGGGCATCGTTCAAACCTCCATCGCCAACGAAACCCATTTTTTTGCCCGCCAAGTCTCTACGGTCGGTGATACCGGGTTTTCCCATGATGAATTGCTGATTGATACCCCCGGTCAAAAAGATCAAATCCGCTTCACCCTTAACATTGGCTCTGAGCGGTGCCGGCGCTGCCAGATTACCGAATTGGATCTCCCCTGACATCAAGCCGCGCACGACGCCCTTCGCGCCGCCCATGATGGCGGGTTTCTCGACAGCCAGGCCATATTTCTGAAACAGGTCGGCTTTCCACGTCACCATCATCGGCCCGGCACCTTGCCCGATGGTAGCGAATCCTGCGTTGATCTTAATGAGGTCCGTCATGCCTGTCCTTATGGATTCTTAATGTCACTCCTATCATAGGCCGGCAATAATAAGTCAAGTTTCAGTGCCGATCTTTTTTCTAATGCTCCCCCAAAAGGTTGCTAGCACGGTTCATTCCCGGGGTAAGACGGCCCGAGGAGTAAGCCTCTCCGGTCGCGGGCAATGGACCTCTACCTTGAGGAGGCCTGCAAATTTGAGTGGTGAAGCATACTTTGCTTAAGAAAGGCGAGCTTTTAGTCAAGCACCAGTTAAGTCGGTGTGTTTTTACGCTCCTGTGCCCGCTCGCTTCGAGGCTCACTCCTCGGTTCGGTCATGCTTTCCCTCGTAAGGTGAATAATCCGAGATCGTAGAGAAACTTCTGCGATTCGTCATTGACACCCTTTCGGCCTCGGCGTATATTTTAAGTCCGTGATGCGCTTTCCTAGAAGGCCATTGCGGTTTTTTATTTTTGGAGCGGGCGCGCAATTTTCGGTCTCTTCCGTTTCTCAGGGTAGCTATAAAACAGTAAACCGATGGCTGTCGTGGCAATCATTCCGGCGCGCTATGGTTCGACCCGGCTTCCGGGAAAGCCTTTAGCCAGAATCGGCGGCAAACCGATGATCCAGCATGTTTACGAAAGTGCGTCAAAGGCGAGAGGTTTAAATCGGGTTTTGGTGGCTACCGACGACCGGCGGGTGGAGGAAACAGTCCGGGGGTTTGGCGGCGAGGTGATGATGACATCGAAGCACCACGCCAGCGGGACGGATCGTGTGGCTGAGGTGGCACGAAAGATCAAGGCGGATTGGTTCGTAAATGTACAAGGGGATTTGCCGTTTATTCAGTCCGATACGATCACGCGTGCGGTTCGCCCCATGCGCCGTGACCGCTCGATTCCCATGGGCACCATCGGTACGCCGATTTTTGATGAAGCGGAATGGCGCGACCCGAACATCGTCAAGGTTCTTACAGATCGTAAGGGCTTTGCGCTGTATTTTTCCCGTTCGCCGATTCCCTATGTTCGGAATGGCGCCGTTGATCTCAATGATCGGAAAACAGGACGCCGTCCAGAAAGCCGATTATGGGGTAATCGCCATATAGGCCTTTATGTCTATCGGCGTGATTTTCTGCTGAAGTTTTCGCGGTTGCGGCCCACGGCGCTGGAGCGAATCGAAAGTCTTGAGCAGCTCCGGGCTTTGGCGTACGGTCATCGGATATTTGTTGCAGCCGTGGAAGAGCGATCCGTAGAGGTCGATACGGCGGAGGATTTGGCAAAGGCGGAAAAATATTGGAGACAGCATAGGAACTGAAAGGCAACCATGGCCGGAGTAAAAACGAAATTTATCTTCGTGACCGGTGGAGTGGTCTCTTCGTTAGGTAAGGGGCTAGCTTCGGCGGCAATTGGCGCATTGATGGAAAGCCGGGGGTTGAAGGTCACTTTGTTGAAGATGGACCCTTACATCAACGTCGATCCCGGAACGATGAGTCCATTCCAGCACGGGGAAGTTTACGTGACGGATGACGGCGCCGAGACGGATTTGGACTTGGGACACTACGAGCGCTATGTCTCAACTGCCATGGGCCGGAAAAACAATTGCACGACCGGGCAAATCTACGAGACCGTCATCGCCAAGGAGCGAAGAGGCGATTACCTTGGCGGGACGGTCCAGGTCATTCCGCATATTACCGACGAGATCAAACGCCGGATTTTAGTTGCGGCGGAAGGCTACGATATTGCGATTGGCGAAGTGGGCGGAACGGTCGGTGACATCGAAGGACTGCCCTTCTTAGAAGCGATCCGGCAATTCGCTTGGGATTGGGGCCGAGAAAATGTGCTGTATGTTCATCTGACTTTGGTGCCTTACATCACCGGCGGAGGCGAGCTCAAGACGAAGCCGACTCAGCACAGCGTAAAAGAGCTGACGGGCCTGGGAATCCAACCTGATATCCTTTTATGTCGAACGGATCGAATCCTTGACAGAAAAATCAAAGCAAAAATCGCTCATTTTTGTAATGTTAAAGAGGAGTCGGTCATTACGGCTAAAGACGTGGAGTGGATTTACGAAGTTCCATTGGTCTTTCATGAAGAGGGGCTCGATGCGCAGATCGTCGAGAAACTTCACATGTGGACGGGGTCGCCGAATCTTCAGAAGTGGCAAAAAACTATTCAGGTACTGAACGCTCCGAAGTCCTCGGTAAGGATCGCCGTCGTTGGCAAATATATGAGCCTTAAGGAGTCCTACAAGAGCCTTTTCGAGGCTCTGGTTCACGGCGGTATCGCCAACGAGACTAAGGTTGAGCTAGAGTGTATTGAGGCTGAAAAAATTGAAGAAGCGGGAGCTGCGGAACTTTTAAGTCAGACGGATGGAATCTTGGTGCCGGGTGGCTTTGGGGATCGCGGGAGCGAGGGAAAGATAGAGACCATTCGCTATGCGCGGGAGAATCATATTCCGTTCTTCGGCATCTGTCTCGGAATGCAGATGGCTGTGGTTGAGTTTGCGCGCAATGTTTGCGGCCTTGTTGGGGCCAATTCCAGCGAGTTCGATGCGAACAGCCCGCATCCGGTGATCCACTTGATGGAGTCGCAAAGAAGTGTCGACACCAAGGGCGGAACCATGAGGTTGGGAGCTTACCCGTGTGTTCTCCAGGATGACTCGTTGGCCTTGAAGCTCTACGGTCGGAAAAAGATTACCGAGCGACATCGGCACCGTTATGAATTCAACAACGACTACATCGAACGCTTCATCCCCAAGGGAATGGTGTTAAGCGGCGTTTCGCCCGATGGAAGGCTGGTGGAGATCGTCGAACTCAAGGATCATCCGTGGTTCATGGGATGCCAGTTTCACCCGGAATTCAAATCTCGACCGATGGATTGTCATCCGCTTTTCAAAGGCTTCATCAAAGCGGCCTTGCAAAATCGGCAAGCGCTCAGAGAAGTACCCCGCATCAAAGTCGCGCGCACCTGATTGTTGCGAGCCGTCGGGCCTTTTTATCCATGAGCACCAAGCGCGTAAAAGTAGGAAATATCGAGATCGGTGCCGGGCGCCCCCTTGCGGTTATCGCCGGTCCTTGCGTGATCGAAAGCAGGGAGTCGGCCTTAAGACACGCTTCGGCGCTTAAAGCAGTCGCTGATCGGGTTGGGGTTCCCTACATCTTCAAATCTTCCTACGATAAGGCGAATCGTTCATCAGCCGATTCCTATCGCGGGCCGGGATTGGACAAGGGCTTGGAAATCCTCGCCGAGGTCAAAAGAGAGATGCGGGTGCCCGTATTGACGGACGTGCATGAGAGAGAGCAAGTTGCGCCTGTGAGCGAAGTCGCCGATGTGCTCCAGATCCCCGCGTTCCTCTGCCGGCAGACAGACTTCGTTGTCGCGGTCGCTCAATCAGGGAAAGTCGTCAATGTAAAGAAAGGGCAGTTTCTGGCGCCTTGGGATATTGGCAATATCGTCGACAAAATACGCTCCGCCAACAACGATCAAATCTTACTGACCGAACGGGGAGTTTCCTTCGGCTACAACAATTTGGTTTCCGACATGCGGTCGTTGCTGATTATGCGAGAACTCGGGTATCCTGTGGTCTTCGATGCCACCCACAGCTTGCAGCTTCCCGGCGGGTTAGGAAAAGCATCCGGCGGTGAAAGAAAATACATTGGCCCGTTGGCGCGCGCCGGGGTCGCTGTGGGTGTCGATGCGCTCTTCATGGAAGTTCACGAAAATCCGGATCAAGCGCTCAGTGACGGTCCCAACTCACTGCCATTGCAGGAGTTTGAAGGAGTGCTGCGGATTGTTAAGGAAATTGATGGCATCTTGAAACAGGAATTGGGGACGTGAACAAAGCCGTCATCTTGCAGCGAGCGAGAGAAGTGCTGAACATCGAAGCGACAGGTATTGTTTCGCTGATCGATCGCCTTGATGATCGCTTTATCCAAGCGGTCGAATTGCTTGACGACTGTCGCGGCAAAGTGGTCGTTACCGGGTTGGGAAAATCTGGGCTGATTTGCCGAAAAATCGCTGCTACCTTTTCGAGCATGGGCACACCTTCTTTTTTCCTTCATGCTGGGGATGCAAATCACGGCGACATGGGGATGATTAAGGAAGGAGACGTTGTTCTCGCCGTCTCCAATAGCGGGGAGACCGAAGAGATTTTAACCTTGATCCCCATTCTTAAGCGTATCGGTGTGAGGCTCATCGTCATGACCGGGAATCACGGCTCAACCCTTTCCCGTGCGGCTGACGTCGTTCTCGATGCAGGCGTCATGGAAGAGGCCTGCCCTCTCGGGCTGTCGCCGACGGCGAGTACCACCGCGGCGCTCGCTCTGGGGGATGCCCTTGCGGTTATTCTCTTAGAGAAAAAGGGGTTCAAAGAAGAGGATTTTGCGCTGCGCCATCCGGGGGGAATACTCGGCCGCAAATTGCTGCTTCGGGTCGAGGACTTGATGCATCGGGATGCCGATTTACCGCTGGTAGATGAAGAAACTCTCATGAAGGAGGCCGTTCTAGTCATCACTTCGAAGCGTTTGGGTGTCACGGGAGTTACCGATAAACGCGGTGATCTGATTGGGGTTATCACCGACGGCGACTTGCGGAGAGGACTGCAAGCCCACGGCGATGGCGTTCTCAGCAAGAGAGCGAAAGAAATTATGACCTTAAACCCGAAATCGATCGAGAAGGATGCCCTCGCATCACAGGCTCTGGTAAAGATGGAAGAGAATGTGCCCCGCCCGATCACCTCGCTTTTTGTTGTGGACAAACCCGGTCATAGGGTACCGATTGGGGTCCTTCACATTCACGACCTCCTCAAAGCCGGGATCGTTTAGCAAGCGGTGAAGCACATCTCTCCCGGCGTGCAAAAGAAAGCCGCCAAAATAAGACTCATCCTCCTTGACGTCGATGGCGTTCTCACGGACGGCGGCATCATCCTCGACGATCGGGGAGTGGAGGCCAAACGCTTCGATGTGCGCGACGGCCAAGGCATCACGTTGCTTATCCGTTGCGGAATCAGAGTCGGCTTTATCACCGGACGTTACTCCAATATTGTGCGCCATCGCGCGAAAGAACTAGGCGTAACCATTGTCCATCAAGGTGTGAAAAACAAGGCCGAGATCTACATTCGTATTAAACGGAAAACCGGACTTAAGGACGAGCAAATCGCTTATGTGGGAGATGATATTCTGGATCTACCCGTATTGCGACAGGTGGGGTTGGCGATTGCGGTTAGGGATGGTTGGCCAGGTCTTAAAACGCGGGTCGATTACGTTACTAAAAGTGGGGGAGGAAGGGGGGCCGTGAGGGAGGTTTCAGAGCTGGTACTTAAAGCGCAGAATATGTGGAAGGATCTCACAGAGCGCTAAGGTGAAGATAAGCCTGATTTCTCCGGGGCTTTAGCAATTTTCGTGCCCATTGCTTTACAGTTTTTTCAAAGAATGGTATTTTTATAGCTTATCCCGGGGGTTCATCAATGCGTAGGCGTAAAAGGCTCATATTGCTGGTGGTCATTTTTCTATCTCTGGGAGGTGTGGGCTACAAAGTCGCCGAGAGTCTTTGGATTATGAAGGCCGAGGAGATCAGAAAAAATCCACTTAAGGCGCTGGATTATATTCCAGAGTCGGCGCTTCAGATGAAGGATTTTCGCCGTGCAAAAATCGAAAATGGAAAAAAGCTGTGGGAACTCTTCGGCGATGAGGCAAACTATTTCAAGGAGCAGAAAGAAGCGGTCATAAAAAAGCCACGCTTTTACTACTACAACAAACAAGGCGAGACCGCTGAAACAACCGGCAATAGTGCGCGGCTATTCTTTAACGAGAAAGAGTTGGAGAAAATGCAGCTCCAGGGTGAGGTCCAAGTAACCTATCAGGGGTACGTGCTGAAGTCCGAGGAAGCGACCTATTTCGCCGACACTGGACGGATTGTTTTACCGAAGCGAGCAACCGTGGTGGGGAACGGCCTGGAAGTAGAAGGATCGCGGATGGAGATTGAAATGGAGGTCAAAAAAGTGCGCTTGATGCAGAACGTCAAGACCAAGATCGAGCCTGACAAGGTGGCAAGAAAAGACAAAAAATCCGGCCCGAACCAGATGAGCGGAGGGTAAATGGGTTATTCAGTGCTAAGGGTATCGCTATTTTTTTTCCTCTTATCTGCTTCCATGGTGATTGCGCTAGGCGACGCTGCGACGCCGGAGAAAGATGAGTCGAAGAAAAAGGGCGGACCGGGGTTTGAACTCAACAAAAAGGATCCTATTTACATAAACTCCGACTGGATGGAATTTGATCAGACCAAGGGTACGATCACGTATAAGGGGCATGTGGTTACAATCCAAGGAGATATGACCATAAGAAGTGAGACCCTGACCGCCGAATATACTTCGGATATGAAGCAGATTAAGCAAATCGTTGCCGAGGGGAAAGTGAACGCCACGCAAGGCGATCGGGTAGCCACGGGAGAGAAGGCGGTATTTGACGACCAGGCCAAAACGGTGACGATGACCGGTAATCCGATTATGCGGCAAGGCAATAGCCAAATCAGTGGATCGCGGGTCATCTATTTTGTCGAGCAGGATAAAGCTGTGGCTGAAGGAGACGGCAAAGTAAGGGTGAAGGCGACGATATTTCCCGAAGAGCTAGGGAAGCAGGACAAAGGAGAAACCGCTCCGAGTAATTAGAGATGAGCGTTCTTACAGCGGAGGCGGTGGCAAAATCCTACAGCGGTCGTCGCGTCGTCAACGGAGTCAATATTGAGGTTAGAGGTGGTGAGATTGTTGGCTTGCTTGGCCCCAATGGCGCAGGGAAAACCACGACGTTTCATATCATGGTCGGCTTGGTTCAACCGGACGAGGGTAAGGTGCTTTTGAACGATCAGGATCTGACCGCCGCGCCCATTTACCAGCGGGCGCGGGCGGGAATCAGCTATCTTCCGCAGGAATCGTCGGTTTTTCGCCGCCTAACCGTAGAGGATAATCTCTTTGCGATTTTGCAGACCCTTGATCTCAGCGGCGCGCAACAGGAAGAGAGATGTCAGGCGCTTATGAAAATGCTCGGTGTAGATCACCTAGCCGACCACAGGGCGTTTACGTTATCGGGTGGAGAGCGGCGAAGAGTAGAAATTGCCCGTGCCTTGGTCCTTTCTCCTTACTTTGTTCTTCTCGACGAACCTTTTACGGGTGTGGATCCCATCGCCGTTGCCGAAATTCAGAAAATCATCCGTAGATTGATCGCGAGCGGAATCGGGATTCTCATCACCGATCACAATGTCCGAGAGACGTTGGGAATTTGTGACCGAGCCTATATTCTTAGCGAAGGCACCGTTCTGGAAGAAGGAACGCCGGACAAGATCGCCTCGAGCACGAAGGCGAGAAAATTTTATTTGGGAGAAGGTTTTAAGTTTTAGTTATGGCACTAGAGATTCGTCAGGTCCAGAAACTCGCGCAGCAATTGGTCATGACACCCCAGCTGCAGCAGGCGATCAAGCTGCTTCAGCTGTCCCGTCTCGAATTACAGGAGACGATCTCGAAGGAGTTGCAGGATAACCCCGCCCTAGAGGAAGGAACCACCGAAGAGAGTGAAAATGGAGACCAACCCAAGTTGGAGTTGGCACCCGATGGCGCGGAGTCAATAACGGAGCCGGTGATCAACCGCGAACCTGCCGTTGACAAGATCGGTACGTTGGACTGGCAAGAATATCTCGATACCCATTCCAACTCCATCCACGGATCTCTGACCGCCGAGGCCACCGGAGACGATGGTGACAGCCCGCCCTCCTGGGAGAATAGCTTAACCAAGAAGAGCTCGCTCGAAGATCATCTGATTTGGCAACTTCGTCTCTCGAAGATCTCTGAACGCGAAGAGAGCATCGGGTTTTACATCATCGGCAACTTGGACGAGAATGGCTACTTGGCCCTGTCTCTAGAGGAGCTCTGCAAGGCTACAGAAAGTAGCGCTGAGGAAGCCGAGAAAGTTCTAAAGCGCATTCATTTCTTTGATCCGGTAGGGGTTGCAGCGCGTGATCTCAGGGAATGTCTCCTGGTCCAGCTTGAGAGTCTCCAGTTCGGTGATAGCTTGGCGGCTCGAATCGTGCGCGATTACCTGAATTACCTGGAATCCAAACGATACGAAAAGATGGCTCGCGAGATGGGCGTTACCGTGGATGAAATCGCGGATGCGGCTCATGTGATTGCCTCCCTTGAGCCGAAGCCGTCCCGTGGTTTCGGGCAGGAGGAAGTTCTTACCGTTTTGCCCGACGTCTTCGTGGAGAAAATCGGGAACGAATATGTCATCTACTTGAACGACGACGGTGTGCCGCGGTTAAGGGTAAGTTCTCTTTACCGGCGCATGGCGGGCCAGGAAGGCGCGGCAGAAGAACAGGCGCGCCAATACCTCCAAGAGAAGGTGCGCGCAGCGACATGGTTGATCAAAAGCATTCAGCAGCGACAACAAACCCTCTATCGCGTGACCCAAAGCATTTTTAAATTTCAACTGGAATTTCTCGATCACGGAGTGAGCCAGCTAAAACCCATGGTGCTTCGGGATGTGGCTGAAGATATACACATGCATGAATCCACGGTGAGTCGAGCCACGGCGAACAAGTACGTGCACACACCGCAGGGGCTGTTTGAGCTCAAGTTCTTTTTCCAAAGCGGTCTCAAGAGCGGTAACGGGGACGACGTCGCGAGCGAAAGTGTAAAGGAGAAAATCCGCGGCATTATCGCCTCCGAAGACCCGCGAAAACCCCACAGCGACCAACACATCGCCGCGCTTTTGTCGAACGACTCGATCGATATCGCGCGTCGTACGGTGGCCAAGTACCGGGAGGCCATGGGCATTCTTCCCTCGTCGAAGCGGAGACAGCCCTACTTCAGAAAATAAGCGGCGAAGGGGTGGATTTCACAATGAGCGACGTGAAAGTTGCGGTGACTTTCCGCCACATGGAACCCACGGACGCGTTGAAACGTTATGCTGAAGAGAAAGTCCACCGCCTCGGACGGCATTTCTCACGGTCTTTGGAAGCCCATGTGGTTCTTTCCGTGGACTCTAAGGAACGCCATACGGCGGAAATCGAGCTGCATACGCATGGAGCCATGATCCACGGCAAGGAAGAAACCGACGATCTCTATTCAGCCATTGACTTAGTGATTGACAAGCTTCAGCGCCAGGTGCAAAAGCAAAAAGAAAAGACCAAGCTTAACCGAAGAAGGGCGAAAGAGTGAAGATTACAGATTTTCTGACTGAGGAAGCGGTCATCCCTGCACTCACGGCGCGCGAAAAAAATGCTGTCCTAAAAGAAATGGCGGCCGGGTTGGTTGCTAATCATCCAGAGCTGGATGAGCGAAAGGTTCTTGAAGTTTTATTGGAACGGGAACGGATCAGCACCACGGCCATTGGTGAAGGCGTGGCGATCCCGCATGGAAAGCTTCGGGGGGTCGAACGCGTGGTCGGAATCTTCGCCCGTAGTCTGGAGGGAATCGATTTCGCTTCTCTCGATGGCGGACCGACGCACTTGTTTTTCGTGTTGATCGCCCCGGAGAATGCAGCCGCCGATCACCTAAAAGCATTGGCGAGAATCTCCCGATTGCTCAAGGACCCCACTTTTCGCAGCCGCCTTATCGAAGGGAAGACGGGGCAAGATATCTTCAAAATCATCGCCCAAGAAGATCAAAAGTTCTGACCCCTTATGGCCGATGGTCTGGATATCTTCATCATCACCGGCCTTTCCGGTTCGGGGAAAAGCGGTGCTATCCACGCGTTAGAAGACAACGGCTTCTTCTGCATCGACAACTTGCCCGCGCTGTTGATCCCAAAATTCATTGATCTTTGCCAAGGGTATCAAGAAGAGATCAAACGGATCGCCCTCGGCGTTGATTTAAGAGGCGGCCAGTTCCTGCAACCTTGGCCGGAAGTCTTAACTGAGATGCGCGCCGCTGGCCATCATGTCCAAGTCCTTTTCTTCGATGCCTCGGATGAGGTATTGCTGCGCCGATTTAATGAGACTCGGCGCCCGCACCCCCAGGCGGGTCAAGGATCGATTCAGGAGGGGATTACGCGGGAGCGTAAAGCGTTGGAAGGCATGCGGGAACTCGCGGATAAGGTGATCGATACGAGTGAGTTGAATGTTCACCAGCTGAAGAGTGAGATGGAGGAGAATTTTTGCCAGATCTCAGACTCCCGCCGTATGACTGTGTTTCTGACCTCCTTCGGATACAAGTATGGCATTCCGCACGACACCGATATCATTTTCGATGCTCGATTCCTCCCCAATCCACATTTCGTCCAGGAACTCAGAGCAAAAAGCGGTCTGGAACGCGAGGTTAAAGAGTATGTCCTCAAAGTCGAAGAGACGCGGATATTTCTCGATCGGCTTCTGGCGCTTTTGGAGTTTACGTTACCTCTGTACGAACGGGAGGGAAAAAGCAGTTTGACCCTTGCCTTGGGATGTACGGGGGGACGACATCGCTCTGTTGTCCTGGTTGAGGAGCTGCAGAAAAGATTAAGCAAGGATAAATTCCCCGTCCATGCCAAACACCGAGATATCGATAAATAGCGGAATGAGCAAAGTTATCAAGAAGTTGGAGATCAAAAACAAGCTCGGGCTCCATGCTCGAGCGGCGGCCTTGCTGGTGCAAACTGTAAATAAATTCGGAGCCCAAGTGACTTTTTCCAAAGACGGTCAAACAACCGACGGCCGGAGCATCATGGGAGTATTGACGTTAGCTGCGGCGCAGGGTAGCAAGATCCAAGTCGAGGCGACCGGCGAAGAAGCGGAACGAGTGGTTCGGGCCATCGAAAAATTGATTGATAGGAAATTCAATGAAAACGAGTGAGGTTGAATCGACCTCTCTTATCCGATATAGAAAACTGATTCATTTAGCGCCCTGGAGGTAACTTCAATGGCAGGCAAGGATTTTTTATTTACCTCAGAGTCGGTCTCTGAGGGTCATCCGGACAAGCTCTGCGACCAGGTTTCGGATGCGGTTTTAGATGCCCACCTGGCCGGAGATCCGGACAGCCGGGTGGCCTGCGAAAGTCTAGCGAAGACCGGAATGGTGGTGGTCGCGGGTGAAATCACCAGCAAAGCCAAAGTGAATTACGCCGATGTCGTTCGCGAAGTCATTCGTGATATCGGTTATACCGATTCCGCCATGGGTTTTGACGGCAACACCTGCGCGATCCTGACCGCTGTCGAGCAGCAGTCGCCGGATATCTCTCAAGGGGTAACCGAAGGCGAGGGGCTGCACAAAGAACAAGGGGCCGGTGATCAGGGGATGATGTTCGGTTACGCCTGCGATGAGACTCCGGAATTGATGCCATTTCCGATCCAGATGGCTCATAGCCTGGTGAAGTACCTGGCTAAGATTCGCAAGGGCGGCGAAGCTTATTTCCTCAGGCCTGACAGCAAGTCCCAGGTGACTGTCGAATATCGCGACGGTAAACCGGTAAAGGTTCAGAGCGTGGTTATTTCCACCCAGCACAGTCCTGACGTCGAATACCATAAGCTCAAAGAAACCATCGTCGATGGCGTGATCCGAGCGGTGATTCCAGCCGAGTACCTCGATAAGAATACGGTTTATCACGTGAACCCCACGGGCCGCTTTGTCGTCGGCGGACCCCAAGGCGATTGCGGGCTCACCGGACGCAAGATTATCGTCGATACCTATGGGGGTATGGGACGGCACGGCGGCGGCGCTTTTTCGGGCAAGGACCCTTCCAAGGTGGATCGTAGCGCGGCGTACATGGCACGCTACGTCGCCAAGAATATCGTCGCGGCGGAGCTAGCAACGAGATGCGAGGTGCAGCTAGCCTACGTCATCGGGGTCGCAACGCCGGTTTCGGTGCTGGTGGACACCTTTGGCACCGGCGTCATTCCGGAAGCCAAGCTCGCCAAGCTCGTGCAAGAGCATTTTGATCTTAGACCCAAGGGCATTATTCAAACCCTCGACCTCAAGAGACCCATCTATCGCCCTACCGCCGCTTACGGCCATTTCGGACGGACACCGGAGGAAGGGCAATTCTCCTGGGAAAAGACCGATCGGGCCGAAGAACTCAAAAAAGCAGCGGCTCGCGCCTAGTCGCGGTCAGTGGAGAGGAAAATTTCAGCATGGCAAAGAAGTACGACATCAAGGATTTTCGTTTAGCTCTAAACGGTCGGAAGCGGATCCTATGGGCGGGCCAGGACATGCCGGTTCTCCAGCGCGTGCGCGAGCGGTTCCGGAAAGAGAAGCCGCTCAGAGGCATGCGGTTTTCTGCTTGCCTGCACGTTACCGCGGAGACCGCCAATCTGGTTCAGACCTTGAAAGCCGGCGGCGCTAATGTCGTTTTGTGCGCGTCGAATCCTCTTTCCACGCAAGATGATGTGGCGGCGTCGTTGGTGAAGCACGACAAGATCGCCGTCCATGCCATCAAGGGAGAAGACAACAAGACCTATTATCGCCATCTGCGCGCCGCCCTGGATCACCAACCGGTGATTACCATGGACGATGGCGCAGATCTGGTTTCCTTGCTGCACACGGATTATTCAAGTCTCGCATCCAACTTGGTTGCGAGCATGGAGGAGACGACCACAGGCGTGATTCGGCTGCGAGCCTTGGAAAGAGATGGGGCGCTCAGAATCCCCGTCATTGACGTCAACGACGCCGCCACGAAACATCTGTTCGATAACCGCTACGGCACGGGCCAGTCAACTATCGACGGCGTCATTCGGGCGACGGACATGCTGATTGCCGGGAAGCGGGTCGTCACCGCCGGTTACGGCTGGTGCGGTAAGGGTGTGGCGGCGCGGGCGCGAGGTATGGGCGCCAAGGTGATTGTCACCGAAGTGGATCCAATCCGGGCACTGGAAGCGGCTATGGACGGGTTCGAAGTCATGACCATGAAAGAGGCCGCGCGAGTGGGAGATCTTTTTATCACGCTCACCGGCGACATGCATGTGATCGCAGCGGAACATCTGAAAACCATGAAAAATGGCGCGGTGATCTGTAACTCTGGCCACTTCGATACAGAAATCGACCTTAAAGCGCTGAAGAAACTTTCCAGCAAAGTCGAAAAGAACGTGCGGAATTTCGTCGATGCTTACACGCTCCCTGGAGGAAAAAGGATTTACCTGATCGGCGAAGGTCGACTGGTCAATCTTGCGGCCGCGGAAGGACATCCGGCATCGGTCATGGATATGAGCTTTGCTACGCAGGCCTTGGCCTCTGAATGGGCTGTGAAAAACCGCAACGAACTGACTCCCAAAGTCTATGAGGTCCCCGTCGCGGTGGAAAACTGGGTCGCGAAGCTCAAACTCGCGTCCATGGGTATCCGCATCGATTCTCTGACCCAGGAGCAGGAAAAATATCTTTCTTCCTGGGCCCACGGCACGTAGCCTTCGCATCAAGAATTTTCTTCAAAAGGCTTCGGAAGGCCGGATGCTTTCCGAGGCCTTTTGTTTTCATCAACGCCAAAGGACAGCTTGACCTAGAGCTAGCCGCCGGAATAATAATGTCCTGAAGGATCTATCAAGTCTGAACGTACAAGGAGGACACCATGAATGCAGTGCAAACATTTATCGCCTCCGCCCGCAAGCTTCACGCCGAGGAAAAAGATGCCGTGAAACGCTGGGAGAAAATGACGCCGCTGCTCCAGGAGCTGATCACCGACCCGGCGGTCAAGGAGCAATCGAAAAGTTGGCCTGCTTGCCGGCAAAGCGATCGAGCACAAAACCTACTCTTCTACGAAGACCCCGACTACAAGTTCGTCATTAACGGATTGATCAAAGATCCAGGGTCACGCACCCAAATCCACGATCATGCCCACAACTGGACTCTGTATGGTGTCCTCGACGGTCACGAGACCATCGAGCGTTACGAGCGCATGGACGATCGATCAAGGCCCGAATTCGCCGATGTACGGCAGACGGAAAATGTGAAGGTAGGGCCCGGCAAAGTCGATCTGGTTGCGCCGTATCAAATTCATGCGGAAGAGAGCGGAGAAGAGCGAACCGTGGCGATTATCGTTCGGGCGGAAAAAGCCGGCGGCTTCCTGCAGGGTCGATACGATCCAGCGACGAAAAAATACTGGCAGGGTTACGGTCCGGAGCAGATTCCCTACGAATTGAAATAAGCAAGTCACAAACCTGATTTTCGTTCGTCGTTATAGGAACTTCCAACCTCTGAGGTAACCGTGGCAGAATCAGGAACTGGCGATAGACCCCGCATCGCTGTCTTTTCGGGGCCCACCGCTACAATTCAAAACAGCGAGCCGCTTGTCACGAGCAACAAGGCGCGTGAAAAATGCGGCTTGCCATTGCGCACGAGTCCGGACGGCTCGCCCATGCGCTACGACGTGTTGCGCGCGCAACGTTTGGCCGCACCCGTGACGGTTTACGTTGAACAATTCAGTGCTCACCCGCTGGAACGGGATGCCGCCGAGCTTTACGCGTTGCCCGACGGCTATTTGGATTCCGGGGGCGTTTTTCACAAAGAGCGCACCCGTCCCAATGACAAACCCGTCTACGAAATAACTCTGAAGCCGGAGGACGGCCTGTATCCGTTGCCCTATATGGCGCGGCAAGCCAACGGTCAGCCCTGGGAGATGGACGGCACCGAAAAAAACGCCCCGGCGGAACTTTGCCGGGTGCCGTTCTTTCCGGATGGCGCGCGTTTATTTGAAGAGATCGATCGGTTCGGCATCTCTGACGAAGGCGTCGGTTGCCTGCTTACGGCGAAAGCCGAATTCGATTTCTACCGTGCGCTGCCGTCCGGCGGCTACGCAAAAGGTCGGAGCGCGGGTGAACGAACCGACGTCGGCGATGGAGACATCACACCGGAAGTTCGCGGCGTAGATTTCTTTCCGTACCGGCCGGGTTACTTGCGTAAAGAACCTCCTATGGCCGCGTTAGCGCGCCTGACCAATGTGGTTCAGCGTGCGCTTAGCAGCGGCAAGTATCTGGGCGGGATATGGCTTGAGGGGAGCCCGTTTGTTGAAGAGACGATTTACTGGCTGAACCTGCTGATCGACACGAAGGTGCCGATCGTTGGCAATTCATCGCAGCGGCCCCATGGGGCCGTAGGCAATGACGGAGATCGCAATATCGTCGATTCCGTGGACTACATCACGTCTCGCATTTGGGCCGACGAAAGCGGGCGCGACTGTATCGGCGCAGTTGCGATCCTTGACGAACAGATTTTCACCGCGCGGGACGTGCAAAAAGCCGACGCGCGCCCCGGGGGTTACATCGCCACGGGCGGCCATGGCGGCATCATCGGCAGAATAGGGCATCCCGGTTTACCACAGTTCTCGTTTAAGACGGTCAAGCGGCATACCTACAACTCATCCGTAAATACGGCGGGACTGCCGATAGAGGTTCAAGGTTCAAGGCTTCAAAGTTCCAAGGTCGTTGCCATCACGGTGCCGATCAAAAATAATGCGGGAGAATTGCTGCCAACGGCGATTCCGAAAGTCATGATCGTCAAGCATGCGCGTTATTTGCCGGAAGATACAACGGGCAACGCGGACGAAGAAGTCGATATTCTCGCCCGCATTGAAAAGAATCTAATCGATGCGCCGTTGGCCGGATTCGTTGCCGAGGGTTCGGCGCCCTTCGGCGCCATGAGCAACTCCGTGGATGCCGCGCTCAAGCGCGGGACGTTCAGCGGCATGCCGGTAGTTAAAGTTTCAAGGGGAAACACGAGTGGTTTCGTCGATGCCAGCCGCGATCCGCTGGCGATTGCCGGGAGCAATCTCACCGCAACCAAAGCGCGTTTGTTACTTATGGCTTGCTTAATGAGGGTGGGCAGTCTACCGCCGGCGGTTGATCCCAATAAACCGACGGAAGCAGAAACGGAAGCGACCAAAGCAAAGCTGAAGCAATACCAGGAAGTGTTCGATACCCACTGATCCCGGCTGCTCGCGGATCATTTCGGAGGAAATCGATGTCAGGGAAACATGACCACAAACCCTTTGAGGGACACATGCATGACATCGAGGCTCATATTCGGGCCGTCGAAGAGGACCTGGAATATTACCGGGCCAAACGGTTTGAGCCGCGCATCATTTATTTGATTCGTCGCGGGGTTGTGACCTTCTACGATTTGCTAAAAGCAAGGGTAGCGCTCAGTCGCAGCAACCAATTCTTCAAGCTGAAAAAACCACAGGGCAAGAACATCGAAGCGCGGGTGCGCCATCTGGAAGAATGGCTCGATGAATACGTGAAGGGCATCGCGTTGGTGTCTGCCCGCGCCGTCGAAGCTATGGACATGGTAACCGAAGACAACCGGAAGGAGCGCGGCGATTACGACGACTTTTTTAAAATCAAGAAGAAGGAACACCACGGCACTCTCGAAGAACGCATGGTGAACGTGGAGCAGGATTTGAAAGATTACCAAGATCTGCTTGAGGTATTTGTCCAAGCGCTTATCACGCGGGGTTGGTCTACGCGCGAGCAGTTGCAGCAGCGTTGGCAGGAGCTCCATGAGGAACGCCCGTGGGCCGGCGGAGTGATCGTCGCCAAAGCGTGGACGGATCCGGCGTTCAAGCAGGCGTTGCTGTCGACCGGCCGCGAGGCGCTCCGAGAGATGGGCGTGCACCAGGGGAAAGTCGGCAAGTTGGTAGTGGTGGAGAATACCGACCAGGTTCACAACGTCATCGTTTGTACGTTGTGCTCCTGTTATCCCTACGACATTCTTGGCGATACGCCGTGGTGGTACAAGCACGAGAGCTACCGAACGAAGATCGTACAAAATCCCCGCGCCTGCGTGCGGGATATGTTCGGGCTGGATATTCCCGGCACTAAAGAAGTTCAAGTGTATGATAGCACTTCCGATATTCGGTATTTTGTTCTACCCCAACGTCCCGTGGGTACGGAGGGATTGTCGCAAGAAGAATTAGCCAAGCTCGTCACTGTCGATAGTTTGATCGGCGCCGGCTACGCACTGGAACCTTCGCAGCAGAAAGAAGCGGAGAAATTAGGAGCGACACAGGAAGCCCCCAGAATGAGGCCGGATTGAGAGAATACTATGGAACTCCCCAACAGCAAATATAAGATCGGCGACGCTGTACTGGTTGCGGCCGAAAATCCCACCGGTAACCCGCGCACGCCTCGCTACATCAGGGGCAAGCGCGGCGTCATCGGTTTCGTCCATGGGGTTTTGGAAAACATCAGAGACCACCGTGGTATTCATAACCCACTATACACGGTCAGATTCGACTTGAGCGAAGTATCGACTTGCCACGATCAAGATTCGATTTGGGTCGACGTGCATGAAGAATGGCTGAGTTCACTGCAACCGGAAGAAAGCCACTAAGCTAGCCCCAGACTTGTTCCGCTGCCTCCACGATTCGATCGAATTTCCACCACATTTCGTCCTCGCTCATCATCTTGGAATCGATGCCGCCGAAGCCGCACTGGGGGCTCAGTGCGAGCTGATCGAGGGGGACGTAGCGAGAGGCTTGATCGATTCGCCGCTTGAGTTTGTCGAGCGATTCAAGCTCGGAGCTTTTGGTCGTGACCAAACCGAGAGCGACCACTTTATCTTTGGGCACGAATTTCAGCGGTTCAAAGCCCCCGGCCCGTTCGCTGTCATATTCCAGCAATAACCGATGATGCTTGAGGCTTGTGAAAAGCCGCTCGGCGATGGCGTCGTAGTGGCCCACGCGGTGCCATTGCGGAACGAGCTTGCCGGTCTTGGGATCGATGGTGCGCGCGTTGCCGCGGCAGATATGAATGCCGAACGTCACATCGGCAAAACCTTCAATGAGAGCGTTATCGGCGTCGACGGAACGTTGGAGATTTCGCTCAGGATCTTCGCCGCGCGAACGCATTCGGTCAAGGGAAACCTGATCGACGTAGGCCGTATAACCGGGAGCATCGATCTGGATGTACTTGCAACCGGCTTCCACCAGCTCCCCAATCATTCGACGCTCGATGGCAACGACATCGGCGACGAAGTCGTCCAAGTCCTTGTAGACGCCCTTTGATGATTCCCACTTGAATCGCTGGGCGATGCGGTCGGGGCCGATGAGAGTGACTTTCACCGGTTTCTGCGCGATGCTTTGGGCGAAGCGAAACTCGTCCAGAGGAATATTTCTAACGAGCTTCAGCCGCTCAACGGCGGGCCGTCGAGTAACGATCGCCGGTCCCCTCTCGTCAAAGTTCTGCTCCGCTCGTTCTAGCGGGTTCAGGTTGAGCTGCCGCTGCTCGTAATAGACACCCACACCTTTCGGCACGTCGAAACCTGAAACCGCCTCGGAAAAACTTTCCTGAAAACTATGTCGGCGAAACTCGCCATCCGTCACAACCGGAAGCTTATGCGCTTCCTGTCCGACGATCACTTCACGGATCGCCTCGTCCTGGGCAAGGCGCAATTGTTCGTGACTAAGCCGCCCGCGATCGAAGCGGGCGAACGCTTCTTTCAATCTTTCAGGTCGAACGAGGCTGCCGATATGATCGATGCGAAGTCGTTTCAAATCTTCCGCTGACGATGAATTCATCAAACTTGCCTCCATTGTATTGAGCGTTGCTAGACAAAATGCACGAATATGGAGTTGGCGACCAAAATGCCCCGGGGCGTGAGCCGAAGCTGGTTGCCGTCAGTTTCCATCAGTCCTTCGCTGACCCAGCCTGAGATTTGCGGGTATAGCTCCACGGCGTTTTTGCCGAACCGGATGGCAAACGCGTCAAGGCATATTCCGTCGATGAGTCTTAGGCCGGAAAACATATACTCTCCCATAGCTCTGGTCAGATCACTTTCTTCTAGGTCGGTCGCGGCCTGTGAACTTTTGTTGATCATGCTTATATAGCGAGCCGGATTTTTCTCATTCCACCACCGTCGTCCGTAAATTTCATCACTCCAAACACTCATGTAGCTATGCGCGCCGGCACCGATTCCGAGATAATCACCGCTCTGCCAATAGTTGACGTTGTGCCGGGAATGAAAACCAGGTCGCGCGTAATTGGAAATCTCGTAGCGGTGCAACCCGGCGGCGCTAAGCCGTTGTTCTATCAGCTCCGCCATCGCGATTTCCTCTTCTTCGCTTAAGAGTCTAATCCGCCCATTGCGATAATCGTGGTGGAAGGGAGTCCCTTCTTCGATGGTGAGGTTGTAGGCCGAGACATGGGGCGACTGAAACTTGAGGGCCGTGTCCAGGTCGTTTTCGAGATCTCGCAAGGTCTGGCCCGGGTTGGCGTAGATCATGTCGAGACTGAAGTTTTTGAATCCCGCGTCGCCGATGACTTGCAATGCTTTCACCGCTTCATCGGCGGAGTGAACTCTACCGAGAAACTTGAGCAGGCGAGGCTGGAAAGACTGCACGCCGAGGCTGATACGATTCACGCCGCAGGCGCGGTAACCGGCAAAGTTGGCGCTCTCCACGGTTCCCGGGTTTGCTTCCAAGGTAATTTCACAGATAGAGTCGACAGGAAACAACCCCGCCGCGCTCTCGAGAATGCGCGCGATGCTCGCTGGCTGAAAAGTCGACGGCGTGCCGCCGCCGAAGAAGATCGTTCGGATGGTTCTGCCCCGCCAATCATCCTTACGGGCATAGTGATGCAATTCTTGAATCAATGCTGCAGTATAACTTCGTTCCGGGATGTCCGGGACGACGTGGGAATTGAAATCGCAGTAGGGACACTTGCTCACGCAATAGGGGATATGAACGTACAGGGAAAAGGGCGCTTTGTCGGCGGGCATCATAGACCCATCATAGTGACCAAAGAAGGGCGCTACAACACCTCAAGAGTGAGCCCTGCTAAAGCCGCAACACGTCGCCATCCCGCAGGATGCGCAGACGGCGGTCTTTGAGCTTGTGCAGCTCTGCGATGATCTCCCGGCGGAACTCAGGTTTAAGGTGAGTAATTAAAATTTGCGGTGAATTCACCGCGAGCTTGTCGAGCTCCTGGGCCAAAGTTTGAGGTGTCAAGTGGCAACTCATGTCGGCAACGTCCTGGAGACGGTTCGGGAAAGAAGTCTCTATCACAAGCGAGCCGAGATTTTTATGCTTACGGGCGAAGGACCAAACGTTTTCCGTAGGTCCGGTATCGCCGACATGGAGCAAACTCGTGTTCTTGGCTTCGACGAAAAGAGCAATGGTAGGAACCACATGATCGACGCCGATAGCCGTGATGGCATGGTGGCCAACTTTCGTGGCTTTACCTTCAGGCAAGCGGCGAAGTCTCAGCACAGGAACTCGTTGGGTTGGGCCGGTAATGCGCGTAAAGTCTGGCCACACCTGATTGTTGAAAAAGGACTTGGCTAATCCATCGATGATTCGACCCACGCTCCAAATCTTGATGGGAACTTTGCATTTGCCGTAGAGATTGTCAGCCAAGGTGCCAAGCGCCATCACGTGATCGAGATGGATGTGAGTAACCAATATATTTCTGATTTTCTGTTGCGCTGGGAGAGTCAACGCCGCGGTGGTGGAGCCGGCATCAATGAGCAGCGAATCATCGATAAGAAACGACGACAGATTATAGCCGGGAAGTTGTCCTCCAGAGCAACCCAGAACGCGAAATTTCACCGCTCTCCTCCTTCCGCCCGTGAATTTACAGCCCCTGTTACTTACAAGGACAAACGACGACTCAGTTGGTCCCGGTTCCTGGCGAGCGCCCCAAAGAGATATTAGACTCAGACTGAATTGTAAAGGGAAGCGAAGCCAAAGGACAGTGTTTTTTTGTGGCGGAAACTGTGAAAAAGAGGTAATGGATGCTCCAAAGAAGGACCTCCCATTTTTAGCGTAGATTAGATAGGAGAACCCGCATGATCGGGAGATTGGCAGTGATTCTTTCAGCAATGGTTCTTTACCTGCTCGGCTCATCCGCAATCGAAGCTGGGGAAACCCCACGCCTGTCCCGCATCGGTCTTCTCATCCCGGAATCTGGACGACCGGAGACTCAGAGCGTCAAGGGACTGCGGGACGGGCTCAAAGAGTTGGGGTACAAAGAAAGAGAAAACATTATCGTGGAAATGCGAGATGCCAAGGGCGACCGGGCAGCTCTAAAACCCATGGCCAATGAGCTTGTAAACAAAAAGGTCGACGTGATCTTTACGACTGGGACCAGGGCCACTCAGGTTGCCATGGCCGAAACGAGTGACATACCTATTATTTTCCGTTACCCGGGTGACCCACAGACGGTGGGTTTGGTCAAGAGCAACACGCGGCCTGGAGGGAATGTCACCGGCGTGGCTGGCTTTGGCTTGGAAATGACCGGAAAGAGGCTGGAAACTCTGCGGCAAGTTGTCCCAGGAGTCCGCCGGCTGCACATCTTTTATGACCTGAATGATAAATTTTCGCGCGACAATTTTGCTTTTACGAAGAAGTCAGCGGAAAAGCTTGGACTCGAAGTGGTGGAGCACGGCACCAAGTCAGCCGAGGAATTGAGGACATCCTTAAGTAATCTTCAGAACGAAGCAGGCGACGCACTTTTTCAGATTCCAGATAATTTGGTCAGCAGCGAAGCGGATTTTATCTTTCAGGCGGCAAGGCGAAAGAAGCTAGTCACCATGTTTACCGAAGAGGTGTGGGCCATCAAAGGGGCGCTTGCCGCCTATGGCCCAAGCAACTACCAGATGGGTCGCCAGGCCGCCGGCCTTGTAGACAAGATACTGAAGGGTCAAAAACCGGAGAATCTTCCGGTGGAACCGGCTATAAAATTTGATTTGGTCATCAACTTCAGAACGGCAAATGCGATTGGCCTCACCGTCCCGCCTGACGTACTGAAGAAGGCGGATAGAGTCATCCGATAACGGACCAAGGGCTTATGGCTGATTTAGCGGATACGATCAGAACCAACCCCCTGTTTTCCGGACTCTCGCGCGAGGATATAGCGAAAATTCTCGGCAGGCTGGAGGAAAGATTTTTTAATGCTGGAACGACGATCCTCTCCCAAGGAGATCAAGGCGACTCCTTCTACATTATCCAATCTGGCGCCGTCCAAGTGGTCCTCGAGGGAGGTGGAGGCAGAAGGGAAAGCATCGCGGTCCTGGGCCCGCAAGATTCGTTTGGAGAAATGGCCCTTCTATCGGGAGAACCACGCTCGGCGACTATTATCACCGTCAAGGATACCACGGTGTGGAGGCTTACCCGCGAGGCTTGGATTGAACTGATCGAGAAGTACCCCACTTGGCTCCTCCACTACGCCGCTACACTGAGCAAAAGACTCGCACACGTAGAACAGCAATACTCCCAGGGACGCGATGCGTTCAACTCCCTGGCCGAGGAGTTCTATAGCTCCAGGAGCCCTGAGCAACAACAGTTTTCTCGCCGCGCCTCATTATTGACCACCATAGATACGCAGACCGCGGACCAGTTGCTGCAAACCGAAGGGGCAAAGCGATTCGTGGAGGATCTTGAAAAAAGCGAGTTTCCTTTGATCCGGTCTTTGGAAGCGAATCGTTACGAGCTCCACGTTTTTTTTAGAGACTTTTTGAGGGAAAAACTCCTTAAGGTCGAAGGCAGAGAAACCGAGCAGCAACTGCAGGCTCAGATTGCAGCGCAATACGAGACGCTGGGTGATTGGAAGCAGACTATCCACCATTTTCTGGAAGCCGAAGAATGGTCTAGAGCAGCGCAGCTCCTTATCAAACATCAAGAGGTGTTGCTGAACGGCTCCTCCCCGTTCGTGAAGAATGCGGTTGAAAGAATCCCGCCGGACCACTTCTTCGCTGATCCGCATTTAGCGGACGTCAAGGCCAGAGCGCTCGCTCATATGGGTGACTTGGGAGGAGCCGTCAGGATCTATAAAGAAGTCCTCTCCCAAAGAGGCGCAGGAACCCTAATCGCTGAAGCCGTAGCCCGTTACCAGAGCATGGCAGATACCTTGGTGCAAAAGAGAGAATATGCTCAGGCGCTCACCTGTCTTCGCAGCGCGCTCAACCTGGTGGAGCAGGAGACGGGAACCATGGCTGAAGACATGACGGAGCCTTACCGGGACAGGGCCAAGGTGGCCCAGGCGTCATCGCTCCCTGGCACAATGTCTGGAACGGGCTCCATCTGGTCACATCTGGTCTCTCGCTTTGCTCTTTCTCACAAAGACTCTTCGGTGAGTCGGTGGGTAGGCGGAGTTTTGGGTCTTGCCGTCTGGAGTTATCTCTGGTTCTGGACACCCGACATTGGCCTGGACCATGGCGCAACCAAATTGCTCGGTTTACTCTCCCTGACGTTAATCTACTGGGTCTTTTGGGTCTTTCCGGACTACGGAGTCGCTCTGATTTTTCCCTTGGGACTGATCTTGACTCACCTGGGAAGGCCAGAGGTAGTGCTCGGCGGCTTCGCAAGCACCACCTGGTTTATGACCCTCGGAGTACTGGGTTTGGGTGCGGCCATCACTAGCTCCGGGCTCTTTTACCGCCTGTCACTGCAACTGGTCCGCTTTTTCCCTTTGAAATACTACTGGCAGATTGTCGCTCTAGGTTTGATGGGGATCGTCGTGATGGCCCTTATCCCGCAACAAAGTGCCCGCACTGCGATTATCAGCCAAATGCTTGTCAATCTCTCTGAAAGCCTCGGCTATAAAAACCCGTCCAAAGCATCAACCGGCCTTTTTGTTGCGAGCTTCCTGGGCTTGGGGCAGCTCGGTTTTCTCTTTCTGACAGGTTCCACGACGAGCCTAATCGCCTGGGGACTTCTACCCGCCGATGTCCGCGAGCAGTTTACCTGGGGCTATTGGTTTCTTGCTGCGTTACCTCCCACTCTGGTCGTTGCCATTATCATTATAGTCAGCGCCATGTTTCTCTATCGCCCCGAGTCGAAAGCTCAGGTGTCTTATAAAATGGTCCAGAACCAGCTCGAAGTTCTGGGAGCGCTATCGCACAAAGAATGGATCACGCTTGGGCTGCTTTGTTTCACCGTGGCGGGTTGGTTGACTATTTCCTACCATGGGATCGACGGCGCCTGGATCTCCCTCATTTCGCTTTGTGTTTTAATCAATACGGGCGTGCTGGGCTGGGGCATGTTGAAGAAAGGGATCGATTGGGAATTGCTCATCTATATGGGCGCGACGTTAAGTATACCTACCCTTCTTAACCCAGGCAAAAATTGATGAATGGTTGGTTGGCTTAGCGTCCCCGGTGATCCTTCCGCTTTTGGATCACCCGGCGCTCTCGTTTATTGCTATCGCTCTCATCGCCTACGCCGTTAAATTGTTTTTTACGAGCTTTCTCACCGTCGTCACGCTTACCGTCGCTCTGCTCCCGTTGTCCATCGATATGGGCATTAGTCCATGGATCATGGTGATGATTATCCTCATGGCGTCGGAAGTCTGGTTCTTCAAGTTCCAGGTAGACTGGCACACCCTTGCGTACTCAACCACCGAAGGTAAGGGATTCAGCTACTCCTTCATGTCACGAATCAATTTCTTTTATGCGCTGGCATATCTCGTGGCGCTGATCGCGGCTATCCCATATTGGAGATATTTGGGGCTGATGGGTTAGTCGTTAGGGGTATCCGAAAAAACACATGGGTGTATTCGAAATGACACACCCGTAGCGGGAAAATAGCCGGGATGTCTTATAATTATCCCATTGCCTCAGTACATTAAGTCTTTTCGGGTTGGCACCTAGATTGCCTCTACGACTCACTAGAAGTGTGGACGAAAAGAGGGAAAATCATGGCCGCGCAGATTTTGGTTGCGTTAAAAAGTGAAGATCGACTCAGCCAGATGATTCCTTACATCGAGAACATCGCCCAACCAGGGATGCAAGTCGTTTTGCTCATTCGTTTCGCCCCGCCACCGGCCTCTCAAGCGTCGCGGCGCGACTGGATAAGGTTACAGTACCCAGAGGAATCAGGGCTCTTCGAGGGAGAGTTAGAGAAGCCGCGGTTTACCGGGATGCAGTCGATGGAGGAGCAAAGGTTATCGACCGAGCACAAAGTGTTTCTCGCCCTGGAGGCTCTGCGCAAAAGAGGGATCGAGATCACTGTGGACATTTACACGGGTTCTTTTAGGAGAGCAGTGAAGAGTTACACGTGTAAGGGCGATGTTCATCTAATCGTGATGCGGGCAAAAAGGGAACTGATGATGGATTTTCTCCACAAGGCGTTCCCCGTTTTTGGCTTGGTCAAACGCCCGACTTTGGCCCCCATACTCGTACTCCATTCGACTGCCGCGGTTTAGAGTTTGAAGGCGTAACACTGCAAACAGGTGAATGCCTAATCTACGAAAGGAATGCACGAGGGAAGCAGCGAGTTGGTCACGGCCGACACAATGGCCGATCAGGAGTCGCGCAATCCAATGTTGTATCGCTTCATCTTTTTTATCAACCCGTGACGGCTCAAACCTAGCGCTTTTGCTGCGTGCAGTTGATTCTGCTTGGTCTGCTGTAAAGCCTCTTGGATCATGCGCTTTTCTATCTCGGAAACAACGTCTTTTATAAACCTTGGCGTGGATAACGAGGAGGCGACTTCGGTAGTGCTTCTGCGTATGGCTTCAGATAGATCCTCTCTTGCAATCGTATTTCCAGAGACCGAAAGAACCAGCCGCTTCATCTCATTTTCCAATTCTCTGACGTTTCCGGGCCAAGGATAATTCATGCAGGCATTTGCGGCTTGGGGAGCCAAGTTCATCGCGTCTTTCTTCATTTCGCGACAATAGTTGGCTAGCAAATAGTTGGCTAAGCCCGGAATGTCCTCCCGAATCTCACGAAGCGGCGGCATCTGAATGTGGATCACCTTCAAACGATAGTAAATATCTTGGCGAAAGGTCCCTTTTTGAATCTCCGTTTCCAGATTTTTGTTCGTCGCCGATAGAATTCTCACATCGACAGGAATGGGCTTCCTCCCGCCCAAGTGTTCGATCACTCTCTCTTGGAGAACGCGTAGAAGTTTGGCTTGCGCTGTCAAACTTAGATCTCCGATCTCGTCCAGAAACAATGTCCCGCCATTCGCCGCTTCGAACTTTCCCAAACGCCGTTCCACGCCGGTCGCCACGCCTCGCTCAATCCCAAACAACTCGCTTTCCACTAGACTTTCAGGAAGCGCCGCACAATTCAGAGCTACGAACGGCTTTCGAGCCCGCAGACTCTTGTAGTGAATCGCCTTCGCTGCCAGTTCCTTGCCGGTACCGCTTTCCCCGGTGATCAACACATTCACGGAACTGTTGCTGATCTGGTCGATCAATCTTAAGACGGCGTGAATTCTTTCGCTGGTGCCGATAATACTTTGAGTGGAAAATCTCCCCTCTACCTCCTTCCATAGCTGGGCGTTCTCCTCTTGGAGTTGGTCCCGATGCCGCCTCATCTCTTCCACATGCTGCGCCGTTTCTATAGCAATCGCCGCTTGAGCGGCTAATGCTTTCAGAATCTCTTCGTCCTCCTTGCCGAATGCCCCTATCTTTTTATTCAGTACCTCAAACGTTCCAATGATTTCTCCTTCATGGTTTCGCAGCGGGATGGCGAGAAGGCCTCGCGTGCGATACCCGCTACGAAGATCAATCTCACCATAGAAGCGCGGGTCTCCGTGGGCGTCCTCGACATTGATCGTTTGTCCGGTGAGGGCCACGGCTCCAGCGATGCCCAAGCGAGCGTCAAATCGAATCTCCTTGCTGCCAAGTGCAACCTTTGACCAAAGCTCGCCCCGTGCCCGATCGAGCATAAAAAGACTGGCTCGATCGGCCTCCATCAGTTTAGTGGCTTCCTTAGCAATTAAGTCTAAAAGGGCCGCAAGGTCCCTTTCCGAATTCATTTTCTGGCAGATTTTTAGAATCGGAAAAAGTTTCTCTCCAAGATGATTCTGCTTTTCGCCAAATGGTTGACTGGTTGAATCCATTCCCTCGCCTCTCGCATAAATCGCAAGTGTTTGGCTTCGCGGTCAGTGTTTGAACGACCTTTAGCATTTGATCGTCGAGCTGTCAACGAAGTCTACAACTGTTGACAACGTCTACAATTAAAAAACCTAGGTATTTAGTGGCTTATGTTGCTTGTTCTCTATCAGCGTGGCCAGGGTACTAAGTTAGAGTCCTGTAGCTTCGCATAGGCTAAGTATACTGGAGCTTAAATTTTTCATCCATTTCGGCAACTTATGCTAAGTAGCCGAGGTCTTAGCAGCGTGGCACATGGGTTGCGGTAGAGTTTGGAGAAGGCGGTCGAGAAGTTATGACACAGAAGGAGGAAATGACTATGGCGGGCCAAATCTTGATTCCATTCAATCCACATCACCGGATTAAGGAAACCCTCGCTGTCGTTGAAGAGACCGCCAAACCGGGCATGAGAGTTGTTTTCCTCGTTCGTTATCCAGTAGGTTCCCGGGGCATGGTTCCGGGATCACTGGATAACAACAGAATCTTCGAGACACGCCATACTGGCGGGAAGGAAAGTCATCGAGAAATACTCCTGGGAGGGGCAAAGGGTGTTGGCCGAAGAGATGGTTGCTCCATGGCGTTACGCTTTGCAAAAGATCGGAGTAAAGGCGACCCTGGAGGTTTATACCGGCAGTTTGTCACGCGCGGTGGAATATCATAGTCGCGGGGCCGAGATCGCTCTCGTAATGTCGGCGCAGAATGACCTTCCTACAATGGGCTTTCTCCGCAGACCCATCGAGTTCATCTTAAAGACGGCGTGGTCACTCATCGGTTCCACAAAGGTACGGAGCACAAGAGGATTGAGCGAGCCAAAATCCTCCTCCACGTTGCAACTCAGGTGCCCTGAAGGTCCACCAAGCAATCGACAATATGCGGCTTAAAACGAGGGAGCGTATGACAGAGCTAAAACTTGGCGTAGAAGCGGCCCCATCCTCCAGTGTGCACAACTCAACGGTTCAGTACAGCATCCTTGTATCTTGCAACAAATGCGCTGGGATGCACGAAACCGGGATGTCCATTACGCTCGAAGGCGGCCCCGTTGATAAGCGAAGTATCGGCGACTTTTACAACGGGAAAAGCCTTCCAAAAAGCCTCGCAACTCTTTCTGGCACTATTCTCACATGCCACTTGACGGGGAGGCAATTTATCCAGAAGGACACAAAGCAAATATTTTTGGTTCCTATCAAGGGTCAATCCACTAGCGAGAATGAGACGCGAAGAAATAGAAAAGAGCATGGATGAGTTAGCCCGCCCCGTGCCAGCGACCCTCGATGTCTCATCCTAACAGACATAGGGCTGTGACTGCACACCGCTGTTCGGGCGGGAATCGAGCGCGTGAGTGGGATAGCGGCGACGCTCAAGCAAGAGCTTCGCGATTCTCTGAAGAATAGTAATGGTCGGCACCGCGATGACCATGCCGATGATCCCCAGAGCATGACCGCCGACGATGATCGACGCGATGAGGAGGACTGGATGCAAGTCGTTGCCTTTGCCGACGGCCAAAGGTTGGATCGCTAACAGATCGAGCAGCTTCAGGGAAAGGTAGAGAATAGCCACCTGGGCAATAACCGAAAGGCTCTTGAATTGGACCAGGGCAACTAGGATGGCGGCGGTACCGCCGATGATCGGGCCCAGATAGGGGACCACGTTGGCCAAGCCTGTCACGACACCAAGCAAAAGCGGATAATTGACACCGAGGATCGCGAGGCCCAAGGCGGCAAAGACGCCTACCGTTATACCCTCAATAGCCAAGCCGCGGAGGTACCGACCCACGGTGCGATCGATCTCGCACCAAACCGCAACCGTCGTCTCAATGTGGCCGGGCGGCAAACGGTCCAACACAAAACCTATAATCCTTCGGCTATCACGCAGAAAGAAGTAGGAGAAAAATGGAATCAACACAGCGGCCAGCACAATCGACGCCACATGAGTGAGAAGCAGCGGAACATCCGCTACCTGTTGCTCGATAAAGGCATTCAATCTCTCGTAGCGAACTTCGCGAGTCGTAGACAACGAATCCGCGGCGGGGTATTTGGCGACGATCTCACTTTGGATAGCATCGACGGCTTCGTCAAACCGTTGGCTGAAAGAAGGCAAGTTGCGCGAAAGCGTGTTTACTTCGGCGCGCAAATGCGGAAATACGAAGTAGGCTGTGATAAGGAAGGCAACGCCGATTCCCAGGTAGATCGCGGTGACAGCTACGGTACGCTTAATCATGGCGCTTTCGGCGATTTTTACTATCGGGTTGATCAGATAAGCGAGGGTAGCCGACAACAGTAGAAGCAGGACAAAATCCTGCGATACGTATACGAGAAGAGCGACAACCGCGATTACCAGGGCCCATATGATAGAAAGGGGTGGCATCAATGACTTGGGTCGATGGGAAACCCGAAAGCTCCTGCGGGGCGTTCTTCAATCACGGGAAATGCCTTTCGAAGTCATTCCGGGTTTGTCCGTCGCGACGGTTTGGCCCACGATCGTGCTTTTGCGCCCGTTCCCTTGGGACTGAGCTCGGCGCACATAACCGGCGAGGGTCTTCAAGAGATTGCCCATCACTTGAATTGCCAGGGTTCTCTGGCCCTCCATGAGATCTTCAAAATCACTTCGGTATAATATGAGCAGGCGCGAGGCTTCCGTGACACGAGCGCTGGCAAAGCGCGGCTGATCGTCGATCAGCGCCAGCTCGCCGAAATAACCGCCTGCGGTAAGGGTCACAAGTATTTCTTCTCCCTCACCAAGGGCACGGCAGATCGATACGGTGCCCGCGAGGATAATAAACAACGCTTTCCCGGGCTCCCCTTCCATGAAAATTGTCTCGCCCGGTCGATATTCTTTTTCGAAGAATTTTACTAAAAGCTTGCCCAGTTGCCTTCGGCTCAAGCCCGCAAAGAGGGGAACGCTCTCCAGCAGTCTGACGCGCAATAACTGTTCGCGATCCGTCAATTGTTCGAGCCAGCGCCACTTAGCCATGGAATCCAGAGTCCCTTATTCCCGACAAAATAACCAAAGCCATCAAAACGGCCTTACCTTTATGCTTCCGGCATCGGTTGTCAAGGGTATGCGGGCTGGCAGATTATCACCTTCAAGTCGGAAAACGTTGAATCTTTCCCCGCGCGATGATATTCGCCTATCAGGTTCAGGCGATGAATCCATGACTTTTGAAATCATTCAACCTGGTTGGTATAATTTTGGAGCCGATAAAGAGGCGATCCTATGTCCGTAGAAGAGCACAAAGCAAAGGGCAAGCGAAGCATTCAATGCTTTGTTGTCACGGTGAGCGACACACGTGATGAGACTACAGATGAGAGCGGACAATTGATCAGATCACTGCTCATCGACGAGAAGCACGGGTTGGCCGGTTATCGCATTGTCAAGGACGAGCCGGCTGAGATTGAGGCACTGCTGCGCGAAGCGCTTGCCAACGAGCAGGTTGAGGGAGTGATCGTTAACGGCGGGACGGGTATTTCGCCCCGCGATGGAACGTACGAGGTCATTGCGGGGTTACTCGACAAGAGACTCGACGGGTTCGGGGAGATTTTTCGGTATCTGAGCTACCAAGACATAGGCTCCGCTGCGATCATGAGCCGGGCTGTCGCGGGTTCGGCGCAAGGTAAAGTTCTTATCTCGCTTCCCGGCTCCAAAGGCGCCGTGAGATTGGCCATGGAGAAATTGATCTTGCCGGAGCTGCGTCACATGGTCTCTCAGCTGCAGGGAAAATGAAGGTCAAAGTCAAACTCTTCGCGATGTTAAGAGAGCGCGCGGGAGCGGCGGAAGTTACCAAAGAGATCAGCGAAGGCAGCACCGTAGCCGATCTCTGGGCAGCGCTGCAAGAAGATTACCCAAAGTTGGCTGTTCCTGGGATTAGGCTACTTTACGCTGTCAATCAGGATTATGTGAAGCCCGATCGCGTCCTAAAAAATTCCGACGAAGTCGTCTTTATTCCTCCGGTAAGCGGGGGTCGAAATGTTTCGCGTTACCGATAAGCCTATCAGTCTTCAAGAGCTGGTCGATTTCGTCACCGACCCCGAGGCGGGAGCCATTGCGACTTTCATCGGTACGACCCGCAACAACAACGAAGGACGCAAAGTGATTGCGTTAGACTACGAAGCCTATCCGGAAATGGCCGAAAAAGAACTGACCCGTCTGGGAGAGGAGGCAACAAAAAAGTGGCAGATCTGCCGCATGGCCATCGTGCATCGAATAGGTCCGGTTCAGATTACCGAGCCCAGCGTCGTCATTGCCGTTTCAGCGGCGCATCGCGAGGCTGCATTTGCCGCCTGCCGGTTCGCCATCGAGGAAATCAAAAAAACAGTGCCGATCTGGAAAAAAGAAGTTTATGAAGGCGGCGAAATCTGGATCGGCACCCAGAGCGGCCAACCCCTCGCTCGTCCTTAGGGACGGAACCCGTAAAAATTTAGTGACAAAAAACGGTATCGCGCCAAGACGCCAAGCACGCAAAGAAAGTTTTTTTTGAACGTGGCGTATTTTGCGTCTCTTATGAAAATACAGTCACGCAGCCATCTGCAATTTCTCCAAGCTGATTTCATAGCCGAGTTTTTGTAGCCGGGTCACGCAGCGTTTGGTGACAGCCTGACGGTCGCGTTCATCAAAGTAGTTCGCACCCAGATCCGAATAGGGCTGTTTGCGCGTGAGCAGATGATAAGCGATCACCAAAATCGAATGGCCGACCGCCACCTGAGCTTTCTTCTTGCCGCGCCGAGCACCGATGCGGTGATACTGGGAGCTCAAATATTTATTCTTGGTGTGCGCGGCCCCATGCGCGGCTTCCACCAGGCAGTGACGCAACCACGGGCTGCCTTTACGCGTGCGCCCGGTGCGACGCTTACCTGCCGACTCGTTGTTCCCAGGGCACATACCCGCCCACGATGCCAGATGCCGGGCGCTCGCAAAGCGGCTCATGTCACCACCGGTTTCCGCCCACAACACCTCGGCCGTGCGCTGGCTTACTCCGGGAATGGTATCGAGCCAGGCGATCTCTTGCTCAAAAGGGCGCAGTCTCGCCTCGATTTCACCGCTGAGCCGTTCGATCGCTCCTTCCAGATAGTCGATCTGCGCCAGATGCTCGGCGATCAGAAAGCTCTGATGGGGCTGCAGCCGACCCGAGAGCGCCTCTACCAGTTGCGCACGCTTCTCTTTGAGCCGGCCCTTGGCCAAGCTGGCCAGCTCTTGGGTGTCTCTTTGTCCCGCCACCAGCGCCTCCAGCATCAGTCGCGCCGAGACCCCGTCGATGTCGCTGACCACGTTCGACAACTTGATATTGGCCGCCTCCAGCACCTTCTGAAGTCGGTTGAGGGTGCGGGCGCGGTCGCGCACCAAGGAGCTCCGATACCGCGTCAACTCGCGCAATTCACGGACATCGGCGGGTGGTACAAAACTACCTCGCAGCAATCCGTGCGCGAGCAACTCCGCTATCCACTCGGCATCGCGAACATCGGTCTTGCGACCGGGCACCGCTTTGAGATGCTGCGCGTTGACCACCAGCAACTCAAATTGCCCTTCCAGAATGTTATAGACCGGCTTCCAATAAACCCCCGTCGATTCCATCGCCACGTGCGTGCACCCTTCCTGCGCCAGCCAATCCGCCAGCCCCAGCAGATCCTTGGTCATCGTCCCAAACTGTCGAATCTCTCTTTCCCAAGCACTACCCAACCACTTCAGCCGACACGCCGTGATACTTCGCTTGTGAACGTCCAACCCACAACAGCGTTGGTAAATCACTTGCATTGCCTCACCCCCTATCGAAAGCTAATTTCCCAAGACCAAAGGAGCACTCGTCTTGAAAAGATTCTCTTATGCGTGCTTCCCTATACTGGGAGCAACAGACCGTGTTTCCTTAGAATGCTCGGGTCCTACTTTGCCCAGGCTCTTGGCGCTAGACGCAAATCGACCGCCGGTCATTGGCCTTCGGCAATGCGACGCTACCATTTTCATCCGCCGTGTTGTACCGATTGGTACATGAATTACTTTGCGCGAGATATGGTTTTTCCAATCTCCTTTGCATCTGCAACTCGGCGCGACGAAGTCATCGGCCGGCAGGCGTTCAAACGAGGCGGGTGACGGCCAGAAGGTAGGCTATGGCGAGAAGTAGGTAGGCCGCGCAGGCGATGCAGAGGAAAACCAAGTTGACGCGGCCGGGACGGACGGCGGCAGGCAAGTACCGCGGCAAGTAAACATGATTTAGAAAAATCAACGCCACCGAGAAAAGTACGGTACCCACGAATCCGATAACGGCTGAGAGCAGGATCAGGGGTCCGGGTTCGGCAAAGCCCATAGTAGCGGCGGTGATGGCGGTGAGTAGAAACAGGAAGATCAAATACCAGGAGCGGACCGGCACGGACTGTGTCCGTGGAAAAAAAGCGTAAACGCAATCCGTGTGAATGCGGCTCACCGCATCGACGGTGGCGAGCCAAGTGTCGGAAAGAAATGCCGCGGCGACGATCAAGAAGAGGAGTTTTCCAAGCCAACCCCAGCTCACTTCGAAAAAACGGCTCTGGACGACCGCAAGTTCGTACCCTTGGGGGAGAAGCTCTTTAGGAAATAATAGCGCATAAGCCAGCAGGCAGGTCATGAGAGTCGTGAGGAGATTTCCCCCAATACCGATGCTGACGTCCCAAAACAGATAATGTCTCCAGCGACTGGCGTGCGCTAATCCCTCATCTTCGCCCGGCACGGCGCCGGACGAAGGGATCGCCTCGGCTTTGCCCGTGATTGGACCGGTGATTCTTCCCATATAATGGGCCATCCCTGCGCCCTTGTCCCGAACCCAGTAGGAATAAAAGAGAGTCCAAAATCCGCCCAGTCCCGCGAAGGTGATCGCGGTCAACAATTTTGTTGCGTCATCAGGATCCCAGGGTCTCGGCATCGGCGACTCGGGAATGAACAAGCCTTTGGCGAAAGCCGGCAGGGCGCGGAGCGCTTCGGTGTTGGCACTCGCCCACAAAAGTCCCACGAGGGTAAGAAGCGCCACGGCCCACATGAAAGTTTCGACCAAGCGATAGATCACTTTGCTCAGAAGAATCGCTGCCAGAAACACAAACATCGAAAGGTAACCCCAAAAGAGAGTCTGACCTCTAGGGGTCCAACCCGCCGGGAAATGCGTCAGCGCGGCCAGTGATGTCCCGCCGGCTGCCGCAAACGCGCCGAACCAAAGAAATGAAAGGGTCATCAAGATCCAGAGGAAAAATGCAAAGCCGCGATTCAGGCGAATGAAGCCCTGAAAGATGCTCTCTCCGGTGAGCACCGTATAGCGGCCGATTTCATAAGTGACCGGAAATTGAAGAAGGCAAGCGGGGAGCAGCAGAAATAAAAATGACAGGCCGTACTTGGCGATGATGTAGGGCCACCAGATCAGCTCCCCGCTTCCTTGGGCCAAGGCCATGAAGATCACGCCTGGCCCAAGCGCCGCCCACATGCTGACAAGCGGTGGTAAAGGAGCTTTCCTAAAGCGCGGAAGAATGCCCCAAGACGGATTGCCGGACATGTGCTGAATGCTATTGCACGTGATGGACCGCGCCGTCAGGTAGCGCTGACAGAAAGGCTTGCAGGGCCTGATCGAGATAATCGGAGTCTTTCGACTCAAGCGTGACTTTGACCTTGTAGTCCGGAATATCCAGCACTGGATAGGAACCGAGCAGCAGTTGTGGATACTTGAGCAGCAGATCGTTCATAAGACTGGCAATGACGCCTTCCCCCTGCCGGACGTATACGACTTTGAGGAAGTACGGCGCGTCGCGAAATCTTTCCCTGATGGCGATAAATCGTTCCTGGAGTATTTTTGGAATTCCGGGAAAGATAAAGACATTGTGGATTTTCACGACCGGGGCGAAAAGGGCCTCCGTCGCCAAAAGCTCCGCGCCTTCGGGGACGTTCGCCATTCTCAGCCGCGCCTCATTAACCTCCGTGCCAAGGCGTTGCCGCATCCGTTGTTCGATGTCGGGATGACGGACAACTCTGAGTCCAAAGCCGTGGGCGATTCCGTCGATGGTGACGTCGTCGTGGGTCGGCCCCACACCTCCGGAAGTGAAGACCCAATCAAAGCGTTTCGAGAAAGCGGCGACTTCTCGGCCGATCCATTCGATTTCGTCGGGAATCGTTGAGATCTTTTGGACGTCCACGCCGAGCTGGCGCAACTCGCCGCAGAAGAAGTGAGAATTGATGTCCTGGGTTTTTCCGGACAGCACCTCATTGCCAATGATAACGATACCGGCGGTTTTTGCCATGCTCTTCTTCTACCGAATGGAATGATAGCAAGCAAACTCAGCGTTTGGGAAACCGTTACATATCGAACTCACTGCAGCTCATGAAGAAATGGCATTGGGGATTGGAGCAGACAAAGCGGCATTTGTGATTGTGGAGCCGCCAGCCGCACACGGGACAAACCTCCCACCAGTCTTCCCGCGTTTCTTCCTTTTCTGTAGATTCCGGGGCCGTGCGATAAGCAGATCCGTCCGGCGTACGGCTCATCATGGGTCTCCGTGGAGCGATCTAGACGAATCACTCATGATGGTTTCTTGTAATTGAATTGATGCTGGTTGACAAGTAATATTTACAGCCATGAAATTTGTCCCGTTGGACTTCAGCCGGCGCTCATATTATACCAGCCAGAGACAACTAGTCGAATCGGCTGGAAAAACCATAAATCAGTGGACAAGCCGTCACCGAAAAAGAGTTTGGAAGAACTCAGAGAAGAGCGGCGACGCGCGCGCTGGAGCGCCTTTTGGACGCCCTTCATCACGCTCACCTCTATCGTCAGTTCGGTGGGGCTTCTCATGTTCTTCCTTCGGGCCTGCCAGGATCGATTGCCTTACCCGCTACAACAAGGGCCCCGCGCTCCGGTTAAGAATCAATCTACGGTCGTCGATCTGGCCTCAACCGCCCCTCCAGGAGCTCATGCGATCGGCGCTCGAAAACCGCCCTCGCCTTGATCCCTTACCGAGCTTGCCGGGGCGAGTTCTATAGCTTTATGCAAAGAAGTGTTCAAGTTTTCGGTGCTGCCAAGAACGGCCGTAGGGAAAGGTTCACTTTGATTGAATTCCTACTTTCGCTATAATCGACCTTTAGTGCCTCGAGGTTACACAAGATGAACGAAGTCGGCGTAATTATTTTGGCGGCTGGGTTGGGCAAACGGATGAAATCCAGTTTGCCCAAAGTTATGCATCCCCTGAGTGGGAAGCCTTTATTGTTCCATGTTTTGACCACCGCACGGCGGCTCAATCCAGGCAAAGTGGCCGTCATTATCGGACACGGCGCCGAGGCGGTCAAGGACGCTTACCGCGGCGACGATGTTACGTGGATCGTTCAGGAACAGCAGCTCGGCACCGCCCACGCCGTTCTCTGCGCCAGAAATAGCTTCGGCGAATTTGCCGGCGATATTCTCATTCTCAGCGGGGATGTGCCGCTGATTTCGGTACGGACCTTGAGCGCGATCATTCATTTGCACCGGGAGCACAAGGCATCCCTGACCCTTATGACGGCATCGCTGAAAGAATCCACGGGCTATGGTCGCGTCCTGCGCCATGCTGATGGCGAGATCGCCGGCGTTGTCGAACAGCGAGACGCGACGGATGCCCAGCAGCGGATTGAAGAAGTCAACGCCGGAATCTATGTTGCGTCCGCGCGGTTTCTATTTTCTGCTCTGGAAAAGGTAAAAAACCACAACGAACAGGGCGAATACTATTTGCCCGATACCGTGGCCATTGCGTTGAAAGAAGGAGAGCGAGTCGCCACTATGAAAGTGGACGACGCGCATGAAGTGATGGGCATCAATACCCGAGAGGAGCTCGCTCTGATGGAGAAGACATTGCAGGAACGGATCAATCGAAAATGGATGGATAACGGCGTCACCCTCAAAGACCCCAACACGGCTTACATCGAAGAGGGCGTGGTGATCGGCAGGGATACCGTTATCGGGCCGAACACGCATCTGCGTGGAAACACGGTCATCGGCGAGCGCTGTCAAATCGACGGCAGCGCCTACCTGACGGATACTCAAATCGGCGATGCAGTTCAGCTGAAATTTTCCGTCGTCATGACCAGCTCTCGGGTGGCCGCCGGTGCGATTATCGGGCCCTTTGCGCATCTTCGTCCGGGCAGCTCGCTGGGCGCCAACGTTCACATCGGCAACTTCGTTGAAACCAAAGAGGCGACGATTGGAGACAATACCAAGGCGAACCATCTTACGTATCTGGGAGATGTGACGATCGGCCGCGACGGCAACATTGGAGCGGGAACCATTGTTTGTAACTATGATGGGTTTCATAAATATCGCACAAAAATCGGCGATCGCGTGCAGGTGGGCAGCGACACCACGCTAGTGGCGCCTATTTCCCTGGGGGATGACGTGTACGTCGCCACGGCCACGACCCTTCGTCACGACATTCCCGCCGGGGCATCTGGCTTTCAACGAACGGCAGGAGCGAGTGCGGGAAGGTTGGACGGAACAGAAGCGAGAGAAGATGAAAGGGACCAAGAAATAATGTGCGGCATTGTCGGATATATCGGTAAACGGGACGCCGCGCCGCTGATCCTGGAGAGCCTGAGGAAGCTCGAGTACCGGGGCTATGATTCCGCCGGGATCGCCGTGGTGAACGATGGCCATGTCGCGGTGCGCCGTTGTGAAGGTAAGCTCAAAAATCTGGAAACCCTACTCGATCGGGATCCGATGATCGGGACGATCGGCATCGGCCACACGCGCTGGGCAACTCACGGCCGGCCGTCCGAGACCAACGCGCACCCCCATCGCGCGGGCGACGTGGTGGTTGTGCATAATGGGATCATCGAAAACTACCTTGATCTCAAAGAACAACTGATCGGCCGGGGCACAAAATTTTCCTCCGAGACAGATACAGAGATTGTCGCTCATCTTGTCGCGGAGAAAGTTGACAAAGGCATGGATTTCCTCGAGGCCGTGAGAAAAAGTCTCAGGGAAATTCGGGGTTCCTATGCCTTGCTATTTCTCAACCAGAAAGATCCCAAACGGCTCGTCGTTGCCAAGAACTCGACTCCCATTGTGATTGGCGGGGGTGACGGCGAGACCTTCATCGCCTCCGATATTCCCGCATTGCTCGACTATACCCGCAAGGTCGCTTTCCTGGAGGACGGCGAAGTCGCGGAAGTCTCAATCGGTTCGTTTCGGCTGTTTAACGGCAAAGGCAAATCGGTTCAAAGACCTTTCAAAGAAATCACCTGGGACGCGGTGGCGGCGCGCAAGGACGGCTATCGTCATTTCATGCTCAAAGAGATTCACGATCAGCCGCGGGCCGTGGCGGACACGTTTCGCGGGCGCATCTCTTTGAGAGACGGTGAGGTGTCACTGGAAGACATTCGTCTTACGACGAGCCAGGCGCGCCAGGTCGAGCGGGTTCATCTTGTCGCCTGTGGGACGGCGTGGCATGCATGCCTCGTGGGCAAGTTCATGATCGAGGAGATCGCGCAAATTCCGGCGGAGGTGGACTACGGTTCGGAATTTAGATACCGCTCGCCGTTGATGGACCCTCGGTCGATTCTGCTCATGGTCAGCCAGTCGGGCGAAACCGCGGACACTTTGGCGGCCGTCGAGATCGCGCGGCTCAAGAAAGCCAAGGTGCTATCCATCTGCAACGTTGTTGACTCGTCAATCCCCAGAAAATCGGATGGAGTTCTCTACACCCATGCGGGGCCCGAGATCAGTGTCGCGAGCACCAAAGCCTTCACCACGCAACTCACGGCGCTCTATCTTCTGGCTATCGCGCTGGGGCGGCGCCGGGGAAGCCTGAGCAAGACGCAGGCGAAGAAACTCCTCGCCGACCTGATGTATCTGCCGCACTGGATCGAAGAGACGCTGAAGGTCGAAAACGAGGTGGAAGTCTTGGCGCGGAACCTGACCGACAATACCGATTTTTTGTATCTTGGCCGGGGCATCAACTATCCGATCGCCCTCGAGGGCGCGCTGAAGCTGAAGGAAATCTCTTACATCCATGCCGAGGGATACCCCGCGGGCGAGATGAAGCACGGCCCCATAGCGCTTATCGACGAAAAGATGCCGGTCGTCGTGCTCTTGCCCCGCGATCGCTACTTTCAGAAAACCCTGGGTAATTTAAAAGAGGTGGAGTCCCGCGGGGGCAAGGTCATCATACTTAACCGACGAGACGAAGCTCCCCTCGGAGATCTCGTCCTTTGGCATGTTGACTGTACCCAAAGCCTCCCATTTTCTTACACCCATCGTGCTGAGCATTCCGCTTCAACTCCTTGCTTACCATATTGCAGTTCATCGTGGCACGGACGTTGATCAACCGCGCAATCTGGCGAAAAGCGTCACCGTGGAGTAGCGGGTCGGACTATTTCGGGTTACCGTGCTTAAGAGTTTTCGCGGCTTACGCAAATCTTTCAAGCGGTTGTTAGCACGGATACACCATTCGACGAAAGACTTTTACACCACGAAGGTCGCGAAGGACACGAAGATCGGATAAAGGAGAGAATATCGATTCTTAAAGAAATATTTTTCTTCCTTCGTGGTCTTCGTGTGCTTCGTGGTGATATCCATTTTTCTTTGGTTGCGGCCTACTGCACTGGGTTCAAGCTGGATTATGATTGGTTACGGCATCGCCGCGCGGAGTGAGCGCGCGCTCTGTTCTGGCGTTACTGGATTGATGTAAGAACCCGATCCCCACTCAAATCCCCCGACTCGTATCGTCTTGGGCAGGATCTCCACGTGCCAGTGGTAGTAATCGTTGTCGTTCCCATCGAGCGGATTGGAATGGATGACGTAATTGAACGCCGGAGCGCCGAGGCTGTGCTTGAGCCGGGTCAATATCTCTCGCAACATCTGAGCGAGATCGATGTCATCCGGTTGAGTATTGTGCTCAAAAAAGGACGAGTGTTTCTTGGGTAGTATCCAGGTCTCGTAAGGAAAACGGGGCGCAAAGGGACAAATCACGAGGAAACGCGCATTTTCGATGACGACGCGCTCGCGCTGCTTGGTTTCTTTCCGAAGGATGTCACAAAAAACGCAGCGCCGGTTTGCTACGTAGTAATTTTCCGCGGTTTTGATCTCTTCCAGGATCCGTTTGGGTATCATCGGCATCGCGACCAACTGCGAATGAACATGTTCGAGGGTCGCCCCCGCTTCGATGCCCTGGTTCTTGTAAATAAGAATATAGCGAAATCGTCTGTCGGTTCGAAGTTCCATGATTCGACGACGGTAGGCTCGAAGGATTATTTCAAACTGTCGCTCGCCGAGCAGCGCCACGTCGTTTACATGATCGGGGCTTTCGATAATGACTTCGTGCGCGCCGATGCCGCTGCGTGCCTCGAAATTTTTATCGGCAATCTCAAGTCCGCTTCCATCCGGAACGAGGGCGGGATACTTGTTAGGGACCACGCGGACGCTCCAGTTCGGTAAACTGGATAGGTCGCTCTCGCCACCCAAGACCAGAACTTCCGGGGGAGTCATGTTTTCATTTCCTGCGCAGAAAGGACACGGAGCGGTATCCGAAGCTTCGCGGTGTACGGGCCTGTTCGCTCTTTCGGGGGCAATGATGACCCAGCGATCGGCGACGGGATCTTTTCTAAATTCTGGCATACGATAGCCTCAGGATCGTGACGTAGCTCGGGCAATGAACATCCAACAGTGGAGCCGTTCAATTCGTTCAAAAAGTTCCAATAGTTCCAGCTCCTCCTTTTATTCCTCACCCGCGACGCGGGGGAGGATACAGGTGGGGGTTTGACCGAGCTTAAACCGACTTGAACGTTTTGAACTGGAATATCTCCTCGCTCGGTGTGCAGTCTATCATGCTGTTTCTCGTCCGGTGAATAATAGTCCTGCTAGTTCCTGGGATTCACATGAAAATCCTTAGCAAAAAAATAAAACTCCGAAGACCCTTGCCGGGTGGCCTCCGGCCGTGTGCGATCCACGGAACGAAAGTGCTGCTTGAGTTCAAGTGTAAAGGTCTGAAGCTCTTGGTTGACGAAGCTTTTGGCAAGAAAAGATCCGCCTGGCCGGAGCAGGGCGATTGCCACCGCCAAAGCGGTTCTGTTCAACTCCAAGCAGCGCGCAGCGTCCGCGTCGCGAATCCCGCTTAGCCGCGGTGCCAGATCCGACAAGACACAATCAGGTTTGCGGTGAACGAGCTCTTCTATTTTTGTCAAAATCTCGGAAGACGTGATGTCGCCCTGGAGGAAAATGATATTAGGTTCGCGCAATATCTCGATGGGCCGGAGATCGACGCCAATAACTTTTCCGTTCTGGCCGACGAACTTTGCGGCCACCTGGAGCCAGCCGCCCGGAGCGGCTCCCAGATCGACGACTACATCACCAGGTCTCATGAAACGAAAGCGCTGTTGCAGCTCGAGCAGCTTATACGCGGCGCGTGATCGGTAGCCTTCTTGCTTGGCTTTTTTGTAATAGGTGTCCTGGGGCTTGTAGGTCATGATTTTTCGATGGTTGCTGTAAAGCTTTGGTTTGCAGGCTGCTCAAAAAGATCTCAGAGGCGAGGCGCACGAAGATCGATGAGCGGAGGCGTACTCTTCTTGTACGTTGACGCGAAATCGGTCGAGCGCAACGACGCATATGAGTCTTTTTCAGCAGCCTGCACGAGAAAAAAAGCCCAGCCTAAAAGTTAGGCTGGGCCTCCGCACTGCTGATTTTAGATTAGTTTATTGACCCTTAACTTGAAACTCAACCCGGCGATTTACGGCTCGGGCCCAGGCGGTTTCCTGGCCGATCAACGGTTGGGTCTCTCCCAGGCTGGCTGCAGACATTCTTCCGGGATCCACCCCCAAGGACGCCAGCTCTTTCATGACGGTTTCGGCTCGACGCATTCCTAACTTGTCGTTATACTCATTGTTCCCGACGTCATCGGTATGCCCCTCGATAGCAATCGTAACATTAGCCTTCTCTTTAAGCCTTTGCGCGGCAAGATAGACTTCGCCTTTGCCGAGATCCGTAAGCTCCGCTGAGTTAAAGCGGAAAGCGACATTCGGAAAGACGACCCGCTCGACTTCGACAATTTTGGGCACTTCTTTGATGACTTCCTTAACGACGGGAACCTCAACTACCTTGATGACTTCTTTCGGTGGCTCTGGTGCCGCCGTCACTTTTGCCGGAGGCGGCGGCTCCTGCAATGGGACCCTAGGGGACGCTCCATAGTATGGATAGGGCCGGGGCTCGGAGATAGCAGGAGGATGGGGTTGGTGGCCGAAAAAGGCCTCAGCTGGCTCAGTGCTGCTAACGAGGAAATGGAAGGGTCGGAAAACCGTCCACTCCAGAATGAATCCCGCAGGATAGAGCAGGTAAGCCGCTACCCTGAAAGGGTTAGATTGGCTGTCGTCGTACTCGTCGGGGGCAGCGATGCTAAGTTTGGGTCCCAGGGTAAGGCATAGAATCATAACGAGCACTAGAAGCCGTAAACTCTTCATAAAACCCTCCTTATCAGCTCACAGGCAGCTAAGTGTAAGGTCTGGCCCCCTTCTTGTCAAACTCGCGCGGGTGGAATTTTCCTTGTAAGAGGGGCTCGTTTGTGCGAGAAAAATTTGGGATAGTGAGGACATGGAGTTCGCTAAGGATGAGCGTGCCGGAATCAGCCTTCGGGTAGGCGTCGAAGCCCGATTACGGGGTTGAGAGGGGCACTTTTCGGAGATATCGAACGTTGGGTGTAAAGGTTGAAAATAAAGAACGGGTGGTCCGCATCGCAATGGACCGGCCGCCTTTGAATGTTCTGGACATTTCATTGTTGCGGGAGCTCGACGGCGTGCTGGCGGCGTACATAGAGAATACCGCAACCGATGTTATGGTCATCCAAGGTGCTGGCCAACGGGCCTTTTCCGCCGGCGTTGATATCCGTGACCACACGCGTGAAAATGTTCCCGAGATGCTCGACGTCGTGCACGGTGTGATCCGCAAACTTCTTCTTCTACCTCAAGTCACCATTGCCTTGGTTCGTGGCGTCTGTCTCGGCGGAGGTTGCGAATTGGCAACTTCCTGCGACTTTGTTATTGCGTCGGACGATAGTTCTTTCGCTACGCCAGAAATCGATGTGGGATGTTATCCGCCGGTCGCTTTGGCGCGTTTCTCTTCGCTGATCGGTTATCATCGCGCCGCGGAGATGATTCTCACCGGACGAAGGTTTTCCGCTCAGGAGGCCTTCGCCATCGGATTGATCAACCGTGTACTGGCAAGCGATCAACTGGAGACCGGCCTTACATCTCTATTGGAAGAGCTGCTTGGAAAGAGCGGCGCTGTTTTGCGCATCGCACTGAAAGGCCTAAGGGAAGTTTCTCTCAGGGGATTTTCCGATGCGCTCAAAAGATCAGAAGAGTTGTATCGCGACGAACTTCTGCGTACCAATGATGTGGACGAGGGCATCCGCGCCTTCCTTGAGAAAAGAAAACCTATGTGGATGCACCGTTAGATGGCGTAAACAGTGAGCCGTGAGCGGTAAGCAGTGAGCAGATAAGCAGTGATGCTGCAAGAGACATATCGTGCGTCTAGCAAGCTCGATCTTCAAACGTTGGGCCTTGAATCTATTGGCCGTTTTGATGTGATGGAAACCCAGGTGTGTCATGCGCTGGATTAAGCTGATCGCTATTCTTTCCCTGGGGCTGTTTTTCTTCGGCGTCTTGGTCGTCCTGCACTTGTGCATCAGCGTGCTAAGACTTCCTAACCGCTGGAAGATTGTCAGCCGCTGGATTCGAGGCTTTACCTGGTCAATGAGTAAGAATTCTGAATATCAAAATAACGGTGGAGGGCGACGCGCGGGCAGCTTCAACGCGGTGGCTATGTCATCATCAGCAATCATTTTGGCTATCTCGATGGGATTGTTCTCGGAAGCCTTTTCCCGGTCATTTTTGTTTCAAAACAGGAAGTGAAAAGCTGGCCGGTGGTGGGTCAGTGGACGACACTTTGCGGCACCGTTTTTATCAATCGGCAAAGCAAAGGCCTGATTCCGCTGGCGGTTAAGGAGATCAGCCAGAAACTTAAGCAACAAGCAAATATTTTGCTGTTTCCCGAGGGGGCCGCGACCAATGGCGAGCGGATGCTGCCCTTTCAGACCGCTCCGCTGGCGGCGCCTTTGAGAAGCCGGGCGATCATCGTACCGCTTACTTTGGCTTATCAAAGTATCGACGAGCAACCCATCTCGACGGCCAACCGTGACTTGGTTTATTGTTACGACGATATGCCCGATGTGCCCCACTTTTGGAAGCTTCTCGCGCTGCGCCGGATCGAAGCGAGAGTGACGATCCGGCCGAAGATCGACTGTTCCCGATATGAAGACAACTCGGCAGGCAGAAAGAGACTTGCCGAAGATTGTTACAATTGTGTATTGGGCCGAATGCGAGCGCACTCGAACGCCGACGAGGCAACGGACCCAAAAAGTTCCCGCGGCCTATTTTCCAGTTAACTGTTTCTTGATGTTCTCTACGAACTCTTTCAGCATGGCGTCGGCCTTCTTGCGGATGATGGGTTGACCAAACTCCCCAATCTTCCCCAGAATATTGACGTCGGTTTCCACCAAGAGTTCGGTTTGATCGGCGCCCAACTCTTTGAGCATCATGCTGGTTTTGCCGTTCACGGCACCGGCAGCCATACGATCTTTCGCCTCGGCGCGCAGAGCTGCGCGCCAGTTCTCATGGTCCTGTTCTTCGACGATTATCTTTCCCTGTAGGTTGAGAGAGATGGGCCCCACTCTGACTTTCAGCGCCCCCTGATAGGTCGTGTCATCGATTTTGCTCACAGATTCAACCCCGGGAAGCGACTGCGCCACCTTGGGCACGTCCATGAGAAACTTCCAAAGAGGCTCACGGGCAACCGGAATCTGCGCGCTCTGGGTAAACTTCAACGTTTTCTCCTTTTCTTCACCGTCTTCTTGGTTGTTTTTGCCGCGGACTTGCTTCGGGCTGACTGACGAATGGCAGCGAGGGCCTTTTCGAGGGCGCGCCTAACGAATACGCCGGCCATCTCTTTCTTGTACCCGGCTGAGCCACGAAAATCGCTGACGGGATCCACGGCCTCCTTGGCCTTTTCTCCCGCTTCAGCGAAGGCTTCGGCCTTGAGGGGCTGACCCCGAAGAATGGCTTCTGCGGCCGTAGCTCGGATGGGCGTAATCCCGACGCTCCCCAGAGCAATCCGGACATCACTAACGGTTTTTTTATTCTTATCCAAGGTCAATACCGCCGCAGCGGAGACCGTTGCGTAGTCGTCTGCTGTACGGGGCAGGAACTTCAGGTAGGCGCCGCCTGTATTGGCGGCCAGTTTCGGAACGAAAACCTCTGTGACGATCTCGTCAGGTTTAAGCACGGTCTCATAGTAGTCGGTGAAAAACTCATCGAGAGGAATAACCCGGCTTCCGTTGGGCGACGTTGCTTTAACGGTTGCGCCAAGCGCAATCAAGGTTGGCGGCGGGTCCTGGTTTGGGTCCGCGTGAGCCAAACCCCCTCCGACGGTGGCCCTATTGCGTATCCGAATCGTCGCGACGTGGTGATAAGTCTCGGCGAGCAATGGAAGGCGCCGGCGGACCAGTGACGAATCTTCCACTTCGCGATGCGTGGCTAAACCGCCGATACGCAAACCACCGTCTTTCAGCTCGATGGCATTGAGCCCGCGCACCGAGCGAAGACTTACGAGACAGCCCGGCCGGACCAAACGCTGCTTCATCATAATCACCAATGCGGTGCCACCGGCAATAAGCTTCGCATCGGTTCCGAATTCTTTCAGCGTAGCGTGGACTTCCTTGAGGTTTTTGGGAGTGCGGTATTCGAAAGGTATCATGGCTGTGTCCCTTATTTGGCGAATTGATATGCCTTCTGGATCGATTCGATGATCTTGTAATAGCCCGTGCAGCGGCAGAGGTTGCCCATCATCCAGTCCTTAATTTCATCCTCGTTGGGTCTCGGGTTTTCATCGAGAAGTGCTTTGGCCGCGACCACCTGACCCGGGGTGCATATGCCGCACTGAAAACCGCCGTACTGAATAAAGCTCTTCTGCACCGGATGGAGCACGCCATCTTTGGCCAAGCCTTCAACAGTGGTGATGTCATGACCGTCGGCGAAGACGGCCAATTCTAAACAGGCGCTCACCATATCGCCGTCCATGAGAACCGTGCAGGCGCCGCAAACGCCGACGCTGCAACCCTCTTTGGTCCCTGTAAGCCCGAGATCGTAGCGCAGAAAATCGATCAAAAGACGATTGGTTGGAACTTCCGATTCGACCTTCTTTCCGTTGACGCGCAATTTTATCTTCTTATTCATCGCTGTTCCTTTCTCAGCTTTCGTCGAAGCGAGTTTTCGTGTAGACCGGGAATACGTGCTTGGGCTTTCTATATAGAAAGAAATTGGCTAAACTGCAAGCCGTTTTATCCTTATTATGGCAGAAAAATTTAGCGCGCAGTTGCGGCGTCGCGGAGATTCGATCTGGCGTGCGATTCATGGTCATCGCTTCCTACGCGAGCTCCATGCCGGGACCTTGTCCATGGAGCGCTTTACCTATTTTATTTTCCAGGACTATCTTTACTTGTTGGACTTTGCGCAGGTTCTCTGTCATGGAGGCGCGAAATCGCCGAATTTGCGAACGTTGGAAGTCTTCGCGCGCCATGCGCTGATCGCCGTCGAGGTCGAGCGTCATTTTCATGCCAGCTTCGGCAGAACTGTTGGTTTCTCCGCGACGGAGCTCGATCGCTTTCCCAAAGGTCCCATCACTGAGGCCTACACGCGTCACCTACAGGCCGTCGCAGGAGGTGGGAGCCTGGGAGACATCGTTGCCGCCATCTTGCCGTGCTACTGGATCTACGGTGAAGTCGGCAGAAGGCTTTACAAAGGTCGTCCGGGCAAGCCAAAGATCTACCGGGAATGGATCGAGACTTACGCCTCTGAGGAGTACTGGAAACCGCTGCGCGAGCAGATTCACCTGATGGATGAATTAGGGGCGACCGCAGGACGGGACGCCAAAAAACGAATGTCCTCGCATTTTCTTCTCAGCAGCCGGTACGAGTACCTATTTTGGGATCAGGCCTACGGCTTGGAGAAGTGGCGAATTTAGGGTACAAATGCAGCAAACCAATTTCCAAGGAGGAGAACATGATTAATCTAACCGACGATATGCGCAATTTGGTCGACCCTGCTCTAGCCAACGGTTCCCCCTGCATTTTGGCGAGCGTTTCTGCCGAGGGTGAGCCGGATATCGGCTACAAAGGCAGCATGATGATTTTTGACAACGAGTCCCTTGCCTATTGGGAACGAACTCGCCGTCAGCATCTCAAGAACGTCCAGGCAAATCCGAAAGTCGTCGTTCTATTCCGAGACACCAAAACCCGGGTCAATTGGCGCTTCCATGGTACGGCGACGTTGCACGAGCAAGGCGCGCTTAGAGACCAAGTCATGGCGCGGACGGTGAAGGATGAGATCGATAAAGACCCTGAGCGAAAAGGTGCCGCGGTAATCATCCGCGTCGATCGCGTGACGAATCTGGCGGGACAAGTACTCCAGAGCCGCTAGTCTGGACTAGTCCAGCAGGTTGCGAAAACTCCGTTTGCAGGCTGCTCAAAAGATCTCAGAGGCAAGGCGCGCGACCGAAATCGCATATGGCTGATCGCTTATGGCATATAGATGGTACAAAGGAACCATATGCTATAAGCCATAGGCGATAGGCCGATGTCCGAGAGCCAGATGCTTATAGCGGATGGCGTATGGCTTATGGTTTCAGCTCTATATCCGTCATTCGCCCGAAAGCTATCAGCTATATGCTCATGCCTCATTCATGGCTAATCGCTTATCGCATATAGATGGCCTATAGACGGTACCAAGAAACCATACGCTATAAGCCATAGGCTATAGGCCGGCGTCAGAAGGTGATCACCGATCTGATACTTTCGCCTTCATGCATGAGGTCGAAAGCATCGTTGATTTTCTCCAGCGCAAGCCTGTGGGTGATCATCGGATCGACCTTGATCTCGCCGTTCAAGTATCTCTCCACGTAACCGGGCAGCTGTGAGCGGCCTTTGACTCCGCCAAAGGCCGTTCCCCGCCAGGAGCGTCCGGTAACCAGTTGGAAGGGCCGAGTGCTGATTTCCTCTCCGGCTGCCGCGACACCGATGATGATCGATTCACCCCACCCCTTGTGGCAACACTCCAACGCAGCCCGCATCGTCTTGACGTTGCCGATGCATTCAAAGGAGTAATCGACCCCGCCATCGGTCGAATCGACGATAACTTCTTGTATCGGCCTAGTTTGCTCGCTTGGATTGACGAAATCCGTGGCGCCCAGGGATTTGGCCATCTCGAATTTCTTTGGATTGAGATCGATGGCGAAGATCCGCTCGGCCTTGGCCAAGACCAAACCCTGAATCACGCTCAAGCCGATGCCGCCCAGGCCGAACACGGCCGCCGTGGAGCCAGCTCTCACTTTGGCGGTATTCAAAACCGCGCCGATCCCGGTCGTGATACCGCACCCGAGCAAACAGACTTTGTCCAGGGGAGCCGCCGGATTGATCTTGGCTAGGGCGATCTCCGGCAGCACAGTGTACTCGGAAAAGGTCGAGGTGCCCATGTAGTGGAAAATAGTTTTCCCCTTGATTGAAAAGCGCGACGAGCCGTCGGGCATCACGCCCTTTCCCTGGGTCGCGCGAATCGCCCCGCACAGATTCGTCCGGCCGGACTTACAAAACTTGCACTGGCCGCATTCCGGGATGTAGAGCGGAATCACGTGGTCGCCCGGCTTAACGCTCGTAACGCCGTTTCCGACTTCCATCACGACTGCGCCACCCTCATGGCCCATGATGGCAGGAAAGATTCCCTCCGGATCTTTTCCGGAGAGAGTATAAGCGTCGGTGTGGCAAACACCCGTGGCTTTTATCTGGAGCAGTACTTCTCCGCTCTTCGGCCCCTCTACTTCCACTTCTTCGATGGCTAAAGGCGCCCCTGACTTCCACGCAACCGCTGCTCGCGCTTTCATAGTTCCTCCACTCTGATGCTTCGCAGTTCCATGAAGTATGAGAGCATATGGCTGATGGCTTATGGCATATGAAGGATATAGAGATGCAGCCATGAGCCATGCGCTATAGGCCATCCGCTCGCACTCCAATACGCCCGTTTCCTGCTATTATCGCCTCTTAGCAGATTCGATCCGGTTTGGGAACGGTTGGAAGCCCGGCAATAAAACTGTTGCAATTATTCCGGCATATGTGGGAAGGATAGGAAAACTTTACCAAGGAGGTAAGCTATGTTTCTCGAGATGAGAACCTATGTGTTGAAACCGGGTATGACCAACAATTTCGTGGAGCGCTTCGCCGAGGGGCTCACGGCGCGCCTGCAATTCTCGAAGCTGCTCGGCCTGTGGCAGTCCGAAGTGGGCGGACTCAATAGGGTCGTTCATATATGGCCCTATGAAAGTTTTGAAGACCGCGAGCGGATTGGCCAGGAAGCAAGAAAAACCGGCAAGTGGCCGCCGAAGACCCAAGAATTCATCATCACTCAGGAGAACAAAATCATCCAGCCAGCGCCTTTTTCGCCGCCGTTACCTGCAAGCAAGCTGGGCAATCTCTATGAGTTCCGGACCTATACGTACCAGCCGGGCACGATGCCGACGGTGCTAGAACGGTTTGGCAAGGTGATGGCGGGGCGCACAAAAGTCTCGCCGCTGGTGTTCGCCGGACATACGCTTGTCGGGCCGCTCAATCAATATATTCACGTTTGGGCGTATAAGGATGCCGGGGAACGCGAGCGGCTCCGGGCCGAAGCCTCAAAGACGGTGGAAGGATGGCCGCCGGCGACGCGAGAGTTCCTGGTGATGCAGGAAAACATGTTGTTGACCCCCTCGGCCTGCGCCCCGTTCAAATAAGCGGGGGATGGGTTTACAGAAGACGTATTCACCGCAGAGACCCAGCGCGGCGAAGCCGCAACCAAAGTAAAGGAGAGATTTAACCGCAAAGAACGCAAAGGTCGCAGGAAAGAACAATTATCTTTTTTGTGTTCTATGCGTTCTTTGTGGTTAATCCCTCTGATAGAAAATTTGCGCAAGCCGCGAAAATTTCGCAGCATAGTAGTACGGAGTTCGCAGAGTCCCGGAATGTATTTTGATTAAAAATTCTCTACTCCGCGCCCTCCGCGCCTCCGCGGTGCAATCTCCGAGTAAGGCGTCTAGGGAGAAATGGAGTGTTGGAGTACGAGCCGGATGATGCCATAAGCCATCAGCCATATGCTCTCATACTCCATCACTCCAATCTTTTGAGCGTGACTCCTAATCCTTGAACGTGTTGAACGGCTTGAACACGGGTGCATACATATGAGGTTTCTATGAAACGCATGGTCCTGGCCGCATGGTTTGTGCTGCTGTTTTTTTCCGCGGCGACGGCGGCCGATCACATCCGCATCGGCTATAGCTCCATCAGCGGTTCCTACTTGGGTTTGTGGGTTGCCCACGACGCGGGGTTCTTCTCTAGGGAGGGGTTGGACGACCAGATGATCCTTATCCCCAGCGGCAGCCAGCTCGCCCAGGTAGTGACCGCCGGAGAGGTTGACATCGCCGCCTTGAACGGCAGTTCGGCGATGGCCGCCGCCCTTCAAGGAGCCGATCTCAAGGTCGTTGGGAACACCACAAACAAGTTGATTTTTTCCATTTATGTCCGACCCGAGATAAAAACTATTGAGGACCTGAAGGGGAAAAAAATCGGTGTCACGCGTTTTGGATCTGCCACGGACATCTCGGCGCGGTTTGCCCTCAGAAAACACAACCTCGATCCCCAGAAGGACGTGACAATCTTACAAATGGGAGCGATGAGCTCCATCATGGGTGGGCTCCAAGGCGGTTCGATTGAAGCCGGCGTAGTTTCCCCGCCCACTCTGTTTGCAGTGGAGAAACTCGGGTTTAAGGAACTTGTCAGTATCACCGATATGGATCTCGCTTTTCCCAACCCGTCATTGATCGTGCAAGGTGGCGTCATGAAAAAAAAGCCGGACCTGGTCGATCGATTCATGCGCGCCTATGTACGAGGGATCCACCGCGCCAAGACCAACAAAGAATTCACCTTTAAGTCCATCGCCAAGTACACCAAAATCGAGGACCCCGCCGTCCTCCAGAAGGCCTACGATCTCTACGTCGGCAAGGTTTTGGAGAGGGCTCCCTACATTAACATGGCAGGGATGAAAAATGCGCTGGATGACTTGGCCAGGACGGTGCCCGCGGCAAAAGAGGCGAAGCCTGAACAGTTCATCGACATGCGGTTCCTCGACAATCTCGAGAAGAGCGGGCTGTTGAAGGAGCTGTACCGGTAGCGAAAGTTCGCTAAGGGCATAGCGCAAAGCGCTCTATTCTCTATACTACTATGTCGAGAGCTTTCGCAGCTTGCGCAAATTTTCTATCGGAGGAACTAACCACAAAGAACGCATAGAACACAAAAAAATAATTCTTCTCTGTGACCTTTGCGTTCTTTGCGGCTAAATCTCTCTTTTTATTTTGGTTGCGGCTTCGTCGCGCTTTGCCCTTTGCGCTTTGGTTGACTGTGGCTTCTTTTCTTCAACGTTTTGAACTGCTTGAACCTTTGGAACGTTTTGAACGGGTTGTATCGAAGAACCTGTGCTTTACAAGAATCTGATTCGCCCGCTGCTTTTTCTCGGCGACCCGGAGAAGACCCATGAGCAGACTTTGGCTTTGCTCGCCAAAATCCAACCCTTTGAAGGAGTCTTAGAGCGGTTATTCTGTGTACAAGACGCCAGGCTGCAGGTCAGGGTGGGTCCCCTTACCTTTCCCAACCCGGTCGGACTGGCGGGGGGATTCGATAAGAACGCGGTCGCAGTAAGAACCATCGCCGGGTTTGGTTTTGGTTTCATCGAGATCGGTGCCGTAACGGCATTGGCGCAACCCGGCAATCCGAAACCGCGGCTTTATCGTCTGCCGGAGGACGAAGCGCTCATCAATCGATTGGGTTTCAACAATGAAGGGGCGACCGCCATCGCCGAAAGGCTTAGGACGCTCCGAGGGAACGGAACGCATCTTAAGATTCCGCTTGGAATCAATATCGGTAGAAGCAAGATCGTTGAGACCAAGAACGCGGTGGCGGATTTCGTCTCCTCATTCGACAAGCTCTATCCTTATGGCGACTTCTTTACACTCAATGTGAGCTCTCCCAATACGCCCGAGTTGCGGGACCTCCAGGCGAGAGGTCTCCTGCAAGGATTGCTCCGGGCCATCCAGGAGAAAAATGTCCAACTCAGCTCCCGCTTTGGAGAGGCACTCAAGCCGATTCTCGTCAAGATCGCTCCGGATATGGACTTTTCTCAGGCCGACGATATCGTTGGGGTGGCGATGTCGGAAAAAATCAGCGGCATCATCGCCACCAACGCAACGGCGTTCTTGCGTGATACCTTGGTTTCCGGCAGCCAGGAGCCCGGGGGATTGAGCGGCAAACCGCTGCGCGCTTTAGCGACTTCTTTTGTGCGCCATCTTTATCGCGCGGTCGGCGGCAAGCTGCCGATTATCGGCGTAGGTGGAATCTTTACCGCCGCCGATGCCTACGAAAAAATTAAAGCCGGCGCCAGCGCCGTGCAGATCTACACCGGTTTTATTTACGAGGGGCCGGCGGCGGTCAAAAGAATCAACCGAGGTCTGATCCGTCTCATGGAACGGGATGGATTCCGATCAATCACGGAAGCGGTAGGAGCCGAGAACTACTAACCAGTTCGTTAGCTCGGATTCTCGGCGTCAGGAAGCAATAGGCCGCCGCGCTAGATAAGATCCGGTGGTAGTGGAATCCTTTCCAGGAGCGGCCCGGATGAGATTCATACCTCGTGGGCGGGATAACTCGCCGGACTCTGTGGCTTCACTTCTAAGACAGGCTAACGCGATACAAAGGGTTGTGGCGGTTTCTTGCACTGTACTGTCGTAAGTGGACTTGAACCAATAAAAGACGGCCCCCCAGAAATCTGTCCGGCAAGGAAAGCCGAAGTATCGCCGCACTGAATTCCCGTGTCCTGGATTTGAAAGCGGAATACCATATCGCGGCGCCCGTCTCCGTCAACGTCTGTCAGGCGAACATCGATAGGAGTTGCCTCAGCGCCCGTCGCACCAAAACGAACGGTGCCTGTATCAACACTGGTGGCGTCAAAGCCATTGACACTGAAAATTGCCACATTAACATTCTTGTTACTGCCGGGATTGATTCTGTTGGCGTCTTTTTTGGGTCTAATGTCCACCGAAACCACCATTCTTCCGCCCTGAAATTCCACCGAGCCAATATCGCAGTTTCCTAGTCGTGGAAGTCCAAGCTGATCAGTCTGCGGGCATGCGTCGGGATTGCCGGAATTGATCGCCGGACTAGTCGCAAGGAGCGGATAGTAACCCCGACCCGGAGGATCCTCTACGACTAACTCTCCCAGCCCTGGATCACCTGTAAGATCCGTCTGTCTCAGTATAATTAGGCAACCAGAGGTGTCCCCGATGATGTTACGGCCTAGCGACAAAGGAGAACCGCTGCAATCGGGGGCTATACCAGCGGTATTCAGTGCGACGATAGAGTTTTGGATTTCCAGTTGATCTTGATTGCTTATACCTCCTCCGACTCTCCCGAGGCTTAAAAATGCACTCCGGTTCCCCGCGATCGTTGAGTTCGTAACTGTTACGCGACCACTGACATTAAAGATACCGGCGCCCTCGGTTTCTGCCGTGTTCTCCGCAATCGTGCTCGCGAGGATACTGAGTTCCATGCTGCTGTTGTTAAAGATGCCTCCCCCGCCCGAACCCGGAAAATGAATGAAACTATCGTTTAACCAAATAAAAACTCGGTTCAAGTGGGCTCCGCCAAAATTGGCAAGTCCCCCGCCGCGAGGGGTAGATTGTTCACTAGATTGGTCCGAGCAACGCTTAACTCTCCGGCGTTATAAATTCCGCCGCCGTAAGATCAAATGCCTCGTTTAGAAAAATAAAGCTATCCTCGATCGCATCCGTGCCATCATTGAATATCCCCCGCCGACCTTCGATCCCTCCCCGGACATCGTTGCCGAATATTCGGCTGGCGCGAACAGGGACTGTCCCCTATTCGCTATACCTGCTCCACCGACCTCCTGGAAAACTGTACACCTTCGTTTGGTGTTCTCATAGATCGTCGCTTTCAACAATTGTGAGATTGCCGCGGCTGAAGATGGCTACCCCCGCCAAATCCGAGCTGCCAACGCCCCTTTTAGTCCTGAGAGCGAGTCGAGAGTAAGAGCGCCTGTCGGTGCAATTCTAAAGATGCGGAATGGAGGGCCTGTGAAAACAGCTCAAACGAACTGTCGCGCTCTATCGTGGCCCGGGAGCTGCTCCTGACCGCGAATGGTAATTCTTCCTGTGATAGATGGAAGACCATTTGGTCCCTCACATCCCTCAGCCTCATTGTCAGCCATTGTCGAGCGTGTAGGTCCCGGCTTGAAGGTTGATGATATTTTGCTGGAAATTTTGATTCGCCGTCATTTATCGCCGCGATGAGACAAGTCACATTGCCGGAGGGGCAGAAGAAATCGGCGGCATGCGTAGGTTCAGGTACCCATAGAAAGTACGACAGCCACATATTTATAGCTACAACAGCAAGCTTCTTCATGATGATACTCCCTCCGACAGTCTAGAAATAAAAAAGCCAGTGCCTTTGCAACGGAATCACAAAAGCGACTGGCTTTGTATGTCCACCCCTCCGAGGGAACGTTTTCCATCCCCCCTGTAGCCCAACACTAGTTTCAGAACACCCGTGTCGAAGACACAATAGCCGGACTACATAAGAAAATCAGGCTATCGGAATTTCAACGCACGGATAGCACTGGTCCCGAACGGTTGTCAAGGAAAATCTCTACATTCAAATGCCTTGCCGGCAGTTGTTGTCGGAACTGATATGTGTATGCTTGTGACGTGGCGAAGGAAAAACGGTGGCGCAACCAAAGCAAACTCGTCCGAAGGGAGAGACGCAGGGCTTTGCTCCCGGCAAGTGCATCACTCCACTACTCCAGTCCCTTCGTAATCCATTAAAGACATTTCATTGTTCCATTCAACCAGTGCCGTTTTGTTGCGGTATTTCTCGAGCAGTTCTCGGCCGGTTCGGTCGCCGGTCAGCCGAAGAAGGTTGGGGAAAAGATCGCGCCGAAAAAGAAACGGATTGCAGATTTGTCCTCGAAAGCTTGGCGCAACGATCAGCGCGTTGCTGTTTTCGAAACGCTCCACCAGCGAGTTAATGAGCTCAGATCGAATCATCGGTTGGTCGCCGGCGAGAAAGAGCGCTCCGTCACTCTTTGGGTCAATCGCCCAAAGGCCCGCGGTGACCGAAGTGCTTTGACCTTGCTCGGCCGCAGGGTTCGTAAGCCAGTATAACCGCTCATCACGTAGATAGATTTTCCGCCGCGCAACTTCCAACTCACGCACTACGCAAATGATCTCGTGGAGATCCGATGCGAGCGCGCTTTCGAGCACCCACTGAAGCACCGGTTTGCCCCGCAATGGCAGGAGCAACCCTTGCTCGCTCAATTTATCGCTGCGCCCTGCGGCTATTACGACTGAGGAGATCATCTTTGCTGTCCCGTGACCTAACGCGTCCTGTTCTTACTTGCAAGAGAATCGTGTTAAGTATCTAAGAAAAGTTTCCCGCTGGAAATTTCACCACAGAGACGCAGAGTTCGCAGAGATCGGAGAATGTTTTTGCCAAGAACTCTTTACTCCGCGACCTCAGCGCCTCCGCGGTAAGTATTCTCCGATTCTTTCTTTGCGCGGGTCTCTCTTGCGGGCTTAGCCCTGACACCTGAAACCCGACACCTGAAACCTGAATCCCACTCGACCCTCATCCCTCGACCCTCACGTCTCACTCGACACTCGACACTCGACACTTGTCACTCGTCCTCCTTGAAAGCACTCGGGCTTTTGAGTACCCTCCCGCTCATGTCACGTCGTTTCAGCATCGAAGTCGCTAAAGATTATTTCAACTTCGCATCGGCGCACTTTTTGATCTTTGCTAACGGTCGGCGGGAGCCCCTGCATGGACACAACTATCAAGTGTCCGTTGCCATGGAAGGTGAATTGGATCGCGCGGGTGTCGTCTTGGACTTCATCACTTTCAAGCCGTTGGTCAAACAAGTCTGCGACGCTCTCGATCATCGTACTTTGATACAGAGTAGCAGCGCGGCGATTCAGGTGCGTAAAAGTGCGCAAGCGGTCGAGATAATCTACAAGAAGCAAAAGCTTCTCTTGCCGCGAGGAGACGTCATTCTTTTGCCGATCGCCAACACCAGCACGGAGTTGTTGGCGGAATACATTGCCGGCCAAATCAAACGCAAGGTGCGGCAAAATTTCCCGGCCAAGATCCGCTATATGGAGGTTGCCGTCGAAGAAGCCCGCGGTCAGAGAGGAATTTTCCAGGACGAGTTCTAGCCCGCGGCGAAGCCGCAACCAAAGAAAAACTTAACCACAGAGAACGCAAAGAACGCAAAAGATGTGGGGGCGACCGGCCGTCGCCGGATTCGTAGTGTCTAAAAATTTGGCCGCTACGCAAATTTCTGAGGGTCGACCTTTTGAACCCAGGAGCGAGACTGCCGGTCGTCTTACAGTCCGTTTTTTTTCGGCTAATTTCCGGCTCTGGACTCTTTCGACTTTGTGACCTTTGCGCTCTTTGTGGTTAATACAAGTCGCAGAGCTACTGAAATACAGGCTGCTCAAAAAGCTTCAGAGGCGAGGCGCGCGAAGATCGATGAGCGGAGGCGTACTCTTCTTGTACGTTGACGCGAAATCGGTCGAACGCAACGAAGCATATGAGGTTTTTCAGCAGCCTGCTTAGGCTGCAAAGCCGCGGCGCCAGAGATCCGCCACCTTCGCCAGATCCTCCGCCGGCAGCGTAACATCGGCGCCGGCCGCGTTCTCGCGCATCTGCGACTCATTGCGCGCGCCGGGAATCGTGACACTCACGGCGGGATGGGCGACACAGAAGGCGATGGCGGCTTGTCCCAGACTCTTCACCGGCCCGTGCACAAGGAAACGCAGTTGTTCCGCCTTCGCCAGCTCTTTTGCGAAGGCCTCGCCCTTGTAGCTCCGCGCCCGGACGTCCTCTCCCTGGAATCTTTGCTCATCGGCCATAGTCATCTTCCCGGTGAGCACCCCCCGCCGGAGCGGTATGCGGGCGATGATGCCGACGTTGGCTTCCTGTGCAAGCGGGAAAATCTTTTCCGCCGGTTCTTGGGCCAAGAGATTGTACTCCAGCTGTATCGTGTCGGACCGCCCGTCTTTAACCGCGGCGATACCTTCGTCGATGGTATTGATGGAAACGCCGTAGTAACGAATCTTGCCTGCTTTTTTGGCTCTATCGAGGACCCCCCAGACTTCCCCGTGTTCGATGACATCGACCGTGGGATTATGAAGCTGGTAGAGATCGATGCAGTCGGTCTGCAACCGTTTGAGGCTTTCTTCAAGGACGCGGCCGATGTAAGCGGCCGCAAAGTTTCTCTTGCCCCGCTCCGGCCCGACCATGACATTTCCGCCCTTGGTGGCGAGGATGACTTTATCTCGTCTTCCCTGCAAGGTTTTTCCCAGCAAGGCTTCGGAGTATCCGGCTCCATAAGCGTCGGAAGTATCAATAAAGTTGACGCCTAGCTCGAGCGCAGCATCGATAGCGCTTAGTGACTCCGAATCCTTCATGGGGCCAAAATGGCCCGCGTGAACCATCGTACCAAGACCTACGACACTAACCCGTAACCCCGTTCGTCCCAAAGTTTTGTACTGCATGCACGAAACCTCCAGTGAAATAACATAGGTCAAATAAGCCGAATCCTGCAAGTTTTTTCTTTAACCGTGGCTTTCTTTCTATCTTCAGCACGGAGTGATTCATGATCTTACGCTCGTCCACAGGACATGAAAATACACATCTTCGTCATGCCGGCATGGATAGCCGGCATCCAGGTTTGCAAGGACGCGTCCGGAAACATCCATGTCAGCCTGGATTCCAGCACTCCATGCTGGAATGACGCAATCGAGGAGTCGTACTAAGACTGACCGAGGCCCTCCACCCCTCGTATTTTCAAAGGAGACGCAAAGGCCAGTGCAAAGAAATCAAACTTCCGGACTTGGCGTGCTTGGCGTCTTGGCGCGAGCAAATCCCTGTTTGAGCGAGATATTCCGAGTTTGGTTGCGGCGGGAGCCGCTCCGTGCCTCCGCAGTGTATAATTTTCCGATTGTATTAATGATTTAATATTTTCGAAACAAATAATTGAGGAAGAAATATCTGCCATTATTGGCTGATCAGCCAATAATGGCCCAATCTCTTAAGATCCAAATCATTATCTTTTATATTCAACCGGCCAACACTGGCAGATTTATTGTTGATAATATCCGCGTAGAATTTTTAGTCTATGCTGGAAATCTCTTTATCTATTAAGGCCTTAAGTAAGATTTTGTCTGTTTGGTATGTCACTTGCTGCGAAGTCCCTAATGGTTAACCCATTTTTGCAGAGTTGCAGGGTGGAAGACGACATACAACGGGACTGGTATGTGGTTTATAGTAAACCACATAAGGAGGAACAAGCGCAATTTCATCTGCGCATGAAAAATCTCGATGTTTTTTTTCCTCGCCTTGATCTTGTCAGAGTAGCCGAAAAAAGAAAGCGAATCATACCGCTTTTTCCTAATTATCTTTTTGTCCGGATTCACCTCCCGACGGAATTTCATTATGTGAGTTGGTCGCCGGGAGTGAAACGGCTCGTCAGTTTCGGCGATACGCCGGTCCCGCTCGACGAAAGAGTGGTAGCTTTTCTCAAGCAACAGACTGATGCTGACGGCTTGATTAAGGCCCGCTCGGAGCTACGGCCGGGACAGGAGATCGAGATCCGTGGTGGGCCCTTTGATGGTTTGATGGCAATCATCCAAGACCCCCCCGACGCTAAAGGCCGCGTCAAGATTCTCTTGAAGCTGTTGAGCCGGCAGATCAGCGTGAAGTTGGGCGTTGAATTCATTAAAGGCGAGTGGGTTGGGCTCAAGCCACCAGCTACCAATATAGGATCGGGCTTGTTTTCAGCCGTGAGCTGAAACAACTCCCATCCGTTCGGCGTGATCCAAAAAGAAGGGTAAAATACCTATGGGCGGAGCTATATCTTTCAGAAGATTTCAGTCGAGTGGAGGGTCGAGGATCAAGGGTCGAAACACTGCCCCCACATTTTTTCCTTTGCGCTCTTTTCGGTTAAATTGTTCTTTCTTCATGGTCGTTGTGCCTTGATGGTGCCATCCATTTTTTCTTGGTTACGGCTGCGGCGCTAGTCACTATGGTGACTAGGATTTCGGAACTTGAACATGTAAAGTTAATTTGATCTAAGAGGGGCACGGCAATGGAGATAACGAAGGTAATGTCCTTTAAAAAAAACTTCAAGTCGCAAGACATTTTACTTGTAGCTTTTCTGGTAATCGTCGCATGCTCCAACCCCGTCGCCCACATTCCCGAAATTAATCCTGAACAGCTTCGCGCAGCACCGGTTAAAGATCCTCTGCCGACCGAGCAGACATATAAAATGGTTCCTTATGACTTAATCATGGTCAGATTCACTTATCATCCGGAACAAGACCCTAAGGCGCCCGTTTCTGTTCGTCCTGACGGAAACATCACTTTAGACGGCGTCGGTTCCGTTCGTGCTGCCGGTCTTACTCCTGAAGAGTTGGGCAAAGAAATCGCGGCGAAGAGCTCCAAGAGGTTAAGAAACCCTGAGGTCATCGTAACCGTTACGCAATTTGCGCCGCGAAGGGTATATGTGGGTGGCCAGGTAAGAACACCAGGCATTGTTGAATTCAGAGGGGAAATGACCCCTGTGCAAGCGATTTTTGAACGCGGTGGATTTACTGACGATGCTCAGAAGGACAGCGTGATCCTGATTCGCGATACCGGCGGGCTGGAACCGATAGTAGGTCGCATCAATACTAATCAATCTTTGGAGAACGGCGTGCCTGAGAAGATTACCCTTGTGACCAATGATGTCTTATATGTTCCGATGTCAGGGATTGGCCGGGCTGATTTGTGGGTCAAGCAACATTTGCGTGATATTCTTCCATCTGAAATGATTGGCTATGGCGCCTACAGAGGTAGCTGAGATTTGAGAATCTTTCTTTCTTCGTGAGAAAGGAAAACTCATGGATTTCGTTCAGATAGAAGGTAAAGAAATTCCGCTCCTAGAGGCTCCTCAAGCATATGAGGACCCGCCTAGGCGGATTCTTTACGTTCTTTTTAAGCACAAGCGACTGATCTGTGTGGTTTTTATTTCGCTGATTGTCCCCATGTTTCTCTATTTGTTGTTTCGCTCCACCCACTATCTTGCGTCGGTTAAGGTACTGATTAACCCCAGCCGAGAGTTTCTCAATCTGTCTCCCACAGGCGGCCAAAACAGCGTCAACCTGTTTCCGTCGCCTGAAATGATCAATACGGAAATTCAAATCATCAAAAGCCCTGAACTGGCTGAACGCCTGGCGGCGGACATCCCATTCCCCGATGAGAACATTGGTAATCAGCGTAGCGAAATGGAAATCCGCCGCGACGCCCGTCGACTGAAAGGTCTTTTGACGGCGACGGCGATTCGGGGCACTAACCTTATTCAGATCAGTGTCACGACTGTTTATAAACCCGAATGGGCGGTAAGCATGGTTAATCGGGCCGCTGAGCTTTATCTGGAGCAGCAGATTAGAGTGCGTAAAACTCAGGGCATCGAGGAGTTTTATGATGAGCAGGAAAAAAAACTCCGCGTTGAGTTAATTAAGGGCGAAGAGGTGTTGAAGGCCTTCCAGCAGAAAGAGAACATCATCGACGCCCCAGAGGAAGTTAAGGCGGATCTGACGGCATTGTCAGCGTCTGAAAGAGGCTTAAAGGATACAGATTCTTTGATTAAAGAGACCGAACAAAGAGTAGCGACTCTCGATGACCAGCTTAAGCAACAAAAGGCGACGGTTTCTTCGAGTACGAGCATAACTATCAACCCCGTGTACCAGCAGATTCGGACTAGGCTCACGCAACTAGAATTAGAGAGAGATGGTCTCCTGCAACGCTACACCGCAGATGATCGCCTGGTGAAAGACAAAGAGTCGGAAATCGAAGAGCTGAAGAAAAAAATAGCAACTGTTAAAGAAACCTCCGTTGGATCAGAAAACATCAGCATCAATGAAGTATACCGCAGGATTCTAAACGAGTTGCTTCAGGCGCGGGTTCTGCTTCGCTCCTTAAACGAAAAGAAAATCGCTCTGACGCGGCAAGTGGAAACCTACTCAGCGGGAGCCGCCGATAAAAGGCGGAAGGGATTTGAGTACGACCGCCTGCTGCGCGATGTCAATGCCAAGAAAGAAAACCTCGACCTTTACAAGAAAAAAGCCGAAGAGGCCCGCATCTCCGATGCCATGGACGAGCGAAAATTCGGCAATGCCTATATCCTAGAGCGAGCTTCGCTCCCGCTCCCGCGCGCGGATCAAAGTGCGCTTCTGTTGATGGCGGTGGCCATCGTTTTGTCTATGGGAGTAGCCGTGGCGGCGGCTTTCGGTATGGAATACCTCAACAAGACGTTACGGAACGAGGCCGACATAGAGGAACAGATCGGCCTGCCGGTTTTAGCTACCATCCAATACTATGGGGATCTACGTCCTGTGCGCCAAATCTCTGCAGAAGAAAACATTTAACAGGAACGTCTTTGAAATTTCAGGATGAAAGACTCCGTCGAAGGGGACGCCACTGTGAAAGAAGATTCACCACAGAGACACAGAGCACGCAGAGTTCGGAGTATTTTTTAATGAAAACTTCTGCTCTGCGCCCTCAGCGTCTCCGCGGTGAGGTCTCTTCTAAATCGATACAATAACACCGGGAGCACACTGTGAGTAAAACATTTGATGCGCTGATTAAAGCGGAAGCGGAGTCGAAAAGCCAAAAACAGCAAAAACGGCGCGGCGTCAACTTCAGCGCATTGAGTGTTTTCAAAGATAAAGCGCGCCCGATCAAAATCGACTTTGATCTGGACCCCTATGTCGAGGAACAATATCATCGACTTCGTCGCCACCTTCTGCCGAACTCCAAGCATGGCGCCACCAAGGTAGTCATGGTGGCGGCAACGGATCATGGGGAAGGGGGAACGACGACCGCCGCCATACTAGCCTCGACCCTCGCTAGATCGGGGACTTCAAAAATTTTGCTCGTAGACGCAAACCTTAGGACCCCGGCGCTGGACGAGGTCTTCGAGCCAGGTCAGGGTTCCAAGCTCATGGGACTGTCGGATAAGGTTCTAGCCGAGGCCCCGTTGGATCAAACCATTTACCAGACGGATATACCGAATCTGTCTTTTATGCCTTGCGGTAAGGCGGTCACATCTCCTTCCTATATGTTTGACAGTGAACCGATCGTTGCCATGTTGTCCGCGCTGCGCGAAAAATTCGATTTCATCATCTTTGATGGCTCCCCGCTGAGGGACTATTCTGAGTCCTCTTTCTTGGCCGGGAAAATGGACGGCGTCATATTGGTGGTGGAAGCGGAACGCACGAAAATTGAAGTGGCGCGAAAAATTCGCAAAGATCTCGAATCCACAGGGGTCATGATACTGGGAGTCGTTTTGAACAAGAAACGGAACTACATCCCGGAGTATCTCGAACGTTTCCTATAGCTTCTTGTCGCTTAGCGCTCAGCGCTTGGACACGAAGATTTTCCGCGGTAAATTCGAAATCCGAAATTCTGCAATTCGCAAATTGGTAAATCTGGAAGCTATTGGTTGCCCTCGTCCACTCAGCTTCCGTCCCCGGTCCTCGGTCTCTGGTCTCTTGACCCTTAACACTCTACCCTCAACCCTCGACTCTCTGATACCCCATGTGCGGTATTGCCGGCATTATAGATCTAGATAGAAAGCCCGTTGAGCCCGGGCTGCTTCTCGCTATGAATCAGGCGATCGCCCATCGTGGCCCTGATGATGAGGGCTATGTTTTGATTGACCAGGCGTCTTCGCGATTGCGGCACTATTCGGGGCCGACCAGTCCGGTGGACATCCGAAGTCGTTTTCCGATGTTGAGACCTGAATTGCCCGCTCATGGATTTAACATCGGGCTGAGTCACCGGCGTTTCTCCATCATTGATCTATCCTCAGGCGGACACCAACCGTTCTTCGACCCGGAGCAAGAGTACTGCGTGGTATTCAATGGCGAGATCTATAATTACGTTGAAGTAAGGGATGAGCTTATTGCAAAAGGGTTTAGTTTCCACACTCGGTCCGACACGGAGGTCCTGCTCGCTGCCTACAAGTACTGGGGAACAGACTGCTTTGAGAAATTCAACGGCTTCTGGGCCTTGGCCCTCTATGACTCCAAGAAGCACGCGATTCTATTGAGTCGTGACCGGATAGGCCAGAGACCCCTATACTGGACCAAGGTTGGGTCACGGGTCTATTTTGCTTCGGAGATCAAAGCTCTCCTTCGCGTCCCCGAGATCTATCGCCGGCGGCGAGTGAATGAAGCCTCCGCGTCCGACTGGCTGGTCTATGAAATCAAGGACTTGGATTTCACCACGTGCTTTGAAGGAATCTATTCTCTGCCCTCAGGCTCGTGGAGCACGGTCGATGAGTGCTTTCCGAACCACTCCACAACATTCTGGAAGGTGCCTGAAGAACGGCTGCGAGAAAAAGATATATCCGTTGATGAAGCTTGTCGTCGTCTCAGAGAGGTGTGTGAAGATGCAGTCCGAATCCGCCTCCGCTGTGATGTGCCGCTAAGCGTCGAATTGAGCGGTGGCTTAGATTCCTCCGTCGTTCTTGCCCTCGCGGCGCAGGTTTACCCAGGCAAAATAACCAGTTACACGGTTCGCTTTCCTGAGGAGAAGTACAACGAAGAACCCTTCGCGCGGTCCGTAGCTCAACGTTACCGCGTGGACTACCGGGTCCTTGATTCTCCCATCGAAAACTTCTGGTGCCAGATCCTGCCGTTTACCTACCTGCAAGAGGAGCCGTACCACTTGCCCAATATGCATACCAGCCAAGTTATTTGGTCGTATATGCGGGCGGCGGGAACGAAAGTTCTGTTGAGCGGTTCTGCCGGAGACGAAAACTTTGGCGGCTACGGGGTGTATTTCCAGTCCCATCAGAGAGACAATCTGATGACTGGAAGAATGGATCGCTATTTGCGCAACGCCTTCCTCAATTCCGAGGCCAACAGCAAGATCGCTTCTCTCTCAGCGCCGATTATTGCGCTGAGCAAGGAAGCTATCAAGCAATATGCTCCGCAAAAGTTGGTCAGGAGATTTCGCACCGAGGGTTGGCCCTTCTACTTCACAGGCAAACGATTCCCGAGATCCCTGTACCCAATGAGCGCTTCCCAGGCTTTTCATGCCTACATGACTAGTCTCCTCATGCCCTATTGGCTTTGCTCCGGCGATAAGGTCGTTATGGGAATGCCCATCGAAGGTCGCTGCCCGCTCCTCGATTATAGGGTTACGGATCTGGCATTCCGTTTGCCGGTAACTTATCTGATTCGCAACGGCTGGCGGAAGTGGATTCTTCGTAAAGCCATGGAGGATCTTCTGCCCGAGGACGTGGTCTGGAGGAAAAAGAAAATGGGGTTTCCCTTTCCCTATGAACGCTTCCAGGCGGATAACCATGCCATCATGGAGACAATCCTCGATCGATCGAGCAACCCCTTTCTTGATCTGTCGCAAAAGCAGAGCCTCAAGAATAATTGGAAGGCGATGAGTTTTATCTTGTGGTACGAGCTCTATTTCAATGAAAACGTGGACCTGCTGCTAGACCTTCAAACTATGGCTCTCCGTTCGAATCCCGCTTCGGACTACGGGTTCACTCCTGAATATCTCAGGAACGGCTATCTGGGTCCTAATAGTCATAAATGCATTCCTGCGCAATGAGAGAACTTTTTGCGCCCCGTACTTAGCGCAAATCTGACAAACCATTTTTTGGCCCTCGACACTCAACCCTGAACTCTCAACTCTCAACTCTGAACCATCTAAAAAGCTGCCACCTATGTTTCCCCCGCCTCCCTCAACCATCGACACTCAACTCTCCTCCGTCCCCGGTCCCCGGTCCGCGGTCCCTCGTCCCTCGTCTCCCCTCGTTACCATCGCCATTCCCACTTACAACAGAGCGGGTAGTTATTTGCCCCAAGCTCTGCGAAGCGCTCTAGAACAAACTTACCCCAATCTCGATATCATTGTCTCCGACAATTGCTCGGTCGATAATACAAAGGCTTTTGTGACCAGCATCGCCAACCCGCGGCTACGGTATTTTTGCCACGAGGCCAATGTTGGAGCCACCGCCAACTTTAATTTCTGCGTGGAACAAGCAAAAGGAAAATACTTGGTGGTGCTTAACGACGATGACCTGATTGACAATGATTTCGTTGAGTCGTGTATCCAAGCTAGCAACGGCAAATCGGATGTCGGTATTATTCGAACGGGGACGCGCCTGATCAACTCGCGAGGCGATGTTTTATCCGAAGTTCCTAATCTAGTTGCCGACCTTCCAATTGCTGAGTTTTTTCGGCGATGGTTCTCGAACCAAACCACCATCTATCTCTGCAGCACCTTATTTAATACCCAAAGATTGAGAGAAATCGGCGGCTTCAAATCGAAACACAATTGCTACGACGACACCATGGCTGTAGTCCGGCTAGCTGCCGAATACGGCAGAATCGACGTGCCGAAAGTGAAGGCCAGCGCCCGAATTCACGATGACAAAATGGGTTTTGCGGCAAACATTAACGAATGGTGCGAAGACTCGCTAGCTTTGCTCACTTTAATGCGCGACCTGGCGCCGGAGAACAAAGACGAAGTCTTCAGAGAAGGTCTGCAATTTTTCTCAAGAGCCAATTACGGCAGAGCAAGAAGGGCTACGTCACCTTTTGAACGTTTCATCGCCTCAATAAAGGTATTGAAGTACTTCAAGTTCCGCCAGCTACCGTCTTTCAGACACTTTCTCTCCATTTTTTACGGAACTCGGTTATACGAGTTGCTCCGGCAGCTAAAACGAAATTGGAAATACGTTTCTTCGCGGGCTTAGCTCTGGCCTTGTGGGAGCAAAAACATTATCGGTCACGGATTATTCACCACAGAGACACAGAGTTCGCAGAGCATTAACAGCAAAGCGCAAAGCGCATAGGGCAAGGGGCTGAGGAAACACCATGCTCTATGCTCCTTGCAAATACTCGTTCTCGGCGCCTCCGCGGTGAGATATCCGAGTTCTTGTTCGTAGGTCGCAGAGACTCTTACAACATGAAAATCGCTTTCATTGTCGACCAATTTCCTGCTCTGTCCCAGACCTTTATTCTTACGGCAGATTATCGGCCTACTAAACCGCGGACATGAAGTAGATATTTTTGCCTATGGTCGAGGCAAGGATCCCTATTGAGCATTCAGATATCGAAAAATACGATCTATTGAAGCGCACATGCTATCTGACTGCCTGCGCCTGTTCAGAGGCAGCGACCGGTTCGGCTCATAAAACGCATAGGTCTGATTTTCACAAATTTTCACAAAGACCCGACTGTAGTTTTAAAAACGCTCAATGTCGCCAAGTTTGGCAAAGGCGCGCTGTTGCTACAGGTTCTTTGTCAGGTCACTCCCTTTTTGGGTAAAGGCCCCTACGATATTATTCATTGCCAATTCGGCAATCTCGGAGAATTGGGTCTTCTACTCAAAGACGCGGGGCTCTTTCGCGGGAAACTTATCATTTCGTTTCGGGGCTACGATATTTCATCTTATGTAAATTTTTACGGCAAAGGCGTCTACGAAGATCTCCTTACGCTAGGCGATCTCTTCTTGTGTGTGAGCGAAAATATCAAAGACAAATTGGTAAGCCTTGGCTGCGACGAGCGAAAGATCGTTGTTCACAGATCGGGCGTGGACATAAAGCAATATGGATTCCGTCCGAGAGTAACCGAAACCAGACGGAAAGGTGAGAGTCCTGACGGTCGCCCGGCTTTCCGAAAAAAAGGGAGTCGAATACGGGATTCGCGCAGTTGCCAAAGTGCTACAGAAACATCGGCATATTTGAATATAAGATTGCGGGCGACGGGCCGTCCCGTGAAAATTTGGATAGTTTGATATCGGAACTGAAAGTCGGTGACAGTATCGAATTGCTCGGGTGGAGGTCGCAAGATGAAATTGCTGAACTGTTACAAGAGTCGGATATCCTGATGGCTCCCAGTGTGACAACGGAAAAAGGTGACGAGGAAGGAATCCCTGGAGTGATCATGGAGGCATTCGCTTCTGGGCTGCCCGTGGTTAGCACCTACCATGCCGGAGTTCCTGAAGTCATCCAGGACGGTGAGTCGGGTTTTTTGGTTTCGGAGCGGGACGTCGATAGTCTAGCAGATAGATTGAAATATTTGATCGAACGGCCCGAGTTGCGCTCTGTTATGGGCTCTAAGGGGAGACAATTTGTCGAAGAACATTACAACATTGACAGGCTTAATGATCGACTCGTAAGGATATATCGGCATTTACTGAACGGGTTTTGTTAAAATAGACAGGACAACCGGGAGGGCGCTTGAGCAAATAATACCCACGAAGAGAGGAGACATCTTTCAAGATATGCTCGTTCAGAATTACGTGGGAACGCCATCAACCAATTACGAACTTATAATCGAAGGGATGGAAACGATTAATACAAAGTATGACAGGATACTTAGGCGAGATAAAAAAATTATAGTGATCGGTACCACCGTCTCGGAGTGTTTTACTGCTGTACGGGAAAGACTGGAAAAGGAAGAAAAGCTCTTGTGGCGGCGATAAAATTGTATCCGTTCGATATTCGGTACTATTTTAGGTTGTTTCTATCGCTGTTTGGCGCCGAGAACTCCAAGAGAGGACATGAGTTTAGGGAAAAATTATCGGCGTGGGTTAGCGTCCGACAAAAATTAAACGACACACGACGTGGAGATTTGTTACGACGTCGATAACTTCTACCGTTAATGAAACTAAAGACAGCTCGGCTGTCTTTAATGCCCTGGTCTTTCTGCTCCTATTTGGAGTCCAAGTCACGCTCCAGCTATACAGCGGAGCATTTACCAGCGAATTTGGCGGGCAAGGTGACGAGCCGGCTCATTACATTACCGGGTTAATGGTGAGAGACTATTTGGCCAATTTAGCCAGTCTAAACTTCAGTGGACCCATGGAGTTCGCTGAAAATTACTATGTGCATTATCCAGAAGTTGCTCTTGGGCACTGGCCGCCCACTTTCTATGTCGTACAAGCGCTGTGGACCTTACCGTTCTCTGCGTCGCGTGGTTCTGTAATCTTGTTGATGTCGGTACTGACTGCGATCCTTGGCTTGGACGGTTTACATGGTAACCCGAAATGAGTTCGGAGCGAATTTGGGGATCTTTGCTGGGCTGCTTTTGATCGCATTGCCGCTGATCCAATCCTACAGCGGCATGGTGATGACGGAAATACTTGGAGCTCTGCTGATTTTCCTAGCGGTAATATGCTTCGGTCGATTTTTGGATACGGGCAAATTAAGGGAGGCAACCGGCTTCGGCATTTTCGCCGCGCTCGCCATCTTGACCAAGGGGAATGGGTTAATTTTGATTTTGGTTCCTCCATTGGCTTTGCTTTTTTGCCGTCGCTTTCGTCTGGTCTTTCAAGTAAGTTTTTGGTGGCCGGCGGTCATTGTGTTGGTTTTGTGCGGTCCTTGGTATTGGTTAACCCTGAGAATGGTAGGGGGCACGTGGGCGGAAGATAGCCCGTCTCTGAAGTATACGGCTACCGCTATTTATTACTATTCCTGGAGTTTGGTCCAAATTATCGGAGTTGGGCTGTCGTTTCTTGTCGCTGCCGGATTTTTCGCGCGAGTTCTGAAACCGCTTGGTCATCAAGGGGCTAAGGGAATCTGGGCTGCTATTGGTGCTTTGTTAGTAAGTACTTGGATATTTCACTGCATAATTCCGACCGGGCTTGCTGAAAGGTATATGACGGTGGCTGTGCCGGCATTGATTGTGTTTCTTATCGCTGGTCTGGTCTGGTTGGCTAGCCAATTGCCGTTACATCATCTTTCTGCTCGCGGGAAAGAGGGAATCTTAGCTTTCGCCGTGGCACTGGTCTTTATTGTAGAAACTTTTTCGATTCCTAAGAAGGCATGGTCCGGACTAGCGGACCGCTGCTCAATTTCTCGGCTCAAACCCTGGATTGCGGAATTCTGTATTTTTAGTCTCCGCCGACTATGTGGGGACTGGGGACGCAGAAGGGATGTTTATTTCGGAAGTTGCCATGCACGAAAAAAGGCCCGGTCATATTGTTCTCCGCGCAAGCAAGGTCTTGGCCAGCAGTAGCTGGGTTGGTAAAGAGTATAAACTGGTTTACCCAACTCCAACAGAGATGATGAAATACTTGGAGGAGGTGCCGGTAGGTGTAGTTGTGATTGATAATTCTGGCTTGCGTCCGGTTGAGCATCATTCGGTTCTCAAAGAAACTTTGCTTGCATATCGGGATCGGTGGGAGCTGTTGGGTAACTATCCATTGACTCAAGACGGAATTGAACAGCCAACGCGCTTTCGCTGTATCGGTTAAAAGGGCATGAGAGCAAGGCCCGCGGGAAGATAAGCTTGGATTTGAGCAGAATGTTAGGCCGAACGATCGATGGGCAGTGACTATAAATTTAACCGGGATTTTAAAGCACCCAGCACACCACCTCGACAGGCGAGGAAACTTCATACCCGGGGAGGATCGCGCAAAAGGGTTGCCGTCGGTGATTCCGTAAGTATCGTCGGTTGCGCGTAGTTAATCACCGGTTAGGCCGTTCGAGTCGGGTTCCAAAGTAGTATTGTCCATCAAAACTAAGATTGAAACGGTATAGTAAGAATGGCGAGAGTCACCGTCATTATTCCGACCCATAATCGCGCTGAATTTCTTCGCAGTGCGATTTCCAGTGTATTAGAGCAAAGCTTTCAAGATTTCGAAATCATAGTGGTGGACGACGCCTCGAGTGACAATACCCATGAGGTTGTCAGCAGCTTCGATGATCAGCGTATTAAATTTATCCGCCACAAAACCCGGAAAGGAGGCTCGGCGGCGCGCAATACCGGCATTGCGAATTCAAAATGCGACTACATAGCGTTCCTGGACGACGACGATGAATGGTTTCCGGAGAAGCTCGCTCGTCAGATAGCCCTGTTGCTCGCTAGCCCCCCAGAAGTCGGGTGCGTATACACGGGTTACGTGACCGTCGATAAATCCAGTGGAAAAACAATTGGCCAAATCGTTCCTGGGAAAAGAGGGGATTTATCCAAAGAGCTGTTGATTCGTAATTGTCTCGGCGGGACGTCGTCTGTTCTTTTGAAAAGAGAGTGTTTCAAGAAAGTGGGTATGTTCGATGAAACTTTACCGAGTTTTCAGGATTACGATCTCTGGATTCGCATTTCGCAAGAATTTCGATTCGATCATATTAAAGAGCCTCTACTCAAATATTATGTCCATCCAAAAAAAATCTGGGGCAACCCTGACGCGTTGGGTGACGGAATGGAGATCATGTTAGTGAAATATGGGGACTCCGCCGCCTTTCGAAAATATCTTAGTTATCAGTACCTGAATCTTGGGGTAAGTTTCTGCTATCAAGGGAGCAGGGCTGCAGCGAGAAGGTCTTATTTACAGGCGATACGATTATATCCGTTTGAGATTAGGCACTATTTCAACCTCTGTCTCTCTCTCCTCGGGCCGGCCAGGTTTGTAAAGTTCAAAGACGCCAAAACCAATCTTCTGACGTTTTTAGCCAGAAGTTAGACATGGCTAATTTACAGGAGTAATAAAGTTGCTGAAAGTCAGTGTGATCATTATCACCTACAATCGTGCTGAGCTTCTGCGTTCAGCCATTAAGAGCGTACTGAACCAGACATTTCAGGATTTTGAACTGATCGTGGTGGATGACGCTTCTAAGGACAATACTCCCGGGGTGGTACAATCTTTTAGCGATCGGAGAATTAGATACATACGACACGAAACCAACAAGAAGGAAGGTGGAGCGAGAAATACCGGAGTGGAGAACTCAAAGGGCGAATATATCGCCTTCCTAGACGACGATGATGAATGGATGCCGGACAAGCTACAAAGGCAAGTCGATTTGATGGACAGTAGTTCGCTGTTTGTCGGCGGCGTTTATACCGGTTTTCTCAAAATCGACAGAAAAACCGGAAAAACCCTCGCTCGAAGAGTACCCACAAAGCGAGGAAACATCTTTCATGATATGTTTATCCAGAATTGGGTTGCAACTCCTTCCACGGTTCTTATAAGAAAAGCCTGCTTTGAAAAGGTCGGATTGTTCGACGTGAGTATACCGTTTGGGGCTGACTATGATATGTGGACTCGCATCTCAAGAGAATTTCACTTTGAATATATTCGAGATGCTTTGGTTAATTATTACGTCCACGAGAATAAGCTGTCCCACGATTACGAGCTGATGATTAAGGGCATGGAAATGTTTAACAGGAAGTATGAGCACTTCCTTGCCTTAGATAAGAAACATTTGAGCGATCGCTACCATCGTCTTGGAGTATTTTATTGTCTCGTTGGAGAGATTGGTAAAGGTAGAGAGGCTCTTTTAAAGGCTATAAAGCTATATCCTTTTGATATTAGAAGTTATTTTAGATTCTGTCTTTCCTTACTCGGGGCACAGACCTTCAAGAGGGGGACTGAACTTAGGGAAAAGCTCACCGATTGGGTCAATACCGACCGAGTTACGCGTTTGTAGGTCTCCTTTAGATAAGTGGGGGCCGTTCAAAGTTGCGTCACACCACGGCATGACCCGTATTCGATTTCGTTGGTTTTCCCTTTGACGTGATGCGATATCCTCTAATCGTCCGTCTATTTCGTGAGATCCTGCCTTTCTGCTAACGTATACAACTAGATTGCTGTGAAGCTCCCACATTCTGTGCTCTATCGATGAGCATGAAACCAATCCTCGAGCAAAGATACATTGACAGAGGTGAGTTTTTGGGGGGACGGGTACGCGTCGCATCCTTCGTTCCTACCTCCATAGTTCGCTATGTCTACTATGCTTTCATTTTTTCTTTACCATTGGAGAAAGCGGATATAGAAATCGGCGGGTTCCCGTTGCCAAAATACTTGGGTTAATCCTTGTCGCAGTCACGATGGCCGTGGCGCTCGTGAACAGGCGGCGTTTCCACTTGCGGCTTCCGCCAAACGCATTTTGGTGGTTTGCAGTCTATCTAGTCGTATACGTCGCCTTGGGTTCAAAGATAATTGTGAGCTTTGGGTCAGAGCCAGACGTTATAGAGCTGGTCATCCAGGGAATAAAAGGGCTTGTCCAGCTGCTTGTCGTTTTTTGGATTTCCTACAATCTTATGCAATATGAGAGGATCACAAAGGGTGCTCTCCTGACACTGGCAGTGTCGTGCATCATCGTAGCGGGCTTACAATCTCTTGGTATGACAGGTGATATTGCGGCTCAGGATCGGCAGGCAGCCTTCGATTCCAATGAAAACATTATTGCCGAGATTTTATCGCTCGGGCTGCTTACAATTATAGGGCTGGCCTACGGGCGTGAAAAAAGTGACTTACAAACCCGTTTGCTTTTCTGGTTATGTTCCGGCGTTTTGGCGATCTCGATCGTAATTACTGGATCTCGTGGAGTTGCCGTAGCGATAACGGCAGGTTTGTTGGTTCTTTTTCTAAAAGGCAAAAGCCTGAAGTTTAAGCTCAAAATTGGGACTGTTGTTATTCTAGCGCTTGTTTCCTTGGGTTGGCTCTCCTACGAGATTCAACCCATACGGGAACGGTGGGAAAGAACTTATTATGAGGGGGATACTGCTGGCAGAGATGCTATTTATTCGGCAGCCTGGGAAATGTTTTTGGAAAAACCTTTAGCAGGATGGGGTCCCGGAATTTCCTCTCTGAAATCGGGTCCCGTCTTAGCCTTCGTACACCTAGAGATCCGCATAGTGTGTATCTTTGGTTATTGACTGAGACAGGTCTATTGGGAGCTGTACCGTTCTTGATCGGGCTATGGCTTTGTTGGCGCGCGGCATGGCGTTCGCGTCAAGGCATTCAAGGAGCTTTGCCCATGTCGCTGCTACTTTTTTTCTTACCGCGGAATGAGTGGATCATCTCATTATGACAAACTCTTCTGGGTTGTGTTAGCCTACGCTCTGAGTAGCGCCAGTTATCTTCCAGTCGGGTCGCCGAAACGCATACAAGCCGATCCGGTTCCTAGTAATGCAAGCCGGGAACCGCACTTACGCCGTCCTCCTGAAGTTGCTGCATAATCCTTGCACAAGCTTACAATCAATCGAAAGTCAGCAACTATGACTTCTAACACGACAGCGTGCAAGAGAAAATGACAGGCATACTTTCGGACAAACAGCCCCGCAGAATTCGAGTTGCCTTGGTCGTAATAGGTTTTCCAAATGATGACAGGCCCAATAGTGGTGTTTTTAATTTGCGCGCTGCACAGGCGTTGAGGCGGGTAGTAGACGTAACAGTGTTGTATTTGCGTGCCTGGAAGCCAAACCGGCGTATGGTCGAGATTTCAGAGTTTGACGGAATACGCGTAATAACCGTTGCTGTTCCACAGCTGCCGGGAGGCGGTAATTTGAACATATTTCTATATCGATATCTTGGTTGGCCTCTCGTCCGACCGTTCTTGGAGTCCTGTAATCTCATCCATTCAGTCGATGCGGCGCTTGTGGGGACAATAGCTAGCACCTGGGCACGCTTGGCGCATGCGCATCACGTTACACAGGTTACTTTTGATCCTGTTTTGATATCAGCGCGAATGCATTCCCCATTGGTCGCGGGCTGGGAGAAGCATCTTCACGGCGTGGCGTGCAATAGTCGTGCTTTAGCTAACGGATTTGTCGCGCTTTATGCTCAGGCTCCTAACGTCCGCACGATTTACCGAGGTGTCGACCTAGAGAAGTACAAACCTTTAGGACCTGGCAGGTGTCGACTCAGCGATCGAAAGGAGACTGTGTTTCTTTTTCTAGGTGGTTTTCCGGTGGAACCCGAATCGCCGCACGGCGCCAATAGAAAAGGGGGAGAAACATTGCTTGCAGCTTGGAAAGAAGCCGAAGATGCTCTCATTTCGACGGATGTGTCTCTAGTAATCGCAGGACCAAATTCAGATGTTGAACGCATATCTCATTGGCGAGCGGGGCTTCAGCAGCCGGACAAAGTCCGCTTGGTAGGACATCTCCACCCAGACAAGGTTCCTGCATACATCGATTTGTCAGATGCGGTGCTGGTCCCCAGCATGCAAGAAGGTTTGCCTAACGTCGTCATGGAAGCATCCGCCTGCGGGCGCGCTGTCTTTGGAACTGACATAGCAGGAATGTCCGAAGTCATTGTTGACGGAGACACTGGGCTAGTTTTAGCTGCTGGGGACGTGGGCGCTTGGAGGGATAGTTTAATAGCTTATGCCGGTCAGGTTTCTAAATTAAGAGCAATGGGGCAGCGCGCTAGGCACCGGATGGAATTGCTGTTCGACTCCAGGCATTACGCTACCGAGATGCTGGATCTCTACACTGCGGCACTGTCCGAACCCCTCAATTAAAAGTCACGGTGAACCGCAGAATTTCAATACATTGCGTTGTCCGACTTGTAAGGGCGACCTCATTCTAAGGCTTTCATCGAGGAGAATATCGAATATTTCCAACACGATTCCGATGAAACTAAGGACTGTGACAAGAGAAAACTGAAAAGATTGTCAGAGAAGGAGTACTGCTGTGCCAACATTGTGGAGTGTGGTATCCCATCTGGTCCTATGTTCCTGTAATGCTGACATTTGAAACCAATTTCCACAAAAAGTTTACAACGGAATACGCAGACGCGCTACGAACGCTCTCGAACTATCGAGTGCCGAGTGGCGTACCGCAGCTTGGGGAAAAATCAGTCCAAGAAACCTTTACCACGGAGCATGATTTAAGAGACTGGCTATCTCCTCGGTACGCCCATAGGCACAGTTATAATGAAATCCTTGAATGGTTCGAAAATCTTGGGTTTGACATAATTAACGTTTCAATCTCCGGCAGCCTATAGGCGCTTGTTTCAGAAACAGTTGTGGGGTGTTGGTCTGACCGGCAAAAGAAGTTAAGGCAATCCTGCGCGACGATAGGTTCGCATTTTTCGAATACAAACAAATAGCACATGTGTGGCATTGCCGGGTTCATAGAAAGTAGCAACGCTAACCAACTGCTTCGGTCCAGAATTCGGGATCGTCTCTCAGTTATGTTGCACGCGATTAAGCACAGAGGGCCGGATGACTGGGGAATGACGTTCTTTGGATTTCAGCCGGACGCGTTAGTTGGTGACGATGGGCATATAGAGTGGATCGAATCACCGGACACACGCCTTGCTCTAGGTCACCAGCGCCTCTCCATTCTGGATCTCAGTCCGAACGGCCGGCAGCCAATGTTTAGCGCCGATGGCCTCTATTGCATCACTTTTAATGGGGAAATTTATAATTACATCGAACTGCGTGAGGAACTCTCTCGAACTGTTGAGTTTCGAACCAGAACCGATACCGAAGTTCTTTTGGAAGCATATCGACAATGGGGCGTCGACATGCTCCAGCGCCTCGACGGTATGTTTGCCTTCGCCCTTTGGGATATACAGGCGAAGAAGTTATTGTGTGCTCGCGACCCGATGGGCATTAAGCCGTTCTACTTCACGAAGCAAGATGGCGTATTTCTCTTTGCATCAGAACCGCGTGCAATTCTCGCCGGGTTGGGAATACGCGGAAGCGTGGACAAAGCTCACGTCGCTGAATTCCTGGTTCTTGGCATTTCTGACCACGATGAGGGTACGAGCTATCAAGAGGTGAGACAGCTACAGGGAGGCCATTTTTTCGAAGTTGACTCCGCTGGTTCTGCTTCGGCATCTCGTCCTTTTTGGAAGCCCCGGCAGCACAGTATAGGAAAAAATTTAGACATTCCGGCCCTGGTTCGTGATCAGATAGAGGTTGCCGTGCGCCGGCAATTGCGGTCCGACGTGCCGGTGGGAAGTTGCCTGTCCGGTGGACTCGACTCGGGCAGTGTAGTGGCTAGCGTCGGAGAAATATTAGGTTCCAATGCCTCTGCGTTTAAAGCCTTGACCTTGACTAACACCAATTTCGAGGGCGACGAATCTGACCTGGCTCGCGCCACTGCGGAGCGCGTCAATGTGAGTTGGGAAACAGTCGAATCAAGAAAAGGAGAAGCGGCTAAGGATGTTTGGGAAATGATCCAAGGAATGGACGAGCCATTCCCAAGTCTGTCGATGTTGGGTCAACGGAAAGTTATGCAACATGCGCGCGATTTGGGGCTCAAGGTTATGCTCGACGGTCAAGGCGGAGATGAAGTTTTTTTGGGTTATCCACGTGTCGCCATGCGCGTGGTCGGAGAGCACCTTTCCAAGGGAAGGATTTCATCAGGATTTCATGAATTGGGTAGCTTAAGACATAATGCATCGCAGTCAATAACCAATATTCTTTTTAGCAATGTCTTTTTTGCGTCTCCCGCTTTAGTCCAGTGGCGTAATAAGAAGCGGATTGCAGGGCTCGTTGAAGAAGACTTTCTGCGACAAGCTCGATTTGAAGTAGCAGATAAGATGTACAATAATCAGCAAAACGTCCTTGATCTGCAAGTCGGCGAACTGACCCGGTTTTGCCTGCCGCAGCTTCTTCGTTTCGAAGACCGTAACTCCATGGCGTTCGGAGTCGAAGCTAGAGTTCCTCTCCTTTCGGTTGACCTTGTCGAATTGGGTCTGGGTTTACCCTTAGATTGGAAGGTTCTAAATGGTTGGACCAAATACGCTTTGCGGGTCGCAATGAAAGACTTACTCCCGGCCAAGGTCGTATGGTGTTGCCGAAAGAGAGGATTTGAGGTACCCCAAGGGCGCTGGGTTGAAGCCGCCCGGCCGGAGATCTCCGAATGGTTAGATAATCTTCCTCATAATTCTCCCCTTAAGAGGCAACAGATTATTGTCCAATATAGATTCGGGTCGAGGCGGCGAACATTGGTTTTGGCGTTGCCTTTCCGTAGCGCTTTGGATGTGTTCTTCCGGGGTGCAGTCATGAGAATATTCTCCTCTATTCTTTCGCGATTTTGTATGAGCCGGCATACAGCTAATGCTGGTATTAACCTTCACTCGATGAACTCTTTCCTGATTAATTTCACTTAATTTAAAGGAAGAGGATTTGAAAACTACAAAAGTTGCCCACCTCACGTCCGTTCATCAACCATTCGATGTCCGTGTCTTCTATAAGGAATGCGTGACATTCAATGAAGCAGGCTATGAGACGGTATTAATTGTGCCCCACGAGCGAAGTGAAGTAGTCAATGGCGTGCGGATCTGGGCGGTACCTAAACCAAAGAGCCGCCTTGAACGTACATTCAAGACTACGTGGCAAGTTTTTAGGGCATCGCTTCGTGAAAACGCAGATTTCTACCACTTCCATGATTCAGAACTGATTCCTATAGGTATGCTGTTGAAACTGCTCGGGAAGCGGGTCGTGTACGACGCGCACGAAAACTTGTCGGAAGATATATTGAATAAAGATCATATTCCGCGTTTAGTAAGAAACTTAATCGCATGGTTAGCATGGTTGATCGAGCGCCTCGGGTCTAGCCTTTTCGATGGTATTGTTGCGGCCACTCCAAGTATAGCGAAACAGTTCCCCTCGAATAAGACAGTGACGGTACAAAATTTCCCCGTTATTTCTGAACCGTTACCGCCCGTATCGCAGTTGTATGCTGAACGTCCTTTTTTGCTTGCATATGCGGGAGAACTCACTCCCATCAAAGGGGCAAAGGAAATGGTGCAAGCGATGGCGCTCGTCCCTAAAATTTTGCCGGCTAAGTTGGTTTTGGCGTGTAAGTTCCATCCCTCTCACTTGGAGGATGAAGTAAGCGGTTGCTGGGTTGGGAAAGTGTCGAGTTCGTCGGGTGGCAGTCGAGGGAGGAAGTAGCAGCCTTGCTTGGGCGATCCCGAATCGGTTTAGTCTTGTATCATCCGGTTCCCAACCACACGGAGGCACAACCGCACAAGTTATTTGACTATATGTCTGCCGGCATTCCGCTCATTGCCTCGGATTTTCCGCTATGGCGAAAAATCATCGAAGAAGTAGGATGCGGAATAGTAGTTAACCCGCTTGATCCGGAGGCCATTGCACACGCGATTATATGGTTATTGGAACATCCCAAAGAGGCCGAGGCCATGGGTTTTCAGGGTCAACAAGCTGCCTGTTCCCGGTTCAATTGGAACAACGAGAAGACAAAGTTGCTGGGTTTATATAGAGACCTCTTATTCTTGGAGCCTCGAAATTTGGAACGGGTCCAGAGCTGAGAGAAAACACAATACCTTCGCACTTTTTGCCCTATTCTGTACAAAATTGTTGCTTTTTTTGACGAACATAGGTCAAAACAGATTTGAATCTGACAAAGCTGAAGATTTTTTTTAGAATAATAAGGTGGTATAAAAGTTGCGTTGCTGATGGGCTCTTAGCTGCTCTAATACCTCACAAAATAGTAGCTTAGGAGTCTGCATGAGTCACAAAACCCGATATACGATGAGTTCGTTAAAAAATGTTTTCTTCACGCTCGCTGTTGTTTTTGCAACTAGCATAATCAAATCACAAGTCGATGCCGCGACATATTTTATCTCTCCGACCGGATCCGATTCCTACTCTGGTAATTCAGCCTCTCCGTGGAAGACTTTTGGATTTGCGATCCCCAAGCTGCGCGCGGGAGATACGTTAATTCTTAGAAACGGCACTTATAATGGATCGAACAGCGGATATCCCAACATCAGCTGCGCAGCAGGTGCGAGCAATGGCACTTCAGGAAACCCGATTACCATCAGCGCTGAAAATGAGCGACAAGCGCATCTCCAAGGTTCCGGCCCTGATGTATTTATAATGACCAACTGTAGTTGGTGGCGCGTTGAAGGGCTTAGAATATCTAACCAGGACGGGGGTGGTGGCAACCAAGGCAATATGGTCTTTAATTTTGTAACCGATACCGTTATCAGGCGTAATCTCATTCAGCACAATAACCAAAATAACAATGTGCATATGCTGGTGGTTGCAGACGGCTCAAGGAACACGATTGAAGAAAACGAACTATTTGACTTCCACCGGCATGGAATTTATCTGACTCAACGAAATGGGGGCACAGGTGGTCACTTCGTTCGAAGAAACTACTGCAACTTAAGGCCACTCACCCTAAGCCAAGTTGCTGGAAACTGTATTGTACTGTATCCGAGCAGCAATAACGTCATTGAGAATAATATTTCCGAGAGCGCCAGCGGTTTTGATATGGAATCGGACTACGGCACGACCGACAATAACAAATGGTTCGGTAATATCAGCCTCAACGATTTGGGATTTTTCCAAGAATGCCGCACTAACGATCTAACGCGCAAACCAAATAACACCACAGTTAAGGACATGGTGATCTATAACACCCTTCCGGATAGAGGACAGTTTGTGATGAAGAGTGGAGTAAACAGCACAGTGAGCAACGTTACGGTCATCGGTAATACTGTGTCAGCTAATGGCTCTTTCCTCATGACGACGGATTCCAGCTGCCCTTCGGTGGTCCCGTCTTTTACCGCTACCAATATACTCGTAGTGAATGGCGCAGGGTATGGATATCAAGCCATAAATCAAAGCCCCGGCACTTACGATTACACGGTGACCTTCAACAACAGTTCGAATTATCTAATTTCGGGCGGCAGCACCATCAATACCCGTTCAAGTACGACGAACCCATTACTCGGAACGTGCAGGGCGTGGATTCCTGATGGCTCTCCAATGAAAGGCGCCGGTGCAGGCGGATCGGACATCGGCGCGAATGTTCTTTATCGTTATCAGAATGGCACGCTAACAAATCAACCGCTTTGGGATCCGGTAACTGGGGAGTTTCCCCACGGCGCTATGGTGGCTGGGCTCAATGACATCGCGGGCTCTTCCGCGTTTGATGTGCACAAAAGGCTTAATGTGAATACAAATGGTTGCTCCTTCCCTGCGGGCTATGCGGCTGGAGGGACGGTTGCTTCTTCCTCATCTTCTTCTCAAACGACTTCTTCTGTTACGAAGCCATCGTCACCAATAAATCTCAATGTGTCTCAGCAGAAATAATCTGGCTCATAAATAGAAAACTAAAGACCCATCCCGCTCAGCCTTCGAAGTGCTCAGAGTCTGTCCTGAGCACTTCGAGGAACTCAGAACAGTGGTTGTTGAGGGACTCATTACTCGAGCTGACAGCACGACCATTTTAAATCCAGCCTAGTTGTGACTCCTTCACTAGTGTCTGAAGGATCATACGGTCTTTCATCCCCTATGGCGGACCGATCTTCGGGCGACTAGTAATTGTTGAGTTAGCTTAACTTTCTGCCTACTCTTCGATCTGTTCGCATAATGCACTTTTCCTGGCCCCTCCTAGACCTCTAGGTTGAGCCTGTCTTCTTGAACTCTTTGAACTCTTCAAGCTGCTGAAAGAGCCTGCTAAAAAGCAATGAATACACAGTCTGCCACGCAACTAAACCGCATTAAGACATCTGCGGCTTCTTCGCGCGAAACGACCGCGATTATTCGCCGATTGGATTTGGGAATACTCGCAATGACCCTGGCAGTGGCTCTCGTGGTTCGGCTGATAGGAATTAATTGGGGCCTACCCTATGTTTTTTATCCCGACGAGGCGCTGATTGTAAATCACGCAGTAGCGTTCGGGACCGGTGATCTGAATCCGCATTTTTTTATTTACCCATCGCTGTACATGTATGTGCTATCCTTTGTGTACGGTACGAGCTATGTGTTCGGATGGTTGGCCGGAGTTTTTTCTTCAACAGACGATTTTGTGCGGCTATTTTTCCATGATGCCACACTCTTTTATTTACCCGGACGGCTTATTGCGGCCTTCAGTGGGGTGGCCACCGTAGCGCTCGTATATGTCTTTGGGCGACGCGCCTACGATCATAGGGTCGGACTGATTGCAGCCGTCTTCCTAACTTTTAGCATCATGCATGTGGAGTTTTCACATTATGCCAAAACCCACGTGCCCGCCGGTCTCCTCGTTATGGCGGCCTTATTAAATGCCTGGTCTGTTTATGATGCCAAGAACCGTAATAGATGGCGGCATTATTTATTGGCCGGTTTTTTTTCTGGATTGGCCGCTTCAACCGTCTACCATGCCGGAGCAGTTCTGATATCGCTCGTGACAGCGCATACTTTGCACTGGCGAGATTTCTCAAGAAAAAATCTGTCAACTGAACGCTTGTTGAGCGCAAAATTAGTGAGCGCGATTGTGGTTTGTTTCCTCGGATTCATTCTTGGCACTCCATTCGCGGTTCTGGATTGGAGAACTTTCATCGGGGATCTCAGCAGCACTGGAGGCGCTTATTATCATGGAAGCATGTGGGTACGAGGAGTCTTTTTTCCTTTCGCTTCTTTGATCAAAACCATGGGTGTCCCGGCGGGTTGTCTGGCTCTTATTAGTTTAATTTATGCGCTTTTCCGGCGGCGGCCTTCTGATTTGATCCTGTTCAGCATGCCTGTTTTTTTAGGCGGGTTCCTTATGTTGTTTACCGTCAAAGAGCCTCATCATATGCTGATTGCGTTCGCGCCGATGTATATTCTCTCTGCGTCATTGCTGGTAGGTCTAGTAAGCGGGCTCCTTCGCTCGCGCCTCCTTCAGTCAGTGACACTCAGCTTTGCAACGGTCCTCCTCATCGCCGTACCTGCGAAGGCTTCCTTTCAAGCGGGCTATCGAATGACCATGCCGGACACGCGTGTGATGGCAAAAGATTGGATCGAAAGGAATATTCCGCCTGGTTCTAAGGTGTTGATGGATAGTGGAAAATATTACCTCGGCGCATTCGGACCGCCTTTGCGTCTGAGTCGCTGGACGGTGGAACAGTTCATCACAAGGAGTGAATCGCTTAATGGAAGGGCTTTGGCCTCGCGAGAGGGGACGCGTCGCACAGGTTATTCTGGTGAAACAGCATATTTTCGTGAGCAGTTACGCACCTTAGACCATCAGCCCGGGTACGATGTGATTCAAATTCTTCATGATTCGGGAGCAGCAAAGCCTGAGGTGTTGGATTTGGGAGAATACATTCCTATGGGTGTGCAATATGCAATAACGAGCAGTTACGCAACAGGCAATTACTCCCTCAACGGCGAAACCGCAAAACTGCATCCGCAAATGGCTGCGAAGTATCGTAATTTCTATCAGGCTCTGGACGAGCGTGAGTTCTTGCTCAAAGAGTTTACTCCATCCGCTGATATTGCCGGTCCGATCCTACGGATCTACAAGATCCAATAAATTTCATGGACTGCCCGCTAGGCGGATCCGTTCCAGCTGTTCAAATCGTTCCAAACGTTGAGAGAAACCGAGCCGAACGCAACTGCCAAAGCCAAGTAGACCCTTGCGTATTAGAGATTGACTGCCCGTAAGTAGAATTTGTAACAACGTGCCAGCCTAGCTCCAATTCGAAACACATATCGTTCTTTTCTACGATCTTGAAGCGAGGTTCTTTAGCGGCTTGAACCTTTTGAACGCCTTGAACGTTTTGAACTGTTCCAGATCTAGTTAGCCATGGAAGATACGCTGCGATTTCAACGGATTGCGCCAGACGTCAAACTCGGCCGTGATGTCACAATTTATGACTTCGTCAATCTCTACGGTTGCAGCATCGGTGACGAAACGAGGATCGGTGCCTTCGTGGAAATTCAGAAGAATGCCAAAATCGGCGCTCGATGCAAGATATCAACGCACTGCTTCATTTGCGAGGGAGTGACAATCGAAGATGAGGTTTTCGTTGGCCATGGCGTTATGTTCATCAACGACCGCTATCCGCGGGCGACCTCAGATGGCCATTTACAGACGGGAGTCGACTGGAAAGTTGTACCAACAGTGGTTAAACGGGGGGCTTCCGTCGGAAGCGGTGCGGTGATCATGTGTGGCGTTACAATCGGCGAAAAGGCGCTGGTTGGCGCGGGGGCTGTCGTGACCCGTGATGTGCCGGACTACGGTATCGTCGCCGGCGTGCCGTCCAGAGTAATAGGCGACGTAAGACAAAGGGAGGCTAAGCTGTGATCAATATCGGAATCATTGGCTACGGATACTGGGGACCGAATCTCGTTCGCAACTTTGCCGAGATTCCCGGAGCGCGGGTAGTGGCCGTGAGCGACCTTCGTCCTGAAAGGCTTGCCTTGGTGCAAAGTCGCTACCCGCAGATCAAGACCACGACCGATCATCGTGACCTGCTTAAAGACCCGTCCATTGATGCGATTGCGATTGCAACGCCGGTATCCACCCACTTTGACCTCGCCATGAAGGCTCTGCACGGCGGAAAGCATGTTCTTCTAGAAAAACCGCTGGCAGCAACCGTCGAGCAAGGTGAACGACTTATCGAAGAGGCCGAGCGTTGTAAAAGGATTCTGATGGTCGACCATACTTTCGTTTACACCGGGGCTGTACGAAAAATTAAAGAACTCATGGGTCGCTCTCAATTGGGTGAGCTTTACTATTATGATTCCGTGCGAGTGAATCTCGGGTTATTTCAGCATGACGTGAACGTGCTTTGGGATTTGGCGGTTCATGATCTTTCGATCATGGATTACGTGCTGGGGGCTCGGCCCTCTGCTGTCGCAGCTACGGGTATCGCCCATGTGCCGGGTCAACCGAAGGATGTGGCTTACTTGACTTGCTTTTTCGACAGCAATTTAATCGCGCATTTTCATGTTAACTGGCTAGCTCCGGTCAAGATTCGCCGCACGCTCATCGGCGGCAGTAAACAAATGATTGTGTATGACGATCTCGAGCCCAGCGAAAAAGTAAAAATATACAATAAGGGTATTACTTTGAGTAATGGTCCGGAAGGAGTGTACCAATTGCTCGTGGATTACCGGACCGGCGATATGTGGGCGCCACAATTAGATATGGCGGAGGCGCTCGGGGTCGAAGCGCTGCACTTCTTGGAATGTATCAACGAGGGTCGAGAGCCGCTGACCGATGGTCATGCAGGGCTGCGGGTGGTGCGGACACTGGAGGCGGCAAGTCATTCGTTGGCACAGCGTGGCCGGCCACTGGAGCTGAGTTGGGATAACGAGTAAAAAAAATTCGAATTTCGAAATTCGAATTGCGGAATTTTACTCTGCGAACTCTGTACTACTATGCTTGAGAGTTTTCGCAGCTTGCGCAAATTTTGCACCAGTTCCAAATTGTTGAATCAAGCAGTAAATACCACGTCACCACGAAGCGCACGAAGGACACGAAGAATTCGGAAAGTATTACATTTCAATTTTTTCCTTCGTGCTCTTCGCGTCCTTCGTGGTGCAATGTTCCTTTCGATTTTGGTTGCGGCTCTGCCGCGCTGGGTCTCTGTGGTGAATACCCCGGAGGAGTAAAAATATATGGTTCCGTTTGTCGATCTGAAAGCCCAATATCGCAGCATTAAGCCCGAGATTGATGCTGCCATTGCCTCTGTGTTGGAAAGCGGCCAGTTCGTGTTGGGTGACGAAGTCAGCGCCTTCGAAGAGGAGTTCGCCGCCTACTGCGACGCGCGTTTCGGGATAGCTGTCAACTCCGGCACGAGCGCGCTGCACCTCGCGTTATTGGCAGCCAATATTGGGCCCGGTGATGAAGTCATCACCGTTCCCTTCACTTTCGTAGCCACTGTGGCAGCCATTCGTTACACCGGTGCCCGGCCGGTTTTCGTCGACATTCACCCTGAATCCTACACCATGGATGTGCGTCAGATCGAGCGCGCGATCACGAAACAAACGAAAGCCATCCTACCGGTGCATCTCTATGGCCAGGCTGCTGACATGGGTCCAATTTTAGAAATCGCCCGGCGCCGTGGCCTTGTGGTGATCGAAGATGCAGCTCAGGCCCATGGCGCGGATTACAAGGGCCGTCGGGTTGGAGCGATCGGCGATTTCGGCTGCTTCAGCTTTTATCCCGGTAAGAATCTTGGCGCATACGGGGAGGGAGGCATTGTCACAACGAACAATCCCGACTATGCCAATACCATCCGGATGTTGCGGGACTGGGGCCAGAAGCGAAAGTATGAGCATGCGTTGATGGGGTACAATTATCGCATGGATGGTTTGCAGGGCGCTATATTGCGCGTCAAGCTGCGCCATCTGGAAGCGTGGACCGAAGCGCGCAGAAAAAACGCGTCCCGGTATCATGATCTGTTATCCGATAACGGTATTCAGACCCCACACGAAATGTCATATGCGCGTCATGTTTACCACGTGTACGCTATCCGCACTACACAACGGACCTTGCTACAGGAATTATTGAACGCTGAAGGGATCCAGACCGGAATTCACTATCCAATTCCCGTACACCTACAAGAAGCTCATGCGGACTTAGGTTATCAATCCGGCGACTTTCCATGCTCGGAACAGTCAGCAGCGGAGGTAATGTCGTTGCCGATGTTTGCCGAGCTCACGCTGGAACAACAGGAGCAAGTCGCGCGCGCCACGATTCAACCTAAAGCTAGACTTCGTGTCGGATGAGCGATTTTCTTCCAGGGCTAAACCGTCGACGTCTTGCTAATCTCATGGAGGCAGCGATCGAGCGCTGCCAACTTGATCTTTCCGATGCGGTTGTTCTTACAGAGGCGGCTTCAGGCGCTTACATGGTGACACCCGTCCTAGCTGCTATGGCAGGAGCGAGACAGGTTTTTGCAATGACCCGCACAACCCAGTACGGCACGGTTGAAAACATTGCTGGCCAAACCTATGAGCTAGCCCGAGTTGCGGGCGTAGAGTCGCATATCGAGATAGTTACTGAAAAAACCGCTGGGATCGTCGCTCAAGCCGATGTCATAACGAATAGCGGCCATCTTCGCCCGATTGATGCTGCGATGATGCAGTGGATGAAACCGACCGCGGTGATTCCGCTCATGTACGAGGCGTGGGAATATCGCTCGGCGGATCTTGACTTGGCTGCCTGCCGGCAGCATGGCATTGCGGTCGCGGGCACCAACGAGCGCAGTCCTGCAGTGGATGTTTTTTCCTTTCTCGGTATCATGGCGATCAAACTTCTGCTTGATGCAGGCATCTCTGTACAACTCTCCCGGGTACTGCTTCTTTGTGACAATCCGTTCGCGGCATATATCAATGATTGTCTCGTCGCTGCAGGCGCCCGCGTAGATCTTTTTGGTAGTCTTCCCGCTAGCACAAACAATGCTGTTTACGATGCCATTGTAGTCGCTCTTCAACCCCGCCCAAAGCCGATCATCGATCCGGGGGATGCGGATAGGATTGCGAGATTCTGGCCGGGCGCTGTCGTCCTCCAGTTTTGGGGTGATTTAGACCGGACCGCTTTGACCGCGGAAGGGGTTCATGTATGGCCGGCCGAACCGCCGAAACCGGGGCATATGGGCATTCTTCCATCGGCTGTCGGACCAGAGCCAATCGTACGCTTGCAAGCGGGAGGCCTTAAGGTTGGTGAAGTGCTGTTACGTTGTCGTTTGGAAAATACTTCTGCAGCGAAAGCTGAAGAGATCGTGGAGCAACAGGGATGGGGTCACAGGTTAAAAGCATGATTTGCTCTGAAGGAATCACAGCGAGCCGGTATGAACCGAGCCAGGCGGTCGAGTGGAGAGTATTTCTAGAAGAATCTACCAATGGCACACTTTTTCACAATCTAGACTTTCTCGCATATCATCCGCCAGAAAGATTTGATGTCCACCACCTGATGTTCAGGCTAAATGGCAAGCTGGTTGGTCTCCTGCCAGCCGCCATTGTGAACGAGCCGAGCGGGCGACGCTTTCTCAAATCTCCTTATGGGGGGTCGGTTGGGGGATTTGTTCTTTCCCTCGATCACAGCGCGATTACAAGCTTGAAACTTGTCACATGTCTTAAAGACTACATAAGGAATGCTAATCTCGCTGGCGTCGAAATGCGAATTGGCCCGAACATATATGACAAATGCCCTAATGACGTACTAAGCTTTGCCTTAACAGCGTCGGGTTTCACTCTGGCGGGCCGCTGGTTATCCCATGTGGTTGTTTTGCCATCCGATCCGGCCGAAGTACTGGACCGGCTAGTAAGCGGCCGCCGCCGCAGCTATGTGCGGTCGGCACTAAACCAGGGGCTGGAAGTGACCGCTGCCGGCCCTGACTATCTCCCATCGTTTTATCGTATCCTCGAGGAAAATAGGGCCAAACATAGCGCGCGGCCGACTCACACACTGGCAGAGTTGGAACGCATCTTTCAATTGACGCCTGATCGAGTAAGACTCTTTGTCTGCAGGTTGCAAGATGAACTCATCGCCGGCAGCTTGGTCTTCGAGCTGAATGACCGGGTGGCTTACTCCTTTTATCCCTGTCACGATCATCAGTTTGAACGCTATCGGCCGGCAGCAGTAGTCACGGTTGGGATAGCGCAATACTATGCCGGTCATGGATTCAGGTACTTGGATCTTGGACCTACGACCTTTGATGACTTCAGTCTGAATGAAGGCCTGGCCAGGTTCAAAGAGGAAATGGGAGGGGCGGGATTCTGTCGAGATACCTGGCGCTGGGAAGTTGGTAAGTGAGACATCAGAACAACGATCATTCAGACTCATTGCAGTTGAGTCTCCCTGCCTGGGCGTTGACAGTCCTGGTTTGCCCGCGTTGCCGAGGAGCTTTATCGTCCGTTGATAGCATCCTGCGTTGTGATCGATGCGGCTCAGCCGGAAAATGGGAGAGCGGAGTCGTACGTTTCGGCGTGCCTGCCACCGATCCCTCCATCAGCTGGTACAAAGGAGTTGATGGCACTCGCTTTCACGAGAGAATGCACATTCCATTCACGATGAGCTCTCTGGACACGCCGGTTTACTGGCATTATCTGGAGAGTCTTAAACCCGATTCACCTGAGAAACTAATCGTAGATATAGGAGGTGGTGACGGCCGCAATACCGAGCCGTGGTTGGCCTGGGGGTATGAGCGCGTCGTTGTTACAGACGCGGTCTTCTCATCGCTTACGCGGTTTCGATCACGTCTAGGCGACGAACATCCCGAGTGGCTAGAGCGTCTCTTGCTAGTGGAATGCGATGTGCGCCAGCTCCCCATCGCATCCGCGAAGGCGGATCTAGTCCTTGCCATTGAGGTGTTGTGCTATCTCAACGAAGATTATGAATTGGGATTGTCTGATTGCAAACGTTTACTTGGCCCGAAGGGGCGTATCCTGATCTCTGAGCGTTCATGGGAAGGCGCGTTATTGACGCGGCTGCTCTATGGAGGAGTTCAGGAGATGCTCGAGATCTCTGATACGAGAAATTTGTTGGATGGCGATGCGGATAACCTCGTGCGGAGCCGAACATTTACCGAAGAGGGGCTGGTCGAAGTTGCTGAGAAGGCGGGCCTTAGTGTTTCGGAACGAAAAGGCTTGTCATTGTTGCCGTTGGTCTTTGGTTATCTTCGACAACAAGATCGCTTCAGCGCCGAAGATCAGCAGCATCTCGCGAAGTTGTCAGATCTTCTGAAGAATCTGGGAAATATAGGGCAGATGCGGCGGACTCACGTGGTTGTGGCAGAAAACACACGATAGCTGGTGCTACGAAAAAATATCAATGATGCTCACAAAGCCGACTTCTCTCTTAGGTTCCGTGTTCTTTTTCTCGGGTTTTGCCAGCTTGATTTATCAGGTTGTTTGGCAACGAATTCTGGCCTCGTATTACGGCGTCGGAGCGATTTCGATTACGTTGATAGTCAGTGTTTACATGGTTGGCTTGGGATTGGGAGCGTTATTGGGAGGGCTCCTGGCGGAAAGAGTCAAGAATAAGATCATTCTCTACTTTATCGTAGAATTATCGATCGGCCTCTTTGGAGTGATGAGTCTTCCGTTCCTTCATTATTTGGGACAGTACACGGCGGGCAGCAATTATACGGTAGCGTTTTTCTACATGTTCATGTTTCTTTCCCTACCGACGCTTTTGATGGGGATCACCCTGCCGTTATTGACGAAGATTTTTAATTCCTGGATTCAAGACTTTTTCGATACGGTTAGCTTTCTATATTTTATCAATACGATCGGCGCGGCCTTTGGAGCAATCTTTACAAGTTACTTGCTGATCTCGTTTTTTGGATTGGACATCACGGTTTATTTTGCAGTTGCAGTCAATTTCGTGCTCGCTCTGCTAATTCTTCTTGCCCGATCCCCTTCCCTGTCGCAACAGAGGGAAGGAAATGAACCCGAATGCCGGGTAAACCCGGAGACCATATGGGTGAAGGCAGCGTATCTCCTGGTATTTACCACTGGCTTTTTAGCTATTGGTTATGAGATTGTCTGGTTCCGCATAATAGGAGTCATACTGAAAGACTCGCCGTATGTATTTTCTTCCGTCCTTTCGGTTTATCTCTTAGGGGTGGCGTGCGGCAGCTTCGGCATGAACAGGTTCTTAAGGGCCCATCCAACGGTCGAAAAAAGCAGCTTGTTTTTTCAACTTCAGGTCCTAATCGGGCTTTACGTTATGGTAATATTTGTGGCTTATTATTACCTCACTAAATATACTAGCCTCGATATTTTCACCCGTGCCTCGTTTTCGATTATTGTCCATCCGACCCCCAGCGTGACCCCCGATTTTTCTTCCTTGCAGGCGTTTTTGCTGCAGGTCTATTCATTCGTAGACGTTTTCCTGTGGCCGATAGTTTTCATTCTTGTGCCGACCTTATGTATGGGAGCAAGTTTTCCACTGATTTCTTTCTTAGCCCTTTCAAAGCCGGATCAGGAAGGTAAAACCGTAGGTACGGTGTACTTTTTCAATATCGTGGGCAACGTTCTTGGAGGTATCGCGACGGGCTTCCTGCTACTGGCTCGATTTGGGACGGAACTAACGCTTATAGGGTTTGCAGCAATTAATATTCTTATGCTTCTGTTTGTTTCTCAAGTCGCCGGCCGGCCATTGCGATTCACCCGCCGGATAGCTCTCGCCTTGTCGCTATTGCTTGGCTTATTAATTTGCTTTCCTAAAAAGGGGCAGCTGTATGAGGTCGTGCACACGCCGCGAGGGAAAGAATTCAAGGTCTATTTCGAAGAAGGCTTGGATGCAGTGACCATGCTTTATGAAAGCCCGGACAAAATCTTGGTCTACATCAACGGAACTAATCATGGACCTCATCCGGACGACAAGTATTACTTTGAAGCTGCCGAAGCAATGAGTTTCGCAGCAAAGGCCGAGAATATACTGATCATTGGATTCGGCGCGGGATCCATTACCGAAACAGCTCTTAGAATGAAGGAGGCTAGAAACGTCACCTTGGTGGAATTAAGCGGCGCCCTGATGCAGAACGCAAAAAAAATCTCCACCTACCACCAGATGCTGGTCGATAAGAGGCTCAATTTAGTGATCGAGGATGGAAGAAGATTTCTCCTGAGGACGCCGGAGAAATACGATCTCATACTGATGGATCCCGTACGTACGACCACAGCTTATGCCAACAATCTGCATTCTCGTGAGTTCTTTGAGCTTGCAAGCGAGCGTCTTAATGATGGAGGTATTCTTTTACTCGGTGGTATGAGTGAGAGCCGGGTTTTGCCTAAAACGGTCGCATCCGTTTTTGACTACGTACGCATGTATAGCTATTTCTGCATAGCATCAAACGCTCCATTCAAAAGAAATGACCAAAGACAACGAGATCTGGTGGCTAAATTTTCCAAACAAATGCAGTCCGCCATTGCTACCAATCGAGACCTCTACCTGGGAGACCAAAGCTATGTCAAGGCTAGGGCCGCTAATTACCCAATAAACCAGGAATCAAAACCCGTTACGGAATACTACCTTGGCTTGGTAGTAAAAAAAGCGCTCTTCGGTCTCTAAAGCACGTCAATCCTGTCTTCAGCGGGCGGCGATTTCTCCGGGTTGATCAAAATAAAAGTTAAGGGTGAGCATGCGAATAAAAGACAGTAGGGTGCTGGTCACGGGCGGCGCGGGTCTTGTCGGATCGCACATTGTGGATCAGTTGATAAATGAAAAGGCCGCCGACATCATCGTCTTGGATAATCTCGTTCGTGGCAGACGTGAAAACTTAGCCGGGGCGTTGGGCCATGGACCCATAACAGTCATCGAGGGGGACATTCGCGACAGGGAATTTGTGAACGAGGCGATGCAAGACGTCAATATCGTTTTCCATCAGGCAGCCATCCGAATTACCCAATGCGCTGAGGAACCGCGCCTGGCGTTAGAGGTGTTGGTTGACGGCACATTCAACGTCCTGGAAGCAGCGGTTAAGGCTAAAGTAAAAAGATTGGTTGCTGCATCTTCGGCTTCGGTATATGGATTGGCCGAAGAATTTCCAACAACAGAACGCCACCATCCTTATAACAATTGCACTCTTTATGGTGCGGCCAAAACATTCAACGAGGGGCTGCTGCGTAGCTTCCACGATATGTACGGTCTTAGCTATGTGGCACTACGCTACTTTAACGTCTACGGTCCACGCATGGACGTCTACGGGGCGTATACGGAAGTACTCATTCGCTGGATGGAGCGCATCGCCGCCGGCCAGCCGCCGATAATCTTCGGTGACGGCGCGCAGACAATGGACTTTATATATGTTGAAGACATTGCGAGAGCTAACATTTTGGCCGCGGAGGCTGATGTTACGGACGAGGTGTTTAACATTGCCAGCGGCGTGGAAACCAGCCTGAACGAGCTTGCTTACGCTTTGCTGAAGGTCATGGGGTCTGATCTACAGCCGGAGTACGGTCCCGAGCGTAAAGTGAATCCGGTACCCCGCCGCCTAGCTGGTACGCGTAAGGCAGACCAGAAGTTGGGATTTAGAGCACAAGTATCTCTGGAAGGGGGCGTATCTCGGCTAGTGAAATGGTGGCGAGATGAATTGCAACGGTCATTGATGACCGTTGCGAGCTGAGCGCACATGGACCGTATATCAAGCAGCCCGCACTGTCCGCTTTGTGGGGGCATTGAGCACGAGGTTATTTTTGATCTCAGAAGGGTATCCAACGTTCTCAGTGTGCCCGGACTGATCGCGAATTGTCGCCATTGTTCAATGTGCTTCAAAATCCTCAGTGAACCTGACCGATTGTCTCAGGCATACGGTGACGAGTACGCGGCAGCTGAGATCACGGAACAATATATGCTAAGTGAAACTGCGCGTGCGTTTTTTCGGAAAGTCCTTGGTGGGATTAGCATAACGCACTGCATAACCAAACCGCGGTTGCTGGATATCGGCACAGGACTGGGGGCCTTGCTCGAAGAAGCACAAGAACTCGGCTACGAAGCCGAGGGAGTTGAGCTATGTGAACCGTTGGTACAAAAGGCGCGCGCTCGCGGCTTGCGGGTGCATTGCAAGCCAGCCGAGGAATTGGATGCCGAGGCAAACTTTGACGCAGTGACCATGCTTGATGTTATCGAGCACGTGACTGAACCGTTGAAGCTTTTAGCAACTGCGCGCCATGTGTTGAAACCTGGCGGTAAATTGGTTGTGTATACTCCTAATCATCGGGGAGCCGTCGTAGTTCTGGCGCGGATTCTAAAGAAGTTGGGCATTGGTTTCGCCGTCGAAGAAATCTTTGGCGGTAATCATGTTTGTTTTTTTGACGATCGCTCATTGTCCGTTGCGCTACAGAAGCAGGGCTTTTCGCTACATTCTATTCGTTTATTCCCGTATGATCCATCGCGGCCAGGCGGACCTATCTCTCCTGTAAGCTTGGCAGCCGTGACGGCCGTAGAGTGGCTTGGAAAACCCTTCAACCGTATGTTTCGTATGGTCGTTCATGCCGGGATATAAGGAAGCGAGTATCATGCCGTCTATCCCAATTACCAAACCATGGATGGATGAACGAGAAGCCAAGGCAGCGGAACGTCCTATTCTCTCTGGATGGGTTACCCAGGGACCAGAGGTCGCCGCATTTGAGCAGGAGTTCGCTGATTATGTAGGCGCGAAGTATGCCGCCGCTGTCTCTAACTGTACGGTGGCGCTGCATCTAGCGTTGCTTGCCGTCGGGGTTAATACAGGCGACGAGGTAATTACCGTCAGCCACTCTTATATCGCCAGCGCCAACAGTGTTCGCTACTGCGGGGCAATCCCTGTGTTCGTCGACATCGAACCCGGTACCTTCAATATGAATCCCGCATTGATCGAGAACGTGATTACTAAACGTACACGTGCCATCCTTTGCGTCCACCAAATAGGTATGCCGTGCAACGTGCAGGCAATTACAGAAATTGTCCGACGATATTCTCTGGCTTTAGTGGAAGATGCTGCTTGCGCTGTGGGGAGTGAAATTCGCCGCAATGGAAGTTGGGAAAAAATTGGCAAGCCGCATGGCGATGTGGCTTGCTTCTCTTTCCATCCCCGCAAACTTCTCACAACCGGAGACGGGGGCATGCTCACGACGAGCGATCCTAAGTTGGATAAGAAGTTTCGTCTCTGGCGCCAGCACAGCATGAGTGTGGCCGACACGGTCCGGCACAAGACTCATAAAGTCATTTTCGAGTCCTATCCTGAATTGGGTTACAACTATCGCATGACCGACATACAGGCAGCGGTTGGCCGAGAACAACTAAGACGTTTGCCAGAGATTGTGGCTCGGCGGCGTCAACAGGTCGAGCGTTATCGGACTCTTCTGTCCAACATCCCAGGTCTAGGATTGCCGGACGAGCCGGATTGGGCACGGAGCAATTGGCAAAGCTTTTGTGTCCGGTTGCCAACGGAGTGTGATCAATCGCAAGTCATGCAAAGCATGCTTGATGCCGGCGTAGCAACGCGGCGAGGGGTTATGTGTGCTCACCGCGAAACCGCCTACGGTACTGGAACGTGGTCGTGTGGTAATGATTCAGAGTGCAACTGTCCGCCGGGAACTTGCAAGCGCTTGACCGAAAGTGAGAAAGCGCAAGATCGTGCTATCATCTTGCCTCTTTTCCATCAGATGACCGATGCAGAACAAGATAAGGTGGTCGCCGCTCTGCAGCAAGCATGCGGAGCCTGCCATGATTAGGCGGAGGTACAATGCTTGAGCGCGATAAGTTGAGCCGACAAGAGGTACGACTGGGAGGCCGTGCATTGTTTTCAGTGATAACTCCCGCCTATAACGAGTCGGAAAATCTCCCTTTATTTTATGAACGACTGTCAAATGCACTGAAATCTTCCGCCGTGGAATGGGAATGGATTGTTATCGACGATCATTCTTCCGACGAGACCTTTGCTACTGTGGCAGCCATCTCTAGCCGTGATTCAAGAGTTCGCGTCATCCGTCTTGCTAGGAACTCCGGATCACACATGGCTTCAATCTGCGGGTTATCTCACGCCAAGGGCCACTGTGCGGTCATTATGGCAGCCGACTTACAGGATCCACCCGAAGTGCTGCCTGCTCTTTTAAAAAAATGGCTCGCGGGGGCTCAGGTAGTTTGGGCAGCACGGGCTCGCCGAGAAGGGGAGAAAACGAGCAGCATTGGTTTGAGTCGATTGTACCATATGCTAATGCGTCACGTTGTCGGCCTCACGGACATGCCACCTACTGGGGCGGACTTCTTTCTATTGGACAGTCAGGTCCTCGATGCTTTTCTTGAATTCAAAGAGAGCAACGTTAGCGTGTTAGCTCTCATCAGTTGGATGGGCTTTCGCCAAGAGACGATCACCTACGATAAGCAAGCCCGGCTCCACGGGCACTCGGGTTGGACACTAAAGAAAAAACTCAAGTTGCTAGTGGACTCCATCACATCGTTCACTTATTTGCCGATTCGTCTTATGTCTTACGTCGGCTTTATTGTCGCGCTCGCCGGTTTTGTTTACGCCAGTCATGTCATTGAAAATTATTTTGCCGGCGATCCAGCACCGGGGTGGTCATCGCTAATGATAGTAGTGCTGGTTGTCGGCGGCATTCAGATGTTAATGATGGGCGTATTAGGGGAATACCTATGGCGGGCTCTGGATGAATCGAGGCGCCGTCCGCGCTATCTGATCGAAGCTACTACCGACCGTCAATCGGATACCATTCAGAGGCAGTCCCATGGCTGACCCAATGGCAGGAAGCGTTGCACCTTGTGAAATAGCCGCGCCCGCCAGGCTAAACCGATGGCGGCGCTATGTTGGTGTTTTGCTTTCCATTGGGATCAGCGGACTGTTCCTTTACCTAGCCGTGCGGAAGGCGGACGTGCTTGAGGTACATGAAGCCTTAGCCACCGTGAATCTGCGCTGGCTTCTGCCCATAGTTGCAATCGCCTTGGTTGACTTCTGGTTGCGTGCCGTCCGCTGGAGTTGGATGTTTCCACCGGACTCCCGGCCGACGGTAAGGCAGGCCTTCGGCGCTTTTATGATTGGTACATTGACCAACAATCTTCTGCCTGGGCGGCTCGGAGACGTGGCACGCGCCGGCATAATCGGCCGCCTAATTCCGGCTTTTGGATCCAGCGGCGCACTTGCCACCGTCGTGCTGGAGAAAGTCGTGGATGGATTGACGTTGCTGGCTTTCCTTGGCGTAGCTCTGTTCATAGCTCCGCTGCCGGCATGGCTAGGGAAGACTGGCGCAATTGGTTCACTCGTGTTTCTAGGATTGTTGTTGATTCTGTTAATAATCAATGCTCATGGCAAAGGGCACAGAACCAGATCGGATGTTACAGCGGAACAGTTCCGCGTTGGGAAAATAGTTGCGACGATGCAACGGATCCTGCAGCGTTTCTCACTTGGACTCAATGTATTGAATAGCAAGAGACAGACTCTGCTAGTGCTTATCGTAACGTTGGCTATTTGGCTCTTGGAGTTCTCTATTATGTTCGTTGTTTTGCTGATGTTTGGTCTGAATCTACCCTTTGTGGCAGCAATCGTCACCGGAGTGATATTATCCATTGGGATGCTCCTGCCAGCAGCGCCCGGTGCAGTCGGCACATACCAATTTTTTACAATTACCGGTTTGCAACTGTATCACGTGCCGGAGAGCCAGGCGTTGGCGTTGGGCATATTTTTAAACCTATTTGTTTTCGCCAACAGCACAGCGCTGGGACTGATAGTCCTTTCCGTAGAAGGAATCAATTGGTTCTCTTGTTCGCGTGCTCCCGTACGAGCACGGTAGCAGCGACTAAAAAAGGCTCATTCAGAGAAAAGGATAAAGGGAAGCGCCTTTAGATGCAGGCCTCGCTCCAACTTGTGTTCGTTGGACAGGTTTCACGGATTGGAAGTTCTCAAAATTAATGAACCATCCCAGCTGTATGACCCAAAGCAATCATCACACATCAAGCAATCTTTCCGGTGTATCGCTCCATGCCGAGGAGGCGCGCATCGAGGCGGCCTATGCCAGACGAGAAGGAGATGAGATTCGTTATTCATGCTTCAGTCCCGGTCATCTCTTCATGCTTCAGGAGCGAGAACGACAGATGCTGGCGTTATTGAAGCGTCACGGTTTTTCGGCGTTGAATACGAAAAAGATCCTTGAAATAGGTTGCGGTAACGGCTACTGGCTTCGGGAGTTCATCAAATGGGGCGCTCGGCCGGAGAATGTTTTCGGAGTTGATTTGCTTCCGGGATTCGTCACCGAGGCCAAACAGTTGTGCCCTTCTGGGGTAGAGATCCAATGTGGCAGTGCAGCAAAGTTGGCCTTCCCTGATGCGACATTTGATCTGGTTCTTCAATCAACGGTTTTCACCTCAATTCTAGATTCCGACATGAAGCACGGGATCGCATCGGAAATGGCTCGCGTAGTGAAAAAAGAGGGCCTGATTCTCTGGTATGACTATCATGTGAACAATCCCTGGAACCCTGATGTTCGAGGAGTAAAGAAGAAGGAGATCAATACTTTTTTCCCCTACTGGCGAGTTGATTTACGTCGGACCACTCTAGCGCCACCGCTTGCGCGCTGGGTTGCTCGACGCTCGTGGTTATTGGCATATTTACTGGAGAGAATTCCGCTGCTCTGTACCCACTACATTGGCGCGATTAGACCCGAAATAACCAAGGACATTTAGTGGCAGCGGAAGCGAAATTGCAAGGAGGACAGATGCAGACTGCGACGACTGTGGGCCTGGAGCGGTACCTCGACGACTTTGCCGCGCTCCTCAAGAAGGTCGACCTTACAGAGGTCGAGACACTGGTCAACCTCCTGACCGATGCGTACAGCAACGATCGCTTCGTATTCATTATCGGGAACGGCGGGTCGGGTGCGAATGCTTCGCACCTCTGTCAGGACTTGGGCAAGGGGACACTCCACAATTTTGACGAGCAGAAACGGCTCAAGGTGATGAGCCTAACTGACAACACACCATGCATCCTCGCGTACGGGAACGATTTGGGCTACGACCGTATCTTCGTCGAACAGCTGAAGAACTTTGCAGAACGGGGTGCGGTGTTGCTCGCGATCAGCGGCTCGGGAAACAGTCCAAACATCCTCAAGGCAGTCGAGTGGGCCAATGCAAACGGCCTAACGACCGTGGGCATAACGGGTTACGACGGTGGCAAGCTAAAAAAGATGTGCCACCACAGCGTCCACGTGCCTTCGTTTAACATGGGTGTTGTGGAGGCCGTTCACGTGGTGATCTTCCACTATCTCCTCGATATTCTGTACGAACGGTTCAAGACTGTAGGGATGAATAATCCATTGCGCGGCGCGCGGGCTGTATAACTTACTGGCACCCACTGTTAAGTACGGCCTGATTTTCAGTTAACCCTCTTCCGGCAGTAGTTTGAGCATTGAAGTGATCCTTTTCCTTATTTATGGAACTTTAGTGTCGGAACAGGGTTAATTTTGCACCATGGGCCAGCGAATCCTCGTGACAGGCGGAGCAGGTTGCATCGGCTCGGATCTCGCCGGAACTTTGCTGTCGCGCGGCCACGAAGTCTTAGTGCTAGACAATCTCAGCAGTGGTAGGGATGAACATATTGAACCGCTGCGCGGAAACCCGCGTTTTCAGTTTGTCCATGGCGATCTGCTAGATTTCGACCTAATCCGCAAAGCCGTGTGCGGTGTCGATATGGTTTATCACCTCGCGGCTAATCCCGACGTAAAATTCACTGTCGGTGATTCGACCGACAAGGATTTGAAGCAGAACGTTATCTGCACCTATCATGTTCTCGAAAGCATGCGCCGGGAGGGTGTCAAGCGTTTGGTATTCTCCTCCACCTCTGCCGTGTATGGCATTTCGGAAACACAACCTATCTCTGAAAACAGTCCAACCCGGCCCATTTCATTATACGGCGCTACCAAGCTGAGCTGTGAAGCCATCATCGGTGCTTTTCAGCATTTGTTCGAAATGGATTGCTGGATTTTTCGTTTTGCCAATATTGTCGGATCTAAGGTTCGCAAATCCGGCCGAACCGTTATCGGTGATTTCATCGATAAGCTCCGCCGCGATCCGTCCCGCATGGAGATTCTTGGCAATGGCCGCCAGGCCAAATCTTATCTGCTGAGCGAAGAGTGCGTAGATGCCATGCTCTTTGCCGTGGATGAGGCGCCGCGTGGTCTGCATGTCTTCAATCTCGGGTGCGACGATAACTTGTCCGTGCGGCGCATTGCGGACATGGTGGTCGAAGCTATGGGTCTCAAGAATGTGCAGTATGAATTCACCGGTGGCGAAGGCGGATGGCCTGGCGACGTGCCGCGTTTCGTGCTTGACGTTACTGCGATCAACCGGCTGGGGTGGCGTGCGCGCCATAATTCGGAGGAAGCCATTGCGCTCGCAATTTGTTCGACGTTGGCCAAGGACGGTCGGGAGGAGACATGCAAGCGGTAATTCTTGCGGGTGGGCTGGGTACCCGCCTGTGGCCTCTCACCGAGCAAATTCCCAAGCCCATGGTACCCATTGCTGGGGCGCCGTACCTCGAACATCAATTGCGGTTTTTGGCGAAACAGTCGATTACCGACATCGTCCTGCTTACAGGTTATCTGGGCAGTCAGATCGAGGAACACTTCGGTAATGGAGCACCCCTCGGACTACAGATCCGCTACTCGCGCGAGCCACAACCACTCGGCACCGGCGGTGCTCTACGCGAAAGCCGTCAGCTGCTGGCCGACTTGTTTTTGCTGATCTATGGCGACTCGTATTTACCCATTCGCTACGGTCAGGTTGCCGATCGTCTGGCCGCTAGCCAAGCCAAAGCCGTGATGGTCGTCTACCGGGATCGCGCCGGTGAAACCAGTGTCCCTGGCAATGTTGCACTGGACGGATCGGGTTTTGTGTTGCGCTACGATAAAACGGCTGTGGGTGACCCAGAACTACAGTACATCGAAGCTGGTGTTATGGCATTTCGGCGTCCTGTGCTTGACCTGATTCCTCCTTACGATCCTGTTTCTCTGGAGCAACAGGTCTTCCCGTTGCTGATCGAGCGGCGCCAGCTCATCGGCTTCCCGACCTCTCAGCGGTTTTTTGATATAGGTACCCCCGAACGGCTTAAGGCGATTGAGGAGTTTTTGACGTGATCATTACTCGAACACCGTTTCGCATCAGTTTTGCTGGCGGCGGGTCTGACCTGCCGGCGTTTTATTCGAAGGAGGCCGGTACAGTCCTCACGACAGCGATCAATAAGTATATGTATCTTACCGTAAAAGAGCGTTTTGGAAATACGTTTCGGGTCAGTTACTCACAGACCGAGCTCCGTGACCAGGCCGAGGAAATCCAGCACCCGATCGTGCGTGCTTGCCTCGCCAGTACCGGAATTACTCGCGGGCTCGAAGTCGTTTCGATAGCCGACTTGCCGGCACAAAGCGGAATGGGTTCTTCCAGCAGCTTCACGGTCGGGTTATTGGGCGCGCTTCATGCTCTCAAAGGTCAGGTTACTTCCGCCGATCAGCTCGCCCGCGAGGCCTGCGACATCGAGATCAACCACCTGCAAGAGCCCATCGGCAAACAAGACCAATATATAGCTGCCTACGGCGGCCTCCAATTCATCCGGTTCATGCCGGATGGAAGTGTCTTTGTTGATCCGGTCATCTGTTCGACTGCGGTGAAACGTGAGCTGAATCGACGGTTGATGCTCTTTTTCATGGGCGGAACCCGTGAGGCCCGGCAAGTACTGGCGCGCCAGAACGCCAATACAGATTCGAATCTGCCCGCTATCCGCAGGCTATGTGCCATCGCCTACGAAATGCGCGAGGTTTTAACCGTCGGACGAGATCTAAACGTTTTTGGTCGTCTGTTACATGAGGCGTGGGAGGTAAAAAAGACACTGGAAAAGACCATCAGCAACCTCCACGTGGACAAGTACTACGAACGCGCCTTGGACGCCGGAGCGCTGGGCGGTAAATTATTGGGAGCTGGCAGCTGCGGGTTTATACTATTTTATTGCGAGCCGCATTATCAAGAGCAGTTGCGTCATGCGCTGTCCGACCTCACCGAAATCCCGCTCAGCTTCGATCCTCAGGGCATGAAGGTGATCTATGTTGGCGAGGACCACTGGTAATGCGCCGCTGTGCTTTCCTCGACCGCGACGGCGTGATCAACTTCAAGCCGGAGCCTAAAGAATATATCCGTGCATGGTCGGAGTTTCGGCTGATTCCTTCCATCGTCGATTGGATACGGCTCTTCAATGCTCTTGATTTGTTGGTAATTGTCTTGACCAACCAGCGCGGGGTGGCGCTCGGTCAGATCGATGCGGGGGAGCTGGCGCGTATTCACGACAACATGAAACGGGAGTTGCTAACCCGGGGCGCTCGGATCGACGATGTTTTCTGTTGCGTGCACGAAGAAGAGACCTGCAACTGCCGCAAACCGCGCCCGGGCATGGCCATGGAAGCTGCTCGCAAGTGGAACATCGATCTCGTGCAATCTATTCTCATTGGCGATTCTGCTCGAGACAGGGAGCTCGCTCTCGTTTGCGGCATGCCTTTCATTGCAGTCCATGAGGGTACAGTCATCGGGCGTCTGCCTGCGGAGGCTTACCGCGCTTATGCGAAGTGATGAGTTGAATCGAAAGGACCCCTGCTTTGCACGCATTGTGTCAGTGCGATTCAAGGGTTGATTTTTACCGGTCTGAAGGGTCGCACGCCACTAGTGGTGGTTAGCAATTCCCGGATTTATTTTTGATTCGGAGCCTTAATGAGTTCAATACCAACTGTCTCTGTCATCGTTCCCTGCCGAAACGAAAGGGACTGTATTGAAAAGTTCGTACGGTCGATTTTCGCACAGGAACCGCTCGCTGGAGGGTTTGAAGTTATCGTGGCTGACGGCATGTCGGACGATGGAACCCGCGAAATTCTCAAACGACTCACCGAAGAATACTCTCGCTTGCATGTTGTTGACGATCCCGAGCGGATCGTCCCCGCGGGGCTCAACTCCACCATCAGGGCGGCTCACGGCAAGATCATCGTCCGTATGGATGTGCACACGGATTACGCTCCGGACTATATCCGGCAGTGTTTCGAGGTGCTTCATGAAACCGGGGCAGATAATGTCGGCGGACCTTGGATCGCTGAAGGGAAGGGTTTAACAGGCCAGGCGATTGCCGCGGCATTTCAGTCTGTGTTTGCTGTTGGCGGGGCACTTGGCCACCGATCTGATTATGAAGGCTCGCTTGATACGGTGTACCTTGGCTGCTGGCCGATCGAAGTCTTTGAACGGATCGGACTGTTCGACGAAGAGATGGTCCGAAGCGAGGACGATGAATTTAATTTGCGGCTAAGGCGAGCCGGTGGAAAAATCTGGCAGTCGCCGCGCATAAAGAGTTGGTACCACCCGCGTGAATCGCTGGGATCACTTTTGCAGCAACAGGTACAGTACGGTTATTGGAAAGTGCGTGTAATCCAGAAACACAAAATTCCCGCCTCGGTCCGGCATCTAATTCCGGGTTGTTTTGTCCTCTCATTGATCTTTCTCGCGCTGGTGTCTCCGTGGTCGCGAGTGGCTCTTTGGGGCTGGATAGGATTGGCCGGACTTTATTTAACGTGCAATTTTGTCGCTTCGGTTCTGACGTCAGCCCGTGCCGGTTGGAGGCTCTTCCCTCTCCTTCCCTTTGTGTTCGCTTCCTATCATTTCGGCTATGGATATGGATTCCTGCGCGGTCTTTTAGACTTCGTGATTTTGCAGCGTGAGCCGACTCATGCTTACACTAAGCTAACGCGCGCTTCCACGCCATCGGATCCGCCGCTGCAGGTCAACAAAAGCGAGACTGGAGTGCTGGACTGAAGGAGTAATGGAGTGATGCGTTCACTTTGAAGGAGTATTCACCGCGGAGAAACAGAGTACGCAGAGTAAAATTTCGCAATTCGAATTTCGAAATTCGAATTTTTCAACTCCACGTCCACCGCGCCTCAGCGGTGAAACCTCCGATATCCGAATTCTTGTTCACCGCGGAGACCCAGCGCGGCAGAGCGGCAACCAAAATCGAAAGGAACATTGCACCACGAAGGACGCGAAGAGCACGAAGGAAGAAGGTATTTTTTCTTCGATTCAATGCCCTATGTTATCCGGTCTTCGTGCCCTTCGTGATCTTCGTGGTGACGCCTTACCGTCTTGTGAATTCGCCGGCTTACGATCACAACAACAGAGAATTTGCGCAAACCGCGAAAACTTTCAGGCATAGTAGTACGAGGATATAGAGTTCGCAGAAGGCTATTTCTTAAGAGAGATAAATAAACAACATGAAAACGATTCTCGGCATTCATGACGGACACAATGCGGCCGCCGCGCTTCTCGAGCAAGGCAGAGTGGTGGCCGCCGTTCAAGAAGAGCGTTTGACGCGCAACAAAAACCAGGGAGGCGTACCGCATCAGGCCATCGCCGACGTGCTCTCGACCAGTGGCGTCACGTTGTCGGAAATAGCCAAAGTGGCGCTGAATGGCAATTACATGACTTATGATCACTGGGACCGAGAGCCGCTCTCAAGGTTCTACGAACAGTCAGGTGGTTTGGTAGCCCAGCTGAAAGAGCCGTTGAAAGGGACAATTGTCGATGGCATCTATCAGAAAAGCAAGGCGCAGCAGCGGGAACAAGAGCTGGCACGGATTGGATTCGATAACGGCAGAATAGCCCCGGTGATTCATCATACCGCTCATGCTGCGGCTGCTTACTATGGTAGCGCTTTTCAAAACAAAGTCCTGGTCCTCACGTGTGACGGCGGTGGCGACCGGGTATCGGCGACAGTCAGCATCGCTGAGAATGGCGGAATGCAGCAAATTGCATCCGTTCCAGAAAGCGAGTCCCTTGGACACCTGTACTCGATGATTACTTATTATATGGGTATGATGCCTTTGGAGCATGAGTACAAGGTCATGGGATTGGCTCCCTATGTAGGTAATTCGAAGAAGGCCCGCGGGCACGCGAAACTCTTCGCCGACCTGTTTGAGTTTGATGGTAAAAATCCGCTGGTATGGCGGCGCCAAAAGGGGGTGCCGTCTATGTTCAGCGCTTACGGATTAGTTCGCAAACTTCTCTATCGCCAGCGGTTTGATCTTGTAGCGGCTGGACTCCAGCAATTTATTGAGGACATATTGATCCGGTGGGTACGCAACTGCGTGCGGGAGACCGGCATTCACCGCGTGGCTTGTGGCGGTGGCGTCTTCATGAATGTTAAAGCCAACAAGGAGATCCTCGCATTGCCCGAGGTTGAAGAACTATTCGTTTTTCCGTCTTGTGGAGACGAAACCAACAGTATCGGCGCTGCTTATTGGGTCTACGCACAGGAACGCCTACGATCAAACCAACCGGTTGATATCGAACCACTCGGGCCTATTTACTGGGGGCGCGGATTTGAGGATTACGAAGTGGAGACGGCGCTCAAGCAGTATAAGGGAACGAATCCCATTCACTATAAGCATGTGGAGAATATCGAGCGTCTTACGGCAGAAACCCTGGCGGGCGGCAATGTGGTTGCAAGGGCCAAAGGACGCATGGAATTTGGCGCTCGAGCCCTGGGTAACCGGTCGATTTTGGCTAGGGCTGATGATATGGAAGCGGTGCGCATCATCAACGACATGGTTAAGAACCGTGATTTTTGGATGCCTTTTGCTCCGGCGGTTCTGGCGGAACGCGCTGAAGACTACTATCTTAAGCCCAAGCCCATGTTTGCTCCCTATATGGTCATTGCTTTCGACTCGCGCCCGGAGGCGCGTTCCAAGTGTGTGGCCGGCCAGCATCCGTATGACCATTCGGTTCGGCCCCAGGAAGTAACCGAGGAATGGAATCCGGATTTCTACCGTCTCCTCAAACATTATGAGGAAATTACGGGTGAAGGCATTATTCTCAATACATCATTCAATCTGCACGGCTATCCGATTGTTTATAAGCCGGCGGAGGCGATAGATGTCCTCGACCGTTCCGGGCTGAAATTTCTCGCGTTGGGAAATTGGTGGGTGTGGAAAGACTAAAACATGCCCGTAATTAGCAGAAGGCACCGATCCCCCTCTAATAGTTGGTTTAGCTAGAATTTTCCACAAGCTAATCTTTGAAGCTGATCCTGCGATTAGCTGGAACGGAAAGTTTAAGTTCAATGAAGTTTGCTACTGTTGTTGGGGCCCGACCGCAGTTTATTAAATGCGCGCCGCTTTCAAAAGAACTTCGAGAAGCTGCCGTGGAGGTTTTGATTCACACCGGACAGCACTATGACAACAATATGAGTGATGTGTTCTTTCGCGATCTAGAAATTCCAGAGCCCGATTACAATCTTGACGTTGGGTCGGGGACACACGGAGAGCAGTCTGGCGAGATGCTGAAACGGATAGAAAGGGTATTGCTGAAAGAAAAGCCGGATTACGTGCTAGTTTTCGGTGATACCAACTCGACTTTGGCTGGGGCTTTGGCTGCAGCAAAGCTCTGTATTCCTGTCGCTCACGTTGAAGCGGGTTTGCGCTGTTTTAATCGGCGGATGCCTGAGGAAGTAAACCGGGTGGTTACTGATCATCTTTCAACTTTGTTGTTCTGCCCCACCGAGACAAGTGTCAGCAATCTCGCGCGAGAAGGGATCACTGAGGGAGCCCACTTGGTGGGCGATGTAATGTATGATGCTTTATTATCGAACGCCCGACGAGCAGAGGAGAAATCGAGAATCCTAGAGCGACTGCGATTGCAGCCCAAATCTTATTTCCTTGCGACGGTGCATCGTGCCGAAAACACCGACGATCCTCGCGGGCTGGCCGCTATTGTCAAAGCCTTCGAGATGATTAGCGATAACTCCATGATTGTATGGCCAGTCCACCCTCGGACAAGGAAGGTTCTGGAAAATTATGGTTTGTGGAAAAATGGGCGATCCTTTTCTATTTTAGATCCTGTTTCCTATCTCGATATGGTGTGCCTCGAGAAGCAGGCGAGAGGCATTCTGACCGATTCGGGCGGCGTACAAAAAGAAGCTTATTGGTTGCAGGTGCCCTGCATTACCTTGCGGCAGGAAACCGAGTGGGTAGAAACTGTGGAGTCCGGTTGGAACACTCTGGCTGGCACGGATCCTGAAACTATTTTTGCCGCCGCCACAAAGCCGGTGCCATTGGCTGCTTGTTCGAACCACTTATTCGGCGACGGTCACTCAGCCGCAAAAATTGTTCAGGTGCTTCTTGATCATTAAGCTGCAGTTCGCAGCGAGCGCGTGCTCCAGAGAGCAAAGAGCAGAGCGCTCTAACAGGCTGCGACTTGAAACAGTTCAAATCGTTCAAGCCGTTCAAACAGTTCCAACCGTTTAAGCACTCACGCACTGGCAGGCAAGGAGCTAAGCGCGAAGCGCAAAAGGTTCTGGCTCGATATCAGTACAGAGCATACGTGCCTAGATTGTTGGTCGTATTAGAGCCGATGTTGCTACTCTGGAGCAATCTCCCGTTCTTGACTGACCATGCGGACGGCCTCTGATCCGTGCCCTCATCAACAATGGTCCAACCGGTGAAGGTGCCGTCATTGAAATCATCCGAGAGTAATGATGTGCCGGTGACAAGATCTTGTACCGCCACGCCATCAAAACTGCTTCCCGGGTTATACGAAGAATATAGCGCAACGGTGCCTTTGGGCAGGCTCTGGTCGACCACAGAAAAAACGAGGTTGCCGTCGATCTGCACTCCTATGGTTGTACCCTTTGCAGTAATGTCCAAATTGTAAGTGGTTCCGGTTACATAGGGTATAGCGTCTTTCGCCAGGACTGTGAGTGCGCCATTCCGGACTTTCTCCAAACGTCGAAGGCCGGCGCGGGCATCCCAAAAAAACCTGTAGTAATCATTACTGCCTTGGTAGCGGAACATGACGCCTATAGGACCCTTGTCCAGGGATCGCAATTTGGCGGCGAACCGGTAATCAGTCCAACTGCGGGCGATATAAAGCGCGAAGGTTTCATCGATGTTGCTCGTTTGTAGGAGCGTTCCGCTTGTCGCCGACCATACAGAGGGTCCATGGTTTTTCCCTTGATCTACGGCGGTCCAACCGTTAAGAGTGCCATCGTCGAAATCCTCGGAAAGCAGTACAACACCGGTGTTTAGATCTTGGACAACAATATTATCGAAACTTGCCTGATTGTTGGAGGCATACAAGGCCACTGTCCCTTCGGCAAAGCTCGAATCGACGACGGAAAAGATCTGCGCGCCATCGATGAACACTCGGAACGTCGCGCCTTGGGCGATAATCTGCGCTTGGTATGTCCGCCCCTTGACGTAACCCACGGTGTCACTGGCCAATACGGTGGATCTGCCGTTCTCAATCTTTTCCAGGCGACGAAATTTCGACTTCTGGTTCCAGACAAACCGATAATAATTTCGGTCATCCTGATAGCGAAACATCATCCCGATTGAATTGTTATTCATTGATCGGAGGTTTACTTTCAGATCATAATCGGTCCACTCTCTCGGTATTTGCGGTGTCGAGTCAGTGGTTGTCCCGTTCCCGATACTGGTCACATTAGCTAGGACGACAGAGGTGCTGGTCGAGGTAGAAACCGTCAACGCGCCGCTGGTGGCGAGCCGGGTAAAGCCCTCATTGACAAAGAGACGTAGCTCATAATTCCCACTTGCAAGTGTGGCAGGCAAAGCATAGGAGCAGGAGCCTGAAGCTCGAGCGGTGCCGGCGGTCATAGAGCAGCTGACATAGACCCAACTGATAAACTTCGTATCAGCGGCGCCTGATGCGTAGAAACCTATCCAGTCCTTTGGGGTGGGAGCGGTGATACCACTCCAGCTAGCGGTCACTGTACTCCCCGGCTTGACCGTCTTTGGGTTCACCGTCAAAGTTGGAGTTTGCGAAACAATTCCTGTAGTAGTGACGGCTAAGCTGCTGGTGGCGAGTCGGGTAAAGTCATCATTGGCAAAAAGACGTAGCTCATAATTCCCGGCGACGAGTGTGGCAGGCAAAAGATAGAAGCACGATCCCGAAGCGCGAGCGGTGCCGGCGGTCATAGAGCAGCTGACGTAGACCCAACTAATGAATTTTGTGTCAGCCGTGCCCGGCACATAAAGCCCTATCCAGTCCTTTGGGGTGGGAGCGCTGATTCCGCTCCAGCTGGCGGTAATTGTAGCGCCTGCGCTGACTGTCGTCGGACTTGCAGTCAAAGCACTATTAGTGACTGTGAGGCTGTTGGTAGTCGCGAGGCGCGTAAAGCCATCATTGGCAAAAAGACGTAGATCGTAGTTTCCTAAAGAGAGCGTAGCGGGCAAAGCATAGGAGCAGGATCCTGAAGCCCGGGCGCTGCCTGGCGTCGTGGAGCAACTGACGTAGACCCAATTAATGAAACTTGTATCAGCCGCGCCCGGTGCATAAAGCCCGATCCAGTCGGTGGTTGTCGGTGCCACAATGCCGCTCCAGCTAGCAGTAGTGGTACCTCCCGGCTTGATAGTTGTTGGGTTCGCACTGACACTCGAGTTAGCAGTCGCGTTTACCGTCGGGCCTTGAGCCATGGCGCAGGCTTGGTTGGAGGGGTCGGAGTCTCCGGCTGAGTTAAAGGCTCCTACTCGATAGCAGTACATGGTTCCAGATACTAACGCAGAATCTATATATGAGTTGGTGTTAACTGGGATAGTGAAAGTTGCGTCGACAAGCCCGGCGACCAACCTTTCGATTTTGAAGCCGTCCTCGTTATTTGAGGTATCCGTCCAGGTTAAGAGAAGACTAGCAGACTGAGCTTGAACTTCAGGGTACCAGGAGTCGCTCGCGAGAAACAAAGCAAAAACGAGAGCAAACCTTTTGCAGAAAAGCCAATAACCCATTACGTGTACCTCCTTTAGGCCTTGTGCGATGCACAGTCCCAAAAGAGGTACTGAGTTCGCCAGGCAACCCTGCTACCGTATCCCGAAGATTCGAGACTTAGGTCAGTGGCTTTGCGTCCCACCCTTTCGGATGGTTTGCCCTTTTCTAGCTTCCGTTTATGAAGGTCTGTTTGAGATCGTGTGGCTAACCGCAGAGGCGCGGAGTCTGCAGAGATGGCAAAATCAAATTTCGAAATTTTACTCTGTGAACTCTGTGCCTCTGTGGTGAATACTCCTTCACACCTGGAAGAACCAAATAATTTATACAGTGATAGCTGGCAATAGGTGTGCCAAATTTTCTACACAGGTAGTAGATGTTCAAAAGCATAGAAGTCACCATGATTACTGATGAAAAAGAACCATCAACATGATAACGGAACGTTTTACACGGTACATCTAGTCTTCGAAGGGAACGGAATTGTTCTCTTGGGACAAGTTTGTTCATGTGCATCAAATTCAGCCGAACCAGATTATAAAAAAAATCCCAAACCGCTATCGCAAAGAATTGGGTACTGGTCTGAAGTAGGCCCCCATCCGAGATTTACCAAAGACTTACTAGAAAGAAAGAATTAAACCATTTATATGGCTACCGCGGAGGCGCTCAAGGCGCTGAGTTACTGCCTCTCTGTGTTAAATAGGAATTCGGATATCGGAGATTGCACCGCTGAGGCGCGGAGAACGCAGAGTAAAGAATTTCTGTTAAAAGATACTGTCCGAACTCTGCGTACTTTGTGTCTCTGCGGTGAATAAGAATTCGGATATCGCACCGCTCAGGCGCGGAGGGCGCCGAGTGAATTAACAACCTCTGCGAACATCACCCACTCTATTCGTCCAGTGCAGTTACGCAAGCTAAGTTGGAGGGGGCAGAATCCCCCGCTGAGTTAAAAGCTTCAACGTGATAACAGTAGACGGTTCCGTCTACCAACCATGAATCTGTGTGTGAAGTAACCTTGGCCGGGACCAGCAAGATTGCATCGATATACCCGGCTACAAAGCGTACGATTCTAAAACCATGCTCGTTGTTGGAAGTACTTGTCCAGCGCAGGTAAATTTTTGCGGCCTGGAGTTCAGCGTGCCAAGACGCGCTGGCCAGAAACAGAGCAAAAACAAGAACAAGCTTTTTGTCGAACAGCCATACGGAACCCATTATGTGTACTCCTATTGGCCTCATGCGATGCACAGTTCCAAGGAGGTACTGAGTTCGCCAGGCAACCCTGCTGCCGCATCCCGCAGATTCGAGACTTCGGCCACTAGTTGGCGTCCACCCTTTAAAAGCGGTTTGTTTTGAGAATCGATGCCCTGTAAACAAGACGGGACCAAAAACCCTGCGTAAGTGGAGCAAGTCTGATGCCACCTTTCTGCAATCGAGCTACTTATGTAGTCATTGGATTGCAGAATTGTGCGGATTTCTTGCTAACTAACTGATTCAACTAGTATGTGGATTGTTCTTCAAAAACTTTTCTTGGTCCATCCTAGTTTCGATGCGGAGGTCTCGGTGTTGGAGCAGTCAAACATATAGGCAGGTCAAAACGATGGGTTTTTCATACGACTGACATTGATCATGTACGCGGATCCGCCAAGGACGGATCAGCCACAATTTTCAAGGCTAAGGCGCAGAGCACGCAGAGTTAAGAGTTCTTGGTCAATAAATACTCCGATCTCTCCGAACTCTGTGTCTCTTCGGTGAATAGGAATTCGGATGGCGCACTGCGGAGGCGCGGAGTAGATTAGAAAAATTAAGCCGTAGATTTGGACATTTATATGGTGCAAACCTTGAAAAACAAAATCGCCTGCATTGGCGCTGGCTATTGGGGAAAGAACCTGGTTCGGAATTTCAATGACCTGGATGTTCTCTCCACTGTTTGTGAGGTGAACGCGTCGACGCGGGCTCATCTAAAACGGCAGTACCCGCATATGACGTTTACTGATGTGGCGGATGAAGTTTTCGCCGATCCAGAGATCACGGGCGTCGCCATAGCGACTCCTGCCATTACCCATGCGGAGCTGGTGCAGCGGGCTCTATTAGCTGGCAAAGATGTTTTCGTTGAAAAGCCTTTAGCCCTTTCGGTCGAGGAGGCGCAGAGACTTAACGACCTGGCTTCAAATAAACGCCGAGTACTCATGGTGGGCCATCTGCTCTGGTACCATCCGGCGGTGCTTAAATTAAAAAAACTGGTTGAGGACGGAGATCTTGGCCGAATCGAATATATCTATTCGAACCGTTTGAACCTCGGAAAAATCCGCCGTGAAGAGAACATTCTGTGGTCCTTTGCGCCGCACGACATTTCCGTCATCCTGGGACTCGTTGGAGAGATGCCCGATACGATAAGCGCGCAGGGAGGGAATTATCTCCATGACCAGATCGCGGACGTGACGGTCAGCTTGCTTTCCTTTCCCAGTGGCGTGAAAGCCCACATCTTTGTTTCGTGGCTTCATCCCTTCAAGGAGCAGAAGCTGATTGTCGTGGGAGATCGTCAGATGGCGGTTTTTGATGATTTAGAAACTGAGAACAAGCTAGTACTGTACCCCCACGCCATCGTCTGGAAGAACCACTTACCCATTCCAACTAAAGGGAAAGCCGTATTTGTTCCGGTAGAATCCACTGAGCCGTTAAGGCAAGAGTGCTTGCATTTCTTGCAATGTATCCAAACTCGTGAGACTCCCCGAACCAATGGGAGCGAAGGGCTCAGGGTGTTGACCGTGCTTCAGGAATGCCAGGAAGCGCTGAAGCAGAAAAAACCCATCGCAGAGTTGCGTCCACAGCCGTCACACGCTTCCTATTTTGTTCATGAGTCGGCTTTCGTTGACGATGAGGTGAAAATCGGTGAAGGAACAACCATCTGGCATGTTTCACATATCTTGAAGAACTCGCGCATTGGCAAGAACTGTCGGATTGGACAGAATGTCGTCGTCGGTCCCAATGTGAACATTGGTCATGGGGTCAAAATCCAAAATAACGTCTCGGTTTATGAAGGCGTGACTCTGGAGGACGATGTATTTTGCGGCCCGTCGATGGTTTTTACCAACGTGTTTAACCCGCGCAGCGAGATCCGGCGGATGGATGAATTGCGCCCGACCCTGGTTCGCAGGGGCGCGACGCTCGGCGCCAACTGTACCATCGTTTGCGGGATCACGATCGGGCAGTACGCTTTTATCGGTGCCGGGGCGGTGGTGACTAAGGACGTTCCTGATTTCGCTCTCGTTACCGGCAATCCTGGGCGAATCGCAGGTTGGATGTGTGTTTGTGCGAACCGTATTGACTTTGGCGATGCCCATGAAATCGGCCAATGCCAGGCATGCCGGCGCCTGTATCGGAAAACCGGAAATGAGGTGGCTCTAGCTGATGAAAGTACCTTTACTCGATCTGAAAGCTCAGTACTCAACTATCCGGTCTGAGATCCAACAGGCGATCGAACGAGTTCTTGAGTCGCAACACTTCATCCTGGGGCCGGAAGTAGAAGGTCTGGAACGGGAGATAGCGGCCTTCTGTCAAGCTCCCTTTGCTATTGGGCTATCCTCCGGAACGGATGCACTGCTCGCTGCTTTAATGGCGATCGGAATCGGACGGGGAGATGAAGTAATCACTACTACTTACTCGTTCTTTGCCACAGCCGGTGTGATCGCAAGGCTCGGCGCCCGTCCGGTATTTGTGGACATCGATCCAAAAACTTTTAACCTCGACACTGGTGAGGTGGGTCAAAAAATTACGTCTCGGACAAAAGCGATAATGCCCGTCCATCTGTTCGGCCAGTGCGCCGCGATGGACGCGATTCTGGAAATTGTCGAAGGCAAAGGCATTCATGTGATCGAAGATGCGGCACAGGCGATTGGGGCTCGGGATAATAGCGGAAGGCAAGCCGGAACGATGGGGCAGATGGGTTGTTTTTCCTTCTTCCCCAGCAAGAATCTAGGCGCCTTCGGTGACGCTGGAATGGTGATTACGAATGACGATCATCTGGCAGAAACGCTCAGAGTCCTCCGTGTTCACGGCGCCAAGCCTAAGTATCATCACAGTCTTGTAGGAGGAAACTTTCGCTTGGATGCGCTTCAAGCAGCGATTCTGCTAGTTAAATTGAAACATCTAACCCGATGGACCGAAATGCGTCGACATAACGCCAGCCGATATCGATTGTTGTTCGAAGAGATGGGGCTGTTGGAATGCGTTTCGCTACCGGAGGACTCGGCGGGACACATTTACAATCAATTTGTCGCTCGGTTTCCAGATCGAGATCGACTCCAGCGATTCCTGCGTGAAAAAGGTATAGAAACCGAAGTCTATTATCCGGTTCCGTTGCACCTCCAGGACTGCTTTGCTGAACTTGGCTACCAAAGTGGAGATTTCCCAAATGCCGAGGCTGCCGCCAGCGATTCTTTAGCGCTGCCGGTCTATCCGGAGTTGACCGAGGAACAGCAACGTTATGTTGTCGAGCAAATCAGAAACTTCTATCAGTAAACGGCCGATGAGAAGAATTCGGATATCTCACCGCTGAGGCGCGGAGTACGCCGAGACAAAAGGCGATTTTCGAAATTCTCCTCTGCGAACTCTGTACTACTATGCTTGAGAGTTTTCGCAGCTTGCGCAAATTTTGCACCAGTTCCAAATTGTTGAATCAAGCAGTAAATACCATGTCACCACGAAACGCACGAAGGACACGAAGAATTCGGAAAGTATTACATTTCAATTTTTTCCTTCGTGTCCTTCGCGTCCTTCGTGGTGCAATGTTCCTTTCGATTTTGGTTGCGCCTCTGCCGCGCTGGGCCTTCGCGGTAATAATTCGCGTTCATAGGTAAGACCATGCCAACTAACATTTTGGGCGTTTCAGCATTTTATCACGATAGCGCGGCGTGCCTGGTGCGCGATGGTCAGATAGTGGCTGCGGCACAAGAAGAGCGCTTCACGCGGAAGAAATTTGACGCCAGGTTTCCTGCCCACGCCATCCGCTACTGTTTGTCCGAAGGCGCGGCGCGAATACTTACCTGTCAGTTTGAGTACGTTCAGGTTCGCATAGCAACAGATTCGATCATACAACGAGTGGACCCTGAGGATCAAAAGATGGCTTTGCGCCGTAGTGCTCGACCCTGTGATTCCAGTCACGACCGAGAAGATAGATTCGTAGGCTATCGGTAACGGTATCTATAATTCTTACGAGCTTGTTTCGTACCGTGACGAGTTGCGTCGGATCAATAAGGCATTCGAACACGGAATTCTGAACGCGTTGGCCATAATCGAGGCATGTTTTGGCGACTCGACGGAGCCGACGCCGACCTTCCACGGTCGTGGTGAAACGTCGTAGGTAATCAGTACTTGCATATGATTTTCAGGAGCGGTTCACGAATAATCATTTCCAAATAAAGGCGGGATAGGCATCCAAGTCGCCGCGCAAATGCCGAGCAAGGAGCCGGGCTTGCAGGTGAGGAACAAGACCCCATGTCACTTTTTCCTGAAGGAATGGATGAACGATTTGTTCAAGCTTTCGCTCTTGCCACGCAACCAATACTTTCTTCCGCGAGTCGTCGCGCAGGGTGACAGCGCCATTTTCGTGCGAGTCAAAATCGGAAATGTCGATCTGCCGTCGGTTCAGCAGCGCGAGCGCGAGACGATCGGCTAGGACCGGTCGAAATTCTTCCATCAGATCGAGCGCGAGCGAAGGCCTCCCGGGCCGGTCACGATGGAAGAAACCAACAGCGGCGTCGAATCCTGCAGCTGCCAGTGCTGAGCGGCAATCATGAAGCAATAAAGCGTAAACAAATGAAAGCAGTGCGTTCACAGGATCGGTGGCGGGACGCGGTTTCGGCCATTCATGGCAATCGCGGGATCGTCTGTTGTCAGTAAAAACGGGAAAGCGTTAAAGTATGCGGCTGCAGAGTCGCCTTCGATTCCGCGCAAGCCGTCCAGAGAATTCTCGCGTAAGGCGGTTTTTAACGCAGTGGGCTAACCACAGCGCAGTGGCTTTCAGTTGTGAAGCAGCTTCGTGATCGGGGCGATCCCGCAATGCGCGTAACAGGGATACCCGAGAACTTGATATTTTCGCGGCGACGATATTTTTGGTGATCGCCGCGCATGCGACCAAATCGTCGGCGCGACGATATTGTTCGCGACGGAGAAGGACATTTCCAGCCGCGAAGCCGGTAGCTGCAGCGAGGAATTTCCGTGCGGACTGCAAAAGGAAAGCATGACACCCGCCTCCGCACATGCCGCCATTAGTTGAGCGGACGCGGAAATGTCCCAGCCAAAAGCGACGATGCTTTCCAGATTATGCAGAGGAACGCGCAGCTTGGTTTGGCCTTCGTGCCGACCTCGACTGCCTGACCATCTTTGGAAAGCCAGGCGCCTTCGAGAGTAACAAAAAGTGTGTTTAGATGTTGGCGCACAAAGATTCCGCCGTCGCGCTTTCTCGCAGTTGGCGCTCGAACCAGGCCGCGGCACCACGTCGCAAGCGGAGCGCATCCGGCATGCAGATGGCAAGAAGCGAACAGCTGTCGCACTTTTTCTCGCATACAGCGGGCGGTGTCAGCCCCGAGGCGATTAATTCATGAAGCCGCTGGGCTGAATCGCGCGTGAGAGCGCGAAGTGCTTCGTCAAAAATCACATCGGTTCGTCTGCGCCGCTTACCGTAATAAAGCGCGGCGCTTTCTACGCGATGATTCAGCATTTCCTCCAGACAAAGCGCCTGAGCGCAGAGCTGCACTTCGTCAGCGGCGTGTGATTTCGGTTTTCCGCGTTTGTATTCGATGAGAAAGACTTTTTCGGGATCGTCGTGGAATTCCACGACATCACACTGGCCGCTCAAACTGAGCTCCCACGAACGAACTGGAAACCCGCGCGTGATGCGAACTCCGGGGCGCGACTCATCCGGGCCTTATGTGTACGCTCGTGGAGAATGTTTCCTTCCGCCGTGAATTCGTTGTCGCTCCAGACTTGTTCGATGTGAATGAACGCGCACTGCCGCTCGCAAAAAATCAAATGCTGAAGCGCGGAGATCGGGAGGAGATTTGGTTCATCGTACATCCGATGATCAAGCCTCCAGGCGGAAACGCGTGTGGAGCTTTGTTGGCGAGCGGGTCCTCCGGCGCATCATGGTCTCGCATCTACCGTTGCCACTCCGTGTCCATTTCGCGCATAAACTCGGTCCAGCTTGGCGGTTGGCGGAGATGACTGGGGTATAACGAATCTTTTGCATCCGGTAACCGGATATTCCACAGCTCTGCCTCAGCGCTCTCACTCATCGCGTTTCATGCTCCATCCGATGTAATGCTTCTTCGCCCCCATATTGCACCACCAGTTTTCGAAACTCTGGATCAGCGAGATCAATCTTGCACGTCCGCAGCAGATCAAAAATGTCGCTCCAGTCCGATGCGCCCGTGCGACGCGTGGCTGATTTGGCTGCCGTAAGTTTCATCGCGATCAGGTGCCACGGGTGCGGCACCTGGAGATGCATTCCTTCGCCGGCATCGCGCTCTTGGGCCTGAGCTAGGAGCTTTGCCCAAGTGCTTTCGTCCACCAGCATGAGATCGACCGGCGGCATCGTTCCCGGCGTAGCCGGTTCGAGTTGAATGAAGCGCCCGCCCGATGATAAACTCGATAGCCAAGCCTTTGGAGGAAATCCAGCCATCGATCCGTGGCTTCGTCCGGCACCACGAAATCGATATCACGGGTAAAACGCGGCACCTGATAGAGAATCACCGCGTGCCCGCCGACGAGAAGACAAGGCAACTGTTTCTGTTGCGCCCGCTTAAGAATCTCGACGACGGCGTTCAACGCTCAGATGCGGCGGATGAGAGTGACTCCATTCCCGAGATCCTTCGACTCTCCACTTTAACGAATCGTCAAGAGGCTGACCGTCGAAGGTAATGCGCGATTTGTAAGCATCAAAGAACCGCGGTGGTTTTCCATCTTCGGTCGGCTGCTCTTCGAAGCTCGTGATCTTCAGCCTGTCGAACAGAGCGTGGCTCGCGGCGCAGCCTAGCTTTGCCTGTTGTGTTTTCTGTTCACCGTCTGGGCCCGTGCCATCGTGCCGGAATACAAGTAGCTCACGCGGTGCCATACTACCGGGCGGACGCGCGGCGGACGTCGAACTGGAATGCATTTTCGAACCCGCTGAAAAGCAGCTCCAAATCCACATCCTCAGAGAATCTGGTAAGGTCGGCCAAGAAGGGATTGATAAAGCCATGCGCGCGAAGAGCGCGTACGGGAGAGTAAATTTCCGACCCATCGTTCGGTTGCCCCTGACTGCTTCTCCGATTCGGCTTCGGTTGCTACAGCACAACGAGTAAGAGCGTGTTCGCTCGAAACGATGGGATCGACCGAACGGGCGAATGATATCTGAACCGGTCCGCGCACTTGACCGCAGTTCGGCGCAGATTTGAGACTCATGACCGCACCAAAGGCGCGGGATGTCGAAATAGTTTTTGCACATTTCCTGTTTGCCCGATTTCGTTTCATCCCGCGTTGGCGGACGCCCCTTTGCGCCCTTGAGCGTTTTGTTAATCGCGGATTTGGCGTCTTTCGATAGGTCGGTCGCCTTCAACCACTCTTTGATTTCCTTTTTGTCGGCAATGCCCTCGATAACCAACCAGTGTCGTTCTTCGTCATCCTCATCGGTGCGAATTCCGTCCGGTAATCCTGCTGCGTCCAATTCTTCGGAGACTTCTTCCGTGATCTCACCCTTGCTCTCTTCGCCTAGGCTGATGCCAAGCGATTTGAAAGCTTCCACGTGTGCTCGCCCAAGTACCGCGCCTTCCTCCACGTAGATGCCAAATGGCGGCACTAAGTTCTTGGTAAGCGTGACGAAGTTTCGAATCTTGCGTTTGAGCATGACGTCGGTGGCGAGGCCTTGTCCCGTTTCGGTGTCGATGCGTGGGAGATTGCCCGCGTCCGGGTCTCCATTAGGGTTAGCGTCTGTAACGTCGAACAGGTAGATAAAGTCGTAGCGATGTTTCATAGGATGATGGTTGTTGGATGGGTTGAGAGCGAATTAAAGGTTAGCTTGCGTCTGCGAGGGATTTTCATCTTGACCCTTGGTAAAGAGCGCCCTGCGCTGATGGTAGTAGCCGATTGCGAACAGGCTTTGCTCGGCGAGTGGAGATGCGCGGGGAGCGCTTTGCCTTCTAAAGGCCAGAAAATATTCTGAACAAGCTTTTCGCGATTCGTTTTTCTGCCGCCATCCAGCTTTGCCAAGTGGTGCTGATAGGTGCGAAGAAGACGGCCGAACACAGCGCGCGGCGTGGCCGAGGCGCTAGAGTAGAAGCGGTCGCGGATGGTTGCGTTGATTCCTGGCAACGCATCCTGCTGCGTTTTTTCTAACGCAGCGAAGAGTCGCCCCAGCCGATACCCGGGATTTGGATTGTTTTCGTCAAGCATAGGTGTGATTTGGTGTTGATGGTTGCGGACAAGCCATGCCTTAAGAATGGCAGCGCGGATATAGGTGACATTATCACGAATACGACCCTTTTGATCTTTCTCGACAACGCGAATTCGATTCATCACGGCGTTCACGAGCGCTTCGGGATAAGGGCTACCGAGAAGAATCGAGCGCATCAGCGCGCCGGAAAGAAGGGGAGAAATGCTTGGCTCTCGCGCGCAGTCTGACGCAAGAGCATCCAGACCGGCGGGAACTCTGGGTCGTTCTCACGCGACCGAACTGATCCGCAGCGCGTCATAGTGAGCTTTGAGTCGATCCACCATCTGAGCGATGGAGCCGATATACCAAAAGCGAACCGCGAGGCGGCCTTTGGGAAAGGGAGAGGCCGAGAACGTAAAAGGTGGAATCAGGATCGTCTCCAAGTTCAGCAACTTCAGCCCCTCCGCCGCGTCGGAGAATTTTTAGGAAAGTTTCAAGATTCTGGCGAAGAGATTCACTTTCCGATGAAACGCCA
>CAVTUQ010000036.1:0-64516 GCA_963737905.1 uncultured delta proteobacterium | reverse complement strand
TGAGGTTGCGTAGATACGTGGCAACGGCCGCCGAGGTGTCGGTGCTGAACAATCCGGTCTTCGGTGTGAGGTAATTGCTGTAGCTCCGAAGGAAACTCACCTCCTTGGGCTCGTCTTCCTGGTTGTCCCTGGGGTTGAGCTTCTCCTGGACGGTTTCGACGCCAGCCTTTGCCGGGTTGGCCAGGCGGGCACGGTGGATCCAGGCCGACAGCCAGCTCCCGATGTAGCCGCCGCCCGAGACCGTGGACAGGTAGTCAAATTCCTTCAGCAGCTTCAACTCGGACAACGCCTGCAGGACGCCCAGGTTGAAGGTTGCGCTTCGGATCCCGCCCCCAGACAAGGCCAGGCCAAGGAGCTGATCTTTGGCTACCTTGCCGCTGGCAAGTTCCACCTCGCGGCTCAGACGCTCGATGTGCTCGTATTCAAGACTTAGAACTTCCTCAAACGAGTAAGTTCGTGACTCCGGCTCCATGCTCTGCTCCTTTTCGTGGCTTTGCGCGACGACGGGTCTGCACTCCCAGCTCAGCTAGAATATACCCCTCAGGATTTAGATGTGCGTGTATCGCGGACGTAGAAAAAGCAAGACTTAGCTTAAAAATGCGCGCCGGCCGCAAATCCTCACTCACGACACCCCCGGCCATGCCGACCGTTTTTTCGCCGCTCGCTCGAACAAATCGCGCCATTTGGTCTCGACTAGTTTGCGCTCCTCCGAGCTGAAGACATTGCTTTTCGGAAACTGGTCGCGCCAGGTAAACGGCCGGCACGCGTTGATCAGCATGCGTCCAACCGTCAGGTCCCCGGCCTCGCGTCTGGCCGGGGAAACTCGAGGATCGAGATCCGCAGTCCAGGCGTCGTGAAGAATATCGATGGAAGTCGCCGGATCCACCCTTGTGCACATCGCCCATAGGACTTCATTGAGATCGGTCGGATCGATGTCCTCATCCACCGTAACATAGTAAGTCTTCATATCACCTTGGCGGAACCCGGCCGCGGTGATGAGCGCCTGCTTGGCGTGCCCGGCGTAACGCTGGCGCAGCGCGATGACGGTGATGAGCCCGTTGAAGAAACCCCAAACTCCGGTTACGTCTGAAACTCCCGAGCGTTCCAGATGTTCCCATACCTGAACGAAGATCTGAATATTACTCCAGCCCAGCGGCCGGAGCGGCGGCGCGCCGTTGATGATGGGATTCTTTCGGTGATAGATGCGCTGGATGCGCACGACGGTCTCCGGACCTTGATGCGTGTAGTAGCCCGGCCATTCGCCGAAGGGGCCTTCTTGGGCTGTCTCTTCGGATACCGGCGGGATGAACCCTTCCACTACGAGATCGGCGCCGGCGGGCACCGGCAAACCCGTTACCGGCAGATGAACGATCTCTACGGGAGCGCCGCGAAAAGAGCCGGCCATATCGTATTCCGACGTGCCCAAGGGCGGCGACATAGAACCCGACATCCACGTAACCGGCTCGCAACCAAGCACGACGGCCACCGGCGCTGCTTGTCTTTTGCTCCAGTGGCGCTCGACGAGAATACGCCCATGTTTCATGGGGTTGATCCAGAGACTCATACGGTTTCGGCTTTGCACCATGCCGCGATAAACGCCCACGTTGATCCAGCCCTGATCGGGATCGCCAACAATGACGTTGTCCGCGGTGCCAATGTAACGGCCACCATCACCGGGGTGCCAGAGGGGCGCGGGAAAGGATCCCAGATCTACGTCGTCGCCCTCTTGAATACATTCGAGTATCGGCCCGTCTTTGACGACCTTGGCGGGAATGAGCGCGGCGCTTTTGCGCTTGTCGCGCCAGAGGCGCAGCAATTCCAAAGGATGGATATCGAGGGGCAAATCCAAGGCAAGACAAAAACGTCGCATCGACTTGATGGTGTTGGAACAAACCCGATAGCCAGCAGGATAGCCGAGAATTTTATCGAAGACGGGCATCGGACCGCCACGCTCACCCAGGAGCTCGGTGAGACAGCCCACGTCCCGTTCCAGATCCGCCCCTTCGACATACTCCACTTCTCCGATCGCGTCCGCCGCTCTAATGAAATCTTCCAACGATGCATAGGGCATCTGCACGTCCTCCCAAATGCTTTCTATTTGCTTTTCGCGAGACTGTCGTAGCGTTCAATTCTTTCATTGACAAGCCGGTTCCGTCAACTATAGATTCTTTACTGCTTGCAATATCCAACAAAAAGGAAAATAACGGGCGCCCATCTAAAAGTAGCATTGTTCTCAATACTGAACGAGGAGATACTCTATGAGTGAAGAACACGCTGTACCCGAAAGTCCCGAATTAGCGGCATTGCATCAACGCCTAGCGGAAAATTCTCTCGGTGGTCATTGGCAGTCGCGCGAAAAGCCGGCGAAATTGAAGCCGTGGGTCTGGCCTTGGTCTGCGATTTATTCTTGTCTCATAGAGTCGGGCGAAGTCGTCAAATTGGGCGGCATTGACGATGCGGCCAAGCGAAGAACCGTGCAGTTAGTGAATCCCGCCATTACCAACCTCAAGGCCACTAGCCGGACGATCCAGATGTCGATTCAATTAGTGAAACCGGGCGAGCGGGCGGAATGCCATCGCCACACAGCGGCGGCGCTACGATTCGTCGTTGAGGCAGACGGCACGGGATACACCAACGTCGAAGGGGAACAGATGCTGATGGAACCCGGCGATCTTGTGCTCACCCCGAATTGGACCTGGCATGACCATTTCAATCCGGGAAAAAATAATATCGTCTGGTTGGACGTGCTGGATTCACATCTTACCAACTATCTCGACGCAACATTCCATGAAAACTACGGCGAGGGTCCCGCACAGCCCATCATCAAACGGGATGGCTACTGCCGGCAGGGTCTTGGGGTCGTGCGGCCGCGAACGGCAAATCCCGATGGTCGCGCGTTGCCCTATACCTATAAATGGCGCGACACACTGAACGCTTTGAATGAGATGGCGGCCGCCGGCCAAACCGATCCCCATGACGGCGTATTGTTGGAATACGCCCACCCGCTAAACGGCGGACCGACCATGCCGACGATCGGTTGCTGGGTGCAGCTCATTCCACCCGGTGCGACGACGAAAGCGCAGCGCCACACCGGCAGCACGATCTATCACGTCGTCCAAGGGGACGGCGTCACCAGCGTCGGAGAGAAGAAGTCGGTTCGAGATGACTTGAACTGGGAAACTAAAGACTGTTTCTTTGTCCCCTCTTGGAACTGGTATCAATTCAAGAACAATTCCAGCAAAGAGCCGGCCATCCTGTTCTCTGTAACCGATCGCCCGGTGCTGGAAAGCCTGGGACTCTTTCGTGAGGAACGAGAGTAAGAATTTTACGGGCAACGCGGGATCATTCACGTTCAATGTTCAAAGTTCAATGTTCAAGGTCTGAACAGAGTCCGAAACGTTGAACCTGGAACTTTGAACCTTGAACTCTTAACGGTTCCGGATGCTACCGCTCGCGCATCGCCGCGTAAATCTTTTCTGCAGTGATGGGTAGATCGCGGATTCTCACTCCGACGGCATCTTCAATGGCGTTCGCTATCGCCGGCGCCACCGGCGATATGGGATTCTCGCCGATGCCCTTGGTTTTGTAAGGTCCGACGCCATCCTCCCCTTTGACTAGCACGGTTTTTAATTCAGGAATGTCCTTGACCGTGGGAATTTTATACTCGCCAAAGTGCGCTGTTCCCACGCGCCCTTCTTGCACGGGCAGGTACTCGATCAAACCATAACCGACGCCTTGAACGACGCCGCCATCAATCTGGCCCTGATGGCCGACGGGGTTCATAATAGCTCCCGTATCATGGGCTGTAGTGAGACAACGTAGCTTCACTTCGCCGGTTTCCGTGTCTACGACGACCTCGGCGACTTGAGCCGCAAACGCGGTTACCGGAGAATGGTCGTCGTCTCGATTGACCGACTCACCAACGATGGAGCGACCCACCCGAGAGAGGAGTTCGCCCCAAGGTTGGTGTTTTCGAGTCTTCCTATGGACGAGCTCTCTTCCCATGAAGGCCGTCTCGCTCTTCGGCCATCCGAGCAGTTTTTCGGCGAGACCCAGCAACTCCTCTTTGGCTGCCCGTGCAGCCTGAAATGCCGCACCACTGGCCACCCGGGTGCCCCGGCTACCGCCGATACCGCTATCGAAAGGAACGCCAGAATCAGTATCCAATATTTCGATCCGTATTTCGTCAGGATCGCAGGCCAGCTCCTCAGCGGTGATTTGTCTCAGAGTCGTATAGGTACCGGTGCCCTGTTCGAATAAAGATGTGTGGATGACCACCGATCCGTCGGGGTTGAGGGCAATCTTCAACGAAGTATTTCCTGCCCCCGGTCCTCGGTAGCCCATCGCGATACCGCGACCTACGTTGTGCGCCTTGGGAGCGTTGTATGCGGCGGCCTTGGTCGCCGCTTTAAGGGTCTCCTTCGCTTTTATTCCGCGATAGTGTCCACCGGTAAGCGTCGATTCACCTTCCTCGATCAAATTCTTCAGGCGAAAATCTAGGGGATCCATTCCGAGCCTGCGCGCAACGCAATCCATGTGCGATTCCGCGGCGAAAAACCCCTGGGGTTCGCCCGGTGCCCGCATCTGGCCGCCGGGAATATTGTTCGTGTAGACGCGCGAGACGCTGATCCGCGCATGCGGGGCGCGATAGCAGCCGCCGGCGTGAGCGATACCCCCCACAACCGCTCCCGGTCGAAATCCTCCGTAGGCGCCGCTGTCCAGATAGGCGTCCATCTCATGGGCGACAATCGTCCCGTCCTTCTTGACGCCGGTTTTTAATCTTAGAAGCGCTGCATGCCGCGGCGCGCCGGCAACAAACTCTTCTCGGTATTCCATCACCATCTTAACCGGGCGACCGCTCCGCAGAGCGAGCAAATAGCAGATCGGTTCATCTACTGGAGCGCCTTTGCCGCCGAAGTCGCCACCGATGGCCACCGGATTGACCCGGATTCTCTCCGCAGGAATATTGAAGGCGGCGGACATACTTTCTTTCAGTCCGTGCGGCACCTTGTTGGGCGACCACATCTGCACGCGATTTTGATCATCGATCCAAACCAGGCAACAATGCGGCTCGAGAAACGCCTGATGAACGCGCGGGACTGTGAATGTGTTTTCAACAACCAGATCCGATCGAGCGAATCCTTCGGTGATGTCGCCGTGAGTCCAAACATCGCGGACAAAAGCGTTGGAAGGGGTCTCTAAAAGCTTGGGCAGTCCGGGGTAGCTGTTCACGTCCGGGTGAATGATGGGAGCGCCTTCCTGCAAGGCTGCGACCGGATCGAGGACTGCGGGAAGCTCCTGGTAATTAACATCGATAAGCTCCAGCGCCTGTTCGGCTTCCTCCAGCGTATCCGCCGCCACCGCCGCTACGCGCTCACCCATGAACCGGACGCGATCTTGCGCCAGCACGGTGATATCGCGGTAACGTCGGCCATAAAGAATTCCGCGCGCGTCGGCACCGGTAAGCACGGCGCGCACACCCGGCGCTTTCTCGGCGCGGGAAATATCGATCCCCGTAATGCGCGCGTGGGGATACGGGCTCCGAAGAGTTTTCGCCCATAATGTACCTGGCAACAAAATGTCTGAAGTGTAGTGCGCATCTCCAGTGACTTTTCCGGTATTATCAGTTCTCGGTACCGGCTGCCCAACGATCTGATAACTCACCCTGCCTCCTATCGAGCTTCCTCTTCAAAAACAGTCTTGCGTGAATTTTTTGTGAGCTTATCGCCACCGAATGATACCTGTCAAACTAATGTGGTGTTCCCGAAGTCCGTTGAATAATATAGGCGTCATTCCGGGCAACCCCGGATCAGAGTCCGGGGTAGCGCGACCCGGAATCCAGGAAAATCAAAAACTTCTGGATACCCACTTTCGCGGGTATAACGGTGGGGCGCGCGCTGATTTATTTTGCGAACTTTAGTTCCAGGACACGAGCCGATCCGCTTTATGTTCGTATTCTAAATATCCCGCTGTGGTATGCGGGGAGCGGCCTCCTAAATCAACGATTTAATCGAAAGGAGGCCGCTCGATGGAAGGAGGAGCCATTGGCAATGAGGCCGGTGGGCTCTATCGCCGCTCGACCGCCAATGGGCGGAGGGAAACGGGTCCGAAACGGATCCCATATCTAATTCTTGTTGCCGATAATCACCAAAGCGATCCCGCCGATCAGCGCAATCGCGCCGAAGACGGGAGGCAGTGGAATCGTTTTTTGTTTTTCCGCAGTCGCTTCGATGGGGCCGACGTCGATGACTTTTTCACGAGTTGTATAGGTGATTCCTCGATAAGCGAAAGACAATACCGAGAGCACAATTAAAATAACTCCGATGAAGACTGCCGGTTTCATGTTCTAGCCTCCTGTATACTAGCTGAGAAAACCAAACAGCCAGAGCATTGCGATTAATCCGAACGGAACTCCGAGAAGCCATAAGAAAAAGCCTTTTGCCATAAAATTCCTCCTTGAGTTGCAAGTTTTATTAAGAGATCAGGTTTGTGCCGACGTCCTCTTGCTTATTAGAACGCAATGCCTGTGCCATCGTGGTGTAAATAATGGGATTGAAAAGCATGTAGAATTTTTCGTACGGTTTCGTTCATCTGTTTTGGAAGGCAAATCCGTACAACTATTAAACGATTCGTCCGTAGAATACTTTCGCTCCTCAACAAAAAATTATTGCCGGAGCACTTTTTTGCTTCGAAAATGCTACATTGAAATGATAGTTAGTAAGCTTGTGTGAAAGGACTGCGCCGACAAGACTGGCAATGCTGGTTTTTTCATCGACTCCATGGCGCAGCAGTTGCAGAACGAAACATTTCTGATTTGAGTTCGGGAAGGATTTGAAATCGGCCTAGTCAGACATAACTGTTAAACATTCAAAAAAGGAGATTTTATGCCTCAAGCTAGCACGACACTGCATGAGCCCGTGGATAAACTAAAGCCTGAAACCATAAACTTCCATCGTGCCATGGTCTCAGTGATGGAAGAGCTCGAAGCCATCGACTGGTATCGGCAACGCGCCGAAGCCTGCACTGATTCGCAGCTACGCGCGATCTTGGAGCACAACATGAATGAAGAGATCGAGCACTTTTCCATGGCTCTCGAATGGATTCGGCGTAATACCCCTAAATTTGACGAAGCGTTGAAAACCTATCTATTTACGACCGGCGAGATCACGGAGCTCGAAGAAGCGGCCACTGGGGGAAAAGAAGGCAGCGCTAAAGGCAACCGTCCGAGCGCACGAGCTACAGTCGGCGACATGAAAGGAAGCAGCCATGACTGAAAATTTAAGCCCGTCGCAAACTTTTTCGCCGGATATGATGAGGCAAATCGAAGAGGCTGCCGTCTCGGCAGCGCGGGACATTTTGTCGGGTCGCCGGATCATCGACGTCGAAGGACCGTATGGCCTTGGATTGACCACAGTGGAAGTGGGAAACGACGATCTATGCCGCCAGCCCGGTCCAGACGAGGCAAGCGCTGTGCTCAGCCACGCTGTATCTCTTCCCATGATCTATCGTCGGTTCTCGATATCCAAACGACGCATCGCGGCGTTTGAAGAAATGGGACAACCTCTGAATCTCAAGATGGTGGAGGATGCCGCTCAGGCAGTGGCGATGCGAGAGGAAGAATTTATTTACCAGGGCCAGCCGGACTTTCATCTGCAAGGGCTACTAAACGCAGACGGCCGAAACACCTTGCAAGGAGGAGATTGGACCAGCGTCGATCAAGTCCTAGAAAATGTAATCGCAGCAGTCAATACTCTCGACGGTAAAGGCTACCGCGGCCCCTACGGGCTCGCATTGGCGCCGGCTCTGTACAATAACCTGTTTCGCCGCTATCCCGGCTCCGATCCTCTTGCAGATCGAGCATCTCAAGCGGCTCTGCACACGGGGAATCGTCAAAGCCAATATCGACGGCGGCGTCTTGGTGGCCAACGATGTAGGCTCCATCGTTATCGGGCAGGATTTGCAGATCGCTTATCTAACTCCCGATGCGGCTCATGAAAACTTTGCCGTGACCGAGTCGCTGGTACTAAAAATTGAAGCAGCCGATGCGATTTGCACGATTACACCCGCAGGAGGGGCGACCCGGTCCGATACGGGTAGACGCAGACGCTAATCTGGGGGTTGTGCTCGTCCATAGAATTTTGCTCCGGTCGAGACGGTTTGAAGTCGAGGCACGGTTTTCGCGCCTCGCGGCCATAGCCTTCGAGAAAGTGCGTTGATCCGGACCTGCGAAGAAAGATCAGTTATCGAAGCTCATATCGACGTTGGGATAAAGTGGGAGTATCTTATGATCGATGTTGAAAAAGCCGTGCTTGATCCCGGCTTAGTTTTCAGAACCCCTTGACGATGTCTTGGCAGAGAAGGATCTTTCGCGGGACCAAAAGATACAGATTTTGCATCGGTGGGAATATGACGTGAGAGAGTTGCAAGTCGCCGAAGAGGAAGGTATGGAAGGGCCGCAGCCCGTAAGTTTAGCTGATGTCCTTCGGGCTTTACGCTCGCTCGGTGCGCCCGCGGATACTGAGCGATCCGCGCCGACAAAACAAGGGGGAAGCTAGCCCATTCTGGCAGTTTAGATCCTCTGATTTGATGAGTAACAGCGGGCAACGCCACTCCGGCCGCGTGAAAGAATGGATCACTCTGTGGTTCAGTCGCGCCGAGGATACCATCTACGTTGGCCTGGGGCTGCTGCTTGCGGCCATCGCGCTCACGCTTCTCGTTAACGAGATAGTGTATTTCGGGCGCTACCTAGCGACCGGTACACTGACGGAAAACATCGTCTTTCTACTCGATCGCATTTTGCTGGTTGTTATATTTGTGGAAGTCCTCTACACCGTTCAAGTCTCCTTCCGCCAACACGTATTGCAACCAGAGCCGTTTCTAGTCGTGGGATTGATTGCCGTGACCCGGCGGATTCTCGTATTGACTGCCGAAATGTCGAAATTGGCCAAGGAAACCAAAGAAGGATTTTATAATGCAATGATCGAGCTCGGGCTCTTGACGATTCTGATCATTTCACTAGTGGTTTGTTTGCGTATGCTGAAGCAGAGGGATGGGTCTGACCAAATCAAGGCCTGAACGCTTGACAACGTTAGAAGGTACGACTATGGGTATAGAAACCTGCCTTAATGTTCACTTAAGTTGGAGGTGCGTCCATGGATGTCTCCAGGCGTGACTTTCTCCGATTTTCTGTTGGCGCGGCCAGTGGCACGGCGCTAGCTGGACTTGTCGGCTCCGGCGTTAACCTCGGGCCAACCATAGCGCGGGCCCAGGAGCTCAGAATCAAAAATGCCAAGGTAACGCCGAGCCTCTGCCCCTATTGCTCGGTGGGCTGCGCCACGCTGGTCCATACGGTGGACGGACATATCGTCAACATCGAGGGCGATCCCCGCAGTCCTCACAACGAAGGGACGCTCTGTCCGAAGGGCGCGGCGATCTTCCAGCTCCATGTGAATCCCAATCGACCGACGCAGGTCCTTCATCGGGCTGCGGGAGCGGCCGACTGGGAGGTATGGGACATCGAGCGCGCGATGACCCGGATCACCGAGCTGGCCAAGAACACGCGCGACGAGACCTTCATCGAAAAGCTTCCCAACGGCAAGCTCGTCAATATGACGCCGGCGATCTTTGCGTTGGGCGGCGCCACTCTCGAGATCGAGTTCAATCACGTTTGCCAGAAACTCATGCGCGGTCTGGGAATAGTCGCGATCGAGAATCAAGCGCGGATATGACACAGCTCTAGCGTCCCCGGTCTGGGGACACGATTCGGCCGCGGCGCGGCTACCCTCTACCCTCGCAGCATGGCGGACTCCGACTGCATCGTCGTCATGGGATCCAACATGGCGGAGAACCATCCGGTGGCTTTCCGCTGGCCCATGAAGGCCAAAGTTGAACACGGCGCGAAGATTATCCACGTCGATCCGCGTTTCACCCGCACCAGCGCAGTCGCCGATATTTACGCTCCGGTCCGCGCGGGGTCGGACATCGCCTTCCTGGGCGGTGTCATCAATTACGTCTTGAACAGCGAGAAATGGAACAAGGACCCGTTCTTTAAGACCTTCGTCGTGAACTACACGAATGCCGCGACGATCATCAACGAGGACTTCAAGGACACCGAAGAACTGAACGGAGTATTTTCGGGACTCCTGCAGTCCAAGGGCGGCGTAGACGAATGGCCGTTCAACGGTATTACCAACCAGTACGACGGCGCGAGCTGGCAGTATGCGCGAACCAAGGTCGGGGAACAGGGTCGGGCGGCGGCGACTGCGCAGTCCGGCGAAACCATCGTGTCCTCGGGTCCCGACGGAACCAAGACGTCGCGACGCCACATCCGCGCCGGCGCCGGCGGCCAGGCAGAGCCCCAGTGGGGCCGCCGTTCGCGCCGCTGGTGGCATCTCTGGTAAAGCCGCCGCCGCTGAGAGACGAGACGCTTCAGAATCCGCGGACGGTTTTCCAGATCGTCAAGCGACATTTCGCGCGCTATACGCCCGAGATGGTCGAGAAGACCACCGGCTGCCCCAAGGAAACGTTTCTCAAGGTCGCCGAGACCCTTCTGGCCAATTCGGGCGCGGATCGCACGACTTCATTCGCCTATGCCGTTGCCTGGACACAGCACACCTACGGAGTCCAAATCATCGGCGCCTGCGCGCTGCTTCAGCTGCTCTCTGGGGAATATCGGCCGGCCAGGCGCCGGGTGTCATGGCACTCCGCGGCCACGCCTCCATCCAGGGCTCGACGGACGTTCCTACGCTCTACCACTCGATCCAGGGCTATATGTCGGCGCCGACGGCGCTCAAGAAGCACGACACCTTGCAGGACTACCTCGCGGGCGAGACGCTGCCGACGGGCTATTGGGCGAACATGCCGAAATTCGTCGTTTCGTATCTCAAGTCCATATATGGGGACGCTGCGACCAAGGAGAACCAATTCGGCTGGGACTGGCACCCGAAGATTCTTGGCGACCACTCGCACATGGCCATGTTCGTGGCGATGAACGCCGGCGCGGTGAAGGGGATGTTTTGCGTCGGGCAGAACCCGGCCACGTCGCTGAACGCCAAGCTGGACCGGTCAGCGCTAAGGAAACTCGAATGGCTGGTCGTGAAAGACAACTGGCTCACTGAGACCGCCACTTTTTGGAAGAACGCGCCCGAGGTCAAGAACGGCGAGGTGAAGACAGCGGACATCAAGACCGAAGTTTTTTTTCTCCCCGCCACCCAGATCGCCGAGGTCGAAGGCACCTTCACCAATACGCAGCGGCTGCTGCAATTTCATCACAAAGCCGCCGAGGCGCCCGGTGATTGCCGGTCCGATACCTGGTTCTATTACGAGCTTGGCAAACGCCTGAAGAAGCTCTATGCAAATTCCACTCTGCCGCGGGACGAGGGTTTTAAAAATCTCGTCTGGGACTACGAGCATGAGGACGAAAACGAGCGCAAAAAAGGCGAGCCTTCGTCGGCGAAGATTCTAAAGGAGCTGAATGGCTTCTTCACCGAAGACCCCGCTCGCCATTGCGTCGGCTTCGGCGAGCTGAAGGACGACGGCTCGACCACCTGCGCATCGTGGATTTACTCGGGGGTTTTGCCGGCAGCGGGCAAAAATCTTGCCGACCGGCGCACGCCCGACGCACCCGGTCAGCCCGGTGCGCAGCTAAACTGGGGTTGGGCCTGGCCGGCGAACCGGCGGGTGATGTACAACCGCGCGTCCGCCGATCCCGAAGGGAAGCCGTGGAGCGAGAGGAAAAAGTGGGTTTGGTGGGATGGGGAGGCAAAAAAATGGGTCGGTTATGATGTGCCGGACTACATTGCGACGAAACCGCCTAATGATAAAGCGAAGCCGGGCGCGGCGGGCATGGATGCGCTTCCCGGTACCGCTCCCTTCATTATGCGGCCCGACGGCGTGGGTTGGCTTTTCGTGCCGGCGGGCCTGGTGGACGGCCCGTTACCGACCCATTACGAGCCGGCCGAATCGCCGGTTAAAAATCCGCTCTACCAGCAACAAAACAGTCCGGTGTTCAAATACTGGAAGGATGCCGGCAATCCGTTGGCACAGGTGGGCGATCCGAAATACCCCCATGTCATTACCACGTACCGGCTGACCGAACACTATCTCGCCGGAGCGATGAGTCGCTGGCTCCCGTGGCTCGCCGAGCTGCAGCCTGAGCTTTTCATCGAGATCAGTCCCGAGCTGGCCGCTGAGAAAAAAATCGCGAACCTCGATTGGGTCAAGATTTCGAGTCCTCGTGGAACCGTCCGTGCCAAGGCGCTCGTTACACGCCGGATGCGCCCTTTCACGATTGAGGGCAAAGTCATCCACCAGGTCGGCATGCCCTGGCACTGGGGTTACGAGGGCTTAAGCAGGGGAGACGTGGTCAACGAGTTGACGTCCCTCGTAGCCGATCCGAACGTTTCGATGCACGAGGCAAAAGCGTTCGTTTGTAATGTGGAGAAAGCGTGACAAAAATTTCGCAATTCGAATTTCGAGAATTCGAAATTGCGAGCCGGGGTTGAGGTTACCCGGCTAATCGGGAGGTTCTTATGGCTGAGCCCATGGGATTTTATACCGACACGACTGTCTGCATCGGCTGCAAAGCGTGCGAGGTCGCCTGCAAGGAATGGAACCAGCTTCCCAGCACCAATGGCGGCGTGAACACATTAAGCGGCGACAGCTACGATAACACCCGCCGCCTCGACGGCATCCACTGGCGCCACGTCAAATTCATCGAGCAGTTCACCGAGGACCGGAAAGACGGCCGCTGGCTCCTGATGAGCGACGTGTGCAAGCATTGCGTCCAAGCGGCTTGTCTCGAAGTCTGCCCGACGGGTGCCATCGTCCGGACCGAGTTCGACACCGTCGTCATACAGTCGGACGCCTGCAATGGCTGCCGCGACTGTATTTCGGCCTGCCCTTTTGGTGTCATCGAAATGAATCCGGCTTCGGGCACCGCGCAGAAGTGCACGCTCTGTTACGATCGTCTGCAGAGCGGCATGGAGCCGGCCTGCTCGAAGGCCTGCCCTACCGATTCGATTCAGTTCGGCACGATTCGCGAGCTGAAAGACAAAGCGCAAAAGCGAGTAGAGCAACTGCATCAATTCGGCGAAAAGAGAGCGTATCTTTACGGAGCTGACGAAAAGATGCTCGGTGGGTTGAACTCGTTTTACTTACTGGTGGACAAGCCGGAAGTCTACGGTTTGCCGCCGGATCCCAAGATGCCTACGCGAAATCTCAAATCGGGTTCCTGGTTCTCCGTCTTGGGAGCGGTTTTGGTCGGCCTGATGGGAGTCATCAACTTTCGCAACCGCGGCGCAGTGGAGCGCGAGGAGGCTCGGCAATGAACGGGATCCCCTCCAGCACCTATTTTAGTGCCCCACCGGAATGGGGTTGGCTGATTGTCTTTTACTTTTTCTTTGGCGGCCTGGCCGGGGGATGCTATTTTATGGGGGCGCTGATCGATCTATTCGGCCGGCCCGAAGACCGACCGCTCGCCCGGCTCGGTTACTACATCTCATTTCCGTGCATTGTTATCAGCGGGCTGCTTTTAACTCTCGATCTTCATCGGCCGCTGCGTTTCTGGCACATGCTGATCGAATCGAACACGTTTCGGCCGATGTTCAAGCCCTGGTCGCCCATGTCGCTTGGCTCCTGGGCGCTTATGATCTTCGGGATATTTTCTCTCTTGGCCTTTCTAAGCGCTTTGGCGGAGGCGGGTCGTCTTAACTGGCCGGCGGGTCGGCGTTTTCGGCCCCCGGGGGGATTGGGCGGATTGCTTGCGGTGGTGGGCGGGTTGTTAGGGTTCTATGTGGCCGGCTACACCGGAGTCTTGCTGGCGGTAACCAACCGTCCAATCTGGTCGGATACGCCTCTACTCGGTATGCTTTTCGTCGTGTCGGCCGGGTCAATCTCAGCGGCCTTAATGATCTTGTTGGCGGATAAATCGCGAGCGAGCATGCCGGGTGTTCGGGCGTTACATCGCATGGATGCATGGGTGGTGGCGCTGGAGTTTATCGTGCTCATTGCGGTCATGATCTCGCTCGGGCCGGTCCTGCGCGCGTGGCTTAACGCGTGGGGGCTACTGTTGTTTCTGGGCGTGATTGTGCTCGGTATGTGGCTGCCGCTGGCGCTTTATTGGCGCCGGCGAGGCGATCTCAAAATGACCAGCATGGCGGCGCTGGTATTATTGGGCGGTTTTCTGCTCCGTTTGGTCATCGTCTTTTCGGCGCAGGGAGTCTGATATGAGACTCGGCCGTATTGTTTTACTCATCTTGGCCTCCTCTCTGGCTGCCTGCACGAGTCCGGAAGCAATGCGCACGCGCGGCGGCGGCCCTGGCGGTGATGTCGGCAACCGAACCGAATTTTTGGACATGCACGAAGGCGCGCGCCCCTTTTACCGTACCCCGGACCTTATCCCTGCCAAGCATCCGAGCCTCCAGGGCGCCCGCCAGGCGGATGAGCTCAGCCGCCAATGACGGCTATCGAAGCTGGCCTGCAAGATCTTAAACACCGGCACCCGGAATGGGAGCCGTGGCTCGGCGTCGTTCAGGAGATCTTAAGCGAAACGACTAATCCTGAATGGGATGCCCTCGTTCCAGCCCGCTCCGAGGCACAACAGAGCAAGGTTCCGCTCTTGGCAGGTATCACCTTGGGATTGAAGACGCGTTCAGTTCGCCGTTTGTTGGAAAAGTTGATTCGCGCCGCTCATCAAAACGGAACACCGAAACTCGCCACCTTGGAACCCGCACTACACGGAGACCTAGACTTTCTAATCCTGTTTAAGGCTTCATTGTGCCAAGACAGCGAGCGCCTCAAGGAAATTGCCGCTCACTTGGGCGCAGACCCGGAGGCGTTCCAAGCTGTCGCAGCTCTCCTGCCGCTTCCTTTGCTACATGCTTGCAATCGCGGCTGGGCTGCATCTAAATCCGTAAGCTGGATGGAGGGCTATTGTCCGACCTGCGGCGCCTGGCCAGCATTTACCGAAGTTCGCGGCATCGAACGGAACCGCTATTTTCGCTGCGCCCGTTGCGGCGGAGAGTGGCAGGCTCACTGCTTGTTTTGCCCCTACTGCAGCACGACCGATCACAACGAGCTTGTCTCCCTCGTACCCGAGAAAAACGGCACAAACTCGGTAATCGATGCATGCAAGCGCTGTCTCGGTTACGTCAAAACGTTTACGACGCTTCAGGGCACCCCGCCCGACAAGGTTTTTCTCGACGATCTTGCCAGCGCGTACCTGGATGTTGCAGCCCTCGAACAGGGGTACAGACGGCCGGAAGGCGCAGGCTACTCGCTTAACGTGACGCTAACGGAAAACGGCGCGATATCACGCCTCTTTTCTTGAAGGCACCATGGGAGCAACCGCTAATTCGTTGCAAGCTCTTCGCCCGGCCGACGTTTGCAATGCGTTGCTCGCCGCGCTTGACGCCGCCGACGGTCGCCGGCGCAAACGCAAACGCGATCAAACTCCCGACACGATCGGGCTAGCCATCAAACGGATCCTTTTGGAGCGGGCCGTTCAAGAGGATCCAAACCCTGAAGCATTCGACGAGTGGCTGCTGAACTACCCGGGGCGATACGCTGGACCGGATTCGTCGGGCGCAGTTTCCGCCATGGCCAGAGCCGTTCTGGAGGAATGGCGCCTGGCTCATTCCTTGGAGGAGTTTAGAGTTTGGCTCGAGCAGGGAGCACCATCGGACGATGCAAAGGATGAAAAACCAAGAGAACGGCCGTCGTCATGAGTGAGACTGAGATCAGATCCAGCGACTACCAACCGCTACGCGACGCGACGGCCGTGCTGCTCGCCGGTGGCAAAAGCTCGCGTATGGGGCGACCCAAATCTCTCCTCCCTTTTGGCGGCGAGCCGCTGATTGTTCACATCGTCCGCGCATTGCAGCGCATGTTTGCCCACACCGTCATCGTGGCAGCGCCGGATCAGGAATTGCCGGATCTGCCAGCAACCTTGGTGCGGGACGAAGTCGCTTATCAAGGCCCAGTGGGAGGCATCTATTATGGATTGAAGGCAGCCACTGGAAAATTTTGCTTCGTGACCTCCTGTGACGTTCCCTTCCTCAACCCGTCATTGATCTCACACCTCGCCTCCCAGATCTCGCACTACGACGTGGTGGTGCCGTTCTGGGAGGATCGTTTTCAGCCACTGCACGCCGTCTACCGCACCAGCGTGCTACCGTTGCTCAAAGAACAACTGGACCGCGGGGAATTGAGACCCGTCTATCTTTTCGATAAAGTTGAGACGTGTAGGATCGAAGAAGATGCAATCCGCCGTTTCGATCCTGAGGGCTTGAGCTTTTTCAATATGAATACGCCCGAAGACTACGAGCAGGCCTTGCGGCGCTGGAATGAGTTGAACTCTTCCGGCCGTGAGACAGGCGATGAACTCCTTAGTTGCACCGTAGAGCTTTTCGGTATGGCCCGGTTGCTCGCGAAGACCAGAATGGTTGATCTCGAGCTGCCGCAACAGGCCACTCTGGCCGATCTCTTTGTAGAATTGGCGGAGAAATTGCCGGCTTTAGTCGGCCGGGTCATCAGTCCGGAAAAGAACAATCTGATTAGCGGTTGCGCCTGCAACGTCAACGGGCTGGAATTCATACGTAACCCAAACGCCAAGATCCGAACCGGGGACAAGGTTCTAATTCTATCCGCGGACGCCGGAGGCTGAGCATGTATGGGTTCCACGGTCGTCTGCTTCACGTTGATTTAGACAGTGGCAAGAGTTCGTGGCATCCTCTCGCCGAGGAGCGTCTTCGTTCGTTTCTCGGCGGTATCGGCCTCGGCACGAGCCTGCTTTACGACTACGCGCCTCCGGGAGTTGAACCCTTTTCTCCCGCGAACCCGCTGATCTTTACCAGCGCACCGCTGGTCGGCACCGGCCTCACCACCACCGCCAAGTTTGGCGTCGTCACCAAATCACCGCTCACCGGCTTTATCGGCGACTCGCTCTCCTCCAGCCATTTCGCGCTGGAGCTTAAGCGTGCCGGCCTCGATGCCGTTGTCATCACCGGCCAAGCCGCTTCGATGATTTATTTGCTGATCCGTGACGACAAGGTGGAAATTCGCGAGGCCGAACACTTGCGCGGCCAAAGTCCGCGGGAAACCGAAGCCGCGATCAAATCCGAGTTAAACTCATCAACGATTAGAGTGGCGGCCATCGGCAGAGCGGGAGAGAATCGCGTGCGCTTTGCGACGATCAGCAATGAAGGGCGGCATGCCGGCCGCGGCGGTGTCGGCGCAGTGATGGGATCGAAAAATCTCAAGGCGATCGCCCTCTGCGGCGATCACGATTCCCGTGTATTCGACCTCGACGGAGTCAACGTCATCGCGAGTCTTTTGCGCCGGCGAAGCCTGAGCTCCGTCACGGATAAATATCGCAATATCGGCACCGTCGCCAATCTTGCCGTTTTCAATCGCCTTGGTGTGTTACCGGCCCACAATTTCCAGCAATCCACCTTCGACCATTCGGACGCTCTCAGCGGTGAGACTTTGTCGGAAACCAGCTTTGCTCGCCGCCACGGCTGCGCCTCTTGCTCGATCCAATGCGAGCGTTTGTTCAAAGCCCTCAACGGAGAAGAACAACGGCTGGAATACGAGACCCTCTTTGCCTTGGGACCCCTCTGCGGCATCAAGGATCCGGATACCGTTCTAGAGGCCGCCCATCTCTGTGATCTCTACGGAATGGACACGATCAGCACCGGCGGCACCTTGGCCTGGGCCATGGAGTGTGGCGAGAAGGGTTTGTTGCCTGAAGCGGAAAAATTCGGTCTGTGCTTCGGACGGCCCGAAGGCATCCTCGCCGCCATCCCGGCGATCGCCGCGCGTACCGGGCTGGGCGCCTTGCTGGCCGAAGGCTCGAGGAGAGCAGCGCTGGAGCTCGGCGGCGACAGCTCAGATTGGGCCATGCATGTGAAGGGCCTGGAACTGCCCGGCTACGAGCCACGGGGCCTAAAAACCATGGCCCTGGGATTGGCCGTCAGCCCGCGCGGCGCCTGCCACAACCGTTCCGGCGCCTATGAAGCTGACTTCTCCGGCGAGGTCGATCGACTTCGCGCCGATTCCGGCCGAGGCGCTCTCGTAGCCGCATCCGAGGATTTCGCCTCGGTGCTGGATTCCCTGATTATTTGTAAATTCTTGCGCAAGTGCTTCACAGAATTTTATAGCGAAGCGGCGGAGCTTTTGAACAAGGTCACGGGCTGGGATTTTTCGGCCGGCGAGCTGCGCCGGGTCGGGGAGCGGATTCAATTAGCCAAAAGAGTTTTCAATGAACGGGAAGGATGGCGACCCACAGATGATTGGCTTCCGCCACGGCTACTGAGTGAAGCCCTTTCCACTGGGGTCGCCCAGGGTGTAGCTTTGACCGTCGGTGAGCTTAAAGAGATGATTGGAAGTTACTACCAGGCCAGAGGATTGGATGAAAACGGCTTTGTTCCAGTAAAGAAACTTGAGGAGCTAGAAATCACAGGTCCGGTTTCGGGTTCCGAGTCTCGGGTTTCGGGTCAACTCGAAACTCAAAACTCGAAACTTGAGACTGCGAAGTGACGGGAGGAACGAGTCATGCCAAGCGACGAAACACGCCGGGCACTGAGGACGTTTGGGGTCGCCGTGACCACCTACGAGGACGCGGTCGAGGCGGGCGCTCCGGCCGACGAGATCGATAAAGCCGAGGCTGAATATCGCGCCACTCTCAGCGAGGTGACGGCTTTGATCGAACGGTTGCGCGCGCGAAAAAACGCAAGCGAGCGGCAAAAACCTTGACCAGGAAATTGATCTCGTCTCGACAAGTTTTCTTCGCAAGAAATTTGTTGATCTCCCCAAGACCAGATCCGTACTGCTATTTTCCGAGCCTTACCACCCTTTGCGTCTTTGCGGGAAAAATTGTCTTTCGATTCAGAATTCTAAATACCTTTGGATCTACCTACCCCGCCCGGGATGCTCAGACGAGTCCGAACATGCCTGCCAGCCCGCCGGCGGCGAGCAGCCATAGCGGGTTCAACGGTTTGCGCAGGACCACCGCGACGGTGAGCAGCGTGATCAAGTACCCGCGCCAGTCGTGATTCACCGCGCGCATCAGTATTGTCGCGCTGGCGAACATCAGTCCAATCGTAATCGGCGTCAGGCCGCGGCGAACGGCGCGGCTGATCGGAGCATTGGGATAGCGCTCGTTGAAGTGCCCGACAAGCAGGGTGAGAGTGCAAGCTGGCACCAGCAGCGGGATTGTCGTCGCAGCGGCGCCCGCCCACCCCGCCAGCTGCCAGCCCATCAAGGTGACGTACATGACGTTGGGACCGGGTGCCACCTGCGCCAAGGTATAGATCTCGGCAAACTGCGCGCTCGTCATCAAGTGGTGCACATCCACCACATAGCGGTAGATGTCCGGCAGGATCGCCGAAGGACCGCCGATGGCCACGAACCAGAGGATCAAAAAATGCAGAAAGAGTCCGCTGAGGTCGAGACGATCGTCCATCAGTCCTGCTCTTTCCACGCCGCGAAGACGGCCCACGGGGCAAGAGCCCCCATGACCCACAGCAGCGGCCAGCGCATGACGCCGACGCCGGCAAAAGCCAGCATGCCGAACAGCCACGCCCGCCAGTGCCGCGGCAACACCATCACCAACTTGATCACGGTGGCGAGCAGCAGTCCCGCTGCCACCTTCGACATACCGCCGAGAGCGAGCTGCACCTGCGGCAAGGCGCCGTATTCCTGGTACAGCACACCCATGCCGATGACCACCAGACACGGCCAACCCAAGTAGCCGGCGACGGACACCGCGGCGCCGGTCCAACCGGCGAAACGATAGCCGACCATCACCGTCAGATTCAGCACGTTCGGCCCCGGCAGGAGCTGGCCGAGCGCCAACAAATCCACAAACTCCCGTTCCGTGAGCCAGCGCTGGCGCTCGACCAATGCGCGGCGCGCCCAGAACAGGGCGCCGCCAAAACTGGACAGGCTAACCCGGGAAAAGGTGAGGAACAGCGCCAACCTGCTGATGTGCGGTCCATGTGATTCTCTTTGCTTCATGGTTTGTCGACTTTCTATGGCGGCGTATTTGTCGCCCAACTGCGAAATTTCTTTTCTCCCGGAAAATAGTCCGGTTTTACGGTCTATTTAAAAGTTGTCAGCCCGCAGCGTGTCAGAGGGGTTGGACAAACCTCCACCGGAACGGGCCCCACGGTTTGCATGCCCAAGGCTGGCCTCAGTAGAACTCTTGTGTCCCCAACTTGATTTAGCGCGCGGGAATTCCGCCTGGATAGAGCTGTTTCACCAAGCCTTCGTCGGTGAGCTGTTTTATAAACCGGTTGTCAATGAACTCGGCGATGAACGCTTCGGCGGGCTGGCCCAATACTCCTAACTGTTCCAATATGGTTCTCACCCCTTCGGGATTGGGATACGGCACCGGCTCCATAAATCGAGTTTCCGAATCATAGGCATGCTGCAAAATGCCGGGATCGTTGACCCGCGTATACTTTTCCAAAACAGCTTTGGCCTCGCCGGGACGTTTCCTGATGTAGGCGATTGCTTCCGTAATCCCGGCGACAAAGCCGCGCATACGCGCCGGCTGTTTTGCGATGTACGAACGCATCGCCGCGGTGCAATTACCGGCATAGGGGATGTTCAGATCGCCCAGTTCCAGCAACGGTTTAAAACCCGCAACTGCAGCCTGCGTATCGTTCGGCGCCGTCGCAAAGATGCCCTGCACCCTGCCATTGACGAGAGCCGCGAACGCCGCGCTGGTCGAACCGCTATAAATAAGCGAGATATCCTGGCCGAGCTTCATGCCTTGGCGGGCGATGAAAAGCTTCGCGGCAAAATCGCTGGCGGATCCCGGGTTGGCCACGGCCAACAATTTGCCACGCAGATCCGCGATCTTTTGGATGGCCGGAATCACCATGATCTTCGACGTGAGCTTATGGACCACGCAAGAGGTAATGGCGACATCTCCCCCGCTCAAACGCATCTGCACCAAAGGAGGCCCGGCGGAAAAGTAAACCTGGATGTCGTCGCTGAGCAGAGCCGGCCTGCCCGCCGCACGCGGCAAATAGACCGGTTTCACCTGCAGGCCATGCTTCTCGAATAGTTTGGCCTCGGCGCCCACCCAGAGAGGGAGTATCGATCCCGACAACGTTCCGTGACCCGCGAGAATGCTCGACCGCTCTTGGGCTTGAGAAAATGTCGCCCAGAAAATGATGATGCCCAACACGATGAATCTTACTCTAAAGAAGCCGCAGTCGCGTTTCATTTCCAACCTCGCTTATTTACTAGCTCGGAGCCGATCGATTCGGAATCGGGATTCTTCGAGGGTCTATCTCCGAGAAAGAAACCTCGCGCGTGCCCATCGAAAAGATTTTTTATAAACAAATCAAACCCCACAACCTTTCTAACGACACCATTATCGGCGCTGCCTCTTTCAACCGACCACGCCCTGCTCTAATCTATTAAAGAACCATTCTACGACCGTCCCAAAGCCAAATGCGACGTTCGTCTTCCGAACCTGCGCTCGGCTCATCCAGGCGGCGCGTTGTCCCTCGCATAGAATTCTATTTAACACTTCCTCGCTAACGTCGATCCGCGTCCAGAAAAGGTAATTGATCTGCTGCGGCAAGTCCACGATCTCATACATGCGAAAATTACCGAGATCCAATCCCGGAAGTTCTTCGCCCATCTCTCTCCGGATGCATTCGCTCGGTGTTTCGCTCCCCTCCAGGTGCCCACCTGGGAGGTCCCAGGTGTTAGGATACGGAATGCCCGGCTTGTTGTCGCGGAGAATCAACAGCACCTCTCCCCGGGGATTTAAAAAGAGCATAGTACAAGCCTGCTGCTTGTCCGCCACTATCACGTCCCTTTCTGAACAATCACACGCTATTGAGTCAAGTGTAAAGACTCCATTGTTCCCGCCCAAATTCTTCGCTATGTTTTGGAATATGGACCGTTAGAATTGTCTTGGCATCCTCGACGTTCGACACATAAAACCGTGCAGTCTGAGCTTCTAGCAGCGCAGCTTTCCGCTCGAGCGCGGTACAAGATGGAGGACGCTATGAAAACAAAATGCTCATCGGCATTGTTCTCATTGCTTGTTTTCGTCGCGGGATGCACGAGCCTCCAGGTAGCAGGCGAAGTACAGTACGGGCGGCAGGCTTTGCTTAAGGGCAGCAACGAGACTGCCCTGGGCTATTTTTACAGCGCCGCTCAGAAAGACCCCAATTATGTGTATACGACTGGAAGCTCCCCGAAGCAAAGCGTTTGGAGTTATGTCGGACGATCGGAGTATCTGACCGGCAGGCTTCCCCAAGCCCGGCAAACCTTGGAGCGTGCGCTGGCCGCCAATCGAGAAGAAGATATCGCCAGGCTCTATTTGGGTCTGACCCTCGTTCGCGAAGGCGATCGACAACGCGGCCTAAAGGAAATCGAAAGCGGGATGCGCGGCATCAACAATTTTCTGGACTACATTAATCAAGCCCAGCGATATTCCATTGGACAGTATTGGGATCCGGGTAGATCGATGCGTTCGGCAATTGAAAGTGACCTGGCGATGATCTCCGGCAAAGATCTCGACTGGCAAACCCTCATCGCCGACACCGAATGGTTGGGAATACGGATGGAGCAGGAAAGCGATCTAGCCCGGCGCCAGGAAGCCCAGGCCAGATCCCGCGATAGCAACGGCAGGGACAACCGTTAGGAAAACATGAGTTGACACCCAACGGGATGTCCCCCTTTGCCTTTTCCCCGGTATCACGCTTTGATACTCACTTGCGAAGCGCACCACGAAATGAGTTTACTCTGCGGCGTTGTTTCAACCGTCGACCCCGCCCGCGAGACGACGCTCCGTGCGTTGCTAACCGGTTCACCCAGCGCGAGCAGCACACAAACGGCAAGCGTCGCGGTGCGGCCGACACCTCCCGCGCAGTGGATCAACACGGCTTCCCCAGATTGCAATCGCTTGGCTACCTCGCCTGCAAGCGCCCAGAAACCATCCCGGTCCTCGGGTACGCTACGGTCAGGAATCTCGAAAGAATGCACCAAACAAGGGACAGTGCCGGCTTCGAGTGCTTGTGCGTATTCCGAGGATTTTTCTTGGAGCTCGTCCTTCTCAGCTAAACACACGATGACGCGGATCGCTTCGTTCCGCACCTGATTCCACACGCTCTCGATCGCTTCATAGCGGCCCGGCATGCTGTGGAGTAGCAGTCTCCCAGGAACTCCCGTGGGAAGATCGACACGACGAAACATCTTAGTCTCTCTTGTGTGCAGCCAACTGACTCACTCGATAACCTCCCACTTCTCCCGCGATCCTTGAGTCACCCTGAGCGATGTCGTCGAGAAACCTCAAAAACTTCACCCAGGTGAGCATGGGTAAACGGTCGAGGTCACCATTGAGCCCTTTGTCTTTCCGCATGATGTCGCGGCATGACTTCACGATGGAGGAAAGCCGCTGCGCAGTGGTCAGGGTTTGTGTGGATTTTTGAGTTCGGGCCACTGACTCTCCTTCAGAGAACTATTTTCCAATAATCATTGAGGCGGGAGGTGGCAGCTTCGATCGTTTGCGCCTTAGATTTAGTTGTGAAGCCATCGCGGAATAGGACATAGCCCACGTAGCCGGCGGAATTTCAATGTTTGCAGGGATTTCGTGGGTCTTTCTGCTTCCGAAAATCTCCTTCACGGCAACTTTAACATCGGCCGCCCTCGGGAGGCCGTGCTCTGCAAAAAGCATGAGATCCGCCAAGTCTTTCACTCGTGTATTGAGTCGATCGTTGAATGGACGTGTCAGAGCATGCACCTTTTCTGCGAAATGTTGGGCGCTTGAGGTAACCCAAATCTTCGGAACTGAAATCCCAGCAAACGATAGCAGATCGCTAGCTTCGATTTCCTCCAGAGGCGGAATGAGCGGGTCGCCTACGCCCACATCAACCGTGATTCGCTCGAAGATTCGACCGTCAAGCCTTGCTTCGATTGCGAAACGATAACTTTTGACACCTTGAGTAGGAAGTTCTTCTTCGTTTCCCTCAGTAACGCGATAGACAAAACGATCATCGCTGTCCGTCCTCAGATCCTCACGCATTCGGTCAGCAAGTTTCGAAACAGTCGCCGCTCGGCCATCGGTGAAACTCTTCTGTTCGTTGATCTAATCGTCGTTCCAGCCGGCTGCATAGAGCTTCGGTAAAACGTATTTCCGGCAGGTATCAGCTTCGGTGATCACTGCGGTCTGCTCAAGGTGAAGTCTCGGACGGCGATACCGCAATACCTCAAGATGTTCGCGTCGCTTTGATCGCGGACCCAACTCCTATGCCGGGCGACTTTGAAATCCTATTTGCCGTACAGCCTGGCGATGTAGCCGCTCCTGTCAATCTCGTCTATCAGACTTGTGTCCATTGCGTCTTTGGCCAGAGTGATCTTGGACTTCGGCGTTTTGACGGAATCCAAAACGGCTTGCACGCCCTTGGGCTCCGGCACGGGTTTTTCGCGCAGGCTCGCTGCTACTCTTTCATAGCCATACTGCGGGCTCTTGATCCCTTCTTGCTTGAGAACCGAGAGCGCCAACTCCCGATTGGTTTTGAATACATAGATTCCTTCCACCAGGCCTTCAACAAACTTTAACAAAACCTCGCGTCGGGTCTTTAGCAGCTGCGTTGGCACCACCTGACCAAAGCGAGCATATTCCAGCGGCAACTCCAGCATGTCCACCAGCACCCGGCAACATCCGGATTCGAGAATCTGGGGGACATCATAGGTGCCGACCAGCGTGCCATCGATTTGGCCGCTCATGATTGCCGGCAGACGCGTGGGTCCCGCGACTTGCAGAATTCGCACATCCTTGTCTGGGTCCAAGTTCCAATACTTGAGCAGCATTCGGGTGGTCACGTCGGACGATGAGCCAAATCGACTGATGGCCAACCGCTTGCCTCGAAGTTCCTCGGGGCTCTTGATCTCGCTCCGCGCCACGAAAGCAAATGGAAATCGATTGACATAGACGGTGATCAGTTTTCCATCCAACACTCCCGCGGTAACCGCGTTGAGCATGGCTGGAACGTCCGAATCCGCTATATCTATATCGCCGCCGACCATGGCTTGAGCCATCGTCGCGCCGCTGGTGAAATAAATAAGCCTGACGTCCAGGCCGCGCTTTTTCCACAACCCCGCCTTCTCGATGGTTTTGTGCAGATTCTTCGCTGTGCCACCCCCGCTGTAGCCGATCCGCACCACCGTCTGCGCAGTCGCGCTCTCAAACGGAAGCGTGAAAGCCCAAAGCGTGAGCATGAGCAGAAGATAAAAGTTTCGCTTCATAAGGACCTTCTCAGTTCTTTTGAAAGTATTTGTCGTACTTCTCGATCACTTTCTTTTTGAGGTCCGCACTTGCAGCCGATGCCAGCGGAAAGTCCTTCATCCACTCGTAGGGCCGGGTTGCATCGATCACGGCGCGCGAGCTAAAACCTTTTTGATCCTTGGGTATGATCGGATCCAATGGACCGCTCCAAGCCCGGCGAATAAGATCCATGTCCTTGACGGGATCCACGCGCGTGCACATCGCCCAAACCACATCGTTCATGTCATAGACATCGACATCGTCGTCGACAACGACGACATATCGCCCCAGGTAAGCGCCGGTGCCGCACTGGGCAGCGATCATGGCCGCTTGCTTCGCATGTCCTGGATAGCGCTGCTTGATCGATACCGCGGTAAAAAATCTTCCCTGGTAACAGGCGACGCCTCTGACGTCCGGCACACCTGCTTTCTCCAGATGATCCCAGATAAACGCGGAGCGCAGCAGCCCGTCATCGGAACCGCCGGGAGGACGCGAAGAGGGCGCGGCAGTCATGATTGGATCATTTCGATGCATCAGTCGCTTTACCTTGAGAATCGGCTCCGACCGCTCGCCGCTCGCATAGTAACCGGTCCACTCGCCGTAGGGACCTTCCCGTTTCTGCTCATTGGGTAGCACTTCACCTTCGATGGTAATTTCAGAGTTTGCTGGAATCGGCAGCCCGGTATGCTTTCCGATGACAACGTCAAACGATTCTCCTCTGATGCCGCCGGCATAGTCGTACTCCGAGGCACCCCACCCGATCTGCTTTCCCGCAGTCATAACTAACAGCGGATCGTCACCGAAGCTGATGGCCACGGGAAAGGATCGACCCTGATCGAAATACTTTTGGCGCATGATCCGCCCATGCTTTCCCGGGGAAATATACAAGGCGAGGGTATCGCGATCGTGCACCATGACGCGATAACAGCCGAGGTTGACCCAGCCTTCGTCGATATCGCGGGTGATCACGACGTGGGCTGTGCCTAAATATCTCCCGCCATCGTCTTCGTGCCAGCGCGGCACGGGCAACGAAAGCAGATCGATATCCTTCCCCTCCATGACATTTTCCATCACCGGACCCGTTTTCACGACTCTTGGCGGGATGTTATGGGGATGATCGAGCCGCTCTCTGCAGGTTTGAATGAACTGCATCCGGTTATAATCCAGCGGCATATTCAAGGTCAGCAATTGTCGCTTCAAAGACATGTGGTGGACGCCGATCAGCACCCGGCGCCCCTCTGGGTAGTCTTTGATCTTGTCGAACAGAATGGCCGGATAAGGTTCGTTGCGCGCATAGACCTCGGTGATAGCACCCATCTCGAGGTTCCAATCCGCCCCCTCGACCCGTCGAAGCTCTCCGAGTTCGTCTACCTTTTGAATCCAATCCCGCAGATCTGTGTATTGCATTGCTACTCCTTTTTTCACCGACATTTTTCCAAGTTATCGGAAATGGAATATTGGAATGGTGGAGTGATGAGAATCCCAATACTCCATTACTCCAGCACTCCTGTCCCTTCTAACTTGTAGAGCTTCGCTGCATTTTCCCACAGGATTTGAATTCGCTCTTCCTCGCTCATTCCTGCCATACACTTTTCGATAAAAGTCTGACTATCGGGCCAAGTGGAGTTCGCGGTGGGAAAGTTCGTCGCCCACATGATTCTATCCGTCCCGATGTGGCGGGCGTTGATTTTGACCGGATCGTACCATGCCGTCAGATAGCACTGTCGCCTGAACATCTCAGAAGGTTTCAACTCATAATCGCAATGGTCTTGTTCGTACTGATGGTCGGCGTACTCCAGGATAAACGTTCCCCAACCGATCGTGCTTTCAGCAAAGACTACGTTCAATTTCGGAAAGCGCAAGAGAATCCGGGAAAACAGCAAGTTCACGAGATCGAAGACGGCGCTGGCCGGCCGCGTTACTGACTGCAATGCAGCGGCCAGCTCTGGAGACAAATTGGGCGCCAAGGGAAACTGCAGATTGGGTGATGACCCGGCAGGAAAGCACAGGGGGACATCGAGATCCTGGCAAGTCGCCCAGATTGAATCGTACTCTGGACCGTTGATGTGTGGAACTTTCCGCAGATTCATCGGCGCGGCGGGAAACACAACGCCTTTGTGTCCTCGGCCAATGGCCCGCTTTATCTCCCCAACCGCCGCTTCAACCGGTCCGAGCGGGACGATGCATTGAGGTATAAAACGGTCACTGTAGGAGCCCCATTCGTCGATGAGCCAGTCGTTGTACGCCTGCACACAGGCGAGTTCCAGATCCGGATCCGTCAAGGCGCCGAATGTCTCGCCGGCAAAGCCGGGGAACGTGGGATAGAGAACGGAGCGAGCGACGCCATCAGCATCCATCGCCTTCAGACGCTCCGCCGGAACATACGCTGTCTGAGGCACGTCTTCCCAATGCTTCGGCACATCCACACGATCGACCATCAATGCGCCCATCTGAGCGATGTCTGCCAGCGGTATATTTCGGCCATCCACAACCCAGGAGTCGCATTCATCCGATGAACGTTCGATGTGCGGTATGCGTTCACCCCATTTCGAGTTCGAGAGACGCTGGGTCCAAACCTCCGGATGCTCCACAACATGATCCACAGTACTGATGAAGCGTTCGGTTTGCATGAAACTCAAATCCTTAGGTGCATTTATCCAGATCGGCTAGCACCGGAAGTCTTCTCTATTTCCTCTCCCTCGACGGGAGAGATAAAGGTGAGAGTGCCTGATATTTTCCCCCCTCACTCTAACTCTCTCCCGCCTTGGGGAGAGAGGACGAGACAACCACATCCTTTAGTAGCTACTTCACTGTGCAGACAGAGTTGTGGTTCTGCGTTCATTGACCTTACGTAAGCCGATATAAAGCTTGCGCATTGAGATACAACATCTTCTTGCGCTCGTGCTCCGGCACGCCTTGCAATGAACGCTCGACGAACCTCCATGAGTCGGGATAAGTTGAAGCGATGTGCGGATAATCCGACTCCCACATGATGTTGTCCAGGCCGATTTCATATCGGAGCCCGATGCCCGCTTGTTCGTACCAGAAATTCACGAAAACCTGCCGGCGAATCAGCTCGCTTGGGGGCTGCTCCAGACCGTGCCGCCACAACTGACGGCTCTCCCACTCGTGATCGCAGGCGGTTTGCGCGCAACTCACCGCACCAATCCCGGTCTCCGCAAAAACCCATTTCAATCGCGGAAACCGATAAGCAATTCCCGAAAAGATAATGTTGGGGATTATTTGCGCGGGCCATGCCGCAGTGGGCACTGTGAACGCCGCGTGTTGCTGGTACGGCGAATAGCCTTCCCACTCGGGGAAAGTCATCTTTCTGGCCAGGCCGGCCGATGCATGAAAATGAATCGGCATTGCGGTATTTTGACAAGCTTCCCACAACGGATACCAGTAGGGATCGCTGATATGCGGCAGTTCTTTGACCAGCAGGCCTGGCAGCGCAAGCATGACAATGCCTCGATGGCCGATGCTCGGCCGCGCGCTCAACCTCCGCAACCGCCGTGTCCATCCCGCCGAGGATCGGCACCATCGCCAGGGGAACAAAACGATCGCTCGCCTTGTACCATTCAGCCATCGAATCGTTGTAAGCCCGCACGCAGTCAAGCTCGAATCCGGGGTCGCCATATTGATGGAACGAGCTGGGATCATTGGGGAATAGAGCCTCCGCGTCGATACCGTCGGCGTCGAGAGCCTTGAGTCGCTCGCCCGGCACATAGGCCTTGGCCGGAACGTCTTCCCAGCGCTGCGGATAACTGTTGCGCAATGGATCCCCCATGACCGCGGGACAATTGCACACGCCGCGGCCGCCCAAAGACTTCCCGTTCACCGCCCAGCGATGAACCGTTTGCCCTTTGTGGTCGACTTCAACGACCTGAGGAATGCGATCGCCCCACTTCGACTTGGACATCCTCTCGACAAAGGCGTTCCTATCCGTGACCACGTGCGAGTCCGCGCTGATCAATCCGTGGCGAATTTCCATATCCTCTTTTACCCTCCTCGCCGTATAATCAGAAAGCTATCGGCTGTCAAACTAAAGTCAGCGACAAGCTTTCATAATTGCACCGCGAACGCTTTTCTGTTGTAATGCGCAGCCAAGGGAGAATACCATGAGCTACAGTAACATTTTGACCGAACGCATAGATATGACTACCCTGATCACGCTGAACCGTCCGGAAAAGTTAAACGCTCTTAACTACGAACTGGCCTGCGAGATCGATCAAGAGCTCACAAAGATTGAGCAGGACGATGCCGTGAGCGTGGTGGTTCTGACCGGCGCCGGGCCAAGGGCATTTTCGGCTGGCGGCGATATCCATCAACTGGTTAAATCCACTCCCGAGGAGTTGGCGGCGCGCAGCGAAGTCCGCAGCCAGGCTACCTGGCACCTCGCCACTTTCCCGAAGCCGATCATCGGCGCCATCAACGGGCTGGCCTACGGCGCCGGTGCCCTGCTTACTTCGATGTTGGATATTCGAATCGGCTGCGAGCACGCCGAGTTCCAGTTCCTTGCGGCAAAATACGGCCGCGCCAACTCCACCTGGTCGTTGCCGCTGGTAGTGGGGTTGCCAAAAGCCAAGGAACTCCTTTACACCGGACGGCTCGTCAAAGCGGAAGAAGCCGAACGAATCGGCTTGCTCAATCAACTCGTACCCTGCGCTGAGCTGCGCGAGGCGTCGCTTCAGATGGCCCAGCTCATCAGCAAGAGCAACTCCCGCATGGTGCAGGGCATCAAACGGCTGCTACATGAAGACATCGGCATGGATTGGCGCGGACGCTACGACAACGAGCAAAGCGCGCGCAAGACCTATCTCAGAGCGACCCCGCCGCGGGAGGGATTCAAAGATTTTCTCGCTCGGAAAGGCGTCCGCTGAAGCGCACGTGGAGAAAGCCGGTTAAATTCTTACCATGTCTCCGCCCGCCCTCCCTGCACCCACCAATTTTCCCTCGCTGAGATGCGCATCTCGTAGCCTTTGCCATGTTGCTTCGCCAGTTCGTAGCACTTCTTCGCAAGCGCGATATCGACGATCCCCTGGCCGCCCTGATTCTTGTAGAGAATGATTTGGTTGTCGTCGGTTCGACCTTTGGCCGCGCCGGCAAGGACATCGGAGATCTCGACGACCTTGTCCCAGGTGATGACGCCGTTTTGAACCGGCCAATAGATATCGCCTTGCTGCGAGTCGATGGCCTGAGCCTTCGATAGTGCCACGATAAAGTCGCAGCGTTTGAGCGTACCGTCATCGATTTCTCTGCGCGGTGCGGGGATAGCGCCGCTCTTGACCAGTTCGATATTGCTGCCGATGACGGAAATGATGTATTGCCCTTGCTCAAGCCACGAGCCATCGATTACCGGCACGTTGGTATTCGTCATACAGAGAATGATGTCCACATCCTTGGCCGCCATTTCCGGGGCGCCGACTGCCTTCACCGGTACGCCGGTCTTGACGCTGCTCTTTTTAGCAAAGCCCTCCCGGTGCGCGGGAGTGGGACTGTAAACATTGGCGCTTTCGATTTTGCGCAACTCGCAAAGCCCAGCGAATGTCGCCCATGCCTGCTGGCCGGCACCATAGATGCCGACGCGGCGCGCATCCCGACGCGCGAAGAGATCGAGACCGGCCAGGCTCGAGGCTGGCGTTCGTAAATCCGCAACCCCGGTAGAATCGCGCGGCCGGTGCGCCATAACGCCCAGGAGCGAACCGTTATCCGCGTCATAAATTAACGCCAATTCAGTTTGATCCGGATTGAACGGCGGGCGGCGTTGCTGGTCGCCGACAATCGCTTTGCGATGCAGCGCCACCTGAGCGCCAATGGCGCCGTATGCGGCGGAGCCGCCGGCGTAGATGTTGAGAACCGTGTCAAATTTCGCTTCGCCAATCTCTCGGTGTAGATTCAATCGTTTGCGCGGCGCATTGACGCCCTTGGGCGACACCATGTCGCGCAATGCATCTTCGGTGATCTGAACGGCTTCCTTGAACGGGATCCGTTGATCAACTTCGTCGGAATGAAAAAACAGAGCCATCAAATTCCTCCAGACGGACTCAAGAGCTGATTCTGCCAGCAGGCCAACCCACCCAAGGCTGAGCCAAACAAATTTCTATTTTTTCGCTGGAGAGTAAAAGGTGTTCAGGAGCCTGCGTCGCATCCCTTCCTCTCCTTCCGGCAGCATATCGAACTTTGTGGTCTCGCCGGTTTTTTGCAAGATCTTGCGGCCTTCGTCGTCTTCAGACATCGAAAGCAAGATCGCCTTGAGGCGATCGGCCAACGCCGGGGCCATATCTTTTCTGATGGAGACGAGATGGCGCGGGAGTCTATCCGTCTGTGCCAGCACGTTGACGTCTGCTTGTGTTTTTTCGTCGAGCCTGGCGTAGTCGTCATCGCTAAAGGCTCCACCCGCCGCCTGGTTTGTCAGAACCCAGTCGACGAGCTTCTCTTGAGAAAAGGCAAAAACATAGCCGATCTCTCCCGGCGCAATCGCCGCTTCCAATCGGCTTCTCTCCGAAAGCTTGAATCCGTTCCGCAAAAGGAAGAACTTCGGCAGAAAATAGCCCGAAGTTGATTCGGGATTCTCGAAAACGATGAGCTTGCCGCGAAGGTCTTCCAGATGGTTTATTCCGCCGTTTCTTTTGGCAAAAATGAGGCTTTGATATTCCGGCTTGCCTCTCTGCCAACGCCTCAGGAGCAACTTGGCGGCACCCTCTACATCGTTGATGATATAGGTCGAATAGGCGCTCTCCATGTAAAAGTCGACTTTATGCTGTCCAAGAAGCTTGGCAAGCTCGGGGGGTGTAGAAGCGATAACTACCTTGCCCTCGTATGAAAGCTTGCGCGCCACGTAACCTACAAAATCGCGATAATGCGCTTCGATTTCCTTCTGATGTACTTGAGAGACGATACCTAAAGAGATCGTTTGAGATTCCACTCGGCCGGGTGCCTGGCCGTGAGCCTTTGAGCCAAGGCTTACCCCAAAAAAGAGCGCGGCAATTGCAATGAAGGAAAGTCGGTGTCTTTGCATCTTCATGATCTATCTACTTACCTCACTTCCCCCGGAAATAGCCTGGATGCGTATTGTCGGTTGACGGCTTCGATGAGGGAATTGTCATAGAACCTTTTCGGATCGGCGCTCTTGGCCTTGGGGTCCGAGGATTCCTCCAGCACAACCCGGATCGCAGCCGGATCTACGGTCATATCTTTGTTCCAAACCCTTAACCCTTGCTGGTAATTCTCATTCAAAATCTTCGGGTCAGAGATTTTTGTATACTTGGACTCGATCTGCTTGGCGTAGGGTTCATCGTCGATGGCTCTTTTCAGGCCATCCAGGTAACCCATGAGATAGGCTTTGATCGTATTCGGGTATTTTTGAAAAAACTCTCTCGTCACCGCCGTGCCGGGGCCGGTGATTTTCAACCCTTCCTTGTAGTATTCGATAATCACCGGATAGCCTTGTCGCTTGGCTAACTCGGTCTGGGGCGGTGTGATGATGAGACCGTCGGCATTTCCCACAAGAAAAGTCGACAGGGCTTCCGAAGGGCTTCGATGATAGAGCAGCTTGATATCTTTGCCGACTTCCATGCCATTTTTTCTTGCGGTCATCCGGATGGCAATTTCTCCAAAGGCGCCCGGAAAAGTCGTTGCAATCGATTTGCCGCGCAGGCTCTCAAAAGATGTAATGCCTTTCTGACCAAACAAAATGAGCGAGTTGCGGTCCACAGCCGCAGCAGCGTAAATAATGTCCGCGCCCGCCAGGTTCCCGGCGATGGCCGCGGTGCCGCCCTGATAAATGTCGATCGTCCCCGAGATAATGCCCTGAACCGCGACGGTTGCGCCGACTTGATTGACCGACACGGCAAGCCCATGTTTGGCAAAATAGCCAGCCTCCAGCGCTACGAACAATGGGAGGCTCGTCGTTCCCGACCCCGCAGTACCGACCTCCAAACGGTTCTTCTCAGGCTTGGCAAAGGCTGCCGGTTCGGCTCCGTGGGAAATCCACGGCGTGGCAGTCAAAAGGACCAGAGCCCAGATCAGTTGCCGCGATCGTCTAATCAGACAATTCTTCATGCCTTCCCACGAGCACGTATGGACTGTTTCTTCTTTTAGACTTTGACTTGCCCAACCGTCAAGTCGTTTGCGCGTTTGTTGCGCTGTCAGTGAAAGAGAGATTGACATGAAGTATTGGGGTTTGCCCTTTATCCTGCAGCGGTGAGAACCGATGCGATTTAAACTCTTATATCAAACTCTTTTTCTTTTGTGTTATTAATCCACGAAACCTTGTCAATAGATTCGCCGGCCCCGTGTTATGCTGGACATTGTCTTGGGGGTCGGACTAAGTTGTATAGGAGACCCATTTCGGAATGAGGAAATCAACGGTGTCTAAAAAAGCTCTAGTAACGTGGATCGCGCTTGCCATGCTTTCAAAGTTCCAAATGGCTTACGGAGAAGTGACAAAACTTGTGGTCGTGTACGCATCTCCGGCAGCGACTTTTTGTCCCGGCTGGATCGCCAGGCGCGAGGGAATATTCGCTAAATACAATCTCGACGTCGAGATGGTGCTGATGCAGGGCGCATCGACATATATGCCGGCATTGGCAAGCGGCAACATCCAGGTCCTCTACGGCGGCGGCACGGCTGTGTCCCGGGCCATCGCCACGGGAGGATTCGATCTCGTAGTCATCGCAACCGAGACTCGTTATGTGCCCCTACGGATGATGGTCAATGCTTCGATCCGGACGGCTGAAGATTTAAAAGGCAAGCGGCTCGGCGCGGGACGAGCGGGCCTCGATGAGTACGCTACGATTCTGTATTTGGAAAAACTCGGGTTGGCGCCGGGGAAAGACGTGCAAATCGTATATCTCGCCGGTGGCGTGCCGAGCCGGGCGGCCGCCATGAAGCAAGGCCTCATCGACGGCGTGGCCGTGAATCCTCCCAACGAATATGATCTCGAAAAAGCCGGCTTTCGCGAGCTCGCCAATTTTCTCGATTTCAAGATGCCCTATGCGGGCGTGCCTCATACCGTAAGCAAAACCTTTCGCAACAAAAACCGAAAGGTAGTGGAAGATTACATGACCGCCGTTATCGAGGGAATGAAGATCTTTCGTACCGACAAGCAGACCGCTTTCAAAGCGATCACCGAGCTCACCCGCCAGAAAGATCCGGTGCTGCTCGAGCGGACCTACGAATCCTATGCGAAGCAATACGCTGCCATCGACGGCATACCGATGCCGTGGGAGGCCGGCATCGAAAGCATGATCACCGGCTTTCATGAGCGCTTCAACCCGCAAGGAATCAAGAATCACGATGCCAAGCCTTTTCTCGATTCATCCTTCGTACAAAAAGCCGTTGAACGCCTGAAGCTGGGCAAAAAGTAGGGTGCAGTGAAAAGAAACCTTCGAACCGTTTGCTTATCGATCCTCCTCGTCTTCATCGCAGATGGAAATATCCTTGCGCAAACAGCCGTGAAGAAAGTCAGAATGGGTGTCCAGCCATTCACAGTCACCGAGATCGTCGATTACAGTTTTCTCGAAAAGGCCCGCCGCGACCTCAACGTATCCCGGCAATAATCTCTGTTATTTCTTCACCACTAGCCTTTTCGCCCGCTGATAGAAATCCTCAACACTCAAGGGCAGCCACCAGGCTTTGTTTCTGATTTCTTCCAGATTATCTGGAAAGGACGCAAGTTCCGGCTTATGAAACGGAACCTGGCCAGGCGAAAGAGCAAGACTTAAAGGATGCTCCCCTACTCTATCCCTTATTTGAATCAATTTGTTTCCTTTAAATTCTCTACCAAAACGCTTCAGACAATTTCTAATTGCAATGTCTTGTATGTGTGTCCTGACAGCGCCGCATTTTTTATAATCTAAGCCCGACTCCACGTTGCTCGGATCGTCGTCATAAACATCGGAAGCCACCTCCAACAAATGATCCAAAAGCTCCGGGCGCTTCTTAAAATATTCGAAGTATGCGTCCTCATACAGACGGCAGGCTTCTACGTATTCAAGATAATTGCCTTGCACGAGCCAAATCGTCCGCCAATTTCCCTTGCCGTATTTACCATCCCGCTCCGCCCAGAGATCATTGCGGTGTTTGCCGACGTATCCTTGAGACGTATTATCCACCAACTTCCATTCATCTTGGTTCAGCATAGGCGTATCCTCAATGGTTGGGATTCACTATTTTGGGAGAAACAATGGACATCACCTTGTCCACGGACTCATCGATAATCCCTCGCAAAGCCATAGTTTCATCGATCGTTGTGTCACCCAGGGTTTCGTCGGAGATGACGAATAGGGCCGCCATGTGGAGATCAGGATGAGTTCTGGCGAATTTCGCCAGATGCAGCCCCTCGACATCCACAGATACGACCGATCTTGCCCGCCAATCCAGGAGCAGATCTTTGGTTTCATCAAAGAGGGATTGTACCCAGCCATGTTTTTTGTCTGCGTAAACATTCAGCAAGTTTGCCAGCTCCGGCTGATAAGCGCGAGCGAGATTTTTCTCAAAAGGCACGATGGTATGGTTGGGATCCGTAAACTCATTGGGAATGACTACATCGCCGACTCGATAATCCGCGATGGCCCCTGCACTTCCCAGGTAAATAACCTGACGCATGCCCTTCTTATAAAAAGTATCCAGAATGATTTCTCCATCATCGCCGTACACGTTGCGTGCGACAACGAGTTTCCGATCGATCGACGGATGGGTAAAAAGATCGATATCTAATCCTTCCTGCACAAGCGGCTGTTGACGCCAGCCGTGCGCGCGCAACCTTCTCGTCCAGTTTCCTTTAAAACCAAAAAGCAGCAAATCCTTTGGATCCAGTCTCAAAGACATCCCCGCCTCATTGAGCACGAACAGCGGCTCCGCTTCCCTGGACTCAACCAAGCGGTAATGGAAAAAAATGTGCGTCCGTTGAATTTGGCAAAGGACATTGGCCTGCCGGTCGTTGCCTCGAACGCTGGTAAAGACCACTCGATAGGCGCGGGGCTGCGATTTTACTGCGAGGTAGATGTTGCGATGGGACTGGCCTCGCCGCGTTTGGAGGAAATAGAAAGTGGTGTAGCCATCACGCCGGTGAAATGCATAAGCCGCTTCGGCGGCGTGGTTATGCACATACAGCTCAACGGGCAAATTTGAGCGGCGACCTACCCCTTCCTTCAGGAAAGTTGAAAAGGCCTTGGGAAAACGATCCGCAAGATACTGATCCATATCAGCAAGATACGAACCCTCAGGTGTGGAGCAGGAAACCGACTTTTCCCTGATCTTTGAAAACTTCAGCGATGAAGCGTCCTCTTTGATGGAGACCCTTCGAAGATGAGGCAGTCTGCCGTAAGGGTAGTCCTGAAAAACCTTCGCGGCCATATCGTCTGCCACGGTCTTGAGCTTGTTGTAATCTTGAGATCCGCGCACAAATTGCAGCGCCGTTTTAACGAATTTTTCAGCCCAACGGTCCTCGGATTGAGAAGGAGTGTAGATTAGCTGCATCTCTGCTGAAGACACCTTGCGATATCTTTCTTGTGTCGCGTCATTATTCGTCACGATGGGAATCGCCTCCCAATGAGAAGCCAGCTCAGCGCAGTTCTTGTCGCTGATAGTAGTGGGACAAGCCAGTTTGAGATCATCTAAAAAATCTTTCCACCCCTCTTCGAATAACGATCTTTGCAGCTCTGCGAGATCCTCGCCGATATCCTGGTAGAGGCCTAACTGCTCCATGACCTGCATCACGCCGAAGCCAACGGAATGGTCGACTACTGCGCCGGCCTTGAACCCACCGTGCTCTTTCTCGAGCGGAAAGTTGACCCACACGATTTTGCCATCGTTATCACTCGTAGCGTCTTTCACGCTTTCTATAGAGGAGTCTCCAGAAACAAGCTGAAATAATTGGTCAATATTTTTATCCGCAAGCAGGGCTCGTTTTCTTTCCTCCGCTTGGGCGCTGGTTGCCGTGACGATTTCAACGCGGTTACCGTGCTCTTGCAGCTCTTTCGTTAACATCAATACCCGTTCTCTCGAGGAAGCTAGGGTGTCGTTGTCAATGTCATCGTTGACCAACACCACCAAGCGCGAAATTTGCTTACCAAGGGCTTCGCATTCTCTGTGGCTGCCGACATCGCCCAGAGCGCAGCGAATCATTCGGAGTTGTCCCTGCGTTGGAGGATCAAACATGCCGGCATAGAAAGCCACGGAGGCGGCCACGGCCGGCGTCGCAAGAAAACCCAACACTATGGCAAACGGCACGCACCACCGGGTCATACGGTTATTTAAGGATTTTTCTTGCAAATTCCCCCGCCGGTTCGCGCCATTCGGTAATGATATCTTCACCGTAAAAGCGAACTTTCTCGTATTCCTCCGGCGTCGTCACATCTTTCGCGGCGGGAGTATTGAATTTGGCCAACCATTGGGTGTCAACGTCGAGCCGGCGCGTGCCTTGGGTCAATGCCCGGCTGTAGAGCTCCTGGCCTTCTTTGCCGAGCAACCAGTTGATGTAGACTTTGGCGGCGTTCGGATGGGGGGCGTTTCGCATCACCGCCACCGTTCCGAAGCCATTGCTGCCGCTGATTCCTTCCTTGATGGTGCTCAACGCCTTTATCGGCAGGCCCGCCTTGATATAGGGATCGACAAAGCGTTGAGATAAACCGAGAGCGATGACGAGTGTTCCCTTGGCCAGGCCCACGGCGAGCTGCTGGCCATCGCGGCTGATGAATAGATCTTGCTGGGCCAGTCTCTGCAAAAACTCTTTGCCCTTTATTTTCATCAAGAATCCCCACAGTCCCTGGCCCGCGCTCGGAACCCGAGGCTCGAAAAAGCCGATCTTGCCTTTCCACTTGGCACTCAAGAGATCGTCGTAAGAATTGATCTCGCCCGGCTTCAGTAGATCGGCATTAAAAAAAGGCGGCACCGAAAAATCCGCAGAAAAGGAATAAATGAACCGATTGTTTTTGACATTGTCTTCCCACATGTGCCCGCCCCACCACTGGCGCGGGTCCTTGACCTCGGAAAGAATCATGTATTCCGCGAACGGCGCGAGCATGTTCTCGTTCATGAGCGGCTCCAACGTGCCGGAACCGCCGTGGAGGACGTCGAAGTAACGGACGCCGGCCTTGAATTCCGAGGCGGCCTTGCCGGCATTTTGCGGCCCCGGAGCAGAGACCAGTTCCATTTCAATACCGAATTTTTGTTCGAATGTTTCCTTGTATTGTTTTCTCAATACGGCGGTGGGCGGACCGCCGGCGACGATTTTCGCTTCTTTTTTTGCCGCTTCGACTGTTTTCTTCCATTCATCTTGCGACTCCGCTGAATGAGCGATCACCGCGCAGAGAAGTACGGTAACAACTAACCAACTATATTTGAATGGCCGCCTGAACGCGGACCGTTGAATCATTTGTCGACTCCTTTTCTTGACGCGGTGGCAAATTCTAGTTGGTAGCGAAAAAGGATTCGGAGCTTGCACCGCGGAGGCGCTGAGATCGCGGAGAAGTTTGTATGAAGGATATATCTTGAACAAACGCTTTGCGCCCTCTGTGTCTCTGCAGTGAATAATCCTTCACAGAAACGCTAAGTGTGGATGGAACAGAGCACAAACTAAATTCAAACCACGCAACCGGAGAGTTATCCATGCACCCAGCGATCGACGTCGATCTCGTAACCCTTGTCTTGCGAGATGTCGAAGGGGTTTCGGTCCGGGTCGAAGCCGCGGTATTCGGCCATGGGCCGGCTGCTTGGTCGCTGACTGATGCAGCCCTCCGGCAAAGAATTCAGGAAATGCTCGATATCGGTCACCAGCCAACCAAAGTGGTTGAGGCCGTCCCGCGGGCTTTCCCGTTCATTCATGTCGCGGCGCGTCGCGATCCGGCAGGATCGCCATGGCGGTCTCGCCATCCGCTGCCCAGCGCACGACCCGGTTATTGGCTCGTATTCGCCTGCTCGTCGTCGACTCGCGGAAGCCAAAGACATTGACATAGAAGTCGAGCACCTCATCATTGTTGGGAACGCATACCGCGATGTGGCGGATGCACGGAAACGTGCGCTCGACCCTCGGGGTGTGAAACTGATGAGTGGAAAGGCTTACGATCTGGCCGTAGGGATCGGTCACAGAGTAGTCGCCGTGGAACAGACCGCCCTCTTCTTGGCGAATCTCCGTTCTCGGGCGCGAAGTCTTTGAGCCGGGCTTCGATTTGATCGATATCGTCGATGGTGATCCCGAGGTGGCTGATGCCCAGCTCTGCGGCGCCGTCCTGCGGCTTCAGCATCGAGATATTGTAGAAGCCGTCAGTGAGCGCAACGTTCCCCAAGGTCGGAGCGGCCGAGCTCCCGCATCCCAAAGTAGGTGGAGTAAAAATGAGCCAAAGTGTCCGGATGTTCGCTCACGATGGCAAGATAGCGAATTTGTGAATCCATGTTTTCTCCTCCTTCTGTTGGCCCGGACGTTAGCACTCGGCATTAGCTGAGTCAATTATCGTGGTTTTCCAAGTTTCTGTGAAGAAAGATTCACCGCAGAGGCACCGACTTCGCAGAGATCGGAGAATTTTTTAACCAAGAACTCTTTACTCCGCGCCCTCCGCGTCTCCGCGGTGCAATCTCCGAGTCCTGCTTCAGACAAGAGTTTGAAGACCCATCATGATCAAGTGCCATCGGTTCGTCTTGACGCGGACAGGACGCCTCGGTTAGGACTTATGGGATGAATCCAAAACGCGCTCCGGAGGTCCGAAAAAAAGAACCGTCATCGGGGCCATCCTGACACTTCTCCTCGCCGGTCTGTCGTCTTCGGTCTGCGGTCAAGAGCGCACGCCGCTTACTCGGATTCGCATCGGCATGCCGAATCGGGGAGTTCCCAATCTCGGCTTGATCGCGGCCCAGCGCTACGGCTTCTTTCGCGCGCAGGGATTGGACGCGGAGCTGATTGTCATGCGGCCAAGCATTTCGCTGCAAACATTGATGGCTGGAGATCTGGATTACTCAACCGTTCTTGCTTCCGCGGCGCGCGCCAGCGTGAATGGTCTTCCTCTCCGCATCGTCATGGCGTTGACCGTCGGCCAGGATTTCACGCTCGTCGTGCGACCCGATATTCGCCGTGTTGAAGATCTTAAAGGCAAAACCTTGGCAACCTCCGGCGTGGGAGAATTTACTGACGTAGGCGCACGGCTAGTGCTTAAAAAATATGGTTTGGTGCCTGAAGTAGATGTCAAACTCCGAGCCTTATTTGGCAACCATCCCTTACGGCTAAGCGCTCTCCAAGCTGGACAGATTGATGGCACCATTATGACGATGCCCTACAACAAAATGGCGGTCAAAATGGGCTTCAGAGAACTGGTTCACCTGCGAGAAGTCATCAAGACGCCCCAGGGCGGTCTCGTTACCACGGTGCAAAAAATCCGCAGCGAGCCCGATTTGATTCTGCGGACCGTAAAAGCGGCGCTCATGGCCAACCGTTTTTTGAAGCAAAACAAAGGCGAGTTTATAAAACTGCTGGCAAAAGAATCGGGAATCCACGATCCAGTGGTGGCCGGTTTGGTCTATGATGAAGCGGTCAATCTGTATTCGGATAACGGCCTTGTTTCGGATGACGCGATGCAGGAGTTTATCACCAATTCGAAAGAATCGCTAAAAGTGTCGCGAGAGGTTTCGATCTCAGAAGTCGCTGACTTGAGCTTCGCACGCAAAGCGATGAGTGAATTGAAATAGGTTATACCGCCGCTGGTGAAAAAGATTGAGAACGACTTCTGTGCCAACTCTGTAAACTTATGATGCAGAGCCCAGAAACGAGACCCGGCTCACTTCAACCGACTTTGCTTGTGGTTGACGATGACGAGACGAACCGGAAAATTCTCTCCGGTCGTCTCGAGGCGGAGGGACACAAAGTCTTCGTCGCCGAAAATGGACGGCGGGCATTGGAGATGATCGAGGCACAGCCCTTTGACCTTGTGCTCCTCGATATCCTGATGCCCGAAATGGATGGCTATCAAGTGCTCCAATATCTGAAGTCTCACCAAAACCTGCGTGACATTCCCGTCATCGTGCTTTCAGCCTTGGACGAAATCGAGAGTGCCGTAAGGTGTATTGAAATGGGAGCCGAGGACTATCTCACCAAGCCGTTTAGCCCGGTGTTGCTGAGAGCCAGGATCGGAGCCTGCCTGGAAAAAAAGCGGCTCCGCGATCAGGAAGTCGCCTACTTGCAAAACGTCGCCCGTGTTACCAGCGCGGCGGCGGCAGTGGAGACCGGAGTGTTCGAACCGGAAACCCTGACGAACGTCGCCAAGAGAACTGACGAGCTAGGGCAGTTGGCGAGGGTGTTCCAAGGCATGGCGCGCGAGGTCTACGCCCGCGAAAAACGGCTAAGAACAGAGGTGGCGGTGCTGTCGGAAGAGACAAGCGACCGCTATCGGCTAATTTTGGGCAAGAGCGCCAGCATGAATCGGGCAGTCGATTTGGCTAAAAAGGTGGCGGCGAGCAAAGCGACCGTGTTGCTCCTGGGCGAAAGCGGAACCGGCAAAGAGCTCTTTGCCCGTGCCATTCACCGTTGGAGCGATCGAAGCGAAAATCCCTTTGTCGCTATTAACTGCGTGGGTCTCTCTAAGGAACTTTTGGAGAGCGATCTTTTCGGCCACGAGCGCGGCGCTTTTACTGGAGCGCACCAATTTAAAAAGGGCAAGCTCGAGCTGGCTGATAGCGGGACCGTCTTTCTGGACGAAGTCGGAGATATTTCACCCGAGATTCAAGCCAAGCTCCTCCGCTTTCTCCAGGAACGGGAGTTCGAGCGGGTCGGCGGCCTTAAACCAATCCGCGTGGACGTGAGAATTATCGCCGCGACCAATCGTAACCTCGACAGAGCCGTCAGTGAGGGGCGCTTCCGTGAAGATCTCTACCATCGTCTTCAGGTCGTGCCTATTACCCTACCACCCATGCGCGAAAGAAAGGAAGATATCCCCGCCCTGATCGATTTTTTTCTGCAGCGGTTTTCCCTGGAAACAAAGAAGAATTTCACGGAGGTCACCGTAGACGCTCAGGAAAAGCTCCTCGGCTATGACTGGCCGGGAAACGTGCGCGAGCTGGCCAATGTAATTGAGCGAGCTCTTGTAACCGGGACGGAACCTCGGATTACCCTCCATGATTTGCCGGAGCGAATCATCGCCGCCGAACCGAAAATAAACTCCGATACCTTTTCGTATCGCGCAGCCATGGACGCTACCAAGCGAGACGTGGTCCTGCGAGCGCTGAGTCAAACTCACGGAAACCGCGCCGCCGCAGCCAAGCTCCTGGGTATCCGGAGAAGTTATCTCTTGAAGCTAATAAAAGCTCTTGAAATCGAATGACCTGTCCTCATTTGTGGTCTTAGGTGTCTCCGATCGGAGACATCAACCGATACCTGCGACCTGTGCGAACTCCAGCCGCCTTTCAAAAAGCCCTTTTAGTTCAACTCTTATTCCAAATCATCCGGCCGACTTGCCCTGGTTGGCCCGCCACTTGCCAAGGAACTTTGAAAGATAAAAACCTTCGGAGCTCCTATGAAAAAAGAGGCTTGCAGCCTCAAACAATCATAGTTCCCCATACGCATACAGACGAGATCGCTAGAGCCAAAGCGGCAGGGATGTTTCATGAAAAAAATCTTTTGGTATTGCTTGATATTTCTAACGTTCTGTGAATCAACCGAAGCGGCAGATAAAATCAGGATCGCGGTTCCCGAGCCGAATGCCGCCTACCTTACGTTTCCACTGGCGCAAAAGAAAGGTTTCTTGACGAACCAGGGCTTCGCAGCCGAGGTTATTTCGATGCGCGGTAGTCTCACGATGCCGGCGCTAAACAACGGAGATATCGATTACTTGACAGACATTTCGCAAGGCCTGCCGAGGCTCGATCGGAGGCTTTCCTGTTAAGATCCTCGCCTGTTATCTCCCGACGGTCCAGTCTCATGGTGGTTAGCCGCCCGGAAATAAATTCGGTGGGTGAACTCAAGGGAAAAACAGTCGCAGTCGCCGCATTTGGCGGCACCAATTTTTCTGTGTTGCAATTCATCGCCAAACACTTCGGCTTCGATCCGGAGAAAGACATCAAAGTCCTGGCTGTGGGGCCTAACGAAAGGCGCTTGGCTGCGCTGAAACAGGGCCTGGTCGCTGCGGCAATAGTCCCGCCGCCATGGGACTTTCATGCGAAGAAGTTGGGTTTTCATGTGATAGCCAAGAGCTACGAACTTTTTAGTTATCCTCAGACCGGTCTGATCGCGAATGACAGGAAGATCAAGCAACGACCGGAGGAAATTAAACGGATGATTAAGGCAGGAATCGAAGCCAACCGGTATATTCGATCAAATCGCGAAGGAACGGTTAATTTTCTAATGGATTGGATGCGGATCGATAAGGACGTTGCAGCGGCTACGTATGAGGCTTTTTTGCCAGTCGTTAAGCGAAGACGGACAACTGCCCTGAAGACGGCCTTCGTTCAGTGATCGAAGAAACCAAAAAAGCGGCCAAAGTCAGCCGCGAAGTCTCGATGAAAGATGTCGCAGATCTCTCGATTCTGAGAGACGCCCAACGAGAGTTGGGACCTAAATGATATGGATTCGGGATTGAATTGAGATCAGAAATTCACAGTCCAAACAGCGGAGAGCTAACAACGAAGTTCAATATGAAACAAATACTAGGCCGTTTACTCGCCATTTTTCTTCTCCATGCCTCGGTCGAGGCGGCGGATAAGATCAGAATTGCTATCCCCGACCCAAACCCCCCTTACCTGACCTTTCCCTTGGCGCAGAAGAAGGGCTTCTTGAAAGACGAGGGATTTGCCGCGGAGATCCTGCTAATGCGACCCATTGTACAAATACCGGCACTAAACAACGGAGATATTGACTACCTAACAGGCATTCCGCATGGTGTCCGAACAGCCATCGCAGGATTCCCGCTCAGGGTCATGGCCTGTTATCTGCCGGCCTCTACTCTCATGTTGGTTAGCCGCCCTGATATAAAATCGGTTAAGGAACTCAAGGGGAAAACAATAGCAGTCGCTTCAGTCGGCGGTGCTGTTTTTACCGCGTCGCAGTTAATCGCCAAACACTTTGGTCTTGATCCAGAAAAAGAGGTCAAGTTCTTGGCCGTGGGATCGAACGAAGCCCGACTGGCCGCGCTTAAGCAGGGGCTGGTTGCCGCAGCAGTCGTGCCTCCGCCTTGGGATTTTCATGCGAGAAAGTTGGGGTTTCATGTTATAGCCAAGAGCCACGAAATATTTAGGTATCCGCAGGTCGGTCTGATAGCTAATGAAAAGAAGATCAAGGCGAGACCAGAAGAAATCAAGCGAGTGATTAAGGCGGGAATCAAGGCAAATCGCTATATTCGCTCAAACCGTGAGGAGACAATTCAGTTCCTGATGGAATGGATGAAGACGGATCGGGAAGTCGCTACGGCGACCTATGAGGCTTTTGCGCCCGCGTACAGCGAGGATGGAAGCTTGCCCGAAGATGGATTGCGTTTGGTGATTGAAGAGGCAAAGAAAGCGGCCAAAGTAGATCGTCGGGTTTCTGCGAGTGATGTCGCCGACCTCTCGATTCTACGTGAGGCGCAAAGGGAGCTCGGAATCGCTAGATAAAACCTCGCTGTGGTAGTTCACGGCCGCCGGTAGTATTACCCGGGCTCGGAAGTTCCAAAGCTATGGCTAGCCCGTTCGAAAAACGTTACGCAAGCCTACAAGATAGACCGGATGCGCTTGCGCGAGAGCTCAGTGACTCGTTGACCCAGCAAACTGCCACGAGCGAAATCCTGCGCGTCATCGCCAGCTCCCCGACTGATCTCCAGCCGGTGCTGAACACAGTCGCGGAGAACGCCGCGCGTATATGCGAGGCGAACGACACGTTAATTTATCGTGTTGATGGTCAACGGCTAAGAGGAGTGGCGGACTATGGACCATTGCCCGGACAGTTGGGCAAAGGCCCAACTCTAACCCGACTTTCTGTACCCAGCCGCTGCATCATCGACCGTCAGACGATTCACGTCCATGACTTGGCTGCTGTCCCGACTGACGATTTTCGGGCAAATTTCTTAAGAAGTCATGGTACACGGACGGTTCTTGCGACCCCGTTGCTGCGTCAGGGTGTTCCGATTGGCGTCATCTTGATCCGCCGAATGGAAGTCCGACCGTTTTCCGACAGGCAAATCGCTCTGCTCGAAACCTTCGCCGATCAGGCTGTGATCGCGATCGAGAATGTTCGTCTGTTTCAAGAGCTGCAAACTCGAAACCGAGAGCTCACCGAGTCACTGAGGCAGCAAACTGCCATGAGCGAGATCCTGCGCGTGATTGCCAGCTCACCCACCGATCTTCAACCTGTTCTCAATGCTGTGGCCGAAAACGCCGCGCGCATATGCGAGGCCAACGATGGATTGATTTATCGTTATGACGGTCGTCGGATCAGAGGCGTAGCCGACTACGGACCCCTGCCTGGAGACATCGGCAAGGGACCGCGTGCCGTCGACAGTCAGACGATCCCCGGCCGAGTAGTGATGGATCGGAAGACGGTTCACATCCATGATTTGTATGCGGTTCCAGAGAGTGAGTTGCGGGCGAGCTTCTTAAGAAAACACAATACGCGGACGGTTCTTGCAACTCCGTTATTGTGCCAGGGTAATCCAATTGGCGTGATCATGATCCGGCGCATGGAAGTACGGCCGTTCTCTGAGCGGCAAATTGCCCTCCTTGAGACTTTTGCCGATCAGGCTGTGATCGCAATCGAAAATGTTCGTCTCTTTCAAGAACTGGAAACTCGGAACCGAGAACTAACTGAGTCCCTGACACAGCAAACTGCTACGAGCGAGATCTTGCGCGCTATTGCAAGCTCGCCGACTGATCTCCAGCCAGTGCTGAATACAGTGGCCGAGAACGCCGCCCGAATATGCGAGGCGAACGACGCTTTGATTTATCGTTTCGATGGCCGCCATTTCAAAGGCGTGGCGGATACGGGCCCCTGCCTGGAAACTTAGGAAAAGGCCCGCCGGGTCTCGACAGGCTTTCGGTCCCAGGCCGAGCTGTGATTGACCGCAAGACCATCCACGTTCACGATTTGTTTGCAGTTCCTACAACCGAACTGAGGGCGGATTTCTTAAGAAAACATGGCACGCGGACAATTCTTGCAACCCCTTTGCTGCGTGAAGGTATCCCGATTGGCTTGATCATGATTCGCCGCATGGAAGTGCGGCCTTTCTCTGATCGACAAATCGCTCTACTTGAGACCTTCGCCGATCAGGCTGTGATCGCGATCGAGAACGTTCGACTATTTCAAGAAATCCAAGAAAAGAACGAGCAGCTCGAAACCGCCAGCCGCTACAAGTCGCAGTTCCTGGCGAATATGTCGCACGAGCTGCGCACCCCGCTGAACGGCATTCTGGGCCTTACCGAAATGATTCTGGATAAGATCTACGGCGACGTTCCGGAAAAGATCCGGAGCGCTCTAGAAGACGTTCAGGCGAGTGGCCGTCACCTCTTGAATCTCATCAACGACGTTCTCGATCTCTCCAAGATCGAAGCGGGCCGGGTAACCCTTTCGCTCCAAGAATACTCCATGCGGGAAGTCGTTCAGGCGGTCTTTACCGCGATGCAGCCTTTAGCGGCAGCGAAAAATCTCGCGCTCAAAATCGCGATCCCACCAGACCTCCCTCCGGGCAAGGGCGATCAACGACGGATCGCCCAGGTGCTTCTGAACCTCGTTGGCAACGCTATTAAATTCGCTGAGAGCGGCGAGGTTCGGGTGGAAGCGAAGAGCTGCCGACGGGTCGTTTTTGGTCTCGGTTTCGGACAGCGGTCCAGGAATCGCTCCGGCCGATCAGGAGAGAATCTTTGAAGAGTTCCAGCAGGTCGATGGCTCCAGCTCTCGGGCAAAGGGCGGGACCGGCCTCGGGCTCGCCATTGCGAAGCGGATCATCGAGATGCACGGTGGTCGCATCTGGGTGGAGTCGAAAGTTGGCGCGGGTTCGACCTTCACATTCTCGTTGCCCGTGAGGGTCGAGCGCCAAGCGGAGGCTTCATGAGCAAGCGAGTTCTTATCGTCGAGGACCACGAGACCAATCGGCGTATCCTGCGCGACCTCCTCACGAGTGCAGGCTATGACCTAGCCGAGGCGGTTACGGGGGAAGAAGGAGTGACTTCGGCTGAAAACTATCGCCCTGACTTGATCCTCATGGATATCCAGCTTCCTGGTCTCGACGGTTACGAGGCCACCCGTCGGATCAAGAAGAATCCTGCCCTCCGACACATCCCCATCATTGCGGTGACGTCGTACGTCTTGAGCGGCGACGAGGAGAAAGCACTCAAGGCCGGGTGCGAGGCCTACGTTTCCAAGCCCTTCAGCCCTCGCTTGGTCCTGGCCAAGGTCCGCGAGTATTTGCCTTAACTTACGGCAGCGCGCTTATTTACCATCCACCTTGACATCCACGACGACGAAATCATCAGACTCAAGAGATTTTTTCAGAACGGGTCTTACCTCTTCGGGTCGAGTAATTGTGTAGCCTTTGGCGCCGAACAGCTCGGCCAGGCGCGCGAGGTCGGGGATAAACAGCTCGGTGCCGATCACGCGGCCGCCGTAATGCTGGATTTGATCTCGCTTCATGCCGCCGTAGGCATTGTTACGCAGGACGATGGCCAACACTGGAATATTGTGCAAGCGCGCCGTCGCCAGCTCTTGCTGTTCCATCATGAAGGAGCCGTCGCCGGTGACGCAGACGACCCGCGCCTTGGGCCGGCCGAGTTTGACGCCGAGGGAAGTCGCGAACGCGGTCCCGATGGCGCGGAACTCGCCGGCGTGAATGATCGGCGTCGCGGCGTCGATGTTTCGCAGCAGGTCGCCGGTCATGCCGGAAGTCACTAATATCTCCGAGCCAGTCAATAGTTCATTGAGAGTTTTGAGCACCGAGTCATAGGTCAAGCTACCGTTGGCAGTTTTTTTATCGAGATCGCTCCGCCACGCCTGCTTCGCCTGCTCTATCTCCCGAACTCTAGCACCACCCGCAGCCGGCGCGCTTGACCGTTTGCTTTTGACGCGTTCAATAATCGCGCCTAGCGCTGCCTTCACGTCAGCTTGCACCGACAACGCCGTCGGATAGTTCCGGCCCAGTTCGTCGGGATCGATGTCGATCTGGATAATCTTGGCTTTGTCGGGAATGATACGATTGCCGAACCCGAGGGTCGTGCCTTCGCTGAAAGTCGTGCCCAACGCCAGAATTACATCGGACTCGAGGAAAAATTTACGCGCGTAGGGCCTGCTACCGAACCCCAGGCAGCCCAGGGCCAACGGATGATTTTCGGGGAAAACGCCCTTGGCCGTGTAGCTCACAGCGACTGGCAGCGATAAAAGCTCAGCCAGCTCTTGCACTTCTTCTCTCGCGCCTGACCAATCCACCCCCGTGCCCGCTAAAACCACAGGCGCAGTTGCCTTCAGCAGCAAATCGGTCGCCATTTCCGCAGAGCGGGAATCGATGGCGGGCGCAGTGGGAGCCGCTGTCGGCGAAAACGTTAGCGGTTCGGGGAGCGATGCCGCCTGTAGATCGGCTGGAATAATGAGAAAAACGGGGCCTTGCCGCCCCCGCGTCGTTAAATGAAATAGCGAATCCAAGACGGAACCGATTTCTTCTACCCTCTCAAGCTTCAAACTCTGCTTCGTGATCGGCTCAAACAACCTCACATGCTCCATGCCATGGAAGGAAGACCAGGCGCCTTTGCTCGAGGAGGCCGTGTTGATGTCCGAGGAGATGACGAACAGCGGCACCGATTCCTTATAAGCTTGGGCGACAGCCGTGACGATGTTGGTGGCGCCGCCGCCCGCCGAAACCAGGCAGACCGCCGGCTTCTTAGCCGCGCGGGCGTAGCCGAGGGCCATGTTTCCGGCGCCTCCCTCATGCTGCGAATTGACGAAGCGAAGGTGCGGGCGCTTTGCTATGGCATCGCCCAGTGCGAAAGACGTATGGGCGAGGACACCGAAGATATGCCGGACGTTCTGCGAGCTGAGATATTCTATAACCGTTTCCGCAATGTTCGTTTCGGCCATGGGACGGTCCTCCTTCTATGACAGGCCTCTAGTTCAGGCAGAACAAAAAAGCAACATCAGAACAGCAAGGATAAAATACTGGAACATTGGATCGATGGAATGATCGGGCAGGAGTTGCATTATTCCAATATTTTTCTCCTTACTCGACCCTCGACACTTGCCGCTGCGCCTATTTCTTCAACTGCCGCCCCAGCAGACGCAACAACTCATTAAACTGGCGCTGCATGGCGATCATCTGCTCGCGCATGTGAAGCGCAACCTCGGCTCCCTCCAGGTTCACCCCCATCTCTTCGATGAGGAGGTGGGCCACCCGAACACGATCGACTTGATCGGGGGAATAAACTTTTAGCTTGCGCCGGGTGATCGGCTCGATGATGTGCTCCCGCTCCAGTGCATCGATAAATTCCTGAGGGACATTGCAAATCTTGATGACTTCTGAAACCCGAAGATATTTGCGTGTCATGGCTCTGCTCTGCTAAAGGCGCAGGTCTTTGCGCACGTTTTCGCCGTAAGCCCGATCAATTTTGTCGATTACATCTTGGGCGATCTCATCCTTCGGTACCCGCACCAGCAGATGCAAATACAAGTCTCCAGCGAGCTCTCGCCCGTGTGCGGGAACCCCCTTGCCTTTGACGCGCAAGCGCTGGCCGCTTTGCGCTCCCGCAGGAATTTTCACTTTCACGACACCCACCGGCGTAGGCACCTCTATACTGGCGCCCCGGACCGCCTCTCCCACCGTAATCGGCAGCTCCATAGACAAGTCTCTGCCCGATCGCGTCAATATCGGATGCGGCCGGATGCGCGGCACGATGTAAAGATCGCCGGCTGGTCCTCCTCGGATTCCCGCCTCGCCTTTACCGCGCAGGCGAATCCGTTTCCCTGCCTCGGCGCCCGGCGGGATATTGACGCGCATCGTCTCTGACCGCAAAATCCGCCCGGTGCCACCACACGCAGTGCACGGGTCTCCGGGTAATTTTCCAGTTCCGTGACAACGCGGACAGGTGACGCGAAACTGGAGCGGTCCCTGAACTACCTGCTTGCCGCCCGAGCCGCCACACTCAGGGCATGTCGTGGGGGTGCTTCCAGGCTTAGTCCCAGAGCCGTGGCAAGTGTTACATTCGACACGCCGCTGCAGGCTTAGCGAAGTTTGAAAACCGCGGACGGCGTCGAGGAAATCGATATCCATCGCCGCTTCGATATCCTCGCCTCGCGCCGGGCCCGATGGCGCGCGACCACCTCCGCGAAACATGCCTCCCAGGTCACCAAAAATGTCGCCGAGATCATCGACGTTGTATTCGTAGCCACCACCCGCTCCCGCCGACTCCTGTTGCCACTGTCGATAACTTCGCGCCTTCTCCGCGTCGAAGCCGGCAGCCAAGCCTGCCTCGCCGAACTCGTCGTAGAGTTTGCGTTTCTCCGAATCGCTCAAAACATCGTAAGCAACCGAGAGATCTTTGAATTTGTTCTCAGCCTCTTTGTTTCCCGGGTTGATGTCGGGGTGATACTTTCGCGCAAGCTTCCGGTAGGCCTTGCGAATATCATCGTTGGAAGCATTCCGATCGACACCGAGGGTCTGGTAATAGTCGTGTTCAGCCATTGGTACCTCAGAATAGCGCCGATGCGCCGACTTGCAAGAGGAACGCTGATTTTCCTTGTCAACGATTAGCAAATCACGTAAAAGAACGGCATACGTTGCGTGCCAATTTCGCTGCAAGTCGGCGCATCTTCGGCCACATGATGCGACACCTCAAAACCGCGGCATTCATTTTCGTTCTTGCCGTCTTATACTTTTGCGCCGGCAGCTTCGGCTTGTCATTGGCCCACGTTCACCCGAGCGCTTCCGCAGTCTGGCCCCCCAGCGGAATTGCGTTGGCGGCTATCCTCCTGTGGGGATATCGGCTCTGGCCGGGGATATTTCTCGGCGCCTTTGCGGTAAACATCGCCGCAGCGGGATCGGTCGCCACGGCGCTTAGTATCGCCGCAGGCAACACCTTCGAAGCGATGTTAGGAGCCACGTTGGTCGCCCGCTTTGCCAACGGCACGAACGCATTCGACCAAACAAAAAATATTCTCAAGTTCATCCTGCTGGCTGTGATTCTGAGCACCGCCGTCGGCGCTATGATCGGGGTCACCAGCTTGGGTTTGGGGGGACTGGCCCGATGGGATGCATTTTTTCCTATCTGGCTGACGTGGTGGCTCGGCGATGCGGTGGGCAGCTTGATCGTTGGTTCCCTGCTCGTGCTTTGGGTGACGCAACCGCTGTTGCCCATAAAAGCCTTGCAAATCTTGGAAGCGATAGGTTTGCTGCTCGTCTTGGTTTTGGCCGGCTGGCTCCTGTTTCTAACAAGAATTCCAACCGGTCTGGAGTACTTCGCTCTGGTGCCTCTCCTTTGGGCGGCGTTACGTTTCGGCAGGCGCGGAGCCGTAACTTCAGCGTTCGCGCTGTCGGCGATCGCACTGTGGGGCACATTGCACAACCTGGGGCCGTTCGTGACTTCCAACGCGAATCAATCTCTTTTATTGCTGCAGGTGTTCATGGCCACCGTTACCGTGACATCTCTCGTCATGGCCGCGGTTGCTTTGGAGCGCCGCCGGCTCGAGCAACGGCTTCGTATCAAGGATGCAGTGAGCCGGATCCTGGCCGAGTCTCCTAGCATGGCGGATGCCGGACCCAAAATTATCCAAGCCATATGTGAACCGGGAGATTGGGGAGTGGGGGCTATATGGAACGTGGATCGTTCATTGAACGAACTGAGTTGCATAAACTTTTGGTGCCTTCCCTCCGTTAACGTACCCGAGTTCGAAGCGGTGACGCGCAAAACCAAGTTTACTCCGGGAGTGGGCCTGCCCGGAAGAGTCTGGCGCAGCGGCACCCCCGCGTGGATCACCGACGTAACCAAGGACAACAATTTTCCCCGCGCGCCTGTCGCGACGAAGGAAGGATTGCGTGCTGGCATCGGGTTTCCAATTAAACTCGCCGATGAAGTTGTCGGCGTCATGGAATGTTTCAGCCGAGAGATCAGCGAACCGGATAACGATTTCCTGGAAATGGTGGACCTCATCGGCGCTCAGCTGGGACAATTTATGGAACGCAAGCGCGCCGAAGATGCGCTGCGGGAGAGCGAAAGCCGGCTGCGAGTGGCCCTGGGCGCCGGGCAAATGGGAGCTTGGGAATGGAACCTCTCAACGAACCGAGTCACTTGGTCCGCGAGCCTCGAAGCGATTCACGGTCTAACGCCGGGAACTTTTGGCGGAAGCTTCGAGGATTTCAAGCGCGACATTGACATGGAAGATCTGGAACTGGTGATAGCTGCAGTCGAAAGAACCCTCGTGAGGCGCGATGATCTTCACGTCGTCTATCGCATTAAGCGCCCAGACGGTGGGTTGCGCTGGGTTGAAGGTTTCGGACACATTTTACTCAATGCCAGCGGACAGCCTGAAAAGTTAGTGGGTGTCTGCATGGATATCTCCGAGCGCAAGGGCGCCGAGGAGATATTGGGCCAGCGGACTCGGTCCTTGGAAATCGTTAACCAGGAGTTTCGCAAATTGATTGATACGGCTCCCATCGGCATTGCGGTAGCTACGGACGCGGCATGCGAACACATCTGGTGCAACCCGGAATTCACGCGCATGCTCGGGACCAATAGTGGCGAGAACGTATCCAAGAGCGCCTTGGTGAGCGACAAGCTTCCCTTTCGAATGTTGCGCAAGGGTCAACAAGTCCCCGCCGACGACCTCCCGATGCAGCACGCTTGCCGCGAAGGGATTGACATTCTGGATGAGGAGCTGGAAATCCTGCGGAGTGACGGGACAACTATTCATGAGCTGTGCCGTGCTACGCCTCTGCGAGACGAGGCGGGCAAGGTTCGCGGCTGCATCGGCATTTTTTTGAACATAACGGATCGCAAGGAAGCGGAATCGGCCTTACAGCAAGCGAAGGATGAATTAGCTCGAGCGAACGAGGAGCTCGAGAAAAGAGTGCAGCACCGTACGGGAGAACTACAGCTGGCGAATCTCGCTCTATCGAAAGAAAGAGATGAGGAAAAGAGGCTGGAACAGCAGCTGCGCCAAGCTCAAAAGATGGAAAGCGTCGGAGTGCTGGCTGGCGGCATAGCCCATGATTTCAACAATATTCTCAATATCATCAAAGGCTATGCCTCGCTTTTGCGGAACCATGGATCAGGTAACGGGGATCTAACCGAAAGTCTGGATGTTATCGACGAAGCGATCGAACGCGGAGCCTCTACCGTGCGACAGCTGCTTGCGGTCGCCAAAGAGAGCGCCGTGCGCTTCGAGCAGGTCGATCTCAATGACGCGATTCAAAAGCTCAAGGCGCTTTTGAGCGGCACCTTGCCCAGGACGATCGATATTGATTTGGAATTAGAGCCGGGCCTTGCGTCGGTGCTGGCTGATCCAAACCAGATCAATCAGGTACTGCTTAATATCTGCGTTAACGCGACAGACGCCATGCCGGAGGGAGGGGAGTTGCTTCTGAAGACCGGAACGACACCCGGAGCCGAGCTTCGGGCACATTTTCAGAACGCGAACGAAAAAACTTATGCCTGCATCACCGTGAAGGATTCAGGAATCGGAATGAACGAACCCACCAAGAGCCGTATCTTCGAGCCCTTTTTTACCACCAAAGAACAAGGCAAAGGCACCGGACTCGGTCTCTCTGTCGCCTACGGAATCGTGACAAACCACGGCGGCTTCATCGACGTTACCAGCGAGCCCGGGGGCGGCACCACGTTTCACATCTATTTGCCGCTTATCGTTGGATACAGCGTCGCCGTCGAACTGGATCAGCCACACGGCCAGCCGCAGCCTGCAATCATCGCGGCGCATGGTCACGTAGTTTTGTTTGTCGAGGACGAAATACGGCAGCTCGAGTTGATGCGCAGGAGCCTGGAAAAGGCGGGTTATCGAGTCCTGGTGGCCATGGACGGCGTCGAGGCGGTTGAAACTTTTCTGCGGCACAAGGATGAAATTTCGGTCGTGGTCCTCGATCTCGGACTCCCGAAGTTAAACGGCTGGGAAGCTCTTCAGAAAATGAGAAAAACCGACCCGACTCTGAAACCGATTCTGGCCTCGGGATATATTTCATACGAGATGGAGTCTGCTATGGCTGAAGGAAAGCTGAGCGCTTTACTAATGAAGCCCTATCAGCCCAATGAAATTCTCGAAAAAGTATCTTTGGCTATTCTGAAGGCTGCAAAATCCTTGAATGCCGCGGGGTGAGATCTTCTATGGCGATAAACGCCGAGCGATTCTTTCCGATTTGCCGACAAGGCCTGCGGTCGCGGTACGATCAGTTAAGGCAGGATCAATTCTTAATTCCGAGAAGCTGGCGCCCGTATTCTTTGACCAGTTGCTCGCGATCCTCAGAAGGAGGAAGAGTTTTCAGGCGCTCCTCGATTCGGCTACGATCTTCCTGTTTCAGCTCACCCCAGCGCTCCAGTTCCTTCTGGAGCTGCGCTCGCTCCTGCTCCCTCAGGGGTTCAACGACGGGCGCCGCGCTGGAATCAACCTTCGGATCAGAGACTGGAGCTGCACGAATTTCCGGTCGCGTTTCGAGGACAACGGCGCGTTTCGGATGACCCTCTTCATCGTATACTAAAGCGAAGCTCCTGAACCCAATGGAGGCAATCAGAGAACGTACAGCAGGCTCAAGCGGCAGTCGGCTCAGCCGCAGGTTCAACAATTTACTCTCTGTTGTTGGAGGAACGGTAATCTGCAATCCGGTCTTGATTTGAATCGCATTGAGCGCGACTCCGATCGGAGTCCGATCGAAATCAACGGAGATTTTGCCGTCCTCATACTCAACCCGCTCTCGATAGAAGGGATCCTCCATCGCTTGCGGGAAGGCCGGTTCGACATTTAGAAAGGTGAGAGCGAGAGCAAACCCCATTTGAGAAACGCATCGCATCCCAGATCACCTCTTGGGAATCTAACACAGGCAAGTTCTGTGCCCCCGACCTATCAGCTAAATCTCGGGCGAAAAACAGGTTAGCCGCTTCTTGAACGGCCAAAAACCGACTACAATCGCACAATTTTGTCCCAAAGCTGCAACTGTTGCCTCCGGTCATCGTTGGTGAAATCCTGCATTCCAGCTCCCCCCGGCAAGCGTTTAGTCCGAGCCGCCGTTGTCCACCATCGAACAAAACTTTCGGGTGGTTTTCTTCTGACGCCTTGACGACCACGGTCCGCTGTACTAGGTAACCCTTAGTTCTGTCACGATGTGCCGAGGTGATCGCATGATATTTCTAATTCGGAAACAAGCCGGCAAAACAAGTTGGCCGAGGTATTATTTCTATCCATTGATTTTCGCGATGGTTTTAATGGGCTGCGAGGAATCGATCAAACACGATGAAGTCTCGGCCGGAAAGAAAGCCGAAGAATTCGCGCGAATGGCCTTTGTGAAGCAGGATATCGACAGCGGGTATGCCTTACTGGCCGACGCCACAAAACGCCATGTTTCTCGGGACCAGTTCAAAGTGGTTGTTTCAAAATTGCACCCAAAAGCTTTTCCAAAAACCGTGGCAGCGGTTGAGTACAAGCCGATGCCCCTCGGTGAAAAAGCGATTTATGTTTTCCTGGTCGGAGAGAATTCAGGCGAGCACTTCTACTATCAGTTAACGATGGAAGGGACCGCGACGACCGGCTACAGGGTGCTAAAATTCAGTCGCTCGTCCAATCCGCCATCCAATTGATACAAAACGTCAAAGCCAAAGAGGTTGGTCTTAAGCCACGATCCTGCCTGGCTGGCTTCCACATTGTGAAAACTCGGGCGGCTAAATCGAGCAGCCAGAATTGACTCGATGTACTCGCCATGCTAGGAAGCACAAAATTATTCTGGCGAGAAAGCTCTTTCGGAAAATTGAAATTCGAGGAACTCAAATCACTGGATCTGCGGCAGTGCGCGACCGTGGGCGACATCGTCGACGGGATGAGATACTGCGCCTTCGGAGCCAGGATGCTCGGCGAAGTCGCCCGAACGATCCAGACAATGATCGCTGCGAAGACAAAACCCATTCTCATTTACAGCGGATTGGAGAATTCTCCACTGGGACGTCTTCTACAGAAATTCGTCGCGAATCAGTGGTGCGACCGGATTCTCCTCCCCTCTCAATACGCAAGGGACAAAAAACGGGGGGAAAACGTCATCGTTGTTGGGGCATTTTCCGAAAGAAACGCCGAGGCGATCTATAGGAAACCCGCGCGCGCGATCTTCATCAACCCATTCGATATGGCCCGTCCCGGACAAGTCAGGGACGGTTACTTCCCTGACGCCGTGTTCGCCGACCCGCGCTATATACTGCCGGTTCTCTACCGGAGCCTGGACGAATGGATAAACGGACGGCGAACCTCGGTAGCTTCGCTCATCACGGATCTCGCGCCCTATGGTGGCGTCGCTGCACAGGTCGCTAGAGGTGCTGAATCCCTCCACGCCATGGTGAGCGATAAACAGTGTCTTCGCTTCCTGACGATCACCGGCGCGATGACCATAGCTAAGCTGGACTTGGTGATCTGCGACATGATCGAAGCCGGGTTGGCCAACGCGATCTCGTCTACCGGAGCCCTCATGGCCCATGGCCTGGTGTCCTCCATCGGACTGAAGCACTACAAGTATAATCCTGTCTACGACGATACGGCGCTGGCGCGTCGCAAGCTCAACCGGGTTACAGACACGCTTGAGCCCGAAACCAATCTCGATACTGTCGAGGAGGTCATCGGCAAGGTCATCGATCAACTCAAGGGTACGCGCCCGATCAGCCCGACAGTGCTCAATAAGCTTATCGGCAAATATCTCGCCGAGAACTATCCCAACGAACGAGGCATATTAAAATCCGCCTATCTCTGCGGCGTGCCCGTTTTCGTGCCGGCGTTTGTGGACTCGGAGCTGGGCAATGATCTCTATATCCACAACATGAAGCGCAAACGGCGCGGCCGAAAGCCGATTCTCGTCGATCTGGAAAAGGACAGCAAAGAGCTCATCAAGTTGGTGACGACGGCCAAGCGTTTCGGGATTTTTACAATCGGCGGCGGCGTTCCGCGCAACAACGTCCAAAATGTCGCGCCGCTGATTGAAATCATCAACGAGCGTCTGGGCACAAACCTGCCGCCACGCCGATTCACTTATGGAATTAGAATCTGCCCCGACCGACCTCACTTCGGCCATCTTTCCGGCTGCACCTATTCTGAAAACGAGTCCTGGCGAAAGGCCGTGAAAAATGGCGTTTATGCGGAAATCCAAGCCGATGCTACCCAGGTCTGGCCGTTCCTGGTGAAATATATTTTGGACACGCAGCAGATCTGAGAAAGAAAGCTTCTTCACATTCGAGACCTCTCTCAGCATGGGAATGTGCGACGAATCATGCAGGAGAATTCATACAGACAATTGTCCTGCTCAGCCGATTGCGCACCAAAACCCAGCAAATCTACGAGACTAACCTTTGGCACCACTCTTGCGCTTACCGCATTCGTTCATCGGCGCAAAAGGAGATCTGAATGGAAAAATTTATTTGTCGAACAATTACTTTGATTGTTTTGATCGGTGGGTTAAGTGTGAGCCCGGTTGCGCAGACTATCTTCGCCCAGGAGATGCCTAACCAACAATCCAAGATCGATCCAACCCAACTCAAATCATTCGCTCGCGTCTATGTAGAATTCGAGAAGATCCGTGATACTTACGAACCCCGACTTAACAAAGCTCAAGGGGATCAGGAGGCTCAAGTCATTCAAAAAGGAAGCGGGAGCCAAAATTGACGAAGCCCTCGCCAAGGAAGGTCTGAGTCGAGAAACCTACAGTCAGATTGTCAACACCTTGAATATCGACAGCGAGCTTCGCGCAAAGGCGATGCAGCTGATCGATGAGGAACGAAAGAAGTCCTAGCCGTTCCGCATTTCAAACCATTTCAAAAATATCCATCGCCGTCCTATCCGTACGACTGGCCGCCGGCTTTCATCATGCCGACTGATTGCCAGCGGAAACGACGGCTCCTGGGAAAACGTTGAACTCTACGGACCAGGGTAAGACTGGAAATTTCCTGCGCCTTAGAGTAAAGACTTAGATTGACCGCAAGGAACATCTTTTCTTGCGGCCTCCTCAGTGGTTTGGCGCAAACTTTGTAATCTAAACCTGGAGAGTGCAAATATGAATTCATGCCATCGTCTACTTTGTTTGTTATTGACTATGTTCTTGTCTTCTATGACGACCCACCTCTACGCTCAGGCGCAGCCCGTTCCCGCCAAGGAACAATACGAGCCGCGCGTCGGTCAGGAAGGCAAGGATGTGGTGTGGGTACCGAGCCCGCAGACTTTGGTGAACAAAATGCTCGACATGGCAAAAGTCACGCCCAAAGATTACGTCATCGATCTTGGCTCGGGCGATGGTCGCACAGTGATTACCGCCGCAAAGCGCGGTGTTAAGGCGCTCGGCATCGAATACAATCCGGACATGGTCGAATTGTCGAAGCGCAATGCCGCCAAGGAGGGAGTCAGCGACAAGGCTACCTTCATGAAGGCCGATCTCTTCCAGACCGATTTCTCCAAGGCCACGGTGATTACGATGTTTTTGCTGCCTGATATCAACCTCAAGTTGCGACCGAAAATCCTCGATCTCAAGCCTGGCACGCGTATCGTCTCGAATACCTTCACGATGGGAGAGTGGGCGGCTGACGAAACCACAACGGTGAACGAAGACTGCATCTCGTACTGCACGGCCTTGCTCTGGATCGTGCCGGCGAAAGTGGGCGGCACATGGCAACTGCCGCAAGGTGAGCTAGCGCTTAAGCAAACCTTTCAAATAATCTCCGGCACGCTCAGGTCCGGGAATGTTTCCACGCCCATCACCAACGGCAGGCTGAGCGGGGATCAGATCAGTTTCAACGCCGGTGGCGCCCAATACACCGGGCGCGTGAGCGGCAACGCCATGGAAGGAACGGTTAAAGGCGGCAGTGACTCCAAGTGGCGAGCGACCCGCAGCGGTAGCTAGATGCCTTTACGCATTCGAAGGATCTAAAAAGTCCGACCCTCTCCGCCGCTCTGGCTAGAGCGGTTCAAAAAGCGCGTCGCGACTCTAGAACTCGAACCCAGGAGGATAAGCCCATGGCAACTGCTGATAATACGCTGATTATCGACGCTGACGCCCATGTGGTCGAGTCCGCTCACACCTGGGACTATATGGACTCATCCGAGAAACAGTATCGTCCGATTCCGCTGGAAACCCGCGAAGAGGCCGGAGTAAAACTGCAATTTTGGGTTATCGACGGAAAAGTCCGTGGGTTTCGCTTTCCCGCTTTTTCGACTGAAGAGCTGGAAAAACGATCCCAGCAGGTCGGTCGTAAATTTGCCGATGCGCAAGAATCCCGCGAGCTGGGTAACGTCGATCTCCGCCTGGAGCACATGGATGAGACCGGCGTCGACGTCCAGGTATTGCACAACACAATGTTTATCGAATCAGCTACGGATCGCGCGGCGGTTGAGGTCGCGCTGTGTAAAAGTTGGAACCGCTGGTTGGCGGATATCTGGCGCCAGGGAAAGGGCCGTTTGCGCTGGTCCTGCATGGCACCGACCTTGAGTATGGCGGATGCGCTGGAGCAGATCCGCTACGCTAAAGACAACGGCGCCTGCGCCGTGCTGATGCGCCCGGTAGAGGGCAACCGCTTGCTCGTGGACCCTTACTTCTATCCGATTTACGACGAGGCAAGCCGCCTCGACATGGCCATTGCCATACACATCGCCAACGGCAATGCCTGGCTTTGCGATTTGTATCGTCATCCAGTAGGGATAGCCTCTACGTTGCACCGGTTTAGAGTGCCCACCGTAGCCGCCTTTAACGACATCGCGCTCAGCGAGATACCCGAGCGGTTTCCCAAACTGCGCTGGGGCTTCATCGAGGCCAGCGCGCAGTGGCTGCCCTGGGTGATGCTGGAAGCCAAGAAGCGCTTTAAAACTCTGGGACGCCCATGGCCCGACAATTTCGCGCGCGAGTACCGCATGTTCGTCACCTGCGAAAACACCGATGACCTGCCCTACCTCGTGCAGCAAGCCGGAGAAGATTGCCTGGTCATCGGGACGGACTACGGGCACACCGACATATCGAGCGACGTCGATGCCATCAAAATTTTCAAAGCAAGAACGGACTTGGCGCCCGAGGTGAAGCGCAAGATCCTGAGCGACAATGCTCGGGCGCTCTACGGCTTATAATTTCTGGTTCATGGTGAAGAAGATTCAGTTCAAAGTAACGTACCGTTCGAGCCGTGCAACTTCTTTTTTGTCGACGTACTTGCCGATTTCTTTTCTAAACTGCTCTATATTCGTGTAGGGACGATACTCCTTGAACTCACGGAGCATGCGCTTACCCAGTACCCGGAATGCTCAGAATATCCTCGTCGCTTCCTGTATTCAGATTGACCGGCACGAAAACGTATTGCTCCAGCCGCGCCGACTACTTTTCGATCCACATACTTGCCGATCTCCTTTCGAAATTGCGCCAAGGTCTTATACGGCCGGTACTCCTGAAATTCGCGGAGCATCCGCTTGCCCATACCCGGAATCATCAGGATCTCTTCGTTGGTCGCCGTGTTGAGATTGATCTGCACGAATATTTTTCGTAAATTCCGTCCAGTTGCTCATTTTTTAGGGACTGGGCGAGGAACGAATTCAAGTCCGTCATCGTGAGAAACGGTCGGCGTTCCATAATGCCTTTGACGATCGCCGCATTCATATGCGGCATCGCGAGAAGCTCCTTTTCGCTGGCTAGATCCGGATTGAACAGTCCCACAGAACGCCCGACCTGAGCCTCCATAGAGCCTCGCAAGGCCAAGCACAAGGGCAATCGATACCATCGTTGTCATGACCAGAGATCGTGTCTGCTTCATTTCATTCTCCTTCAGGTTTAAATCTCATTTTTGTTGAACCGAACAATGCCGGATGCCGATAAGTATACGCTAGTCCGATTAGCCCGAGTTGAATCATGACCCCTGGCGCAAGTGCCGGGGGTGCTTTGCTTCGAATCGCTTCCCAGAACAACCGCCAGCCGGCCAAGGATGGATTCGATTCTAACTTGAACTCCGTGCTGCCCTGATAGTGGAAATAAAAGCCCGCAAGGCCTGCCGCGACAAACGCGATCATCACTCCTTGGATGGTGCGGGTGCTGGCTGGGCTTCGCCGCACGGCGTGCCAGCCAAACACGAGGAAACTTAACAAGATCAACACCAGCGGAATCCACTGCACCAGACTCTCGATATGGTTTAACAAGAGTAATTCCGCGCCGCTGCCCATCGAACCTAAAATAAATATGGCCAGGAGCATGGCGCGAATAATAGAAACTGTCCGCACTTTCTCGGAGTTGTAATCCTTCACATGGCTCTTGGGCATAGGCGGCTGATTCAATATCGAAGTCTTTGGGTCAAACTCGCCTCTCGCATTAAACGATCCGGCTTCAGCATCGAACTACCTCGTTAACTTAAAAGATCCTTTTATCGTACGCAACAAAAAGGAATTGGTCGTTTAAATTACCGGCACGCTTATTCTTACGAGTTGGAATTTCCCAGCGATCTTTTTCTCTTTGATCAGAAAACTCTGTGATGCGGGCCCGTCGTTCATCTCTTAACCGGACGAACTCAAAAGGGTTCGCTTTTTTACGGCGACTCCTTTGGGTTTTGCTCTCAAACCAGGATCTGACAACGAATCTGACCCCGATATGCGGGAGGCGCTAAAATGTCAAAAGAGGGTTAAGGTTTACAGAATCACGCAGGCCCCTTAAAATTACACAGAAAGCAGGGGGGTCGGACTTCTCCTAATAGGGGGTTATCCAAATGACTGTGACACAACGTCAAGTTTTATCGCTTTGGTTTTCGCGGTTGATTTGTTTGTTGGTTTTTTCGCATCCAGTCTTTTGCAACGGAGCGGAGGCAACGCGCGCCTTGACCGTTCGGGAAACTGGCGCAACTTTGTATGCTCAACAAGAGGCCGAATCGGATAAAATTGCCACACTGCAAAAAGGTCAGCTTCTCACTCCCCTAGCCGAAGCCGTGGGACCACAGACATGGTACATGGTCAGGACACCGCATGGTTTAGTGGGTTGGGTACGCGCAATCGATGTCTCGGCAGGGGACCAACTAAAACAGGCCTTCAAAGAACAGCCGAAGCTCTCTACCTGGAGCGCTCAAACCGCTACCGGGCGCGTCTTCGAAGGCGGTTGGTCGGTGGATCCCGCCTCTTCGCCGGACAAAGCGTCGGGGACGTGGACATTAGGCGAAGGCGCCGACGAGCTCGCGTTAAGGGGTACCTGGGTCGCGCAAAAATTTTCTACGGGTTGGAGCGGCACCTGGCGTGCCGCCGTCCAAGGCAAAGGACGGGAATTTGCCGGTAGCTGGACGGCGGACTTTCCTCAAGCACGCGAAACCTCTATAGGTGAGCTATTCATAACTGCGGCTCGCGACGCCATCCGGGGCATTTGGATCGCAGACAGCGACTCCGGCAGTTGGGCCATCCGGGCAGCAAGGTAATAATCCGTTAACGCAACCATCCCGCCTCTTTGTACGCCCGAATCGCACCGGGATGAAGCGGCACACCGCCAAACTCGAAAGCAGCGGCACCCCTGGAGCGCAGCGGCTCGAAAAGATCCTTCAATCCTTTGAAAAGCGGATTCATCCCCGGAAGCATGTCGAGATTTTCGACAATCGCTTTCGCCATGTCGCGAACGATTTGCTCCGAGATTCTTTCGTGTGTAACCAAAACGTTAATGACGGCGGGTTGAGTGATATCTTCCACAACGCCGCGAAACACGCCCTTCCGCATCGTCACGCTGCGATAGAACGGGACTGCGCTTAGAATCTTCTCCAGCTGGCCCGCTGCATATGGAACGACTCGAACATCCGCCCGTTGGCTTAGATCTGTCATCACCCGGTTCGGAACCGGGGGCTGGAACTGAGCGTCGACATCACCCGTGATCAGGGAATCCGCCCCCTCATCGAAGCCCATATGAACGGGTGTAAAGCTATCAAAGGAGATCCCGAGAACGTCAAAGATAGTTCGAACGTGTTGCTCCATACCGCTGCCTTTGGTGCCGATAACGATGCGCTTGCCGGTGAAATCGGCGACGGTCTGGATGGAGGAGCTTGCCAGCTTCACGAAGAACATAGGCCCCGCGTTGGCGGGCGCCACCATGCGGAGCGAGATCTTGCGCGTAAAGGGAAGCGTTGCGTCCTTGGCCCGCCCGATCCAATTGGACGCCATGAAACCGAACTCCAGATCTCCTCGGTCCAGCATATTTGCATTGTGAATACTTGCCTCGCTGGTTTGCACGACGCATCGGTCGGCTTCCGAGCGGCCGCGATTAAAAAGCTCGGCGAACGCCGAACCTTGAGTATAAAAAGTTCCACCGTGCTCGGATGTACCCAGTCGTAGCGCCATTTTTTTCGGTCCTCCGAAAAGCCTTTTTCAAACGACCCTTTCTTATACTATGCCGACATGATCTTTGAAAACCGCTCAGTAAGTTAGCGCTTGCACTTGCCTTAAAGTATCCTCTCTGGTCGCCGATTCATATTTACAAGGTAATCACTTTCGCTGCCTCTACAGCAGAGATAACCATGTTCGTCGAAAAATGGATGACTCCGAATCCGCTAACCATACAGCCGGAAGTGTCCATCTCCTTCGTTGCGATGGAAATGAACCGGCGTAAATTTCGACACTTCCCGGTGGCTGAGCCTACCGGAAACAGCAAAAGATTGGTGGGTATTGTTTCCAAATATGATATTGCGAGGGGCTTCCCTGACAACCTCAATCCCTTTTCCGTAGAAGTTTCAGAGGACTCCGTTCCGAGACCGGTGTCTACAGTCATGACCAAAAAGGTTATAACGACAACTCCCGACTGCCCTGTCGAGGAGGCCGCTCGAACTCTGCGCACCCACAGAATCGGCGCTCTTCCCGTGCTACGCGAAAATCGTTTGATCGGCATCATCACCGAATCCGATATTTTCGAAGCGTTTATCAGTCTGACCGCCGCCAAGAGCGGCGGCGTGCGGATCATGGTCGAATCCGACGCCAATGACAATCCGGTCTCTCAGGTGCTCCAGCTCAGCCGTCAAAACCGCGTCGACGTGCTCAGCATGCTTTCCTTTCATGAGAACCGTTTGAAAGGCAAAGATCTATCGATTTTCCGCTTTGGCGGCAGACTGCCGCCTGGCTTTCTCCAAGAGATC
>CAVTUQ010000035.1:0-40379 GCA_963737905.1 uncultured delta proteobacterium | reverse complement strand
AACCATCGCGCACGACGACCGCACCTCCGGTCCGCGCCACTCCAGAGCGCTTCATGCCAAAAATATCTTTGTAGAAATCACCTTCATGGTTCACGTTGCTGCTGACAATTGCCATGTGCTTTATCTGTGCGAACATCGCGGGTCTCCTTTATTGTGGATAGATAGCCTAAGCTAGTCGAAGGAAGCGCCGGTTGTCAAACGGAAGGCGTTTGACCAATACAAAAAGCGCGAGAATGCGCTGCCTTCACTTCCGTGGTTAAGGAGCGGAAGCGAAGATAGATCGAACGAAGCTACAGTTTACCACTTCCGATAAGGGAGAAATTTGCCGCTATACGTGACGACGACCCGGTCGCCCTTCGGGTCCGGCTTTTTCTGAATGTCGATCTCAAAATCGATGGCGCTCATAATGCCGTCGCCAAACATTTCGTGAATTAAGGCTTTCATGGTTGTGCCATAGACTTGGGTAATTTCGTGGAAGCGGTAGATCAACGGATCTACGGGCACGCTGGAATCCAGGGAACCTTTCATCGGCATCTCCTGCAGCGAGTCCGCGATCTGGCTCGCAAGGCCTTCGCTTACGCCCAGGGTCTTGACGGTTTTTTCGGCTTCCTCTTTGGACATAGACGCCTGGCCCATGATGGCGGCCGTCACCCATACTTTGTCTCGTCCGACGGACTTGCTGATTTCCTCGAAGCTGAGCCCTTTGGCCTTTTTCGCCGCAAGCATATAATCCGTCGCCTCATCGCGGCTCATCAATTTTCCTTGATCCATGTCATTGCCTCCCTTTCAGTGTGGTATTTTACCCATTCGTCGAATGATTCTGTCGTCTGACAACCTTATTCACCACAGAGGCACGGAGCGCACAGAGTAAAGTTTCGAAATTCGAATTTCGAAATCCGAATTTTGTCCAACTGTGCGCCTCTCGGCGTCTCGGCGGTGAATTCTTATGCTCCAGTTTGGCTCATACCTCCGCCTTTCCTTGTGACCCCTGGGTCATAAGAAAATGTAAAATGTGATTTCTGATCCGCGTGTATTCCGGCAAATCGATGATGGTTGCCCGGCTGCGCGGCCGAGAAATATTGACTTCCAGGCAATCGGCAATTTTAGCTTCGGGACTATTGGTCATGAGAGCAATCCGATCCGATAGCAGGATCGCTTCGTCGACGTCGTGGGTGACCATGAAGACGGTGCTTTGAGTCGCCGACCACATGCGGACGAGTTCTTCCTGGATCACTCCCCGGGTCAAAGCGTCGATCTGAGCGAAAGGCTCGTCGAGAAGAAGAACTTTGGGTTCCACTGCAAACGCGCGGGCAAGCCCCACTCTCTGCCGCATGCCTCCGGAAAGAAAAGCGGGCCTGTTTTCCTTCCGCGCCTCTAAGCCCCATCATATCGATATACTTTTGGGTGTGTTCGCGTACTTTGCTTTCATGCCAATCAGGGTAGGCTGCCTTCACGGCCAAACGGATGTTGTTAAAGGCCGTTAGCCAGGGCATGAGGGCGAAACTCTGAAACACGACCATGCGATCCAAACCTGGTTGGCTCACTTCCTTGCCTTCTAGTATGATTCCGCCTTCCGATCCTTTGTCGAAGCCGGCGATGATATTGAGCAGGGTGCTTTTGCCGCATCCGGAATGCCCGATGGTCGTGATGAACTCGCCTTTGGCTACGCGCAGACTGACGTTCTTTAAAACGCAAAAGCTTTTACCGTTGCTGGAAGAGCCCGATCCGTTCAATAGGGGAAAGTGTTTGGTGACGTGATCGATGCTTAGATAATCCATGGGACTTCGTCACTCGGCATAGCTGACCAATCGAGCCAGGCGGTTAAAGCCGAAGTCCAAGATAACGCCGACGACGCCGACGACAAGAATGGCGAACATCACCCCCGAAATGTCGAGGTTATTCCACTCGATCCAAGTCAGGTAGCCAACCCCAAGTTCACCCAGGAGCATCTCTGCGGGCACTACGGCGACGAGAGCGCTGCCAAAAGAGATGCGCAGTCCGGCAACGATCGCAGGAGCCGCCGCGGGCAGAACAACGGTCAAAAGCCGCCGCCACCACGAGAGTTGGAGCAGGCTGGCGACTTGAAGGTAGTCTTTGCGGATGGTGCTGACGCCGAAGGCGGTGTTCGCGATGGTGGGCCAAAGCGATGCCATGAAGACGACGAGGATTGCGGTCCAGGTTGGATCCTGCACGCTGTAAAGTAGCAGCGGCATCCAGGCGAGCGGCGAGATCGGTTTGAGAACTTGAATGAATGGATTGAGCGCCCGATACAACAACGGAGACAGACCGATGAGCACTCCCACCAGCATGGCCACCACCGAAGCGGAAATGAACCCGGCGGCGAACCGCGTCACCGTGTAGCGGATCAAGTAGGCGATGCCGTGATCATTGGTTCCTTTCTTCTTGAAGGCGTCAGATAATTCGTCGCGCGTCTTCTTTAGCACCGCTAATGGTCCGGGAATACCCCGGGATTTCTCCGGGTTATACATGTAGCCGCCGTTCTCTCCGCGGACAATGTCACCCTTGAATTCCAGGGCCATCAACTGCTCTTCGTTAAGACCGGCTGGATTGAAGGCGGGTTGAACGGTTCCCAGGTGCCAGCTGACCAAGAAAATGGCAAGGATAACCAGGGAAATGACCCAGGCCGGTTGTGTGGAAGTCTTCATCGCCGCGCGCTTTGGAGGCGTTTATTTCCGCATCACAGATTGCTTATGGCGAAACTGCGAGCGTACTCATCGGGCTTCGAGGGATCGAAGACCTTGCCGCCCATCAGTGTATGCTTGCTGTAGGTTTGCCCGTGTGTCTTATATCCCATCTCTTTGGAAATCTTGTCGCACTCCGAAGCCAGATAGACCTGTTCGGCGACTTTCTTGTAATCGAATTCAGTTTCCACGTGCTTCCAACGTTTCATTTGAGTCAGAATCCAGACCGCCATCGAATGCCAGGGAAAGGGATCGAAGTCGATCCGATCGGGGACGGTCTTGATGTTGCCTAGCCCATCGGCGAACTTTCCCGTCAAAACTTGCTCGAGCACGATCTCGGGTTGGTTGAGATAGTTGCGGGGCGCGATCGCTTTTGCGATGTCCTTGCGGTTTTCCGGCTTGGAAGCATAGTGGGTGGCGTCGACGATGGATTTGAAGAGTGCTTGAAATGTGTTCGGGTAGGTTTTGGCGAACTCCTGCGAAATTGCGAAGGCGCAGCAAGGATGGCCCTGCCATATCTCCTTGGACAACATGAATATAAAGCCGGCGTTCTCGTACACCGCCCGCTGGTTGAAAGGGTCGGGCGCCAGATAGCCATCGACATTGTCGGCTTTGAGATTGGCTACCATCTCCGGCGGCGGCACGACTCGAATCTGTACGTCTTTGTCGGGATGAATGCCGCCTTCGGCAAGGTAATAACGCAGCAAGTAGTTGTGCATTGAATAGGTGAAGGGAACGCAGAAGCGAAAGCCCTTCATATCCTTAGCGGTTTTTACCCCCTTGTGCTTGTTGTGCAGGGTGATGGCCTGGCCGTTGATGTTTTCTACGGCGGGCATGAAATAGGAAACGCTTTGCGAGCCGGCTCCCAGGGTGATGGCGAGGGGCATGGGGCTCAACATGTGCGCGGCATCCACTTCCTTATTGATGGCCCAGTCTCTGACCATTGCCCAACCGGAGGCGCGACGGACGGTGGCGTTTAACCCATGCTTTTTATAAAAGCCCATGGGCTCGGCCATGATAATGGGAGTGGCGCAGGTGATGGGGATGAATCCGATGCTTAGATCTTTCTTCTCGATGTTTTTGGCTTTATCCTGCGCCATCGCCTTTGCAGCGCCCATGGGGAAGACGGAGTTGAGGATCGCTGCCGCCGTGCTTGTACCGACGAGCTGCAAGAACTGCCGGCGCGCCAAGTCGTTGTGACCGAATACGGCACGGACCACGGCGCTCTCCACGACCCGGTCTATGATAACTTCCGAATCGGAGGGAATCTCTGACTCGTTGTCCGTTCGAGTTTCCGGTCCGGCGTGCTCGGAGTGCACCAGCGAGACGTTCGGATCATAAGGATTCTTGAGATTGAAATCCGCCATGGTTTACCCTCCTAGTTTAGGCAAAAAATAAGGCGCACGAATTCCGTTGGGAATTTCGGCGCCTTTGCCTTTGCGCCCGTAACGGCATTGTTACGGGCAAACAAAACTCATGAGTCCTGCGAAGCACTGCAGATCGAGATCACTTAGCTGCGCGATCTGAGTAGTACTCTACGCCAAAACCGAAACGCAAAGAGTGTACCAGCCGTTGGTTGCGTTGCCCGTAGATGTGTGACCCTAATACTTTCGTCGTAACTGTTCCGAAAGACAGAAAAAATAAAAATCAACACCGCAACGCCCGGCAAATTGTCGGTCGGAGGGGTTGTCGAACGAAAGAGACTGATGAAAATTTGGGCGGCAGATCTAATTTTTAGGCAGTGCAGGATCGCTTGCGTTGTAAAAAATTTAACCGGGCTTCTGTTTTCTTGTCTGGCCAAGCAGAAACCCGGTTGTGTAGACTCGTCACTTCGAGCACCCAGCTAGCGGAGTTCGGTGTTTAGGAAGAATCGTTACTCAAACGTTGACGACAACGACACCTTTGGGCTCAAGGTAATAATCCGAGGCCTCCGGGCCGTGCTCGCGGCCAACACCGCTGGACTTGACGCCGCCGAAGGGAAGCTCGTCGTAACCGTAGTGAAGCGAGTTGACCCAGACATTGCCGGCCTGGAGCTTGTCGATGGCCTTGTTGGCGTAGACTAGATTGCGCGTCCAGATCGAAGAGCCAAGTCCGAACTCCGAACCGTTGGCCTTTTCAATGGCTTCGTCGATCGTCTTGAATGTGTAGACAGGCAGCGCTGGACCGAAAACCTCTTCCTTGGTGACCCGCGCATCCTCGGGAACGTCGCTAAGCAAGGTCGGCAAATAGAAAAAGCCCTTGTCGAGGTCACCTCCCTTGGCGCGCTCGCCGCCGATCAGCGTTTTGGCGCCGCGGGACTTGGCGTCCTCCACCTGCTCTTCCACTTCTTGCCTCTGGGACTCGATATGAATCGGGCCCATGCGGGTTTCCTTGCTCATGCCGTTGCCAACGGTTTTCTTCTTGAGAATTTCCACCAGGCCGCCGACAAATTTTTCGGCGATCGATTCGTGGAGGAACAAGCGCTTTACGCCAAGACACATTTGACCGCAGTTAAAGAAGCGGCCGATGTCGGCCATCTTCACGGCCATATCTAAATTGGCGTCTTCCATGACGATCATCGGATCGCTCCCGCCAAGCTCTAGAGTGACTCGTTTGATCTCACGGCCGGCGACTTCCATGACGTGACGGCCGACGGGAGTCGAGCCGGTAAACGCGATGCGGCGGATGCGCGGGTTGCGCAAAATCTCTTCACCGACAGTGCCGCCCGGGCCGGTGACGACGTTGACCGCGCCCTTGGTCATTTGCTTTTGCGCTTTTCCTTCGCCAAAGGTCGCCTGCTGGATTAATTCGATGGCACGAACGGTTGCGAGAGGCGTCGTGCTGGCCGGCTTGATGATGATCGTGTTGCCAGCGGCCAATGCAGGGCCGAGCTTGGTGCCCATTAAGGTTAAAGGGAAATTCCAGGGCACGATCCCACCGCACACGCCGATGGGTTGGCGAATGACCATGCCGTAGGCGCCTTTTTGAGGCAGCGGCACATGAGCGCCGCGCACTTTCGAGGCCAGCCCGGCGTAGAATTCAAGGCCGTGAACCAGGTGGTGAATTTCCAAACCGGCTTCGAAAAGGGTCTTGCCCTGCTCCTGGGTCAGTAGTTGGGCGATCTCACCGCTGTTCTTTTTGATCAGCTCGCAGGCGCTCATAAGAGCGTTGCCGCGATCTTCCGCGGTGACATCGGACCATTCCTTGAAAGCGGTCTCAGCCGCCTGGATCGCCTGCAGAACGTCTTTCTCATTGCCCTTTGGAGCGGTATCCACCACGGCACCTGTCGCCGGGTTGCGGACTTCGTACGTGTCTTTGCCGACGGAGTCAACCAGCTCTCCGCCAATCAACATCTTTGCCATTAGCTAACCTCCAACAAGTATTAAAGTTCAAATCGTTCAAGCCGTTCAAAAGGTTCAAACGGCGCGGCGCTCTGATCGGCGTATCGCCTATGGCTTATAGCGTAGGTTCCTTGGTTCGATCCATATGCCCTAAGCGATCAGCCATATGCGATTTCCGGCAGTCCAGGGTCCCTTTACTTGCCTTTGAATTGTGCGGTTCTCTTTTCGAGATAGGCTTTTACGCCTTCCTGACCGTCTTCGCTGCCGAAGGTTTGCGCCAGAAGTTCTCTCTCGAAAGCGAGGCCATCCGGCAAGGACAATTCCAGCCCGGTTTGAATGGCGCGTTTAACTTTGCCGACGGCCATACTGCTCTTGTTCGGCACAATAAATTGCCGGGCATAATCTAAGACTTGTTCCATAAACTTTTCGCGCTCGTAGATGTAGTGGACGAGGCCCATGTCCAACGCCTCCTCGAAAGCGATCGTCTTGCCCGTCACGCATAGCTCCATCGCGCGAGCTTTACCGACCAGGCGCGGTAATCTTTGCGTGCCGCCCATGCCCGGCATCACGCCGAGATTGATCTCGGCCAGCCCGACCCGGCCGCCTTCCTTCTTTGCAATGCGGATATCGCAAGCCATGGCGATTTCCAGCCCGCCGCCGACGGCGTGGCCGTTGACGGCCGCGACGACAATCTTGGGGGTATTCTCAAGGCGCATGAGCACCTCGTGGCCGTGAAGAGCGAAGTTGTTCTTGAAGGAGAGAGATTTGCTGGACAGCATATTGATGTCCGCGCCGGCCGAGAAAAACTTCTCTACCTTGCCGGTGATCACGATGGCGTGAACGTTGTCGTCAAAGCGGGCCTCGAGAACCGCCGCGTCAAGCTCCTTAAGAAGTTCCGTCGTGTAACTATTCACGGGCGGCCGGTTGATTTCCAATACTGCGACGCCGTTTTCCACGCGGTATTCAATCATTTTTCCTTCTGCCATGGCTGAAGCCTCCTACATTGCAATCGGTCGTTGGTGTCTTTTCAATTAGCCGGCATCCCCACGCAAGTCAAGGGCGACGACGCGATCGCCGTTGTTTCGAAACGGTTGGAAACGCAGTCGAACTGTGGCATGACTAATCAAACTTCATGGCAGAGAGGAGGCAGTATGAAAGTAAGACCCAGGCGACAACCGATTAAATGGCCCGAGGGGGCGCGCATCGCCATCACGCCATGCGTTGCCTTCGAGACGTGGCCGGAGGATCTAGGCAGCGCAAATTCACGGCAGCAACAGAATCGGCGGGGCTTTCCGAAGAATGCGTTGACGAAAAAGGATCTGGGGGTCATCACTGACCGTGAGTTCGGTGAGCGGGTAGGGTATTTATCGCTTTCTTGAGATTTTTGAGAAAGAACAAATCAAAACCTCATTTTTCCCCACCGGGATCACGGTCCAGAATTATCCGGAAATCTTTAAAGAGGCGGCTGAGTACGGGCACGAAGTTGGCACGGAGACCTGGATTCACGACTATAGTTACATGAAAAAGCGCGACAAGGAGAAGAAGGACCTTCAGAAGACCGTCGATGTCGTCAAGAAAGTCGTCGGCAAAGCGCCGGTGGGCTATCTCTCGACGGGAATCGCGCCCAGCGTCAATACACCGGAAGTGATCGTGGAGTGTGGTTACACTTACTGGATGGATCCGCAGCACCAGGAAACACCCTACACGCTCAAGGTCAAAGGAAAAGAAATCACCGTATTGTCCTATTTTCAGGATCTGAACGACTACTCGAGCTATCAGCGCGCCGGAAGAACGCCACGCGATCTGCTGCAGATGTGGAAGGACTGTTTCGATTGTCTCTATGAGGAGGGTGAAACAGATCCTAAATTCATGGTTTGGGGTAACCACCCCTTCGTCGGCGGCAGGCCTTTCCGCGCTCACATGCTCCGCGAGTTTATCCGCTATGCCAAAAGCCATGGCAAAGTCTGGTTCGCACCGGCCGGAGAAGTCGCCAAATGGTATCGGGAAAATTATCGCGATGCGCAAATGGAGGAATGGCCCAACTTCGCGTTCGCCGGACGCCCGGGCAAATTATCCGATCTGACCAAAGCATAGAGATGACTCGCGCAAAGACGCAAAGGACGCCAAGGAAGAACACATTGTCATTTCGATCCCTCCGGCAAGCTCAGGGCAAACTCCGGGAGAAATCTTTCTCAGATCCCTCGCTTTCGCTCAGGATGACAGGCCTTGCCCGTCACATTGCGTGCTTGGCGTCCCTTCGACGCCTCAGGACATGCTTGGTGCGATAAATTTTCCCAAAGTCGTGCCGTTGAATATTTCAAGGCCATTCCTGAACTAGGAAATTTTCTTGGCGAAGAAGAAATTCCACGAAGAAGAAATCCAGAGAGGCAGCGAGCAGTTGCGCCGATCAGGCTTGAAGCTCGATGACGTCTCTCCGGAGCTTGTGCCTCATCTCGAAGAGCAATTAGGCAAGGGACGGGAAACGGATCTGGCCATTGTCTTCTCGCTGGGGAAAATTGCCGACTCGGCGGCGGCCGAGGCTTTACTGCGAATTGAAAAAGGAGCGGGGGATAAAGAGTTCAAAAAGGAGATCCGTCGCTCCTTGTTCAGACTGTCGCAGAAGGGATTGGCGATTGCGGAAAACCAGAGGGGAGAGGAGACATCACCGGCTCCAATCTTGGGCCGATCGCCGGAGATCGAGGGCTACATGTCGCCGGTGGACGGAGCGGGCGGCCGGCTTGTGTGGATCGCCAAACCGCAAGCAGGCCACGGCCTGCAAACGATTCAGGCGATGATCAGTGACCGGGAAGGGCTCCAACGTATCGGCGGCGCGCATATTCGCCGTAAGGAACTGCGCAACATGGCGGAGGAAATCAAAAAGCAACACGGGTTAAACATGGTCTCGGTTCCGTGGGAATATGCCGACAGGATGCTTTACGAAAGCTTCGAAAAGGCCAAGTCGACGGGTCGAAGCGGATTGGAAAATTTTCACCAGCTGCGGTCGATGCTAAACACGGGGAAGCCCAAAGAGCAGGAGCACCCCGTGTATCAGAGGCTCGGTTCTGCAGAAATTCGAGAAGGAGCTTGGCGAGAGCTGTCGCGGCAACTCCTCGACGAGCCGGAGTTTCGTTTCTGGATCTTGGACTCGGATTGGGTAGAGCCCTTTCTCGGGCAGCTACAGGAAGCACAGACGAGCCGCCTAGTGCTCAACCCCATGCAAAAGGAAGAACGCGTCGCCGGTATCATCCGTGACGCCATAAAGACGCTCTGCACGGGGGAGACCGGAAAGATCATGCAACGGCGAATGGAAGATATGGCTTTTTATTTCGTCGAAGCCGGCCGCATGTCAATCGCTAAACTCGCGCTGGCGGTAGCGCAACAAATCAAAGAGGGAGATCCCGGGCCGTTGGATATCTCCTTTCTCACCGGTCTCGTGCAGAAGAGTTTTGCCTTCTATCTATCCCAGGAGAAGAGCAAAGCGGAAGAAGAGCCTTCGTTCATCGTCAAGCCGTAGCTATATAGCAGGGAAAAAGCTTCATGGGCTTCGCCGCGCTTAATCGCATCGCTTCAGTTGGCTTATGGCGTATAGCTTATAGCCTATGGTTTCCTGGTTCCATCTAAGTGATAAGCTATCAGCTATAGGCGAAACGCGCCCCTCCTTGAAAATTCGGCGGCCGGTGTCTACAGTTAAGATTCATTTTGCACCCCGTCGAAACGCATCCATGTCACATCGAGAGAACTTCCATATTATTTTAAGGAGATCCATGGACACCTCAACTGCGGTTATGATGGTCGCGGCGGTGGTCACGCTTGCCGCCGTCTACTGGAAGTCGCCTGCGGCAGCCAGCCGCGGAATGAGCGCTACCGGCGCTCTCATCCTCGAGATCATTCCGCGTATGCTGGCCGCTTTTACGCTCGCAGGTCTGATTCAGGCCATCGTCCCTCAAGAATTGATCGTCAAATGGATGGGGCACGGATCAGGCGCGAGGGGCATACTGATCGGTATGACTCTCGGAAGTCTGACTCCCGGCGGCCCCATGACTCACTTTCCGATTATCGCTTCTCTTTTTAAAGTTGGGGTTGGTGTCGGTCCTTTGATTTCCTATCTGACAGCCTGGTCTCTATTCGGGATGCAGCGCATCATCATGTGGGAGATTCCCTTTCTCGGTCCCAAAATCGTGGCGGTAAGATTCGCCGTCAGTTTTTTCTTTCCGTTCCTAGCCGGCTGGCTCTGCGAGATTCTTTGGGGAAAAATCCACGTCTAAACGGGCATGACTCGACGAGAATTCTTACGACTCCTTGGGAGCGCCGGCATCGCCATGCCTGCGCTGTTTGGGGAGTCTGCCTGTACTCCGGCTCTGACCCGCACAGATAGCAGAACAGGCCTATCCCTGTGCTATGTGGCCGGAGATGTGACTCCCGACGGAGCCATGGTTTGGCTTCGCGCAGAACCGGATAGCGAGGTGTTCTTACAGTACAGCAAGGAGCCGAGTCTCAGCGACTTTTCCTTAACCGGACCATTCCCGGTGGACAGGGACGCCGATCACACGGCATTGATTGACCTCCAAAAGCTTGAGCCGGCTACCCCGTACTATTACCGTGCCGTTGTGATCGGCAAGCAACCGGGATACATCGCGCGCTTTGTCACCGCGCCGAAACCGGACGATGCGGCGAAAGTATCGTTTTGCTGCAGCGGCGACACGAGAGAAAGCTACCAACCCTTTACGATCATGAACGCGATTCGCGCGCAACATCCGGATTTCTTTTTGCACCTGGGAGATACGATCTATGCCGACCGGGGCGGCGATGCGCGCCAGCTGAGCGAGTTCTGGGCGAAATATCGAGCCAACCGCGACGATGTCGCGACCCAGCTTTGTTTCGGGGAGACCAATACTTATGTGATCTGGGACGATCATGAAGTGGCCGACGATTATCTTCCAGAAAACCCTTTGGCGCCCATAGGAAGAAAGGCGTTTTTGGACTACTGGCCGATACGGCGACATCCGAATGAACCCACACGGATCTATCGATCGTTTCGTTGGGGCAAAGCGCTGGAGCTGTTCTTGCTCGACACCCGGCAATATCGAGACCGGAAACACGGAACGATGCTCGGGAAAACCCAGAGGGACTGGTTATTCGAGGAGATCTCCCGGTCGGAAACGATCTTCAAATTCGTTGCGACATCGGTGCCGATGGCAGGCGGCGGCAAAGACCGTTGGGATGGTTACCCCGGTGAAAGGGCGGAGATCCTTCGATACATCAAGGAAAAAAAAATCACCGGCGTTATTTTCCTCAGCGCCGATCTCCATTGCGCAGCCATCACGCGAATCCCCAAGAGCGGCGGCTTGAGAGACATCACCGCCGGGCCGCTAGCGGCGCCTTTGAATCGGATTACCAATGGAACGGCAAAACGGTTTGAGTTCTTCTTGGCGGAAAATTTTAATTTTGCAAAAATCACGGTGGATCCGAAGGTGGAGCCGGTCCATGCTTTGGTTGAATTCATCGATCAGGACAACCGGCTTTTTTACAGCACAAAGATCAAGCCGGCCTGACTGGGTTCCGAGCCGTCCGGCCCGTAACCCAGGAACAGCCCGATTTCACCGCAGAGACGCAAGAGTTCGCAGAGATCGGAGTCCTTCTTGACCAAGAACTCTTTACTCTGCGCGCTCAGTGCCTCCGCGGTGAGTATGTCTTCTGGATCAGCCGCGCCTGCGGCGGTTTTGCAGCGCTTCGGGATTGATAACCCGGGTCAGTTTGCCGTCCATGTAATCGAGGATGTTAGTGACGGCATTTTCCGCAAAGCCCGCGAAACCAGAATCCGTCGGCCAGCCCAAGTGCGGCGTGAGGACCACGTTGTCAAGTCGCAGCAGCGGATGATTTGCCGCCAATGGCTCTTCTACAAAGACGTCCAGGGCCGCTCCGGCGATGGTCTGTTCTTCGAGGATTTTTACCAGGGCTCGCTCATCCACGATCGCGCCCCGCGCCGTGTTGATGAGGTAGGCCGATTTCTTCATGAGCCGCAGTCGCACTTCATTGAGGAGATTCTTGCTTTGCTCGGACAACGCCAGGTGAACGGAAACCACATCGGCTTGTTTCAGGACGTCGTCCAGTGGCAGGAACGTTGCTTGCGATCGACTCGCGCGCTCCGGAGTCAGGGTCGGACCCCAAGCGATGACCTTCATCCCGAAGGCGCGACTGATCTCGGCCACCTCAGTGCCGATCTTCCCAAGCCCCAAAATCCCAAGAGTCTTTCCTCGAAGGACGTGACCTAATACCAAGGGCCACTCGCCTCGCCGCATAGCTTGATCGCTCTGTGGTATGCGGCGCATGACGGCAAGCATCAGGCCAAAAGCCAACTCGGCCGTACTGTTGCGGCCCGGAGCCATGGCGACGACGATTCCGGCATCGGTGGCGGCCACCATGTCGATATGGTAGACGTGATTGCCGGTTTGGGAGATAAATTCGAGATCGGTGAGCGATTGCAGCAAGGAAGCCGGGAACTTAGTGCGCTCGCGAATGGGAATGATAGCTCGCACGCCGTTGAGGGCGCAAATCAGCGCCTCTTCCGTAGGAAGCTTTTCGGTCAAGATTTGAACGTCTAGCCTTTGGCGGAGCCGTTGAATGGCTTCCGTGCCTTCGAAGGCGCGCTGGTAGTCGTCGAGAACCGCAATTTTCACGACTACAGAGCCGCGACGCAGGCAATCTCGATCAAGTAGTCTTCGTTGGCCAAACCGCTGACGATCACGAGGGTGCTGGTCGGCGGGTCTGCTTTGTATATTCCGCGCCGGACTTCGTTGTAACCTTCGCGATACTTTCTGTCCGTGATGTAAGTCGTTGTCATCACCAGGTTATCAAAGGAACCGCCGGCGGCTTCCAGAACCGCTTTGATATTTGCGAATACTTGTCGCGTCTGGGCTTTGATATCTCCCTTGCCGACAACATTGCCGTCCTTGTCCGAGGCGGTTTGTCCTGCGATGAAAAGCAGCTTGCCGCCTTCGTTCAGGATGCCCTGAGAATACCTCGGTCTAGGATCATTCAATGACTGCGGCTGAATAGTTTTTCTTGCCATGGCTCCCTCCTCATTTAAGAATGGTGTGTTGGAGTAATGGAGTTTTGGAGTGATGCTCTTGCCAATACTCCAATACTCCGTTTCCTCTTCTCATTTGCTTGGATAGCGTTTCGCCATATCGGTAAAGAAACCTTCCTTCTCGAGCTCTTGCAAGAAGCTCAAATCGACAAACTGCTCCGGTTTGGCGTTCTTGGCCTGTGGCATCTTCTCTGCCAGCATGTCTAGCATAAACTGAATGCCTTTAAGAGTAGGATAGGGCTTCTTGGGGATCATATGGATATAGCCCTGGTAGGAATCCTCGAGGACGGCCGGATCGTTGGTCCGCATGTACTTCGCGAAGACCTTCTGGGCTTCCTTCTTGTTCGCGTAAATGAAATAGATAGCTTCAACGAAGCCTTTCAGTGCGGATTTGACAACGTCCCGATTGCTCTTGATGTACTCGCGCGATGTGGCAAAACCATTTCCCTGAACCTCTACCCCTAAATCCGCAATCTGGAGGAGTTCGACAAAACCTGCTTTTCTGGCTACCGGAGCGCCCGAGGAACTGAAGAAGGTGGCATCGATTTTTCCGGTAGATAACGCGGCAAGACGCTCCGCATCGGGACCTCCTGGAATCAGTATTAAATCCTTGGGGTCGAAGTTTAAGTGTTTCACCAAGATCGTCGACGCATAGTGCGTTGCCGACCCGAACCCACTGATGCCGAAATTTTTTCCCTTGAGTTGTTCCAGTTTCGTTATGCCGGGGCGGGCGAAGACGATCTGATCGTAGTTCGTTTCGACCGCGGCCACGAGAACGAGATTGTAGCCCGCCAGGCTTGCCTGGACCACGGTGCCGATGTTCACGATGGGCGGGTCGCCGGCCACCAGGGCCTGGGTGGCCATCTGTCCGCCCCGTAGAAAGATCGGTTCCACTTCCAGCCCGTACTTTTTAAACAATCCGTCTTCTTTTGCCACCCAAACGTTGCTCTGTCTAAAGCTAAGCGACGGATAGCCGATGCGGATCCTTTTGAGCTCCTGGGCGGACAGCGGCGCAGAAAAACAAAGCTCGATAAATATAGACAGTGTCACGATTCTGCAGAATAATTTCATGCGTTACCTTTCCGACTATTTTCAATTCCTGATGGATAGCAATTCTAATTATTTCCACCCTAGCTGTTTTTTGGCGTCGTCCACGATCGTGGTGTCGACATACTGGAGGTAGGACGGTACCTTTTTGCCTTCGTATTTTCCGGCTTTCTCCCTCAGCTCGAAAGTTTTTTCGATCGCCTGCTTGTTTAAAGCCCCGTCGACCGGGAAGGGTTTAAACTCTTCGATCATGTAGCGGTAGTCGGCCTCAGCCGGTTCTCGCGAGCTCTTCAAAATCTTCATGTAGATACTGAGCGCTTCTTCCTTGTTTTTTGGATCGTACAGCCACTGGGTGGCCTCGGCCAGGCCCTTTACAAACTTGACGACTTCGGCCCGGTTGGATTTGAGGTAATCGTCATGGGCGAACTGAACGACGAATTGGATAGGGCCGAGATACCGGTGGAAGTCCGTGAGTTTTGTAAAGCCCTCTTTCTCCGCTCTCAAGTTGAATGGAGGACCCATGAACGTTGCCTGGACGGACCCTCCCTTGAGGGCCGCGTAGCGGTCCGGGGAGGTTCCGACAACCAGAAGTTTATAGTCAGTTGGTTTTAGTCCATAGGCTTTTTCCGTCACTTCACGAAGCATTAGAGTCGTCCCGCCGGTGAGGCTATCGACCCCGATCGTCTTACCCTTCAAGGCCGTGCCGGCTTTGATCTCCGGGCGAGCCACTAGATCGTAGGGCAGTTTCTCCATCGCGCCCGAAACGATCTTTACGTGCGCGCCTTTTTCCATGGCGTCGATGACGTAATCGGGGTTGATCCTACCGATAGGGATCGTATTGCTCAGTACGGCGCGTGTTACGTTAGTACCCCCGCGGATGATGATCTCCTCCAAAAAGATGCCATTTTTCTGGAAGAATTTCTTTTCTTCGCCGACGAAAAGTGGCCAGCTTGCCGCGGTACGCCCGCTCTGGACGAAACGGACCGTCGGAAGTCCACCTTCGCCCGCCCAGGAGAAAAGCGGCGTTAGGCAATAGACAATTGCCAGAATCCAGATGATGATTAAGATCTTTCGCATAAGCCCTCCGTTATCAGTCCTGCGTTGTTTCAGTACCCAAATGAAGCGCGGATACAGGAGTCTATAGTTTATTAAATCCTCCGGCTGCCTTCACTTCTTCTTCGACTTGTTTCCATATCATATCCTCCAGCTCAGCAAAGCGCTTGTCCGACTTGATATCCATATTGCGCGGCCGCGCGAAGGGAACATTGAACTCCGCCTTGATCTGGCCCGGCCTATGGCTGAAAACGATGACGCGGTCGGAAAGTAAGATCGCTTCCGCGATCATGTGGGTGACAAAGACCACGGTTTTTTTGGTTTGGAGCCAGATTCGCAGGAGCTCGAGCTGCATAAAGGTACGTGTCTGGGCGTCCAGCGCGGCGAAAGGCTCGTCCATGAGCAAGATTTTCGGTTCGATGGCGAGTGCGCGGGCCAAATTAATACGCTGTTGCATGCCTCCGGAAAGCTCGTGCGGATAATGATTTTCGAAACCCGCCAGCCCTACGAGTTCCAGGTATTTTCTGGCGAGAGGCTCCGCTTGTTTGGGATTCTTTCCCTGTCCCTCGAGTCCGAGCAAAATGTTTTTCAAGCTCGTGCGCCATGGAAGCAGCGAGGAGCCTTGGAAGACAAATCCCATGACGAGTTCGCCGTCCGCTTCTTTTTGCTCCTTGCCGTCGACGAAGATTTGTCCGCTCGAAGGGGGCAAGAGGCCGTTGATCACACGCAGGAGTGTGGTTTTGCCACAGCCGCTCGGTCCGACGATGCTGACGAATTCTCCATCGCGCAGAGAGAGATTGATGTTTTTGAAGATGATGAAGGGATCTCCCGTGGGTCTGGGAATCTGTCGGCTCAGATTTCTTACTTCGAGGACGGTGCCCGCCATGATCATTGTAGGTCGAGGCTTTTTCTCCAGGGGGCCGCGTAATCCTCTATTTTTCTGACTATTTCAAATGACAGGATGCCAAGAACTGCAAACGCAGTTACGCCGACGAAGAGCGTTGGAATATTCAACGTCTGACCGGCGAAGAAGATCATATAACCGAGCCCTTCCGTGGCGCCGAACCACTCCGCTATCGCGACTCCGGTCAGACCTCTGCCGATGGCCAATCGCACACCGGACAAGATGAAAGGAACGGATGCAGGCAACAGAATTTTGAAAAAAAGTGCTTTGCCGTTGAGACGAAATGATCGCGCCAACTCGACGAACTCGCGATTTACGGCGCGCATGCCGTAGTATGAATTGATGAGAATCGGGAAAACGCAGCCGAGGAAAACAATCGCGACTTTCGAACCCGCGCCGATGCCGAACCAGAGCAGAAGCACGGGTGCAAAGGCGATGCGCGGCGTGCTGTAAAGCATTGTCATCCAGGGGTGCACATAATCCCTGACCGAGGCACTTAACGCCATCATAAAACCGACCGGGACTCCAACGATGATCGCGAGTAAAAAACCGTCGAGGAAAATCCACGAACTCGCGTAGAGATGCGGATAGAGCTCGCCCGTTTGAAAGAGCATCTCGTAGGCTTTGTTGATGACGACCAGTGGAGAAACCAAAAATGCCGTGTCGTCGACTTTGATCGCGACCACATGCCAGAGGACAAGACCGGCGCAAATAGAGCCGAGTCTGAAGATCGCCCTTTTCACTACCACTCCGCGGTTTCACGCCAGGGGGCGAGTTTCTGTTCCGCTTTCTTGATCAGGGTGAAGCTCAAGAGTCCGATCAAGGCGAGCAGAATCACCGTCACAAACAGCTTGGGGCTGTCCCAGGTCTCGGAGGCGTCTCGCAATAAATATCCCAAGCCGGAATTGGCGGCTATCAACTCGGCGGCGATCACGCCCAGCAGGGCTCGGCCGACGCCCAGGCGCATGCCCGTGATGATATAGGGGAGGATCGCGGGGAGACGGATCTTATAGGTCGTTTGCCAATGCGTCAGGCGCAGCGAGGTCGCGAGTTCCAGCCAGGTCGGCTCGATGGATTTTATTCCTGCCGCGGTGTTGAGCGCGATGGCGACGGCGGTGAGTTTGAAAACCACGATGATCTTCGAGAGCATGCCGATGCCGAACCAGATGATGATCAGCGGCACGAACGCGATCACGGGCACGGAGTAGAGGGTCGCGATCCAGGGATCGGCGATTTCATCGAACCACGAGTACATTCCCATGAGATAACCGAGGATCACGCCAGCTACGCAGGCAAAGGAAAAACCGTAGGCGAACTCCAAAAACGTGGTGCCAAAGTGTTCGTTGAGCGCCCCGGTCGAGGCGAGCTTCCACATCGTCCGCAAGACGCTGCTCGGCGGCGGGATCAGGAGCTCATTTTCAAGAAAGACACGGGTCAAAATCTCCCAGACGGCGAGGCCGACCAGGATAGAGACAAAGCCTCGAACGAATTCCTTGCTTAGCGGCAGGTCCGGAAACTCCCAGCGGCGGGATCGCCGTAGCACAGAGATGAGTGTTTGCAAGATCAGATCCTCGTTAATTTATTTGTACAATTCCGGATCTGCGCCCTTATCGCCGCGGGTGTGAATCCTGGGATAGACCGAGAAACCGCCGGGTCTTCCCTGGACCATGAAATCAACCGGGATGAAACCCTCGAGAAGAGGAATCGGCAGTTGAACCCCCGCATAGGGACTCTTCGGATCGTTGCCGATGGCGATCTGGTTACCCCAGAGCCCTGTCGGCAGCGCGCCGGTCAGGCTGAAGCGACTGGCGGAAATACTTCCCTGAATCGGCGGCAGCAGATACTTGCTTCCCGGATTGATCTCGTTCTCGCTCAGCAGCTCGTGATCCAGAACGCGGGGAAAGGAAGGCGCCGTGCCATCCGCCTGGCGAAGAAATGAAAAGGTGGAATCTTGATTGTCCTCTGGCTCGTCGGTGCTCTTGGCGCGCACGCCCTGCAGGATGGGGGTTGGCATGTTCTTGATGCCGCCGACGGTTCCTTTCGCTCGCTGGTCGATGTCGGCCAACGCGACCTCTTGGTTTTTTTGGCGCAGGGTTGCGAAAAAGCGTTCCGTGGCGGGTGTCGATAGCGGATAACTCTGGCTCCGTATCCCCCACGGCGTCTGGTAATGAATTAGGATCTCGTTATCATTTAAAAGATTGACCCCGCGCTGCGCCAACTCCATATTGCTGGGGTTTCCGTCCAATAGAGATGCCTTCAGCCCGAGTCCGTTGGGTCCGTACAGTTCGGGGTTTTCCACGAGAAATTGTTTGCTCATGCGCAACCCTTGATTGTCGCTCTTGACCAACTCCGAAAGCTTCTTCGTGGCTTCCGCCGCCGCCGGGCTTTCCGGATATTCATCGATGATGGTCGTCAAATAATACTGCTGGGTGCTCCTGCCTTTGCCCTTTGTGGCGGCGTTGAGCATGGCACTGGCCGCCTTTTCTTTCAGCGCCGCGATTTTCTCCTTTGGCGTACCGGCCAACTGGTGGAAATGGACGGCTTTGTCAAACATGCCCCGCTCGGCGTAGGCATCCGCGAGAACCGTGTAGACCTCAGAAGCGTCTTCCGATTTCGGATGGTTACGAATATAGGCGACACCCGCGTCGATCACCGGTTGAGCGGAAATCGGATTGTTCGAAAGAACGGTGACAAGATTGTTACCCAACATCAAGGCGTTGATAGCCCCAAGGGTTGCGGCGCCGCTGGGACCCCCGGCGACCATGGCGCCAGCGGCATAGATAAGGTTTTTCTTGAGCAGGTCTTCGCCGAGCAGAACATATTTGACGGATTCTATGCGGCGGTCATTACGAGCGTCTTGGAAAGTGCCGAGCAGATTGTATTCCGGACTCGCCAATAGCGCGGCTGCACGCTTTTGCAGGTCAGGACTTTTCGATGACCGGGCGAGCTGGTCAATAATTCTTTTGGCCGCCTCGTGCTGTCCCCGGATTTCCAACGCGACGGCTTCGGCGTCCAGCGCCGCATCCCCGAGTGGTTTTTCATGATATTTTTTTTCTACATCGATCGAAGAGCGCTCGATGAGAGCCGGATCATGCAGACTGAGCGCGCTCAGAAGTTGTCCTACATCCTGCTCTTGATCGCTGGAGAAAGAGCCCTCTGTGCCGGAAGCGAGCCCTTTCTTTCTTGCTTCCTCCTGTTGCCGGAAGAGCTCGGTGGCTTTTTGTAGAGCCCTCTCGGTGGCCGTCGATTCGGGCTCGATGAAAGATGCCATCTCATAATAAAACAGGGCCTTCTCCAGCTCGCCCTTGGCAAGAGCCTCATCGCCTCGAGCGAGTTGTTTTTTCGCTAAAACGCTTTTCTTTTTAGTCTCGATCCCTTCCACTTGCCTCAGGATTTCGGCATTCCGCGGGTCATTAGGAAAACGTTTGAGATGATCGAGATCACGCGCCAGTGCGCGGCGCTCTTCGATGGCCATGTCTCGATCGGCAAGGGCATAGAGTTGGCTAATGACGGTTTCCGCTGCCGCGCCGATGTAATTGCCCGATGCGACCCCGGCAAGATCCACTGAACTCATCATACGATTGAGGACGCCGCCCCATTGATTCGTCGAGCTTTGCCGCATCAAATCATCCGCCTGGTTCAAGTCATCATTATTGATGATCGACTGAAGATATTTCTTTCGCTCCGGTGCTGAGGCATGTTTCAGAGCCTCTTCCTGGGCGGCAAGATACCGTTGCCGGTCTTGAATCGTGTTGTTCACCAGATCCTGCGCGCGATCTGTCAAACCGGTGGAGGTGTTGTATTCCTTCTGGAGCCGGGTGTCTTCTTCCTTGAAAAACTGCAGGTGATCCTTGAGCGATTCCTGTTGATGGGTCAACGCATCGATCAGGAGTTCGCGAGATCTTTTGTCCACCGCGTCGGGAAAGAACTGTGGTGTTGCTAGCGTCGATTTCTCAAAGGGATCATAATCCGGCATCGGGTTGAGAATCTTTTCGAGCACCTGTTCTCGGTCTTGGCCGTGGCACGGCTTGGGCCAAAGAGGAGCGCCGCCAAGGACCAGCAAGAGTATGGTGGTCAAGATTAGTTTTGCCGTCATCGGTTCAACCTTGTCGTTTTCTCAAGAAACCCCCGCACGGCTTCAATCTTACCCTGAGCCTCGATCTTTTCTAGGATGCCATCCACTTGGGCGACTTCATTATAGAGCCTGAGGGCTGACTTCACGAACAGATCGAAGGTTTTTGGATCAAAGCTCAGACCCTCCGGATCGTACTGAGACGCGTACTCTTTTGCAAGTAGCTGGTAGAAGTCGCCAAAGTCGATCAAAAAACGATAGATATTTTTACTTTGCCGGTGTTTGGTCGATAGCTGGGTATAGCCCAGAATCACCAGTTGGTTTCCTTCTTTGAGGCGGTATCGGTTGGCTTCGACGAAGGCGACTTTGGCGCGATCCACTCGTTCTTCCTCCACGCGAGCGAGAAACTCGTAGGCGGTCCCTTGATGCTTGCTGATGAGCTGATTCCAGGCGGCGACCTTCTCGTCGAGCCCTTTGATATATTCAAAAGGGTCGTCGCTCGCCAGCGGTCGATCCAGGATCAACAGGAACGAATCAAGAATTTCGGCATTCTTGGCTGCTTCCTTGCCTAGACGGCCTTCGGTTTCGGCCACCTTCCGGTAGAGGGCGGCCGCCTGCGCGTATTCTCTCAACCGTTCCAAGGCTAATGCTTTATTGAATTGAATGATGTCGGTGAATTTCCCGGGGTTCTTTTTTTCGTAGTCGTCGAGTCGCACCAGGGTGGCTTTCATAATGTTGACGCCGGTGACGTCTTTGGGAATCGGAAATCGGTAAGTATCCTCTCGGGCAAGGCGTTGGAAGTCTCTTACGATATCAAGCAGGTCGCCGGCCGGGACATAGCGAACCTCGGGACTGACGGCCCTGGAACAGCCTCCTCCCGAAAAAACGGCAATGATGAGTGAAAGCCGGATGAAAGTCTGAAGGAAATTGAAATGCAAGGGCAAAATGGTCTCTTGGTTTCGCGGGCTCCCGATGCAGAGAACGATCTCAATCCTCAGGGATGAGTTATCTCGTCCATATCTTATTCTATGTCGCGCCTCCGTGGATAACGTTCTTCTCACTAGAGAATGGATGGGCGGATCGGACTTGCCGACGGTTTGGAGCAACACGTGACTGTGTTGAAAGGGATAAGATTAGACAAAGTCCCTTATTGCCTGCATAGTTTCCGAAGTTTTAAGACAAAGTCAAGGGAAATTGATTCGTGCAGAAGAAGCGCCGTCGCGGGTTTGGAGCTGCTACTGGCTTTTTTACGATTGAATTTGTTATTGCGTTTGCAACCCCCAGCAAGTTACACTTGAAAAAAATCAAGACATGGAGGTCTTGATGTCGTTTGCGGTTAATCGAATTCGGATGAGGGCAGGTTCAGAATTTGTCGTGATCGCGCTTGCGGTGGGACTTGCCGTGTTTGGCTGCGGGCCTATCACTCCAGACAGCCCCGAACCGGCTGTTACTCCACCGGCTGTTCCTGCTGCTCCAGAGCCCGCGCCACCGCCCCCACCCGCGGTGATTTCGGGGCCTCCGACGCGGCCTTTTTATATGGGCTTTACTCTTTGGCCAGCTGATCTATCGGATCAAGGGATTCAAACGGCGCAGGAGTTTGCGTATGCACATGGTGATATCGTTTCAATTGTGCTCATTGGCGGTATTCCGTGGCCCGAAGCCCTTAACGGAAAGCCCTTTTCTAAAAACGTTCAAGATAGCATGAGCTATCGCCCACCCGCCGGTAAGAAATTGTTTTTATCGATCTCGCCGCTTGACAGGGACCGACGGGCTCTATCCCCCTATTGGGGAGACAAAGACAATCTGCCGTTGCCCAAGCCGTGGGACAAAGAACCGCTCAATAGTCCAAGGGTAAAGAAGGCGTACTTGAATTTTGTATTGCGGGCTGTCCAAACCATGAGGCCGGATTACCTGGCCATCGGAGTCGAATCGAACGTTTTATTGACACGTGAGCCTGGCAAATGGCGACAATTTAAGGAGCTGTATCGTGATAGCTACCGGGCTTTGAAAAAGGCCCACCCGACCTTACCGGTCTTTTTCACCACCGAAGTCTTACACTACAAGAAGCTCACAAAAGAGGCGAAAGGAACGGAGCAGGAGCGTGAAGTAACGGAGCTGATGAAACAAAGCGACCTCTTTGCCATGAGCGTGTATCCGCATATGAGCACTGAGTTGCCCCGTCCGGTGCCTGGGAACTTCTTCGATTTTGCAAGTCGCTTCAAGAAGCCGATCGCAGTGTCGGAGAGCGGCATGACGTCCCGGAACGTGCCCATGAGATCCTATGGGCTGGTGCTTAATGGCTCCGATGTCGACCAGGAGCAGTTCACCGAATTGCTACTCAAGACCGCGGCCCGCGACAAATACGAGTTTGTGATAAATTTTGCGACGACGGATTTTGAGAGACTGGTTGCCAAGCTGCGCCCGCCCCAGGATGACATCGCCCGCATTTGGGCCTTTACGGGAATGCAAACCGGCGATAAGAGACCCAAATCCGCCCAGGCGCAATGGGATGCCTATCTGAGAGCGAAACTCGTTCGCGTGTGGTAATTTTGAATGGCTGTTCAAATCGTTCCAGTCGTTCAAACCGTCCTTAGCCCGGCTTCGCTTATCGTCTATCCGGTTTTGATCAACGAATAAAATAAGATCAACTCGCCGGTTTTCCCTGCTGCAAAGTCATGGGGTGTGCCCTTCGGAATATGGCAGATCGTTCCGGGGCGCAGCCGAATGCGGCGGCCTTTGATACGCAGCCGGCCGCGACCTTTGAGCACCTGACAAACGACGTCCTTATCGACGTGGTTGATCTGCTTGAGGTCCGAGTTTTTTTGCGGCCGGAAGGCGATGATACCGCTAGTGAAAGTCTTTTCTTGGAAGCAGCTCTGGTAGCGAATCTCCTGGTTGAGTTTGGGAAGGCGCTTGAGAGCAGTTTGCAGATGGATGACTTTCATTTAGAAAGCAGGCATTCGCTGCGACACAAGAGCAACGGGTTGAACGTTTTGAACGGCTTGAACGATTTGAACTGGTCGGTTGTGGTTCAAGACGTTCAAAAAGTTCCAGACGTTCAATTCATTTCGGTCACCGCCTCGACGATCTCCTTGATCGCTTGTTCCGCTTTGTCGTTGGGTACGCGGCAGGAACCGACGACCTTGTGGCCGCCGCCGCCGTATCTCTGCAGCAGCTCGCCCACGTTGACCTTCGATGTGGGATTGAAGATATTGTAACCCACCGAGATCGCTGTGGTGTTGGCTCTTTGGCTGTCGTCGGTGACCTTGACCTGAATATTTCCCGCCGCAAACAGCGTAAAAATGAGGAAGCGGTTGCCATCCGGTACCTTGTCCACGCCCCGGAGATCAACGTAGATCACATTGCTCTTCAGGGTCGAGTGTTCGAGCAAGAGTTTGCGTAGTTGTTCTTGCTCGTCGAGGATCTGTTGGCAGCGGCGCTTCACTTCAGCGTCGTTGAGCATGTTTCCCAAATTTTCGTCGCGGAGCAGCTCGATAACGCGCAGCCAGTAGGGCTCATCCCCGGCGTTCCTTCCGTCTGTGGTCATCGAGATCAAGACGTAGCCTTGCGGGTTCAAGACATCTTCCCGGCTCAGTTTGCCCGCGTCGATTTTGTCCGCCTCCTCGAGAAGATATTTCATCCGCTGGGTATTCAAAAACGCCAATCGCATCGCCCCCTCGGGGTCATTCGACTTGGATGTTTCGGTGTAATACTCGCAAACCACGCGCGCGGCGCTGGGTGCCAGGCGAAAGCCGCCCTTGCCGGGCATGATGGGGCGGTCGAATTCCGGCATCGTGTTGGTGATGTGATGGTCGAACCAAAGCGTGCAGCTGGGGTGGTATGGCAGGTTGGCGATGATATCGCCACTCTGCACTTCCACCAGTCCGTCCTGCATGAATTTGGGCTCGACGAAAAGATAAGAATCGATGTTCTCGAACTTCGTGATAAGCGCGCCGCAGACAAGTCCGTCGAAATCGGCCCGGGTGACCAGTCTCATGTGCGAATCACCTCCTCGACCCGGGTCAATGGAAGGTTGAAGGCAGTGGCCACACCTTCGTGGGTGATTTTCCCGTCATAGGTGTTGAGTCCCTTGGCCAGCGCCTTGTTTCTCGCCAGCGCCTGGGGAAAACCGCGGTTAACGAGCTCCAAGCCGTAGGAAAGTGTCGAGTTCGTCAGCGCGTAGGTCGACGTATGTGGCACAATGGCCGGCATGTTGGTTACGCAGTAATGCACGACGTCTTCTTCCACATAGATCGGTTGGCGATGCGTCGTCGGACGAGAAGTCTCGGCACAACCGCCCTGATCGATGGAAATATCGACGAATGCCGAACCCGCCTTCATCCGTTGAACCAAAGAGCGGGAAACGAGTTTGGGCGCTTTGGCACCGGGAATCAGCACGGAGCCGATGACCAGGTCGGCATCGACGACCGCTTCTTCCACGTTGGCGCGGTTCGACATGAGAGTCGTGACATGACCGCCGAGAATATCGTGCACATAACGAAGCTTGGTTGGATGAATATCCAGAATACTGACATAGGCGCCCATGCCGGCTGCAATCTGGCAAGCGGCGGTGCCGGCCATGCCTGCCCCGAGGATGACCACTTTACCCGGACGGACACCGGAGGCGCCGCCGAGAAGAATGCCGCGTCCGTCATTTTCCGCCTGGAGGCACCAAGCGCCTACTTGAATCGAGAGGCGTCCGGCAATTTCACTCATGGGCGTTAGGAGCGGCAGTGAGCCGTCGTCGAGTTGTATGGTTTCGTAGGCAATGGCTGTGACCTTTCGTTCGAGCAGCTCGCGCGTAACGCTCTCACTGGCAGCCAGGTGGAGGTAGGTGAAGAGGATGAGTCCTTTGCGCAGCAGCGAGAATTCCGAGGGTTGAGGCTCTTTGACCTTCATAATCAAATCGGCCTGGCGCCAAACACCTTCTGCCAACTCGACGAGCGTAGCGCCGGCGGCCTCGTAAACCCGATCCGCGAGCCCGCTACCGAGACCGGCGCCTTTTTCGATCAAAACTTTATGCCCGCGCGAAACAAAGCCGGCTACGCCTGTGGGAGTCACCGCGACGCGATTTTCTTCGGTCTTGATTTCTTTTGGAACGCCGACGATCATAAATTCAAGGTACTTGAAGGTTTACGGACAGTCAACGCGAAGCAGACGCCTATGGCTGATCGCTTATGGCATACAGCTGGATCGCGATAAGCCATAGGCGGCGCGCACGTTTTGAACGATTTGAACGGTTGGAACGTTTTGAACAGTTCTCTACTACCGCCAAGCGGCCCAGGCGAGGAGTAGCCAGCCCAGGAGAAAGGCAACGCCGCCGATGGGGGTGATGGCTCCTAGCCAACGCATTCCCGTGAAGCTCAAGATGTAAAGACTACCAGAGAAGATGGCGATGCCGATAATGAACGCCCAACCGGCGGTGACGGCGCTGCTTTCAGGCCAGCGCGACGCTGCCCAGGCGACCGCCAGCAAAGCAAGGGCGTGATACATGTGATAGCGCACGCCGGTTTCGAAGATGGCGAGCATATCAGCGGGGAGACGTGCCTTGAGGCTGTGAGCCGCGAACGCACCCAGCGCCACCGCTAAAAAGGCCAGCAAAGAGCCGGCAGCAAAGAAGAAGCGATCCATGGGATTATACAGAGTGAATCGGGAGTTCTGTCGAGGGGAGAGAAATTATACTCGGTGAAACATTTGAAAATTCAAAAAGAACTCAGGACTCACGCCGAAGCGCCTTTTTGCAGCGATATGACCGTTTCCCCCTTTTGAATAACGATCTGGCGATAGTCGCTTCGCTTGCTCAGCGCGTCGATCAAATTAACCAGGGGCTGGCGCGCGGTGAAGTACTCCTTGGGTGCGCCCGCGGCGCGCATCGTCTCGATCTCGTCTATGCTCAGGTTCCAGCGCAGCAAGAATTCTTCGTCCGATACGCCCTCCGCATTCATTTTTTTGCGCAGTTCTTGAACCGTCGGTTCCGGCGGTTGCCGCTCTGCCCACTCCTTGGCGCGCGGACGGTCGAGGATTTTTGCTTTCACGGTGGGTTCCATCAACTCGGCCCCTTCTCGGCCCCAATAACCGAGAGCGTACTGGATGATCTGGTCGGTCACTTCTTTGTAGCGCTCGCCGACGATGACGTTGATGGCCGCCTGGCTTCCGACAAATTGCGAAAGCGGCGTGACCATGATCGGGTAGCCCAGCTCCGCGCGCACTTGCATGGTCTCTTCCAATGCCTGATCGATCTTTTGTTCCAAGCCGACCTTGCGCAGTTGGTGACGCAGATTGGAGATCATGCCGCCGGGCACTTGGTGTTGGTATTGGGAATAGTCGTATTCCACCGGTGCACCGATGGGGAAGCCCTCGCGCTTGGCGATGAACGTGAAATGCTCGGAAACCGGCTTGAGTAGCTCTTCGTCGATCAAGGTCTTGTAACCGAGGGCGCGGAGGTTCTTCGCGACATTGAACAGCGACGGGTTCGACGAACCGTCGGCCGAGGGGCGGCAGAGCCGTGTTGACGATTTTGATGCCCAGCTTGACCGCCTCCAGGCAACACAGCGGTCCGAGCCCGGTAGTACAGTGCGTGTGCAGCTCGATTTCGATGCCGTTGGCGTTTTGAAACATGATCGGCACCAACGTTTTTATCCGTTCCGGCGTGAGCAGACCTCCGGGATCCTTGAGACAGAGCCGATTTACTTTGAGCGACGCCGCGTCGCGGGTGCGCTGCGCGAAATACTCATCGGTGTGTTTGGGCGAGACGGAATAAATGATGTTGGGAACCGGATTGATGCCGACGTCACGGGCTACTTGCGTTTTCCACGTCCAACCTTCCAGCTCGTTCCACTCTTCGGAAATGCGCGCTTCGCGGATGCCGTTGGCAGCCATCCGTTCCATGAAGAGGCGATACATCGACCGCGGGGTGAGGTCGAAGGCGCTAAAGCGGCCGGCGTTCAACCGGAGCGGCGTGCGCGTAATCCGTTGGCTCATCAACCTCACACGCGCCCACGGATCTTCCTTCAGCTCCCGGACGCACTTCTTCAAGTGCGAGCTGGAGATCAGCTCGATGGCGTCAAAGCCTGCGCGATCCATCGCTTCCGCCACCGGCAGCATCATGCCGGTGGTCATATTCTCCGCCCATAGGCTTTGATGGCCGTCGCGGATGGTGGTGTCGACAAATTTAATGCCGTCGGTATTCACGTATTTTTTCTGCAAACCTCTCACTGAAAATCCCTTCTTGCAGGGTGCTCCACGAAGGATCTCAGAGGCGAGGCGCCACGAATCGACGAGCGCAGGATACTTATCTACTTGTAACGAGGCGATTGAGCGCAATGAAGCTTCGCGTCCTTCGTGGTCAGCAGTCCTGCTTAGAATTCCAGACCGAAGAACTTCTTGGCGTTATCCAACATGATCTTCTTCCGCACTTCAGGTTTCATATTAACCTGTTGGAATTCTTCCAGCCAGCGCTCGACGCCGATCGCCGGCCAGTCGGAACCGAACATCGCTTTATCCTGGAGCAGCGTGTTGATGTTGTGGACGAGCTCAGCCGGAAAGTACTTCGGTGCCCAACCCGAAAGATCGATGTAATAGTTCGCCTTGTGACGGGCGATGGCCAAGCTTTCCGCGGTCCACGGCCAGGTCGGGTGGGCGCTGATGATTTTCAGCTCCGGAAAATCCGCCGCGACCTCATCGATGGCGATGGGCTGGCTATATTTCAACTTGATGCCCATCCCGCCCGGAGTTCCCGCGCCGGCCGCCGCCATACCGCCATGGAAAAGAATCGGCATGTTGAGTTTCGCGCATTCTTCCCATAGAGGATAAAAGCGCACGTCGTTAGGGAAAAAATGTTGCCGCGCCGGATTCAGCTCGCCCATTCCTGATAGTCCCAGGTCTTTGCAACGTTTGATTTCGTCCAGAGCCAGTTTCCCGGTCCAAGGATCGATGGCGCCAAACGCCAAAAATACATCGGGATGTTTTTTTACCGCACCGGCAACGTGGTCGTTCGGCACAGGGGTGAGCCCGGTAACCGTCTCGTCCCGCGTATTCATGATGACGGCCATCATCTTGCGCGCGCGGTACTGATCCGCCATCTCGTCGATGGAGACCGGCGGTCTTTCACGGCCAAAGTATTTCGCCATTTGGGCCGTGCGCGAACCTTTGGCTTTCTGGGTAAATTCATCGGATAGGTGAACGTGAACGTCGATCGCGACGATGTCGCTAGCCATAGAATAAGTCCTCCTTATACTTGCCTCGAATCAAAATTACCTCTCTTATTGCACTGCCGGAAATTTAGTTCAAGGTTCCAAGTTCAATGTTCAAGGTTTAAGTCACAAATTCTCTCAATCCGGCAACTTTGAACTTTGAACGTTGAACTTTGAACTGGGCATCTTCTTCGTTCACACTCCCGCCCGCCGCTCCAGCGTGATCGAGAACCCCGGCCGTTGGACGTGGATCTGGCTACAGTCTGTGCGCTTGCTCAACTCTTGCAACAGGTTGACGAGCGGCTGTTCCGCGTTGAGATATTCGACCGGGCGGGGATTCGCGCGCATGGCGTCGATATCTTCTTTTCCGACAATCCAGCGCAGCAGCAACTCTTCGTCGGAGGTTCCGACCGCGTCGAGCCTCCGCCGCATATCGTCGGCGCTAGGCTCGTCCGGTTGCCATTTGGCCCACTCCTTGGCCCGCGGGCGATCAAGGATTTTGTCCTTCACATTCGGGTCCATGTCGCGAGCGCCTTCCCCTCCAGCATGACCTAAAGCGAACTTGATCACCTGGTCCGTGACTTCTTTGTAGCGCTCGCCGACGATCACATTGATCGCCGCCTGACTGCCGACAAACTGCGAAAGGGGAGTGACCATGATCGGGTAACCAAATTCGGCGCGCACTCGGATCGTCTCCTCCAGGGCTTCGGGATATTTGCTTTCCAAGCCGACCTTGCGTAATTGATGCCGCAAGTTCGAAAGCATACCGCCGGGAACCTGATGTTGATACTGAGAAAAATCGTATTCAACCGGCGCGCCGATTGTGAAACCCTCGCGCTTGGCAATGGCGGTGAAATGTTTAGATACCGGCCTTAGGATTTCTTCATCGATCTCGGTTGGGTAACCGAGTGCGCGGGCGTTTTTCGCGACGTTGAACAGAGAAGGATTCGAAGAATCATCAGCTAGCGGAGGCACCGCCGTGTTGATGGATCGAATTCCCAGCTTCATCCCCTCAAGGCAACAAAGCGGACCCAAGCCGGTCGTACAATGGGTGTGCAGCTCTACGGGTACTCCGTTGGCATTCTCGAAAATGATCGGCACAAGGGTTTGCATTCGCTCCGGCGTCAGTAATCCTCCTGGATCTTTGAGGCAGAGACGATAGGGTTTGAGCGAGGCTGCCTGGCGCGTTCGTTCAGCGAAATATTCGTCGCTGTGCTTGGGGGATACGGAGTAGATGAGATTCAAAATCACTTTCATTCCCACCGCATGGGCGACGCCGACTCTGAACTTCCACCCTTCATAGTCGTTCCATTCGTCCGAAATGCGCGCTTCGCGAATGCCGTTGGCAAACATTCGCTCTATGAACAGCCAGTACATTGAGGGAGGATTGTATTCGAAAGTGTTGACTCTGCCGGCGATGACGCGAAGGGGAGTCTTCCGGATCTCTTTGGAGACGAGCCGCACCCGCTCCCAGGGATCTTCCTTAAGCTCCCGGACGGTTTTTTTGAGGTGCGAACCTGAAATGAGCTCGATGCCTTCGAATCCCGCGTCGTCCATCCGCTTGGCGATGGGGAGCATCATTCCGGTGGTCATGTTTTCCGCCCAGAGACTCTGATGGCCGTCGCGAAGTGTGGTGTCAACAAATCGAATGGTGTTCATGTGTCCTCCCGACATAACGTGAATCATATTGGGTAGCAAGCCTGAATTCAACGAATGAACGGAGCTTGACTTGAAAGAAGAAGTCCTGGTACCTGAAGGAGCCAGTGGAGGTAACAGATGGCCACATCTTCGGAAGCAACATCGGAATGGATCGAATATCCGAGCCGGGGCGCGGCAGTGAGGGCATACCTCGCGGTGCCGGGCGGCACGGGTCCGTGGCCGGGAATCGTCATGATCCATGAAAATCCGGGAATGACGGAACACCGATTGGATGTCACGCGTCGGCTTGCCGGGCAGGGATACATGATCCTCACCCCCGATCTCTTTTCGCGCATCGGAGGAAAGCCTCCGGCCGGAGACACCGACGTGGAGCGGAGGCAAAAGATCGATCGTGCGCTTCCCGACGATCAAGTCTTCGACGATCTTGTCAATGGCTACCAATATCTCAAAAATCGTGAGGGGTTGATTTGCGATCGCATCGCGCTTTACGGGATCTGCATGGGTGGAGGAAAAGGTTTTTACACGGTGTGCCGAACCGACGTGTTCCGCTGCTTCGTCGATTTCTATGGACCGGTGATCGTCAAGGGAGAAGTAACGCCGGATGGCAAAGAGAGATCTTATTTGTCCTTTGCGAAGGCCCTCTCTTGTCCAACGCAATACCACGTCGGTGATCAAGACGTCGTGTGTCCTTTGGAACACGTCGAGCAACTGCGTCAAGAGCTAAACCGGCATGGAAAGAAAGCTGAGTTTTTTATCTATCCGGGGGCGCAACACGCTTTTCACGATGATTCGGCTCGCCGTTACCATCCGGAGGGCGCGAGGTTGGCCTGGGAGAGGGCACTGCAGTTTTTCGAAAGTCACTTGAAGTCTTAGATTGTTTTTTGGCTACTGCGATAGGAGGAGCCGTATGACAGTGCCGAGGAGCGCCAGTTTAGCGTTAGCGTTGCTCGTCGTGTTTTTCTTAGCGAACCCGGGAATGGGGGCTTCGCCCAACCCGGCCAATGTGCGGATCGCCTTAACGGCCTACTCCTCTTCCAATTGGCAGATCTTTGCCGCGGTGAAACGCGGCTTTTTCAAGCAGGAAAATCTAAATGTCGAGGTGATTATTTTAAGATCGAGCGTGATCCAGACTCAAGCGCTGCTGGCCAATGACATTCATATGAACACCTATTCGATCGATTCCGCGGCAAAGCCGCTGCTGCAAGGCGCTCCGCTCAAGCTCATCGGTACGTCGCAGGAAAAGCCCAGCTTCCGCGCCATCGTTGCAAAAGACATCAAAGGCTGGAGCGATCTGAAAGGAAAAACGCTGGCGGCGGGGACTCCCGGGGGCGCCTTTTATACCATGTTCGCGACGATGCTCACCGTCAACGGGATTAAGAAAGGAGATTATTCCTATCTCAGCATCGGACGATCCAGCGACCGCATCGGCGCTATGAAAGCTGGACAGATTCAGGGTTGCTTGATCGGCCAGCCGGATGATTTTGTCCTATTGGACGACGGCTTTAAGAGTTTGGGCTTCACCCAGGATTACCTCAAAGATGTTCAGTACGCCGGGTTTACCGTGAATGGAAAATGGGCGGAGAAAAATGAGGAAACCGTGGTCGCGACGATGCGCGCTTTGGTGAAGGCCACCCGATGGTTACACGATCCGGCCAACAAGAAGGCTGCCATGGCCGTATTGCTCGATTACTTTCCCGATTGGAAACCAAGCTGGCAAGAACAAACCTACGACATGCTCATCCGCCAGAAAATGCTCAGCACGGATGCGCGCCCGAATATGAAAGGCATAAACAATTTTCTCAAGCTTGCCGTCGAGCACGGCGGGATCACTTCGGTGCCGCCCCTGGAGACGTGGGTCGATAGCAGTTACGTTGAGAAGGCCAGCCGATAAGCTCTTTGGCGACGATCTCGGCTCTGTGGAGGCGTCGCCAGGCATGCCGTCAAGTCGCCTTTTGAGACCGAATCACCGAGCAGTGCGTCCGCACCATCACGGAGCCGCTTTGGACGTGAATGGATGATGCGGGCTATCCGTGAAAATCTTTTCGTGCTCGATGCCAAAAACGCGTGTGTACTGTCTGATCAAAATCGGGTGGACTGCCATCCCGCGCAATCCCCATGCGTCTACCTCTTTGAGAACGCGCCTTTCTTCGTCGGTGAGCGGATAATTGCTAAGAACACCGTCAGGATTGGCTTTAAACTTTTCTTTCAACGGCCGGTTGCGGTCGAGCTCCCAGATGAATTTCTGGACCTGGTAGGCACTCATCCGTCGATCCTCAGGTTAAATCTTCGCCGTTTCCGGGTCCATTCGAAGGATTCCGGCCCCCGTGCCCCAGGAACGCATTTCTTCGTACAGTAAAACCTGTCCGGTGGCGCCAGCGACGACGCCGGCCATAGCGAGCCACATGCGAATCTCGTTCATGCCATTGCCGCCCTCTCGTTCAAGCCACTCCTGAGTCCAGTTTTCCAGGATTTCCTCGATGTGATGGGTTGCAAGCAAACCCAGGAACTGACGGTCCAAATCCGGATTGATAAACCCGTATTCCGGAACGCCGACGGTGTGGGACATGCCGCCGGTGCCGATAACCGCCACGCGCTGGTCTCCCGGACGGCTCCTGATAATTTCCCCGATCGCTCGCCCGAGATCGTAGCAGCGGCGCAGCGACGGCCGGGGCGCGATCGCGACGTTCATGACAATCGGGACGATTGGAATATCGTGTCCGGGGGTCAACCGCTCGATGGGTGAGTAAAAGGAATGATCGAGCCGGAGTTCCTCGGCGGAATTCAAATCGAAACCCCTTTCAACGGCCTTTGTGAGGATATCGCGCGCCAGCTCTTGGTGGACCGGGACTCGATACGTGTCGGCTATGTCCCTCGATAAAACGCCTTCATCCCACGCGCCGCACTCCCCGCCGACCCCGATGCAAAAGCGGGGAACCAGATTGTAAAAAAAAGACTTGAAATGGTCGGAGCCGAAGATGATCAGCGCGTCCGGCTCGGTAGCCCGCAGCTCTTCGCGCAGGCGATCAAACGTCTGCTTGACCCGTTCGCCTTGCTCCCCCGCGCGCTTGATGCCGATCAGTATCGCTCCCACATGGGGAACTCCGGCTGCAAATACAATGCGACCCATACGTTATTCTCCTGTGCGAGAGACGCTCTCGTAATGATGGAATCCCACGTTTGTCATTCTGAACGAAGTGAAGAATTTCATGCATTGAACGCTAGACAATACAGATTCTTCGGCTAACGCCTCAGAATGACATTACACAGCGGGATCTTCACCAACTTTTTTCTCTAGTATATGACAGGTTTCGTCGAGTCAAGGTCGCTTTTTTTCACCAGCGCCATGATTCGAGGCGAAGGCCCGTTGGCGGCGCCTGGCGAAAGTGCTAGATTCCCCGGCGTTGATTCACGTAGCTTTGACGTAAGTTTCACGAGAGCGTTTCATTTGCTGAATAGCGCTAGTGAGACACTTTAGCGAGGACGCGTTGTGAGAGCAGTGCGATTTTACGAATACGGCGGGCCGGAAGTCTTGCGTTTGGAGGAAGTACCCGTGCCCAAGGCGTCGCAAGGAGAAGTGTTGCTGAGAGTTTATGCGACGAGCATCCGCCGCAACGATATCAACATGCGCGCCGGACAGGATGGCTACTTTCGCGCGCCGCTGCCATTTCAATTGGGTCGAGAGTCCAGCGGCGTCGTCGCGGCCGTAGCTCCTGGTGTTGCGGGTTGGAAAGAAGGGGATGAAGCCATCACCCGGAACATTACACCTTGCGGAACTTGCGACAATTGCCGGAGCGACCTCCCGGAAATGTGCCGTTCGCCGAGGTATCAGGGAGTTTCCTCCTGGGGAGGCTACGCAGATTATGTGACGGTTCCAGCCGCGAGTCTCATTCGCAAGCCGCGCGACCTTGGTCACGACCAGACCGCCTCTTTTCAGGGAAGCACGCTGACCGCCTGGCACAATCTCATTACACAGGCACGCTTGCAGAAAGATGAAACGGTACTGATTCGCGCCGCCAACGGATCGGTAGGGAGCGGCGGGATAGGAGTCGCTCACTACACCGGCGCACGGGTTATCGCCACGGTTCGCGGAGGCGAGAAAGCCCGCCGGCTTAGAGCGTTAGGCGCCGATGAAGTCATCGACTCGAATAGCGAGAACGTTGTTCAGCGGGTAAAGGAGATCACCCATGGGCGCGGCGTCGATCTGATTTTCGATACGGTGGGCGGAGGTGGGTTCGAGAAGCTGGCCGCAACCCTCAAGCCCAATGGCAGGATCGTGATCCCCGGAAGCACGGCCGGCGAGTCGGTGTCGTTCAGAGTCTCGGCGTTGATTTACAATCAGGCCACAGTGATATTCTCCAAGGGAAGCCGTCCCGACGAATGCGAAAAAGTTCTATCACTGCACGCCGCGGGTGATTTGAAGGTCGCCATCGGCCATATATTTCCACTAGAAAACGTTGCAGAGGCCCATCGAGTCTTCGAAGGGCGACAGCAGTTTGGACGCGTCCTGCTCGACATAGGCGGATTGGAGCTACGCCCCAACGTCTAGTGTCCCTTCCCAGGATGAAACCCCCTCAGCCTTCGAAGTGAAGTTCACCGTTTCTTAGACCTGCCGCGTGCATGGTTCGCGCGCGAAGCGGGTTCCGGCTGCGAGTCGTAGTGCTTTTTGGTGTACCAGAGTGCCAGGCCGCCGTCACCTGGAGGAAGATTCTTATGAAAGTCGATAAGGCGCTGATCAAGGACTTCCGGCGTGCCGAGGGTGGCGGCCCAAATTTGCTGTTGAGCGGCTTGCTCCAGATACAATGTGCTCTGAACCGCATGGGCGATGCTCGAACCTACGACCACCGCGCCGTGGCCTTTGAGCAGCGCCGCCGGTCGTTTGCCAAGAGTTTCCGCCAACCCTTCTCCCAATTCTTGAGTGTTCACCATATCACCGCCGAAAATCGGGATGCCATGCTCGAAGGGTGCCGATTGATGGGTGATCGCGAACACTGTCTTTCCCGCCATGGTGAGCGCGGTGGCGACAAGCGGGTGCGTGTGAATGACACTCTGGACGTCCGGCCGTGTCTTAAAGATAGCCGTGTATAAGGGCAGCTCCCAAGGGACTCTGCGTTCCCCTTCGAGAAGTTTTCCATCGTAGTCAAACATCATAACCGCATCCGGCTCTCCCGGGGGTGGTGTTACCCTAACATGCTTGAGCAGGAATCCGTCATAGCCGTCGCTCTTGGGCAAACGCACGGCGATGTGTCCCCAGGGATCCCCTAACTCTTGAAACAACAATCGCGTGCCAAATCTAAGCTCGTCAACCAATCCATCCAACTTCTTTATCTTCATCGGTGCATCCTCATTTTAAATCAGAGAAATCCAGACGCGTCGGCATCAGATCGCCCATCGGGGTTTCCCCGGCCCCGTCCGTGTCATCATAAGCTCCTCACCTCTAAAAAGAGGGCGTAATGTCAAGAAATCGAAACGTGTCCATGACGTTCGGTATGTGGAGATTCACCCGTGAACCAAAAATCCGATACCCGCGACGATCAGCGTCGCCTCAATGAGCAGGATGAATAGTCGCTCAGGTAACCAGTCGAGGATCTTTTTCCCCACAAACGAACCGAAAATCATGATCGACCCGAGGGCAAGACCGATCACAATACTGTCGGATGTCAGAATCGAGACTCGTCGATAGGCCACTAGCTTGGTGACGTGCATCACGACTGTGGCCAACGCTTCAGTGCCGATAAGACCCCCCTTCACCAATCCATACGCCAGGAAAAAGGGGATCATGATCGGCCCTACGCTACCCAGGAGTGCCGAAAGGAAACTGAATACAGCGCCCAGGATGGCAAATCCGCGCAGGGGAACGCGCAGCGCGCTAGCTTTGCCGATGTGGCGATACGAGACTGTCATGATCAGGAACAGACCTAAGAGTCGCATGAGGAAAGAGAGTGGCGCAGAGGCAAAGAAAAATCCGCCGATGAGCGCGGCAGGCACACCCCCGACGGCGAACCAACCGACGACCGGCAACTCAAGCTCACGGCGGTTAAACCAGACGCGACTGGCATTCCCAATCAGTTGTGCCACAGTTAAAATCGGGATCGCGTCGCGTACCCCAAACATGGAGACCAAAATCGGCAAAAGTACCGCAGCTCCTCCAAAACCAGCGACCGCTGCTATCGTGGACGCCACAAATGCGCTACCCCCTAGCAAAAACCAATAGATCACGACGAAGTTTTATAGGCACAAAAAGGCGGAGACATCTATTCGGAGGAGAAATTCCCGGGGCAGTATACAGCTGTCATGGGACGCCACGCAGCGATTTGCTGAAAAAAAGGGTCCAGGGTGTGGCCCATCGCCAGCAGCGTAATTGCTTAGGCTCCGTGGAACAGGTTCAGGGCCGATCCCGCACGGAACCATTCCAGCTGAGACGTCGCGAAGGAGTGAGATAACCGCAGCGTCTCGGTCGTCCCGTCTGCATGTCTGACAAGGCACTCCACAGGTTTGCCGGGTGCCATCGCCGCGAGCCCGAGGAGGCTGATGCGGTCCTCCTCGCGGATGCGGTCGTAGTCTGCCGGGTCTTGGAACGTGAGTGCCAGCAGTCCTTGCTTCTTCAAGTTAGACTCATGGATGCGCGCAAAGCTCCGGGCAATCACTGCCACGCCCCCCAGAAGACGTGGTGAGAGGGCAGCGTGCTCGCGGCTGCTGCCCTCGCCATAGTTATGGTCGCCGATGACGACCCACTTGATCCCATTGGATTTGTAGGCCCTGGCGATTTTGGCTATGGCCAACCCGGTCTCTCCTGTCAGAACGTTTTTGCCCTTACCCGCCTCGCCGGTAAAGGCGTTGGTCGCGCCCATAAACATGTTGTCGCTGAACTTGTCGAGATGTCCCCGTAAACTTAGCCAGGGGCCGGCAGGAGAAATGTGGTCCGTCGTGGTCTTGCCCTTGGTCTTCATGAGAACAGGCATATCCCGAAAGTCGTTGCCATCCCAGGCGGGCCAAGGCTCCAACAACTGCAGTCTTTGACTGTGAGGATCCACTTTCAGCACGATATTGCTGCCGTCTTCGGGAGGCGCGATATAGGCGTTTCGACCGCGGGCAAAGGATTCGGCCGGCACTTCAGGAGCCGGCTTGGGAGGGTCGAGTTTAAATGGCTTGCCATCGGCGCCGGCGAGGGTGTCGGTGAGCGGGTTGAACGAGAGTCTACCGGCTAAGGCAAGGGCAGTCACAAGCTCGGTACTGCCGATGAAGTTCATCGTTGTCGGCTGCCCATCGTTGCGCCTTGGGAAGTTGCGGTTATACGAGGTCACAATGGTATTGGGTATCCCCACCATCTCATTGGCCCTACGCCACTGGCCGATACAGGGGCCGCAAGCGTTCGCCAGAACGACGCCGTTTATGTCTTTGAGAGACTGCATCTGGCCATCGCGCTCAATGGTGGCGCGCACCTGCTCCGATCCCGGCGTGACCAGAAAGGGCACGGCTGTTTTGATGCCGTGAGCTTTCGCCTGCTCGGCGACATCCGCCGCGCGGCTCATATCCTCGTAGGAGGAATTGGTGCAACTGCCGATCAGAGCCGTCGAGATGTCGTCGCAGAACTGATTGTTTGAATCAGTCACCTCCGCGGCGAGCTTGGAGATCGGACGGGCTCTGTCCGGGGAGTGAGGTCCCACCACGTAGGGCTCCAGCTTCGACAGGTCGAGCTGGACCACGCGCTCGTAGTACTTGTCAGGGTTGGCCTCCACTTCCTCGTCCGGTTCGAGCAGGTGTTTATACTGTTCGGCTAGCGGCACCAGGTCGCCTCGGCCCGTCGCCCGCAAATATTTTGCCATTCGCTCATCATAGGGGAACATAGAGGTTGTTGCTCCCAGCTCGGCACCCATGTTGGTGATCGTGGCCTTACCGGTGGCGCTGATTGTCCGAGCGCCGGGGCCGATATACTCCACGATGGCGTTGGTGCCCCCCTCAACGGTCAGCTGTCCCGCCACGTAGAGAATGACGTCCTTGGGGGCCGTCCACCCCGAGAGCTTCCCGGTCAGGTACACCGCGATATGCCTGGGGTAGAGCACCTCCCAGGGGAGCCCGGCCATGACGTCTACAGCGTCAGCCCCGCCGACGCCGACAGCGCACGCCCCAAGGCCGCCGGCGTTGGGCGTGTGCGAGTCCGTGCCGATGATCAATTCGCCGGCGAAGGCGTAATGCTCCAGCACCACCTGGTGAATGATCCCGGCCCCCGGCCCCCAGAAACCCGCGCCGTACTTAGCCGCTGCTGAACGCAGAAAGTCATAGACTTCCTGATTTTCTTGTAGCGACTGGTGCAGGTCAGACTCGCCCTCGACTCGCGCCTGGATGAGATGGTCGCAGTGGATCGTGGTGGGCGCCGCGACTTTCTCACGCAGGGTTTGCATGAACTGGAGCATGGCGGTCTGTCCGAGCACGTCCTGCAGAATGACGCGGTCGGGATGGAGAAAGAGATAGCTCTTGCCAGGCTCTATTTCCTGGTTTTCCGGGTCGTCAAGGTGTCCCAGTAAGACCTTGTCCGCCAGGGTCAAGGGCCTGCCCAGCCGGCGACGGACAATCGTGAGATTACGCTCCATCGTTTCGTACACATGGGCTGCCATTTCCGGAGTCGATTCGATCGTAACCATATTTATTCTCCTTAATCGTTACCTCTGCGCCTAAACGCAACGAAGCTCAGCGCGCCTCTTAGGCGGCGGTCTGAAGCGTTGGATTAGCCATTAGCTACGAGATTGCCACCGCCGGGGGTGCCGCCTTCCATGCATGCAGGCGACCACAATAACCTGATCGTCAATAATTCGGTAATAAAGACTGTACGGGAACCGCCGCATATGTACACGACGAGTCTCACGGTAAACAATAGGGAAGCGTTCAGGGTATCCTACCAGGGATTCAACGACGGTACTCACCGCTACAAGAAACTCGTCACCAAGACCGGCTCGTTGAGCCTCATACCATCGATAGGCGTCTTCGACATCTGCAGCGGCCGCAGGGCGGAAGATCGGTGGCTTCACCTAGGCCGGGAGCGGATCTGCTGCAGGACCTGTTCCCAAGGTATACCCTCCGGTCCTGAGCGTTCGAGATCATCGAGTCGCCGATCTAGTTCCTCGCGCTGCGTGTTGGTCAGCGGAACATCTCCCGGCTTCTCGCTGAGACTGTCCCATAGTTCCTCAATCAGACGCAAACGTTCTTCAGCAGTCAGTTCGCCTATGTTTAGCGCAGGTTTGCTCATAAACCCAAATATGCCACCTTTGTGGTTTGTCTGCCACCGCCCACCAGTCCCTGATGTTTAACAAAGCCTGGAAAAGACTCCCGATACATTTTTCTGGTCGGCGTCTCCCTTTTGTCATTAGCGCGAAAGCGGTAATCCAGGTTTCCTTTTATTTCCAGGATTTTGGCTCGCGCCGGCTGGCGCCAACTTGGCCGGAATGACGGCGAACCTTTGTTGCGAATTTAGGAGATACCGCACTAGACTGGCGGTTATCAAGTAGGCGATTTGAAGTCAAGGAAATAGAGATCGATAGTGACTTTGGCTTTTTCAGGTAAGGGATCGGATCAAATTATGTATACTGCGGGATGCGGATTGGCCTGCCCGGCACAAGAGCGTTGCTAGGTTGCTTTTTTCTCGTATAAAATTTGTAAGGAATAAGAATGGAAATCGGCAAGGCTGATGAATCACTTCGAGCTGCACTACTGTTATAAAGAAGGGCTTTATAACTCTTGCGTGAGTCGAGCCTATTACTCGATGTATCAAGCAGCTCAGGTTGGTCTTGAGGCTGCAGGGTTTGTCCGGGCCGAGTGGAGCCACTCAGGATTGCAGGCAACTTTTGCAAACGAGCTTACTCGTCGACGTAAACTTTATTCACCTTTTCACGCTCGGGATTTCAATATCGTACAGGATCTCAGGCACACTGCGGATTATCGGGATGCCAGCGTGAGCAGAAGGCAAGCCGCCCGGGCTCTCGCTAAAGCCCGTGAGTTTGTTGGCGAGGTCAGAAAGGGAGCATCTCATGGCTAAATCTTTGTCAGCTGGAAAACGGCGGATGTTGGTTGATAAATATCTTACAGAGTTGAGCTTATTAGCCAAAGAGATCTGTCCTGAGGCTAAGATCGAAGCGACTACTGAGACCTTCGAAGATGAAGACGGCCATATACGGGTTTATCCCCCAGCCGGGATAAGCGCAGAAGAGATCGAAGAGGTCGAAGGTAAAATCGCCAGTAGATGTGTGGACATTCTGGTTGAAGAGGGTGTTTCGATCTGCGCTGCTGTTTACGACTGATGGAAAAGCTGCGCAATTGTTTCTGCCGTGTCATTGTTAAGTACAAAGGTAAAG
>CAVTUQ010000034.1:0-171878 GCA_963737905.1 uncultured delta proteobacterium | reverse complement strand
CCGTATCATAACATACCGCCGCAAACCAAAATGCCAAGCGGCAAAGAGGAAACCCCTAGGAGTTCAAGGTTCAACGTTGAAAGTTCAACGTAGAATAAACTGCCTGCCCGTCCCTTTGAACCTTGAACCCGGAACTTTGAACTGCATGACCGAAACCGAAGAGGCCCTTGACTGTAAGAACGGCTATCGATTAGCTTTAAAAAGTAATCACGCTTTGGGAGGAACTAACCATGTACTTTAAGACCGTCGCACTGCTCCATCCGGGGAATATGGGTGTGACTATCGGAGCGGCCGCTGCTACGAGCGGTGCTCGGGTGATCTGGGTGTCGCATCAACGCAGTCAAGCCACGCAAGATCGGGCTAACCGAGCGGGTCTCGTCGATGTCAAGAATCTCGCCGATGCCGTCCGGGAGAGCGAAGTCATTCTTTCGGTGTGTCCGCCGGATGCTGCTCTCGATCTCGCCCGGAACGTGGCGGAGCACAATTTTAAAGGTCTCTACGTCGACGCCAATGCCGTCTCTCGAGCCACGGCAGAAGAAATCGGCCAGACAGTAACCAAAGCGGGAGCGAGTTTTGTGGATGGGGGAATTATCGGCTCTCCCGTCAAACAAGCTGGAACGACCCGGCTTTATCTCTCGGGAAGCCGGGCACCAGAAGTAGCGGAGCTTTTTTCAGCAAGCATGCTCCACGCCAGGGCCATCGGTCCAAACCCAGGCGCCGCCTCCGCACTCAAGGTCGTCTACGCCGCCTGGACTAAATGCACCGATGGGTTGGTGCTGGCGATCCGCGCGCTGGCAGCCATCGAAGGGGTTGATCGGGCCCTCAGCGAGGAATGGAGCATCTCCCAACCGGATCTCGCGCGAAAGAGCACGCGGGCCGCCGCCGTTGCAGCGCCCAAAGCGTGGCGCTACGTGGGTGAAATGAAAGAGATCGCTGAAAGCTTCGCCGCCGCCGGATTGACACCGGGCTTTCACGACGCGGCTGCCGATATCTGGCAGCGACTCGCACCCTTCAAAGATCACACCGACCCGCCCCCGACGCTGGAGGAGGTCATCGACGCTCTTTGTCAGTCGTGTGACAAACTGCGCTGAGTCTTCTTCGCTTCGCATATGGCTAATAGCCTATGGCCTATAGTTAGAACATCCGAACATCCCAATCATATGCTATAAGCTATACGCCATCGGCTCTAGGCCGGCGGGTTAGTCGCGGGCCCGGCCCACCAGCGGGCGAATGCCGACGACGCTGAAGAACAGCTCGTGGATGGCAACCTCGTGCGCCGGTCTCACCTCGTGAAAAGAGCGCGAGAGCAATACATAAAAGAAAAGCCGGCAGAAACAAGAAAGAGCGAAGAGGCTGAGCAGACTATAGCCAAAAAGTAGCGGCAACCGTGCGGCGAGAAAGCCGCCCAAGGAAGAGCCGAGAAAAAGTGCCACGCCGTTGATCACGTTAAAATACGCGATGCAGCGAACTCGTTTTTGCGGCGTGACGGCGTCATAGATAAAGTTTGCCGCGCTGAGCGTCACCCCGCTCCAGGAAAACCCTCCCCAGATCTGAACCAGCATCAGGTAAGCCGGATCGCGCGAGAAAAGCCAAAACGCCGGGACTAGCGCTGCAAAAAAGGAGCTTAGCCGAAGGACTCTGACGTTGCCAACCAGGTCCGCGTGTTTGCCCCAGAGCGGCAGAGCAACCAGCGAAGCGAATGAAGAGCAAACCTGGAGCGCCATATAGGTGAGATAGCTCAACTGCAGGTCACGCAGCATGAAGACGGCGAAAAAAGGCGCCGACAGGTAGGTAGCAAAAGTCAGACAAGCACAAAAAACCACGAACTTGAAAAAGTTACTCTCTCTAAAACGGGCGACGAACATGAGGAAAGTAAAATCGCTGGCGGGATCTCTTCGGTGCGGCGGCTCGTCCATCTGCTTGATGAAATAAGCCGACGCGTAGCGCGCCAAAGCTGCTAAAGAAAAAATAATCAAAAATCCGGCGCCGTACGAAACTTCCCGAAATGAATTGAGTATCAATCCCGACGTGATCACGCTACCCAAGGCCACCGCACCTATGGTCCGGTTGCGCCATCCAAAATATCGCCCCCGCTTGCTGGACGGGATGTAGTCGCTCATCAAGCTGCCCCACGCCGGTCCTGCCAGCCCGCCGCACACAGCGGCAAGAATTAACAGAAACGCCAACAGCTCCACGCCGTTGGGCACTTCGAGCCAAGGGAGGATGGCGATGCAAAGAATCAGCGAAGCTTGAGAAAAAACCAAACGCACCAGCAATTTAAGCCGGCCGCCGACCCAATAGATGACTCGCACCGCGAAAAACTGCGAAAGAGACGACAGGAGATTTGGAAGAGCGGTGATCAACCCAACCTGTTGCACGGTGGCGCCCAGGAAGAGCGCCAGCGGCGTCGCATAATGATCGGTAACGCCGCCCATGAAGGAGGCAAAGATGCCGTCTTTGAACGAAGACCGGAGGCTCTCTCGAACGTTGACTTTCCTTCGCCGCATGACTGTCTGGAAGACGCAAATTGTGCGGCATTTTTGGCAGGATTACCAGCAAAAAGGCTAGATGTGTGCGAAGTGAATGAAGCGTGAGGAAACGCTCAGATCCACTCCGGATGATGACGTGGAGCGTCTTTTCGCTAGACTCAAGTCTGTATCTCGACGAGCCGGCTTGAACAACAGGTCCACCGTGATCTATGGCACGCAGAGCAATGGTCGAGCCACTCGCAACGTTTTACGGCGTCAGCGCCTAGCGTTTCAACGCACTCGATCCCGTGCCTTTGTCCTACTTCCCCTTGCCGTAAACTTTGTCAATGAAACCGTCCTGCTCGATCTCGCGCACGATACTGTCGTCGATCAGGTTATCCACCGTGATCTTGGCGCCCGGGCTTTGCTTCAACGCATCATCGAGTTGGATTTTCATTCCCTCTCGCGTGGTATAAGGCACTCTCTCCAAGATCTTAACGGTCGACGCGTACGATGTATCCAAATAGGCTTTGTTCGCGCCCCGCAGATATTTTGCCACAATCTTTTGTGTGGCCTCTTTGTTGTTTTTAAAGAAGTGCGCGGTCTCAATAAGCGCCATGACCGTCTTTTTTACAGTTGCTCGATTCTTGGCCAGAAAACTTTTCGTGGTCACAGCGCAGATAAACGGCAACGGGTAGGGTTTGGGCAGGTCCGCCATGTCGGCTAAAACCCGGTGCGGTAGCCCGCCGGGGATGAGATTTACGTTTCCCGGCGGGGAGGGAAAGCCGGCAATCACCCCGCGGCTAAAGCCCGCCGCACGCTCGGACGCACCCCCAACCTGGAGAATCTTCACGTCTTCCATCGGTCTCAGGCCCAGACCCTTTAACAACTCACGCGCCGCCACATCCGACACGCTGCCAAAGCGGCTGATGCCGATGGACTTTCCTTTTAGGTCTTCGGCACTTTTAACGCTCTCGAGCACAACTAGCTCGTAGGCAAGAACGTTGATGAAACAGGCAACACATACGGTGTCCGCGCCGCGTACGGCCGCGTTGGCGACGCCGCTCCCTGCAGCATTGCCGACTTGAACGTCCTGGGAGACAATCGCGGCAATGCCGATCGTCGTGCTGCCTATGTAGATAACTTCCGCGTCCAAACCGTGCTTTTTGTAAAAACCCGCGTCGTCGGCGACAGTCCAGAGCGAGTTGAGGGTGTCTGTCGAGCTGTAGGCAATGCGGATCTTTTCCTGGGCCTCCGCTGCCACCCACGAAATCACAACCAAGAAAACCGCCACCACCCAAACCCGACGATAATATCTCCAAGTCCCGCACATAAAAACCCCCTTTCACTGGACCATCTAACTAAACTTTTATTCTACTTTCGTCAACGACCTTCACTCATGAAGCGCCTCGATAAAAACTTGACATAATCTTTCGGCGGCATAACAATCGATGCAGTCGTCAAATTACAGAACCTTAACAACTCAAGTCGTTGGGAGAAACAGTATGCAAAGTATCGTAACCGAGATCGCCCCGGAGATTTATCGCATCTCCACGTTCCACCCCGAGTTCGGCATCCAGTTCAACCAATTTCTCGTGAAAGATGACGAGCCATTTCTAATGCACACCGGGATGAAGAAAATGTTTTCAGCAACTTTGGAGGCGGTATCCAAGGTTATCAACCCCGCGAAGGTACGCTGGATCGGGTTTAGCCACTTTGAGTCCGATGAGTGCGGCGCGCTGAACGAGTGGTTGAAGATCGCCCCCGAGGCGCAGGCGGTATGCAGCTTTGTCGGCGCCGTGGTGATGGTCAACGATTTCGCCGATCGTCCGGCCCGTCCGCTTGCCGACGGTGAGGTCCTTCAGACCGGGCGCCACCACCTGCAATTTCTTTCCACGCCTCACGTGCCTCATTGCTGGGACGCGGGGTTATTCTTCGACGAAGTCAATCGGACGCTTCTCTGCTCCGATCTCTTTTTCCATCCGGGAGAACCGGAGCCGGTGACGGAGTCGGACATCGTCAACCGCGCGCGGGAATCGATTCTGCAAAGCCTCTCCGGGCCGATGGCTAAGGACATGCCCTATACACCTGACACCGACGCTACCCTCCGCCGGCTCGCCGCTTTGAAGCCACGAACTCTCGCCCTGATGCACGGCTCCACCTTCAGGGGCGATGGCGGCAAGGCGATAACCGATCTCGCCGGAGTAATCAAAGAGACACTGGGAAAGCCTGGTCCAGCCTCCTAACTTTTTTCAGGATACGGGTCTTGAACGTTCCCCAAGATCCTTTCCGCGAGTTTAAGCGACCTAAAAACATTATCGAGGGATTCGTCGAGTTGTTAGCATTTCCAACTCTGTCCTGAAGGGAAACTCATGCAAGGAATTCCTTGACAACCCGAACGTCCTTCCAAAATGGAGCGATGGATCCTTTGGCATGTGTCTTGCGGCAAAAATAATTCTTTTTAGAAGCATGCGGAATCTTTCCGGGCGAATTTCGGAGACATCATACCAGGGCAGCTATACCTTTCTGTGACAGGAGGAGCCATGTACGATGCCATCGTTGTCGGTGCCCGTTGCGCAGGCTCACCGACCGCCATGCTGCTCGCCCGCAAGGGCTATCGAGTGCTGCTCGTGGATAGAGCGAGTTTCCCAAGCGACACCATTTCCACGCATATCGTCTGGCCGACGGGCGTCGCGCGGCTGAAGCGCTGGGGGTTGCTGGAAAAGATCAGGGCTTCAAACTGTCCGGCGATGCGCAAACTGACCCTTGACGTCGGCCCCTTCGCTCTGACGGGTTCGCCTCCGCCCGCGGACGGGACCTCCGAGTTCTTTGCGCCACGGCGCACGGTGCTCGACACAATCCTCGTGGACGCCGCCGTTGAGGCGGGCGCGGAGCTGCGTGAAAGCTGTTCGGTGGAGGAGATCATGACGGACGGGGGACGCGTCACCGGTATTCGCTGTAGCGTCAAGGGCGGGGCATCCTTTACGGAGACATCATCCATCGTGATCGGCGCCGACGGCAGGCATTCGATCGTCGCCGACGCTGTGAAAGCGCCTGAATACAACGCCAAGCCACCGCTGACTTGCTGGTATTACACATACTGGAGCGGTATATCCGCGGAAGGCCCGGAGTTTTATACACGCCCCGGCCGGGCTTTCGGCCTGATCCCTACCAACGACGGTCTCGTATGTCTCCCCGTAGCCTGGACCTACAAAGAGTTCAAGCAGTACCGTGCAGACATCGAAGGCAACTACCTGAAGACTCTTGAACTCGCCCCCGCGCTTTACGAGCGAGTGCGCCAAGGCGAGCGGAAAGACCGTTTCGTCGGTACGGCCGACTTGCCGAACTTCTTTCGCAAGCCGAACGGGCCGGGGTGGGCGCTCGTCGGCGATGCCGCCTACCATAAAGATCCGATCGCTGCCCAGGGAATCAGCGATGCTTTCCGCGGAGCGGACGCCTTAGCCGAGGCACTGGATGCAGGCTTCTCCGGCAGAGAGCCCTTGGAAACGGCGCTGGAGCGGCTTGAACACAAGCGCAATGAAGAGGCGATGGCGATGTACGAGTTCACATGCCAGTGGGCCACCCTTGACCCTCCGCCGCCTGTGATGCAGCAGCTTTTCGCCGCCTTGCGTGGGAACGAAGCAGAGACAAACCGCTTTATCGGCACACTTGCCGGGACGGTGCCGATCCCGGAGTTCTTCTCGCCCGAGAACATGCAGCGCGTAATAGACACCAACGGGTCTTAACCTGATCGCGCGCGCCGGAAAAGACCAAACGAGGAACCGGTGATGGTCCCGACGTGGAAGAAGCAGACCCCCGGATCACCAACCCGGATCGGGAAAGTGTTTGACGGAGTTTCTCCACTTTGGTAAGAGCCATCCAGCTTTACGGCCCTGAAGGGCGGCAACGTTGACGCGGCGATACTGTTGATCCCTCACGACCTGTATCTGGAGAAGGATGGATTCAGGCCGCTGGTTTATCTTAAGGATATCTCGGAATTTCCTCTCGCCGGTCTTGTCGCGCATAACGACCGGCTTCGCGACCGGCCGGACGAAGTGAAAAAAGTTTTGGTCGGAGCGCTAAAGGGAATCGCTTATACCAAAACGCATAACGAAGAGGTGCTTCCCTTATTGAAGGAATTCCTCGGTCTCGAGAATTTAGAAATGGCCAAAACAGCCTATGGGAGATTGAGAGATATTTGGTCCGACAGCGGGATCGCTTCCGAGAAAGGATTAAGAGCCGCGGCAAACCTGGCGGAAGTACCGAGTACTTTCCCTCTCGACAAACTTGCCAACTGGTCCTTTATAAACGAAGCGGCGTCATCTGTTAAAACGAGATAGGAAACTAGCTCTAGAACCCGCCCCTTGGCAAGCGTAAAATTAAGCTTCGACCCGTATGGCAAGCGGCCGAGATTTTTTATTTTGTCATATTGTCCCTGGTTGCATTATAATTGAGCTTATCGCTAGCGCGGATCGGTTGGTGATAGACGGCTATCAAAGACGTGGCTCTCGATCTGAATCGTCTAGATATGGGCGAGGGTAATCGCTGGTCAAATTGTTCGTGATGGGGGCGAATTTCGATGGCAACTGAAATTTCTTACGGCGAAGATTTTCGATCTATCGGTCAGGCTCTCGAAGCCAAAAACGTTAGCTCCTTTGAATTAAAGCGGCTAGGAGATTGGTACGTCCTACAGGGCGTCCCGCCGGGTACCGGCTCGGTCCGGTCGAAGCTGCATAAGTTTAAATTGCGATTCCGCGGCGGATCTGACGCAGAGTCATTGACTCTAGCTCTGTCTGATGTTGAAGAGCTGTCACGCCAAGGTAAGACCAAACGCTCCATACCGGGACGGATGGCGGACTTTCACAGGCTCTCGAACACTTTACGCACAATAGGCGCCTATCTCGAATCCAAGCAGGCAAAGTTCATAGAGCTGAAGGTAAGACCCTTGACCATTACTCTTTCGTACAAAGACAGCGATGGCCAAGAACAAGTGGAAGACCGTACTATTCGCTCCTTCTACAATCTATCTGTTGAACTCTATGAAAATCGCGAGGAAGCCAGAAACGACCCCAAGGTACAACACTCTGCGGGTTAGGCATCTCTAAACATGGACCAGCGGCTGCGGGTTTCAAGCAGCAAAGTCGCGGATCGCTCCCTCCAATCAGGTCGTTGAGTTGGGCGACTCCCAAGAAATCGTTCTCGGGAGAGCATCAGCGCCCACAACGCCGAACCACCGTTCATTTCGCCGGGATAAAATTGACATAACGTTCTGTTGTCGGATATATACTTGAGTCACAAAGTTGACTCGACGCAAGGCCGTTCTTGCCCGAATGGTTTGTGCTGCGAAGGACCGGCTGGCATGTAGCTTCTTAGTTTTTTGTGTTCACTGTCCTGCCGGGTTAATAGCAAATTTCCATTACTTCCGTGGCTCAATTGGGAGCCTGGAAGATTGCGTATCGAAAGGAGGCTATCATGGCTGGCAAACGAATCACTCGACGTGATTTCATTAAGACAACGGCTGCGGGGGCACTGGCAACAGGGTTAGGCGCGCCCTTTATTGTCCCGAAGCGGGCCTATGGCGCGAGCGCGAAAAAAACCCTAAAGATTCTCCAGTGGGTGCACTTCGTCCCCGCCTTCGACAAATGGTTCAACGAGAAATATGTCAAGGAGTGGGGCGATAAGAACAATACCGAAGTGACCGTGGACAACATCGGTCTCCCGGGCCTAAGCGCCCGCGCGGCGGCCGAGGTGTCGGCCCAGAAAGGCCACGATCTCTTCCTCTTTGAGTGGCCGCCGCCGTTCTATGAGGAGCAGGCCATAGACATGAAGGACGTTTATGCGGAGTGCGAGAAGAAGCACGGCAAGCCCATCGACCTCGCCATCAAGAGCACCTACAACCCAAAAACCAAGAAATACTTTGGCTTCTCTCCCTCCTTCACACCGGACCCCATAAACTGGCGCAAGGACCTGTGGGATGATGTCGGGGTGGTGCCCGACAGCTGGGAGAAGATCCTCGACGGCGGGCGCAAGATCAAACAGAAACACAACATCCCGGTGGGCATCGGTCTCGCCCAGGAGCTCGACACAGCCATGGCTATGCGGACGATCATGTACTCTTTTGGCGCTCACGAGCAGGACGCCGCCGGCTATCTGACTTTGAACTCGAAGAACACAATCGAGGCAGTGAAGTTCGTCAAGGCGCTGTTTCAAGAGACCATGACGCCTGAAGTTTTTACCTGGGACCCCTCCTCCAACAACCGGGCCATGCTCGCAGGCACCGTTTCAGTGGCACTCAATGCTATCTCCATCACGCGCACCGGCGAGAAGGACAACCCGACTTTCACAGAAAAGATTCACCTCGCCAAGGCGGCCGCCGGTCCCGTGCGCCGGATTGGCCTGGAACATGTGATGGGAGTCTACGTCATCTGGAAGTTCGCCGAGAATATCGACGGCGCCAAGAAGTTTCTGGTCGACTACGTCGGTAACTTCCGCCAGGCATTCGTGAACGGCGAATTCTATGACTTTCCTTGTTTCCAACGCACGGTGCCGGATCTGAAGCAGCTTGTCGGCAACGACGCCAAGGCCAAACCGCCGGACAAGTACAAAGTGCTGGAGGACGTGCTGAATTGGGCCACCAACATCGGCTACCCTGGCTATGCCAACGCGGCCATCGACGAGACCTACCAGAAATGGGTCATCAACGTCATGTTCGCCAAGGCAGCCCAAGGCGTATTGAGCCCCGAGGATGCCGTCAAAGAGGCGGAATTCGAATGCCGGCGCATCTGGGAAAAATGGCGCGAGCGGAAACTGATGTAGGTGCAGTGTTGCGCACCTAGCTTGACCCCGGAAATGAAGAAGATCGCATGGCTACGGTAGAAACCCGCGGGGTCAAGAAGTATTACGGCGACGTCGCAGCAGTCAACGGCGTCGATCTTTCCACCAAAGATGGCGAGTTTCTCGTGCTGCTCGGTCCCTCGGGTTGCGGCAAAACTACCCTCCTCCGCATGATCGCTGGTTTCGAGACACCGAGCGCAGGCGAGCTGCTGATCGCCGGCGAAGTGGTGAACGGCTTGCCGCCGCGAGCTCGGAAAATCGCCATGGTTTTCCAAAGCTACGCTCTCTATCCTCACATGACCGTGTTCAAAAATATCGCCTTCCCCTTGAAGGCCCAACGAGTAGAAAAAGCGTCCATTCCGCAAAAGGTGGAGTGGGCGGCTTCGCTTTTCGGTATTGGCCACCTGCTACATCGTAAGCCGCGGGAGCTATCCGGCGGCGAGCGCCAGCGGGTGGCCTTGGCCCGTGCTTTAGTGCGTGAGCCGGCGGTCTTCCTGCTGGACGAGCCGCTCTCCAATTTAGACGCGCAATTACGCGCAACGGCCAGAGACGAGCTACAACAGTTTCAGCGGCGAATCGGCACGACGACGATCTACGTGACCCATGATCAGGTCGAGGCCATGGGTCTCGGCGATCGCATCGTTGTCATGAGAGCGGGCACAATGCGCCAGATCGGCACGCCGCAGGAGATTTACCACGAGCCGGCCGATACCTTTGTGGCGCGCTTCGTGGGATCGCCGCCGATGAATCTCGTGCAACACCGAGACTACATCCTGGGTTTTCGCCCTGAGCACTTTCTCCCCAAAGGCACTCAAGACAGGGAGGCCAAGCTGGTCACCTTGCCGTTCCGGGTTACCCGAGTCGAGTACCTGGGGGCCGACCGGTTGTTATATGGAACTCTGTGCGGCGCCTTTACCGACCAGAAAGTGATTGCTCGCCTCCCTTCAACGGTGACCGTCAATATCAAGCCCGACATCACCTACGATTTTACAGTGGACGACAAAGAGGTTAAGTTTTTCGATAAGTCGACGGAGCTCCGCATCTCCGCTCGCCCCCTATAGGTACGCCGCCCATGGACCTCCACCTACAGACCGCATCGCAGGCGAAAAACCTGTCCCGCTCATCAAGATCGCCGGATGCCCATAATCGATAGCGAGCGGTGGCTGGGACCTCTCTTGATCGGCCCGGCTATCTTGTACATCGTGCTGTTGGTCGGGTTACCGTTTTTTATGGCGCTCTATTACAGCGTCAGCAACACCACCACCGGTGGCGGAACGCTGGGTTTCGTTGGGCTGCGCAACTTCACCAACATCGTCGGCACTCCCAAGTTCCAGACCGCGCTGAAGAACACATTGATATTTGCCCTCGTTTCCCAAGTGGTGATCTTGCTACTCAGCAACGCCCTCGCGTTGACCCTCCAGAGAGATTTTCGCGGCAAGTGGCTGATTCGCTTTCTGATCCTACTCCCGTGGGTGGCACCGATTTCCATCGGCACCATCGCGTGGCTCTGGATCTTCGACTCCACCTACAGCGTCTTGAACTGGACCCTCCGCATACTTGGCTTGATCCAAGGGCAGGGCTTCATGTGGTTGGGGTTGCCGAACCTGGCGATGGGTTCCGTCATTACCGTTCACGTGTGGCGCCAGCTCCCGTTGGCGACAGTCATCCTGCTCGCCGGCCACAGCTCGATTCCCCAAGATATTCACGATGCGGCCGCTGTGGATGGCGCCGGTTTTTGGCGGCATTTCTTTCAGGTCACCTTGCCGCTAATTCTTCCCATTAGCTTGATCGCGCTGCTTTTCGGTTTGATCTTCACGTTCACCGATATGGTTATTATCTATAACCTCACACGGGGCGGGCCGTTTGACAGTACTCAGGTGCTGGCCAGTCTGGCATTCTATACCGGCATCGCAGGCGGCGACCTGGCAGAGGGCGCCGCCATCGCCCTGTTTCTCTTTCCCCTGCTCTTGGCCGTCGCTTTCGGCTTTCTACGCATCGCGCACCGCACCGAGGTAACCTGAAAAATGGGCGAGCGAGTGAAAATTTGGGGTGGACAGGCAACACGCTGGAGCATCCTCGGCGCGTTAACGATCTTCCTCGCCTTCCCATTTGTCTGGATGCTCATCACCGCCTTTAAGCAAACCGGCGACCTGTACGATCTAAAGCATAATCCCTTCCTCTTCTATGAACCGCCGACCCTCGAGCACATCCATCGCCTGTTCTCAGAAACCCAGTACGGCGAGTGGCTTCTCAACACCGCCTTGGTGGGCGTTCTAGTGGTGATCATCACCTTGGTCCTTGCCGTACCCGCGGGCTACGCCTTGGCGCGGCTCACGGGAAAATGGGGAGAAAAGCTTGGTATCGGCATCTTCCTCACCTATCTGGTTCCGCCCACGCTCTTGTTTATCCCGCTCTCGCGGGTCGTGGTGGGCCTCGGGCTCGACGATTCCCTTTGGTCCCTGGTACTGGTCTACCCGAGCTTCACCGTCCCCTTTTCCGCCTGGCTGATGATGGCCTTCTTCAAAGCCATCCCAAAGGATATCGAAGAGGCCGCCATGGTCGACGGCTATAGCCGCCTCGGTGCCTTCTTCCGTGTGGTTGTTCCTATCTCCTTCGCCGGGATACTGACAGTTGCGATCTTCAGCTTCACCCTAGTCATGCAAGAGTTCGTCTACGCTGTGACCTTTATTTCGTCGGTTCGAAACATGACTGTCGGCGTGGGCGTACCCACTTTCCTGGTTCACGGTGATGTATACTTCTGGGGATCTCTCATGGCCGGTTGCTTTATCGCCAGTGTCCCCATCGCCATCCTCTACAACTTCTTCGTAGATCGCTTTATCGCCGGCTTCACCATGGGCGCCATCAAGTAATCGTGCTGCGCGATCTTGGAAATCGTGGTAGTTAATTTTGGGGATCCCGTAAGCCAGCAAGCCTGCTCCCAGCGGCATCATGCGACAAGTTACCCCTTGGCAAGTCCTCGCCCAGAGAGACTTTGGCCTTTTTTGGATTAGCCTCCTCTTCTCCGCGGTAGGGAGCCAAATTTCCACTGTCGCTGTTGCCTGGCAAGTCTATGAGATTACCGACTCGCCGTTCCAGTTGGGGTTGACGGGACTTTTCCGCGCGCTTCCGGTCATGATTTTTTCTATACCCGGCGGTGTTGTGGCGGATCGAATGGATCGGCGCCGGTTGCTGATCCTAACTCAGAGCTTGGCGGCGCTCCTCGCCCTTATCCTAGGTCTTTTAACATCCACGGGACAGATCCGCGTCTGGCATATTTACGCCGTCACCTTCTTATCCGGAGCGGTTGGTATTTTTGATGCTCCCGCGAGAACGGCGTTGATTCCTCTGTTGGTTTCCAGCGAGCAGCTGGCCTCCGCTTACGCTTTGAACATCACCTGGCGTCAAATCGCTACCCTGGCAGGTCCCTTCTTGGGCGGGATCGTCATCGCCGCGTTCGGGCTCAGTACATCCTATTTCATCGATGGCTTGAGTTTCTTCAGCGTAATCATTTGCCTCGCCTTTATGCGCGCGCGCCCGAGCCCGGCTGCGGAAAAAAGGGAATCACCTCTTCAGAGCGTGCGCAGTGGCTTCAATTTCATTCGCGAGAATTCCGCGATTTTGGGATTGATGAGCATGGATACTTGCGTCAACTTTTTCGGCGCCTATCGATCGATGATGCCGGCCATCGCCCGCGATATTCTCGGCACGGGCCCCGCAGGCCTGGGCGCTCTGCTGGGCGTTCCCGCCTTCGGCGCTTTAGTGGGTTCGGGAATTGTCATGGTCATGGGAAATCCAAAACACAAGGGCAAACTCATCATCTGGGTCACCCTGCTTTATACGGTTGGCCTTATAAGCTTTGCCTTATCGGGGTCTTTGGCTCTATCTCTTGTGATTGTTTTTTTCTTGGGGCTCGTGGACGCCATCGGTGAAACATTGCGGGACACTTTGGTGCAGCTGATCACCCCGGACCGGATGCGCGGCCGGGTAAAGAGCTTCGACCAAGTTTTCATGTCTGCCGGTACCTATCTGGGCCACGCCCAGATGGGTACCGCGGCGACCTTCCTTGGAATTCCCGGCGCGTTATTCTTGGGCGGCGGTCTGGGCTCGGTGGCAGTGTTATTGGTGGCCAAATTCGCTCGCAGTCTAAGGAACATCGAGAACTAAGCTGGATTGATCACCACGAAGAGACCGAGGAGCGAGCCTCGAAGGGCGCGGGCACCAGAAGCGTGAAGATGCGCCGACTTCTGAGGTGCTTGGCTATAAGTTTGCGTCTCTCCCTGCCGAGTGCTCCACCACCCAAGTTTGCAGGCCGCCTCAAGGTAAAGGCCTATTGTCCGCAACCGGAGAGGCTCGCTCCTCGGTCTCCGTCTATACATCTTGCTGCGAATTTCCGGCCGATTCCTGCTAACGCTCTTTAGTTTTCTTCTTGACTCAGAGAACACACTTCGACTAGCTTTCACTTGTCGCCTGCGATTCTGGTCTAATCCAAAATCGCGAACCTCGAGAGGAGCGCAGTGGAGCGAGATGGACTTTAATTTGCCCGAGGAGCTTCAAATACTGAGAGATACGGTGCGGCGGTTCGTGGATAAGGAACTGATTCCGCTGGAGCGCGAGTACCGGCACGATAGCGAAGGGGCCATGCCGGAGCGGCTGCTGAAGCCGCTGCAAGAAAAAGCCAAGAGCATGGGGCTCTGGATGCTCGATGTTCCGGCGGAGTACGGCGGCGCCGGTCTTGGCCTGCTGCCGCGTTGCATCATTCATGAGGAGATCGCACGCGCTGCCTCCTTGCCCTTTCGAGGCTTGGAATTGTTTGGTCCGGAAGTAAGACCCGTATTGTTTCACTGCAATGAAGAGCAGAAGGAACGTTTTCTAAAGCCGGTATTGCGTGGTGAGGTTCGCTTTTGCTTCGCACAGACCGAACCCGACGCCGGCAGCGACCCAGCGGCCATGCGCACGCGCGCGGTGCAAGACGGCGATGCATTCATCATCAACGGCACTAAACGCTTCATTACCGCGGCGGGGCGTTCCGATTATGTCCAGTTGATGGCCCTGACCGATCCGGAGAAACGTGCCCGTGGCGGCATCACCTGCTTTGCTGTCGATCTCAAGAGCCCGGGCGTCACCCTCGAACGGCAGTGGCCGACGATGATGGGTGAAGCACCCTGGCAGATTCTCTTCGAAAACGTCTGCGTCCCCGTGGCTAATGTCATCGGCAATGTCGGCGGCGGTTTTTCTCTGGCCCAGAAGTGGATTAGCGAAGGACGGATCCGAGGGCACGGCGCACGTCCGGTGGGCATCGCCCAGCGCGCGCTGGATATGATGATCGAATACTCGAAAGTCCGTGTCACCTTTGGCCGACCGCTGGCGGATCGCCAGGCGATCCAGTTTATGGTCGCGGATTCGGCAATGGAGCTGCATGCGACACGTCTAATGGTCTACGAATGCGCCTGGCGCCAGGATCACGGCGACGACGTGCGCGATCTTTCTTATATGGTCAAGATCATGGCGACCGAGATGGCGAGCCGCGTCATCGATCGAGCGATCCAGGTTCACGGCGGCTTGGGATTGATGAAGGAGTTGCCGCTCGAATGGTGGTATCGCCAGATTCGCAGTACGCGCATCACTGAAGGCGCTAACGAAGTGCTGCGCTGGCGTCTGGGGCAAAACCTCATACGGGCGCACCGTTGAGGGGTGATTTTCTTTTCTTGCGCGGGTTCAATGGTTTTTATATACGTAGCCGGGGCGTGTCGACGTTTATCGTTATCTCCTTTGGTTAATTTTGACCGTAACGATAGGGCAATGAAGAATGAAGAGACCACGGCATGACATCTCCCTCGCCTTTCGGCTCGTCATCTTACTGGTGAGCCTTATCCACGGCGCGGCCACGGCTGGTGAAGCACCGGGGCGGCTCCAAGCTAAATCCATCACTTTAGGCCTTGTCTCCCAAACATCTCAGAAAGAGATCGAAGAGCATTTTCGAAGCTTTGTCCGTTACGTGGCTCAGAGACTTGGTTCCACGCCTGCCATCGAGGGAAAGGTGATCATCGTCTCGACGCCTTTACAGATGGTGAAGCCGTTGGAAGAGAAGAAAATCGATTTTTACATGGAGAGCCCCTATCCAACTTACCTCATCAATAAGCAAGGGGCGGCGGCGGTCCTCCTCCGTCGTTGGAAAAGCGGCCTGGCTGAATATCGAAGCCTGATTTTTACCAACCGCGGAGGCGAGATCAGTCGCCTGGAACAGCTACGCGGCAAGATGATAGCTTTTGAGGACCCCGGATCGACTTCGGGCTACTTTCTACCGAAAGTCTTGCTCCTAAAAAAAGGATTGACGCTTACGGAAAAACCCCAACCCGACGCGAAGGTTGGTGCGAAAGAGATCGGCTACATCTTTGCCTCTTCGGCTGTCAATATTGTAAATCTAGTTCTTTCAAACCGGGTGGCCGCTGGAGCGTTTAGCGATGACGATTACGGCGGGCTCGATGAGAAGAGAAAAGCGGAGGTCAGGATTTTGGCGCAAACCGACCCGTTTCCTCGCCACCTCGTCTCGGTGCGCAAAGCTTTGGACCCGAAAGTTAAGGACCGCTTACGGCAGATTTTGCTTTCGATGCATCAAGATGCAGAAGGTCGAGTCATCCTGCTAAAAACCGATAACACAACGAAATTCGATCTCTTGCCCGGAGGTGAAGCGCTCGTTCGGCGAAAACTTGTTGAAACGTTTCGCTCTCGCTAAAAAAAGCAAACACTACCGCTCGGGGCAGCCTACGCGATGGAGGTGTGAGCGAAGCTATGAATTTACCTCTTGCGATCGGCTTGAATCCTTCGAAAAGCCACCGGACCTAGAGGAACTTTTCTTTCCTGAGACCTTGGAGCGTTGTGAGTCAGTTCTCTAAAAGCTTCCTGACCCGGTCAACGATATCCGCTGGTTGATCAACCACTTCCCGCGCCATGTTCTGCATTTCTTCGGCGGAAACGGGATCCAAATCGTACTGTCTCTTTTTTACCTCGCCGACAAAATCCGGGTCTTTCATCGTCTTTGCATAGGCGTCGCGCAGCGCGCGGGCGAGATCCAGAGACAGCCCCGGCGGCGCCACCATCGGTCGGCCAAAGCCGCCGGCAGCGAGAATTACCGTCGCCATGCGCCGGTTCGGTTCGGAAGTCCTGTACTGGTCCATAAGCTCATACAAGGTCGGAACTTCAGGCAACCGATGATCCCGTTTCCGACCCGTCTGGATCAAACTTTTAACCACCCCGGTCCTATACCAAGTGCGAGTCGGCTCCCGGGCGATAAAGCTGCCGAGATCGAAGGCCCGGCAGTGCAGTTCGCCGCGCTCCACCGCCAGATCGATTTCGGCGCCGCTTTGATATCCGGTCACGGTCTTGAACTTGAGGCCCACGGTTTCTCCGAGAAGCTTTGGGACGTAATAGCCGGTGGCGCCGGTTCCCGCTCCGCCGCATCGCGGGGGCTCGGCCGCTTGGCGAACATCTTCAAGCGTTTTATACGGACTGTTCGTCCTCATGTAGAGTTGAGCCTCGAGTCTCTCCGGTGAACCGATCCAGGTAAATTTAGACCAGTCGAATTTCACGGAATCCCGGCCCAGGATCTGATCAAAATAGACTCCGGCCTGGAGTGCTCCCAACGTAAAACCGTCAGGTTTCGCTACATTGTAGATATAGTTCGCGGCCACGACAGAGCTCCCGCCGGGCATATTTTGTACGATGACCGCGGGCTCACCGGGCAAGTGCTTTGGCAAATACTGGGCAATCAGGCGGGTCCACAGATCGACTCCTCCCCCCGTACTGGTGCCGACAATGATTTTGACCGCTTTGCCTTTGAAGTCCGGCTGCCCCTGCGCTCCGGGTGCGGCGATAAAGACGATCTCGACGGCGGCGAGGATCGCCACGTAAATCCTTCTCTTCAAGACTTTTCCCATAAGCGACTCTCCAATTCTGTTCCTACATGTGGATCTTGGCATCCAATACTAACGCGGCCGAATTTGATCCCAAACCAATGGGGTTAATGTCCACGGCGGCAATCTTGCCATTGAGCTCCACCGCGAGATCGGATAACCGTAAAAGGGCGTCGGTCAGGGAGTCGAGTGCAGCCGCCTTTTCCAAGATCGGGAAGGCCCTGAGCGAACCTACCAAATCCCTGGCATCCTCCAGGCTCAGCGGCGCAAGCCGGAGCGCATAGTCTTTAAGAATTTCGGTAAAGACGCCACCGAGGCCGCAAAGAATTACCGGCCCAAAGGCGGCATCGTATTTTACGCCGAGAATCACTTCGACGTCGTGGGCAAAATATTTCTCGATGTTGATGGCCACGGTGCCTTTCGCGATTTCACGGGCCTTGGCTTCAAGGGCAGTGTATTCCGGCCGAAGCTCTTCCTCGCTGGAAATCCTGTGGCTCACCAAACCCAGATCACTCCTATGCGCGACACCGGCAACCATACCTTTGAGAATAATCGGAAAGCCGAGCTTTCCGGCTGCGTATCGCGCCTCCTCGTAATTTGCAGCGAGGCGATACTCCGTGCATTGAAAGCCGTACTGCTTCAACAACTCGACAGTCGCCGAGTGAGGCAACATGGAGACATCCGGATGAGCTCTGAGAATCGCTTCCGCAGTGGCTCTCGGCCCCGCACCGCTGTCTCTCTCCCCGGGCTTAAATCCGCGCTCCCTCAAGAATCGGCCATGATCGATGTAGCCTCGCAGCACCCTGAAGCAGGCATCCGTTGCCCCGTCAAAGACGGGAATATGATGCTGTTGGAAAATATCGCGCATGTCCGGCTCGGAGAGATTGATAATTGCCGCAGCCGTCTTGCCGAACTTCTCAGACGCCGCAGAAAAATTTCGGGCGTACTCCTGGCGCACTGCCAACGGTCCGGTGAACATCAGGAGACAATCGTTGGCGGTATCGGCCGCGAAGGCGTCGCACACGGCAGCAAGAAAACCAGGGCTTCTCGATGCACCCGCGGTGTCGAAAGGATTGGTCAGGATCGCACTGCGCCGCTCGGGGATGCGGGTCTTGGCCTCCTCGGAAATATCGGCGAGATCGAGACCGTATTCGCTGGCCTTATCGGCCATCAGGCTCGCCCCCGCCCCGCTCGAAGTCATGACCAACATGCGACCGCCGCGAGGAACGGGTTGATGGGCGGCGAGTTGAGCCATCCCCAAAAATGTTTCCATCGAATCTGTGGATATGATCCCGAACTGGCGAAAGGCGGCTTCATAAACTTCGCCGGCGCCGGCCATTCTCGCCGTGTGCGCCAGGGTCGTAATCGCACCGCGCTCGGATTTACCCACCTTGAGCACAACGATGGTCTTCTTCAGTTCGTGAGAGCGACGCGCGAGATCGAGAAACCGCGGCCCGTTCTTAAGTCCTTCCATGAGGACGGCAGCGACTTTGGTGGTTTCGTCTTCAAGAAAGAATTCCACGAAATCGCACAAGTCCAAATCCATCTCGTTGCCATTGCTCACTAGATAACTGAGGCCCTGATTCGCCTGCACGGCGCGATGGCCTAAGACTCCAAGGAGCGCGCCGCTGTGAGACGCAATCGCGACCGGACCGGGCTTGAGCGGCAACGAGAACGAATGATCGTAGCCAACGGGAATCCTTTTGATGACGTTGAACGTGCCGTGGCAGTTGGGCCCGCAAACCCGGATCTCATATTGCTGTGCGATGGCGTTTAATTGCGCCTGGCGTTCCTGACCTTCGGCACCGGATTCGGCGAAGCCGGCGGAGCCGATGACGGCGGCTTTAACACCTTTGCGACCACATTCTTCCAAGACTTGAGGCGATAGACGCGCATCCACCATCAGCACCGCCACGTCAGGCGTCTCCGGTAGTTCCGCAACAGAGGGGTAGGAAGGGATACCGTTGATCTCAGTGGCTCTCGGATTGACCGGATAAATCCTTCCGCTGAACTTGGAATTCAGGAGATTGCGTAGAGGCAATCCCGATGCCTTCGATGGATCCGAAGAGGCTCCGACGATGGCAATAGAATCGGGCTCGAAGAGCAGACGAACGCGCGGGTCGGGCACGATAACTTTCCTCCGCTGTTTTTTAGCGATGACGGCACGGGAACGCGCGTCGTCACAGTTGCGAGACGGTTACGAGGGCAACCATCGCGCGGTAGCTTCGTCGGGATTGCGGCTGGATTGTGAATCTCCGTTGGAGCTCATCGTCTCGGGACGTTGCGGGCTCTTGATCGCTTCTTTCCACGGGGAGGGAGCGCCTTGATAGGCTGCCGGTCCTTTGATGAAGTGTCGGGCATGCTCCAGAGTCTCGACGAAGGGCATATCCATAGCGTAGAGTTTTTTGCCATTCGGCCTAGGTCCGCTCTTGGAAACGTGGCCCCAGAGCGGATGACCCACCATCTCTTCCGCCATCCAGACGCATTCGATGAGATTGTAAAGATCCACGCCCGTTTGGATTCCCATCTCTTCGAGCATGTGAATCAGATCCTCCGTCGGAGCCAGACCCGCGGATCGCCCGTTACCGCAAAATGGACAGCCACCCATGCCGCCGATGGCCGGTTGCAGGAGCAAGGTATCAGTGGCCTCCAAAGACTTCAGAGAAACATAGGACGATGTCAGCGCCATACCGCGCGTGTTGTGCAGATGAAGGTTGAAGCTCTTAATCGACGGCCAGCGTTCCTTGATCGCCACCAATTGCCGTTCCACCTGATCGGGCATGTTCCATCCCATGGGATCGGAAATGCCCACTTTGGTGACAGGAATCCCGGCCTCTTCCCACAGCCGATACTGCCGTTCGAGCATCGTCATGCGGTCGGCTTGAGTCACCTCGCCGGTCCAGTTGGATCCCCACGAAGCGCTGATGCCGATACCCGCCGCTTTCGCACCCTTGGCTTTTGCCTCCTCAATGGCTTTGGGCCAGCGTGCCATCTGTTGCGCGATGGTTCGATTGATATTGCGCTGCGCGAAAACGTCGCAGAGATACACGGCGGTTTGCGCCTGGTATTTTTCATCCGAGAGCGGCGGAGCATATTGCCGCAGCCTTTCCCTTCCCATCTCGTTGAGAGCGGTGGCGGTATAGGTAACACCGGGCCTGGGATGGAATCCCTTCACTAACTCGTCGATGCATGCCATTTGCGGCACCCATCTGGGACTTACGAAGGAACCCACCGCGATTTCTTTCAAGCCCGTTTCCGATAGCGCATCCAGCAGCCGGATCTTGTCGGCCACCGCAATATCCGGACGTTCGATCTGCAGGCCGTCACGCATTCCTTCTTCGGTCATTATGACTTTTGGATAATTGCTCATGGGGTCTCCCTAAAATGTGTGCAAAAAACCCTATCCGGCTGACCGGCGTCTAATCACCCTTCCAAGACGCCGAGCGTTTCTCCGTGAAGGCGGCCGCCCCTTCTCGCGCGTCTTGACTCTCATAGGGACTCGGTCCCGGCGCCATTTTCAACGCAAAGAAAAGCGGCGACCCGATTGATTTCACCGAAAGCTCTTTGATCCGGCGCAGCGAAACTGGCGCGTTTTTGGCTATTTTTTCAGCCAACGCCGTTGCCGCCGGTAACAGCTCCGGCAATGCGACGACCTGGTTGACCAATCCGAATCGCAAAGCTTCTTGAGCCGTAATTGGGTCACCGGTGAAAAGCATCTGCATCGCGATGGCTCTGGGTATAAGATGTTGGAGCATGACAGTAGCGAAATTTGCCCCGCGCCCGCGTTTGGCTTCGGGCAACCCGAACGTGGCGTTCTCCGAGGCGATCCGGATATCGCACGCCAGCGCCAGCTCGCATCCGCCGGCCAGAGCATAACCGTTGACCGCTGCTATGACCGGCTTATAGGTTTCAATCACAATCGTACTGGAGTGGGGTGGCTCGTCCAGGGCGCCGTAATCCGGCCCCACACGATAGGATTTTTTGGCATTCAGCTCCTTGTGCTCCTTGAGATCCGCGCCGGCCGAGAACGCCTTGTCACCTGCGCCGGTAACAATGGCTACCCTTATAGATGGCTCAGAACGAACTTTCATGAATGCATCGATGAGTCCGTTGCGCACATCCTGTCCCAACGCATTCATACGCTCCGGACGGTTGAGCGTGACGTAGGCGATGTGTTCTTTTTGTTCGAACAAAACGTAATCAGACATGATCAACTTTGCCTCGAAAACAATCTTCCAATCTTAGTGAAAATCTTACGGATGCACGGTTTCCAGAAACCAATCGGTGGGAATCTCGTGCCCGGCTCCCCTGCGCTTTGCTTCGGAGAATACGGCTGCGCCGACTGCAGCGAATTGAAGACCGATGCCTAAATTATTTAGAAAGCAGGTGGTCTCTTCCGCTGACGCTCGACCCGGAACTTTTCCAGCGACGAGCTCTCTAAGCTCAGGGGCGGCGAGCCAAAAGGGATGCTCAACAAGTGAACCGGCGGCTCCCCCCGGACCTTTTTTGATGATGTCGATGGCGTCGTGAGCGGGTATGCCATCGTCTCCGAAACCGGCGACGTAGTTTTCCGGCGCATGCTTATGCGAGTGGATGATCAAGCGGTCCACCTTGCGAATGGTCTCATCGCCGAGTTCTGGAACCCGGACACAAGTCAAGTGCATACCCGGCCGCACCCAATCGGGGTTGACCACTCTGCTTAGAGAATTCGTTGTGGTTGCGATCATGTCCGCATCCCCTACGGCTTCCTCGGGACTTTCCACCGGCCGCACCTCAGCCGTAACTTTTTGTTGCATTTCTTTTGCGAAGGCTTCGCGATTGCTTTTCGTGGGACTGTAGACGTTTACTCTTTTTATGTTTCGCACCGCGCACATGGCCGGAAGATGGCTCCCCGCCTGCCAGCCGGAACCGAAGAGGGCCAAGGTACGCGCGTCCTCGCGCGCCAGATAGCGAGCCGCTATGGCGCTGCTGGAGGCCACCCGCATTCTTTGCACCACGCCATCGGGAAAGATCGCAAGCGGCTCGCCGTTCTCCGTCGAGAACAGCATCACCAGGCCGACATATTTATCCCCGGGAGCAGCAGGAATCTTGGTCTTTAAAACCCGGCCGTCCTGCTGTCGCCACCGGATGATGTCGGAATTGATGCGCATCGCGACAATGGGCGGATCGACGAGCCCCGCCTCCATAGATTTGAAGGCATAAACGCCAGACTCACTGGGCGACGGCAGGACCAAATCCGTGCGCGGACGGTTGATCGCTGTTCCCTTATCCCAGCTCTTGTAGGCTTTCTCAAGCGCGTCAATACAGTTCTTGATAGATAAAAACGATTCGATTTCTTCGTTGCTCAGTATCAGCATGATTGCTGGCATATCAACGGGATCGATTCAGGTCAAGCAAGACCCACGGTCGAGCACGCCCGAGACCACGAGGAAAACAGATTTTGGCGTCCCGTATCAGGTCGTCAGCCGCTGGCGCATGCTGCGGCGCGCCCAGAAGAGCAGCAACACGGACGCCCCCAACGTGTAGAACAGGTCCCACAAAACTGTCAGGGAAAACTGGTTGTTAAAAGCGGACCGGGCCAGCCGAACCGAATGAAGCAATGGAAGCGCTTCCGCCACCCATAACCACGGTTGAGTCAGGCGTTCTTCAAGCGGGAAAAACACGTCGGAAAACAGGAACAACGGGGTAAGAAAAAGCGTAAAATAAAAACTGAAGAGGTCGATGTTCGGAATACGTAAAGAAAACAACAGTCCAATCGCGGCAAAAAGAAGTCCGGTCATTGGGATCACTAATAAGACCCAAAGAGACGACGGCAATGGCGCAAGACCGAAGAGCGCGAGCACCACAAAAAAACATCCTCCATAGATAGAGGAACGAGTGATCGCCCACAGGACCTCGCCCGCCAGCACATCGTCCGGCTCGATGGGCGTTGTCATCATGGCGTCGTAGGCCTTTTCAAAAATAAGCCGGACATAGATATTATAGGTGACCTCGAAACTCGCGCCGTTCATGGCTGCTACACAAACCAGACCCGGGGCCAGAAACGCAAGGTAAGTCGTCCCACCCATCTGGGAAACATAGGCACCCACACCGATGCCGATCGAAAAGAGATAAAAGACCGGCTCGAAAAAATTTGGCAAAATATTCCATTTCCAAGTACGCCGGTACAGGGCCGCGTTGCGGCGCCAAACAGCGAGCGCGTAGGGGGCAGAAAGACTCATGAGTTCCCCTCAAGACTCGCTCCGGTTAGGGAGAGAAAAACATCTTCCAAATTCGTTGGTCGAACAATGATCGGGCGGCGGTCGCCCTGGTCATAGCGCCGAATCCTGTCGATGAGCTGGGTTGCGTCGTCGACGTATAGCATGAGCCGCTGTCCTATTCGCAACTGACGGCCCGACCGGACGAAACCGTCCAGGAGAGCAGCTTCCTCCTGTGGAGTGCAATCAAATTCGACCGTTTCAGGCGCGAGTCTTTCGGCAATAAGGTCGGCCGGTACTCCGGCCTCAATGACTCTGCCCGCGGCTACGATTGCGACACGATCGCAGAGACGCTGGGCCTCATCCATGTAGTGGGTGGTGATCAGTACCGTTGTACCAGCCGCGCGCAGCTCCCGAATGCGCGACCACAAGGCGAGTCGCACCGCCGGATCGAGCCCCGTCGTGGGTTCATCCAAGATCAAAAGTTCAGGCCGATTCATTAGCGAAAGGGCGATGGCAAGACGGCGTTGGAATCCGCCGGAAAGTTGACGCACGGGAATGTCGGCGTGCGAACGTAAATCGAGAAAATCGATCAACTCTGCCGCGCGCCGGGAAAGTTCAGGTTCGCGCAGGAGATGATAACGGCCGAAGACGCGCAAGTTTTCTATCGGCGAAAGCGCTTCGATGAGTACGTTTTGCTGTAAGGTCACGCCAAGCCGGGAGCGGACAAGGCGCAGATGTTGATTAATCTCCATGCCGAAGACTCGGATCGTACCGCGGGTTGCGCGGGTGACGCCGTAGATCATGCGCAGGGTCGTTGTCTTACCCGCTCCGTTAGGCCCCAAAAGGCCGAAACAAACTTGCGCTGGGACCTCCAAATCCAAATTATCCACGGCCAAGCGGTCGCCGAATTTTTTTGAAACGGATTTTACGGAGATGACGCTCGACGCGGCAGATATCTCTCTAGGAGTCAACGCAATGACCTGCTTACTTTTAAGGACCTCTAAGAAATTTGGCTTATCTTGCCCGCGACTGCAAGGTAAGTCTAAGGCGTGATCACAGACGAACTAGCTCGAAGACCGGATAACGATCGGCGAACGGCGCGAATGATGCCGAAGGCGAGGCGGCGGGGATAGGAAAAAACCGTCGGCTCATCCGGCGGAAACGAATCACATAAGCTTTAAGGATCTTGGGCTTTTCGGCATCCAGCACCACCCGCAATCTAAACTCCGTTCGCAGCCTGCCCCTTTTGAGAGTTACTTTGCGGTCGGCCAGAACGTTGCGCGACCATTGGGTATGCCCTCGAGTCGCAACCAAAAAAAGCTTGCCGTTGTAACTTAAAAGATTGACCGGTACGGATCGAATCTTGCCCGTTTTACGGCCCGAAACCTGTAATACATAGCTATTAGGGAGGCCAAAACCAATGCTGGTAATCCAACCGTAGATTCGGTTAACGACACGGGCGGCGAAACTTGGCCGCATGAAATACACGGCTGGTCGATCCTTCTCCCCGCCTTGTTGAAAAAGCGTCGCCTCCGTTTCCATGCTTTCCAGCCCCGGTTCTGAATTTTGACCCATCTGAACGTAGACGTCCCCGCTCGGTACCTTACGGCAAAAACGCCAAGAACCCCCATTGTATTGGATTGTTTAAGCTTTAGTTGCAAGCAACAAAAAGTCCAGCCGGTAAAACTGCCTTATATAAGCACGTGCTATTAAGGAGACACGAACGGAATACGATCCTGCAAGAGCGCTTCACATATCTCCTTGTAATTCGAAGAGATTGTCCTTGCCCGTCCTCCCAAAAGCCAGGTCATAAACGAACGGATTTTTCTTCGTCGGATCCGATTAAATAGGACGCGTGCCACAGTAAAACCGTATGATTAAGCCATCACATAACGTCTCGAATTTGTAGGTAGCTCCAGTCAGTCAAAGTTCCAACAACTATTCAAAAAGGGGATGAGATTGGGTCGGTCCCAAGTACGATTTAGAACGTTATATCAAGATGAATATCTAGTCATTTGGTGTCTCACAGCTCGGGGGATATCAATAGCAGCAAGTGGAAGCTCGCGAAATTAACAAGGTGAGCGGATGGTGTCAAGAAATTGGCGCAGACTTTGCTCGCAAAACTCGCTGGAAAAGAGTGCACTTTAAGCACGTCCACCGAAAGGAGGTGAATCTAGAATGAACCTAAAGAAGCAGATTGGTGTAATGCTGTTGGCTCTCACGTTGGCTCCGGCCTATGTAATCGCTCAGGACATGGAAATGAAGGCCACAGTGGTCAGCAAGGGTGAGAAGGAAATCAAGGTTAAAACCAAAGATGCTGAAAAGACCATCCTGATTGGTAGCAAAACCAAGGGAGTCGAAAACGCGAAGGAAGGCTCCAAGGTAACCATCAAGTATACGGAGAAGGATGGTCAGATGAGGGCCAGTGAGATCATGCCGCGCTAAATGATGTGACTTTGGAAGTAAAAAAGCGGGGTTCTTTGAACCCCGCTTTTTTTACATCGACTGCCACAGGACGGCCGGATCTTGGCCGTTAACCCTACCCGAACGGCGCATCGCTTTCGCTAAACTTGCTACTGTTTCGGCTGTGATACCAACCGGAGATAGGGCTTCAGCGTTTTGAAGCCGGCTGGATATTTCTTCTTTGCGTCTTCATCCGAAACCGAAGTAACGATGATGACGTCATCACCCTGTTTCCAGTTCACCGGTGTGGCAACCGGATGCTTAGCGGTTAGCTGCATTGAGTCCACGACACGTAGTACCTCGTCGAAATTGCGGCCGGTCGTCATCGGGTAGGTAAGCATCAGCTTGATCTTCTTGTCCGGTCCAACAACGAACACTGAACGAACTGTGGCATTGTCTGCCGCAGTTCGCCCTTCGGCGGTTCCGCTAGCGCTGGGGTGAATCATGTCATAAAGCTTGGCGACCTTCAGATCAAAGTCACCGATAATCGGATAGTTCACCGCATGGCCCTGGGTTTCCTCGATATCCTTGGACCATTTCTTGTGATCGTTCACGGGATCGATGCTCAAACCGATCACTTTGCAGTTCCGTTTCTCGAATTCGGATTTGAGACCCGCCATGTAGCCGAGCTCGGTCGTGCAAACTGGGGTGAAGTCTTTCGGGTGCGAGAAAAGAATAGCCCACCCGTTCCCAATCCATTCATGGAAATTGATTGTTCCTTCGGTCGTCTCCGCGGTAAAATTGGGAGCCTCTTCTCCGATATGGAGTGCCATAAACTCTCTCCTTTCAATTTGACTTGGATTCTGTTCGTACCGCTAGCGCTAATTGAACTGTTAGTCAATACATCATCCGAGATTTAACCGAAAGCCAACTTCTCAAGACCAATAGCAGATAAAGCTCCGTTACGCTTCACCTTGTTGTGTAAACTTTTCCCTGCGGAGATCGTCTTATACACCAAGGAGGATCTGTATGAGAAAATGTTACGCAGTTTTTGGCAGTGCAGCTTTAGCCTTATCAATGATTTCAACAACTTCGTTGACCCTGCCTGCTTACGGCCAATCCGGCACGGGGGAACCCGGTGGCGGCAGGCCAGGCATGCACCGCATGTTGGGCGCCGAGGCGCCATGGATTAGCATCGCTCTGAGACACCAGAAGGAACTTAGCCTGAGCTCGGATCAGGTCGCGAATCTGGAAAAGATACGCACGCTTTTCCGTGAGCAGAGCACTCCGGTCCAGGAGCAACTACGCGCCACTGAAAGCGAGATAACCGGGGTACTGCAGGAAACGCCGGCCAACCTCATCCAGGCCAAGCTCAAGATCGAGCAAGCCGAAAAACTCCGCTCTGAACTGCGCTACCTGCGCGCGGAGGCGCTCGAAAACGGCAAGTCCGTGTTAACGGCGCAGCAGCGCGACCAACTGAAGAGTCTCGTCTCTGCGCGTCATCCCGGTTTTAAGAAGCCCCAGGGCCAAGCCTCCTAACTGTTTCAGCTCGCAATAATTCCGTAAGGCCCGACTCAAAACGAGTTCGGGCCTTGCCTTATTCCGTTTCTTACGTGAAACACCACTATGGCTGTTCGCTTGAACGACACGCCGGAGTGTCGTACGTTACAGCGTTCGACTAACACATCACAGGAAGAGGAGTTTTCATTCATTATGGCTTCGGCAGAACTTATCGTCGACGTTCACCACCACTACATGCCCGCGACCCTGTTCGACCGCCTTGCCGCCCAGGCGGGCGGCCGACGAATTGTTACCAACGAAATCAGCCTGACTCTCCATCCTTCCCGGAAAGATCTCGAAGCGCACATGAACGTCATGGATGAAGCGGGGGTTACGGTGTCGATTTTGACGGACCAGGTCCAGGTGCTGGGTGCGGAGGTTGCCAGGTTGCTCAACGATGGCATTGCCGAGGTTGAGCGAAAGCACCCGACGCGTTTCCGAGGGTGTATCCATTTACCTATCCATGAGCCGCACGCCGCGCAGCGTGAACTCGAGCGCGGCATTAGCGAATTGGGACTACGGGCGGTGGCGCTGCTCGCCTGCCATCTCGATGTGCAGCTCGACAACCCGACGATGAACCCCCTTTACGAAGTGATCCAGAAACACCACCTGCCCATCGTCATTCATCCCCAGTCAAAACCCACCGGCTCAGACACGCTTTACAACCTGGATCGCTGCGTGTTCCGGCCTCTGGAAACAACCCAGGCCATCGTGCGGGTGATGAACAGCGTGCTTCCCCGTTTTCCTGAACTACGCTTTGTCATGCCCCATCTTGGCGGCGCCATTTCCTCGCTCAAAGGGCGGATGATGGCTTTTTTTGAGACCGAAGATGCCAACATTCCCGGCGACATGAAAGGCTACCTCAAGACCCAATCGGAACAAAAGCGTTTCGGGCTGACGGAACGCTTCGAGAAACTATTTCAGTCCCTTTATTTCGACACCGCAGGAACCGGCGCATGGCATCCCGCGCTGGCCGGAGCCTTCAATGTCACCACGGCGGATCGCATCATGTTCGGCACCGATTATCCGTTGGAATGCAAAACCGCGGCAAACGTCACTGAATCTTTAGAAATGATTCGCCAGGCACCTTGTTCCGCGCAAGAAAAGACCGCGATGCTGGGTAAAACAGCGTCGGCGCTGTTCAAGCTGCAATGACCCTATGGCAGAGTGCTACAATATTCCACGAGGCAATATCGATGAATAAGTTTCTGCTGGTCTTAGTAGCGAGCATTATGATTTCTGACCTCAACCATTGCCGCGGAAGAGCAACAAAAAGATCGCGGGCGTCTTGACCAGATTGAACAATACTCTGAAATCCGATGTGCCGCGCGTCCTTTGCCTAGACAGCAGTTTCGCCACCGGTGGGCAACCCACTGAACAGGCCTTCGCCAAAGTCGCCGCCAGCGGTTTTCACTCCGTCTTGAGCTTGCGCGCGCCCGGGAGGGCATCGATCTTACAAAGGAGCGGTCTCTCGTGGAAAAAACCGGGCTGCGCTACTTCAATATTCCCGTGTTGTCCAGGGCGCCGCGCGCCGAACAGGCTGACGAGTTCATTCGATTGGTCAAAGAAAAATCCAATCACCCAATGCTCATTAACTGCGCCACGGCCAATCGCGTCGGGGCATTCATGATGATTTATCGTGTGCTCGAACAAGGCTGGAGCGAGGAAAAGGCTTTGGACGAAGCAATGAAAATTGGCCTGAGAGGCGACGGGCTGAAGACGTTCGCTCTACGCTACATAGCGCAGAATAAGGCCAAGCGCGGATAAAACCGTCAAAAGAACTGTTTACAAATGGCACCGATGCTTTTGGTTCCGAAATTCGCCTACCGTAATTCTCTGTCATTTCAGACACGGCTCAGCGCCTCCAAGCATTTTTCAACCAACTTTTCTGGATCTCCATCGAATATCACAAGACCCCGTGTCGGCTTTTTGCAGAACTCAATAATCTCTCCGACGTGGTCAGCTACTCCTCCGCTTCCCTCGAGTATGCCGATTATCTTTCCCTCGTCGTAGGCAATGGTGAACTCGTTTAGGGTGCCCGTTGCGCCACCTAAAATAATCACCAGATCGGCGGACCTGACGTTGATAACATTGCGTCCCTTGTAGCCAAAGCCGGTATAGACGATAACGTCCGCACCATCATCCGGCAAACCGTAACGCTCCAGATGTTCGTTTCGATCTTGAGCCGGCGAAACACCCAGCGCGAACCCACCGCCCTTCCGGAAAGCTTTCGCCACCAGATCCGGCAAACCCGTTGTCGCTCCCGTAACCAAAATACAGTCGTGCCGCGCCAGAGCGGCTCCGAGAACTTCTGCGAGTTTCTTAACCCGCGCCTTTTCTGATTCGCTGAGGGCGTCATTTTCCGAAGCGCCCATGACCCCCACTACCGGCTTGCGCATCGACCTATTTCCTTTCTCTATTCAGATAACCTGATCTCGGCGCAGTTGCGTGATCGTTTCCGTGTCATAACCCAGCTCCTTCAATATCGCATCACTCGTCTTCCCCTAGTCCAGGAATTCTTTCATAGCGCGCTTCGCTTCCCGACATCTTGAGCGCATTGGCGATGACCGGAACCTTCCCCACCGGCGAGTCCGCCTCTCGTATGAGCTTACGCGCGATCACTTGCGGATGGGCGAGCACCTGGGCGATGCCCCGCACCTCGCCGTAGGGTAACTCGGCCTTCTTGAGCCGCGCGAGCCAATGGTTGTGATCCTTTTCCAGAAAGATCTTCTCGATCGTCTCTTCCAATTCGCCGCGATTTTTACGCCGGCCTTCGACGGTCGAGAAACGCGGATCTTCCAGTAACCCCGGCCGCTCGATCACCTTGCGACAGAAAACCTCCCAATCCGACGCGCTGGCAACGGCAAGGTTCACGTATTCCCCGTCCCCTGCGAGATACGGACCGTAGGGTGTCACATAGTGGTGGCGCATCCCTACCCGCGCCGGCTCTTCGCCGGCGTGCCAGTAGTGATGCGGAAAATAACCGAGCCAAGAGACGATGGAGTCCAGCATCGAGACATCGATAAATTGGCCGCGACCGGTTTTTTCGCGCTGGTAAAGCGCAAGAAGAATGCCCAGTGCCGAGTACATCCCCGCGGCGATATCGACGATCGCGAGACCCGCTCGGGCCGGCTTGTCGGGATAGCCGGTGGTGGCGATAATCCCTCCTTCTCCTTGGATGAGGAGATCATAGGCCTTGACGTCACGGTAGGGACCGTCCTGGCCATAACCGGAGAGAGAGCAGTAGATGAGTCTTGGATTGAGCTCGCTCAACGTTTCGTAGCCAAGGCCGAGACGTCCCGCGACGCCCGGCGCATAATTCTCGAAGAAGATGTCGGATCTTTTGGCCAATTCTTGAAGCAGGGCTCTCCCCTTTTCCTTCTTTACATCGACCGTGAGACTGCGCTTGTTTCGATTGAGCCAAACATAGCCGGAAGAAAGACCGCGAACCACGGAGTCCCAGCCGCGAATAACGTCACCGACGCCGGGTCGCTCGACTTTGATCACTTCTGCGCCCATGTCCGCCAGAAGACAGGTGGCAAAGGGACCGGAAAGCACCTGTTCAAAGGCCAGGATCTTGATGCCGTCCAGCGCACCGCTTGGTTTAGAATTGGCTGCCACTGTCACCTCATTTTTCGACTTGAACTTCTTGAACTCTTGAACGTCTTGAACGCGCTCGCAACCGTTCAAAGTTCAAGCCGTTCCAATCGTTCAAACCGTCTAAGCCTATTTACTTGGCATCATCCTTTATCTTCGGAAACAAATCCTGCTTCGGCGCGTGGGCTTTTTTCCAGACCATCACGCTGCGCGAATAGTCGATCACAATTTTGCCGTCTTGCTGGACCCCACGGGTGCGAACCTTGATGATGCCCCATTGCGGCTTCGATTTGGACTCTCTTTTCTCCAGCACTTCGGATTCCGAGTAGAGCGTATCGCCGGCAAAAAGTGGATTGGGCAGTTTAATTTCGTCCCAACCGAGGGCAAAACCGTTTTCGCTCACGTCGGCGACACCCATACCGGCAACGATGGCGAGAGTGAGCGCGCTGTTAATCAGACACTTGCCGAACTCCGTGCGCTTGCCATATTCGTTGTTAAAATGAATCTGATTCGTGTTATTCGTCAGCAAAGTAAACCAGATATTGTCCGCTTCCGTGACCGTCCTACCGAGACGGCAGCGATAAACGTCGCCGACTTCAAAGTCTTCGAAGAAGCGCCCTTCCCAGCCGGGTTTGACAGCCATAACGCTCTCCCCTTTCTGCTATGCAGGCTTTACGCTATAAACTATTGGCATATGGCTGATAGCTTATGGCATATAGTTGGAACATACGAACCATACGCTATAAGCCATACGCCATAGGCCAAACTGCCTGCTAGGCGGTAAATATAGGAGGTGTGAATGGATTTCAACCTGACACCGGAGCAGCTCCAAATCCGTGAAGAGATAAGAAAGGTCTGTAAGGAGTTTCCCGACGCCTACTGGCGCGAAATCGACAGCAAGAAAGACTATCCGGAGGCTTTTGTACGCAAGCTTTCGGAGCTGGGCTGGCTAGCGGCTCTGATCCCCGAGGAATACGGCGGCACCGGCCTGGGCATCACCGAAGCGAGCATCATCCTCGAAGAAATCAACCGTTCGGGCGGTGTTGCTACTGCGTGCCACGCGCAGATGTACACCATGGGCACACTCCTTCGACACGGCAATGAGGAGCAAAAGCGACGCTACCTGCCGAAAATCGCCAGCGGCGAACTCCGCCTCCAAGCCTTCGGTGTCACCGAGCCCAACGCCGGCTCAGAATCGACCCGCATCCAAACCACGGCGACGCGAAAGGGCGATCGTTATCTAATCAATGGCCAGAAGATTTTCATCTCTCGCGTGCTCCAATCGGACCTGATGCTGCTGCTGGCCCGCACCACGCCCTACGATGAACTCAAAGACAAAACCAAAGGTCTTTCCGTATTCATTGTCGACCTGAGAGAAGCTAAAGGAAAACTGGAGGTGAAGCCCTTGGATCTGATGATCAATCACCACACCAACTCGCTTTTCTTCGACGGAGTTGAGGTTCCAATTGAGAATTTGATCGGCGAAGAAGGGATGGGCTTTCGCTATATCATCGATGGCTGGAATGCCGAGAGGATCCTCGTCGCGGCCGAAGCCATCGGCGACGGGCGCTGGTTTACCGAACGGGCCGCGAAATACGCCTCCGAGCGTGTTGTGTTTGGCCGGCCCATCGGCTCGAACCAGGGAATCCAATTTCCCATCGCCAAAGCCTACGCCAACGTCGAAGCGGCGGACCTCGTGCGTTACCAGGCTGCAACAAAATTCGACCGCAAAGAGAAGTGCGGCGCTGAAGCCAATATGGCAAAATTTCTCGCCTCGGAAGCAGCCTGGGAGGCAGCAAACGCTTGCTTGACGACCCACGGCGGTTATGGCTTTGCGACCGAGTACGACGTGGAGCGAAAATTTCGCGAGACACGACTTCTTACGGTCGCGCCCGTCAGCAATAATTTAGTCCTGGCGTACTTGGGCCAACACGTCCTAGGGATGCCGAAGTCCTACTAACTAACCCAATCGCTTCGCTTTATCTCAACCCTCCAGACAAGGGTCTGGTCTTGTGCGTCGACGAGAAAAGCCAAATCCAGGCACTCGATCATACCCAGCCAGGACTGCCGATCAAGCGAAAAAAATTCCCCTGTTTCGCCCAGTACTCCTCAAGTAGTTTCATGCCCCCAGCGCTTTGCGCAGCTGGATGAAAGATGCGAGCTGTCCTTGCATAATTGAGATCTCATTGTCCTCGGCCTGGTAGAGACTTCGCTGCGTTTCAAGCAAGTTAAGATAGTCCACGGCGCCGGCGTCGAAACGCGCCTTGGCGATGTCGTAGGCATTCTGCGATTCCTTTACCGATTCAGTCGATAGCACCGCTTGCTCATTGTTACTTTTGAGCGCGGCGAGCGCGTCTTCCACTTCCTGAAACGCGGTCAGCACGGTTTTCTGATACTGCGCCGCCAGTTCTTTCTGTCTCGCGGTAACGTCTTCCAGATTCCCGGTAAGCCTGCCGCCGGTAAAGATCGGCGTCAAAATATTCGCCGCAAGGGAGGTCGCCGCGGCCGCCGGATTGCCGAATCCCGCCGCGATGCTGGCGCCGGCGCCCAATGTGAGCGAGGGAAAGAAAGCCGCCCGCGCAATACCGATGTCGGCATTGGCGGCACGCAGGCTGGCTTCGACGCTCTCAATGTCGGGCCGCGCCGTCAGCAGAGAGGCGGGCGGCGTCAGGTTGACTTCCGGCATTTGCAAAGAAGAAAAATCCACTTTGGGGCGGTCGGCAAATTCTGCGGCGCTTGGCCAAGCAAGATAGCGAGCGCATTCAAATTCGTGCTTCGCTGTTCCGTAAGCGACGCCAATGCGGCCCGGATATTGTTAACCGCTACTCTCTGCTGCGACACTTCGAGTCCCGAGATGCTGCCCTCGCGAAAGCGCGCTTCGGTAATGCGCAGCACTTCCTCGGCATTTTTTAAATTGTCTTGGGCGATGCGAATGCGCTCGTCGAGACTAAGAACCTGGGTATAGAAGGTAGCGGTATCGGCGGCCACGATGAGCTGCAAAGCATCGCGATCGTATTGGGTCGCGTCCGCGCGGTAGTTCGCCGCGGCCAATTGATTGCGGTTCTTGCCCCACAGATCGACTTCGTAACTGATGCTGCCGAGGCCGCGCGCCGCCGTGGTATTACCCAGATCCTGGTAATTCCGCGATGCGCCAGCGCTCGCATCCATTGAGGGATACAGCGCCGATCCGGCGACTTTTGCCTGGGCGCGGGCCTGCTCGATGCGATGCAAAGCCGCTTCGAGATCGAGATTCTGCGCCAGCGCCACTTCGATGACTCGATTCAACTCTTCACTTCCCATTTCCTGCCAAAACGGCCGCGTACTCTCGTCTGATTTGATGCCGACTCCGGCAACGTCGCTCCAACCTTCGGGCATCGCCATTTGCGGCCGCTGAAATTCCGGCGCCAGGCTGCAGGCCGACAATACCAATGAGAAAAAGAGCATGCGGTTGAGAAAATATTTACGCATGATCACCTCACTCCGAAGCCAAAGCCACGACCGGATCCAGCTGCGCCGCCTTGCGCGCCGGCAGATAACCGAAGATCAGTCCCGTGGCGGAAGCGCAGACGAAAGCCAGCACAGCCGGCGTCACGGAGAAAATCACCGTCATGCCGCTGTAGCGCAGCACCATTCCCGCGATGACGCCGAGAAGAATGCCGAGAACGCCGCCGGCGGCGCAGACCACAGCCGCTTCGATATTGAATTGCAGCAGAATGTCACGCATGCGCGCGCCCGTGGCCATGCGGATGCCGATCTCCCGGGTGCGCTCCACGACGCTCACCAGCATGATGTTCATGACGCCGATGCCGCCGACCAAAAGAGAAATCGCCGCCACGGTGCCCAAAAGCAACGTGAACGTATCCTGGGTTTCCATGGCTGCCTGGAGAATCGAGGCCATGTTGCGGACGCTGAAATCTTCGGTCCGATGACGGGTTTTGAGCAATGCTTCCACTCGTGCCTGGGTCGCTTCGATGTCCGATGCATCGGCTACTTTTACGGTAATGCTGCTCAGATAACTTTTGCCGAATAAACGCACCAGCCCGGTGTTGATGGGCACGAAGATCACATCGTCCTGGTCACTGCCGTTGGGCGACGCGCCTTTTTCGGTCATGACCCCGATCACGAGAAACGGCACGTTTCGGAGCAGAACATACTTACCCACCGAGCTGCCGCCGTTGGGAAAGAGCGTTTGGGCTACGGTGCGGCCGAGGACGACCACGGGCGCATAACTCTTTATGTCGTCGGCATGGAAAAACTGTCCCTCGGCGACTTTCCAGTCCCGGGCCGTTGGAAAATCCTCGCCGGTTCCCTGCACCGATGTTTGATAGTCGATGTTGCCGTAGCGCACGGTCATGCGGCTGCTGCGCTCGGGCAAAGCGGTCTCGATATTGGGCAGAGCTTTAATCGCCGCGGCATCCTCGGGAACCAAGGTCACGATGTCCCCGGTGTTGCGGATGCCGGCCGCTCCGGGCCGTATCAGCATCAAATTGGTGCCGAAGGCGCTGATCCGATCGATCACCTTCTGCCGGCTTCCCTCGCCCACCGCCAGCATGGCGACCACCGCGGCAACGCCGATGATGATACCCAGCAGGGTCAGCACCGTGCGAAAAAGATTGACGTGCAGCGAGCGCCAGGCGGTGACCAGCGCCTCCTGCAGGCTGGCGGCAAAGCTGACGCCGCTCACGTAATTTCTATTCTCATCAACCGCCGTCCCAGTCGCAGACTTCTCGTCGACGCCGCTATCTTCGAAGATCCGGCCGTCCTGGATGCGCACGATGCGGCTCGCATGTTGCGCCACGTTTTCGGCGTGAGTGATAAGAATGATCGTGCGCCCTTCGGCGTGCAACTCTTTGAGCAGCGCCAAGACCTCCTCGCCGCTCTTGCTATCGAGGGCCCCGGTGGGCTCGTCGGCGAGAATCACCGGCGGATCGTTCACCAACGCGCGCGCGATCGCCACCCGCTGTTGCTGGCCGCCGGAAAGTTCGGCGGGCCGATGATCGGTGCGATCGCCGAGCCCAAGACGCTGTAACAGTCCGCCGGCGCGCTGCGCCCGCTTCTGTTTAGGGAGGCCGGCATAAACCGACGGAATCTCGACGTTCTCTCCCGCTGTGGCGGTGGCCAAAAGATTGTAGCGCTGAAAGACAAAACCGAAAGTTTCACGCCTGAGCGCGGCGAGCTCGTCGGGAGAAAGATGCGCCGCTTCCTTGCCCAAGACCAGGTAGCTGCCGGAAGTCGGGCGGTCGAGGCAACCGATGATATTCATCAACGTCGACTTGCCGGAGCCGGACTGTCCCATGATGGCGACGAATTCGCCGCGGTGAATCGTCAGCGACACGCCGTCGAGCGCGCGCACCGTCGTATCGCCGTTGGCGTAGTGTTTATGGATGTCGCTCAGTTCGAGAATGGGTGTTTTCACAGCTGCGGCCCCCGGTTGAAGCGTGGCGCGTTGGTGCGCGGGGTGTTGGTTTGCGCAGTGGCAGACCCGGCCGGACGATTGACCAAGATTCGATCTCCGGCCTTGAGCCCGCCCTTTACCTCTGCCTGGGTGCGCGTTTGCAGGCCGACGTGAATGACCCGCTGCTCGCGGCCGGTTTCGGTCATGACCGCGACGCGGTAGGCCTTACCCAATTCGCTATCTTCTTTCGGCACTGGGCGAGTGAGAGCCTCGGCTGGAATAATCGTGGCATTTTCCGCCTTACCGAAGATGAAAAACACCTGCGCCGTCATCCCGGTCATGAGTTGGCGGCCTTCGTTCTTCACATCGATCAAGACATCGTAGAGCACCACGTCGTTGACGATCTGCGGCGAAGGCAAGATCTGACGCACTTTGCCCTGCCACCGGCGCTCCGTATTGCCCAGAGTCGTAAAATAAACCGCCATACCCTCTTTGAGACGACTGACGTCTGCTTCGGCAACATTTGCGCGCGACGGTCATGATATCGAGATTGGCCACCTGAAGGACGGTGGGCGTCGTCTGATTGGCATTCAGAGTCTGTCCTTCGCGGGCAGGCATCGTCGTAACAGTGCCGGCCATCGGCGCATAGATTTTGGTAAACCCAAGATTGGTTCGGTTGCCTCGGAGATTGGATTCGGTCTCTTGAATCTGCGCCGCGATGGACTCGACCTGAGCTTTTGCCACGGCCGCCTGCGATTCGCTTTCCTGCAATGCCTGCTGGCTGACGGCATTGATGGCGATCAGATTCTGATTGCGCTTCAGGTTCTGTTCGGCCAGTGTCAGCTCCGCTTTCTGTTGATTGAGCTGCGCTTTGAGACTATTGATGCGCGCTTCGTTGGCCTCCACCTGCGCCTGATAGACACGCGGGTCGATCTCGGCAAGCAATTCGCCTTTTGTCACCGCATCACCGATATCGACATGGATCTTCTTGACTTGCCCCGATACCTGGGTGCCGACGTCGACGTATTGCTTCGCTTCCAGCTTACCTTGCGCGGTAACGACCTCCTCTATAGTTCCCTGAGTAACAGAGATTGGGCGAAATGAGTCGCTCTGCGGTTTTTGCGCCGCCGCGTACCAAAAACAACCTCCCGCGACAAAACCCGCCACAGCCAAAAGACCGATGACCTTATTCCGTCGTATTTTTGGTAGGCTGACGTGCCTTTCATAGCGGTTTACCTTCCCCCTTAGTCCTTACGGTTTAATACGAATGAAGGGGCGAAAGTCTCCGCAGCCGAAAAGCCCCAAACAAAAAAAGCGCCGGTAAGACCGGCGCTCCTTCGAAGAGATAGCTTTTGACTCAGTTTGCAGCTTAGCGCGAGGCGGTCCCCGAAGGCCGCTTCATGGTTTCTCCAAGAGCGCGCCGCTGATCCGGCGGCAGGTTTTTCGCGGTTTCCTTTAGATAGCGGTCATCTGCATCCGCAGATCATTGATTTTTATCACCTGTCGGTCAAAAGCGGCTTCATCGAAGGGTTCGGCAATCACTATCCGGATGGTCTCGTCCCGCGCTTCTCTAATTTGATTGCGAATGGGCTCGGCCGCGGCGCGCATGTGCTCCAGTTTTTGCCGAAACGGTTCCCGACGGATTCTGGCAATTTCTCGACGGCTTGCTCCATGCTTTGTTGGCGGTAAGCTCCCTATCCATCCGGCGCGGCAACTGGCCGAAAAGAATACCTACCAAAAGGACGTTCAGGAGAATGGACACCAGGATGATCCATTTCAATTCCTGATTCATAACATCTCCTCGTCCGCATACAAAAACCCTTGAACCTGGTCCGCATCTAAATCATCCGCAGGCGTCGTGTTCAGCGGCGTGTTGAAACCGACGACGAATCCGAAGATCAACGTGCAGGTCGAATACATAGGCCGGGCGCGGCAGATGGAACTCGGCGAACAACTGCCGCATCCACTGCCATAGCGGGATTGTCTGATTTTGCGGCAAGCTTTGCGCCTTTAAGATAATGCGCTGCGCCAGATCCGGACTGGCGGGTTCGACCCGGCGAGCACGGAGCATCGCATCAAGTTTCTCGTCTTGTCTATCGCTCATACAATGTCCTCATAAGTAGGCCTTCATGCGTTCTTTCAGTGTGATCTTCGCGCGCATGATCAGCGACTGCAGCGCTTTGAGATTCACCCCCATGGCTTCCGCCGCTTCCTGATTGCTCAATCCCTCAGCAAAACAAAGATTCAAGGCCGTCCGCTGCCGCTCGGGAAGCGCGGCGATCTCTCTTTCCAGCAGCTCCTGTTCCTGGATTCGGATCATGGCTTCATCCGCTGTTTCTCGCTCGTCCACCAATGGCATGTCTTCGTCCAGCGGTATGGGTCGTTTCTTCTTTTGCCAATCGAGGCATAGATTCACCACGATGCGATAGAACCAGGTGGTAAACTTGCTTTTCCGCTCCGGCTGCCAAATTGCCGGATTTTCCCATAACCTGAGAAAGGCATCCTGGACGATGTCCTCCGCTGTTTCCCGATTTTGTACATAGCGATAGGCCAGCCGGTAAAAGCGCTCGGTATGCCGCTGGACAAGCTCGGCGAAAGCCGGGTGGCTGCCGTCCTGAATGAGGGCAAGCAGCTCATGATCATCCTTCTCAGGCCAAGCCGCCGGCATGTCTTCGTGTCTTCACAATTGAGGCTGTAATTAAACGACTTAATCATCATACAACCATCCGGCGCGGCAGAAAAAGCTCTTCAAACAAAAGCTTTGTTAACAGTTGATACGAACGGGGGGGAAAAAGTACTCGCTCCCTTTTCCGGTCTCGCCAAAACGGCCTGCCGGACGGAGAGATTGGGAAAAATAGGGCGGTAAAAGGCGCCCCTTCACACCACCAACACCAAAAATAAATGCGAAGGGGAAAAAGTTATTTTAGGGAGCAAGACAGAGCCGAGGCGGTGGCTCCGTAATCATACCCGGCGCAGCAGCTCGGGATTGGCCAGCATTGACAGTCCCTGGGCGATTTCCTCGTCACCATTCTCCGGCACTTGCCCTTGGGGAGTCAGCTGGTTGATGACTTCGGGCAGTAACCGGGCCATCGTCGAACCTGTCTCCTCTTCCGGCATGCCAAGTTGGGCGGCGAGATCTCTGATCGTTGACGAACCGAATACCTGCTGGAGCTGATCTGGAGAGATGTTCATATTCTGACCGGTGCCGACCCACGAATCCGCTTGTTGCCCCAGGCCGCCTTGACGGAGCCTGCCGAGCACTCCCTCCAATCCGCCGTTCTGCTGCAACAGCGCTAGGACAACCTGAAGCAACAAGTTCCCACCCTGTCCCTGGTTACCGCCGGCAAGCCCGCCCAGGGCCGACCCCAGTGGGTCTTGTCTTTGGTTGCCGCCCAATGCAGAACCGAAAACATTACCAATCAAATCATCCAAGAGTCCCATGACTATCGTCCTCCTTTAGATGGCTATAGTGCTGACGGATTGAAATTCGACTCTACTAACAATGCTCTCTTACAGCAATACGCCGGGTTTGCTTCTTTTGGAGGTTTGGAGATAAACTTGACACCAATCATCCACCTGTAAGAATCCAGGGCGACCACAGAGCCTTTAAGACTAAAAGGAGGAACTGCTATGCGTCTCGATCAAGAAGACGAAAGCCGGAATATCGAAGACCGCCGTGGTCGTCGGGTCTCACGCGGGGTTGCGGGCGGCGGTATTGGCACCCTCATAATCATCCTGCTTGCGCTCTTCTTCGGCTTCGATCCGAGGATGCTGCTGCAGGGCAACGTGCAAGAACATACGTTCCTCAGGCTCCGGCCCCACAGTCGCAACAGGCGAGCATAAATGACGAGATGCGCCAGTTCGTCGCGCGGGTGCTCGGCAGCACCGAGCGGACATGGGACCAGATCTTCCAGACCGCCGGGCAAACTTATCGAAAACCGACTTTGGTGCTTTTCTCGGACGCGGTGGAGTCAGCCTGCGGCTTTGCTCAAGCGGCGGCAGGCCCGTTTTACTGCGGCGAAGATCAAAAAGTTTATATCGACCTTGCTTTCTACCGAGATTTGCGCCAGCGCTTCCAGGCGCCGGGCGATTTCGCCCAGGCCTACGTGATCGCGCACGAATCGGCCATCATGTGCAGAACCTTCTCGGCATCATGAGAAAAGTGCAATCGCTGCAGAGCCGCTCCGGTGAGCGCGAAGCCAATGCATTATCGGTGCGGCTCGAGTTGCAAGCGGATTGCCTGGCTGGCATCTGGGCCAACTACGCGCACCGCGAGCGTAACATTTTGGAACAGGGCGATATCGAAGAAGGCTTAAACGCCGCGGCCCAGATCGGCGACGACCGGATGCAGAAGCGTGCGCGTGGCTACGTGGTTCCGGAGGGTTTTACCCACGGCAGCGCCCAGCAACGGGTGCAGTGGTTCCGCCGCGGGATCACGAGCGGCGACTTGAAGCAATGTGACACCTTCTCCCGCGGGCCGCTGTTGTGAGTTTCCCCACGAACGAGCGCTAAAAAACTTGCTTCGTATCTAAATCAGCGTTAACAGTGAAACTTAAATAAATAAAGGGGGAATGATCATGTCTTTCTACAGAAAAAGCTGTCTGACGGCTACCGCTATTCTGCTGGGATTCAGCCTGGCTGGATGCGAGAAAAAGGCAGGAGAGGGCACGGCCGAGCGGGCTGGAAAAGAAGTCGACAAAGCCATGGAGAAAGCAGGCCAGGCGCTGGACAAAGCCGCGGACACCGTAAAGGAAGCGGCCAAAGACGCTACAAACAAGGTCGAGGAGGTTGCCAAGGACGCGACTGACAAGGTTACGGGAGCAACCAAGGATAAGTAGTTCGCCGCTACCGAGCTAGAAACCTTATGGTCATCGATTTCGCCCGACCAATCGGCGCGCAACGATGATGGACAATAAAGCTGCTGTAATGGCGATCATGCCCATGCCCCCCGACCTCGTGGATTCCCCTGATCGAACTCACGCAAAATGAACGTGGATACCGTTTGCATGCCCGGGTTCGCAAGAGGACCGAGCCCACCAGTTCGCGAAAGGCGATCGAGAAGATCAAAATCGCTCCCCCCAGGCAGTGGGGCCACAATAGAGGCATGACTATGCGTCTCACGGCTTTACCCGCGCTCGCCCCGTGGGGCACGCGCGGCCCCTACTGAAGGAAGATGGAATGGCGGCCAGCCCGGGCGCGCGCGTACTGAATCGCGTAAGGCAAAAACTGCGCGGTGTAGAAAAACCCGACCATCATTGCGCTCCCGTAGAGTGGCAGCCAGGCGCTCCAGGGCGCATTCCAACCCCGGATGAAGCCGACGGCCATGGTGATGGCCGGCGTGGCCACCGGGATTAACGCCAGACTCGCCAGCACGCCCCCCACACGGGCACAGCCCGCCCCCACAATGGTTCCCAATGCAGCAGCCAACACTGCCAGCGACAGACTCGCGATCAGCGCGTCTCTCAACGCGGGTGGAATCGCCGCTCAACATCAGAGCGAGTGCTCCCACGTGAGATTGCTCAACGTCGGCCCGACGCTAACGAGCCTCAGAAGCGAAGTGAGGAGTATCGATCCGTAGGGAATGACTACGGCCATGACAGCGTAGGCGACGACACCTGAGCGCGGGTTACCGACAAACGTTGAATTTCGCGAATGACCGCGAAAGTAAGTCAACTCGAGCTTGCCGAACCAAACTGAAAGAAGCGTGACTGTTGTTGCTTGGCGGGAGTGATTGACGATATATTCCGCTAGAGTTTCTGAGCGAGCCCGCGTGTGCCGCCGACAATTGCGCAAAGGCCGGGCCAGCGGTTGACTTCATGTAAACGAAGGAGAGTCTTGCATGGCGAAAGCACAATCAATCATAGGCGCAGGAGTGGGCCGGGTGGAAGGCGCCGAGAAGGTGAGCGGCCAAGCCGTATATGCGGCCGACGTTCCCTTTCCGGATGCTCTATGGGGGAAGATTCTACGTAGTCCCTACCCTCACGCTCGTATCCTCAATATCGATACGTCGAAAGCCCGGAAGATTACGGGCGTCAAGGCAGTCGTTACTGGCAAGGACGAACCCGACCACTACGTGGGCAAGAGCATCCGGGATATCCCCGTCCTTTGCTGGGACAAGGTCCGCTACATCGGCGACAAAGTCGCGGCGGTCGCTGCCGAGACTCTCGAGGCGGCTGAAGAAGCAATCGGTCTTATCGAAGTCGAATACGAAGAGCTGCCGGCGGTTTTCGATCCGCTGGAAGCAATGAAGCCGGGCGCGCCGATATTGCACGATGATGCCTCAGCCTATGACGGCGCACCCAAAGACATCATGGTTAAGGATATCCCCAATGTCTGCAACCGCGTGATCTGGAAGAAGGGCGATATCGATCAGGGATTCCGCGAGGCCGATCTGGTATTGGAACACACTTTTCGTATTCCGCTTCGCCATCAGGGTTACATCGAGCCCCAAGCCTTCCTCGTCAAAATCGATGACGATGGACAGGTGCTGGCATGGTCATCCAGCAAGAGTCCCTTCGCCACCCGAACTCAGTTAGCCAAAGCTATCGGCCTAGCTCCTGCCAATGTTCGCGTTCACGCGGTCACCGTCGGCGGAGACTTCGGTGGCAAGGGCGGCCCCGGAGATCTGCCCATCGCCTATTTCCTCGCCAAGCAGGCCAAGCGGCCGGTCCGCATCGTGGCGACCAATTCTGAAGAGCTTACGTTTACCAATCCGGATCACTATTCGGTAATCACGGTACGCACGGGAATCAAGCGCGACGGTCGTCTCGTGGCCCGATACCTGCGCGCCATTCATGGCAGCGGCGCCTATGCGGGAATGAAACCCGGACAGGCGAGCATCGGCGGCGCGGGCACGGCCGGCCCCTATCGCATTGACCATGCCTATATGGAAGCCCTCCAAGTCTACACGAACACGGTCCCCTGCGGATTCTGGCGCGCGCCCGGCGCGCTCCAGGGCATGTTCGCTGTGGAGTCGCATATGGATCTCATCGCTCGAGAGCTGGGTATGGATCCGGCGGAGTTTCGCATGAAGAACTTGATCGGCGAAGGCGAGGAGAACGCGTTGGGCAGAAAAATGATCGGCGTCAAAGCCCGCGAAACGCTCAAGGCAGCGCTCGATGCCGCAGGGTGGAAGAAACCCAAGCCGGGGCCGAACTTCGGCCGAGGGGTCGCCATGTATGAGCGCGCCACCGGCGCCGGCAAAGGTTGGATCGTCGTAACTGCAGAGCTCGACGGAACCTTTACGATCTTCACCGTGAGCGGTGACCAGGGAACGGGACTCCGGACAATCATGTGTCAGACCGTCGCCTCTGAGATGGATGTGCCGTACGATCATGTGCGCTGCCGCAACGGCAACACATCCGAGGTCCCCTATAGCGTCGATATAGGCTTCGGCGGCAGCCGTTCGACCAATATCGGCGGGCATGCGGTGATCAAAGCATGCGGCGAGCTGCGGACTAAATTGATCGCGCAGGCCGCGCAGATGCTCCAATGCGCGGAAGAACACGTTGTCTATAAAGGGGCGCGATTCTCGCATCGCGACAACCCGCGCAAATCTTTGACCTTGCGCGAAGTCGTCACAGCCACGGGCGGCCCGGTCACGGCAAGCGTCGAAGTGGAGGTCCCACGAAAAGGTTCTTCAACCTCCTACGTTGCCCAGGTAGCGGAGGTGGAGGTGGATCCTGAGACGGGCCACGTGAAGCTTCATCGCTTCGTCTCGGCCCACGACGTCGGCACGATCATAAATCCCATTGGCCACCAGGGCCAGATCGACGGCGCTACGATGATGGCCATCGGCTCCAGCCTGATGGAAGAGTTAATCGCCGACAACGGCAAGATCACGACGACAAGTCTCGGCGAGTACAAGATCCCCAACATCGCGGACATCCCAAAATTCAAGACGGTCCTGGTTCAGTCCAAAGGCGGGCCCGGACCCTACGAGGCAAAAGGCATCGGCGAGCATGCCAACGTCAGCCCGCCGGCCGCGATTGCCAACGCCGTGCACGACGCCTGCGGTGTGCGGCTGTTTGAAATTCCGGTCACGGCGGAGAAGGTATTCAACGCGATTCGAGACAAGCATTAGGATACAAGAGTACGACAATCAACCGCAAAGAACGCAAGGAGCACAAAACGTGTAGGAGCGGGTTTCAAACCCGCCCGACTTCTGGCCTTCTTTGGCCAAGTGCTGCATCCATGGTGAACCACGGTCAGAGAATTTGCTCAAGCTGGGAAAACTCTTAAGCCTAGTGTTATAGAGAGTCCATCGAGTAAACCTTTGCGTTCTTTGCGGTTAATCTGTTTTGACGAGTATTGCGCCTCATACCTAATTGAATGAAGGGAAAAGCAAAAAAATGATCGATGTTTACTATTGGACGACGCCTAACGGCCACAAGGTCACCATATTCTTGGAAGAGACCGGTCTCCCCTACTCCATCAAACCGGTTAACATCGGTAAAGGAGAACAGTTTCAACCGGAGTTTCTGGCGATTTCTCCCAACAACCGCATTCCGGCGATCATAGACAACGATCCGGCCGGCGGCGGCAAACCGATCAGCGTCTTCGAGTCCGGTGCGATTCTTCAGTATCTCGCCGAGAAGACCGGCAAGTTTCTGCCGACGGATCTGCGCGGCCGCACGGAGGTCATGCAGTGGCTCTTCTGGCAAATGGGCGGGTTGGGGCCGATGCTTGGACAAAATCATCACTTTAGAAACTACTCCGACGAGAAACTTACCTATGCGATCAATCGCTACGTCAAAGAAACCGAGCGTCTCTACGGAGTGCTCGACGAACGGCTGGCCGATCGCGAGTTTGCCGCCGGTGAATATTCGATCGCGGATATGGCTTGCTATCCCTGGATCGTCCTTCATGAGCGGCAGGGCCAAAATCTAGATGACTTTCCGAACCTCAAGCGTTGGTTCAAGACCATCCAGGGGCGCGAAGCAGTGCAACGGGCCTATGCGATCGCAAAAACCATTAACCCGGCGCCTCCTGGGATGACCCAGGAAGCCAAGAAGATTCTTTTCGGGCAAGGCCGAAGGACCAAGGGTTGAGGTTCTGCCGATTGCAAAAATCCCTGTAAACCGACATCTCATCAAAATGGAGTAAGGTGAATGCTGAAAAACCGGATTGGACTTTTGTTGGTGTTGGCGGTAGTGGCGATCGTTCCATCACAGGCCTGGCCGCAGGACTCTATTCCCTTCGTGCCGTCCCCGATGCTGGTTGTTGAGCGAATGCTTCAGCTCGCCGAGGTTACAAAGGAAGACATCCTCTACGACTTGGGCAGCGGTGATGGGCGTATCGTCATTGCGGCGGCCAAGAAGTTCGGTGTTCGAGCGGTCGGCGTCGATTTGAACCCGACACTGGTGGAACAGGCCAGACGCAAAGCCGCTGAAGAAGGGGTCAGCCATCTGGTTGAGTTCCGCGCCGCCGACGGCCTCACCGTGGATATTTCCCAGGCCACTGTGGTGACGCTTTATATGTTTAAGTGGTTCAACAATCAAATGCGTCCCAAGTTGCAGCTCTTAAAGCCGGGCTCGCGAGTCGTGGCGCACGATTTCGATATCGACGACTGGAAACCGACGAAGATTGAGTTTGTGAACCCGGCCGATGATCCGTCTTCGGAACTTACCGAACCGCGTACGCTCTACTTGTGGAAAGTTGACCCCCAATCTCCAGCTCTTTAACTGACGGACCTTAAGAAGACTTGGGATCGGCATTACGCAGCGCGGCGCGGAAAAACCCGTACCGATTAAAAAATCTTACCTAACAAGCCGGTAAGACTCAGCACCCAAGCATGATGCAGCGGGGATTCCAACCACTCAACAACAAAACCGGCTAAGAGAATTCCGAATGCAGGGCCAAGCTCGCTGAGAGGAAAATACCTCCCGAATGAGAACCCTCGCCCGGGCAAAGCCCGGGGAATGTATTTCGGAACCAACTCACAATAAAGGTCAAACCCGTCGCCCAGTTTTTCTTTGAGGAACTCTTCTTCGGCGGGAATGATAATGACGTGATGCAAAGCAAAAAAAGCCAGCAAAAGCAGCGTGAGGGGAAACGCCTCCGAAAGGAAAATCATCCCGAGTCCGACGAGCAAGTTACCCACATGGATAGGGTGACGGATATAAGCGTAAGGACCTGTGGTAATGAGCTTTGGAATTTGAGCTCGGCGCGATCGAGTGCATCTCCCGCCATGGCTCAGCGCCCATATTCGCAGCAAGCCCCCCGCTATCAGACTTCCAATCCCAACAGTATCAGTAAATGCATCCGCCCATGTTCCTTCGGCAAATATGCCGGAAGGAGGGAAAAACCATGTCCAAATTATGAACGAGAGAAGGAATAAACCCTGAACACACCGCTTAAAAAAAAAGAGTCTTTGCAGAGCAATCGACTGCTCGAGCATTCGAACCGTTTTGTTTATCCCTGAAATAAACACCGAGGGTGATGATTTTAAAAACCCTTCCTCCCTGAGAAACCGAGCCGGAGCGGGATCAAGAAATAGTTCCTCAAGACAAACTGTAAACAGCTCCTCGACCGAACAGGCGCCCGGTTGGTGAACGATCTTTGCCAGACTGGGAGGAGGACCCCAGCGGTCGAAATCGCGTTTTTTGAATATGGCGACTGTGCGCGTGCGCAAAGCGCAGGTTAGATGCATAGGACCGCTGTCGCACGTTATGAAAAGATCCAAATTCGAAACCATGGCGGCGAAATCTCTAAGCGAAGGCTCAAAAACCAAAGGAATCCCCGAGTCCAAAGCATCGCTGAAGACTCCAATCAAGTTCTTCTCTTCAGGGCCGAAGAACGTGACAACATTCACGCCCTGCAAGTGAAGGGCTGTAATAAGTTGACAGAAATTTTCGCTGGGCCATCTCTTCGCCTTTGACTTCCTGCCTCCAACAAAAACCCCAACGATAGGGCCCCGATCCTGCCTGACCAGTGTCTCTATTCTCTTCTTTCCCTCCTCCTTCTCTGCAGACGTAAGAAGCAAAGCTGGAAGAGTCTCTTCGAGTCCTCCCACACCCAGAGACCTAAGAAAAGCTGGTAGGATTGTGTATCTGTTTTCCTCCGGCGGTCTAGGAACCCGAACGTTCAACCAACGGTCCCACTCTCCTTGGAGTCCAGCCCGAAAGCGTGCCCCAGAAAATCTCACGATAAACGAAGCTGTGCTTGACTCTGAACAACTAAGATCGACGGCAAGGTCGTACCCTACGGATCTTATTCGTTTTATAAGGGCAAGGTAAGCCCAAAAGGAGAGTGGAAAACGGCGAATGCAAAAATGGTGGTCAACCGGAAGGTTGCGAAACAGTTTCTCAGATGTGGGCGACCCGACAAAATCAATCCTGGCATTGGGAAAGCTTTTGCGGAACAAGAATATAGCCGGGGTCGCAAGGATCAAATGTCCCATACGAGAACTAGGTCGTACAAGCAGAATCCTTTCAACCTGCTCCTTATGTAAGTCGGGCCGCCTTTCCAGCGGTTTGGTTGTATCCAAGAACATTATCCATTTGACAATGCCGCGAATTTTCTTGTTCAAAGAATAACGGAAGATTTTCGGGAAAGCCATAAAAAATAGCATTACTACCCGCGTAGCATCTATGAGAGTGGGGGTTTCCTCCACGCACGCCAAGTCAATTCTAGATCTAACTCTTTCGAATCGACTCCACAAGCCGACATCGTTGCGCCATTGTATTTCGACCCAGCAAACCTGTCGTAGCGGGCCCAGGTTAAAGCTTACATTTTTAATTTGATGATATTTCTCTTCACATTCCATCTGTTTGTCGAGCCCAAACCTCGGCTGGATTCAAAACGGGTTCTTCCTGTTGCCATTCTCGCATTTAATGACTCCCGACGTGCGATTTTATTCACTGGACCAAATCCTCCCTGATGTGTGATTGGCGCTCCAAAGTGAAACGGCAGGATCGTGCCCTCTACTCGTTGACCTTTTAAAAAATGTAATTCTCGTGAAAAGCGTTGGTAAGGTTGCTACAATATTCGCCAAAGCTGCGAGGCGACTTGCAAAATCCTGGATGAAACTAAATGTCCCTTCTGATGTTTAGGGCTTTTGAGAACTCATTTGCTCCAGTCCGAAAAGAGATGATAAGGACTTGGTAATAAACCGTGCTGAAAAATCTTCTTTACCGCGTCTATGAGAGGCAACTCCTCAATGATGTGCGGCGGCGGCCCATCCCCCGCCACGTCGGTTTGATTCAGGACGGCAACCGTCGCTACGCCCGGGAGGCGGGCCTGTCGGAACCGACCGAGGGGTACCTTCTGGCGTCGCTAAAAACCGAGGAGGTTCTCGCCTGGTGCGCTGCGCTCGGCATCCCGGTAGTCACCCTCTGGTGGCTCTCGACTGAAAACCTGACTCGCGAGCCCGATGAAGTGGCCACCATTCTCCGGGTCATCGAGAAGAAGATGGCCGAATGGATGCAAGGCGGTTTCGTCCAGCAGCTTCGAATTCGAGTACGTCCCATCGGGAAGCTGGAGCTTCTTCCAGCCTCAACCCTCCAGGTCCTGCGGGGCATCGATTCAACAACACAGCACCACGATCGAATGCTCGTGAACGTTGGCGTCGGCTACGGGGGCCGACAGGAGATCGTCGACGCGGTCCGGCGCTACCTTCAGGAGCGTTTTACGCGACGGGATTCACCTGAGGAAATCCTCCGAGCACTTACCCCAGAGGCGCTGGACAAATTCCTGTATACCTGTGACTGCCCGGATCCTGATCTGATCATCCGCACCAGTGGAGAGGTGCGCCTATCGGGATTCATGCTCTGGCAAAGCGTCTACAGCGAGTTTTACTTTTGTGACGCCTACTGGCCAGCGTTCCGTAAAATCGATTTTCTGCGAGCGATACGGAGCTATCAGCGGCGCGAACGGAGATTTGGGCATTAAAAGTCGCACTTCATTGACACCCATTATTGTGAAAACACAACCCTGACGGATGCGGCCTCCCTCACGGGAACGCTTGCAACAACCGCCATGCCCCCAAGGTTTATCGGCTGGTCCTCGCAAACCCACCCTTTACCATAACCAATCATTGCTGGATGAAGGACCAAAGATCGCGCCAACGTATTTTTCCAGCGCCACATTGAACTTTACGACCACACGATCCGAGCCCGGAGTGAGGCCGACGCCGACGCCGAAATTATACTCAAGTCCGTGCGGCAGCTCGCCTTTGATAACCGGGAAAATATAGTGCTGCTGTTCCTTCGTGGGTTCGGGATTGTTGATGTTACCGACACCGCCGTAAAACTCGACTCCAGGAGACAGAGCGCGCATCCAACGATAATAGACGGCGCCGGAATAGCCGAACTCGAACCCGAGGTGCTTCTCCGACCCCGTCACCGGTTTTTCAAAAATCGGATTGAACAGGACGGAGAACGGTCCGATATCTTTTTGCATGGGAATACGCATTTCAAACTCCAGTGTTGCGTCGTTGAACTGCGGGTTCTTCCGATATTCGATTTCAAGATACCAGCCAAGATCAATGGGCAGGACCTCTTCGTCGAAGAGCCTTCCGCGCAGGCGAAACTTTGAACCCGCGTACGTGAGACCGTGGGCGTTAGGCTTGGCTAAATTCAGGTAACCTGCGGCCTCGATCCGATCGGTAAACCCGTAGGTAAACTCATATTGGTTGAACCACATGCCATAGCTTGGAAAAGTGCCTCCGGAAAGCCCGCTTCCGGCTTCCCTGTGTCCATTGGCCACCACGGCATTATCCGTCTCGATCTCGAGAACTCCCCGCCCCACGGTCTGGTACGGATAGACTTCAAATTCCCAGGGGTCCACCTGCGCAGCGGCGCCATTGGGGCACAGCATAAAAACCGCCAATGGCAAGAAGAACAGCATCGCAAAAAAGAAATAGTTTTTCATTTGGAGTCCTTTCAGTGCTCCTACTGTTTTTCCGGCTGGTTTTTTATTTCCGCCTCGATCCATTGTTCCAGTACCATCAGGTCTCCCTGCGTGAGGCCGGTGCCCGGATGCAGTACGCGATACTTCCAGGGCGGCATGGTTTCTTCGCGCAACGCCCGGTTTATCCATTGAAGCTTTCGTCTTCGTGTCGCGGGATAGTAAGATCCCCATTCCGAGAAATTCAGTTCTTGGCGTCCATGCTTTACATCGTGTCTGACTAAACCTGTCACTATAGTTATGGATGGGTATATTTTTTGATTTTGTTGTAGTGACGTTTAGAATCTGCTAGCACGTTTTGATTTGTGGTGCTTCTGCGGTTATCCCCTTCATAAATTGTGCTGGATTGTTTACGATATACACCACTTGCGCGATCAGCAACAGCAAAGATTGCGATTGCGTTCTGGTTAGAATTCCTTTTTATCCCGTGTCCGTAGGTTTATGTTTTTACTTTGCAATGATGGATCCCTGTATGTCCTGGTGTGAAAATCGCTTGTTGAAGCTGTAAGGCCTTCTGGACGCAAAGCCGGCAGCTACTCTGATTCGTTTCACCAGGCCCGACGACTAGTTTGGCGGTTGAAGCTAAACTTTCGAATTTGATGGGTTCCTTACTTGTGTTTGTGTAGTCTGAAGGTAATTATTGATTGTGGAGGCACAGTGATAGTTTGGGTGTGAAGTGGTGAGTGTCTAAACGTAGCTCAATGAATGTTTTGCCTCGTGCGCGGTGGGAGCACAGGACGTGTTTTACTATTAGTCTGAAAATTCAATCGAGATTTTTCATTCTTTACTCCTAGTGCTGACCGCCTAAAATCCTTCAATGCTTTGGCCGTCGGCTCTGGATTAGGACCTTGGCCGCCATTTTGAATTAGCTCCTGTTCCGTTTAGATCGAGATAGTTTCACCACAACTTCGCTCCCAAACGAACAATTTGTATCTTGATCTCCATATTCTCTTAACTGATCTCTCTTACCAGAAATGCCGACGCGTGATCTCTCGCCTGGCCGTCAAATTATTCACGACGCGCGTAAAAAACTTTGGGTCATCTAATTTCAAAAGTTTTATTATTCGCATAACTTAAATTTGTCAAGCCAAAAAAGTCAGTCAGCCGTCACTAATTTTAAAATAATACTTGAAAAATTGCAGTTCTAACTCTTTAAAAAAGTAATCTTGCTGAAAGGTAGTTTTGAAGGAGTCAGCGCAAAGTTAAGCCCCTTTTCCTGCCTAGTGGTTGTGACCGCTCGTGCGGCGCGGGTGATCGAGCACTCGCGCGAGCCCGTCCTCTCGAAACGACCGGTTAGCTCTTTAGCTAAAGCAGATAACGCTGGAGTTGGTGAGCCGGAGTTAGATAGCGCCCGGCAGCCAACCGCACAAAGATCAACGAGCCAAGCGCCGTCGCCGCGCCCTGCATGAAGACGACGACCATTTGATAGCGGATCGCGACCAGCGGCGACGAGCCAGCAAGGATCTGACCCGTCATCATGCCGGGTAGTTGCACCAGACCGATGGTCATCATCCCATTCACGGTTGGGATCATCGCCGCCCGTAGAGATGCCCGTATCATCGGCTGCACAGCCTCGCGTCCGGAGAAGCCGAGCGCGAGCCTCGCCTCGATTTCATCCGCGCGGGCCCGAAGGTCGCTCTGCAGACGGTCGCCAGCAAGCGCGGCGCTCGTCATCGAGTTGCCGAGGATCATGCCGGCGATCGGTATGATGTATTGAGGTTCGTACCAGGGACGCACCTGCACGACAACGCCGATCACATACGCGAGGGTGGCGCTGGTCGAGACGGTCAGCGCAATCGCGGCAATCCACCCTCCGTTCGGCAGTGGCTTGCCAAGACGAGACACTGCCGCATGCGTGGCAACCGCGGTCATCGCGCCGAGAATCAACAAAACCCAATACCAACGTGCCGCGGCGAACACCGCGGCAAGGATAAGCCCAACTAAATAGAGCTGAACAATGGCGCGAACAGTGCCGACCACCAGATCGCGCTCGAGTCCAAGCGACTGGCGAATCGACACCAGGACTATCGCCGCTACGAGTAGCAGCGCCAGCGCCAGTTGCCAGATGGACAGATCGATGATCGGCGAGGCTGGATTCACGAACGATCACCTCCGCCGGTGACCTTCTCTCCCGCCAGAAACGTCTGAAGGCCCACATCGAGGGCATCGCCGCCACGTGGATCGCCGAGCGACCTGAACGCCTCGACGCGTCCCTTGATCAAATAAAGCAATCCGCCGCCAAACCGGTAAACGAGATCAGGCTGATGCGTCACGGCGACGATGCTCAGGCCACGCGCCGCTCGAAGGCGTGACACAGTCTCGACTATGAGAAGCGCGTTCGGCGGGTCGAGCGCCGATGTGGGCTCGTCAAGGAGAAGGGCTTGTGGATCACGCAGCAGCGCCCGCGCGATCGTGACACGCTGCCGCTCTCCTCCGGAGAGTGTTGTCGCCTGGCGGTCGAGGAGCATTGACGCGAGTCCCACCTCATCGAGTGTCTCTGTTAATCGCTTATCAGAATAGTCGCCGGTTATATCCGCAGGACGGATGCACAGATTATCGCGGACTGTTCCTTCAAACATCACCGGTGTCTGCATGACGAGAGCGACGCGACACCGCAGTTCACGGGGATCAAACGATCTGACGTCGCGTCCATCAAATCGCACGGTCCCGGCGGTTGGCTCGGCGAGGCGATTGAGACAGCGAAGCACGCTTGACTTTCCAGAACCGGATGGACCGATGATTGTGAGTGCGCTGCCGCGCTCCATGGTGAAGGAGATGTCGTTTAAGATGTCTATGGCCGGACGGTCGCGACCGTTGGGATAGGCCAGGGAAAGATGGTCTATTTCAAAAATCGAATCGTTCTCGTCGTAGTCGGGAGCGGCAATTCGGTCGTGGCGGACTCCAGCCTCCTTGTGCGGAATACTCTCCATCAATGAATCCCGATTCGGCTGCAATATCCACTAGCGATCCGAACTTGTCAACGTTTCTCGGTGGCGCCAAATACCGCCGGCATCGGCGGCCGACCTCTCTAACGCCCTCGCAGCGCATCTCCGTCCAGACCATTGTAAAACCGGTTTGAACGAATCAATGCTTGTGAGAAGAGGGATTGAGTTCGGGCGTAGCCTGCCGATGATTCTCAACGGTCCGACGGTCGATAGCAACTGCGATCAGATCAGAGCTTTGATTGTCTTCTCCACCCTACCCTTAGCGTCGACATGTTCCCGTTCCGGCGGCAGATAAATTTTAAACGTAGTTACTACTGTTCCCGAACCCGGCTGATATGCGCGCGCTCTTCGAGGGTATTTTTCCAACTTTAACGTTTTTCACTCACGAATGCCTTTTCTGTCTAGCCTGCCGACCTTTCAAAGATGTAATTTCTGTGAAAGGCACAGTTAAGACTCTTCCTTTATCTGTGCCCATCATCATGCCAAACTCTGATCATTCCATTTTTAAGATGGCTCCATCAATTGCAAAAACACTTTCATGGCCTTGGCTCTGCCTACTGCTGTTTTTGATTCAAGCCTGCGCGACATATCAGCCCATGCCGTTGGAGTCAAGCCGCGGTCGCCGCACGGCTTGCGACGCCGAGCATGGAAGCCATACAGGTCCAGGCAAAAGACGATTCGGCATCCCATCCTGAAACCCATCGAATTCGATATCGACGATGGCTTGTCCCCCGACGAAGCGGCGATCCTCGCGGTGATTGCCAATCCCAAGCTGCGCGCAAGTCGCGATCAGCGAAAAATTGTCGCGGCGCAACTTCTACAAGCCGGCGTCCTTCCCAACCCGCAATTATACATACGGTCTCGACGTACCCACAGCCGGCGCGACTCAAGGAGCTGTTCAATGGCTTCAACATAAGGCCTGAATTGGGAGATTACTTCGCTGATTTCTCGCAATGCCAAATTAGCATCCGCTCAAGCTGACGTGGCCGCGGTCGACCTCGACATAGCCTGGCAGGAATGGCAGTTCGCTCAGCGCCAAAGATCCAAGTGTATAACCTGTCTTCCTCGAGAAGAGAACTGAGAATTGCCAGAAACGAAGTCGAGGACCTGAGGAAGACCTCGATCGGATTAAACGCGGCGTCGATCTCGGGGTCCTGACGATGGTGGACTGGCCGCCGCAGAGACGGCATTGAAACGGATCGCCCGCCGGCTTACCATCGACCGGCAGCGCGAAGAGGACATCTTTCTCTGAATCAGTCGTTGGATTTTCCCGCCTCGAAATTTTTCCCTTGGGACATAATACTTCGCCTCCCGATCTGATTACGCTCCTACAGTTGAGAAATCGACCAATGGCCTGGAAGAAAGGCGGTTGGATCTGCTCGCGCTCAAAAAAGGATATCTGAGCCAGGAAGGAAAGTTCAGAGCCGCCGTTCTCGGCCAGTTTCCCAAGCTCACCATTGGGCTTTCGAGGGCCCGGGACAATACCGACGTTGTTACCACGGGTTTCGGAATCACACTCGATCTGCCGTTCTTCGATCGAAACCAGGGCAGTATTGCGATTAAGACGCGACACGGAAGCAACTCTTCGACGAATATATGGCCCGTCTCTTCGAAGCACGAGGCGAGATTGCACGCAATATCGCGGATTTGAGCTCAATAGCGACAGATCGAGGGGGCCGAAGAGGCGATCCCGAGGCGGGAGATTGTCGTAGATCGTATCGTGAGGCCTTACTCGAAGGCAATGCTGATCGTGTGACCTATTACAACGCACGCAGCGAATGATTTCCAAACAGTTGGAACTTTCCGACCGAAAGGGCCATCTCGCCGACCTGAATATCGGCCTTGAGATCGCTGCGGGACATTGGATTTGGGACACCATGGGAGACAAGGAGAAGGGAACGTAAGAGGAGCCGAAGGTCCTGGGGTACTCTCATCGTAGTCGTCCTGGTAAGTCCCAGCTGGATACTTGTGGCGTTTCCAGGGCGGCCTGTCCAATGAAGATGCTAATAAGGCCGCAGATCAGGCGAAAACCTCGCCAGCACCGTCGCGTGTGTAAAAGTTGCGCGAATCAGCAGGGCGCTCTCTGAAGAGATCACCGTTTACGGCAGATCGTGCCCGCGGCGGGGGCCCTGCAACGTCTCCGTGCCTTTTGAAAGCCGGGTCAACGTGTTATGGTGAACGTGGGACAAGACGTTCGCGAGGGGATCCGTTGCTGGAGATCGAGCCGAGTCCGGAGACCCGTCTTAAATCCCGTCAAGCGCACAATATTTATGAAACAGCGAAAAAAGCGTTGAAGTTTGTGCAGGCAACGCTTCGATCTCCAGCTTGCGACCAACGACCAACTACTGCAAGCGAAACAGGCGCTGGAGCAGGCTCGAGCGCGATTCGAGAACATGAGAGAGCGGGGCAGCGAGCGCGCCGCAAAAGATACATGCCGATGTGGAAGGCTTGGTGAACAACGTTGCCGTTCAAAGAGGGGCGATCGTTCCCGCCGGGAACGCCCTGTTCGAAATGTGGCTCAAAGCCGGCTGGAAGCTCGCCTCGGCGTGGAACCGGAGACCTCGTTAAAGTCAAGAGGGCGGAAGTTCGTCTTGGGAACGTAAACGTGCCGGGGACACCGGGAAGGGCGAAATTCGCACGCTTTCCCGGCACCCCTGCGACGAACCGTGTGGTCGACGGGTTTGTCGCTCTGCCTTCAGCGGGGGGGTTTCTGCTTAACGAGTCCGTTCTGGGCAAAATTTCATCGCCCCGGTTCAAGGATTGCTTGTGCCCAGGTCAGCCATACTCCCTGAGGGAGGCCAAATTATCTCTTTACCGTCAAGGACGGCCGGGCGGAAACATAAGGTGAAAATCGGTCTGGAGAAAGCACAGAGATCAATGTGAGCGGCAAAGATCTTCAACCCGGCCCGCACGTCGTGGGTCGGCAATTACGAGCTGAAAGACAAGATGGCCGTCAAGGTGGCGCCGTCCCGATGATCTTTATCGTGGGTACATGCGCACCGGCGATCAGTTTTTTTTCTGGTGGCAGTTTTCATTTTTGGCGGGTTGGGCGCCATTAACATTGCCGGTGTCTCTCTTCCCGCACGAATTTTCCCCGGGTCAGGATCAATATCGATGCCGGCGACCGTCCGGCGGAACGAATGGTGATAGAGGTTACGGGGCCCGTTGAAGAATCGGTGCGAGCGGTTCCTGGGTGCTTAACATGCGCTCGACTACGACCAGGGGGAGCGCCGAGGTCGCGGTCAATTTCGACTGGGGAGAGAATATGGTGTCCGCGCTGTTCCAAATCGAGTCTGCCATTACGCAGGTATGCCGACTCTGCCCCAAGGGACGACCTTTAACGCCCGGCGCATGGAGCCGAGTCTTTCCGGTCCTGGCTTATAGCCTCACGTCGGATACTCAGTCTCTGGTCGAACTGCGAGATTTGCGCTGTACCAGCTACGCCCCTTGCTCTCGACCGTGACCGGCGTGGCCAGATCGAAGTCTCGGCGGCGCACAGGAGAATACCGGGTGAATGTGAATCCCTCATCTTGCCGCATACGGTTTATCCCTGAGCGACGTGACAAGGTCCCTTACAGCCACCAACGTGATCGCTTCCGTCGGTCGCCTGGAAGATCATTACAAGCTCTATCTGGCCGTGTGCGATACGCGCCTCCTCGATCCGGACAGATCGTGAGACTATTCTTCGTTCCGAGAACGGGCGGGATATCCGGTTGAAGATGTCGCGACGGTGAGCAAGGCACGGCGCCGCAGTGGACCCCCGTTACGGCCGACGGTCGTGACGCCTGTTTTTCAAGTCCATCAGCAGCCCGGCGGTAACACGGTGGGATCGCCAGCGAGCTAAAGCCAAGCTCGCCGAGTTTCGCAAGCGGTTGCCCCCCGGTGTCAAGATCGCCAACTGGTATGACCAGAGCGAACTGATTTTGCCTCGGCAGCCAGCGTGCGCGATGCCATTCTGATCGGCATTATCTTGGCCGTGCTGATCTTGCTCCTCTTTCTGCGTAACTTGAAAATCACCTTGTCGCCGATCTTTCGTGCCGGGGGTGCTTGCAGCCACCGTGCTTCTGCTCTACGTTTCCCACATGAGCTTCAATATCATGACCCTGGGTGGAATGGCCGCCGCCGTCGGTCTCATCATCGACGATGCCATCGTCATGGTGGAGCATATCATGCGCCGGCTGCGCGCGCGCACGGGATCATCATGGCCGGGTGATGTGGGCCGCAGCAGAGTTCACCCAGGCCCCCGCGGGTTCGTCCGGAGGCACGATCATCATCTTCGTGCCCCTCGCCTTCCTTTCAGGTGTGACCGGGAGTTTCTTCAAAGCACTTTCCCTGACCATGGCGACAAGCCTGATCATCTCATTCCTTGTTGCGTGGCTGGCGAAGCCGCTCCTGGCGGATCGTTTTCTAAACGCAAAGGATGCTCGGGAAAAAGGAATCGGCCGTTTCGCCCAACGATTCCGCCAGGCTTATCAAGCGACGATGGTTCGAGTGCTCATACGCCCCTGGTTGGTTCTGGTCGTCGTCCTGCTGCTCTCGCCGCGGGCTGGATCGGGTATCGCTAGTGGGCTCCGGCTTTATGCCCTCCATGGACGAGGGAGGCTTTGTCCTCGATTACCGTTCGGAGCCGGGCACTTCGCTCACGGAAACGGATCGGCTGCTGCGCCAAGTAGAAGCGATCCTACACGCAACGCCGGAGGTGCAACCGTATTCCCGGCGCACGGGCCTGCAGCTCGGCGGCGGATTGACCGAAGCCAACACGGGCGATTTTTTTATCCGCCTGAAACCTTTCCCGCGACGCGATAGCGACACCGTGATGGACGAGGTCCGCTAACGGGTGGAACACGAGGTTCCGGGCTGCAGATCGAGCTGGCGCAATTGATGGAGGATCTCATCGGCGACCTTACCGCGGTGCCGCAGCCGATCGAGATCAAGCTGTATTCCGATGATGGCAATCTTTTGGGAAAACTTGGACCGGCGGTAGCCACTGCGATTGAGAAAATTCCCGGGGTCGTGGATGTAAAGTCTGGCATCGTCTTGGCCGGTGATGCCCTCGACATCCAGGTCGACCGAGTCAAGGCGAGCTTGGAAGGCACGGATCCTGATGGAATCACCCACATGCTCTCCGACTCCTTGACCGGCGTGGTGACGAGCCAAATTCAGAGCGGTCCTAAGATGATCGGCGTGAGGGCATGGATTCCTCGCGATCTGCGGACCACGGAAACGGACATTGAAAATCTGCGCTTGCGCGCTCCGGACGGGCATCTCTTTCCTCTCAAGCGAGTCGCCACACTTACAGTCCTGACCGGTCAGCCGGAGATCACGCGCGACGACCTCAAACGCATGGTCGCGGTCACGGGACGGATCAGCGGCCGCGATATCGGCTCGGTGATCGCCGAAGTGAAACAGGTGCTCAATCGCCCAGAGCTTGTGCCGAAGGGGGTTTATTATAACTTGGGCGGGCTATACGCGGAGCAACAGAAGGCCTTTGCCGGGCTGGTTGCGGTATTTTTGGCGGCGGCGCTCTGGTTTTTCTTCTCTTGCTTTTTCTTTAGAGAGCTTCCGCGTGGCTTGCGCCATGCTTGTCACCACTCTACTCGCGCTTTCGGCGGTGTTTGTAGGGCTCTGGATGACGGGCACGGAGATGAATATAACGTCGATGATGGGAATGACCATGATCGTCGGCATCGTCACCGAAGTAGCCATATTTTATTATTCGGAATACGTCGATCTTGCGAGCGAGAAGGATCAAACGACCCGGCTGATCATGGCGGGTCACAACCGCATGCGGCCTATCGCCATGACCACGCTCGCTGCGGTCTTTGCGCTTCTCCCTCTGGCGTTGGGGATAGGCCAGGGCGCGGCCATGCAGCAACCGTTGGCGATTGCGATAATTTCCGGACTGGCGGTCCAACTGCCCCTGGTACTGATTGTGCTCCCTGCTCTGCTGGCGATGTTGAGAATGCATCCACCCAGCGGGATAATAGCCTCTTAGGCGGACTCTGGCATGGTTAAAGATCGAGAGTTGCAGGTATGACATTTGTAGAACGCTACGGACCGTGGGCGCTTGTCACCGGAGCCTCTGCGGGTATCGGCGCCGAGTTTTCTAGCCAGTTGGCGGCGATGGGTTTGAATTTGGTGCTCGTCGCGCGGCGCAGGGAGAGAATCGAAGAGTTGGCAGGGCGGCTAGAAAGCACAAGCAAAATCCAAGTCAGAACGATTATTGCTGACTTGTCCCAACCTGACTTTCTTCGTTGATTCTCTCAAGAACGGAATCTATCGACGTGGGGCTTCTGGTCAACAATGCGGGATTCGGCATAGCAGGTAAGTTTTTAGAGCATGAAGTGAAGAAAGAACTGGCGCTCCTGGACGTCAATTGCCGCGCGCCTCTTATTCTGACGCATGTCTTCGGGCGCCAAATGGCACAACGAAAGCGAGGCGGAATTATATTCGTGTCATCCGTAAGCGGTTACATTGCGACTCCGTACGAGTCGAGTTATGCCGCAAGCAAAGTATATGAGCTCTTTTTGGCCGAGTCTTTAAGGTACGAGCTAGGAAAAGAAGGAGTGGATGTCCTGGCGCAGTGTCCAGGCTCAACGGACACCGATCCACGAAATCGCCGGCTCCCGCCCAGTCGCGGCGATGGCGGTTGAACCCGTCGTCCGCCTGGCTCTGAAAAAATTGGGCAAGACATCCGTCGCGATTCCGGGCTGGCATAACCGGCTGCTGGTCTACTTGCTGAAATTCACACCGCGGCGAATGCATACCCACTTTGCCGGAAAAGTCATGGGCAATCTCGTCACACCATGAAGGTGAAAATCCACTAACCAGGGCTTCGTGTCCGTGGGCCGATGCCGGCCGGATGATTGTCTGATTGCGAGTGCTATAGTAGGATCTGATCTCCATGTTATCTCTGCTGGCTCGGTTCCGGAAATCGCCTCCCACAAGAGGGAGCGGGATCGAGCTACACGAAGACGCAAGCAGGGAATTCACAGGACGAATAGACCGCAAATTAAGCTTCGTTTTTATTTTCCTGTTCATACTAGTCGTCGTGGTTGGAGGTACTTCCTTTTACCTGCTCAGATCTCATCTGCTCAAATCAGATGTCATAGCGAGACAGAGCGAACAGGTGCAATTTGTCGAACAAATCGATAGCGGCCTACAGTCTTTCACTGCGGAAATACAGCTGGCCCAACTACAAGGCAGGGCAATTCCGGATTCTCTGGTCAAGACTTCCTCAAAAGACTTTGACACCTTGTTAACTCTTTACAAAAAGTCTGGCGAGAGGCGCGAAATATCCAAGAGATGCAGGAGATGATCGCCGATGCCGAAGGTGTTTCAGCAAGAATCGTTAGCCGAACACAACATGGCCTAGGGCGGCCGGGGAGCGAAGTGAACATCCATGACTTGGAAGTGATGGAGAGCATACAGCATCGAATCCAAGTCTTCGCCGACCGGATCAGCATGGAGCACGAGAGCGTCGAAGATCGGCTGGTTTCGGAAACGCGGCGAAAAATGCGACTGACGATGGGATTTAATGTCGCATTGGTTCTGATCGGCACCCTCTTCCTATTGGCGTCAAAACGCTATTTTCACCGTGCGATCGTTCTACCGCTACGGCAGCTCGCCGAGCGTTCCAGCGAAATTGCGAAAGGGGATCTGTCGAAGACCGTACCGGTCACTTCGACGGATGAAATCGGTTCTTGAGCCATGCGTTCAATCGCATGGCCAAGCAGCTAAGAGAGCATGAAGAAAAATTAAAAGGACTGGCGATGTTAGAGGAAAGGGAAAGATTGGCTTGCGAACTTCACGACAGCCTCGCCCAGGACTTGGCCTGCTTCCGTCTCAAACTGATTGAGGCCGACACGAGCTTGGGGAAGCATGCATCGACTAAAACAAAAAATATCTTGACCGAATTGTTTAAGACCGTAGACGAAGCCTATCAAAACCTCCGGGAATCCATATTTGGCTTGCGCGCTCTCGCACTGGGGAATCAACCCGGATTGGTCGCCGCGCTCGATGATTACCTCAGGGACTTCAGCGAGGTAAAGGGAATCCCGGTGGAGCTCAAAGTGGATCATCCTGAAACGATTAATTTCTCGTCGCCAGTTGAAATCCAGTTAATCCGAATCATCCATGAGGCCCTCACTAACATCGTTAAACACGCCGACGCAACGAAAGGGAAGGTCACGATAACGGCCGACGGAGAGACTGCCAACATAACCATCGCAGATGATGGAAGGGGGTTCGCGGATAGAACCTCAGAAACGCACTTGCGGTTTGGCCTCAAGACCATGAAAGATCGCGCAAAATCTGCGGGCGGGAAGCTCAGCATTAGCAGCGGGCCGGGACAGGGGACCCGAGTGTTTATCCAGCTGCCGCTCGCACGGCGAGAATATGATGAAAAACATTCGTCTGCTGCTGGCTGACGACCACACTCTCTTCAGAAAGGGCTTGGCCAGCCTCCTCGAAAAAGAAAAATGTTTCGAGATCATAGGCGAAGCGGAAACCGGCGCAGAAGCCATCGCGAAGGCTGCGGCTAGCAAACCCGACCTGGTTTTGATGGACATTCATATGCCGGTCGTCAACGGGTTGGAGGCCACGCGCCAGATTACCAGCGCCTTACCCGCGACGCGCATAGTCATCTTAACGATCTCGGAGGAGGATAAGGACCTCTTCGAAGCCATCAAATGCGGAGCCCACGGGTATCTTTCAAAAAAAGTCGAGCCTGAAAAGCTTCGGGAGTTGCTTGTAGGAGTTTTCCGCGGTGAGGCGCCTCTTTCCGGAGCGACCGCCGCGAGAATTTTGAAAGAGTTTGCCGCTCGGGCATCAAAACATTCCGAAACCACTCCGGTCGATGATCTCACGGAACGAGAGAAAGAGGTGCTTCAACTTTTGGCGGCGGGGCTCACCAATAAAGAAATCGGCTCGAGATTGGACATTGCGGAGAATACCGTAAAGAATCATCTCAAAAGTATCCTCGGAAAACTTCATCTCCAAAACCGTGTACAAGCTGCGGCCCTGGCGATCCAGCAAGGCATATTTGCCGTGAAAAACCCTGCCGAATAGCGATCAACCAGTCCAACGATAGTCATCAGGGATAGCTCTCAAGGGCTAGAAAACGCTAGTCCTTTATTTCCTCAATAGTTGGCCCTCCTGAGTCTGCCTAGAATGGTGAGAGTCGCGTATGTGTTACATGCGCGCCAGTGTTTGTCACGGTTCGGTACGACACGCAGCCGGCGGGTCTCAACCACAGGCGGAAACAGTCAATCGCAAACCGTTGTGAGGCGACTTGTGTGCCGCTGGGAAGTTACGAACAACTCAATGGCAGTCGGCTTTCCGGCCAAGCCCTTCTCGATGGCCCGTGCGAATATGTTCATTAGGGTCCCAGTAGATGAGGACCTGCCGCAGCCTCCTCTATGACTGGATGACCTTATTTTCGGTCCTAAGGAGGATGACATGGGAAGCACAGTTCGTCGGAGACACGAAATGCTAAGCTCTCTATTTTACATTCTCTTCCTTTTTGTTTTTGCTATGTCTCCCGGTATTGACTCCCATGCAAGCGCGCAGGACTCTGCCGCGAGTCCTGGTCAGCCCGCCAATCTTGCCCGTGGGAACCTGTTCCATTTGCTTGCTGATGATGGCAGTTATCTCCTTCACTCGCTCTACAGTGACACGGGAGACATACTTAAGTTGCCGCTTCGAATTCAAGAGGTGACTTTAGTGGATGTCCTTACTGCTACCGTCATTATTGGCACTATCCCGGCTACAATTTACGGTTTAGATGATCCACTTCGGCGCAATGCGAAAAATATTCCCGATAGTACTGCAGGTCATTTAACGGCTATTGGCCAGGGAACTACGATGGGTAGTTTGGGAGTCATCTATGGGTGGGGTCTTTATTCGCATAACGATGAGGCGCGTCACGCGGTATTGACAGGAATAGAAGGCATTGGATTGTCGTCGCTCTTAACAGTAGGCATGAAGTACGCTTTCGGTAGGAAAAGGCCCAATGCCGGTGACGGTCCTCGGGCTTTTTTTCAGGGCGGTCAGTCCTTCGTTTCCGGTGACACCACACCGACTTTTGCGGCGGCCGCAGCCATCAGTGAGGCGTTTGATTATCACTGGTGGGCGGCGGTCCCCGCTTACAGCCTCGCGGTGATGACCGGCGTAGGACGGATGGGAAAAGATGCCCACTGGGCCTCTGATATTTTGGGCTCAGCGTTAGTCGGCGCGGGAACCACGGAGCTTTTATTTTACTTGCATCGTCAAAGAGAAAAACCCACTTCGCTGATTATCCTGCCTATGCTTCCAGGACAGGGGGCAACAGGCGTAACCGTCGGATTCACTTGGTAAGCCTTCTGAAAGCCGCAGACAAATCGGGATTACACCACTAATCTAGCCGCATGAGGAGATGATCGGCCAGCCACCCGCTAAACGGGGATACACATCTGTAATTCTCCCTCGTCGCAATTGTCCGAATTCTGGCTTATTTCTGCTCCGCCCCTCCACTGCCGATATGATTCCCGACTCTTGTCTTTTGTGGTTTTACGGTAATCCTGCAGCTCTTCATGTAGCTAATTCGCTCTAGGCATCTCCTTACCTTTCTCGCGTAAGCCCTTTCTCGCTTCGTTCAACCCTTTCAAAAATATAATCTTCAGGAAATATTTCAGCAACGTTTCCCCGATCACACATGGCTCGTTTATAGTAGGATCGGAGTTGCTTGAAAAAACAGACTTGTGGGAGTTTTTCATGAACCGGGCTAGCTCATTCTGGATTTGCAGTCCCTTTTTTTCGGTTAGCTCTTATCTTTTTCAAGATCGACGGGACAATCAGCGAATCGGCACCTCGTCTTGCTGCGGCTGATGGCGGACCGGGCCTGGTTGTTACCCCACTATTGTCTGGTATTTTATAGTGTTCTCTGTCGCAGCAATGAGGATCGAATCATGCGAGTGTTAGTTGCAGAAGATGACCAGAAGATCGCCGCGTTTATCGTAAACGGGCTGACGCAGGCAGGGTTCGCTGTGAACCATGCGGCGGACGGGGAAAATGGTCTGCACATGGCGACAGCACAATCTTACGATGTGGCCGTCATCGACATCATGTTGCCCAAACTGGACGGGTTGAGCCTTATTGAGCGTCTTCGACAGAAGAAGATCAACACCCCTGTGATCATCCTTAGCGCGAAACGCTCTGTGGACGATCGGGTCAAAGGATTGCAAGTGGGCTCTGATGATTACCTGACCAAGCCATTCGCTTTCGCCGAGCTTCTAGCACGGGTACAGGCGCTCATCCGCAGAACCGGCAACGTGACTGAGCCTACGCAACTGACGGCCGGCGAGATTTCGCTGGACTTGCTGACACGAGAAGTCGTTCGAGCAGGCACGAAAATCGACTTGCAGCCCCGCGAATTTTCCTTACTGGAATACCTCATGCGCAACCCGGGCAGGGTGTTGTCGAAGAATATGATTATGGAGCACGTTTGGGGCTATGACTTTGATCCGCAGACGAACGTGGTGGATGTGCTGGTCTGCAGGCTGCGTAATAAGGTGGACCGGGACTTTAAGAATAAGCTCATTCACACCCGCAGAGGAGTGGGGTATGTCCTTAAAATTGTTTGACCGTGCCCAAAAAAAGCTTGGCGTTCGCCTGACCCTTTGGTATTCGACGATTTTCATTTTGAGCTCGGTCATCCTGTTCATCGTCTCGTACGTATTTCTGTCCTCATCCCTTGAAGATACTCGAGAAACTGTTCAGCTGAAACTCAGCGAGTATCTATCTCTCGGCCAAGAAGGCGGAATTCCTGCCATCGAAAAGGCAATAGGGGATGATCGAGAGGATAGTCGGCGCACCGCCCTCTTCGTCCGCATACTTGATTCGGAGGACGAGATCGTATTCTCAAGTAACCCCAAGCTCTGGGACAAATTCGATCTCAAACCCCTTCAAGACCGGCCCATCGTGGGGGAATGGCAATATTTCCCAGCCAAACAAGGCCGCGATGTATTGGAAGTTACCTTCGCGTATCTGCCCAACGGCTATCTGTTGGAAGTCGGCAAGAATCTCGAGGACCGTAAAGAGGTTCTGGAGCATTTCCGGGATACCATAGCGGGCGTCATGATACCGATGATTCTTATCAGCCTAGCGGGAGGGGCGTTTCTTGCGTTTCGCGCGCTGCGACCGATTCGTAATCTTATCCATATCACGCAGTCGATTGTAGATACCGGAAGGATGGATGCCCGTGTTCCCATTGGAAAGACCGGTGATGAACTGGATGAGCTGAGCGGACTGTTCAATAGGATGTTGGAAAGAATCGAAGGCTTGATCAAGGGGATGAGAGAAACATTGGATAACGTCGCCCACGATTTGCGCACTCCAATGACCAGACTGCGGGGCATCGCCGAGACGGCCCTACAATCGGCTTCGGGGCGGGAACGTTGCGAGGAGACACTGGCTGACTGTCTTGAGGAATCAGAGCGGGTGCTGATGCTTTTGAACACCCTCATGGACATCTCAGAGGCGGAAACGGGAACCATGAAGTTGAGCCTTGTTCCGGTCAACATCGCGAGTCTCATTGAAGATACCGTTGGACTCTATGAGTACGTGGCAGAAGACAAAACCATTACTATATCCGTCAATTGCGCCAAAGACATAGGCATGACTGCAGACCATAACCGAATGCGTCAGGTTCTGGCCAATTTATTAGACAACGCAATCAAATATACTCCTCACGGCGGAAGTATAGTTATCGGCGCGTATCAAGAACAAGCGCACACCGTGATTCTAGTCAAGGACACTGGAATCGGTATTTTATCCGATGAGGTTCCCAAGATATGGGATCGTCTCTACCGCGGCGATAAGAGCCGCTCGGAACCGGGATTGGGCCTGGGCTTAAGTCTGGTCAAAGCCGTGGTCGAAGCTCACAAGGGACGCATCGAAGTTGACAGCGAACCCGGCGGCGGTTCCGTTTTCACGCTCTATCTTCCAAACGCTGCTATTCCCATTGGCTGATCTCGCCTCTCTCTCACTTTCGAACCTTTCAAGAATGTAATGTCCGGGCAATCTACGGGCAATGTTCCTGGAATATTTTGGCATTTTAGGTTTGATCTGGTAGGACTGCGTGGCGCTTTAAGAAGCGTGGAGCGGCGAGGTTTTGATGCTATCGGATTCGTGGCCGATTCATTCCTCAAGAGTTTGGCGGGCGACTTATGTCGTCAGCATGCTTCTAGTTTTTTCCTATATTCTCTTCGACGTACTTGATCTGGACGGATCAAGTATCCATAGGCTGCCGGCTCCAGCGAAAAGAACCGTCATCGTGGCTGTCGTGCCCTCTGGCACGGAGATTAATTATTCTTCTGAACAGTCGGAACTTGGCGGTGATATCTCGCTCCTGTTTTCAGATAGATCAGCGGAATGCAGTCGACCGCCCTGGACCAAACTTTTAAGAGCCTCACCACTCGGTACAGCTCGATCTCATGGCTATCGGGTAGGCCTTGCGCGGAATTCCCTTAAGGACTCCTCTCCTTATTTGTGACGGCTGTTTTTCAACGATTACGCGAAGACAGACTCGACCGCCCCTTTCGTGAGCGTTCCTGGCGGTAAACCGTCGATGCAAATTTTTTGATACGTCACATTTAAGGGAGGCAACAATGAAAACAAAGAAAACGACAAGAATGGTAGAGAAAATGATTTCGGTGTGTGCTTGGTTGATACTGATGATATTCGTGAGCAGTACGGCTTCAGTTCTAGCCGATGAAGATTCCGATGATGCAGCTAATTTTGGGGTGAGAGGGAATAGGATTACGTCTGACTGTATCATCAACGGAGGCGTTCTTGTCATCCCGCAAGTTCCTCCCCCTCCGACCCTTGTAAACCCTGCTCCCTGTCAAGGCTTAGTTACAACCCTTGACACAAGCCCGAATAGCCGCTGGAGCGTGGACATTAGTTGGTTTGATCCAGCAACGCAGAAACTGTATATGGCCGATCGTAACAACGGTGGTGTTGATATAATTGATACAAAGAGCGAAAAGGTCGTCGGGTTGGCCGGTGGATTTGTTGGCATTAACTGCCCCCAACCCCCAACTCTAAACTGTTTGCCCGCCCCACCCGCCAACTCAGCCGGGCCCAACGGGGTATTAACGACGACAAGCCCGCGCCAACTCTGGGCCGGCGATGGAAATGGCGATATACGAGTTTATAGCTTGGATAAAGACGGTTTGCCGACGTCCAATACTCCTCTTAGAATCATTTCGGCCTCCGAAACCGGTGCTTCACGTCGTGCAGATGAGCTGGCCTATGACCCAGACCATCAGTTGATTCTGATGGCGTGGGATGATGATTTGGATCTATTCATCGCTCTTATCTCGGTCTCTTCAAACCCGAATAATATAAACGTAGTGAAACAGATCTATTTTAGAAGCCCCAATCCCTTGAATCTGCCTTGCCCCACCGGTGGTTGTTCCACAGGTGGTATAGAGCAGCCTGTGTACGACCATGCGACGCGCAGGTTTTATCTTGCTGTACCGGCGAGTGAAGGACATCCTAACGGCGAAATCGCAGTGATCGATCCGATATCCAAGGAGGTCGTCGACGCCTTTGACACAACCGGTACGGGTCCGGGGGACGGGGTGCCCTGTTTCCCACACGGTTTGACGTTAGGTCCCCGCCAGAATCTGCTCCTGGGTTGCAGCGGTGATGGTGATCCAGGCACTCAATTGATAACCATCATCATGAAGGCGACGACCGGCAAGGTCCTGAAGACCTTCACCCAGGCCGGCGGTTCAGACGAGGTGTGGTACAACCCGGGGGACAACAAGTACTACCTGGCTATGTCGAGTTGGACCTCAACCGGGAAGATAAGTAATCCACCTACTGCGCCGTCCAACCCCGCCTCGAGTCTTGGCATCATCGATGCTGGATCAAGGGACAGTGGCCCAGGCGGACCGGAATGGATCCAGAACATTTTAACGACCAGGACGTCCCATTCGGTGGCCGCGGGCTTCGGTTTCGCATGTGAACGCGACGACCGTAGTCGTGGTGACGACAAACATGGCAGCAAGTGCGATGACATCGTCCGTAAGCACGCCTATGTGCCTCTGACGATCGTACCGATTCCTCTTTCCACCACCGCGACGCTAAACGAGACTGGAGGTATCGGTATTTATGGACGCCTTCCGTAACTTCACGGAAGCCCCGGCTGGCAAATGCCACCGGGGCCTCCGTCACCTTCCCGTTTAAATCGCAAGTGGACTTAAGAGGGTTAGTGGCTGTAAACCATCGATTCAGATTTTTTTATACATCGCAACTAAAAGGAGGCAACGAATGTTTGTAATATATTCTTCTGGCTCTTCACAGGATTCACTCCACGCAGAAATTGAAGGTCGCCCGAAATTTGCACCACGGGGTACTCGACTCGCCGTGCTCGTCGCGGCCTCGGCACTGTTCGGGGCCGTGTCGCTCGCGACATCCGGCGCAGCACTCGCCGCGTGCACCGGCCCAGGTGCGCCGACCAACACGCAGACCAAATGCCTGACCGCGGTTCAAATCCCGGGCAACCCGCTGCAGTCGTACGACATCAGCTGGGTCAATCCGGATCGCGCTGAGTACTACCTGGCCGATCGCTCGAACGCGGGCATCGACGTCATTAACACCCGCAACCTCACCTTCAAGAGGACCATCCCCGGTTTCGTCGGCGCCAAGTTGAACGCCAACGGCGCCGTGAACAATAATATCTCCGGACCCGATGGCGTCACGTCGCACGGCAGGTGGCTCTACGCCGGTGACGGCGACAGCACACTCAAGGTGATCGATCTCGATGCGCCTAACGCGTCCGCCATCAAACAGAGCATCAGCACGGGGGGCACGACGCGGGTCGACGAAATGGCGTTGACGACGGACGGCGAATTGCTGCTCACCGCGAACAACGCAGAGGACCCGCCATTCGCGACCCTGTTCATGGCGAACGGCGACCGGCCTTTCAGTAACGTCAGAATAATCACCCAGATCACTATTGACCCCACAATCGTGCCGGAAGGCGTCGGCTTGGCGATGGAACAGCCGGCATGGGATCCCAAGACCGAGCGCTTTTACGTGTCGGTCCCGATCATCGCCAACAATCCGAAAGGCTGCAATTTCGACGCGGGTGCAGGTCCCATTACCTGCGATGGCGGGCTGGCTGTGATCGATCCAATGACCGTCCCAGTGCCAAACGCAGTGCTCGGCCCGTTCGACCCGGCCACTAACACCGGCGTCGTGCCGCTGCACGCGTGCGGCCCGAACGGCGCCACCGTCGGACTACATGACAATCTGTTGTTGGGCTGCACTCCGGCCAACAATCCCAGCGATGTGACCACGCTCGTGATCAACGCGAAAACCAAGAACTTTGCGAACATCGGCAACATCGTCGGCTCCGATGAGGTCTGGTTCAACGAGGGCGATAGGCGCTACTACACGGCCTCCAACAGGAATTGCAAAACACCCGGAGCCCCCTGTCCCGACCGCGGCCGACCAGGCGGCCGTGCTCGGCGTCATCGACGGGACCAGTGTGCTGATCGAGACAATCCCGCAATCTTCCGGCTCGCACTCGGTGGCGGCGGACTCCAAGCGCAACCTCATCTTCGTTCCGCAGTCAGCGCCTGTCGCGAGTAGTCGTCGGCGGTGACACTACTGCCGTGGGCGCGGGGATTTGCGGCAGCAACAACGGGTGTGTCGGTGTCTACGTCCATGATGTCGACAAGGAGAAGAAAGACGACGACCGGGATCGGCGGTAGCGTGCGCTTAGCAAGGACAAGGGCCGGCTGTTTGCCGGCCCTTTTTTTGTATGGCGTTGCTCGCACGGCGTCGTTCGCTAGAAAAAATGTCTATTGTTCTTGACCGGCTCTCCTGAAAGGAACGCTCAACGCTTTTTATAAACGCTCTGAATAAAGCCTGAGCTTTCGAGCTTGCTGATGAAGCTTGCGTCCATGACTGTTTCCGGGCGCACGGTCGCTAATTTGGGATTGGTCGAAGTCAGTATACTATGCAACTTTTTCATCCCGTCCAGGTTGGGATAAGGAACCCGCTCGTACGAACTGGACACTGATTGGTAGACCTTCTCAACGTCAGCCGGGTTGCTCAGGCGCAATTTAGAAGCCAAGATGCGGCCCACGATTTCCTTGTTTGCCGGCTCGACGACAAACGCAATTCCTTCGATAAGCGCCTTCAGATAGGCCTCGACAAGCTGCGGCTTATTGGCAGCCGTGCGGCGCGTCGTTAAGACCAGCGTTTGCGGCATGGTGACGCCCGAGCCTCTAAAATTGAACAGCGCGGGATAACCTTTTTGACTGTACAAGTCGCCAATGGCGCCTCTAAGCGCCGTGGCGTCGACGGCGCCGGATTCCAGAGCCAGCCGGCGGTTGATCTCCGTGCCGGGAATAGTAACCAGGTTGATCTTCGCCTGCTTTGGCTCCAAGTTTAAACTTTGCAACGCAAGTAGCGTTACCATATGCGAACTAGAGCCGGGCCCGCTAGTAGTTATCTTCTTGCCCCTGAGATCCTCCGGCTTTTTGACTTCAGGCCTGGCGGTCAACGTATAGTCGAGCTTCTGAAAAAAATTGGCGACGCAGATGACGTCGGCCCCACTGACGGCGGCATCGAGGATATGTCCGGGGCCGCCCAAACCCATGTCGATCTCGCCCGAGAGCAGCGCCGCGATCGTCAAGGTCCCGTTGGGCATAACGACGTACTGCAGATCGAGCCCATGCTTTTGGAAAATACCCTGCTCCTTGGCGACCCAAACCGCGGTGATGCTGTCGCTCGTCATCGCCCCGGCAAAGTTGGTCTTTACGGAGGCCGTATGACCAATGAACGGCGTAAAAAGTATCAAGCAAGCAAAGATCAAGAGTCCGCTTGGGGAATTTGTTTTCACGTTGGTGCTCTCCAGTGATCGCGCATACTCTGACTTACTGCTCGCATCCATAAGGCAGGGCAGCGGAGCAACGATTCTCCGGTGACGTTACATACCTATAGAGCCTGCTGTCAATGATTTTCGTGTTGGACATTTACGCCGCCTGGTTTTAGTCTCGATTTTCGATTCTTAGAGTTCGTGAGAGGTAGCGTATGAATCAAATGGTTTTTGTTCATGGGCCCGGCGCGGGAGGGTGCGCCGATTCATTCGTCCATCAGCTCAAATATTATCCAGGCAGCCTCGCGCCGACACTGCCTGGCCACCCGGACGGAACCCCCTGTCCCAACGTGGAACGATATACTGAATGGTTAAGAGGATGGTTGTGGTCTAAAGGTAAGCAGAGAGACCTGGTGCTGGTCGGCTTCACCTTGGGAGGCTCTATCGCACTCCAGTATGGCCTGGACTATCCCGATGAGGTCAAAGCACTGGTATTGATGACTACAGGAATGCGACCCAGGGAACGACGGCCCGGCACTCTAGAGTTTCGTCTGAAGGCGGCGGAAAATCCTGAAACCTACCGTCAATGGCTGGAAACCATGCGGCACCAATTTTTGTTTATGACGCCCGCGTTGGGCGAACATCTCATCGAATGCCATCGCAAGGTGGGGCCGCTGTCGCAGTACCGTGATTTCGTGGTTCTGGATCACTTCGATGTGCGAGAGCGAATTCATACTCTCAAACCGCCACTGCTTCTGATCCGCGGAGCGGACGATCCTAACCCATCTCAGAGTATGAACTGGAGATCCATCAGGCCGTCGCCGGCTCGCAATACCTGAAGCTCAAAGATACCGGGCACTTTCCTTTCGCAGAGAGGCCCGAGGAAGTTAATCGAGCCATCGATGAGTTCCTGGCGTCCCGGCCCTGATCGGCTCACGTCCGTGGGTGAGTTATGAAACACACGACTCGCTACCGGATATGCCGCGCGCCGGGAAGGATGACGTGGATCGCAAATATGGCCAGGGTACCCGCCAGACCCATCAATATCACCGCCCACGACGCCCCACAGATTCCCGCCAGAGCGCCGATGAACATGCTGCCCAACGTCATCACCACGTTGCTCATATGAAAGATGGCCATGGTTCGCCCACGGAATTCAGAAGGTGAGTAGGTTTGAATGACCGTTTGCACGAGCGCGTGGGAACAAACGTTGGCGAAACCTACAATCACCATCAATGCCATGGACAAATGCCACCAGGGCGACGCCGCGAAGGCCACGACACTGAGCCCGTACAACGCCACACCTCCCAACATGAAAATCCCCCTGGGCATCCGATCGCCAAAGAACGCAATGATAATCGCGCTACCGAGCGCGCCCACGCCCATAGCAGTCAGAAGCAGCCCCTGCCCCGTAGCCCCGACGTCGAGGATGTCGCGCGCAAATACCGGTAAAAGAGTTGTAAAGGGCACGATGAATAATGACGCAAACATCACGACGAGGAGGCTGGTGCGGATGGCCTCGTTCTTCCAACTGAATTTCCATCCTTCGATGATACTCCGGCCGAGGGAAGCGCCATGCGCGGAGTCATCACGAGAACCGGCAGAAGATCGCTCCGCAGGATGAAGTTGTACTGTCCAGATTGTCGCCAACAGATAAAACACCGCCTGGGTCGCATAGGAGCCGCCGGTACCGAACGTCGCGATGAGCACACCCGCCAGTGCGGGGCCGGTGCTCCGCGCCACGTTAAAGATGATCGAGTTGAGACCAATCGCGTTGGTCAAGTGGCTGGACGGCACAAGATCGGCGATCATCGCCGCGCGGGCCGGTTGCTGAAAAGTCTGGACCACCGCCATGCCGAAGGCGGTCGCATACACATGCCAGGGTTGAATCTGGCCGGTGATGATGAGCAGCGCCAGAGCGGCCAACATCAACCCGTCGATGACTTGAGCCACCAGTATCTGCGCCTTGCGTGAATAGCGATCGGCGGTGCTCCCGGCCACTGGCGACAAAAAGAGAGTGGGAATGGCTTGAACGCCGCGCACCAAACCAAGTTGGAGAGCCGAATCCGTTAGCTCGTAAATGAGCCAACCGCGAGCGACTTGATCCATCCAGAACGCCATGGACGTGAAGGAATGCCCCAGCCAGAGCAAACGGAATTCGCGGTGGCCAAGCGCTTCAACAGCGCGAAGTTGGAGCAAGGCGCCGAAAGGACGCCAATAAGGCTGCTCCGTCTCCGACCGGGCGGCACCGCTCTTTTGCACTTGGGTCTCTTCCTCTTTGGCTGTCGGTGATCGCAGAGCTAACTCCGGAGATGCAAGGGACATGTTTTCGCGATGTCCTAAAACAAAGCGATGACAACGATGTCTGCGTATATCACGCGTCAAGAAGTGTCGTCCAGCTATACACGGGATTTCTGCTTGATTAATTCAACCCGCGACTCAGCACCGCTGCTTGATTCTCCGTCTATAAGCTGTTTTTCTTCGCCACCGCAGGAGTATCCCTACAAGCTTTTCGTCATTTTTCCGCACGCAGAATGAAAATTCCTGGAATCTAGACAAGTTATCCTTGACGAATTGGTGGCACATGTCTTGCTCCACTGGTTGTTCGGAGTTTTGTAGTAAGTGCTCGACAGATCCGCGGACGCCACCCCCAAAATAAGAATGACTTTCATCCCGGGCTTGTGCTTGCAAGACGCAAAGTCGCGAGGTAGGCTCTACCCTCCTCGAACGCGTGCAGAATTCAACAGCCAAGCCTAACCGCGGTAAATGAGATATGTACGAGAACCACTTTGGCTTTGCAGAGCTGCCCTTTAGCGTCAGTCCGGATCCTCGTTTTTTCTACTCCAATCCTGTTTACCGAGAGGCGCTGGTTACTCTCCATTACGGGATCGAAGCGCGAAAGGGCTTCGTCATCATCACCGGTGAGGCAGGAACGGGTAAAACCACTCTGTTAAGAATGCTTATGCACAACCTGGATTCCGCCATCCATACGGCTTTTGTGTTCAACCCCCGGCTTACCTTTACCGCACTACTTCGATTCATTTTAAGCGATCTGGGAGTAACTAGCTCCGCAAAAGATAGGCTAACGCTGACAGAGCAGTTGAATAATCACTTGATCGAGCAGCTCAAGAAAGGACAGACCGTCGCTCTGCTGGTGGATGAGGCTCAAGCTTTGAGCGATGAATTACTCGAAGAGCTCAGACTGCTCTCCAATCTGGAAACCGATCAAGCAAAGCTCATCCAAATCGTCTTAATGGGCCAACCAGAACTCGAAAGCAAACTCGATCAACCCGAGCTCCGCCAGCTTAAGCAGCGCGTGACCCTTCGCTGCCGGCTTTTGCCGCTAACTGAGCACGAGGTGGGCCTTTATATCGCTTCCCGAGTTAAAACCGCCGGCTACGAAGGCAAAGAGCTCTTTGTCCCCGAAGCGGTGCAGAAAATTGTCCACTATTCGAACGGCATTCCGCGACTCGTCAATGTGGTCTGCGACAATGCTCTAGTCATCGCCTCCGCTGCTTCAAAAAACCAAGTCTCTGCCGAGATGATTGATGAGGTTGCGCATGATCTCAAACTCACTGGGCGACCTCAGGTCAAAGCGGAACGGGCAACGACGGACTTCAAGGTCCGCGAAGATCTTAAAGGAGTGCTCCCGCCCACGCAGGCAAGAACAGATGAGATGGACGAGCCGTGGCGAGCCGATTTTGAGCCCAGCAGACGCGGCATGTACACCCCACCCCGCAACAGAAGCTTTGGGGCGCTAGGAATGGGTGTTTTGTTAGGCGTGGGCATCCTGGCCGGTGCTGGGATCGCGCTCCACGCTCAACATACCGGATCCCTCGCCGCTTTGGATACTCAGTTCAAAAATCTTGCCGGTGTCGGCATCAAAGATCTCGTCGGTTTACAGGAAAATCCGGAGCCGGCTCGTCCCGAGCTGAGTACGGAAGCTCTCAAAGAAACGCCTTCCTACAAAACCCCTAACCTGCAAGAAGTCCCGGAGCCACGAGCGTCAGAACCACCAGAGCCGGAGCCGAATCAGAACAGTGCCGCTCTCCCACAAGCGGCGAAACCCGACGAAAGCGTCATTCCTGAAACTATAACACCCAGCCAGACTACGAAGAGCCAAAAACTACCGCCTCCGATCCCCATAAACCCCGCTCCCAAGGATCGACCCTTAAAAGTCCCTGATAATGTGACGCCCACGGGAGAACAATTGGAATTCGAAATATACAAGGCGATCTACAATCGTGCGATAAGAGGCGTCGAAGTGTCCGTTCGAGACGGCACAGTTTACCTTGCCGGTCGAGTTGCTACCGAACGACAAAAGCTTGCAGCAGCGCAGGCCGCGCGTAGCGTCCCCGGCGTTAAGGAAGTGCGCGATCAGATAATCGTCAACTCGCTTCGCCCGGAAGATCATGATAGGGGTGGTTGAAGCAGTCGAATAGCAGTGGTTAACAGGATCGACGTGACTGAAGGGTCACGTACGGTTAACCAATGCAAATAGGGCAACACGACAGGCCGGCGCCAGCCGGTCCGATAGGGTGGTTAGAACAAGTTACTCCTAAGCAATAGACGAATATGTACGGCAAACATTTTGGATTGGAAGAGATACCGTTTAGCGTCACACCCGATCCTCGCTTTTCGTATTCCAACTCTCTTTATCGGGAGGCATTCGCTACCTTGCGTTACGGTATCGAGACCCGCAAGGGCTTTATCGTCATTACCGGCGAGGCGGGAACCGGCAAGACAACCTTGCTCAGAAGGCTCATGCGCACCGTGGATGCCACCGTCCATACGGCCTTTATTTTTAACACACATCTCGCTTTCACCGAGTTGCTCCGGTTGGTCTTGAGCGATCTCGGAGTAGCCCATTCTGCTACAAACGACCGGCTGACCTTGATAGCACAGCTCAATGATTATTTGATCGAGCAACTCCATGAAGACCACATCGTCTCCCTGCTGGTCGATGAGGCTCAAGGTTTAAGTGATGAGATGCTCGAAGAGCTGAGGTTACTCTCCAATCTGGAAACCGACAGGGCCAAGCTGATCCAAATTGTCTTGATGGGCCAACCCGAGCTGGAGCGAAAGCTCGATCAGCCGGAACTTCGGCAACTCAAGCAGCGGGTGGCTGTTCGCTGCCGCCTGGCTCCCCTGAGAAGCGATGAGGTGGCTCCTTACATTAATTCGAGGCTTCAGACCGTTGGTTATGAGGGCAAAGAGCTGTTCGATCTTGGGTCGGTTCAGAAAATAGCTCTGTACTCGAAGGGAATCCCCCGGCTCATCAATGTGATTTGTGATAACGCTCTGCTGATCGCCTATGCGATCTCCCAGAGTAAAGTCTCGGCAAAGATCATCGATGAGGTGGCGCGCGACCTCCAACTCGTAGAGCCGTCTCCCGTCAAAGCAACGGAGGACCGAACGTTTGCTTCCCGGCAGGCGGGCTATGAAAATGAACGCTGGCAGTCGGAGGTTGCGAAATTTCCGGCTGGGTTAAAACCACCGTCGAGCGGCCCCCAGGACAAGCGCAGTTGGGCGGGAGTGACAATCGCTATCGGGCTGGCCGTGATTGTTCTGGCCGGCGCCATCTTCTACTCGCAACAAAGGGGTTCGCTTGCCGCTTTGGGTGTCAATGTCGATGACCTGGTCGACGTCAGCTGGAAAAATCCCCCACATATCCAGGTCAAACCAGCCGGGACTCTGTTCGGGGAGAGTGTTACCGACGAAAGAAGATTTGCGACTGAAGAGTCTCAGGAGCAAGTGCCCGCTGTCCAGGTGCCAGAGTTGTCGGCGTTAAATCTGAACCAGAATAGACTCGTCGGTGTAAAGACCGAGAATGTGGAAAACCCGCCTGCGCCGCCAACGGAAGCAAACAACATGAAAGCGAAAAGCAGCATCAACTCTTCCGATCACATGGGGACCACGGCTAAGAATACGTTGAAAGAATTATAATTTGGGCCGGATCTTGCCTTTAGATCAGGGTTCACGACCTAAAAGGACACCATTCAGCTGAGAGACTACCGGGTTTTTAGCTTAATCGGATTGCGGTGAACGCCGGGTTAGAAGAAGGGGGAAGCGCAATTACAAACAGCCCACGACAACGATAAATTTCTTTTGAAAAAGCTCTTCCGTTAAGGTCGCTCTTGTGATATTGACTAAAACGGTTTTCTGTTTAAACCAAACAACTAGAGTGATTCAGTGGGCCTCATGCCACGATAGATGAGCTAGTATGTACGGCAAATATTTTGGATTGGTAGAGCTACCCTTTAGCGTCACTCCCGATCCTCGCTTCTCGTATTCCAACTCTCTTTATCGGGAAGCATTCGCCACTTTGCGCTACGGCATCGAGGCTCGCAAAGGCTTTATCGTCATTACCGGCGAGGCGGGAACCGGCAAGACGACACTGCTCAGAAGGCTCATGCGCACTGTGGAGGCCACCGTCCATACGGCCTTTATTTTTAACACTCATCTCGATGTCACCGAGTTGCTCCGACTGGTCTTGAACGATCTGGGGGTAGTAAACTCCGCACGTGACAAACTGACACTGATGGCGCAGCTCAATGACTATTTGATCGAGCAACTCCATAAAGACCACGTCGTCTCCGTGCTGGTCGATGAGGCCCAGGATTTAAGTGATGCGATGCTTGAAGAGCTGAGACTGCTCTCCAATCTGGAAACCGACAGGGCCAAGCTGATCCAAATTGTCTTGATGGGTCAACCCGAGCTGGAACGAAAGCTCGATCAGCCGGAACTTCGGCAACTCAAGCAGCGGGTGGCCGTTCGCTGCCGGCTGGCTCCCCTGAGAAGCGACGAGGTGGCTTCTTACATTAACTCTAGACTTGATACCGTCGGTTATGAGGGCAAGGAGCTGTTCGATCTTGGGTCGGTTCAGAAAATAGCTCTGTACTCGAAGGGAATCCCCCGGCTCATCAATGTGATTTGCGATAATGCCCTGCTGATCGCCTACGCGACCTCCCAGAGCAAAGTTTCGGCAAAGATTATCGATGAGGTGGCGCGCGACCTCCAACTCGTAGAGCCGTCTCAAGTCAAAGTGGCAGAGGCGCGAAAGCAAAGTTCCCGCCGGGCACACGATGACGATAAACGTCGGCGGTCGGACGTTGAAGAACTTCCAACGGCCCTGGAACCATCGTCGAGCGGCCTCCACGAAAAACGGAGCTGGACAGGGGTGGGAGTGGCAATCGTGCTGGCGGTGATCGTCCTGGCTAGCACTATACTCTATTCCCAACAAAGCGGTTCCCTTGCCGCTTTGGGTGTCAATATCGATGGTCTTGTGGGTGTACGCTGGAAAAATCCCGCCCAGACCCAGACCCTGGATAATGTCGCACAAGACGAAGTCGCTCAACTACAAAGGCCTCATTTTCAAGTTGCCGCGTCTCGAGTTTCCGAGGTTCTAGTAGACACCCCAAATGGAGACGGCGTGATCGTTCCTGCAAAGAAAGAATCCGGGGACACCCAAACTGCTTCAACTAGAGCGGACAGCCAAAATATAAAAAGCGAAACACCAATCGCGACGTCAGCGAAGACCGACAATCAAGCTCAACCCCCCGACACCAAGGCCAAACCGAAAGAGCGAGCATCGTTACCCGGGACCTTCAGAGTTTTCGATGCCTCCTTTGTCCGAGACAAACCGCGCTCCGATGCCAACATCACGGGCATGCTAGAACCTGGTACCCGTATCAAGGTGCAGAGTAAAACGGGCGACTATTTCCGGGTTCGCTCTTTAGACAAGGACAGGGAACCGATTAGCGGTTACGTTCATCGCGAGGACGCCTTCTTCGAGCCGAGCAAATAGCCATTCGCGACAAGATCTCTTCAACCTTCCTTGGGTTCACCATCAAGAAACTCGTTGCTTGAGCCGCGCCTCGCGTTCTTCTTCGACGGCGCGAGCCCGCTTCAATTGAGAGACCATCCACTCCAGTTTCGTCGCGCTTAATTTTCCCCTGACGCCGGCGTCGAGGATCAGAGGCGCTTCATAGAACAAGTTAAAATGAATATGATCGCCCACAATGACCAGCGGGTGGGTGTATAACGCCCCAAGCGTTACCTTTGGATCGAGACGGCTGCGATTGTATTGACAAACGATTCGTCCTGGAAACTGCGGGACAAAAATGGTGTTGATGCTGGCCTCCCAATGTTCGACCTGCTCGGCGCTGATGTCAGGCCCTAGAGTCCACGTCATTTCGACCGCGAATCTGATGCCTTTGAAACCGGACTTGGAAGCCGCCTCGATAAACTGCGAAACCTGAAAAAATTTATTGGCCGAAGAAAATTCGCCCGGCTGACGCCATTCTCGTCGTGTCCAAAGTTTGAGCGCACCCCGGTCCGATTCTTGCCCAACCTTAACGCCCCCCTGCTCCAGCCGGGCCGCCAGCTCATCGACAGTCTGATCATCGGCGATATAAATAAACTGCTCATTTCTGGAGAGCCCGTCTTGGATAAAAGGGATCAGTGCGGGCATCTGTTCGGCAGGATCTCTATCATAGAGTAAACAGAGATGATCACCCTGTTGTAGGGCTAGAATTTGGTCTGCCAGTCCTGATTTCATGATCGCCTTCTGTCCGTCCGGTCACCGGGCATAAAATTACCGCCGCGGCATCAAATATCATTATGACCGCCTATCACAGCTATTTTCCGTCGGTTGTCGATAAGGAACGTTTTCTCCAAACTGGTTGAGACACGACAACGAGATGAGCAAGCCCAGTGCCACTCTTGCAAGACCCAAACAACCTAACGTAAGTAGCTGAATGGCGGAAGAATTCTCAACGCCGAATGTCATGATCGGTCAAGCGACATAAAAGACCAATCCGTCCAGCGCTGTTCACACTGTCTCAGATTAGTTAGTATATTGGGCCACAAGGCCGCTAAGTAGCGGGATTTTTTAATTGTAGACATCGCTAACAAAGTTGTAGACTTAGTTGACAGCGCGCCGTGTACGACGGCGAACCTAAAGACCTAATCGGCTGATAGTAGCGCATCGTGCGTGCCGTCAAGGCCGGGATTGACGCCTGGGAAAAGTTTCGCCAAACTCGCCGCTAGCTTCTACCATTGCCCGGTGCCTGGCTCACCTTTGAAAGGCCCGACGATCTCGCTGGTCACCCAGCCGCCATAGAATTCACCCGGTTGCGGCCGCACTCGCTCGCCATCAACAAAGCATTCCACCAAGGCCGGATAGAAAGAGAAATAACCGGCCATCGCTTCGAACGGCCGATTGGGATTTGGATAGCTCCAGCCGATCGCTTGCGGCGCATGCGGTTGGTCTCTCAACGCCCAGTATTGGGCGACGCCTTTCCACTCACAAACGGAACTTCCCGGGCACGGCTCCAGGAGCTGTGTGTGGACAGTATGAGGCGGAATGTAAAATGTCGGGGGGCTCGCGGTCTCCAGGATCCGGTAGTTCTGGCGCGAATCGGCAATGACCAAATCTCCGAGGCGAACTTCGACCCGCCGCTGGTCAACACCCATTGCCGGCGGCCGAGGATAATCCCAGACCGACTCTTGCCCCGGCTTTGGCTCCTTAGCAAAAGAGGGTCGCTCTTGGCCTCGGTATTCCCACACTGCATCGTCCCCGGTGGTTCATCAAAGAACTTGCTTTCACTCTGATGCTATCCCTTTGCTACGATTCTGTGCTCGACCATCAAGCAGCGATCTTGCACCACCTTGATGCCCGCTTTGGCCAGCATCTCGGCTGCGGCGTCGTTGCGTATGCCCGACTGAAACCAAACCGCCGTTGGCTTCTTGGCCAGGATGTCTTCGACGTGACCGTTGATATCCTGAGAGCGGCGAAAGACATCCACCAGATCGATGACACCGGGAATGTCCATCAGGCGACGATAGACTCGCTTACCGAGAATCTCCGTGACCTCCGGATAATAGACAGGCACCGGGATCACCTCGAATCCTGCGCTTACAAGATATTTCGACACGTAGAAGGCCGGCTGATCTGCCTGCGCTTCCGTCTTAATACCCAGAACGGCAATTCGTTGGGTGTGCCGGATCAAGTCACGAATATCCGAAGGGCTGTCGATAAGATTTTCATTCCAGTCCATGTCTCTCCAGTGTAGCAGTAGATGGGCCCCGAATCGAACAATGACTCAACGCAAATTGCTGAAACAAGTAAAGAACCGTGTTTCCCTTTAAGACCGCTTGACGCCTTATACTCTACCGTACTAAGTCGTTCAATGAAGAAAGCTTGATCAGCAAGCCTGTTCATTTTTTTGATTCACTTGGCGCTTGGTCGATTATTGCATGCGCGAAGCCTCAGCAGGATCGTGGTAGGATTGGAAATCGGAATCAACGATGTGGGGACTTCGAGAAGAGCAACTCATCAAGGGGAAATAAAATGGCTGACTTCAAGGTAGTCGGTAGTTCTGTTCCGCGGGCTGAAGGCGCGGATAAGGTTGTCGGTCGCACTCTTTATGCGGCTGACGTCAATTTACCGGGGGCGCTTTGGGGAAAAATTCTACGCAGTCCTCACCCCCACGCCCGCATTCGTCGCATAGACGCCGCGAAAGCTCGCAAAGTTCCCGGCGTGAAGGCGATCGTCACCGGTGAAGACACGCGCGGCCTTTACTTCGGCAAACAGATTCGCGACATGCCGGTTCTTTGCTGGGATACCGTACGCTTCGTCGGCGATCGCGTCGCCGCGGTGGCCGCAGAAACGGTCGACGCCGCCGAAGAGGCCGTGGCTCTCATCGAACTGGAATATGAGCAGTTGCCAGCAGTCTTCGATCCTCTCGAAGCAATGAAACCCAGCGCGCCGCACTTGCATTCGGACGTGGCCGCTTATGAAGGCGGCCCCAAAGACTTGCTCGCGCTGGACGTGCATAACGGATTGACACGACTGGCCTGGCGTAAGGGTGACGTGGAGCAGGGCTTTCGCGCGGCGGATGTTGTCCTGGAACACACGTTTCGCATTCCCGCTCGCCACCAAGGATACCTCGAGCCCCATGCTGCCGTCGTTGCCATCGATGGCGAAGGCCGCATCCAGGTCTCGGTGTCGGCAAAAAATCCCTTCGGGATTCGCGGTCAGCTCGCCAAGGCGTTGCGTTTACCGGAGGAACGCATCCGCATCAATGTCGTCAATGTCGGCGGCGAGTTCGGCGGCAAGGGCGACGCCAGTGACTTGCCCGTAGCTTACTTTCTCGCGCGGGAGTCGGGATGCCCGGTCAAAATAGTCATGACCTACGCCGAAGAATTGACTGCGAGTAATCCCGCGCATCCGACAGTAATCACCATTCGGAGCGGCGTGAAAAAGAATGGCCGCATCGTGGCACGCTCGCTTCGCGCGGTTCATGCCAGTGGCGCCTATGGCGCGCTCAAATCCAATGCTTCTCTGGCAACGTGGCATTATGCGGGCGGACAGTATCGCGTCGACCACGCCGCCTTCGAGTTTCTTCAGATTTACACCAATACTGTCCCGGGCGGCTATTATCGCAGTCCCGGCGCCGTGGCGACCGCCTTCGCCGTCGACTCCCACACGGACATGATCGCCAAAGAATTAAAAATGGACCCCGGCGAGTTTCGCCTGAAGAACTTTATCGCGGAAGGAGAGGAAGACGCGGTCGGTCATCGACTGCACCATGTGCGCTTTCGCGAGGTGCTTCAAGCCGCGTTGGACAGCGCAAACTGGAAAAAGCCGAAGCCGGGCCCCCACTTCGGCCGCGGCATTGCGCTGTCCGGGCGCCACATCAGCGGTGGGGACACGGGTCTTGTTCTTACAGCAGAGCCTGACGGCAGTTTCACGGTCCTCAGCCCGACCATCGATCAAGGCTCGGGCACGCACACGATCCTCCGCCAACTGGTGGCCGAAGAAATGCGCGTGCCCGTCGAGCAGATACGCGTGGTCATTGGCAATACGGACGTCACACCGCGCGATGGTGGTGTGCGCGCGAGCCGTGTGACCTACGTTGCCGGCAATGCCGTGGTACAAGCCAGTGAGAAATTACGGCAACAGCTTTTGGAGCAGGCGGCACGAATGTTGGAGTGCAACGCCGAAGAGATCGAGTTCGGGGACTCAAAATTTTGGCTGCGCCAAGATCCCGGGCAACAAGTCGCTCTGCGACGTGTGGTTGGCCAGGCAACCGGGCCGCTTTCTGTCTCAGTTTATGAGGATTATCCCTACCCTGAGGACATCTCTTATGTTTGCGCCCAGGTGGCCGAAGTCGAAGTGGACCCGGAAACGGGCGCGGTGCGCGTAAACCGCGTCGTCAGCGCCCATGACGTGGGCACCGTCATCAATCCCCTCACCCATCAAGGCCAGATCGACGGTGCCACGGTCATGGGAGTCGGCCAAGGAATCATGGAAGAATTGGTCATGGAAAACGGGCGGGTGATTAACAGCAATCTCGGCGACTACAAGATGCCGACGGCAAAGGACATTCCGGATCTCGAAACCGTTCTTGTTAAATCCACGGGTGGCGTCGGACCTTTGGATGCGAAGCCCATCGGAGAATTTGCCAACAATGGACCGCCAGCTGCCATCGCCAACGCGGTCGCGGACGCGGTTGGAGTGCGTCTTTTTGAGCTACCGGTGACCGCCGAAAAAATCTATCGCGCTCTTAAGACGTAGGCAGATCGGATTGACAGAAAAACGGCTTATCCAATACTTTGTTTGCAAAGCAACACAGAAGGAGGTTCGATTGTGCTTAAGGATAAAATAGTGATCGTCACAGGCAGCGCGCAGGGCATCGGCAAGCATGCCGCCAAAACATTTGCTCAAGAGGGAGCTAAGGTTGTCATCGCGGATTTCAACGAAGAGAATGCCAAGAAAACCGCCGCAGAACTCGGCAAGCTGGCTGAAACCCTCGCGTTGCGGGTCGACGTTCGCGATGAAGATAGCATGAAACGGATGGTTGACCAGGTCATCAACAGATTCGGCCAAATCGATGTGCACATCAACAACGCCGCCATCGTGCCGCACTTTGCCTGGGGCATTCCGCGCTGGCCGCGCATCAGTGAGATGCCGATGGATTTCTGGAATCGGGTGGTGCAAACCAATCTTTACGGGACTTTTCTAGGGACGAAGCACGTGATGCCTCACATGGAGAAGAGAAAGACCGGGCATATTATCAACCTTTACGGTGGCGGCGGCGTGAAACCGGGCGGCGCTTGCACTTACATGGCGACTAAGGACGCGATTCGCACCTTTACGCGGTATGTGGCGGAGGAAGTCAGGGATTCAAATATCTGCGTGGTCACTTTTTCACCCCGCGTCCCGATCGTGACCGAAACGGCTCCGGAGGAAGCATTCAAACGTTTGCCGGGCCCGGACGTTCTTGGGAACGCGTTTGTGCTGGCGGCCGAGCTCCCCATGGAAAAGAGTGGCCAGTGTGTCGCATATCAAGATGGCCAATTGGTAAACGAGCTTCCACGAGAAGGATGAGGAGCGCTGGAGACATATTGCTAAAAACGGAGGTGTAAGCGATGCCAGTCATTGATGCCGATGCGCATGTGATCGAGAACGAGTCCGCCTGGGACTATATGCTCGAGTCGGAGCGCCAGTTTCGCCCAAGAATCGTCGGCGCGACCAACGGCGATCCTACCGTGGATTACTGGTTTATCGACGGCAGGCTCATGCCGCGCAGCAATGTGGAAAAAACACTACCAGAGCCCGCCCGGAACATGAGCGATCTCAGTATCCGGATCAACCATATGGACGAGCTGAGCATCGATATCCAGGTGATCTATCCGACGATCTTTATCTTTCCCACGGCCCGGCGTCCTGAGGTCGATCTGGCACTCTGTCGCAGCTATAACCGCTGGATGGCCGACATCGTCAAGCAAGCGCCGGACCGCTTTCGCTGGGTGGTGGTTCCGCCGCTGCTCAACATGGATCGCGTGTTTGAAGAGTTAAACTTCGGTAAAGAGCACGGGGCCTGCGGGGTCTATCTGAGAGGGCTTGAAGCCGACCGGCGGCTCAGCGATTCCTATTTCTACCCTTTGTATCAAGCAGCGAGCAAACTCGATTTGCCGATCTGCGTTCACTCGGCGAACGGAAGCATTGAGTCGCACGACTTTTTTCTCGATGAGCCGGGCTTTTGCAAATTCAAGCTCGCCGTGGTGGGCGCGTTTCATTCGCTCGTCAATGACGGCATCCCGGAGCGGTTTCCCCAGTTGCGCATCGGCATCATCGAAGTCAGCGCCCAATGGATCCCCTATGCGATTCATGACTTGGCTCGCCGCCATGCGCGACGAGGCAAGCAGTTGAGCAAAAGTGTCCTAAAGGACAAACGGGTTTGGGTCACCTGCCAGACCGATGACGACCTCGATTACATCCTCGGCTATGCGGGGGAAGATGCGCTCGTCATCGGTACCGACTATGGTCATTCCGACAACGCCAGCGAGATCGAGGCGCTGCGCAAGCTCAGACGTGAAGGCAATTTGGCTCCGCATGTCATCAACAAGATTCTCGATGACAATCCACGGGCCCTGTATGCGCTGTAGATCCACTCGTAAAATTTTGTTTCTGGAGGTTTGCCGATGTTATCGATAGATGCCGACGCCCACGTCATCGAAACGGAGAAAACCTGGGACTACTTGGAAGGCAGCGACCGCCGTTACCGGCCAGTGCCCATCACCGTTGATATGCCCTCCGGCAAGACACAGAATTTTTGGATCATCGGCGGACGTTTGATCGGCGGGCGTGACAATATCGGTCAGGACACGTCGAAGGAGTCCCGCGAAATGGCGAATATCGACTCGCGCCTCAAACACATGGACGAAATCGGCACGAGTGTTCAAGTCCTCTATCCTACCCTTTTCTTGCGCCCGGTCACGGACAATCCTCGGATCGAGCTCGCTCTCTGCCGTTCTTACAATCGCTGGATGGCGGATATCTGGTCGAAGGCTAAAGACCGCTTGCGCTGGGCGGTGCAACTACCGTTGATGACCATGGATAAGTCGCTGGAGGAGCTCCGTTGGGCGCGTGGCAACGGAGCCTGCGCGGTGTTCATGCGCGGGATCGAAACCAACCACACCCTGCACGATCCCTATTTCTTTCCCTTGTATGAAGAAGCGAGCCGGCTCAACTTGCCCATCGGGATTCATTCTGGCATTGGCAACTTCACGGTCAACGAGATCCTCAACGGTGAGCCATTCCGCGTGGCGAAGCTCATGGTGATCGGCGGTTTTCATTCTATGATTTTGAATGGGATTCCGGAGCGTTTCCCCAAGATCCGCATCGGTGCTATCGAAGTCGCCGCGCAGTGGGTCCCCTATTTGGTTCACGACCTCAACCTGCGATTTCCCAAACTTGAGGGCAAGCAGGCGAGGCCCGACGTGCTCAGCGGCAGCAATCAGTTGTTCGTCGCTTGCCAGACCGACGATGACCTCCCCTACGTGCTCAAGTACGCCGGTGAGAACTGTCTCATGATCGGCTCGGATTACGGCCATGCCGACAACGCCAGCGAGCTGCTGGCCCTGGCGCGGCTCAAAGAAAACGGCGAGATCGATCCGAAGGTCATCGACAAGATTCTATTTGCCAATCCGGCGCGCTTTTACGGCTTGGATTAATCTACCTTGACAGCAAAAGAGCGCGCTTGATAGAAAATTCAATCTAGACAGACGGAGGTTTACTGGTTTATGACGGTAGCCCAATCGTTGGATCATTTCGTTGTTCCCGTGGATGACCTGGTCATCGCCGAAGAATTTTATATCAGAGTTTTCGGTGGCCGAGTTGCACGTCGCAATGGATTGAATGTTCGCCAGCGCAGGCGCGGGGCGGTACCGCACACGTTTATTCAAATCGGTGGCAAGCGAATGGGCGTGTATCTCCAGAGCGAAGAACGTCCACGGTCCGCCAGCGCGCGGGGCGTACCCACCTATTCCTTCACGACAACGGAGCACGGGCTCGAAGAAATAGCAAAAGACTTGAACGATCTGGGTGCGCATTTCGACGGGCCGGTTCAGAATGCTCACTCCTTTGCCAAGCAGACGCTCTTTCTCACCGATCCAGCGGGCAATCATTATGCGGTCTATACGCCGCAAAACTCCGCGGCAGCTTCGAGGGTTGCGGACGGCCGGATGACCGGAGTCGGCTACCTCGAGTTGGAAGCGCCCGATGTAGCAGCGTCCGTCCACTTCTACGAAAAGGTGCTTGGCTTTGAAATGCAAAGTCGGAGCGAAGCTCCACAGTCCCAGGCAACCATGAGGATGACCAGTGGACAAACTTTGATGCTTACCCAAGCGCCTTTTTCATCCAAGGGTCTGGTGATGAGCCGCAAGGTACCCGGTCCCCATATCGCGTTTTACGTGCCGGCCGCAAAATGGCGCGACGCGCTTATACGCCTGGAAGAGTTAAAAATTCCCAACGGCGACCGTGGCGCGGCTAAAGAACGGCATGAAGGCCAGGGAGGAACCTATATGGACGATCCGGCGGGCTACGTAATCCAATTTATCACCGACGGTATGGAGTAGGTCGGTTTCAGGTCACGGAACAGAATTATTGCAGCCATCAAAAGGACGGTCAGGGGGGTAAAGCGTTGGTACAGAAATTTGGATATGCACGCGCAGTGATCGCGAGGAGGTCAAATGCTACGTGAAGTCGCGCTGCCGCAGGCCTATCGCACGACTCTCACCGGTCTCTATCTCATTTCCACGGCTTGGCAGGGAAAGCGCAACGTACAGTTTGCCTTCCGCGCGCTAGGAATCTCCGATGAGCCGCCGCTGCTTGTCATCGGTATCCAGGACAAGAACTTCAGCCGCGACATGATCCAAAAAAGCGGAGAGTTCGTCGTCAACGTCTGCTCGCAGGATCAGCTTCATGCCGTGGATCGAAGCCGGGATCTTTCAGGGCGCAACGTCGAGGACAAGTTCGTCGCTCTCGGCTTAGACACTCTGCCGGCAAAACACGTGCAAGCGCCTTTGGTTGCGGGTTGCCATGCCAACGTGGAATGCCGCGTCGTTAACACAATAGCGTTGGAAGGCTTGTTTCTATTCGTTGGCGAGGCCCTCGCATCTTACGTTGACGATCAGGCGCCCCCCGTGGCGCGATTGGCGGGGAAAACTTTTCGGCTCGATGGACCGATCTAGAAAATCGTTGTAAGCCGGAGGTGAACCATGTTGAGATGGATCCGACTTTGCTCGAGGATGCTCGCGGTTCCGGTGTTTTTTGTTTTCCAAGCTTCGGCTGTCGGCGCCGCCACGCCCGAAGAAATTCTAGCCAAAATTAACCGGCTACCGCCGGCGGAGCGGCAAGCGGCCCTGGTGAAGGGCGCGAAAAACGAAAAGACCGTCGTGTGGTACGCGCCCATGAACCGGGAAGATCTACGCCAGTTCACCAGCGGTTTCGAAGCCGAGTACCCCTTCCTAAAGGTCGAAGTGCTGACTTCGGGCCCGCAGAGTTTATTGAATCGTATTTTGACCGAACATCGCGCCGGCAAATACAACTATGACACTTTGAATATCCGGAGCTCCGCGCTCTACACGCTCAAAAAAGCCAACGCTATTATCCGCTACGACACACCTTACCGAAGAGGGCTCCGCGCTGGATTCTATGACAAGGAAGGCTACTTCAACGGGATCTGGGCTTCTTTGCTTGTTTATCTTTTCAATACCAAGCAGGTCACTCGCGCACAGGCACCGAAATCCATCGACGATCTCTTGCAACCCCAGTGGAAAGGAAAATTAGGGATGGATCAAGATGCCGACGATTGGCTCGCGGCACTATTGGATTACTATGGCGACGAAAAGGGGAAACAGGTAGCGCGCAGCCTGGGAGGACAAAACTTAAACATCAGAAAGGGGCGCACCTTGGTTTCCCAACTGGTGGCGGCTGGCGAGTTTCCCGTGCAGATCGATGCCCATCACCACGAAGCGGTGTCGCTACGCCAAGCAGGAGCACCCGTCGATTACATCTTTCCCGAGCCATTCATCCCGGTTAAGTCGGTTTCAGCGTTTGTGATGTCATCAGAACCACCCCATCCTCATGCCGCGGCCTTATTGGTGGATTTCATGTTGTCCAAGAAGGGACAAGAGCTAGCCTTCCGGCAAAAACGCTGGCCTGCCTTCAAGGAACTCGCTACCGGCGGTCCCGATGACGTTGGCAATCGCAACACACTTGTCCCCGACGCCGACAAATGGGGCAGCCGGTACCAAGAGTTGGTGCAGCTCTCAACGGTACTGGCACGCTAGCGAGGCGCAAGTTCAATGTTCCAGGTTCAAAGTTCAAAGAGACAGGCAGTTCTCGTCAACCTTGAACCTTGAAGGAGGCCCATTGCCTCGGCAAGCTAGCCCTGGATCGCTGAATGAATCCGGGTAGCAACCTTAATAGACCAATTTCCGCGACACTATTCTGGATGTTCGTCACCAACATCGAGTACAATGGTGCAAGCGCGCACTATGACGATGCCCGGTATACCGTATACGACCCAGCTCACCTGTCATCCCGAGACATACAGCCGGGCCGTCCACGGACTCGAAGCCCGTGTGGGTTGGACTCGGGATGGCGCGCTGGCTCTTACTTATACTCTCAAGGGAGACTTGACGCGTCTTCGGATTCCGCCGCCTCGGCCGCCCCGCAAAGCGGACCGCCTGTGGCAACACACCTGCTTTGAAGCTTTCGTCTCCGTGAAAGGCAAAGCGGAATACTACGAGTTCAATTTCGCTCCCTCCGGGCAGTGGGCTGCTTATAGCTTTTCGCGCTATCGCGATGGGACACGGCTTGGGGATATCAAGCTGGCGCCTCGGGTTACGGCGCGTAACGTGCCTGACCGGCTTGATCTCGATGCCATCATTCGCGTGGATCGTTTGCCGGCGATACCGCCGCGCGCGTGGTTGCAGCTCGCGCTTTCTGCGGTGATCGAAGACGAAGACCGTATGCTCTCCTATTGGGCGCTCAAGCACCCGCCAGGCAAACCTGACTTTCACCACCCCGATGCCTTCACTTTGGATCTCAAGCCCTCCTCTGATATGGATGCCTTCAACGATCCTGCTTATACTGGCAATCGATGAAGTTAGGAATCGATCGTCTTCTGGAAGAACCCGCGCTCAGAAAACCGCTGGAAGGACGACGTGTCGCGCTGCTTGCACACCCGGCTTCAGTGACCCGCGACTTGGTCCACTCCCTGGACGCGCTCCGAGCGCTAAAAGACATCGAGCTGGTCGCGGCTTTCGGTCCCCAGCACGGTCTCCGGGGCGACAAGCAAGATAACATGATCGAGTCGCTTGACTTCCGTGACTCCGTGCATGGGATTCCGGTCTTTAGTCTCTACGGCGAGGTACGCCGGCCGACAGCAGCGATGATGGGCAGCTTCGATGTTTTGCTCGTCGATCTTCAGGACGTGGGCTGCCGCGTTTACACCTTTATCACAACCCTGCGTTACGTTCTCGAAGCGGCTGCGGAACACGGCAAGACCGTCTGGGTTCTCGACCGCCCCAATCCGGTGGGACGTCCCGTGGAAGGTCTGCGCCTCCGCCCCGGTTGGGAAAGCTTTGTGGGCGCGGGACCGCTGCCCATGCGTCACGGTCTCACTCTAGGAGAGATCGCGAGTTGGTTCGTGAGCACGCTGGGCCTCCACGTGGAATGTAAAGTTGTGACGATGGATGGTTGGGCGCCGTCGAGGGCACCCGGGTGCGGTTGGCCCCTCGGCGAGCGCACGTGGGTAAATCCGAGTCCAAACGCATCGAATCTGTGGATGGCGCGCTGTTATTCCGGAACCGTGATGCTGGAAGGCACCACTCTTTCCGAGGGACGCGGCACGACTCGTCCATTGGAGCTCTTCGGTGCGCCGGATCTTGAGCCTCGCGCGTTGGTGGCTAAGATGGAATCCCTGGCGCCTGACTGGATGCTTGGCTGCCGGCTGCGGGATTGTTGGTTCGAGCCGACGTTTCACAAACACGGAGGCAAACTTTGCGCAGGAATACAGATCCACGTCGATGACACTCGCTACGATCACGCCGGCTTTCGGCCGTGGCGGCTCATCGCGCTGGCGCTTAAGTCCCTGCGGATTTTACGACCCGACTATGATCTTTGGCGGGACTTCCCCTATGAGTACGAACAAGATCGACTCGCCATCGATCTGATCAATGGAAGCGCGCTGTTGCGTCAGTGGATCGATGAACCTACCGCCCTGCCCGCCGATCTCGACGCGCTGGCAAAGCCCGACGAAAATTCCTGGCTTGAAGAGCGGGAATCAGTGCTGCTCTACCGTTGAGACGGCCGTGCCAGAACATTACGTTCAGCGGCCTCATCTCCGACAACGGACATTTTCACTGCGATGAGCGCGCTTTGTAGCGATAAACTCGGCTGCGCCGCGTAGTACCGTTGAGCTCTGAAAAAAGCAGGCCGCGAAAAATCATCAAGAAAGTGAGGAAAAGGCCAAAGGCAGCTTCGACAAAGAAATACTGAAGAAAAAAAGGCAAGCGCGCAACCGCGCTGTATACCAAATCTCTTAGCAAGTAACCCGCCACTCCAACCAGGAGATTCGGCAACAACCACTCGATCCAGTTCTCCACGATGAATTGATAGCTGGCCGACAAAACCGCCAAGCCTGACACACGGCCCTGGTATATCAGCTCGGGCACAGCGTTGAAGATGACGTACAAGAGAATCTGAACTCCCAGATAGAGCAACGGACCATTTGGGGTTGTATAGGCGAATTGGGCCAGGAGCCTCATCGGGATCCAGAAGATGAACGCTAGAGTGAGTATGTCCCATATATAAACTGTGAACCCTCTGGCGAAGTCCTGGAAAGTTGCTTTGCCCATTCGAACGACATTATCAATAAGATAAAGCGCGGAACTCGCGCACGCCGCCAATACCGCCCCAAGAACCATCCCGCCGATGAAACCAAAGGGCGCGAGCAGCAACGCGGCGGCAGACAACACCAATCCGTAGGCTATCGGCGCAAAAATGATTCCCAGATTGTTTCGAACCAGCTCCACCGTGCGAACTAGACAGGTCTTATAAATCCAAAAGAGCGCTTTAATTTGTTCCATGTTCCAATGAGTTGTTGACCCAAAGGCGTTGAGCGACTCAACGAACAGTCTCAAGCCTGTTTTGGATCGATAGCCTGGCGTTTCTCCGTCGTCGGTTGCCACCGACCCTAACAACGGCTTGACGCCGTGTCAATTATTTCCAAGTACGTCCGCGCCCAATACGTTTGATCCGGGTGGTTGCAAAAACCCCATTTTTTATATAGGCCTCTGCGAGGCTAGCGAAATAAATGCCAACGCCTGAGTTAACACCAGCGAGTGTCTAACGGCAATGTCCGTTACGAGATTCGTTCGAGAAACACGGGAGGAAAGCTCATGTCTGACAACGATGAAAAAGTTCTTCCGGTTCTTCGATTGCTTCTGATAGCGTTTTTCGGTTTGCTATTGGTGCTCGCCGTGCAGCTGTTCCTAGTGGTGACGCGCGCAGAGGCGGCGTCGCTATTTGCGATGCTGAGCGGCGCCGATCTGATCTAACCCGGCATGCCGGTTCCCACTCATGCATTCTCGATTTATGCCAGGCCGGAGATCAAAGAGGTCGTGGCCTTGAGGATTAGCTTCTTTCCGACTTAAGCGTCTCCAACGCCTTTTCCACCAGTTTGCGGCGCACTTCTTTTTCTTGCTCCGGTGAAAGGTTGGCATCGCCAACGACGTGAACGATGCCATTGCCCAACACGGTGCGGTTGGAGCCCACCATCTTTGCGATCGGGAGAGCTGCTGTAATTTGAACCGTCGGAATCCCGGCCTTTTCCAATTCCGTTGTGATCGCAGCGCCGCTGCGGGTGCTGGTTCCTCACGTGGACGTAAGGATAACTGCATCAATGCCGAGCTGTTTCACTCGTTCAGCCATCTCGCGGCCCATGCGCCGCGTATTGGAAAGCGGATTGGCCAACCCCGAAGTCGAGATGAATTCATCGTGCAGCTTGCCGATGACGCCTTCCCGCTCCAGTTCGCGCATGGTGTCGAGCGGCACCAAGCGATCGGGGTCCTGCCGAACGAATTGCGGATCATAGCCGCCGTGGGAGATTTCGTAATCTTCGGCTTTGAGATCGTCGCAGCCTTCGATCTTGTATGAACCCCACCGGGTGGCAGCCGAGCCTTGAATCCGATCCGGGTTTCCCTTCGGCACCAAACCACCATCCGTAATCAGCATCACTCTGGCTTTCGATAGATCCTTGAGCGGCGGCGCCATCGGAATGGGCGCAAATGCAGTCGGCATCATCTCCGACTCAAACGGCTCGCCTTTGACCTTCGCCAAAACCATATCCACCAGCCGCTGCGCGGCTGTTTGCTCAACGAATTGATCCCGTATCAAGCCACGCGTCAAGTAGCTCTCTTCCGCCGGCAGGCCGATTTCCGCTTTGCTCACCAGCTTCATCGCCAAGCTTGCCATCTTGACGAGCACGTCGCGCATTCTGGCAGCACTCGTGCCGGAGTCGATGATGTAAAGTCCCTCGCGATAGAGATCGGCCCCGGGGTTTTCTTCGCTCATGCCCGTGACAACGGGAATCCCTAGTTTCGACTGCGCCGCAGAACAGAGCGCTGCCGCCGCCATCCCATAGCGGCCGGCTTGAAAGCAAGGACCTGCAACAAATAGATCTGGTTTGACCTCGCGGATTTTTTCGAGGGCCGCGTCAATCATCGCCTCCTGCTTTTCGACGGCATAGTTATCGCCGCAAACGAGGGTGATGACCACTTTTGCATCGTTGCCGAGCAATTGCTCCAGCAGCAGACCTGGACCCACGGCGCCCTCACGCGCTTCTAGCGGGACACCCGCCTTATCTTCTCCGCCAAGACCGCCGAAAAACTGATTCAGATAATGTACAACTCGCATGTGCGCTCCTCTTTGAATCTAGTTGAACGGCTTGAACGTTTTGAACCGCTTGAACGAGCAGCGCCTTATGTTCAAGTCGTTCCAGCCGTTCCATTCGTATCGCATACCCTTGCGTTAATAGATCATCGCCCTCAGCCGGGATATCCCCTGCTGATTGGATACGCCGATGACGCTCATCGCTTCAAGCTCAAACGGGCCGCGCAGCCGCTCGACCATCTCGGGGCTCGCTGCTATCACTCGATCGAGGCGAGACGCCTCCCATGTCGTGCTGTTGCCGCCGATGCAGACAATGGCGTTGACCTCGGGAAAATTAAATAGCAACGCCGACTCCAACCTTCGGTCCCGAGCGAGATCAGTCACCTGAACCGCGGTCTTGGTGCCCATGCCCTCCAGCAGGCGCGCCGTTTCCGCCAGATCGGCGTGGGGCACGCCGCCACCGAACTTGGTCAACACCGCGGCGTTCGCTTTCAATGACCAGCGGACGAGATTGGCGGCGAATCGGCAGTTACGGTCGCGGTCAAAATTATCCGCCGCGGCAATCGTCGCAACCGTGCCGACGAAGTTAAGCTCGCGCGCATGATGGCGCCGGTAAAGTTCACCGATCACCGGATGATTCTGATAGAAATAGGTCTCCACGCCTCCTAGCGAGTTATGGTAGGAGGGGACCAGCGCTCCGTCGAGCCATTCGTCGGGGTGAAGCACGACGGGCAGCATACCATCCGTACCCGCGCCATATAAGATCTGCTCGCCCGACTGCGGCTTTCGCTGACGCGAAAAAATTTGACCGATGTAGGCGACCCGCGGCAGCCCATCCCGATCCCCTTCCGCAGGTCCGATAGATTCGAACGTTTGCGTCGAGACCGGTGTTTCGTTCATCGCCGCTCGCGCCAAATAAACCGCGGCTTTTAGCCCTGCCAAACGGTAGGCTTTTTGCTGCGCATGGCCCGGCAGTCCAGGCTTGGTGTATGGGATCACGACCAGATGATGCAGCGAGGCATACTTCGTTCCGTCAGCCGGGCCGCCGCTCATCTCCAGGATATATCCTGGCGCTCCGCGCGAGTCGCCCGCACCTGTCTCTTTCAGTACGGTTACCGCCATCCCTTCCAGAACATGCGTCGTGCCCATGCCCGCGGTTTGCGGCGGCCCTAAAATGCCGGGGAAGTCCGGGCTCGAATCCGGTCCTTTTGCTCTGGGCTCGATAATGTCGAAAACCGGTCCCGCCCGGCAGCTTTCACCTGGCTGCACAATCTCAAATTTGACGCCTGAGAGAGACGGATCTTCCAACACCAGGCGACGCAACTCTTCGGCGTCCACAACCAGTGTCGTTCCGTCTAAGGAGGTAACGGTTCCGAAGCAGATCGCTGATATTCGATGGATTGCAAGCTTCAACTGCATTTGAAATTTCTCTTGCGCGAATGTATCCGACCCAACGGCAACTTTAGTGCTCCACGGACTAATTTGTCAACGCGTGAGGTTGTTCAGGTCGGCAGATTAAGTCACAATATCAGGATATGTCGATCTCAAAGACGGATCTCTCCAAGGTGCATGAGATAGTATCTCCAGCGATGACAAGGAAATCCACAACCACAACCCTAAAAACACGACAACTTTCACCGCCGCGTGTGATGAGCGGGAAGGAGCGGCGATGGATCAATCCCAACAAAGGGATTCTAAAGCTCCTGGAACGCAACACGGACATGGCCCTATCGCGTTTTCTATATCCGCATCTCGCCGCTGTGTGGAATCCGTATAGTTGGCTGCTCGAAAGACGCTTTGCCCTGGCGGAGACTTCGCTCTCGCCGCAGGGTTGGCCGGCGGAACTGGATCCCCTGAGGGTACTGTTAATCTCCGACATTCATTGCGGCATCTTCCTCAAACCGGAACCGCTAGCGAAAATCAGTGCGTCGTTGATGGAGCTAAAACCAGACTTGGTAGCCATCAGCGGTGATATTGTCACAGGCCATTCAAGCGAAGTAAGCAAATACCTGGACATCTTGAGTCTCTTATCCCGAGCCCCTCTAGGCGCGTGGTATTGCTACGGCAACCACGACTATTTCGGTGGCGATCCGGCGGACATTCGAAAAAATCTGAAGTCGATCGGAATCACAACTCTCCAAAATGACTCCGTGCTCCTCAGGCATGGCAGAGGGACTTTTGTTCTCGGCGGGATCGACGACCGCATCATGGGTGCGCCGGATTGGGAAAAAATGTTGTCGCCACACGGGGCTCCGCATCTTCTTCTGGCGCACAACCCAGATTTTTTTTACGAGGCTGCGTCCCACCGGATACCGCTGACCCTTTCAGGCCACACTCATGGTGGCCAAATACGTCTGCCCTATGGCTCGCCAATACTTCGCCAGAGCCGTTTTTGTCTCGACGAGGGCAATTTCGCATTTGGCTCATCGCTGCTTGTTGTCTCACGCGGTCTCGGCAGCGTGGGACTTCCCTGGCGCTGGGGCGCGGACCCCGAAGCCGTGCTCATCGAAATCGTTCCACCGCGGCTGCCAAAGTGAAATAACCCTGGGCTCACGGCTGCCCGTTGATCCGCGCTACTGCCCCCAGGCTTAAAAACGGTCGCCGCAAGGAACGTCGTGTTGATGCGGCTACCCACTCAGCAACAACCCAAGGTACACGCAATACACAACCAGAAGCAGGCCGCCCTCCCCGCGTCTCACCCGCAATCCCGTGAACAAGATCGGGAACAGTAGCAGCGTCACCCCCAGCATCCACCAGCTGTCACTAGCCATCAGCGCTGGTTGAACTGGCAGCGGCGATGCCATCGCGCTCAGGCCGAGGACGGCAAGGATATTGAACAGGTTTGAGCCGATGACGTTGCCGAGGGCCACGTCGCTCCGGCCGCGAACACTCGACACTAGGGACGCGACGACTTCCGGAAGCCCCGTCCCGACGGAAACGACCGTCAGCCCAATGAGCCGCTCCGACCAGCCAAAGAGGCGAGCTAGTTCGGCTGCGCCCGTTACCGTCGCGTGAGCGCCTCCTGCCAATAGCAAGGCACCGGCCACGACGAGCGCGAGGCAAACCCAGGCGCGCGGCCGATTCTCGGCCGGCGTGAGTTCCTTGACCTCGGCATTCAGTTCCCGGGTCTCGGCGGCCGTCACCTGCTGGCGAACCAGGCTTACGAGATACGCAGTGAAGCCGACGTAAACAGCCAAGAACAGCGAGGCGTCCAACCGGTTGATCTCACCGTCCTGGGCGACGACCAGACAAAGGAGCGTTACGAGCGCGAGGACCGGATATTCGAGCTTGATCGTGTTGCCGGTGAGAGCGAACGGACGGATCAGGGCACAAAGTCCCAGGATGACCGTGATGTTAAAGATATTCGAGCCAATCACGTTGGCGACCGCGATATCCACCTTCCCCTGGTAGGCGGCGACAGCGCTGACCGCGAGTTCGGGTACGGACGTCCCGGCGGCGACGACCGTCAGACCGATGACAGCGGGCGTCAGCCGCAGAAGTGTGGCGAGACCGACTGCTCCGCGAAGGAGCGTTTCACCGCCCGCCACGAGCAGGATAATACCCAGGGCGATGAGACCTATGGAAAGCAGCATCAACGCGCGTCTCCACTTCCCCCGCCTAACGATTTTGGTGAGAGGCGCTGTCCGCCGCGTCCTTCCCAAAGGTTAGGCAACACCGTCAATAACCGGCCTTTATCCCCTTTTCTTCCCTTTGAGTGTATGACGCACTCCGGTGTACCACCTCGACGATCCCCTCCATCGCGTGCTCCTTTGCTCGCGTCAGCCTTTGCCGCGGAGGCGCGCGCCGATCGGTTTCAGAACGCGGATGCCGGGCGTGCCGACGAGCGGGTCCGCCGTCGCGGGCGGCAGCACCGCGAGCCCGCGCCGTGGCACGCTGCGATCCAGCCCGACTGCCTCCATCCACCGCACCGACACGTGGTCCGGCAACGCCGGGTCGCTACCCTCCTCGACGACTACCAGACGTGCCTCCATGGGCACATCCGGGGTATGTTCCGCGCCGAACAGGTTACGGTGCCAGTGACCCATCTTCGCCTGCCACTCACCCGTGTTGCTCGGTCCTCCGTTCGCACGATATGCGGGGCTAGAGAAGATCTCGGGCGAGTCAACCTCGTGCAGCGCCACAAAGGGCGATTCCACCGTGTGGATTGTCTCGAAGCGCTGACTGGCGCGGAATCCCGGGATGGACAGCAGCCGATGCTGGTGGGCGAAGTACCAGGCGTCCCACTCGGCGCGCCGCGCGGTCTCGAGCAGCGCCATCTCCACCATGTAGATCATGCCATTTGACTCTTCCCTTTCGAATGTTAAGCAGAACGACTTCAACAAATTTTACTGGCACCACCCTGCGCGATAATTCGAAATCCGAATATCGAAATTCGTATCAAGTGAGCACAAAAGAATCCTAAAAGTCAGAAAATCCAAAACCCCGAATCCGAATCGCATTTGTTTTGAATTTTAGTTTTTTGAACATTTGAATTTGTTTCGGATTTCGAATTTCGTGCTTTCTCTATTGGTCATTTAAATTTGTTTCGGGGTAGCAGCCCTACCTCGCAGGCCTTTATCTGCAGGCCGAGATATTTAGAGTAGATGCGGCACTGGGCCAGACTGCCGGCGATAAACCACAGGCCCGGCTGCGCGGTGCGCGTGAACATGTTGCGCAACTCCTGTTCATCGCCGAATCCCCAGATGGGGCCAACGCGGGCGGCAACATCATCGCCAAACAGCTTGCGAACCAGATATTCCTGTCCCTTGTAGCCGGTCGCCAACACGATCAAATCGGCGGCAAGCGTTTCGCCGGTGCCCATCCGCGCTCCCTCTGCGACGAACGCTGCGATATCGGAAAATTGCACCAGTCCGATCTCACCTTCAACGATCAAATCGGAACAGCCGACATTGAAGTAGTAACCGCCGCCGCGGGTGAGGTACTTGAACTGCCAGCCCGTTCCGTCTTCCCCGAAATCAAGCTTGAACCCCACGCGCTCCAGCCCATCGAGGAGTTCCCTGTCCAGATTCTTCGCTCGTTCGGTCAACAGGATGTGAGTTTTCCTTAAGAGTGGAAGCGGGATGGACGTCGTGATGAGGTCGCAGTCCTCCAGAGGAGGTCCTTCGTCATACAACGCGTAGGGAAGTTGCGCGCTCGGCTCGATATTGACGATCAGGGTCGAATGGCGTTGAACGAGAGTGACCTTTGCCCCGCTCGAGTACAGGTCCTGCGCAATATCATGGCCGCTGTTGCCGGTGCCGATGACGAGGACGTTCCTGCCTTTCCATGCCTCGCCGTCGTCGTATTGGCTGGAGTGCAGAATCTTGCCGCCGAAGTTGCGCAACGTCGGAATATCCGGAAGGTTCGGAATGCCGCTGACTCCGGTGGCCATCACGACGTGTCGCGGACGCATCTCCCGCTTGGTGCCGTCCGCCCGACGCAGCACAACGGACCAACGCTCTTCTGTCTCATTGTATGCCCCGCCCTCGAATTCCGTGCCCGTCCAGTAGTTGAGCTCCATGCCTTCCACGTAGGCCTCGAACCAGCCGGCCAGTTTGTCTTTGGGAATGTAGGTCGGCCAGCTCGGTGGAAAAGGCATGTAGGGAAGGTGGTTGACGTGCACCTGGTTGTGCAGGGTCAGCGCGTGATAGCGGTTGCGCCAGTTGTCACCGATGCGCTGTTCGCGGTCCACAATCAGTGTATCGACCTGCAATTGAGTCAAGCGTGCGGCGATCGAGAGCCCGGCCTGCCCCCCGCCGACGACCAGCACAACCGGATCCCTCTCGATATACTCGGCGGCCGATCTCCTGAGGTCGAGCCAGTTCGGGCCTCGAAAATCGCGCGAATAGGACGTGCCCTTGGGGCGCGATCTCCCGACCTGTTCCTCGAACCCCTTTATTTCGTCGAGCGCTGTGAGCAAGGTCCACGCTCTCAGCGTATTGCCATCGTTGGCATCGGGGGTCAGCCGTAGGACTCCGCTGCCGCGGCCCTCGGCGGTTTCAAATCTGAAGATCGCCTCGATCGCGCGAGTGCCCGCGCGCGTCACATAGCGGGGCGCAGTCCGATGCGGATCCGTCCTGAAACCAGTCGGATGGGCTCGGCCGATATGCGCTTTCAGTTCTTCAAGAATCGCGTCCAAGCCGTTGACCGTACTGATGCGCCAAGTCAGGGCCAGTACATCGCGCCAATGGCTATCAGGATGAAACAGAGTCTTGAGCAGAACGTCGTCGGGTTCCGCTAGAGCCCTTTCGAACTGCGTGAGCCAATGGTCCACAATCGTCGCGATGGTTTCTGTTCTGGCCAACATTCGCGCTCTCAAGCTATCGATCTGCGCGCCTATCCAGGCTCTACAACTACACCATTTGACCGCGCCGAGCGAGGGAATGACAGATGCGCGCTACGAGCGGTGCTGATCCGCGGCCCAACTCACTACCAAATGCCGCTGAAGCGCAGGTTGGCCGTCGCGCCGCTTCGAACATCAGGCCGGCTTAGGCCCCGGCGACAGCTCGAGGAGGTTGAGCAATCCTGAGCTGTCAAGCCGTCCGAAGCCGGCTCGGCTCGCTTCTCCATAAAGCTCCCAGGCCTGCCTTGCGACTTCGGTGCGGGCGCCCGCGCGCTCGGCCAACTCGAGGGCCAGACGCAGGTCCTTCCAGGCGAGGTCCACGAAAAAGCCGGCCCGATAGTCGTGGGCGACAAGGGTGGAGAGCTTGCGCTCCAGGATGAAGCTCGCGCCCGAAGCGTGGCTGAGCACCGCGCCAACAGTCTGCCGGTCGACGCCCAAGCGATCGGCAAGCGCCATCGCCTCACAGAGCGCCGCCTGGTTGGTGAGCGCCACGTAGTTGTTCAGGAGCTTCAAGATGTTGCCCCGGCCGGTCTCGCCCAGGAAGAAGAGGTTATTGCCGATCGCGCGCAGGACGCTCTCGTAGAGCGCAACGTCGGGGGCGGGCGCGCCGATCATCACCGCTAGCGTGCCGGCAACAGCGCCGCTGACGCTACCGCTCACGGGCGCGTCGATGAGCCGAACCGCGCGCTCCGCGGCTCGGACCGCCAGCCGCCGCGTCGTGTCGGGGCTCACGGTGCTCAGGTCGAATACCACGTGGCCGGCGCAAGCGCCGGCCACCAGACCCGACGTCCCCGCGGAGCCGAATAGTACCTCCTCCACCATAGCGTCGTTCGGCAAGCTCGTCAGCGTCACCTCGACCGCCGCCGCGAGTGTAGCGAGGTCGGGCGCGCGGCGCGCCCCGAGCTTCTCAAGCGGCGCGGTTGCCTCCGCCCGCACGTCGAACACAGTGAGCTGGTGGCCCGCCTTGAGGATATTGGTCGCCATGGGTTCTCCCATGTTACCGGTGCCTACGAAGCCGACGTGCATCGCTTTCTCCTTTCCGTTCAGAACGCTTCAAGCTGAACTCCTTGCGAGCTGTAAAAGACGTGGAGCGACGGCACAGCCCTTGTTCACAACTCCCTCACGGAAACCAACGCGCGTTTTGCAACACTACCCGATATCCATCTGGATCTTCGAACGTCTTGCCCTGTTTGTCCCAATACGGGTTGAATGCCTTGACAGGTTTATATCCACGGCTCTCTAACCGCTGTACCGCTTGCTGCCATTCAGTTTCATCGGGAAGGTAGAACACTAAGAGATTGTCTTCAGTTGGTGCCCCTCCCGGCTGTATGCCCGCGCTTATGCGTGAACTCTAAGTGATAGGTTGCTCCTTTGTGTCCGAGCATGATGCCGTCGAAGCCGTTATGGTCGTTAAACTCACACAGCACTTCAAAGCCGAGTCCATCGCGGTAGAACTGGACGACTTCCCTCAAGTTGTCCGTGGGGCGTGCCACCCGCAGATGGGCTTTCGCCAAACTTACAGCTGTTTCGTCCATCGACTTCTCCGTTGGGACAAAGAAACCAGCAAGAATATCGCCGATTCCCACTCCAGCCGTCCAACACCTCTCGAACATTGTGTCCTCGGAATTGTTCATTGAAGACTTCTCTGCTGTCTAACGGCGGTGCGATGCACCGGCCGCCGTCGGCTGCGGCGCAAGGTTATACGGCATGAGCAAGGTGCAACGCGGTCACCGCGCGTCAGCCCCTTATCGTATAGACACCACCGTCTAAGCAGAAGCAGGCCGATGCGCCCGGAGGAAGGAACGTATCTGGCGCACCGCCAGGGGAATCCGCTCCTTGGGCTCCTTCCACGGGAACATGCTCACTTCGGCCTTCGGCGCGAGCATCGCGGCCTCCATGGCGACGGCGTACGGATGCGCCGGGATATCGTCCGGCAGGATCAGGACGGGCGTCTGGCAATTGCGCACGAAATCGCGCGTCACGGTGAAGACGAAGTCGGGGTTGGTGCGGTACATCTTGGTCAGAAATTTCTCGACCATCTCCATCGTGATCTCGGGCCGGCGCTTGACCAGTTCCGGACCCCAGCCGGTCATGCTGCTGTCGTAGAGGACGTTGGGCATCTCCGGCCGGAACCCGACGGGCTGCGCCAGCACGGCCGCGACAACACGATCGGGCGCCCGCTTCAAGAGGTTCCAGATGAAGGGGCCGCCAATGCAGAAACCCATCACCATGAACTTGTCGATGCCCAGGTGATCCATCAGGCCGAGATGGTCATCGGTGTATGAATCCCACGGCCGGTCGATCTCGAGCGGGCCGGAGGACTGGCCGGCATTGGCGTTGCGCAGGTCCGCCGCGATGCAGCGGTACTCTCCCTTGAACTCCTCGATCGGGTTGAAAGGGCGGTGGTCAAGCCGGAGATCGTCGAGTTCAGTCCCCCGCCGGCGATGAGCAACAACGGGAAGCCGGAACCGGCCTCCTCATAGTGGATGCGAACGGGGCCCTTTTCGTAGAAGGACATGGCAGCTCCTCCCTGCCCGGTCTGCTGAGCAAACACGCGCGGCGCCGCGGCCATCGCCGTCGCCGCGGCGCCCGTTTTCAGTATCTTGCGTCTGATCGGATCCATCATCGGCGTCCTCCTGACTTTCGGCCGCCTAACTATTAAGTGAACTGCCGGCTCTTCCGGCGGCGTATCCAGGAACCCGCAATCGAGGAAGAGCAAAAACAGCTGCAATATCCGCCAACAAGCGTCGCCTTGTCAATCTCTTGTCCCGACAAACGCTGCCTGTGGGGCGGTGTATCCAGATATCAGCCCGCGGTGTAGCACGGCAGCGGTTACCAAATCCTTGCCGATAAACTCTTTTTTGACACGGCCTTTCTCAAAGAAAGACGAACCGTCCTCACATGCAACAAGCATGTTGATCGCAAATAATTTCAGTATTCAACAGATCCTTCCAGTTCGACCAGAAGGCGCAGAGCGCAGACTGCAGCAAGGAGTTGGGGGAGGGCGTGCCGCTTTTCAAAACAATCGTTACACAAAACAATCGTTGCCTTGACACCTCGATGGTCGGCCAATAGAACCAAGTAAACGATCAACCAACCATAAGGAGCTTGCATGGACAGCTTCAACTCAAATGTACCCGCTTTCGATTCCAGCGAACTCAAAGCACTCAAGGAGAAACTGGTCGATGGCTCTCACATTCTCGATCACGAAGGCATCACCGATGGCTTCGGTCACGTGAGCGTGCGCATTCCAGGAACCGAAGCTTTTCTTACCCTGGCCGGCGTAAGCCCCGGCTGTGCGACTTTGGATCGGCTCGTCATGCTCGACTTCGACGGCCGTTATCTCGGCGGAGAAAAATCGCCGCCTTACGAGTGGCCGATTCACGCGTGTATCATGCGCGCTCGTCCGGACGTGATGAGCGTTTGCCACACCCACTCGAAATGGAGCTCGCTTTTCAGCGTCTTGAAAGGCGGCCTTCGCCCCGTCCACATGTACGCGAAATTTCTTCCCGCCGCAGGTCCGCCCATCTACCCGGGATCGGGACTCATCGGCACTGTCGAACGTGGAGAAGCGCTGGCAGCCGCTTTGGAAGCCAGCGCGGCGGTCTTGATGCGGGCGCACGGTGACGCGGTGGTCGGTGCTAGCCTCGAGCAAGCGATCCTGCGCACTATTCAACTTGCTTTTCTTGGCGAGCTTGCGCATATGGCCGTGGCCCATGGCGAGCCGCTTTACATGACCGAAGAGGAACTGGCGACTTTCTCCGCCGACCAGGCTTTCCCAGCTCGCCCGTGGGAATATTATTTAAGCAGAGCGCGGGAGCGCCGCTCTTGATTCGCAGCGCAGCAGATTAGCCGGAATTAGACTCACTAGACTCATTAACTAAATCGTGCGAAGATCTCATACTTTTTCATGCAGCGAGAGAAGACTTAGGAAGGTGCACGCTTTTGGGAGGCAATTTTTTGAAAGGAATCCGATTTCGCTTCAGTATCCGGATGTGTTCAGGAGCTGCTCCGTAAATATTATCAGGCAGGCAAGTGATGGAAGCGCCGCTCTTTGCCAGCAGGAGAAAACCCTTGGCATCGTGCTTTTCTGCGATGCGAATGTAGATCATGCGCATTAAGGATAGGGGCTTCGTTTTTCGATGTCAATAAAAGTAAAGTCGGCTGCACACAGCTCGCGCGTACGCTTGACAGCCTCAGAGTGCGCAAATAGATTGCCGCATAACTAGATTCGTCCATACCGAAGGAGTGTTCATGGTAGCAAATCGAGCGAATGTACCCGCTTTAGATTCATCGGAACTAAAAGAGTTGACGCAAAAATTGATCACCGCCTGTCACATTCTCGATCACGAAGGAGTGACCGACGGTTATGGCCATATCAGCGTGCGTGTGCCTGGAGTGGATGCATTTATCACCATCGCCAATGTCAGCCCGGGCTGCGTGACCATGGACCGGCTGATTATGCAAGATTTCGACGGCAACTATCTGGGCGGCGCGAAGACACCGCCTAACGAATGGCCGATTCATGCGTGCATTCTAAAGGCGCGTCCCGACGTGGACAGCGTGGCGCATACACACTCGAAGTGGAGCACGATTTTCAGCGTGCTGCCGATCAAGCTAAAGCCTATGCACCACTATGGCAAGTTTCTCTCCGCCGATGGGCCTCCGGTGTATCAGGGCATCGGACTCGTCCGCACAGTGGAGCGCGGCAACGAGCTGGCCGCGTCTTTGGGCGACGGGCCGGTGGTTTTAATGCGCGCTCACGGCGATTCGGTGGTCGGCGCGAGCATCGAGCAGGTTATCGAGCGCACGACCCGGCTCGCCATGCTCGGTGAATGGAATCACCTGGCGTTGCTTCATGGCCAACCGAAGTATCTGACTGCCGAAGAGTTGGAAGTCTACAACGCCGACCAGCGTTTTCCCATGCGCGGCTGGGAATATTACCTGAGTCGGCTTAAAGACCGTCCGTAGTTGTGGAGGCAAAATTGGCTCGCCTCGAAATTCGAGTCTCTATGGCGATGTTTAGTAAGAACTCGGTTGTTGACATGTCTTGAATGAGAGTAATATGTTCCAAAATAGTGGTAGGAAACTTCGTCGAGGAATTTAAAAGGAGATCAAAGGATGATCACAGAGAATCACGCAAAGGGAAAAATATTCTGGCCGGAAAATCGTCGGATGACGGTGGCGATAACTTTCGATTTTCAAGGTGGAGAGCCCGTCAGGCCTCTTGCCAGCGGCAAAATGAACAACGAGGATTATGCCGAGGCCGAGTACGGACCGAAAACCGGCATCTGGCGGATTCTCAGAATGTTGGACGAAGTCAAAGTCAAGACGACTTTTTTGACCTGCGGCGGCATCGCTGAAAGATATCCAGATGCAATGAAAGCGATCGCCGAACAGGGGCATGAAATTGCCGGCCATGGTTACCATCACGAGATCGCCCGCGATTTGTCCAGACAGGAAGAAAAAGAGGTGACCCGGCGCACAACGGACATGCTGATCAAGCGGACCGGGAAACGTCCGCTGGGTTGGCGCACCTGTACTCAAAGCGTCAATACGGTAGAGATTCTCATGGAGGAAGGCTTTATCTGGAACAGCAATTCGTTCGCCGACGATTTTCCTTTCGTCTGGGAGAACGGGCAATCGAGGTTAGTCGAGCTTCCGCGCCAACCTTTTGGCGACGGCAGGCTCTATGGCCACCAGAACCGAGCCGGCGATCATCCGGATAACGCGTTGGCACTGTGGAAGCGTTTCTTCGACGAGCTTTATCGGGAATCTTCGATAGCGCCCACTTTCACCACGTTTCAGTTACATCCCTATGTATCCAGCAGAGCTGGACGGACCAGCGCGTTGCGAGAAATGATCGAATACATGAAGGGACATCAGGGCGTTTGGTTCGCAACCGGCATCGAGATCGCGGAGTGGTGGCTGAAGCAAGGATTTTCCGAGCAGCCCGCGCCGCTTCGAGCCGCAGTCGGTTCTTAAATAACAACCGCAAGACCTCTAAACTCCGCTGGAGCACGTGGAAGCTGATGAGCAGAAGGCGTTGGCTCCAGCGCAATTCCCGGCCACGATTCAAATAGCGGAGAAAAGCATTCTGTTGCGTCGGCGCGCTCACACGGGAGGCGGTCATCAAATCGAGGCCCGCTATCACCGGGTGGGTGCGCGCGATGGGTTTTTTTTGTAGCTTCCTAAACAATGCCCGAAAAGAATTAGGCGCGACCAAATAGATTCGGGGGAAAGGATTGCGATGGCACAAATAAGCCAAGAGAGAACTATCAAGGTAGGTGTTGTCGGTGGCGGTTTTGGCCGGACTCACATATTGGCGTACCAGGCAACCCCGGGGGTAGAGGTTACGGCATTCTGCCAGCGCACACAGGCCAGTGCCGAGAGAGTCGCGCGGGAATTTGGCATCCCGCACGTGTTCACCGATTACCGGGAGATGTTTTCACACGCAGATCTTGATGCCGTGAGCTTGACCACGCCGACCAACGTTCATCTCGCCATGGCGCGTGAAGCCTTTGATCACGGTGTCTCGGTTCTATGCGAAAAACCGCTGGCGATGAACAAGGAAGAGGCGGCGGCGATGTTGCAGCGGGCCGAAGAAGCGCGCCTGATTCACATGACTTCCTTTAATTTTCGCTTTGTCCCGGCCTTTTACCGGATGAAAGAGCTTATTCAAGAAGGGTACATCGGGAGTCGTGTCCTCCACGTGGAAGCTAGTTGGTTTACGGAGCGGCGGGCCGATCCCAACCTGCCGTTCGCGTGGCGCGATCAGAAGGAAGTAGTGGGTTTTGGGGCCATGGGCGACGTGGGAGTCCACTTGGTTGATTTGGTGCGTTGGCTCGCCGGTGACTTCAAACGGGTGTGCGGCCAGCAAGCGATATTTACCAAGGCAAGACCGGTCGCCGATGGTTCTGGAAAACGCGAAGTCACGGTGGAGGATTGCGCACTCTTCATCGGGGAACTGACCGGAGGAGGATTAGTTTCCTTTACAGCGAATGCGGCGGCGCGTGGCAGCGCTTATCAAGAGATTCGAATCTTGGGTAACGACGGCATGTTGCGAGCTCAAGTGAATCGGGCAAAGCCTGACTGGATGATCGGTGAGCTTTGGGGCGCACAGGGTGACGGGAATACTCAGCCTGTACCTATCCCTGAACGATTGACAGAGAATTTGAACCTCTCGGGATCGAGGCGTATGCCGAGAGAAGCTATTTTTGCCAATTTAACCCGTCGACTCGCTCATGGTATTAGAACGGGAGAGCAGCCTGCTCCCAGCTTCCGCGATGGACTGGAAGCACAGAAAGTGCTGGATGCCGTGGAGCAGTCGGCTGGAGCGGGAAGTTGGATGCCCGTTGATTAGCTCGGTGCTTTCAATGTTTGTATTAGAAACTCAAAACGGTTAAAGCACAGGAAGGCGTTTCCCCTGGCATAGACCCAGGCTGGAAAACAGGAGGAACCACAATGACTACGCAGTCGCAAAACATTTCATCAGCGCAGTTCGTAGAACAACTCAAGAAAGAGATACAGGCATTTCCCAAGATTCGCATCAAGCATCCATTCCTAAAAGCCGTGTGCGCAGGCACGGCCACCATGGATCAAATCCGCGCCTGGGCGATCCAGGACTATCAGTTCCGTGCGGCAGTGCCGCGCATTGCGATGTTGCGCTACCTGGCCTGCACCGACCCCGAGATCGCTCAGAAATTGTGGGGTGTCGTCGAGGAAGAAACCCGCGGCATGGACACCGGCAGCGCCGGCCATAATGAACTGGCGATCCGATTCGCCGAGTCCATCGGTCTGACAAAGCAACAACTCGAAGACGCCGTACTGCGGCCTTCCACAGCGGCCCACCTCTACTATGTCGAATTGATCATCCACACCTTGCCGTGGTTTGTTGTCATGGCGATCCAGATCGGCGCGGAGGGAACCTTCGGCCCGGCGGCGGCAGCGTTGGGGCATGGATTTATCAAACAATACAACATGAAGCCCGACGACGTCCGGTTTTTCACCGTGCACTCGGAAGCGGATGAAGAGCACAGCAGCCTCGCCGAAGAAATCGCCGTGCGTTATATCGCTTCGCCGCACCTTCAGGAGCAAACAAGGAAGCATACTTTTCGGCGCATGGAGTTGCTCTACGATATTTGGTCGATCGACGGATTTTAGCGGGGATCCTAAACCCGCATTATTCAGGGGGCAAAACAACCGAGGAGTAAGCCTCTCCGGTCGCGGGCAATGGGTCTCTACCTTGAGAAGGCCTGCAAACTTGGGTGGTGAAGCATACGATGCGTAAGAAACGCGAGCTTTTAGCCAAGGACCCCTTAAGTCAGCGGGCTTTACGCTCCTGTGCCCGCTCGCTTCGAGGCTCACTCCTCGCTCTAAACTCTGTCATGCTTTTGCTTCGTATGGTGAATAATCTGGGCTAAGAGTCATGTCGAAGCTTACGTTAGGATTCATTTCCGCGTTCAACGAGCGGGTCGAGCCTCTGATGAACGGAGCAGTCCAGGCCGAGGGCATCGAACTGATTCCGACATACTCCCATCCCGCAGAGACGTTCTGGCGGCAGCTTAAGTTTGGCGAATTCGAAGTGGCGGAGATGTCGATGTCTTCCTTTCTAATCGCCCGCTCCCAGGGCGCCGATATGATCGCGCTGCCGGTTTTTCCAAGCCGGCGTTTATTTCAAACCGAGCTTTCCTATCACGTCGACTCGGGGATCAGGAAACCCCAAGACCTTGCCGACAAACGCCTGGGCGTGGCGGAGTATCAACAAACGGCGGCGCTTTGGATACGGGGCATTTTGGAACATGACTTTGGCGTCTCCCAGTACAAGATTCACTGGTATATGGAACGAAGCGAGGAGATGAGCCACGGCGCCGCTACAGGTTTCAAGCCGCCTCCCGGCATATCATTTAACCGTATCGCGGCAAACAAGAGCCTGGCATCGACCCTACTCGAAAACGAATTGGACGTCGCCCATGTGGCGAGCCCCTGGGTGCTCCAAGCCAATGCGCTGGATCGCTCCAGTCGTATCGCCGGCAAAGGAGATTGGAGCAAAATCAAACCGCTGTTTCCGGATCGCATGGCAGAAGGTGCGCGTTTCTATAAACAACACGGATTTTTACCGGTCAACCATGCGTACATTATTCGCGGGGACATCTACAAAAAATATCCCTGGGTCGCGTTTAATCTCTACACCGGCTTCGTCAAGGCCAAGGCGCTCGTTCGTGAGAAACTGATCGAGCGTATTCCGACGGCGCTTTTCTTCGCGCCGGAGTATGCTGCGATGACACGCGAAATGCTCGGCGACGACCCCTTTCCTTACGGCATCAAGGCCAACAAGGCGATGCTCGACACGATCATTGCATTTTCTCACGAGCAAGGGCTGACACCGAGAAGAATGACCGTCGAAGAATTATTCGCTGAAAGCACGCTCGATTTGTAGAGTAAATTCTACCTTTTTTTATGTTCAACAAACCCACGGCAAGAAAATTGATCGCGCCAAGACGCCAAGGCGCAAAAGAAAAAGACCTTTTTCTTGTTTATCCGAACTTGGCGTGCTTTGCGTCCCTTCGACACCGCTCAGGACATGCTTTGCGCGAGTATTCTTCTTTTCGATTCAGTAAAAACAACTCAAAGGTCAAATCTTTCCTCGTTTCAGCCAAGAAAATGCCGGCGCGCCAAAGCGTGGGTTAGAAAGAGATCAAAGGATGCCAGACTTAACTTTGAGCTTCGTCTCCAATTTCAACGAGCGCGTTGAACCGCTCATGGACGGGACCATCAAAGCCGACGGTATCGATATCATCCCGACCTATTCTCACCCTTCGGAGACTTTTTGGCGCCAGCTCAAGTTCCAAGAATTTCAAGTGGCGGAAATGTCCATGTCCTCCTACTTGATCGCGCGCTCGCGCGGCGTGGACATGATTGCGCTTCCCGTTTTTCCAAGCCGCCGTTTTTTCCATACCGACCTTTCCTATCATGTCGACTCCGGCGTCACGAAGCCCGGCGACCTCTTGGATAAGCGCATCGGCGTCGGCGAGTACCAGCAGACCGCAGCCCTCTGGGCGCGCGGTATATTGGACCACGACTTCGGCGTGTCGCAGTACAAAGTCGACTGGTACATGGAACGAACCGACGAGTTGAGCCACGGCGGCGCCACGGGATTCACACCGCCCCCGGGAATATCATTGCATCGCATACCGCCGGACAAGAGCATGGCAACCATGCTGGTGAATCACGAAATCGACGCCGCGCCCATTGCCGGACACCTTTCACGGGCGGTGAACGTCATCGATCGCTCGACTCACATACGCGGCAGCGAAGGCGACTGGAGCAAAGTCAAACCTTTATTCCCCGATCCGATCGCAGAAGCCAAACGCTTCGTCGGGAAGTACGGTTTTGTTCCGGTCAACCACGCTTACATCATTCGCGGTGACGTCTATCGGGAGCATCCGGGAGTCACGCTCAAATTGTACGACGCTTTCGTTGCTGCAAAAGCGTACGCGACAAAAACTCTGCCGGAGCGGATACCGGCTGCGCTCTTTTTCGGCGCTGAATATCTCGCGACGACACAGGGCATTTTGGGCGATGATCCGTTCCCTTACGGCGTGAAAGCCAACTCGGCGATGCTCGAAACGCTTATCGGCTTTTCCCAGGAACAAGGGCTCACGCCGCGCAAGATGAAAGTGGAAGAGTTGTTCGCCAAAGAGACCCTGGATTTATGATGGCGGTCTAATGAATCCCGCAGCAAGCTGCGTGGAATCACATCAAAAGGAGACACGATGCCCAAACTCAGATTGAGCTTCATTTCCGCGTTTAACGAAAGAGTCGACCCGTTAATGAAAGGAGTTGTGCAGGCTGAAGGCATCGAAATTGTCCCGACTTACTCACATCCATCAGAAACCTTCTGGCGGCAGCTCAAGTTTCAGGAGTTCGAGGTCGGCGAAATGTCGATGTCCTCGTATTTAATCGCTCGCGAGCGCGGCTTCGACATGATCGCGCTCCCGGTTTTTCCCAGCCGGCGCTTGTTCCATACCGAGGTTTCCTATAACACGGACTCCGGCATTAAACAGCCGGGCGACCTCGTCGGCAAACGCATCGGCGTGGGGGAATACCAACAAACCGCTGCATTGTGGCAGCGAGGATTACTCGAACACGACTTTGGCGTGTCGCAATACAAAGTCCATTGGTACATGGAGAGGACCGAAGAGTTGAGCCACGGCGGCGCCACCGGCTTCACGCCGCCGCCGGGGATCTCGTTTCAGCGCATTCCGACGGACAAAAGCATGGCGTCGATGCTAGTGAACAACGAGCTGGACGCCGCCGCCATAAACAGCCCTTGGAAAAACATTCCCGACATCATCGGCCGGTCACATCGCATTCCGGGAGCGGAAGGCGACTGGAGTAAAGTCAAACTACTTTTTCCCGACCGCATGGCGGAGGGCGCGCGTTTCTTCAAGAAGTGGGGTTTTCTTCCGGTCAATCACGCCTACACGATTCGCGGCGATGTCTACAAGAAATATCCCTGGGTGGCCTTTAATCTGTACACGGGCTTCGTCAAGGCGAAGGAGCACTTCAACGCAAAGCTCGTTGACAGCATTCCGTCAGCGCTGTTCTTCGGCCGCGAATATCTGGCCCGGACCCAGGAGATGTTCGGCACCGACCCATACCCTTACGGCGTCAAAGCCAACCGTAAAATGCTCGAGACGCTGATCGATTTCTCTCACGAACAAGGCCTCACCTCCAAGAAGATGAAGGTGGAAGAACTTTTCGCGGAAAGTACCCTCGATCTGTAAGAGACGATTGGAGTATTGGAGTAATGGAATATTGGAGTGCTGCCAGGAGAAACAACCGGCTGATTCTAATTTTAATTTTGATCTGCTTGGGTTGGCCAGTCCATGCTATGGCGAAGCCCGTAACCTTCGCTTATAACACCCCGACCTTGAGCGGGACGCTGGCCATCGTTGTTGCTCAGGATTTTGGCTTCTTCGCCGCCGAAGGTTTGGAAGTTAAAACGGTCTTTATCAGAGGCGGACCGACGGCTATGGCCGCCCTCGTCGGCGGCGGTGTGGATTATATTTTCGTCGCCGGAATCGCGGCGGTTCGGGCGATCGCGCAAAACGCGCCCATGATCATCATTAGCGGCATCCAACCGTATATGGATTACACCTTGGTCGGCGCCAAAGGGATGACCGGCGTGGGCGATCTGAAAGGCAAAGTGGTCGGCGTAACGGGTCCCGGCGGCATCGCGGAGTTTGCTGCTGTGGAAGGCCTCGCCAAGAAAGGACTGGTGCGCGACCGGGATTATAAGATTCTCTACGGCGTCGGCAACAGTCCGGCGCGCGCCCAGGCGTTGGAAACGGGCAAGATTCAGGCCTCCCCGTTTTCTTTTTTGGAAAGGTTGGAGCTTGAAAAAAAAGGCTTTCCCGTCCTCTTCGACATCGGCAGCGTCATGCCCGGCTTCCCATTCGTGGTCATTGTTTCCGGCAAAGAGAAAATCGAAAGCGATCCCGAGGGCGCAGTCGCGCTCTTGCGGGCCATCAATCGGGGGCTGGATTTTCTCAAGAAGAATCCTGACAAAGTCGCAGATGCCGTGATCAAGAAAAACACCTTCGGCGATCCGGCAACGGTGCGCAAAGTGATCAACCAGTTTGCCGGGCTGTACTCGATTTCAATCACCAAAGACGATGTCGAGTCCCTGATCGCCGCCACGCGCATCGAGACGGAAGCAAAAAAACTCGGTGGTGCGGAAAAGTTTTTCACCCGGCAGTTTTTACTGAAAGCGCTCGGCCAGAGCCGATGAAAAGGCTTCGGGTTTCAGGTTTCAGGTCTCGGTGCCTTCCCGACTGAAACCCGAAACCTGAAACCAATGTGACGAAAACAGAATCACTTACCGACAACTGTTCGGAGGAACCACCATGGCACAGATCTCGAACTGACGCTCATGCTCGCGGATTATCATCGGACACGGCCCCTCCTCTCTGGCGAAGTTTCGGCTGAGGGCATACGGCTTCAGCCGCGACGCGCCGAATCCGGCGAAGCGTGCATGCGCCCGGTCTACGAAGAATTCGACATCGCCGAGATGTCGCTCTCCTGGTACATGATGGCGCGCTGCCGCAACGAGCCGGTCATCGCGCTGCCGATTTTTCCGCTGCGCATGCAGATTCACCCTTACATTTTTTGCTCGGCTTCCTCGGGAATCGAGCGGCCAGAGGATCTCAAAGGCAAGAAAATCGGCATGGATGAGTACCGCTTGACCGTGGGCCTTTGGGCTAGAGGAATTCTCCGGGAATATCACGGGGTGCGGCCGGAAGACTGCAAGTGGTTCACCTCGGCGCCCGAACGAGCCGGTTATGAACCGCCGGCGGGTGTCAACATAACCGTTGTGGACGAGCCCACCGAGGCGCTACTGCTGCGTGGCGAAATCGACGCGCTGATTCCGCCCAACATCGTGCCATCGTTTCGAGCGAAAGATCCCCGCATTCGCCGTGTCTTCAAGGACCCGCGGGCCACGGTAAACGAATACTTTCGCAAGACGAAGAATTTTTCCGATCACTCATACTCTGGTCGTGCGGCAGTCCCTCTTCGACCAGCATCCATGGATCGTGTCCAGCCTCTTGAACGCGTTCGGTGAGGCAGAGAAGCTTTGCCGAAAATCCTATGACTACGCCAAGCGCTCAGCGTTTCCGAGCGCGGTATTGATCCTGGAAGAAGAGGAAGAAGTTTTCGGTGACAATCCCTGGGCGCACGGCTTAACTCCGGAGAACCAGGTCGTGCTGGAAAAATTCGTCCAGTACGCGGAAGAACAGGGATATATCCCCTATCGGCCGAAGCTTAGCGATCTCTTTGCGCCCGTCGGCCGGTGACAAGACCCGTCGCGAACTGATCACAAAAAAGGTTGGAGAGATAAAGGATTCAATTCAATCTCCGGGTTAACGCGAAGGCTGAGAAGCGACGGTCCGCGAGCTTTGCGAGGGGGGCCGCATGTCTTTCTCAAGCCGCTGGTTAGGGCTGCAAGTTGGTTCAGGTCAGTTCTTCAAGAAACTCGATGTCTTTCCGCAGCAACTGATTGACCATCTCGGTGACATCCTTGCCTTTCCTGCGAGCAATGCGCTCCAGTTTGCTCTGCAGTTTAGGGTCGAGATAAATGGGTAACCGCAGTTCGGCGCCTTTCCGATAAAATTTTCCTCGAACGGCTTTCGAAAAATCATATTCTCGTCTCATATTTTATTTCCTCTGGTATTGCTTCTTTTCATTCTTTGTTGCTTTTCGCGCTGATATCAGCCGTACTCGTGCACTCTGTTCCGCTTCTCCATGATACGTATGGGTGACGGCGCCCACCAGGCCGACAATGAGGTTGTAAGCAATTCGCCGCCTCTCCCACCAAGCTATGATGGCCGCCGGTCGACTCGACCCGACCGGCCGCAAAAACAGGCGTCCCACGAGGCCGCCAAGCGTGGCAGTAGTCGATGATTTCATCGCAATTGTCTAACGCTAAGGCTGAGGCACGGTGTTTTCGCCGTTGCCTCAGCCGTTTGTTGGGCATCCCTTATTCTGTATGCCCGCCACTCTGAACTGTCGTGGCAACGTATTGTCCAAATCTCTTTTATTCCTTTGACAAGCCCCTGAGGGACGGGCACACGTGCTTTTGGATTGTGGATAAACATCGATTCTTCAAACACGTCGAAGACCAAAGAAAAAAATGAGCAGTCTGAATACAACACCGCTGAGATTAAACCATTCTCCTCAGATAGAAAAAACCTCGTGTCGATGTCCTCCCCGCTGACCTTCGAAATGCTCTCACATGATTCAATGCCTTCACCGACAACTCCTTCACCCTTGCCAAATATCACATATGGATTTCCCAAACCGTGGGTTGCCCTCATGATTGTCGGTGGCCACGATTTGGCCCTGGGGCTGAGTTTCGATGAGCTGAGCGCGATAACACAACAGTCGTCCGAAGATACGATTCCTTGTTCGATATAGTTTTTATATTTCCGCTTCTTGTCCTCAAGTGCGCTGCGAATACGCAAGACGATCTGTGGTACAGGGACTTCCTGAGCTATTGGCGCTCCGTGGACTATTGGCGGAACCGAGTTAGGATTGCTCTCGTCTCCTGGCCCCGGACAAACGGCCTCTATGAAAACCCGGTTGCCCTTTTTTTCGATGACAAAATCTGGTCCGTGATCGGTACTCTTTAGTTCATAGCCTTCAGATTTCAATACCATCGCCAACATCATTTCCCACAATCGCGCGTGCGGATCTCGGTCGAGTTGTTGCTCGAAATGACGATCTTCGAGGCCGTCGAGGAATCGAAAAAGGTCAACGATTCTTTCACGGAGAGGAAAGAATTCCGAATCGTCGGGAAGATTTTTCAGGAAGGTGCTACCGGGATATTTCTCAAAAATGTTCACTTTTCATATTGCCTAACTATTGAGTCTGTTGTTCAACCTAGTACGATCCTAAAATTTGAATGAGCCATCGGGATTTTCCTGCTCCGACAAGTAGATGTCAAGGATTCTTTGAAGCGTAGCGGGACGACAAAAGCTGGGCTGCCTATTATCAATAGGGCTGACAATCGAAGCTGATTCACAGGCTCGCAAAGGCGAAGCGGGTTCGGCGACTTCTTCGCACGCGATATTTCTATCCGTGAAGCGGATTTTGCCTGAAGGGAGAGAAAGAGTTGGCGGAAGAGTGTGTTTTCTGCGCCCCGTCACTTGGCGTATGGGACTGTTAAAAAACCCACTCTGTTCAAGCTCGCGCACGAACTGATTGTCGATCTGATCGTCGATCGCCAGCGAACGCACGGCCGGCTCGTTCTTATCCAAGAACGCTTTGATCACCGCGATGCCGGCCCGGCTGGGGTAGGGAACTTTAGGCATATAGCGCGGATAGTCCTTCTGCGTTTCCTCGATAACTACTGAATCGTCGATCTTGAGCCGCTCTTTCATTACCTTCCTTACGGACTCGGGATCTTTTCTGAATAACGCCATCGCCTCCGCGATCGCTTTGACAAAACCCCGAACGACTTCGGGGTTCTGTTTGATAAACGCTCGCCGGGTAACCACTCCGGCCACCTGATAGTCCGGAACCAGATCCGCCACGTCAGCCAGCTCGCGGTATCCTTCCTGCTTCGCCCGCGCTAACGTCGGTAGGGACAGCGGCCCGCCGAAAATTTTCCGCGACTCCATCCCGGCCAAGATCGGCGGCACCCCGCCCATTTGCAGAATCGGCACGTCAACCTCGGGCTTGAATCCCCATTTTTCCAGCGACAGGCGGAGAAGCATATCCGTTGACGAACCGTAACGAGTGATGCCCATGGGCTTGCCCTTGAGCTCGCGGTAGTCCTTGATCTCGGGGCGCACGATGATCGAAAAGGGCGGCTTGGTCACCATCCCCAGGATCATTACCGTGTCGTTGCCGTGGGCGTTTACTCGAAAGACCGGCTCGATACCCTGGATGCCGATCGGCGTCGTGCCGCCGAGCAGCGACTGCATCGCCTGGGAGCCGGCGACGTAAATCAATTCGACGTCCAGATTGTTTTTCGCAAATAAACCTCTATCGACGGCGAGCCATGTCACAATGCCAGCTCCCGAAATCGAGCTGTACGCCACGCGGAGCGGTACGCCGCCCTTAGTCGCAGCCCCAGCGTTATTTGCTAGCAACAACCAAAATGAGGCTACGAGGATCCAGATCCGCTTCATGGTCATCTGTTTGTAAACTCGATCAAGAGTCATCTTATACCTCGCTTGACCTACGGTTATTCCGGGTTTCCTGTGAAAAAGTATCACCACAGAGGCCCAGCGCGGCGAAGCCGCAACCAAAGTAAAGGAGAGATTTAACCGCAAAGAACACAAAGGTCGCAGGAAAGAACAATTATCTTTTTTGTGTTCTATGCGTTCTTTGTGGTTAATCCCTCTGATAGAAAATTTGCGCAAGCCGCGAAAATTTCGCAGCATAGTAGTACGGAGCTCGCAGAGATCGGAAAATTTTTTAACCAAGAACTCATTACTCCGCGTCCTCCGCGCCTCCGCGGTGCAATCTCCGAGCCTGTTTCACGTCAAAGCCTGAAGACCCCAACCTAACATGCACAGAAAAACACCCATGCGTTCAACCGGCTGAGCCTTTCGACAATTGCTCCAATGCTTCATTTTGCTACCGGGATCTCGACTTTTCCTACGCGCTTGATCGCATCGGCGAGCATCTTTGCGTCCTTCTGCCAAAATTTCTGGAACTCGGGCGCATCAAGATAGGCAATCGGGGTCTCTAGTTTTTCCATAGCTGACTTGAATTCCGGAGTGTTCACTGCCTGCTTGACGGATTCTCGGGCTTTTTGCATCACCGGAGCGGGTGTTCCTCGCGGCGCAAACAGGCCTGCCCAGATATAAAACTCGATGTCGTATCCCAGCTCCTTGAAGGTAGGAACGTCGGGGAGAGAAGCGACCCGTTTTGCGCCCCATCCCGCCAAGGGCCGTAGCTTCCCGGCTTTGATATGGGGGATGACCACGGCTGGTCCGGATGCCAGCGTGTCCACATGACCACCCAGGATTGCCGTGAGAGCCGGACCCGCTCCTGCGTACGGCACGTGCTTCAGATTAATCCCTGCGGCATGAGAAAACATCTCCATCGCCATATGCAACGTGCCATACACGCCGGAGGACGAGTATGAAATCTCGCCCGGACGTTTCTTCGCGTCTTCGACGAACTCCTTCACGTTTTTCCACGGACGATCCGCATTGACCACGAATATCGTAGGATCAGCGGAAATCAGCCCGATCGGAATGAGCTGCTCCATGGTGTACGCGGGCTTACGGTCGAAGAGCTTGTCCGCTTCAGGAATGATCGAGATGCTGGAAAGTGCCATCAGGAGGGTGTAGCCGTCGGGTTTGCTGTTCGCCACATATGACATCCCCACCGCGCCCGCAGCTCCGGTCTTGTTGACGACCACGACAGGATTTTTCAGCACCTTCTCCATCGCTGCTGCGACGGGTCGTGCCGTCAGGTCGGCGACCCCACCGGGAGGAAACGGAGCGACAATCGTGATCGGACGGTTGGGATAGCTCTCTTGTCCAAAAGATTCAGCGGTGAGGCTGAAAAGTAAAATAATTACACTCAGTAGAGCCAGGATAAAATAGATCTGTCTATGTAGCCACAGCGCATCTTGACGGTAGATCTCTCTCATTTTTCACCTCCCGCGTGCCGGATAATCACATGCCTTCCTTCTCCTGCCCACTCGCAAGTCCGAATCTTTGCCGCCAATCCAACGTTTTCATGAGCCAAGGCGCAACGCTCAATAAGAGAAGTGCCAGCGCCACCATCAACATCACCAACGCGATGGGGCGATTGAAGAAAATGCTATAGCTGCCCGAGGACATCGAAAGGGACTGGCGAAAGCTCATCTCCATCATCGGCGCCAATATCAGCCCCAATACTACCGGCGCGGTCTCAAAGTCAAACTTGCGGAGCACGTAGCCGAGTGCGCCCATCACCGTCATGATCCCGATGTCGACAACGCTCCCGTTGACGGCATAGACGCCGAGAACGCAAAACATCAGAATCGCCGGATAAAGCAGTGGATACGGAACTTTCAGAACATTGACGAAAATCCCTACCAACGGAAGATTGAGGATCAACAGCACCACGTTTCCCACGTACATGCTCGCGATGAAACCCCAGAAAAGCTCCGGTTGTTGAGCGATCAAAAGAGGTCCCGGCGAGATTCCGTGGACCATCATGGCCGCGATCATCACGGCCGGGATGGGACCGGACGGGACGCCCAGCGCAAGCATCGGAACAAAGGCTCCCGAGGTCGCCGAGTTGTTGGCCGATTCCGGACCGGCGACCCCCTCTATCGCGCCTTTTCCAAAGCGCTCGGGATGCTTGGAAAGCCGCCGCTCCACCGCATATGAGACGAAAGACGATATGATGTGGGCAGAGCCGGGTATGATGCCGATCAAAAAGCCAAGAACGGTTCCCCGACCTATGGGCCAAAGCGAATCGCGCCATTCTTCACGCGAAGGGAGAAGCTCTCTCAACCCGGGCTTCTTGATTTCAGGCGGAGTCGGTTGTCCGGCGGTCAGCAAGATTTCCGAAAGACCAAACAGTCCCACCGCCACTGGAACGATTCCAATCCCGTCGCCCAACTCCACCAGCCCATAACTAAAACGAAAAAAGCCCGTCATAGGATCGATGCCGATCATACCCAGGAGAAGACCCAACGCTGCCATGGCCAGAGACTTGAGGATCGAGCCGCCGCTCATGTAGGCGAGCGCTAGGAGACCTAGTAGCAAAAGAGCGAAATATTCGGGCGGCCCGAAACGCAGAGCGAAGCTTGCCAGGGGTGGCGCCAAAAGCATGAGGGCCACAACACTAACCGTCCCGGCAACATAGGAGCCTACCGCTGCTATGGCCAAAGCCGCTCCGGCTCGGCCATTGCGCGTCATTTCGTATCCGTCGATGCAGGTCATAACGGAGGCCGCCTCGCCGGGAATGCGCATCAGGATCGATGTCGTCGATCCGCCGTACATGGCGCCGTAGTAAATACCAGCCAGTAGAACCATTGCGGATGTCGCGTCCATACCGAAGGAGGCGGGAAGGAGCAAACTGATGCCCGCGAGCGGACCTACCCCCGGCAGGACTCCCACGAGAGTGCCGATGACACAACCGACAAACGCGTAGAGCAGGACGTTCGGCGACAGCGCGACCGAAAACCCGATATATAGATTGTGCAGAGTTTCGGCCATAGGCGTTTCGACAGAAAAGGTTCAAGCCGTTTAAATCGTTCAAGCCGTTCAAAACGTTCTTGATTCGTTCCCTTTCAGAAACCGAAGGGCCCTTCAGGCAGCGGCACTCGAAGCAAGGTATAGAACAAGAAGAACGACCCAAACGCCAGGCCAAAAGCAAACAGTAGGGTCTGCACCCAACCGCGATGTTCCACAACTTTTGTCAGAAAGCCCAGCATGAGCAAAACCGTGAGGCGGTAGCCAAGTCGTTCGGTTGCAAAAACAGCAAACACGCATGCTGCCAAAATCGCTAACGCATGGCGCCACTCGGTCCAGCTAACCGAGGAGAGCCGTGGAGCGCGGCTGGACGTGAACACGAGCAAAACTCCGAAGATCAGAAGTAGCGAGGCGAGTAGGACCGGTACGAATGCGGGTCCGGGGAGACGGAATGTTCCGAGTGGATAATGGCGGCTTTCCAAAATCACCAGAAGCGCAAAGAGAACCAGGACTCCTCCCGAGAGACGATCCGTCGTCAACGGTTTATTCCTTTCACCTCTTTTTCTTTGGGCTATTTATTTTGGCTACTCCGGGTTTCCTACGAAAAGGTATTCACCACAGAGGCGCCGAGCTCGCAGAGTTCGGCGAATTTTTTAATCAAGAAAGTTTTACTCCGCGTCCTCCGCGTCTCTGCGGTGCAATCTCCGAGCCTGTTCCACAGAAAGCCCGAAGACCCTTAATGCTTCTGGAACTCGCGCGTCCCGGCGTACGCCCGCGGATTGACCAAAGCATGCTCTTCTTGCATTAGCCACGCGATTTCCGCCGCTGCCGGCACGCTGGCGGCTTCCATCGAAGTATGGGCGGCCATTTTGCAATATTTCAAAGTCACTTTGTCGAACTGGCCGATCTCTTCGCCCCACTGCCACGCCGCTTCCTGCAACTGCTCGTGCGGCACAACGCGATTGATCAATCCTGCTTCCATTGATTTCTGCGCGTCCCAATTCTTACCGGTAAGGATCATCTCGAAAGCCAATTTAGTCGGAATTAGTGTCTTGAACATCGTCGCGATGATCGGATAGGGCAAGAACCCGCGCATGATCTCCGGCAAGCCGAACTGAGCCTTATCGGACGCGATGGCAAGATCGTGCGGCAGCAAAAGAGTAATCCCGCCGCCCAGGCAATAACCGTTGATGACAGCAATAGTGACTTTGGGAAAGGTACGGATCACTTCAGCAACATGGTAAGCGCGCGGCTCGGAGCGCCGGTCTGTGCCTCGATTCTTCCCGCCTTCAGTGGGAAACTCTGATAGATCGCGGCCCGCGCAGTAGGCGACATCGCCGGCGCCCGTCGTCAGGACCACTGCGATGGAGTCGTCGCTTCGTAGCTCTTCGAAAGCGCTCAACACTTCACGAATCGTATCCCGGCTCAAAGCATTTCTTTTCTCCGGACGGTTGATAGTGATTTTCGCGACGGCGCCACGCTTTTCAACAAGAATATATTTTCTCTCTGTGGCCATGAACCAATCCTTTCTTCCCGGTTCGAATGCTTCTAGCGAATAACATTGCAATTTTGTCCGTGTCAACCTCAGACAGGAGAAGGGATCAAACTAGATTTTGAGAGTGCCAAGTCGTTCGTCTTACGCGTCTTTCCCGCGAAAGCGGGAATCCAGGCTTAAGCTTCCCGATGGGCTCGCTTGGCCAGGATGACGACTTTACGATGCTTTATTTTAGATCAATCGAAAATCTAAAATGCTGCCCGGTATTTGAAACTCTGAATTGAAAAGAGATCGAACAACAATGTCTCGCGCAAAGGCGCAAAGGGCGCCAAGGTTCATCAAATCCCCTCTTTCCCCCTTTGACAAAGCGGGGATGAAAGGGGGATTTCTAGATCTCTTTGCGTGCTTGGCGTCTTGGTGCGATAACGTCTTTTATCAGCATGGTTAGCAGCATAAAGTGTTAGAGATAAATACTCAGACTCGAAGTCTAAGAATCTACCTTAAATTGTCGGACTCTTTCCGCCTCTAAATGCTTGGCGAGAAAATCTCCGATCAGCGGGCGGTAGCGGAAGGGCATGTTATTGCAGACGTGATTGCCGCCCTCAAGTAAGACCCATTCCTTGGGGCCCGCGGCTTCCTCATAGGTCCGTTTCGCCTGTTCGACCGGTACAAAGTCTTTGGTGCCGTGGACCACTAATAGCGGGCAGCGGATTTTCGAAGCCAATCCTGCCAGAGTACAGCGGCTGTGCAGCTCGATCAGCTTCTGTTTGTCATATACCTTCCAGATGTGAGCGATGCGGGCGTATTCGAATGGATCTTCCAAGCGGTTCGCCACCTGCGTCCGGTCGTACATACCGCCAGCGAAAGTGCAGGCTTTGATGCGCGAATCGCAGGCCGCCGATCGTGGCGCGAGATAACCTCCCAGGCTCGGCCCAAAAACGCCAAGCCTTTTTGTGTCGACTTGAGCAATTTTTTCAAGGTAGTCGATCACCGCCGATGTCGCGCGCTCGAAATCGACGATCATGCCGCCTTGAAACCACGTCTCGCCTTGGCCGGGACCATCAAAAGTAAAGGTCGCCATCCCGCGTCGCAGAAAGCCATCCTCCATTGTACGAGCTTCCTCCTTGGTCGATTCGAGTCCGGAGATGATCACCACCACCGGCGGTCGTTTGAATTCCCGGCGGCACTCGCAGATAAGCCGGCATGCGGAAGTTTTCGAACGGCACTTCATGGCGCTCGGCCGGCGGATCGAGATAAGGCGCGGCCTTCGCGTAGCACTCGACGCGCTTTTTCGCCGCTGGAATATACTCGTCAAGATTTTGAGGAGAGTTGTTGCACGCGAAGTGATAGGCCATAGAAGCCAGAAGATAAGCCTCAGTTGCGCTTTCCCGGTTGCCCTTCGCTTCGTTCTCCCGCGCAAACGTTTCGTGGCCGGCCGCAGTCACGCACCACTCGCGGCACCACTCGTCCCACACACGAATGCGCGCGCCGGTCGTCATGAAGTCGTTGTAATCGATTCCCTGAACAATCATCCGCGGCGCCCAGGTTTTTAAAACATGATCAACGGTCGGATCTGGATGTTTGGGCAACATTTTATTCCTCCTTATTTCGGCTGCCCCCACCTCTAGACCTCGACAATGTCCGCCTTGGTGCTTTCTATAAAACCCAGCACCTCGCCCCGTTCCTGCTGAAGAACTTGGAACGCGTCCAGAGTAGCATTCACATGACGTATGAAGGCCGCCCATCACTCCCACTGATTTTCATCCCCTTGTGAGATAACCCCATATCCCTCCCGGTGTAATATGACGGTCCCCCGGCGCTGGCACAAAGTAAATCGATCAAGAGCTGTTTCTCACGGCGCATTCCATCCGCACCCCGGTTTTGCCAGAATCGCCCCAGCTGCGCATCGTTCACGAGCCGGGGTGAAGATCCTCCACAACGGCAGTAATCGCATCGTAGCCACCGAGCCGAGTATAAAGACTCTTTGTTTGCTCAGTCATTCTTGCCTCCTCTGTGATGTTAACGCTTATGGTTACAACGACGTTGCCCGTGAACGTTTTGCCGCGACCGGACTATCAGCGTTCAGCGATCAACACCGCAATGAACAGTACGACGGCGGAGCAACGACCAGCCAACGGTCTTTCCATACTCGATCTCGTCGTCATCTGCATCGGCAGACACGCACCGTCCGAACTTGGCGTTCGACTCTGCAGCTATTAGGCGACTGTGCCGATGATTGGAGTCATCCTCTTTTTTCGTCCGGCTTGACAGATATACTAATACTTGCATAAGAAACCGTGCCGGACACCATTGGAAGGTAGGTTCAAGATGAAAAATAAGATAACTCGATCAAGCGGCAATGTGTTCCGAGATCTGAGTTTTCCTCCGGACGAAGCCGAGCACCTGCTCGTTCGTTCGGACCTGCTGATTAAAGTCCAGAAGCTAATCGCGGCCCGACGTCTCAAGCAGGCCGAAGTGGCAAGATTCTCCGCGTGACCCAGCCTCGGGTAAGTGACCTGCTTCGAGCCGGATTGATCTGTTCAGCACCGACGCACTCATCGACATGCTCGCCCGCCTGGTGTGCGTGTTCGGCTCGTTATCAAACCGTCCCGTCGCGCCTCAAAGCCGCCTAAGCTAAGAGCATGCCAGCACCGAGTGCCCAATGCTCAACGCGAGTTGGACAAAAAAAAGTTCTCTGACCCCATTTACTTATTCTTTACTCGCTCTTTATCATCGCTTTTGCTTCGCGCTAACGCTAAGGTGAGAGGCGCGGTCCGCCGCGTCCTTCTCAACCCAACGGTTAGCTTCCGGTAGGCTTCAGCCGCAGCTTCGGTCGACGAGACACCACCACGTAACCGAATCTTTTTCTTTCTTCTTAGGTCAGCACAAATAGCTGAGAGATCGTAGTTAACTTCGCCGCGTGGCTTCCCTGACCTTGCGAACTTCTTCCACTATGGGATCTGGTTTCATAGCTCGCCACCTCCTAACTCTTCGGGTGAACATATAACAGGCTCTCGTACCCTGCCGCCTCAATGATAGTCCTGATTCGTGCTTTCATTTCGGCGTTGTTGATATGACGGAAATTCCACGTCAAGAGAAAATCCATTCCGTGTACGTTGCGAGTGAAATATGCAGTGCGTCTTCAGCTCTCGATGACGGGATAGCTCCCTCATCCAACAAGCGCCTGCCCAATTTCTCTGCAGCGTCATTATCTCCAAAATTGGGAGCCCTGAAATCGCTGCCAGACGCCTTTGGCTGCTTCAGCACCACCGCCCTTAGCCTCCTCCACCACGAGCACAGAGACGTAAAGATCAAACCTGCCTCGGCTCGTCCCACCATTCTTGCGTGAGCGTCTGCCGGGCCGCAGTCACTATATCTCAGCTCGCCGAGCTGTGTAATAGCTGATGACCGAGGTCTCAACGTAGACGAAGACGGCATGACTTTACCAGTTTAGCAAACAACCATTCGCCGAAGCTAACGCCATGCTCAGCGGCGCTTAGTCTGCGTCGGTCTGAAGCAGATGGTTAGGCCAGACAATTCACGAGCCCCGATTTTTTCCTTCCGTTTCTTTTTTCTGCCATCGGTCAAGTTAGACCGGCGTACCCTCAATGACGTTAATGCGCGACCGCGTCGGAATGACGCGTGTCAGTGTGAAACCTGCCGCAGCGTAGAGCGCGCGATATTCGGCCTCAGTGCGCTCCTGCCCACCAGGCGAGACCAGCATGTTGAGATCGCTCAGCTTACCGTAGGCAAACGAGTCTCCTGGAGGGATGACTTCTTGGACCAGGAGGAGTTTGCTCTGTCGTTCCATTACGCGGCGGCAGTTCGCGAGGATAACCACCGAGCGATCGTCATACCAACCATGGATGACTCGCGAGAGCACATAGACGTCGCCGCCAGCGGCACCGTATCGAACATATCTCCGCCAACGATCTCGCAGCGGTCAAGTATTCCGGCCGCCAACAGTGGCTCCCGCGCACCCTCAACCACGCGGGGTAGGTCAAACAGCACCGCGCGCAGCTCCGGATTGGCGCTCAGGATGGCGATGAGCAGCGCGCCGTGGCCACCACCCACATCAACTATAGTGCCTAGCGCGGAGAAGTCATACGCCTCCACTACTGCGTTGGCCACTTGAGTAGCGAGGCTAGTCATGCCGGCATCGAAAAGCGCAGCGGCAGCAGGATGTTGTGCACGATACTGTGTGTTGTCCATGCCATGGACGTGCTTGAAGGATGCTGCCCTGTCCGGACGCTATTACCCAGCCGGCCCCAGGTGCGCCACTGCGCGTCACCGCAGGCATGCATCGCCCAGTTACGAAGTGAAGCCGGCGCGTCGGCGCCGAGCGTTTCTGCCATCGGCGTGAGCGCGAACCTCTTCGGTTCGACCTCGGTAAAAATTCCCAGGCCCGCCAGCGCTCGCAGAAGTCGGTAGAGCGCATCAGAGTGACAGCCCGCCGCTTGCGCCAGATCGTCACTCGATCGAGGGCCATCCGCGAGAAGATCCGCGATACCAAGCTCGGCGGCGACCGCGATCGCCTGCGCGATCCAGTGGCCCGAGACCAACAGCTGAAGCTGGACGTCGGGCGATGCCTGGCTCAGCCACTCGAAATAGGTCTGCGTCTTTGTCCCTCCTCTGCTCTTGCTAGCCCCTTTCAAAATGACCGTTTAGGACATGCTAAGGTATTTCCCGCACTGAGTATGAGGCTAACTATTAAGTGAACTGCGGGCTCTTCCTGCGGGATATCCAGGAACCCGCAATCGAGGAAGAGCAAAAACGGCTGCAATATCCGCCAACAAGCGCCGCCTTGTCAATCTCTTCTCCCGACAAACGCTGCACCTGGGGCGGTGTATCCAGATATCAGCCCGCGGTATAGCACGGTAGTACTCAACGAATCTCAATACGAAACTTCTTGAAGAGTGAGCCACCGTACGAATGTCAAGGAATCACAAACAGCCATTGTCCTGCTATCGAATCACCGTAAGTTCCCACGGATAATTATCAACGCACTCCGGCTCTCCCTCGGTGATAATGAAGGTGTGACCGAAGAAGATACCGAACTGGCCGTCGGCGGTCACGGCGTTGGGTTCGATCACCAGCACCATCCCAGGCTGAAGCACCTGCTCATATTCTTCGCGCTTGGACATGATCGGTGAAGATATGCGGCTCCGAGCTGACGAAATCGATGCCGTGAATGTGGATGGGTCGCGATTGGACGCCGTGCTCGCGATAAAAGCGAGCGGCCTCGACCAGCTCGTTCAAATGATGGCCTGCTCGCGCCACATCCACCATGCGCTTGAAGCCCGGCAGCACGATCTCATCGAAAAAGCGTCGCACCTCTGTCGGCGGTTCGCCCATACAAACCGGCGAGCCGATCTGCGCGCTGTAGCCCCGGTAGCCTGCGGCAAGTTCCATCATCACGATGTCGCCGTCTTTGAGCATGCGGCCCGAGGGCCGGGGGTTGCCGAAGATCAGCGCCGGATTTTTCATGGGCGTCGAGCCGATGATCGCGAAGTCGAGATCTCCTCCTCCTTCCAAAATAGCGCCGGCTACGGCGGCTTTGAGCTGATATTCGGTCACACCGGGCCGGCAACGAGCCACTAGAGCCTGCATCGCAGCTTCACAGAGTTGACCCGCTTTGCGAATGCAATCAAGCTCCTCCGTGCTCTTCCGATAAACCAATTCATGCATCCAACCTGGCTCAAAGCTGAAAGCCGCGTTCGGCAATGCCTCCCTGAGCGCCATGTATTGGTTCACGGGCATGTAGTCGTGAAAACGCGGGTCCACTTCCAGGATACCGATCTTGCCGCGATCAAGCCCCAGCTCTTTGATCCGCTCGATCATCACCTCGGCAAAGCGTCCGCCACGCGACGGCCGCACGTCTTTGATGGCGCTCTCCCTTCGAGTCGCCTCGATGTGCGTGCCGCCCATCGAGTAGATCAAGGTGGGCTCGCCTTCGAGAGGAAAAACAACGTAGTTGGCCATCGCGTGCCACTCCCAATGGCCGGAGAGCCAGAGCATCCCGCCGCCGAAACTCCAATGGTTCGGCCCGCCCGGCACAATGACGCAGTCCCGACCCCGCTCTCGCATCTTGGCCCGCAGCGCTCTGTAGCGCCGCTCGTACTCTTTATCGGAAAACCGCTCGTACACCGCGTCGCGGTAGTATGGCGAATCAACCATGTTGTTGAAGACCCGCCAATCGTCGAGCCGATTCTTGATCTCGGAAAATGAGTAGCCTGGCATTACGTTCTCGCTTTCTATTTCGTTTTATCCACCAGGAAGGGCACGAAGAAAGAATGTAACCGCAAAGAACTCAAAGGACACAAAAATGTAGGGGGGCAGGTTTCAAACCCGCCCTACTTCGTGGCCTTCGCGTTCTCCGTGGTGAGAATGGCTTTCGTCAAGTGCCGCTTCCATTCAGAAAATTTGCTTAAACTATAAAAGCTCTTGAGCATGTTAGTACGAAGGACACAAAGAATTTTTCTTTCTGACCTTTGCGTTCTTTGTGGTTAAACCAATTCTCATCTTCGTGCTCTTCGCGTCCTTCGTGGTGAGTTTTGTCTTAATGCGAAACATTAAACTCCAAACTCGAAACGGCGATATTAATCCGCGCAGCCGCGAATCTTGGTCGGCCCGCCTGCTGCTTTTAATGCCTCCTCGCCGAGCTTGACGTCGACAACCTGTTCGTAGGTCGGCTTTTTGTCCGCCTGGATATCGCCGTTCTCGATGCCGTTCTCAATCGACCACTCGGTCCGTTCCTTGGAAAAGCCGGTGTTGACGCTCCACACGCAATTTTTCACAAGGTAGTCATAGGAAAAGCTGACTGCGTCCTGAGGCTTCTTGGTGGCTTCCACCATGATCGGGATCACTTTTTCTTTTTGATTATAAATCATGCGATTGGTCTCGATGAGCGCTGTCGCCACGTCGCGCACCATGACTGGGTCCTTAGACAGAATGCTGTCCGCCGCGCCATAGGCGTTGAAGAAATACTTCGGCATCAACTGGGCGAGTTCCACCAGGACGTGCAGCCCGGGTTTTTGCTTCTGAGCTAAGTAGACATCTTCCGGATGGAGCGCCACGCCATTGAGCTGGCCCGCGAGGAGCCCTGGAAGCCTGCCCGCGGTCGCCTGCGATACGAACTGGACATCGTCGACTTTAAGGCCGGCGGTTTTTAGCACTTCGCGGCCCATCACCCAGTTGAACCCACCTACACCGCCGCCCGTGGCGCTTAGGCGCTTTCCTTTCAAGTCCGCCGCCGTCTTGATCTCTTCGCTCACCACATAAGCTTGCGGCAAACGGGGCGCCATACCCCAGAATTGTTTCGCCTTGAGACCCTGCGCGATGGCGGTCGCGTTTATCGTGGCTAAGGCGCGGCCCTGAGCCACCGCCGCTAAATTTGCCGCCGAGGCGCCACCTTCAAACTCGACGACCTCGGCGTCGATGCAATGTTTCGCGAAGATCCCAAGATCGCGCGCCACATAGATCGGCGTGTGCACCACATTGGGCGGTGAAACCGACACTCCGAATTTGACTTTGCGCATTTCCTTGCATGGCGCCTTCGATTGAGCCCCTGCGGGATCACTGCTAAAAACGACCGCCAACAGAGCGATCAACAATCGGAGCGCCGTGGGTCTTGTGAAAAGAGAACGGCTACGAATACATTCACTGATCATATTCCACCTCCTAAAAAATGCCTCATTCTTGCCCGGGCTGTTGCATCCAGGGCGCCACCCGCCTCTCGACGAAACGCAGCAACCCGGTCAAGGTAATGCCCAAAACACCTAACGTTGCGATGGGCACGAACATCGCATCGGTGCGATAGATGCTGGCGTAGCGCGAGATCAGGTAGCCGATGCCGGTGATGGCTGTATAAAGATCCGCGAGCACCATGCCAATCAAGCCGCGGCCGATCGCGAGCCTCAGACCCGTCACGATGTAGGGCACCGCCGCCGGCAATACGATATGAATCCAAAGTTGTCTCTCGCTGCAGCGGAAAGCTCGTCCCACTTCCGTCAGATGACTGTCAACGTTTTTTACTCCCTGGTACGTATTGATCACGATCGGGAAGAAAGTAAAAAGAAACACCACGGCGATCTTGGCCGTGGTCTCGAAGCCAAACCAGAGCACCAATACCGGGACCAGAGCGACCGAGGGAATCGAATAGAGCGCCGTAATGTAAGTGTCCAGGGCGACATCGATGACCCAAACGCGCGCCATGATGAGTCCCAGGCAGATACCGAAAATCGAGGCCAGAGCGAGCCCGACGAACAGCACAATGAGGCTCTGGGAAAGATATTTCCACAGCTCGCCGGTGGCGATCATCTTGGCAGCGGCGGACGCCACCGCCGTAGGATACGTAAACAGGACGGGATTGATTTGCCTGCCCACGTACTCCCAGGCGCCGAGCACCACGATCAGGGAGATGATCCGAATGGCTATCTGCACAGTCGTCCAGCGGCGCTGGACGGCGCGTGCCCGCTCACGGGCCGCTTGCTGCTCCGCGGCAAGCTCTTCGTGGGCGGCAAGGGTCAGCCCCGCCGTCGCCCCTTCTTCAGTATTGCTGATGCTCATCACATGACCACCGACGGCCGCAGCTCTTCCCAAATATGGTTTCGTAGCTCGGTATAGCGAGATTCAGCCCGCACCGCGGCAGGATCGCGCGGCCGGCGAAAATCTACTCGTAATACTTCTTTGACCCGGCCGGGGCGAGCCGCCATGACCGCCACCCGGTCACCTAGAATAATCGCTTCGTCGATCGAATGGGTAATAAAAATCATCGTCTTGCGCTCGCGCTCATGGAGTTGAAGCAGCTCTTCCTGCAACACCTCTCGTGTTTGCGCATCCACCGAAGCGAACGGCTCATCCATTAAGAGTACCTCGGGATCGATCGCGAGGGCGCGCGCTAGACCGACGCGTTGCTGCATGCCACCGCTGAGTTGGTAGGGATAATGGCTTTCGAAGCCGGCGAGCCCGACCAGACGGATGTAGTGCTCAAGGCGCTCGGTGATGAGCCCTTGAGGCGCGCCGGCGATCTTGAGCCCAAAGGCGACGTTGCCCACCACCGTTTTCCACGGTAATAAGCCGAAATGTTGAAAGACGATCGCGACTCCCGGACAGGGAGAACTTACGATCCGGCCGTCGATCAGGACTTGTCCGGAGCTCGGCGCTAGCAATCCGCCGATGCAGCGGAGCAAGGTTGTCTTACCGCAGCCTGACGGACCGACGATGCAGAGAACCTCGTTGCTTCTTACATTCAGCTCAACGTTGCGAAAGGCGACGACTGTTCCTTCGAGGAAAAGCTTACTGGCGTGATCAACGACGATCTTAGTGCCATCAGCCATAGGTAGACGTCACTGTAAGTCTGGCATGCCGCTCACGAGTCCAACGCGGCGAACCGTACCAAGGCATCCGCAAGGTGTCAAGTTGAAGGATCGACAATTGTTACCCCCTTGCGGGGGATGAAGGGCTCATCATTCTCTTTATCGTCTCCGGTCCCGCCGCGCGCGTCTCTGTACGATTGTCAATACTAAAAGAATGTCGGATTGAGGTTAAAAGTTAAATCGGCCAACCGTGTTGCGAGAGATCGATGGGATTGCCGTCGGGATCGTGAACCCGGTATTCGGCTTCACGGTTTGGCGGTCTTTTGTCGATGCCAGTCGTGGCGTTGAGTTCTTTACATGCCTCCCGCAGGCCGGCGACATCCTCGACTTCGAAACCGAAATGGTATAACCCGGGCTTCAATTGCGGACCTTCAATCTTGCGCTCCGGCTCGATGGGTATGATTGCCAGGTTGATATGCCCATCGGACAGATAGGTCGCGGTACCTATTCCCTTCACGATTTTAAACCGAAGGCTGAGGTGTAAAACTTGACCAGTTTCTCCACGTCTTCTGTGAGAATGGCAAGATGCCTGATGCGCGCCATGGTTTTTCTTCCTCCTTACGATCTACTCTCGGCGAATGGCATCCTACGAAATCTTCGAGCCTGCCTGACAAGAGGCAAGCTGGCCGATCTTTCCTGAGCGGTGGATCAGGTTTTTGCGGAAACAGAACGGCCAAATCTTCCCTTTTTCCACTTGACGCGCCTGCGCACCCTGCCCTATTTTGCTCTCAACTCGTTCAGCTGGGTCTCGGGCTCACCGTTTCCGAGGATTCTCGAGTTTAGGGCTGAGCTGACCAAGATGCTCAAGCAATAACTGAGCGCGGCAGAGGGAAGTTTTTTAAGCTCACAACACAAAGGAGAATCGCGAATGGAAGCTACAAGGGCGCTGCAAACGGACGTGGTCGTGATTGGCGCCGGCAATGCAGCTTCAGTGGCAGCTCTTGCTGCCCATGATCTAGGAGCCAAGGTTGTGCTCTTGGAGCGTGCACCGAAGGAACGGCGCGGCGGTAATTCCGCTTTTTCCGGAGGTCTCTTCCGCTTTGCGTTTCCCGACTTCGAGCAAATCAAAAGTATTGTCAAGGAGACCGCCGGCACGGAATTCAAAAACGTCGAGGTAGAACCCTATCCGAAGGATCGCTTCTATGGCGACCTGATGCGGGTTACGGAGGGCTTGGCCGATCCTATCCTGACAGAGTTGCTCGTGGAAAGATCTCAAGACGTCGTCACATGGATGGCACAGCACGGCGTAATCTGGGAATTGCACATGAGCCATTGCGCGAGAGTCAAAGGGAAACTGGTGTGGCGCACCGGAACCATTCCCGTCGCCGCGCGCGAGGGCGGCAAGGGACTGATGGAAATGCATTTTGCCACCGTGGAAAAGCGCGGTCTCGAGGTAATCTATTCCGCACGCGCCCTGGAGTTGCTGGTGGATCAGAGCGGCGCCATCGAGGGCGTATTGATCGCATCGCCGGCCGGAAGGCAAAAGATTATGACCAACGCCGTGATTCTGGCCTGCGGCGGCTTTGAAGCGAATCCGGAAATGCGGGCCCGTTATCTGGGACAGAACTGGGATCTCGTCAAGGTGCGGGGCACTCGCTACAACACCGGCGACGGCATCCGTATGGCTTTGGATGTTGGTGCGCTCCCCTTCGGTCACTGGAGCGGCTGTCACGCTTCTGTCATCGATGCTGACGGCGCCAACGTCGAAGCCGCTACCGATGAGAGCACGCGCTACTCTTATCCTTACGGTATCATGGTCAACACCCAGGGAGAGCGATTCGTCGATGAGGGCGAAGACTTCCAGGTTTATACCTACGCCAAGACAGGCAGAACCATCCTCGCCCAGCCGGGACAAATCGCCTACCAGATTTTCGATCAGAAAACGGTGCCGCTCCTGCGCAGCCAATATTTACAAAGCCGGCCGGTTGTCGCGAATTCGGTTGAGCAACTGGCCGCCGACCTCGGCATCGACACCTATCGGCTGCGCCGCACCTTCGAAGAATTCAATCGGTCGGTTAACTCCGCTGAGTTCGATTTTTCAAAGAAAGACGGAAAAGCAACCACCGGTATCCATCCGCCGAAATCCAACTGGGCGAACCCGCTTGATTCTCCTCCCTTTCACGCTTACGCCGTGGCATGCGGCATCACCTTCACGTACGGGGGACTGCGGATCGATCCGCAATGCCGGGTGCTGTCGAGCGATGAAACACCGATCCCTGGCCTCTGGGCGGCGGGAGAACTGACCGGCGGCTTTTTCTATCATAACTACCCGAGCGGCTCCGGACTGATGCGAGGCTCGATCACCGGTCACACAGCCGGCACGGACGCCGCCAAATATATAAGGGGGCAGTGAGGCCGAAGGCGCATATTCGCCTTCGCGTTTAGGTTTAAGGTTTCGGTCTCGGGTTGAACGCAAAAACCCCTTGAGGTAGCAGAAATGAAACGCATCAAGTTGTCTTGTCTCTTCGTGGCCATAATCGCAGGCCTCGGATTTCTTACTTTCAATTACGACCTAACGTCAGCGCAGCAGCGGCGGAAAATCCTCGTGGCCTATGTGGCCCCCGGCATTACTCAAGCTATACCGTGGATTACGAAGGAATCCGGGCTTTTTGCCAAGCGTGGCATCGACGCCGAAGTGATTCTGTTAACCGGAAGCCCCCGAATCATTCAAACGCTCCTCGCAGGAGACATTGACTATGCGATTGGCGGAACCTCATCGGTTTTGCGCGCGCGCATGCGCGGGGCTGATCCGATTATTTTGGCAACCACGCAGAATTATTCCAGCCAGCAGATCTTGCTTCGTCCTGACTCTGCCCTCCAACGCCTGCAAGACTTGAAAGGCAAGACTGTAGGCGTTACGCAGTATGGCTCGCAAGGGGATACCTTCCTTAGAGACGCGTTGAAGAGGACCGGACTTAAGCCGGACGCCGACGTTAATATCCTACAGATGGGCGGCATTCCTCAGGTAGGATCCGCTCTGATGGCTGGGAAGATCGACGCCGGAGTCACCGGCGAGTCGGGGCTGCTCCTGATCCACCAAGGTCGAGCCAAACCGCTCCCGGGGGGTAGCGCCAAGGACCTTAAATTGCCAGGGTCGGGCGCCGCGCTGAGTGCAACGCAGCGTCATATCAGTCGTGACCGGGAGGGAGTCATGAGGTTCCTGCGAGCCTATGTCGAAGGCGTTCATTACTTTAAGACCAATCGCGAAGGCTCGCTGCGGGCTCTTCAGAAGTACTTTCGCGGCGCCACCGCCGACCAGGTCGCTTTCCTCTATGATTACCAGCGCGATATCACCGATGCTTTGCCGATTCCTACAGACGAGTCCATTCAAGGAGAGCTGGACCGCGAAACCGATCCGAAAGCCAAGACCCTCAAGCCGGCGGATTTCATGGACTTGAGTTTTTTGCGGGAGATCGAGAAGAGCGGGTTCCTGGCGGAGCTCTACGGAAAAGGATCGAATCCTAGCCGTTGAGGTTGCGAGACCCGTAAAGAGAACGTGATGCGCTTCGGTCTTAATTTCTTCCCGTCGTTTCGCTTGCAGGACATGTCCACGGCGGAGTACTACGCGCTGGGACTTCGGCTGTCGGAACGCGCTGATGAGCTGGGCTACGGCTCGATCAAAACAGTGGAGCACTACTTTCACGACTATGGCGGTCACAGTCCGAATCCTATCGTCCTCTTGTCAGCCATCGCGGCCCGCACCCGACGCATCCGGTTGATCACCGGCGCGGTGATACCCGCCTTCAACAATCCCATCAAACTCGCCGGCGAACTCGCGATGCTCGATAATATCAGCAACGGGCGGCTCGACGCGGGCTTTGGACGCGCTTTCATCCCGAAGGAGTTCGATGTCTTTAGGGTAAGCATGGACGAGAGCCGACCGCGCTTCGAAGAGGGAATTGATATCATTACCCGTCTCTGGACCGAGGAGCGGGTTTCCTACGAGGGAAAATTTCAGAGTTTTCAGGACGTCCGGCTCATGCCCCGTCCGGTGCAGAAACCTCATCCGCCGATCTGGATCGCAGCAGTCGCGACGAAGGAATCGTTCATCTGGGCGGGCCGGCATGGCTATCACATCATGATCGTTCCTTTCGCCAGCAACCTCGATCTCGTCCGCGACTTGGTGCAGAGCTACCGCGACGCCTGGCGAGAGGCCGGTCATCCCCCGGGTGCCGAGCAGATTCAGTCCTCACTCCATTGCTATGTCGCCGAGACTCATCAGGAGGCGATCGAGGGGTTCAAGCGCCCGGTGGAGCGTTACATCGAGGTCTTCGCCGAAGCGGTGTCCTCGTGGGCGGGCCAGCAATCAAACCAATACGCCGGCTATAGTAAGCTGGTGGACGCTATCAGCTCGCTTACCGCGGAGAAGATGATCGAGAGTCACACCGCGCTGGTCGGAACGCCTGCAGAGGTGATCGAGCAGGTGCAATTCAACCGCGATCTGATCGGAGAGCATGAGCCCTCTATGCAGATCAATTTTGGCGGCATCAAGGACCGCGAAGCATTCAGGACCCTGGAACTCTTTGCCGCCCATGTAATGCCGCACTTCCAGACGCCGGCTGCGTGAACTGGCAAACGCCGATCAAGGGACGAGCCCTCCGGATCGAAGGCAATGGGCCTCTACCTTGGGGCGGCCTGCAAACATGAGTTCTGAAGCGGATACCTGGAAAAATTCGAGCGCACAGCCAAGCATCATAAACGTCATTGAGCTGTTCGTCTCGGTGCCTTCGCTCCTCCAAGCTCATCCCTTGATCGACACTGTGTCGTGGCTTTTCCTCGGAGCATGAATGTTCGGGTTAGCACAGTCCGCATAGCAACGTTCAGTCCAGCTGTGCCCAATCTTTGAACTCTTCCAGACCGAGCTTGTTGAGCGTATCCATGAACGGCCTGCCGGTCTTCTCGTGCCGTCCCGATAGACGGTAGTACTCCTGAACCATCTCGGGCAGCCACTTGGCTATGGTAAACCCTTGAAACTTTCCGTCCGGCACAGGATCGAGAAATCTCGGTCCCACCTGCTGCCAGTCATGGTCGGCAACCCAGCCTCGTTGCGTGCCGAAGATACTTTGCAAGATTGCGCTGCGATGACCGGCAAGCATCGCTTCATCGAGCGTAAAATTCCAACCGGTCGTTGCATTGAAAGAGTCTATGACGCTGTTGAGCCCGTCGGGCTTGAGATGCATCTGCGCGAACCAGCAACCGCCCATGAGGCCGACAAACTGGCGGTACTGCTCGGCCACCACGTTGGACTGGGGCCAACCATCGGGCTTGTCTCGATCCAGGGGTCCCCATTTCTCTCTGTATTTGAGATCCGGCGGTGGGTTCGCCGTTCCTCCGCCTTGCGGCTTCATGCCGCCGCTAGCGACAACCTCGCGCAGCATGTTACTGAAATGCGGCCGCCAATCATGCATGGCGGGAACCCCTCTCTTGGTGTGGACCACCATCTTGAGAGCATCGCCGCCGATGGCCTCGGCTACCTCGAGCGGTCCATCGGCTATGAGATTGCCCCACTTTCCCTCTCGCCGGGCGGTCATCTCGAGCAACCGGTCGATCACTTCCAAATTCCCCCACTCAAAACGCATCCCGTCGGTATCCTGCGGTCCAATGAGCCCCTTCTCCCAGGCCTCGAAGAGAACTCCGGCGCCGAAGGAGAAGTGACCACATTCGATGCCGAGATCATTGATCCGCTCCGCGAGATAAAGGGTGTCGTTACCTTTGATACCCAGGTTCCAGAAGGTATCGAGCCATTCCGCGCCCGCATTGAAGTGGCCGACGTGCCCCTTGAATTGCCCCTCGCCGATCTCGACATCCCAGGGACAGAGGCGAGCACATTGAAAACAGGGTCGCTGAACAATCCGATTCTGATCGAAACCGCGGTTGTGATCGGCGATGAGCGAGCTTTGCATGTTGTTGTTGGGCAGCGCGTCGAGGTGCCGGGCGTGTCCCACACCGGTCCGGTCCTGCACGGAATAAACCTGCAGTGTCTTGCGCCACCTAAGTCCGGCTTCAATCAAAGCCGCCTTGTCATGGAGCGGCGGCCGCTGGGTGCCGTAGACGACAATCGCTTTGAGCTTCTTCGACCCGAAGATTGCGCCACCGCTGTGCGATGCGGAGTGATTGTAATCGTTGCAGAGCATCGCCGCGTGCACTAGATGCTCCCCTGCCGGGCCGATGCCCATCACCCTGGCATCTTTGATCCCGACGGCCGCCCGTAACATATCTTCAGTCTGTCGCGAGCCTTTCCCCCAAAATCGGCCGGCGTCGCGCAACTCCGGCTTGCCATCGTTGACGAATAGATAAGTCGGTTTGCTGGAAGCGCCTTCGATGATAATGCCGTCGTATCCGGCCGACTTGAGATAGGCCGCCCAGAAACCGCTGGCGGCGCCACGCCCCAGCGAGTAATTCGTCATGGGGCTCAAAAAAACAGCCGTTACCTTGGTTCCTCCAGGCGTCAAACCCGTTCCTGTGAGCGGCCCGGTCATCATGATGACTTTGCTTTCAGGCCCGTAGGGTTTCGCCTCGATGGGCAGTTCCCTGAGCAAAATATATTCGGCGAGCGCCTGTCCCCCGATAAACTTTCTCAGCAGCGGCTCTTCGGGCAAATTCTCGTCTTTCAGCGATCCTGTCGTCAGATCGACGCGCAGGATCTTGCCCATGTAGCCGCCGGGAAGTTTTGTCCGGCGTTGGACTGGAAAGATATCAGATGCATTTGCCATAAGGATTCGCTCCAGGAATTTTCACGATGCGACGGCGCGCACGGGAGTCGCTTCGAGTAGATGCTTCCGGAAAAAATCCAAAGTTCGCGGCCACGACAACTGGTCCGCCTCTGCATTGTATCGACCAACGTGATGTGGGTCCATGAATGCGTGATCAGCGCCGGGGTAGCTGAAAAACTCATGCGCTTTTCCGTGCTTTGTCAGTTCGGCGTCGAGCTTGCGCATGTCATCTAGAGATGGATTCTTGTCCAATTCACCGAAGTGGCCCTGGATCGGGCAGCTGATCTCAGTGGTCCTTTCAAAGGGCGTCGGGCCGTCGCCTCCCGACCTGAAGATACCGCCGCCATAATAAGTGACCGCGGCGCTAAAGCTCGGGCTCGCCGCTGCCATCAGGTAGGCCACCCGGCCTCCCAAGCAAAAGCCGACGATTCCCACTCTGCCTCGGTTGACGAGCTTTTGACTCTTGAGAAAGTCTACTGTCGCGTTTACGTCGTTAATGATGTTCATGTCCCGGAGCCTGGTGCGCCGCGTCGGCCCTGGATCTGTGCACTCCGCGCCATCGCGGTGATAGAGGTCCGGCGTTACGCCGAAATATCCAGCCGCCGCGACTCGGTCAGTCATCTCCTCCATGAATTTGTCCACGCCGTTCTGGTGTTGGATGAGCACCACGGCCGGCACAAGGCCACTGCCATCCGGTTGGCTGATATAAAGGTTCATAGAACTATTATCCACTCTGATCTGTTCACGGTGTGATTTCATAAGATCTCCTCTGCAAAATATAGCCTTGCGTTTAGCTTCATCGACCCCAGGTTGTCAACCGCTTCATACTTCGTTTATTCGTTCAAAAACTCACAGAGCATACAGCGCGTCCCACAGCAACGCCAGGTCGTCTCCGATTGATTATCTCATCAGCTCCTCGGCGGCGGCAACGAGATCTTCCATTGAGGGTAGAAACGGACGCTCGTCCCAATAGGGAAGAAATTCGTCGGCACCGGAAATGATACGGGGCGCAACCGCAAGGGCGCCTGATGGAAGCTCATCGAGCAAACAACGCACGTAAGGCGCATACCCCGACCAGGGCGGTTCGTCTTGCACGATAAGCACTCTTCCCGTCTTGCGTACTGCTTTCAAAATGGTCTCCCTGTCCAGCGGCTTGATGAAACCTAGACTGACCACTTCGACCACTCCGCGATTCCCCTCTTTAGCCAAATGACCAGCCGTATCTTCGGCAAGAGCCGCGGTTCGCCCCGCGGCGATGATCGTCAAGGCATCGCCCGAGCGTGTTACGCGCGCTTTGGCGCCAGGATTGTTCGCAGCGATTTCACCCGAACGGTTGTGGATCGACCGATCCTCAAAAAACAATGTGGGCGTCGGGCGCTGCAAGGCGTCGCGAAAACACCAGTAAGCTTCATCGGCCGATCCGGGCATCGCGATATTGAGATCCGGAACGTTATAGAACCATGACACGGCAACTTCGTTTCCCATGGGACCGTGCCCGCGGAAACGAGCGATGGGGAGACGGATCACGATGGGACATTGCAAACGCCCGCAGGTGAGGTAGTGCATCTTGGCGGCGCTCTGCACGATGGCCTTGTGACAGACCGACGAAATATCCGCATAGGCGATCATGACTACGGCCTTCCATCCTTTCATCGCCGTGCCCACCGCCATTCCCACCATGGCGCTTTCGCTGATGCTGGTATCGCGGATGCGGCTTTCGCCGAATTCTTCAGCCATTTGTTTCAACGTATAGCCGGCAATATTTTGGCCGATAAGGATTAAACGCGGATCCTCGCGCAATGAATCCTGAAGCGCTCTCCCGACCGCGTCTCGATAAGTCACCGTCGCCATGTTCTCCCTCCTTTTTTCTGCCTACCCGTCTAAACTAGGTCCACTCCTTTACACGTCCGTTAAATCATCACGTCCTTCCGACCACACCCCCCTCTTTTTCTCCCCCTTTGCTAAGGGGGAGATTCAGTAGGGGTTCTGAATCCTTTTCCGCTTAGCAGGCAAGACGATAATCATCATTCGCATCGATTTCTGAGCTATGAAAGTGCCTTCCTATTTCAACTCTCCGAGAACCTGGTTGAAGGCTTCTTCGATCCGCTGTTGCTTCCTCTCGCCCCACTCGCCCCAAGTCTTCGGCCGATGCCAGGCCACGGCCGATCAACCAGTCACCCATTCTCTTTAACGGGTCCCGCTTCTCCCACTCGGCCAGATCTTTTTCGATTTCTGGACGGGTCTCACCGAAATGGGAACTGTAGGTGCCGCTGCGAAAGGTGATGCAATCGAGAAAAACCGCCTGGCCGCTCAAGGCGGTGGCGCGCGCCCAGCGCGCGGAATGATAAACGTCCCATGGATCGTTGCCGTCGACCTTGCGCGTGGCGAAACCGAAGGGCTCCGCATAAGGAATCAATTCGCGATGTTTGCGGACTTTTTGCCAAGGAGTGGCCATCTCCCAACCATTGTTTTCACAGACGAGAATCAACGGCAGTGACCAGATGCCGGCGATGTGCATTGTTTCATGAAGATCACCTGAGCCTAACGTGCCGTCGCCGAAGAAAGCTAAACTCACGGCGCCCTGCACTTCCAGCTGCATGGCCAGCGCCAGTCCTGCAGCCATCGCCAGGTGGCCGCCGATCATTGTCGAACCGGGCATCACGCCACGCTCTGGCCACGAGCTGTGATGCGGCGCATCGCGCGATCCTCCCGCCGCCACCGGGCTATGCATGATTTCCCGCAACTGCTCGACGATGGTGATACCCATGGCAACCATGGCGCCGCGCGTACGAAACGAAGGAATCACCGTGTCCCCTTTTTCCATCACCAGGCATGAGCCCACGGCTATGGCTTCCTGACCCCGGCTGGGAAAAACTTGCGCCGACATTTTTCCCTCATGCTCCCAGCGAATGCAGGATTCTTCGAATAAACGAGTCACGAGCATGTCTTTATAAAGACGCCATTCGATGCTGTTTTGACGATCACGACCTAGTGGTGATTGGGTTAGTTCCATCGCTGTCCTCTTTCTTTCGATCACTTGCTAAGACTTACATTCTCTCCCTCGATAGGAGAGGACTGAGGTGAGGGTGCCCTGCCGGACGATGACGAAGCCGGAAAAACAATGCAAAATTCCGGCGCCACCGTAAAATGTACTTTCTTGCCTACAGCCGGCGTGTGCGCCGGATGCGCGCGCACGCGCAGCGCGATTTCACCGAAGCGAATCACGACGTCGGCCGAGTTCCCGAGGAAAGTTACCCGCTCCACAGTGCCGGTTCCAACATTTGTTCCGTTAGTCGACGGATTGTTCCCGGCGAAAAATTCGACATACTCGGGACGAAAGAATAACGAGGCCTGCATCCCTTCCTGCCACTCCACGCTGCGCCGGGCAACGAAAGCGCCCAAAGGCGACTCCACCAGCATTTCATCCCCAGGCTGGTTTCCGCTCCTTTTGACCTGCGCTGGAACAAAATTAGACGTCCCTAGAAAATCGGCGGTGATCCGGTGCGCAGGGTGCAGGTAGAGATCCGTCGGAACGCCGACTTCCAGCAGCACGCCCTCATCCATGAGACCGATCTTATCGGATAGCGCCAGCGCCTCTTCTTGATCGTGTGTGACATAGACGGTCGTTATATTGAGTGACTCGTGCAGCGTCTTGAGCTCGAAGCGCATTTGTTCCCTGAGCTTGGCATCGAGGTTGCTCAAAGGCTCATCGAGCAAAAGAACCTCGGGTTGAGCGACCAAAGCTCGTGCGAGCGCGACCCGCTGTTGTTGGCCACCACTCAGATTCGGAGCCAAACGATCCGCCAGACCGCTCAAACTAAGTCGCTCCAGAATTTGTTCCACACGGCCTCCGAGGTCTTTGCGGCTCATTGTGTTAGCCAAGGGATAGGCAACGTTTTGAAAAACCGTCATGTGGGGCCAAATCGCATAGGACTGAAAGACCATGCCAATACGCCGCTGTTCCGGAGGAACGAATATTCTATTTGACGCGCTAAAGACCGCACGATCAGTGACCCACATGTCGCCTGACAGGGGTCGCTCCAACCCGGCAATGCAGCGCAAGGTAGTCGTTTTGCCGCAACCGCTCGGGCCAAGCAAGGTGAAGAGTTGACCTTTATCCACTTCGAACGACACCCCGCGCAAGGCGCGAACTTCGCCCTTCGCTCCTTGAAAACTTTTCACCAGGTCTTTTATCCGAATCACGGTCGCGGACCTCTTATTGGTAAGAATTTCTTCTGAGGTAAGAAAAGACCTGCCCGCCCAAAAGTAACAAAGCAGACAGCAACGTTAACATCACTCCCAAGACAGCAGCATCCGCCGTCCTGCCGTTTTGCCACATGCTCCAAATCATCGTCGAAACCACGACGGTACTTGGATTGTATAGCATCAGAGCCATAGAGAGTTCCTGCATGGCGTGCACCGCAACCCAGAAAAAGACATTGATCATAGCCGGTGCCAACAGCGGCACCGTTATCCTGCGCAAGGTGCGAAGCCACGGCGCACCCGACATTTGAGAAGCTTCCTCCAGCTCTCCGTGTACTTGGATCAGCGCCGAAGTTGTGGTGCGCGAGCTAAAGGCGAGGTATCGAGTCGTCATGGCCAGAACAATGATCCAGAGCGTGCCATAAATGGGAATAGGAAAACGAACGTAGACAAAGATAAGCGCCAGGCCGATGACGATACTGGGGACACCTTGGGGCAGAAACGAAACCGTGGCGAGATAGCCTGCGAGCGCGCCCGATTCACGTCTACGCCGCACGACAAACCAACTCACCAGAACCGACAAGGCAATGGTCGCGACCGCTGTAACCACGGCAAGAATGGTGGTATTCCAGACGGCGCGAACGACGCTGCTGTCGCGCCAAATATTTAGATAGCCGTCAAACGTGGCGCGGCCCAATGAATCGATAGACGGAGGAGCATAAAATGGTTGCACGCTGGTCCAGAGCAGCATCACGAACGGCAAAAGCACAGCTACGAAGATGTAGATCACGCAGAGTAATAGCGCTGGCACAGTCCACCTGCCCAGGTTGATTTGCCTTGGCCGATAGCCTTTGCCCGTTATGGTGGCGAATCTTTCTTGATGCGCCGTCAGCCGGTGATAAATCCACATCAAGAATAGCGCCAGCACCAATATGATAGTTCCTAATGCGGAGGCAAGACCGTAGTCCGGCAGCCCGACTTCCGAATGAGTCGCCCAATAGATGGCGGTGCTGAGCACTCGAATGCGTGCGGTAAAACCTAGCAGTCCAGGGATGTCGAAAGACTCGATGACCACGATGATGAAATAAATCAGCGCCGCAAGCAGCGCGGGGCGAACAATGGGCAACGTCACTCTCAAGGTCGTTTGCGCGACATTGCGCCCGGCCATAGCACTCTGCTCTTCCAGAGAAGGATCCATCGCACGAAACGAGGCGGCGATCATCAAATAAGCAGACGGCACGAGTCGCAGTCCCTGGACAAAGCACATGCCGCCGAGTGAATAGATATCCAAGGGTCCCATGTCTGCATTCATCCCCAGCGCGCCGCGCAGGACCACATTGACCAATCCGATGCGCGGATCCAACAGTTGAATCCAGGCGATCGCCGACAGCAACGAGGGGATCGTCATCGGAACCAGGATGAGACTCGCGATCCAGGTCCGCCCGGGGACCTCGGTCCGTTCGAGCAGCCATGCAAAAATGATCGCCAGGGGGAGCCCGATGGCGAGAGAGCCGGCCGCAAACAAAAATGTGTTCAAAAGCAGCGGCAAGGTCGCTGGACTACTAAAAACCAAAGCATAATTGGCTAGCGTCGTCGCGGTGGTTTCGAAGGGCAATCTATCCTCGGTGCTCTTGATGCTCGCGTAAAGCAGTGTGATCAGGGGAACGATGACCAGATAAGAAACGATAAGGAGTGTGAAGCCGAAGGCCCATGATCGGCCGGAAAGACCGGCCCTCAAAATGAAAGGCGAAGGCAGGACTCGGGTTCTCGAAACAAGAGCGTTACGAAACACGATCACGTGCCCACGTTTTTTTCTTAGCGCAGGGCGCCAAGTAATTTGCCGAGCTCACGTTGAATTTCCAAGATCGCCGTGAAATTTTTTTCCGTTTCGAGAATGATCGCCGGATGAGCCGCTTTAATTCTATCCGCGACGGCGCCGATCGAGTTTCTGCCTACCTCATTGGCTTGACCCGAAGTCTCGTATCTTACCTTCTGCCCTTCCGTCGTCCCCATCCAACCGGCAAAAAAGCGCGCGGCGTTCGGGTGCGGAGCGGTCTTAAGAACACCGACAGCCGAGGTGAGTACCGGAAGAGGAGCCACCGGTACCCAGTCAACCGTCGCCCCTGTTTTTTTCAATCTCTCGATCGTGTAGGCGTAAGTCCCTATGGCGACGGAAACCTGCCCGCCGGCAAGCGCATTGGCAACGGTCGTCCCGCCCTGGACAATAATGGGCTCCTGGGTCAATAGTCTCTTCACTATTTCGGTTACTTTAGGTTTGCCCCATTCTGTGCCGAGCATCGCAAACGGCACCAATCGAGCTTCGATGATCAATTTTCTTCCCTTCCATTTCGGGTCAAGTAATTCCTCCCAGCTCTTCGGGGCGTCTTTTGCGTTGACCATTTTTGAATTGTAGGAAATAGGCAAAGTGAGATTATAGGCTCCAACAAACCGGCCACCAGCATAGACCGCATCCAGGCCAAAATCCTTTTCCCATCCCGCGTATACTGCCAGCATGTCCCGATCAATCAATGGCCGAACCGCGCGCAGCGAGCCGGATTGAATAATGTCAACGCTCGCCGGCTTGCCGGCCTGGCTTTCAGCGATGATTCTTTGGACCAGCGGTTCCGGTATGCTTTCGAAATGCTCGATCTTTATTCCCGGATACTGTCTGTCCAGGACTGCTTGCATTTTTTGATAGATGATCGCATCCGTCGGGCCCCATATGATGACGGTACCTTCTTTCTTTGCGGCGGCGTAGAGTTGTGCGACAGCGTCATTGCTCCCGCTCTTGCCTTTTTCCTGTGCGTAACTGGCGTTCACGAAGAACCCCGACCCAATTATTAGGGCTACTGTGATACTGATGATTTCTGTCATCCGTTTGCTGATTTTCATCATTGCCGATCCTCTCTTATCGTTCGGTTCAATGTTAAGGTCAATGTTCTCGAACATTAGCTCCGCGTATAGGATGGCGCGCTAGAAAATCCTGCAATGCTTTGAGCGCGCCGTCGCCGTCCCAGAAAGTCATATGTCTGACGCCCGGAACCAGTGCCAGCTCCGCGCCAGGGACCAGTTCGCCCAAGCGCCGCGCCGTGCCCACCGGCGTGCTTCCCCGCCGGTTCACGTTGTCGTCTGCGCCGCAGAGGATGAGTGCCGGAACTTTGACCTCTGGCGCTTTTGCCAAAGCATCCCAAGTGAGGCGCGCCTGTTCGTGGTAGCGAAACTGCTCCACGGTGCATTGCCCAGACCAAAGGGCATCGGCGAGAGCCGTAGCCAAGACGCGGTGCTCGCGATAAAAAGCCGGGTTGAACGCCATGCCGTCGTTGTCTATATGGGCCTTGATGAAGCGCTCAAATCCCATCTCGCGAATTTCATGCGTCGCTTCCGGCGACAGATCCCGCGGGCCGCCATCAAGCCTCTTAGATCCGGGACCCGCGGCCGCCATCGTCAAAGTCGCCACGAGATCGGGGCGTTCAATCGCAAGGGCTTGCACGATTTGCCCGCCCAACGCGAAGCCCACCGCGTGACACCGAGAAACTTTCAGATTTTCCAAAAGCCTCGCGCAATCCTTGCCAAACTGGCTCACCGTATAACCGTCGTTGGGTTTGCTGCTCCGGCCGGTACCGCGACAATCGAAGATGATCGTGTGATATTTTTTCGCGAGCACCGCTACGACACCAACATTCCAAGTGTCGCTGGGCCACCAAGAAGGCGGCACGAGCAGCACGGCATCGCCCTCGCCCTGGGTTTCATAGTAAATTTTTAAATCGCCCAAATCCGCGTTTGGCATTTCACACCTCGCGATGGTTCCATCTCGGCACCGAAATTATGCCCATGCCCCCGGTTACCGGTCCTTCGCTTTTAACGCGAGATGGCTTTGTTCACAAGCGAATATTTGACCGCTCGCCGCGACTGGATGGGAAAAAATTGGTGACAGGTCTAAAAAGAGGTCGAAGCCCGGCGAAGTTAATTCTTCTTGTAAAGGCTCTGAATATAACCGGAGCTTTCGAGCTTATTCATGAAGGAATCATCGATGACGTTTTCCACCCGAACGTCGCCCATTTTGGGGTTGATTTGCTTCAAGAGTTTTTGCAACCGCCTCATACCCTCAAGATTGGTACGCGGCACCCTCTCATAGGCATTAATCACAGCGTGGTATGATTCTTCCGCATCTGCGGGACTTAAGCGCAGGTGCGCTACCAAGAGCCGGGTAACAAGTTCCTTGTTGGCCGGATCGAACGTAACCGCAAGCGCTTCGATCATCGTTTTCAAATACGCTTCGATCACCTGGGGTTTAGCTGCCGCGATGCGCCGCGTCGTTACCAGCATGCTCTGAGGTAAGGTCACGCCCGTGGTTTTGAAGTTGTAAAGTACGGTGTAGCCCTTATTGCCGTAGAGATCCCCAACGGCGCCTCTCAGCGCCGTCGCATCCACTCCACCGGTTTCAAGCGCCAAGCGCCGGTTCATTTCTGTTCCCGGAATCGTTAAGAGGGTAATTTTAGCCTGCGTAGCGTCGACGTTGAGACCCTGAAGACCTAACATCGTCACCAGATGCGACGTGGAGCCGGGACCGCTAATGGCGATGCGCTTGCCGCGCAAGTCTTCCTTGTTTTTGATCTCTGGTCTGGCGGTCAGCCGATAGTCAAGCTTCTGCGCTAAGTTGGCGATGCCAATGATATCCGCTCCGCTGCTTGCGGCGTTAACCACGTGGCCCGGGCCGACGATGGCGGCATCGATTTCCCCGGCCAGCAAAGCAGCGACGGCTAAAGGATTACGCGGCATGAGGATATATTGCATATCCAGACCGTGCTTCTTGAATAAACCCCGGTCCTGCGCCACCCAGAGGACGGTCATGCTTTCGCTGGTAACGCTGCCGGCTAGGTTGGTCCGCGTCTGCGCGGGTAACCGCACTGGCAGCACAAGAGCGAATATAACGGCGAGAACAATTGAGACTTCGACCCGGATCACCGGAATGGAGTTTCTGACTGCGTAACTTTTCATCGCCATTGTTTAGCTCGGCTTTTTCTCGCCAACCGGTTGCACATCGAGAAAACCATGCTCGGAGATGTCGAAATAGTTGCCATCCGGATCCGACCCGCGTGTCTCCGCATAGGGCCTTCCGTTGGGGCGCGGTTTTGGCAATTTATTGGGATTAATCTTCTTCATCTTCTCAACAATGGCCTCGCCGTTTTCGACCTCGAAGCCGAAGTGGTACAGTCCATTGGTCGCGTTTTGATCTTTATTGGGGATGATGGCCAGATTAAAATAACCGTCAGTGAGGAAAATGGTTCCTCCTTCCTCTTTACTCTTGTGGATCACCTTCATATCAAAGACGTCCATATAAAACGACGCTAACTTTCCCGTGTCTTCCGTGCGAATACCTAGATGCCGAAGTTTCGCCATAATCCCCCTCCTTGTGATTTAGTGAATGTTGATCTCGGTCGCCTGTAAAACGTGCTGCAAAATTACAACATCACTCGCTGCCTTCCCTGTCAAGGCGCGGCCTGTAATAAAGAAGTTGCGGTCCCAAGGCGATTGTCGATCTTCAGAACAGGTCGCGCAGCCGCCAAGTGCAATCGTAACGTGAAGAAAAGGTTCAACGTCCAAGGTTCTCGGGCATTAACTCGGATGAATCGGATGGCGCGTTAAGAAATCCTGCAACGCGAGAAGCGCCCCGTCACCGTCCCAGAAAGTCATATGTTTGGTATGCGGAATCAAAAAGAGTTCGCAACCTGGGGTTACTTCGGCCAGACGCCTCGCGGTTCCCACCGGCGTGCTACCGCGCCGGCTCACATCATCGTCGGCGCCGCAAAGAATCAAAGCAGGGACTCTTACCTCGGCAGCCTTTCCTAGAGTGTCCCAGGTAAGGCGCGCGTCCTCGTGGAGCCGAAAAAACTCCGCCGTGCCTTGTCCCGACCAGACGGCATTCGACAGCGCCGTCACCACGTCCTCATGTTCGCGATAAAATTCCGGATTGAATGCCATGGTATCGTTTTCCACGTAAGCGCGAATGTAATGCTCAAAACCCATGTCGCGAATTTCGCGTTCGGTATCGGGTGACACTTTCCTCGCACCGCCGCTAAGCGTTCTGGCTCCCGACCCTGAAGCGGCGATGGTGAGCGTTGCCACCAGATCCGGCCGCTCGACGGCCATCGCTTGGACGATCTGCCCGCCGAGAGCAAAACCCACGGCATGGCAACGGGAAATACCAAGATGTCCGAGTAACCCGATGCAATCGTCTGCGAATTGAGCGACTGTGTATCCGTCCTCCGGCTTGCTGCTCCGGCCGGTACCGCGGCAATCAAAGATGATGGTTTTAAAGCGCTTCAAGAGAAACGGCACAACGACAACGTTCCACGCGTCCGACGGCCACCAAGACGCAGGCGCGAGCAAAATCGGTTCGCCTTTGCCCTGCTCTTCGTAGTAAATTTCAACGTCGCCTAGATTTGCTCTCGGCATATTGAAGCCAATCGTATCATTCACGAACCGGGATGCCAGCCGCGTGATTGAAGCGTCGCGTTAGCTTTTCTGATGATCGAAAAGTCGAAAAGCTTGTCATAGGGCGGGGCTTCCTTCGCTCCGGCTTGCTTCATCACAAACGACACCACCTTTTTCTGCGCTTCCTCGGACAACGCTCCATCAGCGGTCATGGTCGGTCTGGCGGAGTCATAAACTCTTGCCGCTGTCTGCTCCTCAATCTTCAAGTTCCGTGAAAGGACCTTAATCGCGGCCGGACGATTGTCTCGGGTCAAAATAAAACCCATCAAGGTTGTGCGGACGAATTTTTCCACTGTCGACGGTTCCGCCTTGAGAAGATCGTCTCGCGTCACGATGCCGCCGCTGGGCAATACGAAGCCTTCGTCTTTGAAAGTTATTAGTTCTTTAAACCCAGCCTCCTTCGCATTAAAAGTGAACGGCGCAATAAGAACAGCCGCGTCCACCGTGCCGCTGGCCAGCGCCGCGAATCGGGTCTCCGAAGTTCCGATGGCTAGGATCGTCGCATCCTTTCCGCCATCCATGCCGTTGGCGCTAAAAACTTCCCGCAATAGGACGTCGTCAATGGCACCCGGGCCAACGACAGCGATTTTTTTTCCGCGGAGCGCTTTGAGATTTTGCAGATCTGCTTTTGCGAACAGCACGTGCTGAGGCCTGTCATTTTGAGAGAACAAAACTTTCAACGGGGCTCCGCGAAGAGCCGTCGTCAAACCCGCCAAAGGCACCGCAGAAAATTCGACGCTGCCGCTTAGAACCGCCACATTAGCCGTGGGCGCTCGCATCGCAACGAGCTCCACGTCTAATCCTTCGGCCGCGTAATAGCCATTCGTCTTGGCCGCGAGGAAAGACAAGACTGCAATCGTGTAACCGGGAATCGCCACCCTGATCTTCTTGGGTTGGGCTTCGCTCTGCTGGACGAAGTGCAGGATGGCAAGGAAGACGGCAAGCGTCGCAAACGACAGTTTCGCGGATGGGCGGAGTTTGTCCATGATGAATCTCGCTCAGATAATCTACGGAGCAAGCCGAACCATGGGGGCTTCTAACACCGACGCATTTGTACTGTCAAATCGTGATGGACTGGCAATCACACTGATCGCAGGAAAATACGGTGGTGGCTCAGTTAGAAGTTAACTCGGCTCTCGAAAGGGAGAAAGATTTCTCGCTCCGCTCGAAATGACAGGTAATGGAGGATTGTCATCTCGAACGAAGAGAGAGATCTTGCCCAACTGAACTTGAAAGTACGCTTCCCTTGACACCTGTCGCTGCCTTTGAGAATGTTCGGCTGCCTCTTATCGCAGATCTATGGGGAGGGCTAACATGGAAAATCAAGCTTTTGTCGATTCGGTTCTTCGCGAGATTATTCACCCGGGCGTGGAGCAGCTGATGAACAGCCGGTATTTCACGGAATTGCGCGCCGGCAAGCTTTCAAAGAGAAAACTCCAAGGCTTCGCGCTGCAGCATTATCTTTCCAACCACGCCATTAACAAGGGGCTGGCTTTCTGTATGGTAAAGAACGCCAGCAACCCGCCGGTCTACAACCAATTCGTGGAGCTGTTCGTTGAAGAGTCTTCCCATCCGGATTTGATGAAGCGATTTGGGCTAGCCATGGGCTTGAAGGAGGAAGACTTCAACAATGAAATTATGATTTACGAATGCGTGGCGCACACGGCGGCGATTATCCGCGGCATGTTTCTCGGCACTCAGGCTGAAACCCGCGCGGGCGCCCTGGTGAATGAAACGATGGTCTGCCGCTACTCAGAGGAGTTCGACACGGCGTTGGAAAAACACTACGGGCTGGACAACCGGGCGCGAACCTTTTTCATCGTCCACGGCAAGGTGGACCAAGAGCACACCGCCATGGCGGCGGACTCCATCGCGCGCAACGCTAACACCGATCGCGATAAAGCGCTGGTTCGCGCCGCCGCAAAAAACATGGTTCGTTTCAAGTTGGCCAAGTTCGAGGGCATCTACGATGCATACGTGTGAGCGAGCGATGCCGCATCGCGGTTTCGGGTTTCAGGTTCCGAGTTTCGAGCGCAAAGAGACCAACGATCCAGAAACTAACATGGAGTAATGGACATGAGCAGAAAAATGAGACTCGGCGAACTATTGCTTCTCGTCCTGCTGGTGGCGGCGGCGACGAGTCAATTCGTCTGGGCTGCCGAAAAAGCCGGCAAACTCGCGACGGTGCGCATCGGTTATGTCTCGCGCAGCATATTGGACATGCCTTACATCATCGCTCGCGACAGAGGGCTCTTCCGCGAAGAGGGTCTGGAGCCTGAACTCATCTTCATCAAAGCGGCCCAAACCGTCCCGGCCATGTTGGCCGGAGGGATTGATTTCGGCACAGCGACCGGAACCGCCGTTGCCGCCGCGGTAAGCGGCGTCGATGTTCGGGTCGTGTTCGCATTGACCGATAAACCGTCCTTCGATCTGATCGCCATCCCGAGCATCACCAGCGTACAACAACTACGCGGCAAAAGGCTCGGTGTTACCGCATACGGGGCGTTGGCAGAGATCCTCGCGCGGCAGATCTTGATCGCCAACAAGGTTCCCGCGGATCAAGTTACTTTTCTCCCTCTCGGCACGAGCGATGTGACTTATCTGGCTTTGAAGGCCGGAACTATCGATGCCACCATGCTCCAGATCCCGCAAAACTTTCTGGCAGTGGACGAAGGGTTTCGAAAGCTGGCTTCCGGAGCGGATGTTTACCGGGCGGTGCAAGGCGGCCTGACCACAACCAAGACGACAATTTCCGAACGGCCCGAACTCGTGACTAAAATGATCCGAGTGGCTCAACGATCTTTGCGCTTGATTCGTAACGATAAGAAATATGCCCTTGGGTTTATCAGGGGACCCTACCTCGATTTGGGCAAGGACCGCGACCGTTTCGCCGAGCCGATTTACGATGCGGCATTGCAGTACTATCTGCCATCAGGCGCCGTAGATGAAAAACTCCAGCGCGAGATGATCACGGTCGCTGCCCAGCGTGTCAAAGGGGCGCAGCCGTTGCCGCCGGAGAGGGTTTTTGATTTTAGTTTCGCCCAAAAGGTGAGTGAGACGATGCGATGAGAACACCCGATACGGATTTCAGGTTTCGGGTGTCGGGTCCAACTCGAAGATCAAGGAGAATAACACCTATGCGTCGAGCCAAGGTTTGGCTGTTTATTTTACTTATCGGTATTTTGAGCGCGCTGCCGCTCAAGCGGGCCGATGCCAGAATCGTCGTCGGCGTTTCCACGGTGAACGTGGCGTTCTTACCCATCTATGTGACCCAGGACAAGGGTTTTTTCAAAGATGAGGGACTCGATGTTCTCGTGGTCATGTTCAATGCGGGGGCGACCAATCTTCAAGCGCTCATCGGCGGTGACGTGCAGATCATGGCGGGGGGAGTGCCGGAAACGGTTGTCGCGCGAGCCAGCGGGGCGGACATCAAAAACTTCTGGGCGATCTCCAACCTGATGCCTTTTCAGATTTATGGAAATCCTGGCTTCAAATCGTTAAAGGATTCCAAGGGGAAGAAGTTCGCTATCAGCCGGTTCGGCTCCCTTTCTGAATTTTTGACGCGTTCGAGCATACGCCACTTCGGAGCCGATCCTAAGGAGGCGACTCTCTTGCAGATTGGCGCGACTCCGGCGCGTTTTACGGCTCTGGCCTCAGGATCTGTGGATGCCGCTGTGCTCTGGTTCCCGGTCACTGAGAGAGCGAAAGCAATGGGATTCAGATTCCTTTTTGATTTAAAGGAAATTTACCCGGAGTGGTCTAACGTAGGCTTCATAGCGCGGGAACCCTGGCTGGCAAAAGAAAAAGAACAGACGGTCAAGTTTCTCAGGGCTTTTCAGCGGGGCGTGAAGCACACGCGCGAGAATCGGGACGATGCCGTCAAAACGCTGCGCAAGTATGTTCAGATGGAGGCTGCGGAATCGGCGGCGGGCTACGACGAGTACCGCGACTCATTCCCTCTGGATGGCCGGATTCTTGAAAAAGGAATTACCGTCGCCATCGAGCAAGAATTTGAGACGGGAAGGATCAAGCGAAAGATTCCTACCAGTGAGATGGTGGATCCGACCTTTATCAATCTGTTGGGTAAAAAGTAACGGGTGTTCGCTCAGGTGAATTTCATTGCTTCGCCTGGAGGTGTCGTCATGAAACGCAATGCATTCATAATTTCATTCTTTATTCCCACTTTGTTTCTGGTTACCTCGGCATTCTGTCAAAAATTGCGGTCCGTCACGATCGGATTGACCGGTAAAAGTCTCGCCACCGCGGCCTTCGAAATGAGCGTTAGGAAGGGTCACTTTAAACAAGAGGGGCTGGACGTCAACTTTATCACGATTCGCCAGAGTGACGTCATCATCAAGGCGATTATGGCGGGTGAATTGAACTTCATGAGCATTATCCCAACCGCTATCCTTGCCTCCGTCCGAGGCTTACCCATCCGCACCATTGCCGTGAACCTCGATAACGCCCCCTATGTTCTGGTTGGCCGGCCGCAGATCAAAACCATGAGCGATTTGAAAGGCAAAAAAGTAGCCGTCAGTTCTTTGGGAGGGATGAGCACTTTGGTTGTCCGTGAGATCGTGACACGTAACGGTCTTGACCCGGACCGGGACTTGGTCGTACTGGCCGTGGGCGGAAGCGAGGCACGCAGCGGCGCTATGGCGGCGGGCTTTGTTGACGCGGCCCTGGTTACCGTACCGTTGAATTACAACCTCGAACGGCAGGGTTACAACCGTCTGGCGTGGGGACCCGACTTCGTGCGCTACCCGATGAATGGGATCTCCGGATCGCCGGATTATTTCGCGAACAACCGCGATTTGGTTCTTGCCCTTCTCCGCGGAGTCGCGGGTGGGGTCCGCGACGTGAAAGAGCGCCGGTCCGAGATGATACCTTTCCTCAGGGAATATCTCGACGTGCCGGAAGACCAAGCGGTTAAAAGTTACGAGTTTTTACTCAGTCACATGCCCGATAATATGATTGTCGATGACGCGGTGATCAGGCAGGCGATGGAATTCGCCGCCCATTCTCTTAAGCTGAAGCCCGACGCAGTGCCTGATATTTCTAAAGTTCGCGATTGGTCCTTCGCCCGCGCCGCAAAATAGTTCGGCGCAGCGAAAGGCCGCGTCGCGAGATCCATATGCAGATTCGCGTTGCATTTGTGATCGGGGAGTACCTCCCGAAGAGTGTCAGCGCCGCGAGCAAGCGGCGTTGTCCTACGCGGCATCGATTTTTCCTTAATGGTCAGCTTCTCCCGGAAAGCTTCCGCCCCTGGTCGAGAACGGCGAAGGAGCGTGCCGCCGTGGGCATCAGGAAACGATAGCCGCTCGAGACCAGACGCTCGATATTTTTCGCATCGGGATGGGGATGGCCGCAGGGAACGTTGTGTTCTTTGCATATTTTGAGAATGGAGTTGATCGCGTCGGCAACAACCGGATGATCGTAATCCCTGGGATGACCCAACTCCTGGCTCAGATCGCCTTCACCGATCAGCACCACCCCGATGCCGGGCACCTCCTTGAGAGTTCTTGGCAGATTGTCGATGCCGCGGGTGTCCTCACACTGAATAATGACCAGGATTTCCCCCTGCGGTGCCAGAGGCCAGACATCGGCCCGGCGGTAGTATTCCTGCTGGGTCAGCCCCCAATAGCGCGCCGCGCGCGCGGGGGCGTCGCCACGAATGCCGGGAGGATCGTAAAGCGGCGCTGTAGAGAGACGGGGATAGCGGCAGGCGCGTACCGCGTTCCAAGCCTCCTCCACTGTGCTTACATGAGGAAAGATGATTCCGTAAACGCCGATATCGAGCACCTGCTTGGCGACCCACTGATTCATCTCCCCGCCATTGGGTGGAATGCGAACCATGGGCGTGACCTTGGGCGCGAGTGTGTTTGCTTCGACGATCTGGCGCCGGTCGAGCATGGCCTGAAGCGCCTGGCGCAATCCGGGAAAATCCAAGGGAGCGTGCTCCATTTCGAACGCGATGCCGTCAAGAGCAGAACCCGCCATCGCGATCGCGCTTTCATTATCCACCGGATTAAATGCAGCGAAGGCGGTCTTGCCTTCCTCCAAGGCTTTGATTACGCCGTTAAGTCGCGGTATGTCTGGCATAGCGATGCTCCTATGGTTGAGATTAAGCGACCTATAGCAGACAGCATCAGAAGTGACAATCGCGAAGAAAGCGTCAACATTTTCAGTTGAACATTTTGAAAAATTTTCCAGGCCGCTCAAAAAGGTCCGGCTGCGAGGCGCGCGAGAAATCGACGAGCGAAGGCGTACTCTCGGCGGTACGTTGGAGCGAGTCGATCGAGTGCAACGAAGCAGATGGGCCTTTTTCAGCGGCCTGAGGAGGAACTTATGATCATTGACGCGCACACCCATTTCACCACCGCTCCGTTGGAATTGCAGGCCTACCGGGGGCGGCAGATTACCGACCTCGGCAAGCCCACGAGAGCCAAGTTCCAGATCAGCGATGAGCAACTGGAGCGCTCGATGCAGGGACAATTCAAGCGCATGAAAGAGTCAGGAATCGATCGGCTGCTCTTTTCGCCGCAGGCATCCGCCATGGGCCATCACTTCGGTTCGCCCGTCATTAGCCGATACTGGACCGAAGCATGCAACGACCTCATCGCTCGCGTCGCCAAACGCTGGCCGGACAAGATTTCACCTGTCTGCCAGCTGCCGCAGTCGCCGGGCGTCGGCCCCAAGGAATGGGTGGACGAGCTGGAACGCTGCGTGAAAGAACTGGGATTCGTGAGCTGCAATGTCAATCCCGATGTCGCCGGGGGCCGCGAGCCACTTACGCCGTCCCTGGCCACCGAATGGTGGTATCCGCTGTGGGAAAAAATGGTGGAGCTGGATGTGCCGTGTACCATCCACGCCAGCGCGTCCCTTAATCCGGCGATGCACCTGACCAACTCTTATTATATTGCGCATCACAATGCGGCGGCCGTCGAAATTCTCCGCTCTCGCGTCTTTAAGGATTTCCCCAAGCTCAAGATCATCATTCCGCACGGCGGCGGCGCGATCCCCTACCACTGGAACCGGCAACGCGGGATGCACGTCAGAGAAGGCCTCGAGCCGTTCGAGGAAGTGGCGCGCAAGGTCTACTGGGACATGGCGATTTACGACAAGGAGTCGATGGAGCTCTTGATCAAGCGCGTCGGCGTCGACAACGTTTTGTTCGCCACGGAGATGTTCGGCGCAGTAAATGCCATCGATCCAAAAACCGGACGAAACTTCGAGGATCTCGTGCCGATCTTTCAATCCATTGATTGGCTGAGCGAGGAAGACAGACGCAAAATTACCGAGGGAAACGCCACAAGGGTCTTCTCGCGTATGTCTGCCCAACCAAAAACCTGAAGAGGATCTCCTGCCGCCCAGAATCCTCTTGACCCGTCGTCTCTTCTTCGCTAGGCTCCGCTAACCCGAAGACTGGAGGGGATTCGGTTCTAACGCTAGGGAAAATTTTTTGGTTTAACAGGAGGAGTTTATGAGACGCATGTGGATCGTAACTGTCCTGGCCGGCTTATTGGTATTGCCCCTACTGGGGTCGTCTGCCCAGGCACAAGATAACTTCTACGACGGAAAGACCGTTACCGTCCTGATCGGCGCCAAGAGTGGCAGCCTCGCTATCGCGGCACAACTGGTTGCACAGCACTTGGGAAAATATATCCCGGGTAAGCCCGCTGTGATTCTTCAACACATGCCGGGGGCCGCTCATATTTTGGCGACTAACAATGTTTTCAATATCGCGAAGCCGGACGGTCTGACCATTCTGGCGGCCAACCCTAGCGTGGCGATTGCCCAGCTTTCCAAGGTGAACACAGTCCGCTTCGACGTGCAGAAGTTTCAATGGCTGGGATCATCGGGCGCCGATGGAGTAGCGTTATCGATCCGAGCAGACCTGCCCTATAAGACTTTCGACGATCTGCGGAAGGCGGACCATGAAATCGTCGCGGGCACCACCGGTCCGGGATCGAACGCCCATGACTTTCCACTTCTGCTCAAGGAATTCGCCGGAGCTAGTAAATTGAAGTTAGTTTCCGGCTATCCGGCAAATAGCGATATTCTCTTGGCGGTGGAGCGTAAGGAAGTGGATTCTTGGTCCGCTCTCGCCACCACGGTCAAGCTCGCGATGGACCGCGGCGTCGTTCGCCCGCTCGTACGGGGGCGCGTGGCGATGCCCGGTTTCGAGAAGCTTCCGGTAGACGAAGATCTGGCTACCAATAAAATCGGCAAGGCGATCATGGGGATCAGAGGCATTCCCCTGGCCATCGGCCGGGCCTTCGCCGTAGCTCCGGGAACCCCGAAGGATAGGGTGACGATCTTGAGCGCAGCCTTGGCAAAAGTCATCCAGGATCCGGAATTCCAGGCAGAATCTAAAAAAGCGAAGATCGCAATGCATCACATCACGGCCGAGCAGGTGCAAAAGGATTTCAATAGTTTGATGAGCCAGCCGCCGGAAGTTTTGCAGGAGATGGGTAAGTACATCAAGGTTGGGGATTAATTTACCCGCAGGCTGTTTTTACGAAGAACCCCGGAGCAACGAGCTCAAACCCGTTGCTTCGGGGTTGCTTTCGGCGCTTCCACTAAAGCGCACACACAACCAAAATTTCGTCTAGCAACGTAGCCAGCGTGAATAGCCCGTCTTGGCCCTTCGACATTTCCTCGGGATCATCCTGACTGACTTCATCGTCTGAAAGAAACAATCCATGCTCGACGCTCTGATCGATGGCCTTCTCCTGGTGTTACAGTGGAAGGCCTTTAGCCTGATGATGGTCGGGATGCTTTTAGGATTTATCGTGGGCCTTCTTCCCGGCATCGGCGGCCCCGCCACCTTGGCCCTGATGCTCCCGTTTATTTTCAAGATGGCCCCCGCCGAGGCGTTTGCCTTCCTGCTGGGGATGCATTCTGTCGCCGCCACGACGGGAGATATTACCTCCGTGCTCTTTGGTGTTCCCGGCGAGGGACTGTCGGCAGCAACGGTGCTGGATGGCCACCCAATGGCCAAACGGGGAGAAGCGGGGCGCGCGTTGGGCGCGGCGCTCATGAGCTCCTTGGTCGGCGCATTGATCGGCGCCGTTTTTCTGGCTCTTGCGATCCCCATTGTCCGTCCCCTCGTTCTTACCTTCGGTTCGCCGGAACTTTTCATGCTATCGATCGTAGGTATTTCCTGTATCACTTCGCTGAGCGGACTTGGGGCGCGCGGCCAAATTCGTGGATTTGCCATGGGGTTTCTCGGTCTGCTGTTGTCCACCGTGGGCCAGGAGCGTCAATCGGGCTCACTCAGATTCGATATGGGACTCATGTATCTTTGGGATGGCCTCGATCTGATACCGGTTATCGTGGGAATCTTCGCCATTCCCGAGATCGTCGACCTCGCCATTCGTGGAACCGCCATCGCAGGAGACAAGGAACCGGAAAATCTCCAGGCCGGCGTCATGGAAGGAGTCAAAGATACCTTTCGCCACTTTTGGTTGGTTTTTCGCTGCTCCGCCATTGGTGTTTTCATTGGCATCATGCCGGGCGCGGGCGGCGGCGTCGCGCAGTGGATGGCCTATGCTCATTCGGTGCAGAGCGCCAAAGGCGTGAAGGATCGCGAGGGCTTCGGCAAAGGCGATGTGCGCGGAGTCTTGGGTCCGGGGGCAGCGAACAATTCAAAAGAGGGAGGGGAGCTCATACCGACGATCGCCTTTGGCGTGCCCGGGAGTGGAGCGATGGCGATTTTGCTCGGTGGTTTTTTGATCATGGGCATCATGCCCGGCCCCGACATGTTGACGAAGCACCTCGCCATCACATTTTCAATGGTCTGGACCCTGGTCATCGCCAATATCGTCACTGTGGTTTTGTGTCTGGCGATTTTGAATCACTTGGCGAAGATCACCTATGTTCGAGGCGAAATAATAATCCCCTTTGTTCTCTTTTTAATCTTCGTGGGAAGCTACACGGCCAACGGCCAGATCGCGGATTTGATTGTTACCTTTATCTTCGGTCTGCTCGGCTACTTTATGGTGCTTTATGGCTGGCCACGGCCTCCTCTGGTGCTCGGTTTCGTTCTAGGCAAGCTGATTGAGACCTACCTCTTTATCTCCGTTTCCCGTTACGGCTTTTCCTGGCTAGCGCATCCCATCGTCGTGCTTTTAATCTTGCTAACCGCTTTTGTCATCGCCTATCCGTTCCTGCAGGAACGCCGCCAACGACTCGAGAGGTCCGCTGATGCGTAAGGGTCGACTTCTCTTTAGCCTGTTTCTCATCGCCGTGGGAGCTTCTGCGGCGTATTCCGCTCGAGACTGGACCTTCAAGGCCGCGCTTTTTCCTCTGACCGTGAGCATTCCTCTGTGTGTCCTCGCCGCAGTGCAACTGCTGCTGGATCTCTCGGGAAAAGCGGAGAAAGCTAGCGGCACCGTGGTGGACATGGAGTTCACGGCTGATGTTACGCCCGAAGTGGCGCGACAACGCGCCATTGGAATTTTTCTTTGGGTCGCTGGTTTTATCCTGTTGGTTTTTTTGGCGGGTTTCCCTGTCGCGGTCCCGCTCTTTATGATCTCGTACCTCAAGATGCAAAGCCGCATCGGTTGGTTGCAGTCGGTGGCGCTAACGGCCGGGGCCTGGGGTTTCTTTTATTTTCTTTTCCAACGTCTCCTCAACATGCAATTCGAGGCCGGAATGATCCAGACCTGGATGGGCTGGTAGCGTGTACGAAGAGCACGACGGGATAAAAATGACCGATGACCAGGGACCGCAGACCGGGCCGGTCGTCCGTCTTCGGTCTACTAACGTCTCTTGCAAGAAGGTTCCACTACTTAATTGGTGTAGACCCACAAGCAAGCCTGAAGGAGCATCATAATGATAACGGAGGGAGATCTTAGATGAAGCGAAGCAGTGAACGTATTTTGACGACCCATGCCGGGGCCCTGCCACAACCGGCGGACTTGAAACAAATGCATACCGCACAGATCAGCGGGCAGTCTGTGGATCAAGAGGCTTTCACCAAGAGGGTGCGAGAGGTAGTTGCCCAGGTTGTGAGGAAGCAGCTGGACTGCGGCCTTCATATCATCAACGACGGCGAAGTCGGCAAATCCAATTTTTCCCGCTATGCGCGCGAGCGTCTCTCCGGCTTCATCGAACGGGAGGTGAAACCGGAGGATCGGGCCTCGACGATTTTCGCCCGCGACATGGTGGAGTTTGGCGATTATTTCAGCAAGCGGACTGGCGCCAATCGAGGCGACAATATCAGGAGAGTCTTCTGCAACGGGCCGCTCAAATATGTCGGTCAAAAAGGCTTGCAGCAAGAGATCGATGACTTCAAAGCCGGCCTCCAAGGACAGCAGTACGAGGAGGCTTTTCTCCCCGCCATCGCGCCCGGCACCATCGAACACTGGATGAAAAACGACTATTACCCCAACGATGAAACCTATCTGTTCGCTATCGCCGATGCCATGCACGAAGAATACAAAGCCATCGTCGATGCCGGTTTCCTGCTCCAGATCGACGATCCCGATCTACCGGACGGTTGGCAGTTCATGTCGCACATGTCCGTGCCGGAATATCGCAAGTACGCCGCGCTGCGGGTGGACGCGCTCAACCATGGACTCCGTGATATCCCTCCCGACAAAGTTCGCTTTCATACCTGTTGGGGCAGCTATCACGGCCCGCACAAGTACGACATCCCACTCAGAGATATCGTCGATCTGATTTTGAAAGTGCGCGCCGACACTATTTCTATCGAAGCCGCCAACCCGAGGCACGAGCACGAATGGCGGGTTTGGCAGGAAGTCAAACTACCCGAAGGAAAAGTTCTCGTGCCCGGCGTCGTCGGCCATGCGACCGATATCGTAGAGCACCCGCAGGCGATTGCCGACCGGCTGGTGCGCTATGCCAAGATCGTCGGCCGGGAAAACGTCATGGCAGGGACGGACTGTGGCCTGGGACCACGCGTAGGCGATCCCCAGATCGCCTGGGCGAAGTTCGAAGCTATGGCCGAAGGCGCGCGCATCGCCACCAAGGAATTGTGGGGAAAATGACGGCCTAAAAGTTCGTTGACACTTCAAGAACACTAAGAGTAGATTGGGCACCCGATTTGAAGGAGGAAACTCGATGAATATCCGATGGATAGTGAGCGTGACTTCTCTCATTGCCCTCTTGTTAATGCTTCATCCAGTGCAAGCTCAGCAGCTGCCAAAGGCCGCTGCCATCGGCTCCAATCCGCCTGGCTCGCTTTTCTATGCGTTGGCCAGCGGCCTAGCCAAGGTAGTGAGCGAGTGCACTCCGATCCAAGCCCAAGTTCAACCGTATGCGGGTACCAGCACATTTTTACCGCTGATTGATAACGGAGAGCTCGAATTCGGTATAGTGAACGCGGTAGATATGGGCCTCGCCTATCAAGGCCCGAAGCGTCTACAAATTGGTGGTAGAAATCCTTTTCCTCATGTTCCTAACTCCCGTTTAATCATGCGCGGCTCACCGCTAAGAAGCAGTCTCATCGTCAAGAAGGACTCGCCGATCAAGACTATCGGTGATGTCAAAGGGAAGCGCGTCACCGGCGAATACCCTGCTCAGTTAGCCGTCTGGTACAACGTCTTCGGCGCTCTATCCAACGGAGGACTGAGCTGGAACGACGTCAAAGTCGTGCCGGTTCCCGCGGTCAACGAAGGCGTCGATGCCCTGGTGCAAGGGCGCGCCGACGTGACCACGCATGCTATTGGTTCGGCCAAAGTCAAAGAAGCTGACGCCGCGGTGGGCATCCGCTATATCCCCCTCGATTGTTCGCCCCAAGGCGAAGAGCGGATCAAAAAAGCAGTGCCGGGTTACTATCTTTCGATCGTCAAAGCCGGCTCATCAACCGGCATCGTCGAAGACACCTGCGCGTACACCTATGACATTTATTTCGTCGGCCATAAGGGACTGCCCGATGCCGTGGTGCAGGCTGTGCTCAAGGCCATCTGGGACAATATCGCCAAGCTGCCCCCGCTTCACCCCGGGTTCAGGGAGTGGACCAAAGAACGAGCCGTGGACCCGGAAGTGACGATGCCGTATCACCCGGCGGCCGTTCAGTTTTTCAAGGAGCAAAAAAGCTGGCCCGCTAAGATGGACGAGGTGCAAAAGAAGCTATTGGCATTAAACCCATAGGTGACAAATGAAGTGTGAAGGATGAGGGATAGAAGACGAGGCTTTCCCAACCGTACGGTGGTGATTGACAATATCGACATGTAGCGAATAGATCCGCGCGCCAAAGGAGGATCCCATGTCTACGGGCCGCAACATAAGCCGTCTTTTGATTGCCGCCACTGTAGTGATCGCCTTGCTCAACATCGCCCCTGTTGAAGCGCAGAATCTCCCCCGCTCTCTAACGATCGGCAGTAATCCACCAGGCTCTGTCTTCTATGCATTAGCGAGCGGCCTGGCCAAAGTGGTAAGCGAGGCCACGCCCATGCAGATGACGGTGCAGCCTTACAGCGGGACCAGCACCTTCATGCCGCTCCTCAACTCCGGAGAGCTGGACTTCGGCATCAATAACTTAGTGGACATGGCGTTAGCTTATCAGGGACCGGACCGGTTGAAGATCGGTGGAAAGAACCCGTTTCCCCACATTCCCAATGTGCGGCTGGTGATGCGGGGTTCTCCCCTTTTGGTTGGACTGCTCGTGCGCAGGGACTCCCCCATAAAAATGGACTCGAGCGCGCGCCGTGGACCCCGACGTGACCCTTCCCTATCACCCGGCGGCGATACAGTTTTTTAAAGAGAAGGGCGTCTGGTCCACCAGGATGGACGAGGCACAAAAAAAACTACTGGCGATGAACTGATAGAAATCCGTTTCGAGTGTCGTGTTTCGGGTCTCGAGCTAACTCGACACCCGAGACGCCGGACCCGAGACGGCGGTACGATAACGGAGGATAAAATGCGTAACTGCTGGCCAAAAATATTGACGGCAACAATCAGCACGCTCTTGCTCACGATAGGTTCCGCCGAGCGCACAAAAACTCCCTCAGTCAACTACCATCGGCACCAATCCCGCCGGCACCGTTTTCTACGCTGTCAGCGCGGGTCTGGCGAAAGTGATCAGCGGCGCCGGGCCGATGCAGTCGATCGTGCAGCCTTACACAGGCAGCAGCACGTTCATGCCACTCCTCGATAGCGGCGAGATCGACTTCGGCATCATCAATGCGGTCGAAACGAACCTCGGCTATCAAGGACCGGCGAAACTGAAGATCAGCGGTAAAAATCCGCTGCCGCATGTGCCCAACACAAGACTGATCATGCGCGGCTCGCCATTGATGGTAAGCCTGGTGGTTAGGAAAGACTCGCCGATGAAGACTGTCCACGATGTGAAGGGGAAGCGGGTGACCGGAGAATATCCGGCGAATATCGCGATCTGGTACCATATTTACACCGAGCTAGCCAACGCGGGGTTTACCTGGGAAGATGTCAAGGTCGTCCCCGTCCCCTCCGTGAACGACGGCGTCGACGCGCTGGTTCAGGGCCGCGCCGATGTCAGCAATCACGCAATGAACGCCGCGAAGATAAAAGAGGCGGATGCGGCTGTCGGCGTTCGATTTCTGTCGCTGGATTGCTCCCCTCAAGGAGAGGCACGGGTTAGAAAGGCGGTTCCGGGATACTATCTCGCCACCCTCAAGTCAGGTTCTGCCACCGGTATCGTCGGCGACACCTGCGTGCTTGCTTATGATATCTACTGGCTCGGTCATAAAGGGCTGTCCAACGAAGTTGTTACTCATTCGCTCAAGGCGGTCTGGGACAACATCGACAAGCTGCCGCCGTTAAGTCCGCAGTTCCAGGAATGGACCCGCGAGCGTGCCGCATCGGCTGATGTCACGATCCCCTACCATCCGGGCGCGGTGCAGTTCTACAAGGAAAAAAATGTGTGGAACGCCAAAATGGACGAAGCGCAAAAGCGCCTCTTGGCGATCAACCCATAAGAAAGCATCGTTTCGAGTCCGAGTTTGGAGTTTTCGACGCATGTATCTGTTCAACGGTTCAAGAGTTCAAACGTTCAACATTCCCTCCCCGCCTTGAACCTTGAACTTTGAACCGTTGAACTTCTTGATCAGCCTGAACGACTTGAACGGAGCGCAGCGCTTGAACTGCTTAAACGTTTTGAACCGTTGAACGAATAAAGATGAGTGACGAGCTCGCAGCAACCCCAGGACGGTTTCGCAGCCTGACCGGCGCGCCGGCGGCGATTCTGCGCGCGCTGCTGATCACCACCACAGTCCTGGGTTCGTTATGGGCGCTCGAAGTCCATCACCACTTTGAGGTCACTTTTTTCAAACAGCAATACCTCGCGCTGTTTCTCGCGCTGGCGTTGGGCAGCGTGTTTCTCGCCGTCAAGGCTTATCCGAAACAGGCAGGCGATCACGTTCCTTGGTACGACTGGCTGCTCGCGCTTGGCGGTCTCGCCATCGGACTTTACGTCACGATTCTGTATCCCACCATCGCCTATCGTCTCGGTATACTTTCACCGGACCGCTGGATCTTCGGCGGCATGGCGATCATCTTGCTCATTGAAGCGACGCGCAGAGTTGCCGGCGGCACCCTCGCCTGGCTCGCGTTGGGCGTGATTCTCTACACCAGGTTCGCTGAATTCATGCCGGGGATTTTTTACTCGAAGAGTCCCTCGTGGGCACGCATCGCGAGTTACTTGTATCTCGACTCCAACGGCATGTTGGGCTTGCCCCTCGACGTCGCGGCCGGCGTCGTCGTCGCCTTTATTCTTTTTGGCCAGGCGCTCTACGCCGTTGGCGGCGATAAGTTTCTCACCGATTTAGCGCTCATTGCCACGGGCCGCTATCGCGGCGGACCCGCCAAGGTTTCGGTAGTATCCTCGGCGCTCTTCGGCACGGTCTCCGGCAGCGCGGTGGCCAATGTGGTCGTCGACGGCGCCATCACCATTCCGCTGATGAAGAGCACCGGCTTTCCCGGCCACATGGCCGCCGCGATCGAAGCGGTGGCGTCCAACGGCGGGCAAATCACGCCGCCGGTCATGGGCGCCGCGGCGTTTTTGATGGCGGAATTTTTGAACATCCCGTTCGGCCAGGTCGCGCTCGCAGCGGCGATTCCCGCCTGTCTTTACTATCTGGCTCTCTTCACGCAGATCGATCTGGAAGCGGCCAAGCGCGGCCTATTGGGGTTACCCGCGGATCAGATCCCGAAATTTCGCGCTGTCATCCGCTTAGGCTGGGTTTTTTTGATACCGCTTTCGATTCTCGTTTACACACTGATGATCGAGAATTGGGAAGCCGGTAAAGCCGGCATGGTCGCTGTCATCGGAGTCTTTGTTGTCGGCGCGCTGCAGAAAGAAATGCGGCCGTCATTTAAAAAAATCGTCGCCGCGTTCGAAGAGACGGGAAAAATCTTGCTCGACATTGCCGTGATAACCGCCCTAGCCGGCATCGTCATCGGCGCGCTCCATCTCTCCGGCTTCACATTCAAGATCTCCCTCTTGCTGGTCACGCTCTCCGGCAACAATGTCATCTTGCTTCTAATCATCACCGCGTTGGGTTGTTTGTTTCTCGGCCTACCGCTGCCGACGACCGTCGTCTACATCACGTTAGCGGTCTTGGCTGCGCCCGCGTTAATACAACTCGGCATCCCGCCGCTTGCCGCTCATCTCTTTCTCTTCTACTTCGGCATGGTGTCGCTAATCACACCCCCTGATTGTCTCCCCGTCTACATCGCGGCTTCGATCGCGCGGGCGAACTTCTGGCAGACCGGCTGGACCGCCATGCGCCTGGGCATCGCTGCTTACTTCGTGCCGTTTATCTTCGCGCTTCATCCGCCGCTGATTCTCATGGGCACGCTAAAAGAAATTCTCATCGCGATCATCACCGCAAGCATCGGCGTGATCCTGCTCGGCGCCGGTTGCGCCGGCTATTTGTTTCGCCCATTGACTTGGACCAAGCGTGGACTCCTCTGGCTCGCCGCTCTCCTCCTGCTCCTTCCTTCGACCAGCAATCTGCTCCTTTTCGCCGACTTCGCCGGCTTCGCTCTCGGCGCAGCGATCTTCGCGTGGGAGTGGAGCCAGAGGGAGCACAGTTCGCAAACCGTCACTGAATCCAGCGCGATCAATCGCTGAGTATTGTTGATAGAGCGAATAGTTTTCATAAGCTTCGACGTGACGACACGTTGATGATCATACGGATGCTCGCATTTCAAGCGAGCCACCACAGTCACGGTCGCGCGAGTTGACCACAAAAGCATCGTACTATAGGTTAATGATATGGGTGTCACTTATGTACAAGCGCGGCTGCGAAGGCCAGACGGCCGTGGACCAACTAGGATCGTACGGTTTCTCGTTGACTCAGGTGCAATCTACTCGGTGCTTCCCGAGGAAATCTGGCGGGCGCTGCGACTCAAAGCAGAGCGCCAGGTGGAATTCACGCTAGCGGACGGCACACCCATCAAGCGCGCTGTTTCCGAGTGCCGGTTTGAGATCCGAGGCGAGGCAGCCACATCACCAGTTGTGTTGGGCGAAGAGCACGACGGCGCGTTGCTGGGCGCAGTGACACTCGAAACCCTCGGTTTTATGCTCAATCCGTTGACTCGGGAAATCCTGCCGATGCGAATGGCCTTATCCCATCTGCGTAACGTATAGCGTTTTGGTCGCCGCTCCTAAGCGGCGGCGTTAGACAGTTCAAATGAAAGCAGCAACAATCAACCACGCTGCCCTATTGCTGCTCACTCCTACGGGTTTGTTTGGAATTGTCCGATTTTTGACCATATGGAATCGTTTCGAAATTCGGATCCTTCGACATGGCTGCTCAGGAGAAGTTTCGAGCTTCGAATTTGTATTCTTCTTTATGCTTGGCGCCCCCTTCGACTTTGCTCAGGACATGCTTTGCGTCTTTGCGCGAGTCAATCCGATTGGGTTGCGGCTCTGCCGCGCTAGGTCCTCTGCGGTTTGAAACTTTCCCAGTTGGGCAACTTTACTCTTTCGGCTCTCTATTTCAGGCCGTAGGTCGCAGCGACCTTTTCGATGAAGCCGTTTTCGTCCAGCTTGTGGATGATCCGGGCGTCGATCAGATCTTCGATCTTGACATTTGCCGCTTTGGGATTTTGCGTGGCCATGAGCCGGCGAATATTGCGGAGTCCATCGAGCGAAGGGAACGGCTTGCGCTCGATGCTGGTCAGAAGATCCTGATAACCTTCTTCGCTAACCTTCACGTCGCTGATCTGGAGCCGCCGCATGATGGTCTTAACCACGATACTTCTGTTCATGGGTGCTAATGTGAAAGCAAGACTGTCCACCAGTACCATGAGAATCCGTTCAGCGAGCTCGGCGCGTTTTTGCACGAAGTCTGGGGCCACCACGATGGCCTGATTGACCATGGGAATATTGGCCGGCGTTAGATCAACGATGACCGAAAAGCCTTTATTGATCAGTCGGCGCGCCAGCACACCATCGAGTACCGCAGCATCGATCCTGCCGGCCTCCAGCGATTGGCCGATCAGCACGGAGTCACCGATCACCAGTATATTGATGTTATCCCGTTTGACGTCGAGACCGACATGCTCAAGACCGAGGATCGTATGCATCCAGGTGGTGCCGCCCATACTCTGGATGCCGAAACGTTTGCCGCGCAACTGCTCTGCGGCCTTGAGGTTCGGGCTGGCGAGCATCGTATGGGTGAGCTTGCTGGAGATGGAAGACAGAATTTTCAGGTATGATCCCTGGGCCGCCGCTCCCAGCACGGAGGTGCCGCCGGTGTAGCCGACTTCGAGTTCTCCGGAGACGAGGCCGGCAACCAAGATGGGCGCGCCTTTGATCAATACCACTCGCGCTTCGATCCCTTGCTTGGCGAACAGTCCCTGCTCCTGCGCGATGATCAGTGGAATCGTGCGCGGGCTCATAGCCGCAACGCCGATGGTGATCTTGGTTTGGGCTCCAACGGGAACTACCCAAAATACGATCAGCAAGAGAAGCGTGACCCAAGAAGCAATCCATAATTTACCGGCCATCTTTTTTCTCCTTCTCTCAGCGTGGCTGAGATTCCGCTAGAAACTACGGTATTGGGAAAAGGCATAACCAGTGTCCTATTACATACGAGAAAGGGTGTCCCGGCGTCAAATCATTCTTTAGCAGGCTGCTGAAAAAACCTCATATGCTGCGTTGCGCTCGATCGCCTCGCTTCAACGTACTCCTAAGTACGCTTCCGCTCGTCGATTTTTCGCGCGCCTTGCCTCTGAGATTTTTTGAGCAGCCTGCAATCAGGGTTTTTCATCACCCTGTTAGTACCTGGATTGATTGACCGGCCTCTTTCCGCTAAGCTTCCCTCGATTACAGTTCGATTTGACTGAAGGAGGCAAAATTCTTATGACGATATCGACGCACAGACTGATGCTTATGGCAGTTGGTCTTCTCGCCCTGGTCGGGCTATCGCAAATCGTTCTTGAGAGTTACGCCGACGCCCGCGCTGGCGGCGGCCGCTCAGGCGGCTTTCGCGGTTCCAGAAGTTACAGCGCTCCGGCTCGACCCACACAACCTGCAAGTCCGTCTCAAGCCAGAAGAGATGCAACACCACCGCCGCAACAACCCGGTCCCGTGGCGCCGCAACCTGGCGGGTTCATGCGCGGGCTTGGCACCGCCATGCTGGGGGGGTTCCTAGGCTCACTGCTCTTCTCTGGATTAGCGAATGCGGGTTTTGGCGGCCTCGGCGGCTTTGGCAGCAGCGGCATCGGCCTGATCGAGATCCTTCTGTTCGCCGGCTTCGGATATTTTCTCTACCGAAAGTTTCTTAGGCCCGCGGCCGCCACGGGTTATGGCACCATGCAATACCAAAACACCCGAGAACAGTCTCCGCATTACACGCCGGCCCAAGAAGCGCCGGCGATCAATAAGGATATCGATTATCGGTCTCTGTCGATGATGGATCGAAGCTTCGATCCCGATCAGTTTCTGAAAACAGGTCAAGATGTATTTTTTAAAGTTCAGGGCGCGTGGAACAAGCAGGATACCGCCGCTCTGCGTTCCCTATGCGGATCCGAGTTGATGCAAACCTGGGAGCAGGAGCTAAGCGACCTGCGGGCTCGCGGTCATCAGAACAAAATGGAAAATATCGCCCTTCGGGAAAGTGAGATCACTGAGGCGTGGACGGAAAATGGCCAGGATTACATTACCGTTCGCCTCCATGCCCACCTGCTCGACTATACCGTCGATCAAAAAAACGGCAACGTGGTCAGTGGTAACAACTCCGATCCCATTGAGTTCGAAGAGTACTGGACCTTCACCCGTCCCGTGGGACCAAACATGTGGAAGCTAACGGCGGTGCAGCAGGCATAGCATCGTCGATTAAGAATATTCAAACCAGCGGCGCACGCTCTCGTGCGCCGCTGTGCTTTTGAGCGTGGAAAAACTCGGCTGTTATTCTCCGTTATTTCCTTCCCGCCCATAGCTGATCCATGAATCCGCTTTTCTCCATCTCATCGAGATAGCGGGCGTCAACCATTTCTTGAGGCTTGACCGTTTTTGCGCGCGGGTCGATGGGCGCAATTTCATCCAGTGTTGATTGAAGGCCTTCGAGCTTAAGGGCGAGCTTGGGCTCGAGCGCTTTGATCTCCACATTGTAACTCGCTTCCAAGAGCTTTCTATCGTCGATGCGCAAATACTTTTGCAAGACTTTGTACGTGGTTTCCCGGTCCGTGTGCATGATCTTGGCGGACTCGGCCATTGCGCGCATAAACCGTCCGATTACCGCGGTGCGCTTGGCGATGATAGAGCGTCGCGTGTTGAACGTCAGAGCGGCATAAGCGATACGCAGATCAGGCCCGTAGATAACGTAGTGGTAGCCGAGCTGCAGCGCCTGAACATCTGTCGGCACAGTTAAAACCGCTGCATCAATTCCTTGAGCTATCAACGCCGCGAGCGTTTCGGGCGCACCGCCGGTTTGAATAAAACTCACTTCTCGGGCATCGATATTGAAGTGACGTAGAGCCTGAACAGCGAAATAATGGGGATTGCTGCCGATGCGCGAAACACCGATCCGTTTTCCCTTGAGGTCTTCGGGTCTCTTGATGTCCGGCTTCGTTACAATGCTGTGAGTCAGGATATTCTTTACCCCGCCTATGAAAACAATGTCGCGGCTGCCCTGAACGAAAGCCCGGCTGAGCCCCGCCGCGCCCTGCTCCGTGAGCTCGCTATCCCCGGCCAGTATCGTCGCCACAGCAGGAGCGCCAGGTGTTACAAAGACGAGCGAAACGTCCAAGTCGAATTTTTTGAAAAGTCCCGGTCTCTTGCGCGATCCACGGGTAGGCCTGAGACATCACCCGGGCGGTATAGATCGTAAATAGCTTGTCCGTTGCTGAAGCCGGCGCGTGAAACAACGGTCCGCCGACTATGAACAGCACCCATGTTCGGATAAAACCTTTCAAGCATCGTCTCGTCATGAAATTCCTCCTATCGGTTCATCGCTTAAGAGTTTTACAATAACCCAGGGGTGTAAGCCAACCTTTATAAGGCGAATCATCAATCAACGCTCCCCCTCTAAGACCAAAATAGGCTTTGACAAACTCGCTCCCGTTGATGCAACATTCTGTAAAGTGCCTGGAAGGAGGACAAATCGATGGACCGCAATATTGTTTCCACCCCGACCCATGAACGGTGCGTGACTTCCTATGCCGCGCGCACGCAGTACAAGCCCGGCACAGTTCATCCCCCTTATATAAAAGTCAAAGACGCCATCGACATCCACTGCCACGCGCACGAGGGGCAGCAAGATCCTTATGACCTGGCGCGCCGCGCGTCGCTTGCGGAGATGAAGGGCCTGCTGTTCAAAAGTATTCCCGGCGAAGATCCAGCAAAGGCCACGCGCGGCGTCCAAGAAGATGTGAATCGCTGGGCCGATAAGGAAGGTGTGACGCCGATCACATGTTGGGCCGGCTACGTCTGCGGCAGACAAGCGGAGCCTGTGTCGGCGAAAACCGTTCGCGAGATGATCGACCGCGGCGTCACGGCGATTTGGTTGCCGGTCTTCAATCACGCGATCACGCTCAGCACCGTGGGAACGTATCGCCGTGTCATCGACGGAAACAATGCCAACGGCTGGCACGGACCCCTGCCTTGGGACAAAGCAGTCGAGCTCGGTCATTACAATTTGGCTGAAAATGGCGAGCTAAAATCCGAGGTCAAAGAGATCGTGCGCCTTTGCGCCGATCGAAACGTCGCGCTTTTCTTCGGCCACGCCACGCACAAAGAAATTTACAAGCTCGCCGAAGAAGTCGAAAAGGTCGGCTTAAAGCGCGCCGTGATCGACCATCCTTTCAGTCCGTTTCTCAATGTCTCGCCGGCAATGATGAAAGAGCTTTCTCCAGTAGGAATTTTCTTCAACTTCACGTGGGACGAGTTATCGCCGCTGCTCGGCGTCGATCCGCAGATCATGTATAACACGATTCGCGACGTGGGAGTCGAGCATTTTACGCTTTCGAGCGATGCAGGCGAGCCTCTGTTTCCCGATTCCGTGGAGGCCATGCGTCTCGTCCGGGGTTATATGGAAGCGTTCGGTCTCTCGCAAGACGAGCTTTATACGGTCTGTACTAGGAATCCGGCTAAGGTGGTGGGGCTTGCGCTTAACTAGCCGAGGATAGAAGATCGAGGATAGAGGATGGCGAAGAAGTCTCCGCTGGGGCTCCAGCCTCGACCTCTATCTTCCATCCTCGATCCAGCTATCTTAAACCCAACCGCTCAAACGTCCCATCCTTCTCCATCTCTTCGAGAAACCGCCGGTCAATAAGCTGCTGTGCTGAAACTTTCAGCGCGCGTGGATCGGTTCTCGAAATCTCCTGAAGCGTCGCCTGGATCGCCTCGGGGCGGATCTCCAGTTTTGGCTCCAGCACTTTCAACTCCTGGGTGTAGGCCGCGTCGAAAACTTTCCGGTCGGTGAGACCGATTTTTTTGCTAATCACTCGATAAGCCAGCTCGCGGTCGGTGGTCATCAGTTTGAAGGACTCGGCCATGGTATGCATGAACTGACTGACGACTTTCGGCCGCTTCGCGATTACTGAACGTAAAGTAACAAAACCCGTCGCCACGTACGGTGGTTTGATCTCACGGCCGTCGATGACGTAGTTGAATCCCTGAAACGCCGCGCGTGTGTCCTGCGGCGTGGTGATCGAAGCGGCATCGACGGCGCCCGTGGCGAGCGCCAAAAAAGTCTCCGGCGCACCGCCGGTTTGAATCAAGTTCGCATCCTTGAGAGGATCCAGGCCTTTCTTTCGCATGGCATACTGCGTGAAATAGTGTGAGTTGCCGCCTATGCGCCCCACGCCGATTTTCTTGCCCTTGAGATCTTCGGGTTTTTTGATATCCGCCTTGCCCATAATGCTATGGGTAAGGACGTTTTTCACCGAACCGATAAAAACGAAATCCGTGTTGCCGCTCAAATAAGCCCGGATCGGCCCCTCGCCGCCGACAATGGCAACGCTACCGTTGCCGCCGCTCATCGCCGCGGTAACGATGCCCGACGAGGCGATGTAGACGAGCTGAAAATCTAGATCGTGTTTGGAATACAGCCGCGCCTCCTCCGCGAACCAGGGCAACGCCATGGCGATGCTAGGCGCGGACTGTAAGCCGACAAGTTTCTCCGCGGCGAATGATGTTTGACCGAAGACAAAAAACAAGACAAGGTTCAGGCCCCAAAGCGAAAGGTTTTGTTTCATGCTGTTTCCCCAATCTAAAATCGGCTCAGCC